>NZ_KZ454944.1:1258664-2458664 GCF_002797415.1 Bacillus alkalisoli
GGTGTAGATAAAAAATAAAGTAACGGATAGAAAAGCTCAACTTTTCTATCCGTTTTTTCTATGGAATTTATAAGGTTCTAAATTAAAAACTAGTATTTTACCTACTACACCCACCCAATCTACTAAAAATATGCTAGGGCGAAACCCTTATTTTACGCACAAAAAGACTAGCGTTCATCTATAATGTATGGAAGTCAATTATAGAGTTGAAAGTTACACTAGCAAGACGGGAGGGATTTACATTGGAAATGAATCAGTTATTTAATCTAGAAAACAAAACTGCCATTATTACAGGTGGTGGAAAGGGTCTCGGTGTACAAATGGCTCATGCATTAGCAGAAGCAGGAGCAAATATCGTCCTTTGCTCCCGTAATCTAGAAGTTTGCGAACGAGCTTGTGAGGAATTAAAAGGAATTGGTGTAAAAACTTTAGCTTTAAAGTGTGATATTACCAAATCAAAAGATATTGAACATGTGGTCAATGAAACAATTAGAAAGTTCGATTCTGTTGATATTTTAATTAATAATAGTGGAACATCGTGGATTGCTCCTTTTTTAGAACTACCTGAAGAAAAATGGGACAAAGTCATGGCTGTAAACGTGAAGGGAGCGTTTTTGTTCAGTCAAGCAGTTACAAAAGAAATGATAAAACAAGGTGGAGGAAAAATTATTAACATTGCTTCCGTTACTGGATTTGGTGGAACCCCACCTAAACTTCTTGATACGATTGCCTATAACACAAGTAAAGGAGCTTTGATGACATTTACGAAAGATCTAGCTGTAAAACTAGCTCCACACCATATACAAGTTAATGCAATAGCGCCAGGTTTTTTCCCTACAAAAATGACGGAAAAAGTGTTATCGGATATGAACAAAGCAATTGTTAGGAACATTCCAGCTGGTCGATTTGGAAATGAGGAAGACTTAAAAGGAGCTGCGTTATTCTTGGCTTCAAAGGCTTCAAATTACGTGACGGGACATGTATTAGTTGTTGATGGTGGAATTACAGCATTAGTATAAAAAAGTAAAGGAGGCTTCAACATGGATCGAAATAGCTTTAGAGTTTTAAGTAAAAAAGCAGTGGAATTAGAGAAACAGTTAAACGAAGAAATAAAAAAGCATTTAAATAAACAAGGATTAGCGACAATGGCTACAGAGAACGGTGAAATGTATGCAATGCTATTGAAACAGCTACAAGATTATATGGAGATTTTATCTATCCATTTCAATCAACCGACAAAAAATGATATAGCAAATCTAGCAAAACTAGTTATTCAAACAGAAGAAAAGATAGATAATTTAGAAGAAGAAATATTAGATTTAAAAAAATCTATTAACGATTTAACAAATAGAGCAATAAAACTGCCAACCATGCAAATGGTAACAGATAAAAGAAGCAAAAGTGATGAGCATTCGCCCTTATTTTTTCCAGTAGGTGACGGCTTGTTTAGTAAGAAAAGAGGCAGTAAACATGAGTAATTTCAATAACGAAAAGCCTTTTTTTAGATTGCAACATGTGACGATGGATGGTCCAACTAAAAGAGAAGCGCTTTGGAAAAAAAACAAAGCAACATTATGGTATTACAAATCCCCTAAAAAACAATATAAAGAACCATTATTCCTTATATACTCATTGGTGAACCAATCTTTTATTCTTGATCTGTTGCCTGGTTCAAGCATGATTGAATCGTTTGTCAATAATGGATATGATGTTTATTTGTTAGATTTTGGTATTCCTGGATATGAAGACAAAGATATAACAGTAGATGAATATATTGTAGACTATATCCAAAATGCTGTGCGCCGTTGCCTAAGGCATGCAAACGCCAAAGAGGTTTCTATTATTGGTTACTGTCTAGGGGGCACGTTCGCAGCAGTGTATGCAGCTATTGCGGATGAACCAATTAGAAATCTAATTCTTGATGTAACTCCGATAGACTTTAGTGAACTAAATCAATACGATCAGTTGATGAAAGATTTTAGAAATGGAGAATTACAAGTGGATGATATTATTGATGCATATGGTATAATTCCTGCACTTTTTATGAAGGCGGGAGTGAGAATGATAACATCGCCATTATATTATAGTAGATATTTAGCACTTTTGAATAAACATGACGATGAAAAGTACGTTCAAAAGTGGCATCGTTTTAATGATTGGACAGAAGGGCATATACCTTTTGCAGGTGCAGCTCTAAAACAGTTAATCAACGATTTCGTCCGTGAAAATAAGTTAGTAAAAGGGAAAATAAAAATAAAAGGTCGTCCTGTTCACCTCGAAAACATTACCGCCAATTTATTAGTAATATCCGCAAAAGATGACAAACTCGTACCACAATCTCAAACTTATCCAATCATGAATCTAGTTTCAAGTAAAGATAAAACATACAAGCTTGTAAGTGGTGGGCATACATCCATGAGCTTTAAAGATGGTAGGCTACCAGAACCATTAGATGAATGGTTGCCGAAAAGATCCACTAGATTAAAATAGCCCTTAAACTAAAGGAGGTAGATACAACGATGTATTTTCTATATACTCATTTTGAAAAAAAGATGGACCCTCATTTAGAATATTTGGGATTCGGTCCATTTGTGTATAAAGAATTTTTTTATTATATGGCAAACTGTTAATGGTATAGGTCATGAAGAGGTGCTGTTCTCATGAACAGTACCTCTTTGTTTTTTTAGTCAGAAAATTTGAAACTTTCTACAACTATAAACGTATATTTTTATAAAAGCTATATGGAGGTGACAATGTTTGAAAAAATACTTATTATTTGTTGGTATTGTATTGGTAGTAGAACTAGGAATTTTATTTGGATTTTCCTTTTTCTTTGACACAAATTTATTATCAACATTGTTTTTTGGTTCTTTATTCTTTGTTTTCTTTGCCTTTTTAATGGGTTCAACTGGGGATGCTCTATCGAAAAACTCACAGGTCGCAGTTTTTGACGCCTTACTAGGGAGTTACAAACCGGAACATGAAAAAGCGACATTAACAATTGGCCCTTTTTTAGTAGGATCGATTTTATGTTTCATATGTTACTTCATTATTTACGCAATCATTGGATAATAACTATACTAAAAAGAAAAAATCCGTGGACTCATTCCACGGATTTTTACATTACTTCATTTTCGAATCCAGTTAATTTACGTGCGCGGTCCATAATTTGAACAAGCATTTGGTAGTCTTCTTGAACCGTCTCTTGTTGTTTCTCTAATTTAATAACTTTTGCTAGTAGTTCATCATGTTTCCTTTTTAGTTCTGCATTTTCGCGTTGGAGTCTCTCATTTTCCATTTTCATTGCATATTCGTTTTGATTATTTCGCTCGAATGTTGTTAAAAAGGAAATGCAATCATCGAGTGTTATATTTTGATTAGTCCTTTGTGGAACAGGAGTAAGCTCCTCTGATGCCTCCACTGTAATAGTTTCACGATCCATGTTTTGAGTTATTCCTTGATATGCTCTAGAAAATGAAACTGGTAGCAATTCCATTGCAGAAGGTGCAACAACTGTTGTAGCAAGAGCTTGTTGTTTTTCTTCTTGCTTTTTCATTTTATCAAATGCACGCTTTTTCTCTTTACGTTGTTTTTTTGCAATGGAAACAGCATGCTCGTACTTTTTTCTTACTTCAGCGTTCCAGCGAAAACCACAAGCAGCTGATGTTCTGTTAAGCTTATCTCCAACTTCATCAAATGCACCTAGCTGTGTTCCACCATCACGAATATATCGTAGGACTGTTTCTGCTAATAATAGATCTTCTTCATGTGACCATGCATCTTGTCTTACTTTTGTCATATTCTTCACTCCCCTTAAACCGACATTTTTTTACCATAGTTGCCAGGTTAGGGAGAAAATATACTTTTTTTATATAATAGGCCTCTTCTATTAAAGATTTTTTGCTGTGTTAAAGTCCGCTGTTGTTTTCCGTGCAAGGCTTCGTCTGTGGGGTCTCCCGCTCCCCGCTTCTCCCGCAGGAGTCTCCGCCTTGCACGGATAACAACAGCTAGTTCTTCCAAAATTAAAAATAAAGTTTACATTTCTTCAGGAGCTTCCATTCCTAATAGGTGTAATCCTTCTTGGAGTACGATTGTTACTGCTTTTACTAGTGCAAGTTTTGAGCTGAGTTTGGGGCCTTCTTCTAATACTTTTACATGACTGTAAAACTTATTAAATTCTTGTGAAAGCTCAAATAAGTATTTGGTAATTTGAGAAGGATCATAGTTTGCAAAACTTTTTTCAACAACTAGCGGGAATTTCATTAATAATTTAATGACGGACCAACTATATTCGTCACTAAGACCAGTAAGCTTCTCATCTGCTGTGGTTGGTGCTTTTCTTAAGATGGAAAAAGCACGAGCATTTGAATATTGCACATAAGGACCAGTGTTACCTTCAAACGTAAGCATTTCTTCTAATGAAAATTCTATATTGTTCAAGCGGTCATTTTTTAAATCATGATAAATAACGGCTCCAACCCCAACTTGTTTAGCGACTTTATTTCTTGAAGCTAAATTTGGGTTTTTCGATTCAATATTTTTCTTAGCAAGGTCAATAGCTTCTTTCAACACTTCTTCTAATAGAACTACTTTTCCTTTACGAGTAGACATCTTTTTCCCATCCTTTAAAATAAAGCCAAATGGAATATGTGTCATTTCATTGGACCAAGCAAAGCCCATTTTGCCTAATGTTTTAAATACTTGTTGAAAATGAAGGCTTTGTTCGTGCCCAACTACATACAACGCTTTAGAAAAGCCATACTCCTTTTGACGGTAAAGTGCTGCTGTTAAATCACGGGTAGCATATAATGTTGCCCCATCTGATTTCTTTATTAAACAAGGAGGAAGATTATATTCTTCAAGAGAAACAATCTCAGCACCATCGGAAGTCTCTAACAAACCTTTTTCTTTTAATAATTCAAGCGTTTCTCCCATTTTGTCATTATAAAACGCTTCTCCATTAAAACTATCAAAACGAATATTTAATAGTTTATATATTTTTTTGAATTCTTTTAAAGACTCATCATGGAACCATTTCCAAAGAGAAAGTGCTTCTTCGTTTCCGTCCTCTAATTTCTTAAACCAACTTCTTGCTTCGTCTTCTAATTGTTTATTTCCTAGAGCTTCTTCATGGAATTTCACATATAAACTTAGTAACTCTTTAATTGGATTACTTCTAACTTGCTGTTCATTTCCCCATAATTGATAGGCCACAATCAACTTTCCAAACTGAGTGCCCCAGTCGCCTAAGTGATTTATTCTTACTGTTTTAAAACCACATTTCTCGGCTAAATTGGCCAGTGCATTTCCAATTACAGTTGAACGTAAGTGCCCCATTGAAAATGGTTTTGCTATATTCGGAGAGGAGAGGTCGATCGTAATCGTTTCGCTGTTTCCGAATGTTAAGGAACCGTAAGTATTTCCTTCTGTAAGGACACTATCCAAAACCCCAATACTTACTAATTCTTTTTTTAGATATACATTTACATATGGACCTTCAGCGACTACTTTTTCAAATACATCATGTTTTATTTTGTCAGCCAATTCTTTTGCAATGACAACTGGAGATTTTCTTAATGTTTTTGATAAAATAAAAGCTGGGAAAGCCAGGTCCCCAAGGTGTGCGTATTTTGGGTGTTCGATGAGTTTTTCTATTTCTACTAATGATAAGGTATCTTTTACTTGTTCATGGATGACTTTTGCATACAGTTTACTATAGTCCATTGTTTTTCCTCCTATTTTAGTGTTTTTCAATAAACTTTAGCTATATAAGAATGTTATCCGTTCCTTTCCGCTGCAGGCACTGGCTTTCCGCGGGGAGCGACGTGAGCCTCCTCGGCGTTCCGCCTGTGGGGTCTCACGCTTCGCTCTACTTCCCGCAGGAATCCAGTGCCTTCCGCTGCAATCCACTCATGTTTTCAAATTGAAACTAAAAGCAACAATTTTTACGAAAAGAGCCTTTTAATAAAACAAAAAAAATCCCGCCTCTGAAATAGAGACGAGATTTCCCCCGCGGTACCACTCTGTTTGTTTCAAAAAGATTGAAACCTACTTTCGTTGTTAACGGGGGCGTTCCCCGGCAAGCTCTACTATCGGTTCGAGTTGCTTCTCAGAAGTGCGGTTCATCTTAGCGTAAACTATTAGGCTCCCACCATCCCTAACTCGCTTTAAATATCTGCTAGACTACTCTCTTCCTCATTGATCACATATAATTTTAGCTATTATAATCAAAAAAATGGAAAGTTACAATAGGTATGTTTATTTCTTTTTCAATTCTTCTAATTTTTCGTAAATAGCATGGAAGCTCTTTTCTTGACCTGATTGTTTTGGCACATAGTATTTCTTTGCTTTCAATAAGTCAGGTAAATATTGCTGCTTTACCCAGCCACCTTCAAAATCATGAGGGTATTGATACTCTACACCTCGACCTAAATCTTTCGCTCCTTTATAATGAGCATCTTTTAAATGTAAAGGGATTTCTCCAACATGTCCTGAACGAATATCTGCTAGAGCTTGATCTAACGCTTTGTAGGCAGAGTTTGATTTTGGAGACAAACATAATTCAACTACTGCATTTGCTAAAGGTATTCTTGCTTCTGGAAAACCAACACGTTCCGCTGATTCAATGGCAGCCAATGTTCGTGAACCAGCTTGCGGACTTGCCAAACCAATGTCTTCATACGCGATAATAAGAAGCCTTCGCCCAATACTAGTTAAGTCGCCAGCTTCAATTAGTCTTGCTAAGTAATGAATGGCTGCATCCACATCGCTTCCGCGGATCGACTTTTGAAATGCAGACAATACATCGTAATGACCGTCACCATCTTTATCATGGTAAAAGCTTTTCTTTTGCAAACATTCTTCCACAATATTTAACGTGATTTCTGCTTCACTCTTGTCATTTGTAGTAGAAATCACCGCAAGTTCCAACGCATTTAATGCCGACCTGACGTCTCCTCCGCATGCGGTAGCTAAATGGTTTAGCGCATCATCCGTGATGATAACGTTATACTCACCAAGCCCTCTGGAGGTATCTTTCAAAGCTCTATATAAAACTTCCTTAATTTGATCAGGAAAAAGAGGCTTTAATTCGAATATTTGACATCTGCTTCGAATGGCTGGGTTAATGGCATGATAAGGATTACTAGTAGTTGCCCCGATTAACGTAACTAATCCACTCTCTAAATGAGGAAGCAAAAAGTCTTGTTTTCCTTTATCAAGTCTATGAACTTCATCCAAAATCAGTATGATTCCACCAGACATTTTTGCTTCTTGTACAACTATCTCCATATCTTTCTTATTATGAACAACAGCATTTAATGTTCGAAAAGCGTAATTCGTACTGCCTGCAATCGCTGTGGCTATTGAAGTTTTCCCTATACCTGGAGGGCCATATAATATCATGGATGATAAATGTTTTGCTTTTACCATTCGATGAATGATTTTTCCTTCTCCAACAAGATGGTCTTGTCCAACAATTTCCTCTATCGTCTTCGGTCGCATCTGAAATGCTAACGGTTTTTTACTCATGCTTTTCACCTGCTTAATCTTTCTTTTCGTGTAAGCAAAATCTTTGACGTCGATTGATAAACTATTTAAACTAACGTAATTATAATCTACCATACAAACCTTCATTGTTTGAAATGAAATACACTTTTAAATATGCTATAATAGCGTAGGTTTAATGAACGGATAAGTTTCATCATGTATGTTTACTATAGCGAAAAACAAATTACAAATAGTCACACATTTGTTTATCTAACACGAAATGCGAACATACAACATTTTGAGGATACTAAAAACGTTTTTCATTAAACGATAAGCATGAATGATAAAGACCTAATAAAATATATATAATGATTGCAATAGGAAGAATAAGGGGTGCAGGATTATGAAGATTTCAACTAAAGGTAGATATGGATTAACGATTATGATTGAGTTAGCTAAAAATGTTGGGGAAGGGCCATTGTCTTTAAAGTCAATTGCTCAAACACATGACCTATCTGAGCACTATTTAGAGCAATTAATCGCGCCTCTTCGAAATGCGGGACTTGTAAAAAGTATTCGCGGTGCATATGGTGGATATATTTTAGCTGATGAGCCAAGCAAAATTACAGCTGGAGATATTATTCGAGTATTAGAAGGGCCAATTAGTCCTGTTGAAGTTTTAGATGACGAAGAGCCAGCAAAGCGCGAACTTTGGATACGTATTCGCGACGCTGTAAAAGAAGTGTTAGACAACACAACACTAGAAGATCTAGCTAATCACTCAGGCGGAGACCAAGAAGCATACATGTTCTACATCTAAGATAAAAAGTAGTTGCTTATGCACAAGATTAACCAACTAACAACTAATCACTAACCACTAAAAAGGAGGATTTTGCTGATGCCAATTTATTTAGATCATGCTGCTACTTCTCCTATGCATCCAGCTGTGGTGGAAGCGATGATTCCTGTAATGAAAGAAGCATTCGGAAATCCTTCCAGCATCCATTCATTCGGTCGACGAAGCCGTCATTTAGTAGATGAAGCAAGACTTGCAGCTGCTACAGCAATAGGAGCAAAAGAAACAGAAATTATTTTTACGAGCGGTGGTACAGAAGCAGACAACTTGGCCATTATTGGAGTAGCCCGCGCAAACAAACATAAGGGTAACCATATCATCACAACTCAAGTGGAGCACCATGCAGTGCTTCATACGTGTGAACGATTAGAAAAAGATGGTTTCGATGTAACGTATTTACCAGTAGATGAGACTGGTAGAATTTCTATAAATGATCTTGAAACTGCACTAACTGCTGACACGATTTTAGTCACGGTAATGTTCGGGAATAATGAAGTAGGAACAATACAGCCAATTCAAGAGATTGGTACATTACTAAAAGAACACCAAGCCTATTTCCATACAGATGCTGTACAAGCATTTGGATTAGAACGAATAAATGTCCAAGAACTTGGAATTGACTTTTTATCTATGTCAGGACATAAAATAAATGGTCCAAAAGGTATCGGCCTTCTTTATGCCAAAACTGGTGCAAACTTTCATTCTCTAACTTTTGGAGGAGAGCAAGAGCGCAAACGTCGTGCAGGTACAGAGAGTGTGCCAAGCATTGTTGGATTGCAAACAGCAATTGAAATGTCGATAGAAGAGTCTAACTCAAAACGGGACCTTTATAAAAAATTCAAGCTGCTGATGCAAAGAATTTGGGAAGAAGAAGGCGTTGAATTTTCTATAAATGGGAACGGTGCCCATACATTACCACACGTAATGAACGTTTACTTCCCCGGAACGAATGTTGAATCGTTTCTAGTAAATATGGATATGGCTGGCCTTTCTGTTTCAAGCGGCTCTGCTTGTACAGCGGGTTCTATCGATCCATCACATGTACTTGTTGCGATGTTTGGAAAAGATTCCGATAAAATTGCCTCTTCCATACGATTTAGTTTTGGACTTGGTAATAACGAGGAACAAATAGAAAAAGCAGCGAGAGAAACAGCAAAGATAGTGAAAAGATTAGCAAGAAAGAAATGAGATGAAGAAAATGAAGAAAGAAAATAAAGATATACGCGTTGTTATTGGTATGTCAGGTGGAGTAGATTCATCCGTAGCAGCTCTTCTTTTAAAAGAACAAGGGTACGAAGTTATCGGTATTTTCATGAAAAACTGGGACGACACAGATGAAAATGGCGTTTGTACTGCAACTGAAGATTACAACGATGTTATTCGTGTATGTAATCAAATTGGTATCCCATATTATGCAGTCAACTTTGAAAAACAATATTGGGACAAAGTGTTTCAATATTTCTTAGATGAGTATAAAGCAGGAAGAACACCAAATCCTGACGTTATGTGTAACAAAGAAATTAAGTTTAAAGCATTTTTAGAACACGCAATGGAACTTGGTGCAGACTATTTAGCAACAGGTCATTACGCACAAGTTGAATTCCGTGATGGTGAATATAAAATGCTAAGAGGTTTAGATGAAAATAAAGATCAAACGTATTTCTTAAACCAACTAGGACAAGAACAACTATCGAAAGTTATGTTCCCAATCGGCAATATTGAAAAGAAGCGCGTTCGTGAAATTGCAAAAGAAGCAGGTCTTGCTACAGCAACTAAAAAAGATAGCACAGGCATTTGCTTTATCGGAGAGCGTAATTTCAAAGAGTTTTTAAGTGGCTACCTTCCAGCACAACCAGGCGACATGGTTACGATGGATGGAGAAGTAAAAGGAAAACATGACGGTTTAATGTACTACACAATTGGCCAACGTCAAGGACTTGGTATTGGTGGAAGTGGTGAACCATGGTTTGTTGTTGGAAAAGACTTAAAGAAGAACGTGCTGTATGTTGGTCAAGGTTTTGAAAATGAACTACTTTATTCCGATTCAATCATCGGTGTAGAAATGAGTTGGGTATCAGATAACAAACCTGAAGGAGAATTTGCTTGTACAGCAAAGTTTCGCTATCGCCAACAAGATAACCCTGTGCGTGTAACAGCTATTGGAGATGGAAAAGTGAAAGTAGTGTTCGACGAACCTATCCGCGCCATTACACCAGGACAAGCAGTAGTATTCTATAAAGGCGACGAATGCCTAGGCGGCGGCACCATCGACCAAGTATTCAAAAACAACGAGAAATTAACGTATTTAGGTTAAACAACAAGAGCTTGGGCAAACGTTCCTAGGCTCTTTGTTTGTGAACTTGTCAAAATTGTCGTGTTTAATTACTTTGAAACCTAGAGTTGATTGCAGCGGAAGGCACTTGACTCCTGCGGGAAATAGAGGGAAGTGCGAGACCCCACAGGCGAAGCCGAGGAGGCTCGCATCCCTCCCCGCGGAAAGCAAGTGCCTGTAGCGGAAATCAACGGACAGGTTATGAACAGTTCTATAGAACATGTAAGCAATTGCGTAAAAGCATATGCTATAATAACATCATAAAAATCGATTAGGAGCATGAAAAATGAAAGACAACAACGCAATCGGAATAGAATTTTTCAAACAAGGAAAATACGAAGAAGCAATCAAAGCATTCACCGAAGAAATAGAACAAAATCCGAAAAACGCAGTAGCATACGTCAACTTCGGAAACGTTTTAAATACAGTAGGTGAGACAGCAAGAGCAATCAAATTTTATGAAAAAGCGATCGAAATCGACGAAAATGCTGCATCTGCATACTACAGTTTAGGAAATACATACTTCGAACAAGAAAACATTCATAAAGCAAAAGAAAACTTTGAACTAGCGATGAAAAAAGGTCTAGAAGACAGCGACACGTTTTTTATGTTAGGAATGACAATGCTTAGGTTCGAACAACCAAAGCTTGCACTACCTTATTTTCAACGTGCGGTAGAGTTGAACGAAAACGACGCTGAAGCACGATTTCAATTTGGTTTATGCTTAGCCGGGCAAGGCATGTTAAACGAAACAATTGAACAAATGGATCATGTACTAGCTTTAGATGAAAACCATGCAGATGCCCACTATAATTTAGGCGTTGCTTATGCTTATAAAGAAAATAGAGAAAAAGCATTACACCACTTAGACCAAGCAGTAGAAATTCAACCAGATCATATTTTAGCCGCTCATGCGAGAAAAGTAATTTCGGAAAACTAGTAGTACGGAGGGGAAGCCGATGACAAATAACCAATCTTCCTTGGATTTGTTTGAGGAACAAGAGCGTTTTATGAAAGGCACACATTTAGTTACTATCTTTCATAACGAAGAAAATCTGTACTCTGTCGTTCGAATTCGAGTGAAAGACACGAACATGGATTACAGTGAAAAGGAAGCTGTTGTCACGGGATATTTTCCAAGAATACATGAAGATGAGACATACATTTTCTTTGGAAATATAAAAGAACACCCTAAATTTGGAATGCAACTTCACGTAGAACATTTCCGAAAAGATTTACCGCAATCAAAACAAGGAATTGTGGCTTACTTATCAAGTGATTTGTTTACTGGTATCGGAAAAAAAACAGCAGAAACAATTGCAGATCACCTCGGGGAAAATGCAATCTCGAAAATATTGGAGAATCCTTCTCTTTTAGACTCTGTTCCTAAACTCAGTGTAGAAAAAGCGAAGTTGATTTGTGATACGTTGATGGAACACCAAGGGTTAGAACAAGTAATGATTTCTTTGTCACAACTTGGGTTCGGTCCCCAATTATCGATGAAGATATATCAAACGTATAAGGAAGAGACGTTAGACATCATTCAAAAAAATCCTTATCAACTTGTGGAAGATGTAGAAGGTGTAGGTTTCAACCGTGCGGATGAGCTTGGTTCGAGGATGGGCTTGTCTGGGGCACATCCTGATCGGATAAAAGCTGGTTGTATGTACACGTTAGAACAGTTTTCCTTACAAGAAGGGCATTGCTTCTTGTTAAAAGATCAAATTTCCAAACAAGTGTTAACCTTACTGAATGCTACAAAAGGAGAAAAAGTGTCATTAGACGACATTTCTCGGGAAATATTGCACTTAGTGGAAGAAGGTAAACTAATTTCTGAAGAAGAAAGAGTTTATTTGCCTTCGTTGTTTTTTTCTGAAAAAGGTTTAGTTAAAAACATTAAACGTGTATTAGAACAAAATCAATACGAAAAGCAGTTTCCTGAGTCTGAGTTTTTAAAATCACTTGGTAGCTTGGAAGAACGTTTAAAGGTAAGTTATGCTCCTTCACAAAAAGAAGCCATCCAACAAGCGTTACAGTCGCCTATGATGTTGTTAACTGGAGGGCCAGGAACAGGAAAAACAACCGTTATTAAAGGAATTGTAGAACTATATGCGGACTTACACGGATGTTCGTTGGAAACAAAAGATTACAACAAAGAGAACCCATTTCCGATTTTGTTAGTAGCTCCGACAGGACGAGCTTCTAAAAGGATGAGTGAAGCAACAGGACTTCCTTCTTTAACTATTCACCGCTTGTTAGGATGGAATGGCGTAGAAGGTTTTCAATTTGACGAGGATAATCCGATTCCAGGTAAATTGCTCATTGTTGATGAAGTTTCCATGGTTGATATTTGGCTAGCTAATCAACTTTTTAAAGCGTTACCTGCTGACATACAAGTTATTCTTGTTGGAGATGAAGATCAGTTACCTTCTGTTGGTCCGGGACAAGTTTTAAAAGATATGTTAGATGCTAATGCAATACCAACAGTTAAATTAACACACATTTACCGACAAGAAGGCGGATCATCCATTATTGATCTAGCCCATGATATGAAAAAAGGGGAATTGCCCCCTGACCTAATCGCTCCCAAAAAAGATCGGTCTTTTTTGATATGTGGACAAAATCAAATCATTGATGCGGTGAAAAAAGTATGTGCCAATGCTGTGTCAAAAGGTTACACCGCTAGAGACATTCAAGTGTTAGCCCCGATGTATCGTGGAAACGCTGGGATAGACATTTTAAATAAAGAACTTCAGGAGTTATTCAATCCTAAAACAGAACAACGACGTGAAATGGCGTTTGGAAATGTGGTATATCGTACTGGTGATAAAGTATTACAACTTGTAAATCAACCAGATAGCAACGTATTTAATGGAGATATGGGTGAAATAGTCTCGATCTTTTATGCAAAAGAAAATACGGAAAAACAAGACATCGTCATTGTGTCCTTTGATGGAAATGAAGTAACGTACACGAAACAAGATTTAGGTCAGATCACACATGCCTATTGCTGTTCTATTCATAAATCACAAGGAAGCGAATTTCCGATTGTCGTCTTACCAGTTGTTAAAAGTTACTACCGAATGTTGCGTAGAAATTTATTGTACACAGCGGTAACTCGAAGTAAACGTTTTTTAATAATTTGCGGAGAAGAAGAGGCACTGCAAATTGGTGTTAAACGAACGGATGATACAAAACGGCAGACGACATTAAAGGCTAGATTAGCAAAATCAAATTTGTCTACGGACCAAAATGTGGAAGAAGAGCTTTTTGATCCGGAATTAGTGGCGTTGTTAAAGGAAGTTCCATTTGCAAAAGATGCAAATATTGGGATGGAAAACGTTTCGCCGTATGACTTTATGGAGGATGACAAATGATATAAATGTTCGGAGAGAGGTGGTTCCTTTTGCGAACATTTTCAAGAATCATCGGAATGAATGTAATGAACAAAACTACGGGAAATGTGATTGGTAAAGTAACCGATTTTTGCGTAAGTGAACCTGGACAAGTTAAAGGTATTCTCGTTGATGAGAAGGGAATTTTTAATCGTACGAAATTCCTTCCTTATGAAAATATACAAGGGTTCGGTGACTTTGAAGTAATGGTTGTGGATTATCAACTATACCCAATTGTCAAAAACGAACAAGGTCAAGTATACTTTGAGCACTATCATGGGCTTAAAGGAAAAGTCTTTCTAACAGAAGAAGGAAATAAACTTGGCTTATTAGATGATGTATATTTTGAAGAAAAACTGGGCAAAATCGTAGGGTATGAAGTGACGGACGGTTTTTTTGCTGATATAACGGAAGGGAAGAAAATTGTTCCCTATCCATCAGACTTAGTTATTGGAAAAGATGCCGTCGTTGTTACTGTAAGCCCATAACGCGAGGTGTCGGAAGTTGGTTCTTTCTTGTCCAAATTGCAAAAGCAAAGATATCGGTAAAATAGGTGTAAATCAGTACTATTGTTGGGGTTGCTTTATTGAACTAACCGTTTCCCAAGGTGTCGTGCATACCCATCAAGTTGAAGAAGATGGTACGTTAAGTTCACTAGATGATTTGTTTCATGAAGATGACCGACGAATAAGTATGTAAACTTCAAAGGAGTGAGTCGCATGAACAAAACAATGACTTCGTTGTTGCTAATCGGCATAGGTGCAGCAGCGTCCCAAATGAACCGTAACGGTCAAGTCAAAGACTTTTTTGGTGACTTAACATCTACACGAAATATGAAGAAAATGAGAAAACAAGCGAAGAAGATGTTTTCTTAGTATAAAACCTCTAGTTAGCTGTCTCCATCAACTTTTGTTGGTGGTGGCAGCTTTTTTTCTTAAGAAAGGATTAAAGCACAAAGCGGGAAGAGTGAAAAAGCATATTCTATCGTAAGATGTTTTTTTAATTTTATACTTTTCGTTCATAGTTACCGAGTTGAGAGAATAAAATCATGTAACTTTACTTTGAAAGGAGAAATTCGGGTGGAATATCATTTAAATTGCAAAGAGAGTGCATTTGGCTGCGAAGTTACGATTGATGAGGAAAATGGGCGATTCACAATTCGAAAAGCAGATTCGAGTGGAGAATTTTTCAACTCACCGGAAGAGCTTATTCATTGGATTCTTCAAAATTGGGAATCAAGTGACTTTAATGATGAAAAAGAATTTAAAGAAATGTTAACGGAGATCCTTGTTTATTTTCCAATCAATAGCCATCAATAAATTCCACCACAATTCAAAAAAGAGGTGCAGAACAAATGTCTGATACAAAGCAAAAGCACAAAACACTGCTAGAATTAGACGATAAATACGTTTGGCATGCGATGAAGCCATATAATCCTAATTCTACAATGGTCATTAAAAAGGCGAGCGGTTCATGGATAACCGACATAAATGACAACAGTTACTTAGATGGAATGTCAGGACTATGGTGTGTAAACATAGGGTATGGCCGAAAGGAACTTGCCGAAGCAGCGTACGATCAACTAACTGTCATGCCTTATTACCCACTGACAAACAGTCATCCACCCGCCATTCAACTTGCTGAGAAATTAAATGAATTATTACAAGATGAATATGTTATCTTCTTCTCCAATAGTGGCTCAGAAGCGAATGAAACCGCTTTCAAAATAGCGCGTCAATACCATTCACAAAAAAGTGAGCCAAATCGCTATAAAATCGTTTCAAGATATCGTTCTTATCACGGAAATACAGCAGCGGCATTAGCAGCCACTGGGCAGGCTCAAAGAAAATATAAATATGAGCCACTTACAACAGGATTCATTCACGTACCACCTCCAGACCAGTATAGAAATGAAGAAGATGAAACAATACCACCTCAACATCTACAATCTGTACAACATATTGACAATGCTATGACCTGGGAAGTAAGTGAAACAATCGCAGCAATGATAATGGAACCTATCATTACAGGTGGTGGTATATTAATACCTCCAGATCAGTACATGAAAGGTGTAAAGGAAGTTTGCGACAAGCACGGTGCCTTACTAATAGTTGACGAAGTTATATGTGGATTTGGTAGAACAGGAAAGCCATTTGGTTTCATGCACTATGGAGTAAAGCCAGACATCATTACAATGGCCAAAGGAATTACTAGTGGTTACATGCCACTTTCAGCTACTGCTGTTAGAAAAGAAATTTACGAACACTTCAAAGGATCTCAGGAATATGACTATTTAAGACATGTCAATACATTTGGTGGCAGTCCAGCTTCTTGTGCAGTCGCATTAAAGAATTTAGAGATTATGGAGCAGGAGAACCTTTTCGAGCATTCTGAGAAAAAAGGAAACACCCTTTTAACAAAATTACAACATAACTTAGCCATTCACCCTTTTGTTGGGGATGTTCGTGGAAAAGGTTTACTTGTTGGAATTGAATTAGTGAGAGATAAACATACGAAAGAACCATTAGAAGTGGATTTGTTAAACGAAGTAATCGCTGAGTGTAAACGTAAAGGGGTTATTGTCGGGAAAAATGGAGCTACAGTAGCTGGTTTCAATAACGTTTTAGCCTTATCCCCGCCACTATCTATTTCAGATAAAGATTTACAGTTTTTAATTAACACGGTGACAGAAGCTTTGAACAAGATAGGGCCTTGACCGAACGGTGTGACTGCGGAAAAATTGGTAAGTGTAGCATAAAAAGCTCGAGGTGTAGCATAAAGTCCATCTTGTGTAGCATTAAAAGTGTAAAGGTAACAAAAGTCTAGTAGGTGTAACAAAAAATGGTCCAGGTGTAACAATTATTTCATCAGGTGTATCATAATTAGTCCAAGGTGTATCATAAAATTCAAAAGGTGTAACAAATATTCTAAAAAGTTCTAAATTAGCAAATTCATAAATACAAAACAAAAGGCGTCCTTCCAAGAAGGGGCGCTATTTTTAATGAAAAATACGAATAAATACTAAAAACTCACTAACAATAACAAGTAGGAGGCGTTTCGCTTGAAAACTCAGTGGAAATGGCTAATTCGCTTAGGTTATGTCCTGCTTGTTAGTTTAATATTATTTGTGCTAATGAAGCTAAGTCCGTTTTGGCAGCCTATATTAAAGGTTGTATTAGTTGTATTAACGCCTTTTATCATCAGTTCTTTTATCGCGTACCTGCTTCATCCAATAATCGAAAAAACACACGATGCCGGCATGCCTAGACCAATTGCTATTCTAATTATATATTTATTATTTTTCGGTGGAATTGGATTTGCCTTATACAAAGGAACCCCCGTTATGATTAATCAGCTAAAAGAGTTATCCGAAAACTTTCCTCGTGTAGCTGAAACGTATCGAAACTGGATTTTCCAAATCCATACCAGTACTTCCAATTGGCCAGAAGGAGTACATCAGCGTGTTGATGGCATGTTTGCAGAATTTGAAGGCATGATTGGCGTGCTTATACAAAAAATAATCAATGGCATTAAAACTATTTTGAATTCCTTTTTTATTTTAATCGTCATTCCGTTCATCGTTTTCTATCTATTAAAGGATTTTCAGGAAGTGAAAAAATCCGTCTGGTATTTAACTCCGAGGAAATGGAGAAAAGGTGGAATAGCGTTTTTAAATGATGTGGACAAGTCGTTAGGAAATTACATACGAGGACAATTGCTAGTATGCCTAATTATCGGCTTTTTAGCTACGTTAAGCTTATGGTTAGCAGGTATGAAATATCCACTAGTTCTAGGAATTATTATCGGTGTTACAAATGTCATTCCATACTTTGGTCCAATCATTGGTGCATTTCCAGCGGTTATCATAGCCGCAACCATTTCGATTAAAATGGTGATCCTTGTTCTTGTCATTATTTTTGGTTTACAATTTATTGAAGGTAATATTTTGTCTCCACTAATTGTCGGGAAAAGTTTGCACATTCATCCTGTTTTAATTATTTTTGCTCTCATTGTAGGTGGGGAGATTGCAGGTGTACTTGGGTTAATTTTAGCAGTTCCGGTATTTGCGGTATTAAAAGTTACTGTGATGCACGTAACTACTCATTTTATCAAACATTGACAACTACGAAATCGTTTCATATAATCAAAACAATATTACATATTTATTAATTCGAAGAAGGACCCGAGTACGTTACAGACCATCTTACTTAGAGAGGAATTCCGAGGCTGAAAGAATTCTAAGGTGAAGGGTAACCGAACGCTAATCCTGAGTGCAGAGTCAAACCCTGCCGGCATGCTCCGTTACAAGCAACTTGAGAGATGATCTTTCACTAAAAAAGATCATAATCAGGGTGGTACCGCGAGAATACATACTCTCGTCCCTGTTTTTGGGACGGGGGTTTTTTGTGTTTTTAAGGAACTTTTCACTTCGGATTTCAACATAATTAAGAGGAGGAAATACAAATGAAAAAACTAACATCTGCTCAAGTTAGGCAAATGTTTTTAGACTTTTTTAAGGAAAAAGGACATGCAGTAGAGCCGAGTGCTTCCTTAGTTCCACACGAAGACCCTACATTACTTTGGATTAATAGTGGTGTTGCGACGTTAAAAAAATATTTTGACGGCCGTGTTATCCCAGCAAATCCACGAATTGTGAATGCCCAAAAATCCATTCGGACCAACGACATTGAAAACGTAGGGAAAACAGCTCGACACCATACATTTTTTGAAATGCTTGGTAACTTCTCTATCGGAGATTACTTCAAAAAAGAAGCAATCGATTGGGCTTGGGAATTTTTAACGAGTGAAAAATGGATCGGTTTTGACGCTGAAAAGTTATCCGTTACAGTTCACCCGGAAGATGAAGAAGCTTACCAATATTGGAACGAAGTAATTGGTGTTCCAGCAGAAAGAATCATTCGCTTAGAAGGGAACTTCTGGGATATCGGAGAAGGTCCATCAGGTCCGAATACAGAAATCTTCTACGACCGTGGGGAAGCGTACGGAAACGATTCTAACGATCCTGAGCTATATCCAGGTGGCGAAAATGAGCGCTATTTAGAAATTTGGAATCTTGTATTTTCTGAATTTAACCATAATCCAGACCATACATACACACCGCTTCCGAAGAAGAATATTGATACGGGAATGGGCTTAGAGCGTATCGTGTCTGTTATTCAAGATGTACCAACTAACTTTGACACAGACCTTTTCATGCCAATCATTCAAGCAACAGAAGAAGTATCTGGTGAAAAGTACAATGTGGATAAAGAGAAAGACGTTGCATTCAAAGTAATTGCGGACCATTTAAGAACGGTAACGTTTGCTGTTGGTGATGGTGCACTACCTTCTAATGAAGGCCGTGGCTATGTATTACGTCGTTTACTTCGTCGTGCAGTACGTTATGCGAAGCAAATTAACGTTAACCGTCCGTTTATGCATGAGTTAGTACCTGTAGTGGCAGAAATTATGGTTGATTTCTATCCAGAAGTTAAAGAGAAGCAAGACTTCATTCAACGTGTTATTAAAACAGAGGAAGAGCGTTTCCATGAAACATTAAATGATGGACTGGCTATCCTTTCTGAAGTGATTAAAAAGGCGAAAGAAGAAGGTAGTAACGTTATTTCTGGAAAAGATGCTTTCCGTTTATACGACACATATGGCTTCCCGATTGAATTAACACAAGAATTTGCAGAAGAAAACAACATGGAACTGGACCATGAAGGTTTTGAAAAAGAAATGGAAATGCAACGTGAGCGTGCAAGAAGTGCTCGACAAGATGTTGATTCCATGCAAGTACAAGGTGGAGTTTTAGGTGATGTAAAAGTGGATAGTAAGTTTGTTGGCTACAACACACTTACAAACCAAACGGAAATTGCTGTTATGGTACAAAATGGTGAGTACGTTCAAACTGCCAATGCTGGAGAGGAATTACAACTAATTCTTTCATCCACACCGTTTTACGCGGAAAGCGGAGGACAAATTGCAGATGCTGGAGTAATCCAAGGGGCTAACGGTAAAGCTCGAGTAAAAGACGTACAAAAAGCACCAAACGGTCAAAACCTTCACACAGTCGTTGTAGAAGAAGGAACACTAACAACTGGTGAAGTAGTATCGACAACTGTAGAACGCACGAACCGTGAAAAAGTTGTCAAAAACCATACGGCAACACATTTATTACATCAAGCATTAAAAGATGTGCTAGGTACTCACGTTAACCAAGCAGGTTCACAAGTAACAGGCGACCGTTTACGTTTTGACTTTTCTCATTTTGGGCAAGTAACTCAAGAGGAAATCGAAAGAATTGAACAAATTGTTAACGAAAAAATTTGGGCTAATATCGATGTAGTTATTGAGAACAAATCACTTGCTGAAGCAAAAGAAATGGGTGCAATGGCACTTTTCGGTGAGAAATATGGAGATGTAGTTCGTGTCGTTCAAGTTGGAGAATATAGTTTAGAGCTTTGTGGTGGATGTCATGTACCGAACACTTCTGTAATAGGTCTCTTTAAAATTGTGTCTGAATCGGGTATCGGAGCTGGTACACGAAGAATGGAAGCAGTAACTGGTGAAGGTGCATATCAACTACTAAATAGCCAAGTTCAATTATTAAAAGAAGCAGCAAGTAAATTGAAAACAAAACCACAAGAAGTAAGTACTAGAATTGATGCAGTTTTAGCTGAAATGAAAGAATTACAGCGAGAAAATCAGTCGTTAACGACTAAATTAAGCAACATTGAAGCATCTTCTATTCTTGATAACGTGAAAGAAGTAAATGGTGTGAAAATGCTAGCAGCTAAAGTTGCACCTACTGACATGAACAACCTACGTACTATGATGGACGAACTAAAAGGTAAATTAGGGTCAGCAGTAATCGTACTTGCAAGTGTCCAAGACGGTAATAAAGTAAATATTTCTGCTGGAGTAACAAAAGATTTAATGGAAAAAGGATACCATGCAGGAAAACTTATAAAAGAAGTTGCAACACGTTGTGGTGGAGGCGGTGGTGGCCGTCCTGATATGGCTCAAGCTGGTGGGAAAAATCCAGAGCAAGTAGACAGTGCATTACAATATGTTGAAGAATGGATGAAATCCATTTAACATTCTTGTTAAATAGTGTACAATAAAGGTAACTATTGACAAGCAGATTTTGAATAAAGTCTGAAAAGAGAGGTGCATACTATGAGCTCCTTTGATAAAACAATGAAATTTAATTTTCATGAGGACTCTGTTGAGACGAATGTAGAAGAAGTATTATTTACGGTTCACGATGCATTAAGAGAAAAAGGATACAATCCTATTAATCAAATCGTTGGCTACCTTCTCTCCGGAGACCCAGCCTACATTCCAAGACATAATGATGCAAGGGCATTAATTCGTAAACTTGAAAGAGATGAATTAATCGAGGAATTAGTGAAATCCTATTTAAAGCATCATCGTAAGGAGTAATACATGCGTATAATGGGTTTAGATGTTGGTTCCAAAACTGTTGGTGTTGCCGTTAGTGATGAACTAGGGTGGACAGCACAAGGTTTGGAAACGATTAAGATTGATGAAGCTATAAATAATCTCGGCTTTAAACGATTAAAACAAATCATTGCTGAATATAATGTAGAAAAAATCGTGGTTGGTTTGCCGAAAAACATGAATGGTACGATTGGACCAAGAGGAGAAGCAAGTCGAGTCTATGCAGAAAAACTTCACGAAAAAACAAAATTGCCGGTTGTTTTTTGGGACGAGCGTCTTTCAACTGTTGCTGCTGAAAGGACATTGTTATCCGCTGACGTAAGCAGAGCAAAACGAAAAAAAGTCATAGATAAAATGGCAGCAGTGTTTATTCTGCAAGGATTTTTAGATAGCAAACAATAAAACTAGAGGTGAACAAATCATGGAACACGGTGAAAAGCATATTACTGTAATTGATGAGCAAGGAAACGAACAACTATGTGAAATTTTATTCACATTTGAAAATGAAGAGTTCGGAAAGTCTTACGTTCTTTACTACCCAGTTGGTGCGGACGAAGATGATGCGGATGATATCGAAATTCATGCATCTGCATTCATTCCAGGTGAAGGCGATCAAGGCGGCGACTTAATGCCAGTCGAAACAGATGAAGAGTGGGACATGATCGAAGAAATGTTAAACACTTTCATGGAGCAAGAAGAAGAAGAGTAATATAAACGAAAAAAGCTCTGGCAGCGTAAAAGTTGCTAGAGCTTTTTTCATTTTAAAGTGATTAGTGATTCGTTACTAGCAAGCAGCAAACCCCTAACCACTATTCTACATTTAACAACGACGCTAACTCTTCTTTGTTATGCATCAAATCCTCTAACGTATACTCATCCAACACTTGAATAAACGCCTGCAATGCTTTGTGTAGTACATGCTTTAATGTGCAAGCCGGAGTTATCGCGCAAACTGAATGATCCCCAAAACAATCTACTATATGAAAATCCTCTTCTGTATGTCTAACTAACTTCCCTATATTAATGGCGGATGGCTCCATCGCTATACGGATACCGCCGCCTCTACCGCGAATCGTCTCAATGTATCCAAGTTTCCCTAAGTGGTAGATAACCTTCATTAAATGAT
Source organism: Bacillus alkalisoli (assembly GCF_002797415.1). GTDB lineage: Bacteria > Bacillota > Bacilli > Bacillales > Bacillaceae_I > Bacillus_CD > Bacillus_CD alkalisoli. The sequence continues at coordinate 1,281,329 of NZ_KZ454944.1, forward strand.
TTTTAGATATATTATAGCTTTCTGCGATATCTTTAATTTGTACAAGCTTTTCCTTCTTAGGGATACATGCTAAGTATAGTAATACTCTTAACGAGTAATCTGTGTACAGCGTTAACCTCATAATAGTCACTCCTTCGTAAATATAGTACCATATCTTTAGTTTGAAATAATAAATAAAAAATGTTGGAAAACAGATTTTTATGTCAATTTTCCTACATAAATGTTGTATAATAAATAGTTGAGCGAGAGGATGGTGTTTTTAGTGGGATCTAAAAAGAAAAATGATGTTCAACAAAAATTAATGGAAAAACATCAGGAAGCAAAAATCGTTCGCCGAATTGTATTTGTAGCATTTATAGTCTTAATGTTAGCAATAACGACAGTAATTGGCGGAGGATATTATTATATTTCAAATGCACTGAAGCCTGTAGATGAAGTATCAGAACATACAGAACAAGTGGAAATACCGATTGGTTCGTCTGGAACAGCCATTGCAAACATTTTGGAAGACGCAGGTATTGTTCATAATGCAAGAATTTTTCGTTATTACGTAAAATTTAAAAATGAATCGGGATTTCAAGCAGGTACGTATACATTAAGTCCTTCTATGACATTAGATGAAATCATACTTTCCTTAAAATCAGGTAGAATTATGAGAGAAGCGTTGTTTAACGTAACAATCCCAGAAGGTCGTCAATTAACACAAATAGCAATCATTCTATCAAATAGAGCAAATGTAGATGAAGAAGAATTTTGGGAAACAATTAACGATGAAGAGTTCGTTCGTGAAATGATGAAAAAGTTCCCTAATCTTATTACAGAAGAAGTATTCGCAGAAAATGTAAAATATCCGTTAGAAGGTTACTTGTTCCCAGCAACATATCCGTTTTATTCAGAGAACCCTACAATTGAAGAAGTTGTAGTACCTATGTTACAAAAAACGGAAGAAATTATCGCACCTTATTATGCGGAAATGGAAGAAGCAGGATTTACAGTGCATGAACTTTTAACTTTTGCTAGTCTTGTTGAAGAAGAAGCAACGGATCAAATACACCGTAAAAAAATTGCTAGCGTATTCTATAACCGATTAAATCAAGGAATGCCATTACAAACAGATCCAACTGTGTTGTACGCTTTAGGAGAGCATAAAGATAGAGTTCTATATGTGCACTTAGAAGTAGATGACCCTTACAACACCTATAAATACGCTGGTTTAACTCCAGGGCCAATTGCAAATGCTGGTGCATCTTCTATTGAAGCTGTATTACAACCAGAAGAAACAAACTATTTATACTTCCTTGCTACACCTGAAGGAGAAGTAATCTTCAACGAAACATACGATGCGCATTTACGAGACAGAGAAATTCATATAACAGGTAGAAACAACAATTAATACTATCATCTGGAATGCGATACCATTCGCATTCCATCTTCTTTTATGATAAAATATATCGAGTTGTTTTTCATACTACTAATTCCAAGTAGAGTTCCTCTCCACGAGTCGAACTCTCTTTTAATGCAATTATAATATATGTGATAAGTAAATAATGATTTCTGTGGATAGTATACCTAACTAAGTTGATGATAGCACGAGGCGCGAGGAGCTAGCCGCAAGACCTAGACACGCCCGCGGAAAGCGAGTGCCTCGTGCTATCAGCAACAGTTAGTACCCTATAATGACATAGTTAACATATTTAGATAGGAGGAAACATCCATTGGACGAAAAAATAATTTCCTATCTGGAATCATTAATAAACGAACGAGAACCTCTATTAAATAAAATGGAACAACTTGCAAAAGAAGAACAAGTACCAATCATGGATTTAGTTGGCATGGAAACACTTTTGCAACTTCTTCGCATACAACAGCCAAAAAAAATCCTAGAAATCGGAACAGCCATTGGTTACTCTGCTATTAGAATGGCAAAAACAATAGAAAACGCAGAAATTGTTACCATTGAACGCGACGAAAAACGATATGGACAGGCTGAACAGTTTGCAAAAGAAGCAAAGTTAGAAGATAGATTACATTTTATTTTTGGAGACGCAACAGAAACACACGAACTTATAGAAAAGATGGCTCCTTATGATGTAATATTTGTTGATGCTGCCAAAGGTCAATATGAGCGGTTTTTTACGATGTATGAAAAATATTTAGCACCAACAGGAATCATTGTAACGGACAATGTTCTATTTAAAGGTCTCGTTGCAGAAAACATAGAAGAAATCGAACCAAAACGGATTAAAAATTTAGTGAAGAAAATCGACAAATTTAATCGTTGGTTAATGGAAAATGAAAAATATGATACTGCTATTTTGCCTGTTGGAGACGGAATAGCGATAAGTAAATTAAAGAGGTGAAAACGATGAACAAACCTGAATTATTAGTTACCCCAATTGATTTAGACAATATGAAAGACTTAATAGAAGCTGGTGCTGATGCGTTCATGATTGGTGAACAACACTTCGGTTTAAGACTAGCTGGTGAATTTAATCGTGATCAAGTGAAAGAAGCGATAACACTAGCACATGAGAACGGCAAAAAAGTATATGTTGCTATGAATGCTCTTTTTCACAATGACAAAGTAGAAGATTTAAGTGATTACCTACAATTCTTAGAAGAAAATAGTGCAGATGGAGTTGTGTTTGGTGACCCAGCGGTGCTTATGGCAGCAAAAGAAGCGGCACCTTCTATGAAATTACATTGGAATACAGAAACAACTGCGACAAACTATTTTACTTGTAACTACTGGGGAAGAAAAGGCGCAAAGCGTGCTGTTCTTGCTCGTGAGTTAAACATGGATACCATTGTAGAAACAAAAGAAAATGCTGAGGTTGAAATCGAAGTTCAAGTTCACGGTATGACCTGTATGTTCCAATCGAAACGTTCATTACTTGGAAATTATTTTGAGTACCAAGGAAAAGCGATGGAAATTGAAAATCGTACACAAGGTAAAAATATGATACTACATGATAAAGAGCGAGAAAATAAATATCCGATTTTTGAAGATGAAAATGGCACACATATTATGAGTCCAAACGATATGTGTATTATCGATGAATTGGAAGAGATGATTGACGCTGGTGTGGATAGCTTCAAAATTGATGGAGTTTTACAATCTCCTGAGTATATCGTGGAAGTAACAAAGAAGTACCGTCAAGCAATCGATTTATGTGTGGAAGATCGTGATCAATATGAAGAAATAAAAGAAACTCTATTAGAAGAAGTCGAGGAGTTACAACAAGGTCACAGACCATTAGACACAGGATTCTTCTTTAAAGAAACAGTTTATTAAGCAAGAAAGGGAGGTTTGTAAAATGACAACAATTTTAAATGATAAAATTTCGAAAATAGTAGATGGAAAACGTGTAATAGTAAAGAAGCCTGAGTTACTTGCTCCAGCAGGTAACTTAGAAAAGTTAAAGATTGCTGTACGATACGGAGCGGACGCAGTATTTATTGGTGGACAAGAATACGGATTACGTTCCAATGCTGATAACTTCACACATGAAGAAATGGCAGAAGGTGTACAATTTGCTGCAAAATACGGTGCAAGAATTTATGTTACAACCAATATTTTTGCCCACAATGAAAATATTGACGGCTTAGATGATTACTTAATTGGACTACAAGATGCAGGAGTACACGGTATTATTGTTGCAGATCCGTTAATTATTGAAACATGTCGCCGTGTTGCACCAAAATTAGAAGTTCACTTAAGTACGCAACAATCTTTATCTAACTGGAAAGCTGTTCAATTCTGGAAAGAAGAAGGACTAGAGCGTGTTGTACTTGCTCGTGAAACAAGTGCAGAAGAAATTCGTGAAATGAAAGAAAAAGTAGACATCGAAATTGAAACGTTCATTCACGGTGCTATGTGTATTGCTTACTCTGGTCGTTGTGTATTAAGTAATCATATGACGGCTCGTGACTCTAACCGAGGTGGCTGTTGCCAATCTTGCCGTTGGGACTATGATTTATATGCTGTAGAAGGTAGCGATGAAAATCCACTTTATGCAGAAGGTGATGCACCATTTGCAATGAGTCCAAAAGACTTAAAATTAATTGAATCTATTCCTCAAATGATTGAACTTGGAATTGATAGTTTAAAAATTGAAGGAAGAATGAAATCTATTCATTACGTAGCAACAGTAGTAAGTGTATACCGTAAAGTAATAGATGCGTATTGTGCGGATCCAGAAAACTTCCAAATTCAGAAAGAATGGTTAGAAGAGCTAGATAAATGTGCAAATCGTGAAACTGCTACTGCGTTCTTTGAAGGAACTCCAGGGTATAAAGAGCAAATGTTTGGTAATCATAGCAAAAAGACGACGTTTGATTTTGTTGGATTAGTGTTAGACTATGATGCAGAGACAAAAATGGTAACATTACAACAAAGAAACTATTTCAAACCTGGACAAGAAGTGGAATTCTTCGGACCGGAAATTGAAAACTTTACACAAGTTATAGATAAGATCTGGGATGAGGACGGGAACGAACTAGACGCTGCTCGACACCCACTACAAATTGTTACATTTAAAGTAGACAAGCCGATCTATCCGTACAACATGATGCGAAAGGAGCAATAACATTCAATGGGGAAGAAACCGATTGTTATTGGTGTAACCGGAGGATCTGGCTCTGGTAAAACAAGTGTTACAAAATCTATTTATGAGCATTTTCAAAATCAATCGATTTTAATGATAGAGCAAGATTACTATTATAAAGATCAATCAGCATTACCATTTGAAGAACGTTTAAAAACGAATTATGATCACCCGTTAGCGTTCGATAATGATTTATTAATTCAGCATATTGAAAAATTACTTCAATATCAATCCATTAATAAGCCAGTCTACGATTATACACAGCATACTCGTTCTGACGAAGTAATAGAGGTAGAACCGAAAGATGTAATAATTGTAGAAGGTATTTTAGTATTAGAAGATGAAAGATTGCGTAACTTAATGGATATAAAACTTTACGTAGATACAGATGCTGATATTCGAATTATCCGCCGTATGTTACGTGACATTAAAGAGCGTGGACGTACAATTGATTCTGTCATCGAGCAATATGTTACAGTTGTTCGCCCGATGCACAATCAATTTATTGAACCGTCGAAGCGATATGCGGATATTATTATCCCAGAAGGCGGACAAAATCATGTTGCAATAGACTTAATGGTAACAAAAATTCAAACAATTCTTGAACAAAAGTCAATTTTGTAATAACATATGGTAAGTGAGTGAATTTCATCATATATTTTTACTATCTGAAAAACGAATGACATCCATTTGTTTATTAGGAAGTAAATAATATATGAACTTATATACTAATAGATATAAAATACTTTCGTTTTTCATTAAACGAACCGTATTTAAGAAATTTATTCGAGTCATTAATTTTCCAATCGTGGAAATAACCGTTGATGTATTCCAGTTAATGGGTACATCTTTTTCCACATACATGAGTAATTTTCATAATGTATTACAACTATACGAAAAACGAATATCAACTAGGGAATGTTTTAGTATTACAACAATATTTTAAACTTATCTAATTGATAGTAATACAAAAGTAGTTTTTCAATAAACGAAATACTTATGAAATTACTCTAATATATAAAAGAACACTAATTGGGGAATGTGAATACTAGAAGGAGTTGAAGGATATGGCAGTAGAGAAAATTTATCCAATGACAGAAGAAGGTAAGTTAAAGATTGAACATGAACTAGAACAGTTAAAATCGGTACGCCGTAAAGAAGTTGTAGAACGTATTAAAATTGCGCGTAGCTTTGGTGATTTATCAGAGAACTCTGAGTACGATTCTGCGAAAGAAGAGCAAGCATTCGTTGAAGGACGTATTACACTTCTAGAGCAAATGATCCGTAATGCGAAAATCATTGAAGATAACAGTGATTCTGACTCTGTAACATTAGGAAAAACAGTAACGTTTGTAGAACTTCCAGATGAAGAAGAAGAAACATACACAATCGTTGGTAGTGCAGAAGCAGATCCATTCGAAGGAAAAATATCAAACGATTCTCCAATGGGAAGCGCTCTTATGGGCAAAAATGTTGGGGATTCAGTATCCATTCAAACTCCAGGTGGAGAAATGAACGTACGAATCGTTTCAATAAAGTAATTTAGCTTGACTAAATAAAGACCATCTCGTCGAAAATGTAGACGAGGTGGTCTTTTTCATGCAAAAAACAACTTACAAAAGATTGAAAGTCGTTAGCTATCTTTTCATTATAGGTTTATTTTTCTTAATAATGCGGCTAATGCATATTCAACTAATTAGTCCTGAATCATTCTCTAAAAAAGACATAAATTTAATAGAGGCAAGTGTTCAACAACGAACACAAGCATTAACGGTAGATGAAGGCAGAGGTAGGTTTGTAGACCGTAACAACAAACCTTTGACACATGATTATTATCCAACTCTAATTCTTTTTCCTTTTTTACAAAAATTAGATTGGCCAAAAGATGAATTAGCATCTATACTTCAAATTTCTGAAACTCACTTGGAAGAAATCGTTCAAGAATTATCAGCTCCTGTTGTAGTAAGAGACTTAGGGAAACCATTAAAATTAACAGAAGAGCAAATGGAGAAAATTAATAGTTTAAAATACCCTGGCATTATCGCAATGTATAGGAGTTTTTCTTTAGATAAAAAGGCTGCAGAGCAACTGATTGGAATTACAGGAGAAAATGAAACGGAGTTTTTACGAAGATACAAAAAAAGAATAGAAAATCAATATATTTCGCCCAAAACGCCAATTGGTGTCACAGGGCTAGAGCAAGCTTTTGACGAATTTTTATTGCCTGAAGGTTCTACACAACTACTTTATCACGTAGATAGATATGGTGGCTCGTTATTTGGCATTGATGTGAGATATAGTGCACCGTCAAACCCCTTCTATCCACTTTCGATAAAAACGACGATTGATAGAGATGTTCAACTAATCGCTGAAGAAATTGCAAACGAGTATAAAATAAATAGGGGAGGAATTTTACTTCTAGACATCGAAACAAATGAAGTATTAGCAATGGTTTCTAAACCTTCGATTAATTGGAAGGACCCATTCTCCGATAACGGTACGAAGAATGTAATGGTGGAAAGACATTTTCCTGGTTCTGTTTTTAAAACAATCATTGCTGCAGGTGCTATCGAGGAGAATCTTGTATCACATAATCGAATGTTTGATTGTAACTTAGATATGTATGGGGAATCAAAAGATAATAAAGGATTATTAGACTTTGAGGCAAGCTTTGCACAAAGCTGTAATTACACGTTTGCTAAACTTGGCCAAGAGTTAGAAAATCGTCATACCGGTTCTATCGAAGGATATTCAGAGAAACTAGGGCTTTTAACGGAAGTGGTTTGGCAAGGAGATGTTTTTCATTTCCATGAATTCCATCAACTTCCACAAGAGGAAACCGGAATGGTAATGGCTGAAGATAATGGAGACCAATATGGAAAAGATATTGCCCAAACATCTATCGGACAAAGAGAAGTGAAGGTTACTCCTATTGCAGTTGCCAATATGATGGCAACGATTGCTAGAGGTGGAAAAGCCAAACAAGTAAAAATAGTGAAAGAATTAGATTATAAAAACGGAACAATGCTTTATTCCTTTCCAAATCACGAACTGTCTGTTGATTCTGTTTCTAAGTATACGGTGATGAAGCTACAGCATATGCTTCGGGAAGTTGTAGAACATGAAAATGGCACAGGTAGAAGGTTTCAGACCTTACCTTACGGGGTAGCAGGTAAAAGTGGGACTGCCCAAACTGGATTGAAAAGCAGTGGTGGACAGGAGCTTGTACATCGTTGGTTTGCTGGGTATTTTCCATTCGAAAACCCTAAATATTCATTAGTTGTAGTGGAACTAGACGTAGTGAATGAACAAAGCTCTGTCACGAGCATGTATTATGATATGGTAAACAAACTATACCAGTACAACGAGCTCCAATGACATTTGGCACTTTTCATAAATAGACAGAGATGTTAGAATGATACTTTAGAAAAGGGTGTTTCTGTAATAAATGTTGCTTGTTAGTGTGGGAGTTTAATATCATTACTGAGTTGGTTGGAGCGGAGGGCACTTGACTCCTGCGGGAAGAAGAGGGAAGGCTGAGACCCCACAGGCTCAGCTCCCTCCCCGCGGAAAGCAAGTGCCTGCAGCGGAAACCAACGGACGTCCTTAGTAATATTAAAAAGCATTTATTTAAAAAGAGCCTTAGCAAAAGATAAGTTTTGACCAGGAGGAGAAACAAATGTCTTACGATTTAGGATCAAGATATAAAAGAACTTCAAAAAAGAAAAAAGCTAATACGGTTTTAAATATATTAATCGGTGTTGTTTTTGTTGCTATTATATTTTTAGGTAGTTCGTTATTTTTCGGTAAAGGCAACAATACCGAACAAGCTACAACAGAACAAGACCAAACAAAAATTGGCACAGAAGTAGAAGAGAACGATGATGAAACAGAAGAAAAGGAAGAACCGAAGGAAGAGCCTAAAGAAGAAGAGGAACTACCTGAAGAAGAGAAAGAATCTCAAGTAACAGAAGAACCTGTCGAAGAAGAGCCAGCTACTGAGGACGAAGAAGTAGTGGAAGAAGATTCTAACGATCCTCAAGTAAAGCAAGTGATTACTAATTCAAGTTGGGCACCAGTAGGAACAACTCAATCGGAGCCACATACATCAATTTACGATTCTAGTCATGTTGACTGGGCGGAAAAAATAAAAGCCATCAACTTGGCATTAGGAAAATCAGAAAGTGACTATACGTTATGGTTTTTAGGTAATGGTGGAGATGCACATTCTGCGATTGCACGTGTAACGGTTAAAGGTACATCAGAACATTACCGAGTATATCTTCAATGGGTAACAAATCAAGGGTGGAAGCCTGTAAAGATGGAACGAACAAAAGATCAAAATATATAAAAAATAAAAATCAGTGTGCCTAACGTATAGGTGCACTGATTTTTTTGAAAAAAGAAGGGGAACTAGTTTAACGTAAAGAAATATCACTAGAAGCTGGAGGTGAGTTTATTAGTAATCTGCAAAAAGCAGTTATTTACGTTTGTTCTGCTCTTTATTTATTTGTTCTAAGTTATTTATTATTCTTCTCACACTACCGTAGTGCCGTTTCAGGAGTTGTTGATTACAACATAATACCTTTTCGGTCTATTGTTAGGGACATATCAAGTTATAATGGACTTGAGTTACGAATGCTAACCGATAATTTTTTTGGCAATATATTTGCTTTTTTGCCATTAGGTTTTTTCAGTTCTTTGCTGTTTAAGCGACTTCGTTCGATAGGGATGATTTTTTTACTATCAATGGGGGTTTCTGTAACGGTTGAGTTGCTCCAGCTTACATTTAAATTGGGAAGTTTAGATATTGATGATGTTATTCTAAATACGCTAGGTGGGACAATTGGCTACATAACGTTTAAGTTATTGCAAAAAGGAAGAGGATATATAGTGTCGAGTGCAAAATAAAGCTGCACTCGAACTAGTTATCCTTTTTTTAACTTAAAATGAACAACAGCACTATAATAGGTTCTCCCTTCTTCTGAAACGTGCATTTGATGAGAAACAGAATGAACAGAAAGAAGAATCGCTCGATTATGTTCAATTTGCTCATTTATCTTCTGCTGCAAAATCTTCAAACTCGTCGCCTCAAAAAACTCCACTTTATCCTCTAATAACTGAAAATCTAAATTCATCTGATAATATTCCTTTCTAGTGTTGTTAATTAATTTATTATTAAAATTTAGCTCTGTTTGCATACTTTGTTGTTTTTTATTAATTTTAGCAATTGAACGTTATCCGTTCCTTTCCGCTGCAGGCACTGGCTTTCCGCGGGGAGCGCAGAGGAAGGTTATTTTCACTATCGTGAAAAAACCTACTCCTCGGTGTACCGCCTATGGGGTCTCACGCTTCGCTCTACTACCCGCAGGAGTCCAGTGCCTTCCGCTCCAATCCACTCTTGTTATTTAACAAAGCAAAAAGCAACAATCAATACGAAAAGAGCCTAATATTTATAAACCGATCTAGCTGTTGATTTCCGCGCAAGTTGGAGACTCCTGCGGGAGAAGCGAGGGACGGGAGACCCCACAGGCGCGAATGCGCCGAGGAGGCTCCCGACTCGCCCGCGGAAAGCGGAGACTTGCGCGGAAATCAACAGCGGCATAATAGAGTCAAGAAAAATTAAGTAAAGTATGTATCTACTTTACCAAACATTTTCATTGATGAAAACAACGAACTATGTTAATTTAAGAACAGTTATTATTTTAATTCATACTATACTTATAGGAATTATATAAATTAAAGCGGAGTGATACTCATGGGTAGAGAATTTGTTGAGCTTTTTGACAACTGGGCAAACTATTATGATGATACAGTTTCTGGTCATGATGAAGAATATAAAGAAGTATTTCGTGGATATGACGATATTTTGGCTGATGTAGCGCAAAAATCGATTGGAACAGTTTTAGAATTTGGAGTAGGTACAGGAAACTTAACAAAAAAGTTAGTAGAACGAGGCCATACAATTTACGGCGTGGAACCAAATGAAACAATGAGAAATAAGGCAGCAGAAAAGTTGCCAGCAACCGCTTATTTGTATGATGGAGACTTTATTCAATATCCCGAGCTGCCTTCAGAAGTCAATTCCATCGTATCTACGTATGCGTTTCATCATTTAACCGACGATGAAAAAACTCAAGCCATACAACAATATGGAAAGATGTTAGCGAAAGATGGTAAAATAGTATTCGCTGATACAATGTTTGAAAATAAAGAAGCTTACGTAAAGACAATCAAACAAGTTGAAAAAAGAGGTTTTTTGAGTTTATCAAAAGACTTACAATCCGAATACTACACAACAATCCCAGTCTTGAAGGAATTGTTGGAATCAAACGGGTTTAACGTAACATTTTTACGTTTTAACCATTTCGTATGGGTATTAGAAGCGATTAAAAAATAAGTCTTGATTAGTCTACGAAGCTCACTAATTAGCACAATATATAGAAAAGAGGGCTTACACATGAATATCGCAATTATCGGAGCAATGGAAGAAGAAGTAACGATCTTAAGAGACAAACTAGAAGACAAAACAACTACAGTTGTTGCAGGCTGTGAGTATTATACAGGAACAATCAATGGTGCAAGTGTTATTTTAGGGAAATCTGGAATAGGAAAAGTAAACGCAGCATTAAGTACAGCATTACTTTTAGAAAGATTTTCTCCAGATGTAGTTATTAATACAGGTTCTGCTGGTGGCTTCTTATCTACTTTAAACGTAGGCGATGTAGTTATTTCCTCAGAAGTTCGTCACCACGATGTAGACGTGACTGCTTTTGGATATGAATATGGCCAAGTACCAGGAATGCCAGCAGCTTTTACAGCGGATGGCAAACTAATTGAAGTAGCAAAAAAAGCGGCTGAAAATGTGCAAGGCATGCAAATTGTAGAAGGATTAATTGCAACTGGTGACTCTTTCATGAACGATCCAGTTCGCGTTGAGTATGTTCGTGAAAAAATGCCTGAATTATATGCAGCAGAAATGGAAGCTGCTGCAATCGCTCAAGTTTGTCATTCCTTTAATACGCCATTCGTCGTAATTCGTGCATTATCAGATATCGCTGGAAAAGAGTCCAACGTATCGTTTGAGCAATTTTTAGTAAAAGCAGCAGAAAACTCTTCTCAATTAATTGAAAATATGTTAACTGAACTACAAGCATAATTTTTGATAAGGGGATGGGGAAACGTGAATGTCTATAAAAATGTAAAAGAATTGATAGGAAACACACCAATTGTGGAACTAACACAATTCCCTCTTCCTGAAGGGGTTAGGCTATTTACAAAGTTAGAGTTTTACAATCCAGGTGGTAGTATAAAAGATCGCCTTGGAACAGAGCTAATAAAAGCGGGTATTCGCTCTGGACAATTAAAGACAGGTGGAACAATAATTGAGCCTACAGCAGGTAACACAGGGATAGGTTTAGCGTTAGCTGCTGTGGGAACTAGTTATAAAGTGGTAGTTTGTGTCCCAGAGAAGTTTAGCATTGAAAAACAAGAGCTGATGAAGGCCTTGGGAGCAACAATAGTTCACACTCCTACAAGTGAAGGAATGACGGGAGCTATAAATAAAGCTCAACAATTACTTAAAGAAATACCAAACTCTTACTGCCCACAACAGTTTGGCAATCCTGCCAACCCAGACACATACTATAAAACGTTAGGTCCTGAAATGTGGAAACAGTTAGATGGAAACATCGATGTGTTTGTAGCAGGTGCTGGAACTGGTGGAACGTTTATGGGGACTGCTAAATTTTTAAAAGAAAAGAATCCCAACGTGAAAACAGTTATTGTAGAACCAGAAGGCTCTATTTTAAACGGTGGTGAGTCTGGCCCTCATAAAACAGAAGGAATCGGTATGGAGTTTTTACCTGGGTATATGGATAAAACTTATTTTGATGCCATCCACACTGTTTTGGATAAGGATGCATTTGATAGAGTGAAAGAGCTAGCTGTGAAGGAAGGTTTATTAGTAGGAAGTTCGGCAGGTGCAGCTTTACATGCGGCACTAGAGGAGGCAAAAGTTGCGCAGCCTGGTACGAACATCGTGACGATTTTTGCCGATAGCAGTGAGCGCTATTTGAGCAAAAAGATTTATGAAGGGGGAATTTAACGTGCATAAGAAAACGAAATTGATACATGGCGGAATTTTTGGTGACCCACATACAGGTGCTGTTTCTGTTCCAATCTATCAAGTAAGTACGTACAAGCAAGAGAGTGTTGGTGTCTTTAACGGCTATGAATATTCCCGTACAGGAAATCCAACACGACACGCATTAGAAGAGTTGATTAAAGACTTAGAAGGCGGAAAAGCTGGGTTTGCCTTCGGTTCTGGTATGGCAGCCATTACAGCGGTAATGATGTTGTTTAATAGCGGAGATCATGTTGTTTTGACGGACGATGTGTACGGTGGTACATATCGAGTGATGACGAAAGTGTTAAACCGCATTGGGATTGAGTCCACTTTCGTTGATACAAGTGATATAAAATCTTTAGAAGCTGCAATCCAACCGAACACGAAAGCGGTATTTATTGAAACACCAACAAACCCATTGTTAAAAATTACAGATATTCAGCAAGCGTCGTTAGTTGCTAAGCGTAACGGACTGTTAACCATTGTTGATAATACATTTAGCACACCATACTGGCAAACTCCTATTTCATTAGGCGCTGAAATCGTGCTTCACAGCGCAACGAAGTATATCGGTGGCCATAGTGATGTTGTTGCTGGATTAGTGGTTGTGAACACAGAGAAATTAGCAGAAGACTTACACTTTGTTCAAAACTCTACTGGAGGAGTTTTAGGACCACAAGATTCTTGGTTATTAATGCGTGGAATTAAGACACTAGGTTTACGTATGGAAGCGACAGAAAAAAATGCCCTTCGCATTGCAGACTTTTTGGATAGCCATCCATTAGTAACGAAGGTATTCTATCCAGGTCTTGAAGATCACCCAGGTCATGATATTGCGAAAAAACAAGCTGGCGGGTTCGGTGGAATGATTTCGTTTGATGTAGGAAGTCAAGAAAGAGCAGATCAAGTGTTAGCAAATGTGAAATACTTTACGCTAGCGGAGAGCCTTGGAGCAGTAGAAAGCTTAATATCGGTTCCTGCTCGTATGACACACGCATCTATTCCAGCAGATCGTCGCGCCGAGCTAGGCATTACAGACGGATTAGTTCGTATCTCTGTAGGAATTGAAGATGTGGAAGATTTGATTGCTGATTTGAAGACTGGTTTGGAAGCTTAAATGTAATAGTGTTGCCCCACTTTCCTTTGGAGAGTGGGTTTTTTTATGTGTATTGTAGTATATAAATCTGGTTTTATAGTTTAATTCTAGTTTTTTTTGCGTAGAAAAATATCCAATCGGCGATAATGTAGAATTTATCGGCGAAAATCCCCATTCTATCGGCGAAAATCAAAGGTTAATCAGCGAAAATCGCAAATCAATCGGCGAGGGAATAGTCTTTATCGGCGACAGGACAGTGTTATCGGCGAAACTTCCACTTTACCGGCGAAAATCTTATGGGTCTATTCAGTTACAGCATTCCTCATCGTATGCGTTGTTCAAAAATGTCTAACTAAAACATTCGTCAACCGAAACAAACCCTGTTATAATCAAAGTAGAATACATAATATTCTTAATACTTTAAATGTTGGGGGAAAACAATGACTACTTCACAAGTTTTAAATGAACAAGTACAACAAGCGATCGACACGTTTACAAAACTAGATGAAAAGCTTTGTCATTATAGTGACGTACTAGGTTTACTCGGTTGGGACTCTAAGACAATCGCACCGAAAAAAGGTCGCAAGCTTTTTGGAAAAGCAATTGGTACACTTTCAACAGAAGCTTTCAAACTATCCATTTCAGAAGAAATGGCAAAATGCTTAGAAGTGTTAACACAAGAGGAAGTATATAGCCAATTAGACGAAGTAACACAAGCATGTGTAAGAGAAAGAAAAAATAACTTTGAGAAATCTTCCAAAATACCTGCGGAAGAATACCAAGCGTATGTTATTTTAGTAAACAATGCAAACCAAGCTTGGGAAGACGCACGTGAAAATAATGACTTCGCTTCTTTTGCACCAATGTTAGAAGAAGTAGTGGCATTCAAAAAGAAATTCGCGGGATATTATGGCTACGAAGGTCATCCATACAACGCACTGTTAAACGAATATGAGCCAGGATTAACAGTAGAGAAGTTAGATCCTTTATTCAAAGAATTACGTGAAAAGAGTGTAGACTTACTTAAGCGTATTAAAGCTTCAGAAGCTCAACCACGTACCGATATTTTTGAACAAAAGTTTGACATTGAAGCACAAAAGAAATTTAACCAATTTATTTTACCTTTAATCGGTTTTGATATGGAAGGCGGACGCTTAGACGAAACAGTTCACCCATTCGCATCTTCTATCAACACAGGTGATGTTCGTATCACTACACGCTACCAACAAGACAACGTAAGATCAGCTATTTTCGGTACCATCCACGAAGCTGGTCACGGGATGTATGAACAAGGAGTAAACGAAGCATACGAAGGTCGCGTAATTCGCCGCGGAGCATCATTTGGAATTCACGAATCACAATCTCGTTTCTTAGAAAACATGGTTGCAAGAAGCAGAGAGTTCTGGAACCATTTCTATGCTGATTTACAAAAGCATTTCCCAGTGCAACTGAATGACGTATCTTTAGACGATTTTTATCGTGCAATCAACCATGTAGATTCCACGTTAATCCGCGTAGAAGCAGATGAGTTAACGTATAACTTACACATTATGATTCGTTATGAAATTGAAAAAGCACTATTCGGTGGAGAAATCGAAGTGGCAGACTTACCAAAAGTGTGGAACGAGAAAATCGAAGAATACTTAGGAGTTACTCCTCCAAACGACACATTAGGAGTGCTACAAGATATTCACTGGTCATTCGGTGGATTCGGGTACTTCCCATCCTATTCTTTAGGAAACCTGTATGCTGCACAAATGCTTTATACAATCTTAAAAGAAATGCCTGATTTCTATGACAGCATTGAAGCAGGTAACTTCCAAGCAATTCGTGAGTGGTTAAGAGAAAATGTTCACCAATATGGTAAGCTTTATTCTCCAAACGATTTAATCGTAAAAATCACTGGTGAAGAACTAGATGCTAAATATCTTGTAAAATATTTAGAAGAAAAATACGCAGAAGTTTATAAGTTATAATAAAAAAAGCTGAGAACTCTTCATTGAATTCTCAGCTTTTATTCTATTTCTAGAAAATTTATATCTTCAACTTTAAATATCCCGTCAGCATATTCAAAACTAATAGTTAACTGACCAACACTAGAAGAAGGTGCCACTTGCCCGTAAAGTGAAGCCACAAGTTGATTATTTTCCGCATCAAACTTCACAATGTTTCCAAAATACACATTCTCAAATCTATGTTCATTGGGAATATGGCTAATATCAATTATATATTTTTTATTACTTATAGTAATCTCTACAGTATCTTGTAAAATAGTTGATTTTACATTATTTGCAACAACAGAAAGTGGGTCTGCCACTTTTACTTCTTTCATTTCATTTTTTTCATATTGAAGCACATGAACTTCCTGGTCCAAGACAGCTGTTCCATACCCTTTTGTTAAAACAATGACTATCTCCGGTAATTGGTCACCACTAATGTCTTCTACGATTATTTTTGGCGCATACGTATGGTTTGTAACATTTACCCAACTAGCCTTTGAAATAATGCCACCTTTATAAACTAGTTGAATATCTTCATACATGCCGTTTCGCTTTTGAGCATATAAGAAAACTTGATTGGATTTAGAACTAGCCACCACTTCATAATCTTCCATGGCAGCAAAGGAAAAGTTCGGAAAGAAACTAGTAAAGAGAAAAGATAAGACAACTATAATCTTTTTCATCATAGAACACCTCAGTATAGTGTTCCCACAAAATTAGAATTTCAATATATTTTCGCCGTTAAGCTACCGAAACAATAACCATTACGATACATAGGCAAAAACAAATGGAAGATAACAAATTATGACTTGGATCGCTGTCATCTTGGAGTGCTTTTATTAAGTACGAGACAAAGAAAAAGGCAAACAAAGCAGCTAAAAAGGTCGTTAAAAGAATCATCGGAATTTCCTCCCAAAAATTAAGTTCATCATTAAGCTAGTTTTAAAGAGTTACATATTTTTTCCTATTATACTATTAATTTGTAAAGAACAGTATAATAGGAAAGACATATTGTAACAAATAGATAAGTATAATCGTCTATTGATTAAGATGAACTAGCTGTTACATAAAAGAGGTGTGTTAATGAGGAAGTATCTTGTTGTTTTCTTATCCTTATTGTTATTATATGCATGTTACAAGACTCCAACAGATACAACAGAAATAAATTGGCAACAACTTACACGTGTTGATTACCACGATTATGAA
Organism: Bacillus alkalisoli; assembly: GCF_002797415.1. Classification (GTDB taxonomy): domain Bacteria; phylum Bacillota; class Bacilli; order Bacillales; family Bacillaceae_I; genus Bacillus_CD; species Bacillus_CD alkalisoli. Next base: position 1,298,366 of record NZ_KZ454944.1, read on the forward strand.
GGATCAGAAGTAATTATTGTTGAAGAAGAACAACTCAGCAAACTTGTAAATGTATTTGAATCAGTTTTTTGGCAACAAAATGTCATGGTGAAAATGTCGCGTGAGGAAGAGGGGAAAATTACGTTGTTTGTTCAAAAAGATAAAAACATGCCTGAAAGACTTTATGAGTATTACATTTGGTTTAATATTGATGGAAGTGCAGAAGTAGTGGACAGAGAAAACAGTGCATACGGAAAATTAGATAAGGAAAACACCGAAATATTAAAAGACTTTTTTAAGAGGTGAGTAAATGAAAAGAAGATTACTAATGTTATGTTTGTTAATGGTTTTACCTGCATGTAGTAGCAATAATGCGGGTAGCGATTCTACATACAAACCTTATGGTCATTACGAAGATGACAAGATGATCGGTTTTGTTTGGGAAGTAGATGACAAAGAAAGTTGGGTAATTGTGGATATTTCCGAGTGGGAAAAACGTAAACAAGGTCCTAATATTAATAGTGATGGTTATTCCTACCAAGCTTTTGTCTCAGAAGATACGATTATTAAGTATGAGAATGGAGATGAGGCTAATCTTCATAACCTAAAAAAAAGTCAAAAGGTTTTAGTAAATCCACCTAATAGAAATGAAACATACTCAGGTGAGGCAACAGAGATTATTTTATTAAACATGACGTATGAAGAGAAATTTAAACGGGTGTTATCACATTTAGAAGATAAGTTAAACATTGTCATCATTGCGGAGGAAGGGAAACCTTCAACTATTGAGCTAGAAGACATTATATCGAAAATTAATCAAGAAACAGTAGGTGCTTATATTCCGTACGATGAAAACTACGTTGTAGATTATAAAGAAGAGTTTGGAATTGTAAAATTACCTGTCATTCTTGTAACGGATCATGAAAAATTATTGTACAAAGCATACGATGTTGAAAGTGTAATTAACTTTCTAAATGAACTAGAATCCGAATAATGAAAAGCGCTTAGAATTTAAATATATCTAAGCGCTTTTTTCATACTTTCATTAATTTTAATAAGAATAAAATTAAAGTACTATTTTTAATATTTCTAATGTTGTAAAATATTTACTATATAGTATTTCAATCAAAGGAGGCGTTTGTGTGAGTAATAAGATAAAAGTAATTATCATTCTACTTTTAATGAGTAATGTTGTTTTGTTTTTTCTATATAAAAATGCAAGTGATGAATCTGAATTTAGATTAAAGATGCTTTATTGGAACTTTGAGAATGGTCTTATTCTAAACGATACAGGACTAATTAACGCTAAGAATGGTCATGGTCAACAACATTTACTTACTACTTATGCTCATTACTATAATAGTTCAACAAATGCTATGTATTTTTTGAGCAGAATTAATCTCCCATTCGAAGAAGTGAGAGGGATACTTGATTTTTATACTGGTATTTTAGAAGAATGGATTGTCACGGACTACGAACCTACCGAAGAAGAATATGAAAATATGATGAAAGATTTTCAGGCTATCCATATCTTAACGAGTTACAGACACAAAGAGCATACCTTACTTGATTGGACCGAAAACGAATTTGATAAAAATATTAAAGAGTTAAAAAGCCAATTAATTTTATTTAAGGAAAAAGATTATTGAGATTGAATCCAACAAGAAGGGAAGATGTTATATGTTGTTTCTTGAAAAAGTTGGAGCAGGATTATTAACGCTTATCATATTTGTCATTGGGATAAATATTATTTCTCCACAAGAAGAAGGTTACGGAATGGCTATTTTTATTGCTATTTATGCGGCTCCGGTTGTGTTCATCGGTGGAATATTGTTCTCATTTTTAGCGGATTATTTAATGGAACGAGTAAAAAAGTTTAAATATTTTGTAATGCTTCTTCTCTATATAGTTGGGGGAGTTTTAGTGAACGTTTACCACTACGGTGCGCTTTTTTATGACGGATTCGGTGAATCGTCATTATTTATGATGATTTTTGGAATTATAATGTCTCTGATCTTCATGCATGTAATGTTGGGGCTAAGAAAGCTGCTGCAATATTTATATGACAAAATTACATGAATTTAAGGAGATCACTTATATGATAAAAAAAATAGTATCTATACTACTAGTACTTTTTGCGGTGTCAGCTTTTTGGTATACATACCCGAAAAAAATCAATAAAACGTATGAAGGAATCTATTTTCAATTTGGTAGTGAGAACAGTGGTTTTGAAGAAGAAATTACAGTAGAGATCAATGGGAAATACAAAAAGCGAATTTTTGGTGGGGATATTTTTACTGGTTCTTTGAAAATAGGTGAAACTTTTATCCCATATGAAAAATTAATTTTCGGAGAGATTTGGGGTGGTGCCTTTATGAATCGTTCTACTTTTTCAATAGATCCAGAAAATGAAATTTCTTATGGTCTGTTTTTTGCTAATCAAGATTTAAGCGAAATTTCCATAGCTGTACATACTTGGAACCAGAGCAGTAGCAGTAGTTGGAACGGAGGAGATGGATTCATGATTTCTGCACCAGCAACGAACAGACAAGAAGCGCTAGCCATCACGAATAGATTATTTGAAGGATATCCGATGGATGAGCTTGAATAATAAGAAAATCCAGTCAGAACGTAGTGACTGGATTTTTTTATGGAATTGACTATGTTAAAGCTCAATGTGTGATTATAAATACACTCTAGCTGTTGATGGGAGCGCATATTGAAGACTCCTGCGGGAGACCCTGCAGGCGCGAATGCGCTGAGGAGGCTCTAGGCCCGCCCGCGGAAAGCGAAGCCTTGCACGGAATTCAACAGTGGTATTTAACACAGTCTTTTAAAAGAAGGGAATTGCTCTTTTTTATTGAAATAGTAATAGATTTACAATTTTTTGGAGGTTTTATTTATGGCATACAAAGAAAATTGTCCGTTATGTAATCTACATAACGATAAAGACCAAAACATCGTTTTTGAAAATGAAACATGCTACTACGTACAACATAATCTCGAGCAAGACGTGTTAGAAGGCTGTGGGCTTATTATTCCGAAGAAGCATCATGAGAATGCTTTTGAATTGACGAAAGAAGAATGGAGCGATACATACGAATTATTACAAAAAGCAAAACAATATGTAGACGAAAAATATTCTCCAGATGGATTTACACTTGGCTGGAATGTAGGTGATGCATCTAATCAATCTATTCCACATAGCCATCTTCACGTTATACCAAGATATAATGATGAACCTCATGCAGGGAAAGGAATTCGTTATTGGTTAAAGCAACCAGAAAATAAAAGGGAAAAGTTGAAGGTGAAGTAAGGATATGATGTTTTACAAAGAGTTAGGACTAGATGAAATACATAATGAAAATATAAATAAAAGAATAGCCGTTCGAGCGGTAATTATAAAAGAAGATAAAATTTTACTTGTGCAATCTAACCTTGGAGATTACAAATTCCCAGGTGGAGGGGTCGATGAAGAAGAAACATTGGACGCTGCACTAGTTCGAGAGATTGCTGAGGAAACAGGTTATGTTAAGGCGGAAGTGAAAGAAAAAGTAGGTGTCGTTGTAGAAAGAATGAATGATGAGTATGCTTCGAATGCGATCTTCGAAATGACATCTCATTTTTATTTTTGTTACATCTCGGGAGAAAAAGGATTACAAGAACTCGATGGGTATGAGATAGACCAGGATTATACGCCAAAGTGGGTAACTATTGAGGATGCAATCACTCAAAATAAAGAAGTGTACAAGAAGGATGGGCATCGTAGGATTAAAAGAGAGAACTTTGTATTGAAGTTTTTAGATCATTTTTTTAGAAGGAGTTAAGCTAATGTTTATTGTGAACGTAGAAGGTGCTATTTACAAAGAAAATAAGTGGCTTTTAATAAGAAGAAGTGAAAAAGAAGAGCATGAAGGTGGACAGTTATCACTTGTAGGTGGAAAAGTAGAGCAAGAAGGTCATACTACCGATATTTTTGAAAGAACGGTAAAAAGAGAGATTTGGGAAGAAGTGGGGATAGAGGTAGACAATCTACAGTATGTAAATAGCTCAACGTTTGTTACAGATGTTGGTGAACACGTTGTTGATATTGTTCTTCTCTGTCAGCATGTTGCTGGAGTTGCTTATGCGAAAAGTCCAGATGAAGTGGATGAAGTGCTATGGTTAACAACGGAAGAAATAATGAACAATCCAAGCTTACCACCTTATTTAAAGCACAATGTGAAGCTTGCCGACAAAATACTAAAAGAAACAGTTTGCTAAACTTATAGCAAGCTGTTTTTTTATGAATGAATAAGGAGAGTCATAAGTAAACTTAAAATTACATTATTGTTAAATTAATTTACTAGAAATATTTTCTTAACGCATTAAAAATGGATATACTTGTAAGCTTGCAACTATTATAATGAAATGAATGGGTTATTGGAATATTATAACTTTTATTAAGGTGGGAAACTTATGGATTTATTTATGGTCTTAATAGCAATTTATGCTACTCCTTTTTTATGTCTTATTTTAGTTTTAAACAGTGTTACGCTCGCGAAAAAAATTAAAAAAGGTGATGAAAATACAGCATCTAATACAACTTGGATTGCCGTTAGTTTTACACTAATTACGTATTCACTTGTATGGGTAGCTCTTGTTCAATAAGGGATCATCATATTTAAGTTTATGGAGGAAACATAGTGAGAAAAGTGTATAGCTTTTCAATCGTCGTGTTCTTATTTATTGTTTGCGTGATCTTAGTTATGGGATGGAATGAAAGAAATCCAACTTTCGCTACACATCTAGAGGCGTTAGAAAATGATAAGCATATAAAGTACGAAATAAAGGAAATAATTGATACAAAAATTTATGGTGATAACGCATATGTAATTTCTTATACGAATATTGAAAGTCAGGAACATTATTTCATTACAACATATAAAAAAGGAAAAAAGGGTTGGAGTTTTGTTGATGCATCGTTAGGATTTGAGTTGTCTAGAAAGAATGCAAATGGAAGAATAAAAGTTGGCGGTATCCAAGGTGGCTCTCAACATGGAATAGCAACGTGGGATGTAGATAAAGTTACGCTAGCTAACCTTTCTGCAGACATCATACCGTTAGAAGAAAAGAATTTGAAAATATGGATCTTTTTCAATCCAACCTTGGAAGATATGAAGAGCGAAATGTTATTTAAAGACGAAAACGGTAAACTAATAAACTGAAGAAAAGCTGATCTATATGAAACTGTGCCTACACTGTGAATCAGACATGTTAGAAAAAAAGAATTTCTTTGCATTTAAAATTCCTATTGCTGTCGTTTTAGTTATCATTCCTGGTGGGATATTTTTTTGTTGGGTCCCGTTCTTATTTCCTGGAACATATGGATGTAAAAGCTGTGGACGTGAGTTTAGTAAGCCGAGAGAGATGGACTGGCGTGAATTTGAGAAATATAAGAAGGAAAAAGAAGAAGCCCAATAAATGTAAGTTGAAAGATTAGGAGAGTGCTTTAGTGAAAAAGTGGATAATAAGATTTTCAATTTTAATTGTAATGGTTTTCATCATTTCAGCAGTTTGGTATACGTTCCCGAAACAAATAACGAAAACTGTTTCTGGGGTGTCATATCAGTTAGGGACGGATGATATTTTAGAAAATATAGAAATACATATAGATGGAAAGTTCAAAAAGAACTTTACTGGAGAAAAAACATTCGAAGGAAAAATAGATATTAGAGAAAAAGATTCACCAATAAAGGATGATCCTGACTTAAGAGGTGTGGATTTAGCTTTCAGAGATAACAAAGCGACAATGTTTTATTTCTTTGATAAAAATTCACAAGGTAGACTAATTCCTGGTGGACAATGGTACGGGGAAATTTATATAAATGAGGACTTTAGTCAATTTACTATTGCAAAATATGATGAAGATTCAAGATGGTCTGAATCAAACGGACTTATGATCACCGCTCCAGCTAGTACAAGAGAAGAATCCATTAACATTTCAAAAAACTTAATGAAAGGTGTCTATTCCCTTGAAAATATATGGGAGTATAGTGGCACGATCTTTAAAGAAGATCCTATGTTTAAAATCTTCTCCTACTTTCCTTATGAGGAAAACTTAGAAACATGGGGATATGATAAGGTAGGAAAGGAATACTCCTTATCCTTTTTTTACAAAGATATAGATGAAATGAAACCGGAAAAAGAGTGGCAAGAAATAGTATTATCTAATGCTGCCTACACTTTTGCACTGGTGGAAAATGTAGTTGAGGTAACATTTGAGTTTTCGGAAGAGCATACGTATACGTTATCGAAGGAAGAATTAGAAAAAACGTATGGGCAAAAAATAGACTTTGCAAACGAGGTAGCGTTGATAAAGTTTATTCGTGAAAGTATAGAAGATGAACAAAAGATGAGTGAATTGTGGAGATAGGTTATAGGGTTAGTAAGGCGAGTTCGTATGATTATTTTTGATAGTTTTGGAAAACTATAGAACTTTTATTCTTTCTATTCGTAAATAGGGAAACAGGAGGTTGCATGATGGAGGGTATTATAGGCGGAGTATTTATTTTACTCGTTATTTTTCTTACATCCAGATTAGCGCACTATTTTAACAATACAAAAATAAAATTGGAAGAAATGGATCGAAAGTTAGATGAGTTGACAAAGGCTTTGGTTAAAAAAGATTAAAATGTAGGGGAAATATGTAGTATTACAGGTGCCTGGCACCTGTAATAATCTTGAAAAGGGAGGGTAATATTTGAAAAATAAAGTTACTATTGTTATCGGTATTGCTTTGGTAGTAGGTGTATTATCTTTTTTTATGCTGCAAAATGCACAAAGTTTAGAGAAAATGTTATGCAGTCAAATTATTAAAGAAGATTCAGAGTGTTTAAAGATTTTTCATGTTGATAATCAAAGTAATTTAGTTGTTTACCAAAACAATACGCACATTATGATTGCCAGAATGAATGAATCGTATTCGAAGGTAGAAAATTTAAGTGGTGGAGTAGGTTTTCAATCTTTTAAAGAAACAGGCGACTCTTTCTTATGGCAAGGATCGGAATACTCAACTGATGAATCTCCAAAGATTTATGGTTTAGCAAGAGATGAAGTGAAGTCAATCATAATCGAAAGTGAAGGAAACAAACAACCCAATAGAATCTATGTGGGTGATGGCATTTCGCTTTGGTATGTAGAACTAACTGATTCTAATAGACTTAATCTACCCATAACAATAAAAGCTTATGATGAAAAAGGTGAACTACTAAACTAACATAAGTGAGGTAAAAATATTATAGGTGTAGGCATCTATAATAATTTTGAAAAGGGAGTGTGAAATTTGAAGAAAATCGTGACTATGATTTTCTTGATGATTTTGGTAGTAGGTGTGTTAGGCGTGGCTTCATTGTTTATGGGTTCACTATAAACAGTACTATTAACTTCTAACAATCGAGTTTAGTGGGGAAATATCTATGTGTTTGTTGACAATGCATACAAACAGATCCATGCAATTTCCGTAGTTTTAGTGTTAACAATAAGAAAGAAAAAACTATTTTTCATTAGGAGTGACCATTAATAGTGACCAAGAACAATAAAAAGCTACGAACCTTTTTATTACTACTCATTATTTTATCCATATTTTTCACTATCTTTTATTTTCGCCCACTAAGTGCACAAGAAGTATTTCCTGAGATGGATAATATTGAAAAAATAGACTTTCTCTCAAGATTTCATTCACAAAAAGAACCAGATAGATTAACGGTTCAACTAACAGGTGAAGAAATGGAGTACTTTAAAAGTCTTTTAGAAATGCCTAAGTACAGAAGATCACTTGGTAAAACAAACATTCATACTTGGGAAAACGCTTATGATATTGTAATATTTCATAAGTCTAGCAATTATTCAATAGTTATTAACGACAAAGGATATGTTGTTGTAGAAGGTAGGTACAATAAGACAAAGTATAAAATTATAAGTTCAAAAGATCACACTTTATTATCATTATTTGATGAACTGATATTTCCGAAATAACAGTTCGGCCGATTAGAATGACTTGAATAACCGTACATAGGTGCCAGGCACCTGGAAATTTGAGGGAGTGAGATGATTTGATGGAAAAGTACATTAGAAATTTTGCCATTTATGGTTTTTTTATTGGGTTAGGTTTGGCTATTTTGTTTGTGAAGTATAAAGAGGTTATTAAACTTGACCCCGACACTACTATGACATCCTATGTGTCGGTTTTTGATTATGTTGTAAACGTGTTAAGATCTTCTGTTGTTGGTGCAATTATCGGGGGCGTGCTTGGAGTTTTTATAGGAAATAAACCAGCGCCGATTCAAGAAGTTGGTAATAATACAGAATTAATAAAAGATGAAGAGGTGAAGTACTGAAAATGGAAAACGAAAATGGTGGCAGCATATATATTCATATGATAGTAGGCTCTATAGGTATAATTTTGATATTTGTCGGTCTTTTTTACCATAATTCGGTGGAAACAGGTATTACTAGTCTATTAATCCCAATAGGAATAATTATCACAATAAATTATATGTATTTTTTAGAAAAAAGAGCTGGTATAAGTAATAAAGTTATATGGATCCAATCACTATCTATGATAGGTGTATTAGCGTTTTTATTATTTCTTTAACCATCATGTAGAAGGTGAGAGAATGGATTTAAAAACCAAACAACTGCAGTGTAACGGGGGCAATACATGATCTCACAGCTTAAAAAAATTAGAAGTCATTCTGAAATAAGTATGTCAATTGCGAAGAGAATCCGAAACACTGTATTTGTTCTACTTTTAGGTGAAATGTTAGGATTTCTTGCAAAATATACAGATGGTTCACCCATAGGCTTAGTTGGTACCTATTTAGGTATATGGGTGTTCATTACAACATTAGTTTCGGTATATAGTAGATCTCCATTTGCGGCTGCCTTACACGCCTTGTTGTTTTTGTTTGCTATGTTAATCGTGTACTACTTGTATTCTATGTATTTGCTTGGAATTTTACCGAAGTATTACTTATTTGCATGGGGAAGTATTGCACTTTTATCTCCGATTGGTGGCTTTTTTGTATGGTATGCAAAAGGTAAAGGGTGGGTTGCTGCATTTTGTGCAGCATTGCCGATAAGCTTGTTAATAGTAGAAGGTTACAACTTCTGTTATACTTTTTCATTTACTAGCGGGTTGGACCTCTTATTTGCTCTCACTTTACTTTTTCTATTAGCAAAAGAGTGGAATCAAAGGTTAAAAATTGGAGCTATCACACTAGTTGTTACTATTTTCCTTATAAGAATTGGAATTCTTTATTACTTGCCGGCCTAAAGAAAAGAGGAGAAATTAGAGTGAAGTTATTTATTCAATCAATAGTAAGTTCCATCGTTGTTCATTTAATTTATCTAGTAGGTACAATGGTTGTAGGGTACATAAAGACGATCAATTATACACCTATTATTACAAGTAGTCATCATACGTACTTACAAAACGAAGTGGCTTTTGGATATGTGAGTTCTGTACCTTATTACATATCAATCCTAACATCTTTTACTATAGTAGCAATAATCTCAGCGCTACTAATTACCTTATCAAATCGTATAAGATTAAAATTCTCATAAACAATTAATTCAACAGTATTACAAGTGCCTGGCACCTGTAATGCTGTTGAAACATTAGGGAGATGATTGTTGTATGAAGAGTGTTAGTTTAGAAGAGTTTAATTGGATTAAGGAAGCCATCCTATTAGAAGAAAGGAAGGACGCCTTTGTTGAACAAGTAGTACCGAAAAGGTTCAGTCATTATTGTAAAATTTTTCATCCAATGTTCCGAGATAACAATATAAAGGACGAAACAATTCTTTGGCCTGATACGGATCCAAATGAACCGTTTACATTTGATGTAGGGGAGAAAATTTCCTATAAACAATTTTGCGCAAAATACAACCTCCCATTCTCTAAAGAAGTAAGCACCCAAAGTATTCTTAGAAAAATGAATCTTCCTCGGTATATTATCACTCCAACAGAAGGTGAGATTGAAGAAGATTTAATGAAAGAAATAGTAAAGACAATTAAACCCTTCTCATTAGATCAACAGATTTATTATTATTTCAATTTTATCAAAATAAAAGACTTTTGGAAGGAAGGAAAAGACGAAGATTTTCTCTATAAAGGGGAGTTAGAGGAGATTTTTGACTTTTACCAACACGATACTGTCTATCTTACTCCAACATATTGGTGGCCAGAAGATAAAAGCTGGTGCATTTGTAATGACCATGACTTAGACTTTACTCTAGTCGGGGGCTCAAAAGACTTTATCACTAGTCTAATAAGCAATAACGAACTAGAGGCATTTGAAGTCTTTCCTAACACTAGAATTGACTATAAAGCCGATGAAGAAAATAATTAAGAAGAGGTAGATTATGTATTGGAACATAGCAGCAATTGGCATTCTTTTTCTAGCAACATATATAATTATTGATATTATTAAAAATAAGAAAAGAAACATCATAAAGAGAGTTGTGATTTATAGCTTTATTGTTTACGGTATTAACGTACTTAACGTTACGCTGGGTATGCTTACCATTCAACCCGAGCCAATTGCCTTAAACATCCATTGGTATTTACAGCTAAAGCCATTCCTTTTTCTGAGAGAGTGGATTGGCATGTACAACAATAACGGAATGGATTGGTTTTTCTGGAATTCAGTAAAATTATCTTTTTATAACTTTATTTTACTGTTCCCTCTAGGTGTGTACCTGTCTTTTTTCAATGTGAAGAACATGAAAAAAGCAGCATTTATAATCTTTCTCGTTTCATTAACAATTGAAGCATTACAACTTCTACTTAGCTATGGTGGATTCCTAATGCTCCATCGAACATTCAATGTCGATGACTTAATTTTAAACACAGTGGGTGGAGTGTTTGGATACTTCTCGTTTGAACTATTTAAAAATATTTATAGTAAATATAAATCTATTAGGAGTACCCCTTTATGAGTCAAAAAGCTGATATAAATAAAGTTTTTCCGAGCTCTATTAAGAAACAAGTGGTCATCTCCCTAATTACCTTATTCGTGATATGTGCTATTGTTTTTAGTTTTTATATTTACAAAACCATTCACCACCAAGACATCGTAAATACAGAAACAGTATTGATTAACGAAGTTAAACTAGAGCATCAGCACCTACATATTTCAGGTGACACAATTTATAGTGCCATATTTTTTACTAGAGATTATGAAATTAAGTATGATGGAGAAGATACCCTTTACGTACAATTAATGTACCAACGCACAGATAAAAACAATGCGTCTGGCAGATTCGATATTCATTTTTACTTTGGTGGAGAGTTTTCTAACGTAGAGTCTACCAAGATAAACAAAGTGTATTTACAAGGAAAAGACCCAGAAGATGTTCGGTTAATCTGGGAAAGGTAATAAAGGATAAAAAACATTGATTCTTCCAAGAGTCAGTGTTTTTTTACATAATATTTCTAGAAATTGAAACTTTTAGCTGATTTTTTTCGTAAATATTGTAAAAAGACAAAGAAAGAGGGGAGCACAATTGACATACTTCATAAAAGTAGGCATTACCATCCTATTACTAATCGCTATAACTGTTTTTGCCATTATGACGGACAAACTAATTACACTCTTAAAAATACACTTACCTGCTAAATTAGTGTTTTTCTCCTTTGCTTTGCTCTTCTTATAATAAAAGTAAGCTCAACGTTATGGTTTGGCTCTATAATGGAATGGAGTTACGTGGATACAGCTTTTGTCACGAGCATGTGTTTCTTTGCGATTGGTTGGTTTACAACTATAACGCTTAAAGCTAGTCTAAATAGAGAAGCAGCATTATCACGTTACATAACAAACGAAAGATCTACAAACGATATCTCTCCATGTAGAGTAACTTATAAAGATCCTTACTTCGTTTCAAGCTTAACGTTTCTAGTAATTAGCTGGGGATCGGCACTAATTATATACATAAGTTATTTTTAAGGCTCTGTTAAAGGTTAGTGTTGATTTTTGATACCAACCTAGCAGTTGATTTCCGCGCAAGTCGTAGACTCCTGCGGGAGTAGCGGTGGCCTGGAGACCCCACAGGCGAAGCCGAGGAGGCTCCAGCCACGCCCGCGGAAAGCGGAGACTTGCGCGGAAATCAACAGCGGTCTTTAACAGAGCCATTTTTAAAAAGGAGTATCAAAATGCGTAAATATATAATTTTAGTGCTTTCTCTACTAATAATTGCTTTACCTTTTTATGTCATATGGGAAATGAATCGCCCTAAAGCAGGACCAATCGGTAATGGACCACCAGAGACTCCCTTTTTATTAATAGTTTCCATCGTATTAATGGGGTTATCCTTTTTAGTTTATAGTATTTTAATGTTTATAAAAAAAATAGAATAATAACAGTAGTTGGAGGAGTCTCTATGCAGAAAAAAGCATTAGTCATCGGAGCAGGGATAGGTGGTTTATGTACAGCCATTGCGTTACAACAAAAAGGATGGAACGTTTCCATTTGGGAGAAATCAAATAAGTTATCTGGACTTGGCGCAGGGATTGTTTTAGCCCCGAATGCTCTTTATGCTTTGGAACTGTTAGGGGTAGCAAAAAAAGTAAGAGAACAAGGATCGCCCGTAAAAGATGCTCATATTTTATCTTCGGACGGCAAAAAAATAATAACTCTTCCGACAGATTTGCAGGCAAAGAAACATGGCACATACAGTTACCTTATACATAGAGGAATCCTTCAAAACATTCTACTAGAAAAAATAAATGATAATATAGAACTCCATTTAAATAAAGAACTTAAACAGTTAAAACAAACAGAGCAAAAGGTAACAGCTATCGCCTCTGTCGGATACGAGGAAGATGGAAATATTCTAATCGGGGCAGATGGAATACATTCAAAAGTTCGAGAATTCATTTTCGGCCCCTCACCTCTACGTTATTCAGGTTACACCGCATTAAGGGGAGTTTGTCAGCTTGATATGAACACGCCAGGTAACGAGGAAGGCGGTTTTGAAGCGTGGGGACGAGGTAAGCGTTTTGGCTTTACAAAGATTGGTGAAGGGAAATATTTCTGGTTTGCAGCAGTAAATAGTTCAGAAGGAAAGAAACTGAATCTAGGAGAAAGAAAAGAGGCAGCACTTCATTTCTTAAAAGATTGGTGCCATCCAATAGAAGAAGTGATTCAAGCTACATCTGAATCTGACATTCTGCATCATGATATATACGACCGACGACCATTAAGCACATGGAGCGAAGGAAGAGTGACATTACTCGGCGACGCAGCACACCCAATGCTACCAAACTTAGGGCAAGGTGGCGCACAAGCGATGGAAGATGCGATTGTACTTGCCAACTGTTTAGAAAAAAATCCAGCCAATCCTCTAAGAGCTTTTCAAGAATACGAAGAGAGAAGAATTCCCCGGACAACGAAAATCGTAAACCAATCCAGAAAAATGGCAAGATTAGTCCAAATGGAAAGCCAAATAATGCTCCGGACAAGGAATACTCTATTTCGAAATGTATCTGCAGCTCTATTTGCTAGTCGAATGAACTGGGTTGTAGGTTATAAAGTAAAAAAGAAGAAACTTCTCTATGGTGAGAGTTACTTCTTTTTCGTTAGATGAAAAAATCGATAGGACAAGACTATTCCAACAAAATACAACCCTAATGCAAAATAAGCCGGAAGCAAATGAATAAACGTTGTGTAGCCAATCGCATAGTGGATATAAATCCCTGCAATGAATGCGGGGAGGCCACCAATAAGAAATGTCCACCAAACCCATCGGTTACCTTGTTGGAATCCCCATAAAGCAAGCATTAATACTAACAATCCAACACTAAGTAGTGCGCTTCCAAATCCAGCACGGTCATGTGCAAGTACAGGAATTAGATTCTGATTAAATTCAGCTAGCATTTCAGGACTCATGCAAATATACAGTAGATCCGTTGAAACGAAGACAGAAGTAACTCCTATATAGGAAATAATAATACCACCGATGACGAAGGAAAACCCAAGAATAACAAAGGCAAGCTGGCCATATAAACTCATTTTCCAAATTCGGTGATTTTTTCTATTTGTAGAAGAGGGTGTTCCTGTAATGTTTTTTGTTTTGACATAACCAGCAATAAAAAACGGCAAAAGAACAAGCCAAAATATTAAGTGTAGCCAATCAAAATAACCATAGCCAATAAAAGCAAATATACCGAGAAATCCTATGATGGCGGCTGCATCAATTGCTTGTTTCGCCCATTTTAAACCACGTTTTACTCCATACTTTGCAAGCTGCATATAAACAATTCCACCAGAAATCATCGTTCCAGCTAGCGTCATCCTATCGTGTGCCATAAACAACATGATTCGGTCATTAAACGCCCATATCGTATCCCGCTTCATTCCTAAAAAGTATTCATCATACGGTAAGATAATTGTCGTTATGCTAAAAAGGAGGGCAAGTAAGCCACCAAAGAATATAAATAATCCAAACAACCAATAAGAGGACCAACCTGGCTGAGGAGTTGTTTCAGGTTGTAGCTTATCAAGCAAAGCCTCATTTATGCGTTTTGTTAAACCTGGTCCTGAAAAAACATAGCCATCAGACAACATGACTAAATTTGCGCCTGCATCTACCAAGTGTAGAGCATCATCAGGCTCGTAAATTCCTCCAGAGGTAATAATCGTTTGGCTGTATCCTGCTTTTCTTAATTTACGTACTTCTTTCGTTAGTTCGGTTAACCCAGTCTTTTCTTCTAGTAAAACACCAGCGTATCGTTCTAATTTTTCTATAGAGATATCAGTACATGAGTCAAGTGATAAATAAATTGGCTTAGTAGTAGAAGGAAGGGTATCAATTTCACACTCTCCCAAAATGAACCCATCTGCATAAGGCTCAAATGAGTCTATCATCTTTAGTAGCTCATCTGAGTTACCAGATAATCTTACAAATACAGGTTGCTTTTTCTTAAAGTTTTTAAGTAGATTAACAGTTTGAGTCAGCCCAATAGATTCTGCCTTATCCGGAAAGATAATTTTCTTTCTTTCTTCCAAAACAACTGGCTCCGTCCATGATTCGGTAGGTTGAACGGTAACTGGCCCAATTTCTAAAAAGCCAAAACCTAAATTAGAAAAAGCTTTTGTTCCAGACAAAAAAGGATCTACTTTTCCAGACAAACCAACTTGGTTTTTGAATGTAGTCCCGTTATAAGCCTTTTTAAGCAAAGGGGAACTTTCTTCTCTTCCTAAAAAGTTAATCACATGCCCACCAAGGCCGAATGGAAGAGAGGCAATTGTATTCATTCTTTTATGAATAAATTCTCTTGAAACAGTAGGAGGCAATTTAGATAATACTGGCCTGAAAATGCCGTGATAAGACCAATCTGGCATAACTATCCCTCACAGTCTTTTATTCTATTTCTATTGTAGCATTTTATAGGCAAGATGAAAAAATACGACTTCCAAAATTTGATAAGGAAGGACAATTGATATATTTAGCGAATATTCTATGATAAGAAATTTATTTGGAGGGGCATTATGACGGATACAATTATTAGCCTTTTATTTATTTGTATGTTTTTTAGTCCATTTCTTTATTTACATTTAAAAAAGAAAAGGATTGCTGCAATCAACGGAGCGGTACTAATCATTTATTTCATAAGCTGGATCTATAATATGAAAAATAAAGGATTACCTTTTGAAATGAATATTGGAAGTGTAATTTGGATCTCTTCGTTGTTATTATCGGTGGCATTGATAATTATAGCTATCTCTCTTATTTTCTATAGAATATCACCTAAATTGAATCGCTATTTGATTCCTGCTATCATCCTTTTTGCTATTGTTACAGGTGGAATCATATCACATGATGAGAGTGTGAAAACTTTGTTAGATACATTTCTAGTATATACTGCCCCGATCTGCATAGCAGCCTTTATCGTAATAGGGACCATTCAATGGGACAGGAAAACTGTGAAGTAGAAGGTGAAATGAATGAATAGACATTTATTTTTATTTGGGGGAGGACCTCCGTTTAGTTTAAAGTTTGCAGAACGTTTTGTTCATCTAGTAAAAGAAAAAGAAGGACCAGTCTCTATTCTGTGTTTAGAAAGAGAAGGATGGAAAGACTACATGCCTAAATATACACAAGCTTTAGAAGAATATGGCTTTGCAGACTTTCGCTATATACCATTACCTACTACTCCTGTAAGAGATGTCATCCATTGTTTATCTGAAAGTGCCGGTATCATAATAGGTGGTGGTGACACAAATCGATATGCCGATTATATTGTAGATTCACCAATTTCGGATACGATAAGAAATCTATATAAGCATGGGGTACCTGTTGCAGGCTTTTCTGCAGGAGCTCTTATTAGCCCAAAACTATGTGTTATCTCACCAAAGGA
This sequence comes from Bacillus alkalisoli, assembly GCF_002797415.1. Taxonomy (GTDB): domain Bacteria; phylum Bacillota; class Bacilli; order Bacillales; family Bacillaceae_I; genus Bacillus_CD; species Bacillus_CD alkalisoli. The sequence continues at coordinate 1,314,746 of NZ_KZ454944.1, forward strand.
TAATATACAAAAAGAATTCCAAGAACGAAAAGGACTAGGCTTAATTGATAATGTCTTAATCGCCGTTCATTTTTCTGAATGGGCGGATGAGGATCATTTACAAAATGCAGCTAGTAAGTTAAGTGGTTATGATTTTTATGGAATCGATGAAAAAAATGGTATGTACTGCCTAAATGAGCATATAAAAGAGTTAGATGGAAACGGTGTTTATCGGTTAGATGGAAAAGAAATCAAGAATATAGCAAACTCAAATATATAGTGATTATTAAAAATCATTGCACCATGAAGGTGAATTTTGGTTGCTAATGAGTAACAACATGGGGGAGAAGTATTGAAAAAAAATATTACAAAAATATTGATCTTTTCTTTTATGATTGGAGCAATTTTTTTCATAGCTAACTACTTTTATATCAAAAGTGCGTATGCAAAACCATATGAAATGGTAGCTATGGTCGTTGAGGAAGCTAAAGACGATGCCACTAAGAGCTTATATGTGTTAACTGAAGAGGAGTGGTCTTTCGTGTCAGAAGAATCTGTTTTTAAAAATAATAGAGAGCCAATTGACTGGGAAGAAATTAAGTCATTTATAAATCATTGTGAAAAACCTAATCATTCATTATCTATTTTGAGTGGGGATGCCACTTACGGAACAATGAAACATCAAAACAAAGAAGCCTATCAAGTAATTAGTATTACATGCTTGGAGTATAGCAAAGAGACAAATCAGCATATTAGGTCGGTAGTTGTTCAACTTTTTGTAGAAAAAATAAAAGATTCTTGGAAAGTTGTAGGGAAACCTAAATCATTAAATTAAGTGAGTCCGTTTCATAATGTATGATTACAAAACGAAAAACGAATTATAAGAATAAAAATAAGAGGTAGCGAAGGAAGAATCCTTAACTACCTCTTATTTTCATGCAACTTTCTTTTCTTTTTTCTTTTCTTCCCAAGCTTCCGTATTTTTTATCCCTAATTTTAATGGATTGAATGTCGGATTTAACCCAAGCTTGCGCTGTTCTTGGTAATCCTTCAACACTTTTATTGCCACACTACCTAACAAAGCAAGTCCGACTAAGTTAATAACCGTCATCAAAGCCATGAATAAATCAGCAAGCTCCCAAACAAAACCTAGACCTGCAACAGCTCCTAATATTACAAATCCCATTGTTGCAAGGCGGTAAACATTCAGAATGGCTTTGTTGTCTTTAATAAATTGTATATTTGTTTCTCCATAATAATAGCTTCCGATAATAGAACTAAATGCAAATAAGAATATCGCTATGGCAATAAAGATACTTGCCCATGAACCAATTTGTTCGCTTAACGATGCTTGTAATAAGTTAATTCCTTCATAAGTTCCAGCGTTATAAATATCGGTTGATACAAGAATGATGAACGCTGTTGCTGTACAAACAACCATTGTATCAAGATATACTCCTAATGTCTGGATGAAGCCTTGTTTAGCTGGGTGTGAAACGTGAGCAGTTGCCGCGGCGTTTGGGGCACTACCCATACCTGCTTCATTCGAAAATAGTCCACGACGTACACCGTGCATAATGGCTGCACCAATTCCACCACCGACAGCTTGTTCAAATCCAAATGCACTAGAAACGATTAATGAAAGTACAGCAGGTAATTGAGAAATATTCAATACTAGAACAATAAGTGCGATTATTATATAAAGTACGGCCATAATAGGAACGACTACACTCGTAAAGTTAGCAATTCGGTGAATTCCACCAAAAATAACAGCACCAGATAAAATAGCTAAAACAATACCTGTTATAACTGTATTAAATCCAAATGCACTTTCAAATGCTGCAGAAATCGTATTACTTTGTACAGAGTTGAAAATTAGTCCGAATGTTAAGGCAATTAAAACGGCAAAAATAACACCAAGCCATTTTTTGTTTAAGCCTTTGGAAATATAGTAGGCAGGTCCACCACGGAACGTACCAGGCTTTTCTTGATCTTTTACTTTATATACTTGTGCTAATGTACTTTCAATAAAGCTTGTAGCACCACCAAGCAAGCCGACAATCCACATCCAAAATACCGCACCAGGTCCCCCTAAAGTAATGGCAACCGCAACGCCAGCTAGATTACCTGTACCAATTCTTGTAGCAGAACCAATACAAAACGATTTAAAAGCAGAAATAGGTTTTTCATCTGATTTACTTTCGGGTGTTTTTTCAAATACGACTCTCGACATTTCTTTTAAATATCTAAATTGAATGAAACCTGTCTTCCACGTAAAATAAACACCAATTCCTAATAGTCCATAAATGACGACATAAGACCATAGAAAGTTATTGAAGAAATCTATGATGAACATGGTCTTCCTCCTCTAATCCGAATTATTTGAAAATTTAAAGTTATACACCATTATAATGAAATTGAAAGATAAATCAACAAAAAACCTCCAATAACGACATATTTCGACCTTCTAAATAAATTCGTAATCTAAGTTGGTTACTTGCTATAAAAGGGATCATCGAATAATGATTGGTAATCGGAATGGAAAAAATTTTTTAGTACAAATTATGAAGGAGGATACAAAATAGGAGGTCAATGATGACGAAAAATTCAACGAAACAAAGTGAAAAAGATAAAAATAATAAAAAGGGATACAATCAATCCCAAAAGCCATTGCCTCAGCCAAAAGATTATGAGGAAATCGAATATTAAAATAAGTTCTCGGTATATCTTTAATGGTGTACCGAGAATCTTTTTGTTTAAAAAGTTTGAAAATTCTTATGTTTTTCTATTATAATAAGTTTATGAAATACTTCGATTTTCGAAATATAAGTTAGGAAGGGGAAACTAAATATGAGTAAAACATTGTTACGACCTGAAGTGCCTGTAGAACAAACGTGGAACTTAATTGATTTATTCTCAACAGAAAATGAGTGGGAGGATGCATTAAACGCTATTCATAATGATCTAGTTTCCGTTACCAAGTATAAAGGTCAGTTACATGATAATGCACATACATTATTAAATTGCTTACTTGCAAGAGACGAGCTAACGGAACGAGTAATGAGAGTCATGACATATGCTTCGTTACGTCAATCCGAAGATGGCACAAATCCTGAAAATCAAGCAAACGCATCACGTGTTTCTTCTATGATTTCTAACGTCAGTGCGAGTCTTTCATTCATAGAGTCTGAAATACTTCAAATGGATGATCAAAAGATTAAGAGCTTTATAGACGAGGAAGAGGGATTAGTAGAATTTAAAAATACACTTTTTACTCTTCTAGAAAAACAACCTCATAAACTGTCACCAGAAGCGGAAGAAGTATTATCTGCATTTGGAGAGGTTCTCGAAGCACCATACTTGATTTATTTACGAAGCAAAACGTCAGATCTGCAATTTAGTTCTTTCACGACCGATGATGGTACGGAGCACGAACTAACATTCAATTCGTTCCCAAAATACGAAGGATCTGCCAATGCTGAAATAAGAAGAAAAGCGTATGATTCTTTTATTAAAACACTTAAGCAATACAAAAATACATATGCCGCTACATATGCGACAGAAGTGAAAAAGCAAGTAGTAGAAGCTAGATTACGGAAGTACGATACAGTTACAGACATGCTGTTACACGACCAACAAGTAACGAAAGAGATGTATCACAATCAACTAGATACCATTCAACAAGAGCTAGCGCCTCATATGCGCAAATACGCAAAATTAAAGCAACGTGTTTTAGGTTTAGAAAAAATGCACTTTTGTGACTTGAAAGCACCACTCGATCCTGAATTTAATCCCGAAATTTCTTATGAAGAAGCGTCTAAAGTCGTTTTAGAATCATTACAAGTAATGGGCGATGAGTATATGGAGATTATGCAAAAAGGATTAAGTGAACGCTGGGTAGACCTTGCCGATAATGTTGGGAAAGGTTCAGGGGCATTTTGTTCTAGCCCATATGGCGCACATCCATATATCTTAATGACATGGCATAACTCGATGAGAGATGCATTTACACTGACACATGAACTAGGACATGCGGGCCACTTTAGTTTAGCGGGTCGATATCAACGTATTTCCAATACACGTCCTTCTAGATACTTTGTAGAAGCTCCATCCACGATGAACGAAATGTTATTAAGTCAGCACATTTTAGCGCAATCAAAGGATGAACAAATGCGCAGGTGGGTTATTTTACAATCATTAGGAACGTATTATCATAACTTTGTTACACATATTTTAGAAGGGGAACTTCAACGCCGTATTTACGAATTAGCGGATAATGGTACTCCTATTACTGCTAAAGTATTATGCGAGCAAAAGTTAGAGTTGTTGTCTAATTTCTGGGGAGATGCAGTCGAGTTAGACGAAGGTGCAGGATTAACATGGATGCGACAGCCACATTATTACATGGGGCTTTACCCGTATACGTATTCAGCCGGATTAACTGCATCTACAGCTGCCGCGAAGAAGATTCAAGAAGAAGGACAGCCTGCTGTTGATCGCTGGCTTCAATCATTAAAAGCAGGTGGCACATTAAAGCCACTAGAGCTTATGCAGCTAGCTGGAGTAGATATGTCTACACCAGAGCCAATTAAAGAAGCAGTTGCATATGTAGGACATTTAGTTGACGAATTAGAGAAGAGTTTTTCATAAAAATAAAAACACAGGGACAGCCATTACGGCTTTTTCCTGTGTTTTTCTACTTATACTTCCTCTCACTTGATGAATCATTCTTCGTTTTATGCTTCTTTTTTTCGTTTTGTTGTTCTATTTTTAAATCTTCTAATGGTATCGGATCAACGTGTTGTTGATTTTCATATTTCTCATAAAGACTTTCTTTTTCAGTAGGATATTGTTCTGGATGATCTCTAGTAACTTTTTTTTCTCTCAAACTAATCACCTCTTATAAACTTGTTTACCTTCTTAGAGACATTTTTAAACATATGGTTAAAATTACAACCTTACGTATCTACTAATATATGTTAAAGTAATGGTAACGAGGTGATAGAAACATGAAGACGTTAAAAGCTAAAATGACAGATTACACAAGATATTCGATGATTTTACTTGCAGTTAGTGTGTTTTTATATATTGGAGTTGCATTCCAACATGCTGGAAAAGAAGCTTATCAAGTTTTCTCCATGATGGGTGTAACAGTATTATTCTTAACTCTTTCTTTTGTTTTCATCTACAAAGCTAGAAAAATTAAAAAACAACTTCAAGAGCAAGATGAAAAAGACCTTTCTAAATAAAGAGAGGTCTTTTTTGTCGGAAAAATAAAGACAGCTTGCGAAATTAATCTCAAACTGTTTTTTAACTATATTATTCAGTATCATTTTCCGGATAGAATCCATCATCTTGCACGTAGTTTTCTATACTCCAAATCCCAATACCCTCATTTTTCGCTTCTTCTTGTATAGCCAGAAAATTATCTACATACCTAGTGTTAGGAGGGAAAATATAGGCAACGCGTGCGAGGCCATTTCGTAGTAATTCTTCTTGCACACTCTCCCCATCTACATATAAGTAAGCTAATATTCTTCCATAACGATCACGTTCACTTACATCCAACTCTAACTCCACTTCTCCACCTTTTAACATATCTTCAACAAACTTCGTCGCTTCTTCACCAAAAGGTTGAGGTTCTTCATAATTTCCATGGTTCATCTCTGGAGTATCTATTAACAGGAAACGAATACGTTCTTCTGTGCCATTGATTTCAACTCTTATAGTATCCCCGTCAATTACTCTAGTTACAGGTACTGTAATTCTATTGTATTCCTGTTCACTTTTTTCTTCTTCTTTGTTAAAGGCTGACTCGAAATGTTCACTATCAGTAATGAAATTACTTGCATTGCAACCTGATAAAAATAGGGTAAAACTTAGAAGTAATACAGTTACAAATTTATTCATGTTAGTCCCACTTTCCAAGCAAAATCTACCCTATTATAACACTAAATTCTTTATTTCAATGACAAAATAGCCTTTTTCTAAAAAAGGAGAAAACTCACTTGAGCTTCTCACAAAATGGCCACATTTCCTTAACTTTTTGTTCATAATTGCCCCGTAAAAATTGGTAATTTCCATCTATACTATAAGTATAAACAGTCGAAAAGAGGGATGAACATGTTCGCAGTCGTATTAGGAATGACTTTAGCGTTAACAGTAATGTTCGTAATTGGATCTGAACTAAGCACAGAAGAAGTAGAAATGTAAAAAACTAGGCTGAAAGCGGCCTAGTTTTTTATTTGGAGCCCATTAATTTTTGACTTGATGTACGAAATGAAATTTGAGTTGTTGTTTTGTAGTTCAAAAACAGTAATTGCCTTATTATAATAAGTTACAGATGTATCAAATTCTTTAAGGAAATCATAGTTATAACCAATGTGGTAGTAAAGTGATCCTAGAAGATATAAGCTATTATTATTAATACACCATTCAATACCTTCTCTACTAATGGAAATAGCTTTATTATAATCTAGGTTTTTTGTTAAGGTTCTTGCAGTATTATATAGGATTTTTGTCTTTATTGAGTAATCATGCATAAATGGAAGTTTATTAAAATGATTATATGCTATATTAAATTTATCTAATGCTTTTTCATACTCCCCTGTTTCAGAGTAAATAATAGCCATACTATTTATTATTTCTATTTCTCTTTCCCCGATAAGTTTGTTTGTCATCTTTGTTAGCTCTAGTGCCTCTTCAAGTAACCTCATTGCATTTTTCTTATCTTTTTTCATATGAAAAATACATATACCTTCATTCCACAAGAGAAATTGCAGGTTATTCCTATTATTCACAAATAAAGGATTCTTCTTCTCGCCTTCAATTATATTATATACTTCTGTATAATTATAAGAGTTCAATCCTTTTCTAACCTGGTCTTTTAAACTCTTCACATATTCAAGGTGTGGGATGGTTGCTAATTCGTAAAAATAGTTTACGTCCACACCTAATTTTTCTGCAATAAAATATAATGTATTCGCTAACGGATAAACTTCACCTTTTTCTATTTTACTGATTTGTGATTGAGTGCATATTCCATCACTTAGTTCAGATTGTGAAATGCCTAATTCTTGTCTTATATTTTTTATTTCTTTACCAATTACTGTAAAATCCATAATCGTCACTTCCTATTAATTATTCCTAGAGTTATAAAATGATATGAAAACAGGAGATAATGAGAGAGAATTAAGTGTTAGTCATCTAAAATAGCTGAAAATGACCGAAGAAACTTTTTTTAATATAGTGTATTATTCCTATTAAGAAAGATTTTAAAAATTTTAATATATTATAATATTAATTTACCAAATTAGGAGGATGATTTCAAAATGAAAAAACTTATCTTAACTACATTAATCGTTACTTTCGCTTTATTAGGTGCAAATGCAGTAAGTGCAGAATTACCACCACAACATTCTATTGCTAAAGAATTACCGCCACAACATTAATTTATAGGAGGCCTAACATGACTAGTACGAAAACGTCCAAATTTACATGCTTCTGGTTTATGGTCGTGGATCGCGAGCAAAAAGGTTGCAAACAATACCGAGTTGCCCAGCTTATAGACTACAAAAATAAATCTTCAAAAGAAGTTGCAAAATGGTTTGAGACGTTGTTTCAAGAGTACAGTGTCATTAAGGCGGGCAAGGGAACCATTCCTAATCAATTTAAGGGATTTCCTTACATTAATTACTAAATCTCTCCAAAACTGGAGAGATTTTTTCTTTAAGAAAATTGTATCATTACTATACTAATAAAACATATATGTCATTCGGCTTATATTATCCCAATATTTTGAAAATAATAGGGTATATTATATTATTATAATTGAAAAAGCACTTATCCGAAATGGACAAGTACTTTTAAAGGTAAATTATTTAATTCTTCTTTTTTTCTTTTTCCGCTCGATAAAATTCATGAAACATTTTCATTAACGCTCTTTTTTCAATTCTAGAAACATAGCTTCTTGAGATACCGAGTTCTTTTGCAATCTCTCTCTGTGTTTTTTCTTCCTGCAAGTCGAGGCCAAATCTCCCAACTATTACTTCCCGTTCGCGTTCATCTAATACATCAATATACACTTTAATTTTTTCTAATTCCATATTCAATTGAATGGTATCAATAACATCCTCGGATTCAGATTTCAACACATCAATTAAACTTATTTCATTTCCTTCTTTATCTTGCCCGATTGGATCGTGTAAGGAAACGTCTTTTTTCGTCTTTTTTAATGCCCTTAGGTGCATAAGTATCTCGTTCTCGATGCATCTCGCAGCATATGTCGCAAGCTTTGTGCCTTTCCCCGTATGGTAGCTCTCAATTGCTTTTATTAAACCAATTGTTCCAATGGAGATTAAGTCTTCAGAATCTTCCCCAGTATTTTCAAATTTTTTCACTATATGCGCAACTAGTCGTAAGTTATGTTCAATTAGTTTGTTTCTTGCATCCTCATCGCCCTCTGCCATGAGGTTTAAATATTTTGCTTCCTCTGCTGGAGATAATGGTTGTGGAAATGCATTATTTTTCACGTACGAAACTAGGAAGATTAACTCCTTTATTAAGAATGATACTGATGCAAATAAACTTGACACATTCTCACCTCCATCAAAATTCATAGGCAAGAGCCTAGTATTAATTCATATGTAGGTGAGTCCATTTTTGTGCATGTACCTGCTCAAATAATAGCTTGAAACTCTCTCGTGAAAAATTAATCTTTTTCTTTAAGTTAAAAACATAATTTCGGTTCGTTTAATGAAAAACGAATTAATTGCCTGTTTTTAACGATAATCATGTTTGTTTATCTCGCTGTTTTTGATACCAAGGATGGTTAATAATTCGTTTTTCGTATAGTAGACATACAGTAAGAAGCGGACGCCATTGACTTAATAGTTAAATATGTATATATTTAAACACGTTAACTAATTATTTCATGTGATTAACTATTAATGAAAGAAAGTAATCTTCAAGAAAAAGGAGTAAATGAATGTTAGATCAAGAGAAGTTAATGCAATTCATTCAACGATATGAAAATGCCTTTATTACATCCGCACGTTTAATAGGCCCAAAAATCCAAGAAGCTTTTGGAGAAGAAATTACTGGTGATCAGTTTTTCGTACTTCAAATTTTAACGAAAGAAGAAAAGGTTACTTCCTCTCAGCTTGCAAAACTATTCAATGTAAAGCCAAGTGCCATTACAGCCATGATTGACAGAATGTACAAAAACGACCTTGTGTTAAGGAATAGAGATGAAAAAGACCGTCGAGTAGTTTTTATAGAGCTTTCGGAAAAAGGAAAAGAGATAAAGATAAAAGCAGAAAAAAAGCGTATGGAAATTATGAAAAAGTATTACGGAAGATTAGAAGAAAATGAGCTTTTAACACTTATAGAAACTACAGAAAAGCTAACGAGAATGATTCAAGAGGACTTAAAGGAGGACCCACAATAATGAAATTACCAAAATTAGCCGTCAAGCGCCCAGTGACGACCATTATGATGATGCTTTTAGTATTAATCATGGGATTTGTATCACTGTCAGGCTTAAAGCTTGATTTAATGCCAAATATTAATCCACCTGTCGTAGCAGTTATGACAACCTATCCAGGGGCAGGACCAGAAGAAGTAGCGGAAATGGTGACAAAACCGTTAGAAGACGTTATCGGAACAAGTGCAGGATTGAAAACATTACAATCGCGTAGTAGTTCCAATTCTTCTTTAATCATTGCTCAATATGATTGGGGAATGGATATGTCAGAAGTAAGGGAAGACTTAAGTTCCAGCCTAGGTTTGGTGCAGTTAGCCGATAGTGTTGGCCAGCCTATGATTGTGAAATTTGACCCTACGATGATGCCAATTTTACAGTTTGCTATTTCAAGTGGCGAAAGTATTGAAGGGTTACAAGAGTATGTTGACGATGTAGTCGTGCCTCAAATTCAAAGTGTGGACGGAGTCGCTAGTGTTTCGGTTGATGGTGGCTTTGAAGAAGAAATATCCGTTCAATTAAACGAAAGAAAATTAAAAGAATATAACTTAACTTCTCAACAAGTTATTCAACTAATTCAAGGAAATAATTTAACGTTCCCAGGTGGAGTCATTTCGGATGGAACGGAAAATTTAAACCTTCGAATTCTGGGGAAATTAGATACGATAGAATCACTAAAAGACCTTCCTGTTAGTATCGTTCCAGATGGAGAAAGCTTAGAGATTGTTACATTAAGTGATATAGCAGAAGTTGCAGAAACGAGAATAGAAGTATCTTCTGTAGCCCGTAATAATGGAAAAGATAGTTTACTAATTAGCGTTCAAAAAGAGGGTATCGCTAATACAGCTGAAGTGTCAAGAAATGTAAAAGACCGTTTAGATCAAATTAAGTCTAATAACAATGACATAACTTTTTCGATATCAAACGACCAAGGTCAAGTAATTGAGCAATCCGTATCAAATGTATCAAAAGCCTTAATGTTTGGTGGGTTATTTGCCATTATTGTTATTTTAGTTTTCTTACGATCGATACCAGCAACGATTATTGTTGGTATTGCAATCCCGCTCTCCATCGTTTCCACATTTGTTTTAATGTTTTTCTCAGGGATGACATTAAACATTATGTCTCTTGGTGGATTAGCACTAGGGGTCGGGATGCTTGTAGATAACGCAATTGTTGTTATTGAAAATGTGTATCGTCATTTATCGCTTGGTAAAACAAGAAAGCAAGCAGCAATCGACGGAGCATCAGAGGTTGGTGGAGCAGTAACGGCTTCCATGTTAACAACGTTATCTGTGTTTCTTCCTATAGTATTTGTAAGTGGATTAATTGGCGATTTATTTACAGAATTAGCCCTTACTGTATCATTTGCCCTTCTTTCTTCATGGATAGTAGCCTTAACGGTAGTGCCTGCATTAGCTGGACTATTATTAAAAGGAAAAAAAGTAAAAGAAAGAAAGCCATTCAAACTATACAATACTATCATTACGTGGGTTCTACGTAGAAGAGTCGTGACGTTATTAATTGCAACGTTAGTATTAATAGGTTCCATTGCCTTGGCACCGAAAATTGGTACGGAATTTATGCCAACGCAAGATGAAGGGATGTTTACCATAGATGTGGAGTTACCAGAAGGAGCATCTTTTGAACGTACGTTAGAAATAGTTGAAAAGATGGAGCAAGAGGCAGCGAAAATCTCAGAAATTGATGTATTAACTGCAACAATTGGAAATAGCGATCCGCTTATGGCTGCTGTTTTAGGTGGGGGAGCAAATAAAGCGAACTTAAATGTAAAACTTGTGCCAACAGCTGAAAGAAGTCAATCAACAGAAGATGTAATGAAAACTCTTCAAGAAAAAATTGGTCCATTAGATGAAGAAATAGCTGTAACGTTTAATATTACAAACTCTATGGAAGCTATGGGTGGAACGACAAATAAAATAGATTTATTAATTCTTGGCCCAGATGCAGAAGTGGTAGAAGAGTATACAAAAGAGTTAGAGACTCGTTTGTTAGATGAGGTAAAAGGTGTGACGGCAGTTTCTAATAGCTTACAAACTGGTAAACCTGAATACCAATATATTGTCGATAAAAAGGAAGCATTTAAATATGGTTTAACGACATACCAAGTAGCAACATTCGTCAACCAATCATTACAAGGTACCGTGGCAACTACTATTTTTGATAAAAATGTACGTGTCAAAGTAGCGGGAGTTTCCAATTCAAAGAAAGCGATTGAAAATTTAGTAATGACAACTCCAACGAACCAACAAGTGTCATTAAAAGAAATTGGGGAAGTTGTTCGTGGAGAAGGTCCAATTACGATTGTCCGTGAAAACCAAAACGACTCGGTTACTATAGAAGCAACATTTGAGGGCGAGTCTATGGGTACAGTAGTAACGGGTGTTCAAGCGACCATTAATAAAATGATTGACGACTTAAACATTGATACTGGTTTATACACTGTAAAAGCAGCTGGTGGCGCGGAGATGATGGAAGAGTCTTTTGCAAGCTTACTATTAGCGATGTTACTGGCGATTGTGTTTGTGTACATGGTAATGGCTAGTCAGTTTGAATCTATTGTTCAACCGTTCATTATTATGTTTACATTGCCACTTGCGATTACTGGTGTAATTTTAGGTCTCTTAATTACAGGGTACTCATTTGGTATAACCGCCTTTATAGGAATTATTATTCTTGTTGGGATTGTCGTTAATAATGCCATCGTGTTTATTGATTATACAAATAGATTACGTGAAACAGGCTTGTCTGTTAATGAAGCATTAGTGGAAGCAGGATCAACAAGGTTACGTCCAATTGTAATGACAGCATTAACTACGATGCTTGGGTTATTACCATTAGCAATTGGAGCTGGTGAAGGTGCTGAGATGCAAGCACCAATGGCAATTGCTGTAATCGGTGGATTGTTCTCGTCTACTTTATTAACTTTAGTTGTTATACCAGCAATTTATAGTTTAGTTGCGGGAGTTTCGAGTTTTGGAAAAAGAAAAGATCGAAAAAAAGTAAGTATTGATTTAGAGACTTCAAAATAATTAAGTATAGTATTGGAGAGACACGGGGGAGATTTTGCCCGTGTCTTTTTGTATGTTCGGTAATGGATGATGGGGGTAAACACTGTTTTTACGTTAAAAATGGAGATTGTAACAGAAAAGGGTTGAATGGAAACAGAAGAGATCGAGATTGAAACACAAATGGGTTGAATAGAAACAGAAGAGATCGAGATTGAAACACAACCGAGCCAAATTGAAACACAAGCAAGTCAAATTGAAATACAAGCCATCCATCGGGAATTACTATTTTGAGATTGAAACACAAATAGGTGGAATTGAAACAGAAAAGATCGAGATTGAAACACAAATGGGTTGAATGGAAACAGAAGAGGTAAAAATTGAAACACAACCAACCCAAATTGAAACACAAACAATCCCTTAATCTAATTCTGTCCCAAAAACTCTCTACTATATCCGCATTCGCCCTTACAAAACCCAACCTATTGCATATTTTATAAGTAAGATACCTATTAAACTACCAAAGGAGGTAAACAAATGTATCCTTATCAACCTTGGTGTCCACCTCCATGTAATCCATGTTGCCCACCACCATACCCAAGAAGATATGGCGGAGGCTGGCTATACGGAATAGTTGTAATACTATTCATCCTACTGCTACTTGGTGGCTGTAGTTATTATAAACACCATCACTATCGTAAATGTTAGGAAGCCTATGTTCTGCATAGGCTTTTTTTTTGATAACCATCATTTAATTCGACTTGCGAAATTTTCCACCCGCTAATTGTTTTGAATTTATAGAAAAATCGAACAAAAGAAGGTATAATGTAAAACGTATACTTATTAGGGGGTATCTTAATGACAACAAAAACGTATGAACAAACATGGGATTTAGACGTATTCTTTGAAGGTGGAAGTGATTCTGAAAGTTTTAAAGCATACATAGAAAAAATTGAAGTAGAACTAGCAGAATTTGAAGCATCAGTATCAAATTTCGAGCTTTCTAGATTAGGAGAAAGCTTAACGTTATATGAAAAAGTAATTAAGAAAATTGCTCAATCATCCGCATATGTTAACTGTTTGTTTGCAGCAAATGTTACAGATAAAAAGGCTGCTCAACTGCAAGGAAAAGTAGCTGAATTATATGCAAAGATGAATGTCCTATTAAACTCTTTAGAAGAGCATTTTATACACGTTAACGATCAAGAGTGGAAAGCATTCATTCAAGAGAGTGGTTTATCTGAATTAGAATACGTATTAACAGAGCGTAGAAGAAGAGCATCTGAAAAGTTACCTGCAGACCAAGAAAAACTAATCTCCTCTTTATCTGTTGACGGGTACCATGCTTGGGGCAAACTTTATAATTCATTAGTTGGCCGCATTAAGGTTTCAGTTAAAGATAATGGAGAAACGAAAGAACTTTCTGTCGGTCAAGCCTATAACAAGTTCTCAGATGGAGATAGAAATGTAAGAAAAGAAATTTTCGAACAATGGCAAAAAGCTTGGTTAAAAGAAACAGATACGTTTGCTGCTGCTTTAAATCATTTAGCTGGTTTTAGAATCCAAACGTATAACCAAAGAGGTTGGGATTCTATTTTAAAAGAACCACTTGAAAACAACCGCATGAAAGCTGAAACACTTGATACAATGTGGGAAGTTATCACGGATTATAAAGGGAAATTCACTGAGTATTTACAAAGAAAAGCAGAACTACTTGGAGTAGATAAATTAAGCTACTACGACGTTAATGCACCTATCACTTCAGAAGAAACAAAGCTTTCTTACCAAGAAGGTGCAGAGTTTATCTTAGAACAGTTTGCTAAATTTGGTCCGGAATTAACGAAGTTTACTGAAGTAGCCTTCGAAGACCGCTGGATTGAGGCAGAAGATAGAGCAGGTAAAGCACCAGGTGGATTCTGTACTGGGTTCATGGACTCAGGTCAATCACGTATTTTCATGACATACTCTGGTTCACTAACAAACGTTTCTACTCTAGCACATGAGTTAGGGCATGCATTCCATTCTTATGCAATGAAAGATGTACCTACATTAAACCGATTCTATTCAAGTAACGTAGCGGAAACCGCTTCAACTTTTGCAGAAATGATCGTTTCAGATGCAGCTGTTAAATATGCAAAAACAGATGAAGAAAAGTTGTCCTTATTAGAAGATAAAATTCAAAGAAGCGTTGCTTTCTATATGAACATTCATGCTCGTTTCTTATTTGAAACAAAATTCTATGAAGAGCGTAAAAAAGGATTAGTAAGTGTAGAACGATTAAACGAGCTAATGGTAGACGCACAAAAAGAAGCATATTGTGACCAATTAGGTGAATACGATCCAACATTCTGGGCTTCTAAAATGCACTTCTATATTACACAAGTGCCGTTCTATAACTTCCCATACACGTTTGGCTACTTATTCAGCCTAGGAATATACGCTCAAGCATTAGAAGAAGGAACAGCATATGAAGAGAAATACATCGCACTTCTAAAAGACACAGCAAGCATGACAGTTGAAGACTTAGCAATGAAACACTTGGGAGTTGACTTAACAAAACGAGACTTCTGGGAAAAAGCTGTACTAAAATCAGTAGAAGACGTAGAAGAATTTTTACAACTAACTTCAAAATAAAAAACACAAAAGCGATAGCCGACTCAAAGGCTATCGCTTTTAAATTAAATATATTATAGTGTAGTTCAAAATGAAATGATATAATACAAAAATAAAATGCTTTTGATTGCATTAATCATCAACCGTTTATACCACTTTATTCATTCGAAGAGAATAAAAATAAATAGATATAACTAATCCTAAAAATAGCATATTGAATTCCTGGAGGTTAATAATGTCACAAAAACTATATAGAACGATGATTGAATTAACAAATCATAAACTATCATCCAATATTATAAAAAACTTCTCGCAATCCAAACTAAGTAAATTAGTTGTCCCTTCCTTTGCGAAAACTTACAAAATAAATATTAAAGAAATGAAAGAGCCAATCCAATCATATCCTACGTTACAAAAGTTCTTCATTCGCACGCTAAAGCCTGGAGCTAGACCAATTGATCAAGCGAAAGACTCGGTTGTCAGTCCTGTAGATGCAGTATTAGAGAAGTTTGGGACTATCACAGACAATCTGGAGATGATTGTTAAGGAGAAAAAATACTCCATTCAAGACATGCTAGAAGATAAAAATGTGGCGGAGAAGTATATGGGTGGAACATTCATGCTATTATACTTAAGCCCTAGCCATTACCATAGAATTCATAGTCCGATTACAGGTGAAGTAGCGAACCAGTGGACATTAGGGAAGAATAAATCCTATCCTGTAAACCGTCTTGGTTTAAAGTATGGAAAAGACACCCTTTCTAAAAATTATCGAAAAGTGACAGAAATGGTTCACGACCAAAAACATGTGGCTATTGTGAAAGTAGGAGCTATGTTTGTAAACAGTATAGAACTTACACACGAAGGAACATCGTTAAAAAAAGGACAAGAAATGGCATATTTTAGTTTCGGATCAACAGTTATTCTTCTTTTTGAAAAAGATGCATTTACTATTGATAAAGACTTAACAGATAAGGCAGATGTTTTTGTAGGACAACGTATTGGAAAGTGGAATTAAATAAATGAAAAAAACAAGCCCTAATGTTAGGGCTTGTTCTGTTATGATGTAGCTTTAATTTTATGATTTAAGCTTCTGCGATTTATTTCAAGTTCGATTAATTGGATAAAATCAGAGCTCAATTGTAATTCTGTTGCTTTTACATAAGATTCAATTAACAGTTCATCAGATAAGTTCCTCATTTTGTAGGCTTGGCCCTACACCTCCTATTAACTGCGGTTTCTTTTCAAAAATTTGTTCTATAAGTTTAAACATTCGCATATAATGTGTAAGTTATGGTAGTTAGTACCATTATCCTAACATGTTTGAATAATTAGAACAACCGTTCTAGATATCCACACTTTCCAGTGGATAACTTGTGGGTATTTTGTTTATAATTACTAAAAACTCATATGGGACAAGTGTGTAAAATGTAGATAAACTTATCCACAGTGTTGAATTGACTTGGATTTTGTCGAAAACTTTTTAAATTATTTTTAAAATTTTCGTAAATTTATACTTGTTTTACTTACAAAAACACAGTTTTTTACATATATAACTTGGAAGTGAGAACATTTTTAGGTAAGATGTAAAAGTATGAAAATGCATCGGTTATTTTTTCAAAATTGGGGGAAACTATATTGTTAAAGTTATTTTTACCTGCAGAACATGCAAAAAGTGTTTTTGAGATAAAACCAGAAACGTTAGTAGATAAAGGAATTAAAGCTATTATTACCGATTTAGATAATACGTTAGTCGAATGGGACCGCCCTGAAGCAACGCCTAATTTAATCCAATGGTTTAAATCAATGCAAGATGCAGGGATTTTTGTCACGATTGTTTCTAATAATAATAAGAAACGTGTACAAGCATTTTCTGATCCGCTTGGCATTCCGTTTATTCATGAAGCAAGAAAGCCATTAAGGAGAGCATTTAGAAAAGCGATCAAAGAAATGAACGTCCAACCAAATGAAGTAGTGGTTATAGGTGATCAATTACTTACAGATGTTCTTGGAGGGAATCGCTTAGGGCTACATACTATTTTGGTTGTGCCAGTAGCACAAACAGATGGTTTCTTTACAAAATTTAACCGTAGAATGGAGCGTCGTATTCTTTCGTATATGAAGCGAAAAGGTATGATAACTTGGGAGGATTAAGATGCAAGAAAGAATAGATTGTGTAGGTTGTGGAGTAACAATTCAAACAGAAGATAAAGAAGGATTAGGGTATGCACCACCTTCTTCATTAGAAAAAGAAATGATTATTTGTCAAAGATGTTTCCGTTTAAAACATTACAATGAAATTCAAGATGTTTCCTTAACAGATGATGACTTTCTAAAAATATTGAACTCAATTGGTTCAACAGATGGTCTCGTTGTAAAAGTTGTAGACATTTTCGATTTTAACGGCAGCTGGTTGCCTGGTTTACATCGTTTCGTCGGAAACAACAAAGTTATATTAGTAGGTAATAAAGTAGATTTATTACCTAAGTCTGTGAAGCATACAAAAGTAATCAACTGGATGAAACAAGAAGCAAAACAACTTGGACTAAAACCAGAAGATGTATTTTTAATTAGTGCAGATAAAGGCTATGGTGTAAAGGAAGTAGCGGAAGCAATAGAACACTATCGTGACGGTCAAAACGTTTACGTTGTAGGATGTACAAATGTCGGTAAATCGACATTTATAAACCGTATTATTAAAGAGTTTACTGGAGAATCAGACGTTATTACTACATCTCAATTTCCAGGAACGACGCTAGATATGATTGATATTCCACTTGACAACGGTGCTTCTTTATTTGATACACCTGGAATCATTAATCATCATCAAATGGCTCATTTTGTAAATAAAAAAGATCTTAAAATTATTTCTCCTAAGAAAGAAATTAAACCGAAAGTATTCCAGTTAAACGAAGGACAAACGTTGTTTTTCGGTGGTTTAGCTAGAGTAGATTATGTATCAGGTGGAAGAAGAGCGTTAACCGCTTATGTGTCTAACGATATATATATTCACCGTACGAAGTTAGAAAATGCAGAGCAATTATACGCGGACCATGTTGGTGAAATGTTACACCCTCCTAGAGAAGATGAATTAGAAGGATTTCCTAAACTGGTGGCGCATGAATTTATGATTAAAGAAGCAAAAACCGATATTGTTATTTCGGGTCTTGGTTGGATAACGGTAAACGATCCTGGTGCTAAAATAGTTGCCCATGCTCCAAAGGGTGTAGGAGTTATGGTTAGAAAATCATTAATCTAATGGAGGTTGGCTCATGAAAAAGCTATTCGGTGTAATAGGGGATCCGATAGCACAATCGATGTCACCACAGATTCATAACGATGCATTTGAGCAACATAATATAGACGGTGTGTATCTCCCGTTCCATGTGGCGAAAGATGCCTTACAGACATCTGTAAAAGGATGGAGAGCCCTAGGGGGTTGTGGTTTTAATGTTACGATACCGCATAAAGTAAAGATTATGCAGTTTTTAGATGGTGTCGATCAAGATGCACAACAAATCGGGGCAGTAAACACCGTTGTAAATGAAAGTGGAAAGTTAGTTGGTTATAATACAGATGGTGCTGGTTTCGTGAAAGGACTAAAAGAAATTACCTCTTTTCACGAAAAAAATGTAGCGATTATTGGTGCAGGTGGAGCAGCTAGAGCAATTCTATATTCTTTGTCTAAAGAAAATGTTGAAGAGATAACGGTAGCTAATCGTACAGAAAGTAAAGCGTTGGAACTAATAAAATCCCTTCATCTAGAAACCTTAGCGAACGCAAGCTCCATATTACAGTTGGAAGAAACACTTAGCAAATATGATATTATCATAAATACAACGTCAGTTGGTATGTATCCTAATGAAGATGAAATGCCAATATCACTATCTTTTTTAAAGAAAAATTGTGTGGTTAGTGATATAATTTATAATCCGTTAGAAACAAAATTTTTAAAAGAAGCAAAAAAGCAAGGAGCCATAACACAAAATGGTGTTCCGATGTTTGTAAACCAGGCAGCGATAGCTTTTGAAATTTGGACAAATATAAAGCCTTGTAATACCAGGATGGAACAGATTGTTATGGAACATTTAGGAGGAAAAACATGTTAAAAGGTAAACAAAAACGTTTTTTACGCGCACAAGCTCATCATCTTGATCCGATTTTTCAAGTTGGTAAAGGCGGCGTAAATGAAAATATGATAAAACAAATTGCAGATGCATTAGAAGCTAGAGAGCTAATGAAGATTAGTATTTTGCAAAACTGTGACGAAGATCGTCATACAGTTGCAGAAGAATTAGCAACTGGTACTAAGGCAGAACTTGTTCAAGTTATTGGAAATACAATTGTACTTTACAAAGAATCAAGAGAAAACAAACGTATACAATTGCCAACTGTCCGTTAATAAAGGTATCACTACTAAAACGAAAAACGAGTTTTAACACGTTGATGGTAGATGATTATTAAAATATTAAGGACATATTCTGTGTTATGGTTACAAAAAAATTGTTTTTCCATTAAACGAATTGTATTTATGAATGAATAAATCTAATTTTAAGGGGGAATACGAAGGATGCGAAAAAAAATCGGCATTTTAGGTGGTACGTTTGATCCGCCACACATCGGTCATTTAATCATTGCAAATGAAGTGTTGCAACGTTTGTCCCTAGATGAAATCTGGTTTTTACCGAATCGTATTCCTCCACATAAGTTAGATAAATCAATTACGGCCACTAGTTCGAGAGTGGATATGATTAACCTTGCGATTGAGGATAATAATCATTTCACCATGAACTCCATTGAATTAGAACGAAGCGGCCCTTCTTTTACCTATGATACGATAGTAACCTTAAAAGAATTACACCCTACTGAGGATTTCTTTTTTATTATTGGTGCAGATATGGTGGAGTATTTACCGAAATGGCATCGAATCGATGAGTTGATGGAAATGGTTCAATTTGTAGGAGTGAAGCGTGCAGGATATCAGTTGCAAACACTTTACCCAGTTATTGAAGTTGATATACCGCAAATTGATATTTCATCGACTTTAATAAGAGAGAGACTAAGAAGTGGTTTGTCATTCCAGTATTTAGTTCCAGCAAAGGTACAGCGTTATATAGAGGAGAACAATCTATATGAATAAAGAAAAAGCATTAAGTGTTGTGAAAGAAGTGTTAACTGAAAAGAGATATTTACATACAATTGGCGTAATGGAAACAGCTGTGAAACTTGCTCAAAAGTATGGAGCGGATGAAAAGAAAGCAGAAACTGCTGCAATTTTTCATGATTATGCGAAATTCCGTCCGAAAGAAGAAATGAAACGAATTATTATCGAACAAAACATGCCACACGATTTGTTAGAGCATAACGACGAGCTTTGGCACGCTCCGGTTGGTGCTTATTTGGTAGAAGAAGAAGTAGGCATAAGCGATAAAGAAATACTTGATGCGATTAAGTGGCATACTTCGGGTAAAATAAATATGAGTAAGTTAGAAAAAATTGTATTTTTAGCCGACTATATTGAACCAGGCAGAGATTTTCCTGGAGTAGAAGAAGTTAGAAATATGGCAGAGATAGATCTTAATAGGGCTGTAGCTCAATCGCTACGGAACACTATCACATTTTTATTAGAGAGAAATCAACTTGTGTATCCAGATACACTTCATTCTTATAACTATATGATTACAGAGATTAAAGGAGGAAATAGAAATTGAACGAACTATTAAAAATTACAGCAAAAGCTGCAGATGATAAAAGAGCAGAAGATTTAGTAGCACTAGATATGAATGGGATTTCTTTAGTAGCAGATTATTTCTTCATTTGCCACGGTAATTCTGATAAGCAAGTACAAGCAATTGCAAAAGAAATGAAAGAGAAAGCAGAAGAGCAAGGAGTTACTGTTCGTCGTATGGAAGGTTACGATGAAGCTAGATGGATATTAGTGGACCTTGGAGATGTTATTGCACACGTGTTCCATCGTGATGAGCGTTCTTACTATAACTTAGAGCGTTTATGGGGAGATGCAGAGCGTGTCGATATTTATAAAGAGTTGATGTAAAGATGGCATACGGTAAATTTGCCAATATTTATGATGAACTAATGCAAGATATTCCCTATGACTTGTGGATTACCTTTGTTAAAGAGTTAAAAGAGCAAAGGAACATTGGGGTGGAATTCTCCATCTTGGATGTGGCTTGTGGTACAGGTGAGTTGTCTATACGTTTCGCAAAAGAGGGATGGGATGTAAAGGGTGTGGATCTTTCTGAAAGCATGCTCGCAGTCGCTTACGAAAAGTCTATGATTAACAATGTGTCTATCCCTTTTTACGAGCAAAATATGACCGAGCTTACAGGTTTTGAACCGCAAGATTGTGTGGGGATTTTTTGTGATTCGTTAAATTATTTACATACAGAAGAAGAAGTGATTCAAACCTTTCAGGCTGTTCATGAGACATTAAAAAATGGTGGATTATTTTTATTCGATGTTCATTCTATTTTTAAAATGAGTAGAGTTTTCATGAATGCAACTTTTACTTTAATGGATGACCATGTTTCGTATATTTGGAATTGTTACCCTGGAGAACATCCTAATAGCGTGGAGCATGATCTCTCATTTTTTGTACAAACAAACGAAGAATCAAATCTTTATGAACGCTTTGATGAAACGCATTATCAACGAACTTTTAGTAAAGATATATATGAAAAATGGCTAGAAGAAGCAGGTTTTCAGATAGAGGCGATATACGGAGATGAACCGTTTAATCCATACTTTGAGGAATGTGAACGAATCTTCTTTGTGGCAAAGAAAAAAGGGTGAACCTAATTGAATTAGGTCACCCTTTTTTGAAGGTTCTGTTAAGTACCACTGTTGATTGTAAGTGCAAGTCTTCGCTTTCCGCGGGCGGGCCGGGAGCCTCCTCGGCTTCGCCTGTGGGGTCTCCCGTTACCCGCTTCTCCCGCAGGAGTCTCCGTCTTGCACTACAATCAACAGCTAAAAGGTATCAAAATCACCATTATTCTTCCACACATCTTTTTGAAAAAAAATATTTGACGAATTTTGTTTTCTGTGTAAAATAAAAGTATAAATCTAATCGTCGAACTGTTCTGACACTTCGCGGATATCTTCGTTATATTTATCATGAGTTTTTTTGAAAAGGTAGTGAAACATGCTACCTAACTCAGATTCTAATACTTTAATACCTTCTCCAGTAACACCGCCTTTTACACAAACTTTCTCTTGTAATGTTGGCAAAGTGAAAATATTCTTTTCTAACAACTCACCCATTCCAATCATCATTTGACTAGCTAGCACAGTTGCTTGTTCTTTAGTGATCTCTGTCTCTGCCACAGCGGCATCAATAAACCTTTGTAAAAGATAACTAAAAAACGCAGGTCCACAACTCACAATATCCGAGGCTACTCGTGTAACATTGTCCTCTATTTCTACAGGCGTAGATATTTTTGAACATAAACTCCATAAATACTCTCTATAATGAGCAGATAAAGATTCGCCAAATGTTATAAGTGTAACTCCAGATAACGCTCTATTCGTAATGCTAGGAATTATTCTAGCTACTTGGCAGTTAACAATACTCGATAGTCGTTCTACGGAAACTGGACTGGTGATGGATATTAAACACTTAGAGCTACTTAATTCACTAGATACTTGGCGTAATAGGGGGTGAATGTCTAGTGGTTTAACGCATAAAAAGATTAAATCCGACTCATTAATTACTTCTTTGGCACTAAGTTTTACACTAATTTCATTGTATTTGTTTTTTAATAATATTGCTTTATTTAAATTTCTATTAGTAATGGTTATATTTTCAGGAGGTACTGCTTTCGACTCGATAAATGCATCAATTAGAACGTTCCCCATGTTCCCAGTACCGATAATTCCGATCTTCATCTGTTTCCCTCCTTTAGCAAAGATTTCTCTCGTACACTATATGAATCTAAACCAAAAATTATGAATAGGAAAGGAAGAATCTCTATGAAAGAACGCTTGTTAGAACAAAAATATGCCATTGTTATTAGTGTCATAGCCATTGCGATAATAGGCTATATGCAATGGACAAAAGATCACCCAACATTAGCAAGTGAAAGTAATTTAAGTTTACTTATGGAGCAGAACCTAGAGGAACAAGAAGATAATCAAGGTGGACAGGAAATAGCCCTTACAAATGAAAAACCCGAAGCGACGATATTTGTCGATGTGAAAGGTGCAGTTAAATATGAGGGAGTGTATCACTTATTAGAAGGCGAACGAATTATGGATGCGATTGAAAAAGCTGGAGGATTGGTTGAAGGAGCAGATCATAGAAAAATTAATTTTGCGGCAAAATTACAAGATCAAATGGTTGTCTTTATCCCTCTCGTTGGTGAAGAGGTGGACGCTAGTTCTTTGCTTATAAATAGCGGAGTTTCTGAAGAAAGTGGTAATAAAGATGGTAAAATTAATATAAATACAGCAACGGTAGAAGAGCTACAAAGCCTAGCTGGAATTGGACAAGCTAAGGCGAAGGCTATTGTTGCCTACAGAGAAGACAATGGTTATTTTAAATCATTGGAAGAACTAACAAATGTATCAGGAATAGGTCAGAAATCTTTAGAAAACATTCGAGATGAAATTACGGTTGGCAATTGACTCAACATGTACAAAGTAAGTAAACTAGTCGTATGAAAAACAGTATGTAAAAGGGGGAAGAAGATGTCTAGAATATCTTGGGATGAATATTTTATGGCTCAAAGTCATTTGTTAGCATTAAGAAGTACGTGTGAAAGGTTAGCTGTTGGTGCGACAATTGTACGTGATAAAAGAATTATCGCTGGTGGATACAACGGTTCCATTGCTGGTGGTGTTCATTGTATAGATGAAGGCTGTTACGTCATTGACAATCACTGTATAAGAACGATTCATGCAGAAATGAATGCGTTGCTGCAATGTGCAAAATTTGGTGTTCCAACTACAGATGCAGAAATTTATGTTACCCATTTCCCTTGTTTACAATGTTGTAAAGCTATTATTCAGGCTGGAATAAAAGTAGTTTATTATGCTATGGATTATAAAAACCATCCATATGCGATTCAACTTTTTGAACAAGCTGGTGTGAAGGTAGAACAAGTTAAAGGAAAAGAAAGTTTTGTACCGGATGAAGATAATGAGAAGTTAAAATTTATTACAGATATATTAGAAAAGTTAGAGAGAGCTGGAGCAGATGAAGACGAAATAAAGTCAATGTTCGAACGAGCGAATTCTTTATTTTCTGTAAAGGTGTAGCTTTTCTTGCAAAAAGGCACTTGTTTTTGGTTAGCAGTCGCAATGTGTATTGGAATAGCGCTAGCTGCTTTTTCTTTCCATATTGGGCTGCTACTACTAACAGTAATTTTTATATTATTTATCTATTCTCGTTTTCGCTCGTTACTGTTATGGATCCTTATCTTCACTTGTTTCTCAGCTTTATACTTTAGTCATACCGATAAAAATAATAAAACAGTCTACCATGACAAGGTGACAGATTTTTATGGTCATATCGTTTCACTAGTAGATATAGATGGGGATAAAATCTCGTTTGAAGTGATAACGATGGAGAAAGAAAAATTAATTGTAAATTACTTTTTGAAAAATGAAAGGGATAAAGTAAATGCAGAAAGTGTTTTGTATCCTGGTGCTTTTTGTCACTTTCAAGGTGAATTTAACCCCCCACCTCTACCGACTAATCCACACATGTTTGACTACAAAAAACATCTCTATGAAAGAAAAATACATTGGATAATTACGTTAAACAATGCCCCTATAAACTGTATAAAAGATTACAAAACGAATATCTTTATGGACTTGCAAAAGCATCGCCAAGAGGGAATCCGGCTGATTTTGGATAACACCCATCCAACTGTTCAGAGTTTTTTAATAGCACTAGTATTTGGAGAGAGAAGGTATATCGATGAGGAGGTTATTAACGCCTATCAAAAGCTAGGTTTAATTCACCTTTTAGCGATATCTGGATTGCATGTCGGTGTGCTATGTACAACTTTGTTCTTTTTGGGAATAAGAGTTGGATTAACGAAAGAGTCAATGTACAAAGTATTACTAATGTTTTTACCAATATACATACACCTGGCCGGGGGAGCACCTTCTGTATGGAGAGCATCCATTATGTCTTTTATCGTTATCTTATTGTTAATTCAAAACAAAAAGATAGCAGGGATAGATGTAATTGGAATGGCATGTACTATTTTGTTGTTTCTTAACCCATATTATTTATTCCACGTAGGTTTTCAACTGTCGTTTGCAGTAAGTGCATTCTTAATCTTATCTCATAAAATAATTCAGCGAACTAACTCGTATGTGCTTCAACTTTTTTTCGTATCTATTATTGCGCAATTGGCATCCTTTCCAATTATCATCTACCACTTTTATGAAATATCTATTTGGAGTATTTTCTTAAATGTTGTGTATGTACCTTTCTTTTCTTTGTTTGTTTTACCTTGTGCGTTAATGCTTTATATTTCGTTAAAATTTTTTCCTGTTCTTTATCCTATATTAGAGACAGTACTTCAATATCCACTCGCGTTTTTTAATTACATTGCCATTCAGTTTGCGGAAATTCCGATTGGACATTTTCTATTCGGAAAGCCCTCTATTTTAATAATGCTATTTTATTACATCACATTTATCTTTTTTTGCATTGCCGTTGAATTGCAACGGAAGAAGTTAATTCATTTTTCTATTGTATTCATTTTGTTGTTGCTTTTTTATCACTGGAATTCGCCACTATTCAATAAATATGGACAAGTAACGATGATCGATATTGGTCAGGGAGATGCTATTTTTATTCAACTTCCTTTCGGTAAAGGAAATTATTTAATCGATACAGGGGGAATACCTTCTATTCCTAGAGAAGAGTGGAGAAAAAGAAGAAAAGAATTTAATAATGGAGAAGGTGTTTTAGTACAAGTTTTAAAGGGGAATGGCATAAGAAAACTTGATAAATTAATTCTCACACACGGCCATTATGACCACGTAGGAAATGTAGAGATGTTATTGAAAAATATAGACGTGAAGAATATTTTAGTCCCTCCAGAGTTCGGGCAAGATGAATTTGAAAAAAATATTTTAGAGCTTGTAAGGAACAAGGGGATAGAAGTGAATTTTGTAAGGGAAGGAGATCGTTGGAGAAATGCTAATTTCGAATTTCTAATTTTATATCCATCTAAAAAGCATGAGGACAAAAACGACCAATCCATTGTACTTTTGACGCGTCTGGGTGGTTTAACTTGGTTGTTTACAGGAGATTTAGAACAACAAGGAGAGATGGATTTGCTGTCCTTATATCCAAATATTACTGCTGATGTGTTAAAAGTAGGCCACCACGGTAGTAATACTTCGACGACCGAAGCATTCTTGGCAAAGTTAAATCCTTCTTTCGCTTTGATTCCAGTAGGCACTAACAATCGCTTTGGTCATCCGCATCCCGAAGTGATACGTAGATTAGAAAGTAGGGGAGTCCAAATTTATCGAACGGATGAAAATGGGGCGATTGTCTATAGATTTTCTAATAAGTATGGAACCTTTTCGCCAACGTTACCATAGTATACATTATGAAAAAAGAGACTGCGTGAAGGCAGTCTCTTTTACCTAGCAAGTAGAAACTTGTAAGGTTAGTACCCTATTTTGTTTCACAACGGGTATATGGAATTGTTAGACCGGCTATGTATCCCGGTATTATGATCCTAAGAAATGAATAACCGTAGCCATAACAAAAATCGTTGCGAAAAACCCGAAGGATACGACAAAGCCGACAGCAGAGTCTACTGCATCGTTACGTTTACTTTGGACGCTTTTTTCAAATTCGTTCATAAGTATCCCTCCTTTTCACTCAATAGTATAAGCGAAAATGCAAAAAAAATCTACATGACAATTTTTAGATTTCCACCTTTAGCAAGAGTTGTCACAAATAGTTCAGAAAGATTCGGATAACCTAATATTACATCAGGCCGATGGTTTAATCGTTAACGAGTAAGTATCCTGGGGCTTATTGGTTAACGTTTATATAAAATGGGGGTTGCGTTTCTAATCGATTGAGATGTAACCCCCTCTGAAATACATAATAGTGAAAGATATTTACTACCTGAGTAAATATCTTTTCTTGTTTTCTTCACGGTTTCTAGTTACGATTAGATTAGTGAGTGAATTTTGTATACGTTTCGTTTAGTGAAAAACGAGTAGTTTATGAAACGCTCACTATTAAGGAAAACAAGTGGGAGTAAAAATATGTTATTAAATGCAATCAAAAAGTTAAAATCACAAAATTTTGCCCAAACATACTTATTATTAGGTACAGAAAATTTCTTATTAAAAGAAATGAAAACCGCTATTGTTGAGCATGTCATTGAAGAACACGAGCATGATTTCAACCTATCAACATACGATTTAGAAGAAACTCCAATAGAAGTGGCAATTGAAGATGCAGAAACGTTGCCTTTTATAGGGGAACGACGAGTTGTCATCGTAACTAATCCTTTTTTTCTTACTGGAGAAAAGTCGAAAAGCAAAGTGGAGCACAACACAGATAGATTTTTAGCGTATATACAACAACCGGCTCCCTACACGATTTTTGTAATTCTGGCTCCATATGCTAAATTAGATGAACGTAAAAAAATTGTTAAAACATTAAAAAATCAGTCTGAAATTTTTGAAGCGCAAACATTAGAAGAAAAAGACTTATTACAATGGATGTCTCATCGTGCCAAACAATATAGTGTTACACTATCTCCAAACGCTGGGGAAGAGTTATTGAAGATTGCAGGTGTGCACTTAGCTGTTCTTGCGCAAGAGATCGATAAAATGGCCATGTACATCGGACCTGGTGGCGGAGAAATTACGCTAGAAATAGTACAGAAATTGGCTGCCAAAACAATGGAACACAATATTTTTGAGTTAATCGAAAAAATTGTCCACCGAAAAATCGATCAAGCACTGGAAGTTTTTTATGAACTATTAAGAAATAATGAAGAGCCAATTAAAATTTTAGCGTTAATGACAGCCCAATTCCGCTTAATTTACCAAGTGAAAAACTTAAGCGAACAAGGATACAGTCAGCAAAAAATGGCCGGAACATTAAAAGTACACCCTTATCGTGTAAAATTAGCCGCTGGCCAAGCGAGATATTTCAAAGACAAAGAGCTCATGTCCCTTATGGACGGACTAGCAGAAGCCGACTACTCCATGAAAAGCGGTAAAATAGACAAAGTCCTAGCGGTAGAATTGTTATTATTAAAAATAGCTAACGTAAAATAAAAAAGTGGTATGACTTTTATTAATTTAGAGTCATACCACTTTTTTGTAATGCTATTTCTCCCGCTTACATTATCAAGACCAGTTTAGCTGTTGGAAAAGGGCAAAGTAGTTAGTAATTAGAGAGGTTAAGACCAATTTTGGATGTGAAAGATTAGAAATTGTCCATAAAAGAGAAATTAAGACCACCTTCAAAGGAGAAAGAGTGGAAAATGTCCATAAAAATGAGATTAAGACCAACTTCAAAGGAGAAAGAGAAGGAAATGTCCATAAAGTGAAATTAAGACCATCTTCAAAGGAGAAAGAGAAGGAAATGTCCATATAAAAGAAATCAAAATCATTTTATAAGGAAAAGATTAAGAAATGGTTATTTTAGGTTTTATGACCAAAACCAAAGTGCGAGAATCGTCATCGGTGTCATCTGAAAAATAAAAAACGACCCTAAGCGGATCGTTCTTCATTATGCTGTAGCTACGTTAAGTTTCTTCGCTAAGCGAGATTTTTGACGGTTAGCTGCATTTTTGTGGATTAATCCAGATTGAGCAGCCTTGTCTAAACGTTTTGCAGCTTCTAAGTATGCAGTTTTTGCACCTTCCACATCGTTGTTAGCAACGAATGCTTCTACTTTCTTCACCGCTGTACGCATTGCAGACTTAACTGTTGCGTTTTGAGCACGACGCTTCTCTGTAGTTTTTACACGTTTGATAGCAGATTTAATGTTTGGCATGTATTTCACCTCCATACGTTCTATAACGATCGAGATTATGTTAACTCGATTTATTTACTTATGAGAACAAGTGATATTTTATCAAAATGGACAAGAATATGCAATAGCAAGTCAAGGTAATTTTCTTGAAAGATAAAAATAAATTTACTTAGTCCAACTCTTAAAGTGTGACTTCAAAAGAAAAACAAATGCATGAATAAGGCAAATTTAGGAAACGATAACATTAAAATTTACATAGAGGGGATGGGAACATTCATGAATGAACCTTCCATTGATTTAAGTAAATATGCTATTCGAACAGACTTAGCTGTTGAAGCTGGACAAATGGCTTTAGAAAAACATAATAAAACAGCTCAGCAACCTGCAACATCATTAGAGGGAATCGTTGTTAAGGAAAGAGAAAGTAAAGGAGTTAAGATCACAAACGTTAACATAACCGAAAAAGGTGCGGAAATGACTGGGAAAAAACCAGGAAACTACCTGACGCTAGAAGTGCAAGGTATTCGCCAACAAGATACAGAACTGCAACAAAAAGTAGAAGAAGTTTTTGCTTATGAGTTTAATAAATTCATGGAACAGCTAAATATCCAAAAAGATGCAAGTTGCCTAGTTGTTGGATTAGGTAACTGGAATGTGACACCAGATGCATTAGGGCCAGTTGTTTGTGAAAATTTACTAATTACAAGACATTTGTTTTCTTTACAGCCAGAAGCTGTACAGGATGGCTTTAGATCTGTTAGTTCAATTGTTCCAGGAGTAATGGGGTTAACGGGAATTGAAACGAGCGACATTATTTTCGGTGTCGTAGAAAAGTCAAAACCAGATTTTGTCATAGCTATTGATGCACTGGCAGCACGTTCCATTGAGCGTGTTAACTCTACTATTCAAATTTCTGACACGGGAATTCACCCTGGTTCAGGTGTAGGTAATAAACGAAAAGAAATTAGTAAAGAAACATTAGGAATTCCAGTTATAGCTATTGGTATTCCAACTGTTGTCGATGCTGTTTCGATGGCAAGTGACACGATTGATTTTATATTAAAGCATTTCGGTAGAGAAATGAAAGAAGGCAATCGTCCTTCTCGCGCACTAGCTCCAGCAGGATTGACATTCGGTGAAAAAAGAGTTCTAACAGATGAGGACTTACCTTCAGAAGAGCATCGTCAAAACTTTTTAGGTGTTATAGGAAATTTAGAAGAAGAAGAAAAACGAAAGCTTATTCACGAAGTTCTTTCTCCATTGGGCCATAATCTAATGGTAACGCCAAAAGAAGTAGATGACTTTATTGAAGACATGGCCAATGTTATCGCTAGCGGCTTAAACGCAGCACTTCATGGTGAAGTGGACCAAGATAACGTTGGAGCGTATACACATTAGTTTAAAGTGACTAGTGGTTAGTAGCAAGCTTCTCAGGCATTTGTGAACCACTAATGGCTAACTGCTAATCACTAACCACTAGATTGGACAAGTTGTTCTAATCCTTTTTCTTGTTGCATACATATAGTAGCAACAGATGTAGAAAGGGTGAGAACAACTGCCATGAAAGGCTACCGCACGTCGAACGTCATCGTATCATTCAATGGGACAAGCATAAAAAAAACAATCGTAGCAATAATCGCAGCATTCATCTTCATATTTGCGGTATCAGGTTTGTTAACTTCACTAAAGCCAGAATATAGAATTACATTCTCAGCAGTAAACGAGTTTTCAAAGCGTTTTTCTGGTGAGTCACTTTTATTTATTTTTGGATATGAAAATGCTTATTTTACACAAGGTATGTCAGCGGAAATTAAAAAGCCAAACTATGGTGCAGCCCTGTTTGAGTTGACAACTAGCTTGAATTTAGACGATCCAAGAAGCTTAATTCGAAATGAAATACCTGGATTCCGCCAGTTCGATAGTGAAATTTTAATTGCTGGAGACGGAACTAACTATACAGACATTTCGATTGAATCACCTCCACCATATGAAGTGTTAATGGGGGAAAGGGAAGCAGCAATAGTAAATCTTGACGATATAGAATCGGATAAAGAAGATAATGAATCAACACCTCCTCCACTTTCAACTGGAGATAAAAAAGTAGTTTATATATATAACTCTCATAACTATGAATCATTTTTGCCGTACCTAGACGGGGTGGAAAATCCTGACGATGCTCAACATTCAAAAGTAAATGTAATGCGTTTAGGTGAGAGGTTAAAGGATGAATTGGAATTAAGAGGTGTGGGCTCTCACTTTGAAACAACAGATATTATGGCAATGTTAAAAGAAAACAGATGGCTATATCCACAGTCTTACAGAGCATCTAGAAAAGTTAAGGAAGCGGCAATTCAATCTAATCGTGATTTAAACTATTTTATAGATATTCATCGTGATGGAACTAGAAGAGACTCAACAACGACGAATATAAACGGGGAAGACTATGCAAAGATAATGTTCGTTATTGGTACAAACCATAACGGCTGGGAAAAGAACTTAAAAATTGTAGAACAATTAGATGCTCTCTTAAAAGAAAAATACCCAGGAATAAGCAGAGGGGCACGCCGTCAAGGTGGAGCAGGTAATAACGGAGTGTACAACCAAGATCTATCCGAACAATCTATCCTTATTGAAATTGGTGGTGTCGACAACACTTTTGAAGAAATGTATCGCACAGTAGAAGCATTTGCCGATGTATTTAGCGAATTCTACTGGCAAGCAGAAAAAGTAGACAGTAAACCACAAGGAAGTGGTCAGTAACTATTATGAAAAGAGGTGCTAAAAGTATGATGAAAAGGTTTATGTTGAAATGTACATTCATTGCATTTGTTCTATTTCTTGGAGTGCTTTTCGGCATGCAACAAGCAAATGTCGGAATGCAGAAAATGAAAGGATATGACGACCCGGCGTTTTCTGGATCAGCTTTTCATGTAGCAAGTGAAGAAGGATTCAAAAGTACATTGCACGGAACTAATGTAACAAGCCAAGATATAAGAGAAAAACAAAAAAAATTAGAAGAAATTAAAACATTTAATGCCTTTTCTTCTATGGGAAAAAAATTAGCTGGCAGTGTGTCGGATATGGTTGATAAAGCAATAAAAGATACAACTGATAAGGTAGAAGAAAAAATCACGAATATAAATAGTAAGGAAGAGGGTAGCTGAAAAGCTACTCTTTTTAAATTAGGAAAATGGTTAAAGAGGCTAGTTTACTTTGCTTACTTATAAATTTCATTGAATCTTCACACCCTAATTGCTATAATGAGAAATAGTGTACTTTGCCGAAAATTGTAGGAGTGAAAGTAATGAATAATGAAAAAAGATTAAAGCGTCAGTCCAATATCCGTAACTTTTCGATTATTGCCCATATTGACCATGGGAAATCAACGTTAGCTGACCGTATTTTAGAAAAAACATCTGCGTTAGCACAACGTGAAATGAAAAATCAGTTGTTAGACTCAATGGATTTAGAGCGTGAGCGTGGAATTACAATTAAACTGAACGCAGTCCAATTAAAATATAAAGCAAAAAATGGAGAAGAATATACCTTCCACCTTATTGATACCCCAGGGCATGTAGACTTTACATACGAAGTATCTCGAAGCCTAGCAGCTTGTGAAGGTGCAATTCTCGTAGTCGACGCAGCACAGGGTATCGAAGCACAAACGTTGGCGAACGTTTATCTTGCTTTAGATAATGATCTAGAAATCATGCCTGTAATCAATAAAATCGACTTACCAAGTGCAGAACCCGAGCGAGTTCGTCAGGAAATTGAAGATGTAATTGGCTTAGATGCATCCGATGCTGTTCTTGCAAGTGCAAAAGCTGGAATTGGTATTGAAGAGATTCTGGAGCAAGTTGTAGTAAAAATTCCTGCACCAGAGGGTGACCCTGAAGCACCATTAAAAGCGTTAATATTCGACTCTTTATTCGATCCATACCGTGGAGTTGTTGCATACATTCGTGTCGTGGACGGTACAGTTAAAGTTGGCGATAAAATTAGAATGATGGCAACTGGTAAAGAATTCGAAGTGAATGAAGTAGGAGTATTCACTCCTAAGTCACTTATGCTTGACGAGTTAACGGTTGGGGACGTAGGGTTTTTAACAGCGTCCATTAAAAATGTTGGAGATACACGTGTAGGTGATACAATCACAAACGCAAAAAATGGAGCAACAGAGCCGTTACCAGGTTACCGTAAATTAAACCCGATGGTATTCTGTGGACTATACCCAATCGATTCTGCGAAATTCAATGACTTACGTGATGCCTTAGAAAAATTGGAATTAAATGATTCTGCTCTACAATACGAGCCTGAAACATCGCAAGCATTAGGATTTGGATTCCGCTGTGGTTTCTTAGGACTACTTCACATGGAAATCATCCAAGAGCGTATTGAGCGTGAATTCAATATCGACTTAATTACTACGGCACCTTCCGTAATATATAACGTATTTTTAACAGATGGTTCAGAGCTTAGAGTAGACAACCCGTCTAACATGCCAAACCCTCAATCTATTGATAGAGTAGAAGAGCCATACGTGAAAGCAACGATCATGGTACCAAACGATTATGTTGGTGCAGTAATGGAGCTTTGCCAAGACAAGCGTGGAAACTTCATAGACATGACGTACCTAGACGATATTCGTGTAAGTGTGGTCTATCATATACCACTCGCAGAAATTGTATATGATTTCTTTGATCAGCTTAAATCGAGCACAAAAGGATATGCTTCTTTTGACTATGAGTTAATTGGATACAAGCCTTCTCACTTAGTGAAGATGGATATTTTATTGAATACTGAACAAGTGGATGCATTGAGCTTTATCGTGCATAGAGATTCTGCATATGAACGTGGGAAGATTATCGTTGAAAAACTAAAAGAACTTATTCCGAGACAACAATTCGAAGTGCCGATTCAAGCGACTATCGGGCAAAAAGTTGTTGCGCGTTCAACCATTAAAGCAATGCGTAAAAACGTACTTGCAAAATGTTACGGTGGAGATATTTCTCGTAAACGTAAACTTCTTGATAAACAAAAAGAAGGAAAAAAGCGTATGAAATCTGTAGGATCTGTAGAAGTACCGCAAGAAGCATTCATGGCAGTACTGAAAATGGACGATACCAACAGTAAAAAATAGAAAACATACCGCAGAATTTCTGCGGTTTTTTCTATATCAACCAATGAAAGTGTGAAAAGAATGCCTAAATCAGCATACTTACATATTCCGTTTTGTCACCATATTTGTCATTACTGTGACTTCAATAAAGTTTTCTTGAAAAATCAGCCAGTAGACGAATACTTAACCTATATGGAAAGAGAAATGGCAAATACGATGCAAAAGTTCCCTGCAAAAGAGCTTGATACCATTTTTGTTGGTGGCGGAACACCGACAGCGTTATCTGTCTCACAATTAGAAGTGTTTCTAACTTCTATTGAAAAACAACTGCCATTCAGCAAAAATAACGTAGAATACACATTTGAAGCAAATCCAGGCGAACTGTCTTTAGAAAAACTACAACTATTAAAACAATTCGGAGTTAATCGTCTTAGCTTTGGAGTGCAAAGTTTTAACGATGACTTGCTTAAGTTCATCGGTCGATCTCACCGTAAACAAGATGTTTACCGCACATTAGAATTGGCGAAACAAGCAGGATTTACGAATATTAGTATTGATCTCATTTATAGCCTCCCTAACCAGACAGTAGAAGACTTTAAAGAAACGCTAAAAGAAGCTTTGTCACTAGAGATGAATCACTATTCCGCATACTCGTTAATAATTGAACCGAAAACAGTATTCTATAACCTAATGAACAAAGGGAAACTACCTCTTCCTACACAAGACGATGAAGCTATGATGTATGATGTGCTCCTTAATGAAATGGAAAAACATAACATTGTTCAATACGAAATTAGTAATTTTGCAAAGCCAGGCTTTGAAAGTAAACATAACTTAACGTATTGGAATAACAATGAATATTACGGCTTTGGTGCAGGGGCTCATAGTTATGTTGATGGTGTAAGACGTTCAAATTTTGGTCCATTAAAAAAATACATGGATCAAATAAACGAAACAAACTTCCCTTACAATAATGAACAAAAAGTAACAAAACTAGAACAAATGGAAGAAGAATTGTTTTTAGGATTAAGAAAATCGGATGGTGTATCTATCTCACTTTTTGAAAAAAAATATAACGATTCGATTTTTACTATTTTTGAAAATCCAATAAAAGAGAACTTAAACAAAAGGTACTTAGAGCGAAATAGCGATAATATTTACTTAACAAGAGAAGGTAAGTTTTTAGGGAACGAAGTATTTCAATCTTTCCTTTTCGTATAATTTCCGTTCCTTTTCGTTGACATTGCTATTTCAATTTGGTAATTTATTTATAGAATTAGCACTCGAGTTAAGTGAGTGCTAACAGAGGTGATGTTGAATGCTTACAGAACGTCAGTTGTTAATCTTGCAAGTAATCATTGACGACTTTATCCGCTCTGCGCAACCAATTGGTTCGAGAACATTGTCTAAAAAAGAAGGTATTTCCTTTAGTTCAGCGACAATCCGTAACGAGATGTCTGATTTAGAAGAACTTGGTTTCATCGAGAAACCACACACTTCCTCTGGAAGAGTTCCATCTGAAAAAGGATATCGGTACTATGTGGATCACCTTTTGTCACCTGAACATCTTTCTAAGCAAGATATAACAGAAATTAAGTCGCTTTTTCGAGAACAAATTTTTGAACTTGAAAAAGTTGTACAAAAGTCTGCGCAAATTTTATCGGAATTAACAAAGTATACATCGATTGTGCTTGGACCAGCTTTCCAACAAAATCGACTCAAACGTCTACAAATCATTCCGATAAGTCAAGATAAAGCAGTCGCCATCATCGTGACAGACACTGGACATGTAGAGAATCGTACGATTACGTTTCCTACATCGATGGACCCGTCTGATTTAGAAAAAATGGTTAACATTTTGAATGAACGCTTAGTAGGGGTGCCGTTAAGTGACCTAATTAATAAGCTATACAAAGAAGTAGCTATCTTACTACGCTCGCATATTAGCAACTATGAAAATGTGATGCAGTCATTAAGCACGACTCTTACAATGGATGAACAAGATAAGATTTTCTTTGGCGGTAAAACAAACATGTTAGCACAACCAGAATTTAATGATATTAATAAAATCCGCTCCCTTTTACTTTTAATCGATCAAGGGAAAGATTTATACCATCACTTAAGGTCGAAAGAAGAAGGAATACAAATTAATATTGGTAGTGAAAACAACATTTCCGGTATGGAAAATTGCAGTCTAATAACGGCAAGCTACTCGTTAGGGCCAAAACAATTAGGAACAATCGCCATTTTAGGCCCTACACGAATGGAATACTCAAGAGTAGTAAGCTTACTACAACTAGTAAGCCATGACCTCTCCAATGCCATGACAAACTTGTATCAAAAAGATTAGCGTTGGAGATATTGTTAAAGGGAATTTAAACAGGCAATGGCGCTATTGAACAATTAGCGCTGCGCCTGATCTTTTAAGGGAGGTGAAACGATTGACTACAAATAAAGACAACGTAACAGTGGAAGAAACAAACGAACAAGAAGTACAAGAAGAAATCATCACTGAAGAATTCACTGAAGAAGTAAAGGAAGAAGCTCCAGTTTCTAATGAAGAAGAAAGTACTTCTGCACTAGAAGAACTTCATTCAAAGTTAAACGAGTCTGAAAACAAATACTTACGTCTACATGCAGACTTTGATAACTTCCGTAGAAGAGTAAGATTAGATCAAGAAGCGACACAAAAATATCGTGCGCAAAACCTTGTAACAGACATTTTACCAGCATTGGACAACTTTGAACGTGCTCTTAAAGTTGATTCGGAAGATGAACAAATTAAAACGTTTCTACAAGGAATGGATATGGTATATCGCCAGTTAATGGATGCCTTGAAAAACGAAGGTGTTGAAGTAATTGAAGCGGTAGGTCAATCATTCGATCCACACTTACATCAAGCTATAATGCAAGTGGAGGAAGAAGGAGTAGAACCGAACACTGTCGTGGAAGAGTTCCAAAAAGGATACAAACTTAAAGATCGAGTAATCCGACCTTCCATGGTAAAAGTAAGCCAATAAAGGTTCAGATTAACGACCTACATATAAATTAACATGCAGATTTTAGGAGGAAGACCAAATGAGTAAAATTATCGGTATTGACTTAGGCACAACAAACTCTTGTGTTGCTGTACTTGAAGGCGGCGAAGCAAAAGTAATTCCAAATCCAGAAGGAAACCGTACAACACCTTCCGTTGTATCGTTTAAAAATGGAGAGCGCCAAGTAGGGGAAGTAGCTAAGCGTCAATCTATTACAAACCCAAACACAATTGCATCTATTAAACGTCACATGGGTACTGACTATAAAGTGGAAATGGAAGACAAGCAATATTCTCCACAAGAAGTTTCAGCTATTATTTTACAACACTTAAAAAGCTATGCAGAAGACTATCTAGGAGAAAAAGTAACAAAAGCTGTTATTACAGTGCCAGCTTACTTCAATGATGCAGAGCGTCAAGCGACAAAAGATGCTGGTAAAATTGCTGGTTTAGAAGTAGAGCGTATTATTAACGAGCCTACGGCAGCTGCATTAGCATACGGTTTAGATAAAATGGAAGAAGACCAAACAATTCTTGTTTATGACTTAGGTGGCGGTACGTTTGACGTATCTATCCTTGAGTTAGGAGACGGAGTATTCGAAGTTCGCTCAACTGCTGGTGACAACCGTCTAGGTGGAGACGACTTTGACCAAGTTATTATTGATTATTTAGTAACTGAATTCAAAAAAGAAAATGGCATTGATCTTTCTAAAGATAAAATGGCACTTCAACGTTTAAAAGACGCTGCTGAAAAGGCGAAAAAAGATTTATCTGGTGTAACTAGCACGCAAATTTCTTTACCATTCATCACTGCTGGTGAAGCTGGTCCATTACACTTAGAGTTAACATTAACTCGTGCTAAATTTGATGAAATCTCCTCTTCATTAGTAGAACGTACAATGGGGCCTGTTCGTCAATCATTAAAAGATGCAGGTATTTCTGCTTCTGAACTTGATAAAGTTATACTTGTTGGTGGATCTACTCGTATTCCAGCAGTACAAGAAGCAATTAAACGTGAAACTGGTAAAGAACCACACAAAGGTGTAAACCCTGATGAAGTGGTTGCACAAGGTGCAGCAATTCAAGGTGGAGTTTTAACTGGTGATGTAAAAGACGTTGTATTACTTGACGTTACATCTTTATCATTAGGTATTGAGACAATGGGTGGAGTTTCTACAAAACTTATTGACAGAAACACGACAATCCCTACAAGTAAGTCTCAAGTATTCTCAACTGCTGCAGACAATCAAACGGCTGTAGACATTCACGTTCTTCAAGGTGAGCGTCCAATGGCTGCAGATAACAAAACACTAGGTCGTTTCCAATTAGCAGATATTCCACCAGCACCACGCGGAGTACCTCAAATTGAAGTTACATTTGATATCGACAAAAATGGTATCGTTAACGTACGTGCAAAAGACTTAGGCACAAATAAAGAACAAGCAATTACAATTAATACTGCAAGTGCATTAACGGAAGAAGATATCCAACGTATGGTTCGTGAAGCTGAAGAAAATGCAGAAGCAGATAAAAAGCGTAAAGAAGAAGTTGAACTTCGTAACGAAGCTGACCAACTAGTATTCCAAACAGAAAAAACGTTAAAGGATCTAGAAGGTAAAGTGGAAGAAGCAGAAGTGAAAAAAGCAGAAGCTGCGAAAGATGAGTTAAAAGCTGCTATCGAAAAGAATGAGCTTGAAGAAATTCGTACAAAGAAAGATGCTCTTCAAGAAATTGTTCAACAGCTTACAATGAAACTTTACGAGCAAGCTGCACAAGCTCAGCAAGCAGCTCAAGGTGCTGAAGGAGCACAACAAGGTTCAACTAACCAAGACGACAACGTTGTAGACGCTGAATACGAAGAAGTAAACGAAGACAAGAAGTAAATCAAGAATTAAAGAAAGTCAAAGTTACCTTTGGCTTTCTTTTTAATGTAATGCTCTTTGCTCTGTAAAAACATATAGTAGATTTATTATACTATTCAGCAGTTGATTGGAGCGCAAGTCGTAGACTCCTGCGGGAAAAGCGGGGAGCGGGAGACCCCGCAGGCGCGAATGCGCTGAGGAGGCTCCCGGCCCGCCCGCGGAAAGCGGAGACTTGCGCGGAGATCAACAGCGGTGATAAATAGAATCTAATATAAAGAATGATAAAACGTACAAAATATAAAAGCATAAACTATCATTGTGGAATCTAATACTTTTATTGCAAAGTCTATTTAGTAGATGATACAATTACCTTTATGTGAATAAAACGGGAGTGGGTATGAATGAGTAAACGTGATTACTATGAAGTACTCGGCGTTAGTAAAGGCGCTTCAAAAGACGAGATAAAAAAATCGTATAGAAAGCTATCCAAACAATATCATCCAGATATTAATTCAGCGCCAGATGCTGCAGACAAATTTAAAGAAATTAAAGAAGCATACGAAGTATTGAGCGACGATCAAAAGCGTTCGCACTACGACCAATTCGGTCATACTGACCCTAATCAAGGATTCGGTGGTTTTGGTGGTGGAGCAGGTGGCTTCGGTGGCTTTGAAGATATTTTCGAAACATTTTTCGGTGGCGGTGGTGGTAGACGTCGCGATCCGAACGCACCTCGCCAAGGAGCAGATTTACAATATACAATGACGCTTTCTTTTGAAGAAGCAGCTTTCGGAAAAGAAACAGACATTGAGATTCCAAGAGAAGAGTCATGTGATACATGTAGCGGTACAGGAGCCAAACCTGGTACGAAGGTAGAAACATGTTCACATTGTCGTGGAACGGGGCAAGAAAGTATTGAACAAAACACGCCATTTGGACGAATTGTTAATAAAAGAACTTGTAGTAAATGTCAAGGGACAGGTAAATCTATACCGCAAAAATGTTCGTCATGTCATGGTGCAGGCAGAATTAAAAAACGTAATACAATTAACGTGAAAATCCCTGCAGGTATTGATGATGGTCAACAACTACGCATCTCCGGTAAAGGGGAAGCAGGTATTAACGGTGGACCTCCGGGAGATCTATATATTGTTTTCCACGTACGCTCACATGAATTTTTCGAGCGTGATGGCGATGATATTTATTGCGAAATGCCGATTACCTTTGCACAAGCAGCTCTAGGTGACGAAGTTGAAGTACCAACACTTTCAGGAAAAGTAAAGCTAAAAGTTCCAGCTGGTACACAAACTGGTACGAACTTCCGTCTAAAAGGAAAAGGTGTTGCAAACGTAAGAGGTTATGGACATGGTGACCAACATATTAAAATTAGAGTGATTACTCCTACGAAATTAACTGAAAAGCAAAAGCAATTATTAAGAGAATTTGCTGATATTAGTGGTCAAACGCCGGATGAACAAGACGCTGGATTTTTTGCGAAAGTAAAACGTGCCTTTAAAGGTGAATAAGAAAGGATTGAGTTGGTAGATGAAATGGTCTGAAATTAGCATCCATACAACAAATGAAGCGGTAGAACCTATTTCCAACATATTACACGAGGCAGGTGCAAGTGGAGTCGTTATTGAGGACTTATTGGACTTAACAAAAGAGCGTGAAGATATGTTTGGAGAAATCTATCAACTTGATCCAAAAGACTATCCAAATGAAGGTGTCATCATTAAAGCTTACTTACCAGTCAACAGTTTTCTTGGAGAAACAGTCGACGGCATTAAAGAAGCAATCAATAATTTACTTGTATTTGATATTGATCTTGGTTTAAATGAAATTTCTATTAGCGAAGTTAATGAAGAGGAGTGGGCAACTGCTTGGAAAAAGTATTATAACCCGGTAAAAATCTCTGAAAAATTCACTATCGTTCCTACATGGGAAACTTACGAGCCTGTAAGCTCTGATGAGAAAATTATTGAACTTGACCCAGGGATGGCGTTTGGTACTGGTACTCACCCTACAACAGTATTATGTATTCAAGCATTAGAAAGAACCGTGCAAGATCAAGATAAAGTAATTGATGTTGGTACTGGATCTGGTGTTTTAAGTATTGCGGCAGCTATGTTAGGTGCTCAGGATGTACAAGCACTAGATCTGGATGAAATAGCGGTAGAAGCGGCCAAACTTAACATAAAGCTAAACAAAGTTCATTCAGTTGTTACAGTTAAACAAAATAACTTACTAAACAATGTTGAAGGACCTGTTAACGTTGTTGTTGCCAATATTTTAGCAGAAGTTATTTTACGCTTCACAGATAAAGTATTCGAAGTATTAGAACCAGGAGGAACATTTATCTCTTCCGGTATCATTGCGACGAAAAAACAAGAAGTAAAAGATAGTCTATTAAAAGCAGGCTTTGTCATCGAAGAAACAATGATGATGGAAGACTGGGTTGCTTTTATTGCTAGAAAGAAATAAATATAGGCAATGTTAAAGTTAAGTGTTGATATTTAATAACTTCTAGCTGTTGATTTCCGTGCAAGGCGGAGACTCCTGCGGGAGAAGCGGGGAACGGGAGACCCCACAGACGCGAATGCGTAGAGGAGGCTCCCGGCCCGCCCGCGGAAAGCGAAGCCTTGCACGGAAATCAACAGCGGTTTATATCACAACCAATCTTAAATAAACTTTCAAGGGCGTGTATTTGATGCAACGTTATTTTGTAAACAAACAACAAATAAATGAACAAACTATTTCAATTATTGGAGATGATGTTCATCATATTACACGCGTTTTACGAATGAGTGAAGGTGACGAAATCTTATGTAGTTGCCAAGAAACAAAAAGAACAGCACATTGTAAAATTGCTGAAATTTCCAATGAACAAATTACAGCTCATGTTGTAAAATGGATAGAGGCAAATTCAGAATTACCAGTGAAGGTCACGATTGCGAGCGGGTTGCCTAAAGGGGATAAACTAGAATTGATTATCCAAAAAGGTACAGAACTAGGAGCTGAAAGCTTTATCCCTTTTAATGCTGCTCGTTCTATTGTAAAGTGGGATGAAAAAAAGGCAGGCAAAAAAGTAGAACGTTGGGAGAAAATCGCGAAAGAAGCTGCAGAGCAATCACATCGCGTGACAATTCCTACAATTAACGCCCCTTTTAGCTTTAAACAATTATGTGATGTTAGCACACAATACGATAAAAAAATCGTTGCATATGAAGAAGAAGCAAAACGTGGAGAGAAATCGGCATTTGCAAAAGTTCTTTCTGAAATGAAAGCAAACGAATCAGTTCTTATTGTTTTTGGACCAGAAGGCGGTCTTACAGAAAAAGAAGTAGGAGTGTTAACGGAACTTGACTTCGTTAGCTGTTCTTTTGGCCCGAGAATTTTACGTACAGAAACGGCTCCATTATACGGACTTGCCGCTATTTCTTACCATTTTGAATTAATGTGAGGTGAATTCAATGGCTACTGTAGCATTTCATACATTAGGATGTAAAGTAAACCATTACGAGACAGAAGCAATATGGCAGCTATTTAAAGCAGATAGCTATGATCGAGTAGAATTTGAAAATCAAGCAGATGTATATGTCATTAATACTTGTACAGTAACGAATACTGGAGATAAAAAAAGTCGTCAAGTGATTCGTAGAGCTATTCGTAAAAACCCTGATGCAGTCATATGTGTAACTGGTTGTTATGCACAAACATCTCCTGCAGAAATATTGGCAATTCCAGGCGTTGATATTGTAGTCGGTACACAAGACCGTACAAAGATGCTCGAGTATATTGAACAATACAAACAAGAACGTCAACCGATAAATGGTGTAGGGAATATTATGAAAGCTCGTGTATACGAGGAATTAGATGTACCTGCATTTACGGACCGTACACGCGCTTCTTTAAAAATACAAGAAGGTTGTAACAACTTCTGTACGTTCTGTATTATTCCTTGGGCACGTGGTTTAATGCGTTCTCGTGATCCTAAAGAGGTAATTGCTCAAGCTCAACAATTAGTAGATGCTGGCTACAAAGAGATTGTTTTAACAGGTATTCACACAGGCGGATACGGTGAAGACATGAAGGACTACAATTTGGCAATGTTACTTCGTGATTTAGACGAGCAAGTGAAAGGTTTAAAACGTATTCGTATTTCCTCTATTGAAGCAAGTCAAATTACCGACGAAGTAATTGAAGTATTAAAGTCTTCGGATAAAGTGGTACGTCACTTACATGTGCCTTTACAGTCAGGATCAAATACGGTGTTAAAACGTATGAGACGTAAATATACGATGGAATTTTTTGGTGAAAGATTAGACCGCTTAAAAGAAGCACTTCCTGGACTTGCTGTAACATCCGATGTTATAGTTGGATTCCCTGGTGAGACTGAAGAAGAATTCATAGAAACGTACAATTTTATTAAAGAACACCAATTCTCAGAACTACATGTTTTCCCTTATTCAAAACGTACAGGTACTCCGGCAGCACGCATGGAAGATCAAGTAGACGAAGAAGTGAAAAATGAACGCGTACATCGCTTAATTGCATTATCTGATCAATTGGCGAAAGAATATGCATCTAACTTTGAGAACCAAGTGTTAGAAGTAATTCCAGAAGAAGAGTACAAAGAAAAACCAAACAGTGGTTTATATGTAGGATATACAGATAACTACTTAAAAGTTGTATTAGAAGCTACTGAAGAAATGGTAGGTAAACTAGTACGAGTTAAAATTACGAAAGCAGGCTATCCATTTAATGAGGGCCAATTTGTCCGCGTAATGGATGACGAAGATGAAACGGTACAAGAGAGTGTAAAATTAACTTCATAATGATAACAGATTAAAGTGTCCAATTTTTATTGGGCACTTTTTTACATTGTGGGTTAATTTGCATTTTTATCAATTAATTGTTACATGATGAGCTAAATAACAAAACATATATCGTGGAAAACTTTAAAAAGGTTATACATTTTAGTACTACACAAATTAAGTAGGACATGTTATGATGTTAGAGGTCAGACAACTTAACATATATTTTCGGTAACACGGAAGGAGAAACAAATTATGAATGAAGCAGTAGCAAATATAATAGATCATACAATACTTAAAGCGGATACAAAAAAAGAGCAAATTGAAAAAGTATGCCTAGAAGCAAAAGAATATAACTTTGCATCTGTATGTGTTAACCCTACTTGGGTAAAATTGAGTGCAGAACTTTTGAAAGATAGTGGTGTACAAGTTTGTACTGTAATTGGTTTTCCATTAGGAGCTAATACGCCAGAAGTAAAAGCGTTTGAAACAACAAATGCAATTGACAATGGTGCAACAGAAGTAGACATGGTTATTAATATAGGTGCTCTAAAAGATAAAGATGATGAGCTAGTTGAGCGTGACATCCTTGCAGTTGTAGATGCTGCTAAAGGCCGTGCATTAACAAAAGTAATTATAGAGACTTGCCTATTAAACGAGGAAGAAATCGTTCGTGCTTGTAAGTTATCGGTAAAAGCTGGTGTTGATTACGTGAAAACATCTACTGGTTTCTCTACTGGTGGAGCAACAGTTAAGGACGTTTCATTAATGCGTCAAACAGTAGGCCCGGAAATTGGAGTGAAAGCTTCAGGTGGAGTTCGGGACGCAAAAGGAGCACAAGAAATTATTGCAGCTGGAGCATCACGCATTGGAGCTAGCGCAAGTATTGC
This sequence comes from Bacillus alkalisoli, assembly GCF_002797415.1. Classification (GTDB taxonomy): domain Bacteria; phylum Bacillota; class Bacilli; order Bacillales; family Bacillaceae_I; genus Bacillus_CD; species Bacillus_CD alkalisoli. The sequence goes on from NZ_KZ454944.1 coordinate 1,359,572, forward strand.
GATTGTAACAGGCGAAACATCTGATAGTGATTATTAATATTCAAAAAATCCTGTAGGAGTTCCTGCAGGATTTTTTACGTTTTATGAACTTTAAGGATAAAGCTAGCGAACTGTTTTACAAAAGGTAAAACAACAATTGAACAAAGTACATTAAAGATGACGCTAGAGTGTGCAAGTTGCAAATCAGGACTTGATGTGAGCCCGCTAACAAGACTGCTTAAATAAGGAATCAGGGGGATAAAAAGCAAAACTCCTCCTACGTTTAACCAAATGTGAGCATAAGCAGCCAATCTTGCCTCTCTCAAACCACCCATACTCGCTAGAAAAGCCGTAACACAAGTTCCAATGTTAGCTCCAAGCATAATGGCTATTCCTGTCTGGATGGTTAGAACATCGTTATTTAAAAAACTCATACTTATTCCTGTAGTGGCTGTACTAGATTGTATAATAGCAGTAAGAATAGTACCGAGTAGAACACCCATAACATATTGTTCATTTGTCCATATAAGTAAGTTTTCCACAGCTGGGATGATAGAAAGTGGCAAGGCTAAAGTTTCAAAACCATTCATCGCAACAAACAAGCAGCCTAGACCAAACATAGTGGCGCCTATACTAAATAATATTTTTTTATTCATAAGCATAACAAATGCACCAATAATTAAAAGAGGTACAACGAACTCTTCTATCCGAAATGTAATCAATTCTGCTGTAATAGTTGTTCCGATATTCGAACCTAACATAATGCCTATAGACTGATAAAAGCTTAAATAGCCGGCTGCCACTAAACCAATCGTAATTACCATTACCGCCGAACTACTTTGTAATACCGCGGTAATCAGAGCACCTGCAACTAATCCTTTAAGAGGATGATTTGTAAACTTTAGTATATATGTTTTTAGCTTATCTTCAGATAAATGAGATAAACCTGTCCGCATTACGGTCATGCCGAACAAAAAAATTGCTAAATAAACTGCAAATAACGTTATAATGGAAAACAAAGCAACCACCTCTTTAAGAATATATGGTAAGAGGTGGACAAGAATGACAAAAATATAAGGGGATTTGTATGAGGACTTTTACGAATAAAACAGTGATGCATAGTTATCCTGGTATGGTGGCACTAGTCACAGCTACATGGGAAGGAAAAACAAATGTTATGTCTGCTGGTTGGCACACTTACATTTCATATGAACCATCCATTTATGGCGTAGCAATAGCAAAAGAAAGATATACCCATCATTTAATTGAAGGATCAAAAGAGTTTGCGGTAAACTTTGTTTCGGCTCAATATGCTCATTATATTCAGCATTTTGGTAGTAATAGTGGAAAAGATGAAAATAAATTTGAGGCTGTCGGGGCAAACTATGAAAAAGGTAAAACCGTACGAGCACCTATATTAAATAATGCTTATGTAGCATACGAATGTAAAGTGATGGACCAACAAACATATGGTGACCACGATTTCTTCGTTGGCGAAATAACAGGGTTTCATAAAGATGAAAACCTGTTTCAACCAAACGGTTTACCCAACTTTAATGAAATTTCTATACCACTGTATTTAGGCAGATCGCAATACTTAATTGGAAATAAGCAAAGCGAGATTATCGACTTATATAATAGTGATAAACGGGAAACATCTTGATAATTGTTGACCTCTCTTAGTGAATATATTATAATTGCTAAGTACATGTTCTATACATGTTTTTTGGCGTGTAGGAATATGTTGTTGAAAATGTTAGTGGTTGTTCTGGAGGGAGGGAAACAGAATGTCTAAAACTGTTGTTCGTAAAAACGAATCTTTAGAAGATGCTCTTCGCCGCTTCAAACGATCAGTTTCTAAAACTGGAACGTTACAAGAAGCTAGAAAGCGCGAATTCTATGAAAAGCCTAGCGTAAGACGTAAGAAAAAGTCTGAAGCTGCTAGAAAGCGTAAATGGTAAAAAGAGGGTGTAAGTAATGAGTCTTCTCGAACGTTTAAATACTGATATGAAGCAAGCGATGAAAGAGAAAGATAAAGAAAAACTTTCTGTCATCCGTATGATAAAGTCTGCTTTGCAAAATGAAGCAATTAAGACAAAAAATGATTTGTCCGAAGACGAAGAACTTACTGTTTTGTCTCGTGAATTAAAACAACGTAAAGACTCCCTCCACGAATTTAAAAAAGCCGGTCGTGACGACTTGGCAAATAAATTACAAGCGGAAATTGTTATCGTTGAACAATACATGCCTGCTCAGCTTTCTGAAGAAGAAGTTTCTGAAATTGTTAAACAAACTATTTCAGAAGTTGGAGCTTCATCTAAAGCAGAAATGGGCAAAGTAATGGGCGCGTTAATGCCTAAAGTAAAAGGCAAAGCAGATGGAAGCTTAGTAAACAAATTAGTACAACAACATCTTTCATAAAAAAACAAAAATAGCACCTTGCAAATTTGTAAGGTGCTATTACCATTCCTATTTCTATTTTGAATCATCTGTATAAACATACAACCTCAACCTAACAAAAAAATACATACAAAATTGAAACTTAATGCTTTTCTTTGCGTATTACTTAATGGGAATGGTAATCATACTAAATAGTGTAACGTGGAGAGGAGGATTTTATGAGAAAGTATCTTCGACTAGGATCAATTATTTCTATATTATTGGGTGTTATTTTACTTATACCATCTTTGTTACCTTCTAAAACTAGTGGGGCAGAACCTGTCGTGCATGTAATCCCAGTCCATGACACAGTGGAAAAGGGATTATACAAATTTTTAGAACGAGCTATAGAAGATGCAGAAAAAAATGGCGCAGACTTAATTGTTTTAGATTTAAACACTCCAGGTGGTACTGTTGACTCTGCAAAAGAAATTGCTCGTCTATTAAATCGAACGACTACGCAAACTGTTGCATATGTAAACACTTGGGCAATTTCAGCTGGAGCATATATCGCACTTTATGCGGACAAAATATATTTTGCCCCTGGTGGTAATATGGGATCAGCCGCGGTTATCGAACAAACTGGTAATGCTGCAGACTTAAAATCACAAGCAATGTGGTTCACTGAAATGACTACAGCAGCTGAGCTTACAGGAAGAGACCCGCTATATGCACAAGCTATGACAGATCCAGAAGTTGATGCTCCGGAAGTTGGTGCACCAAAAGGAAAGTTATTAGCGCTAGGTCCTAACACAGCGTTGGAAGTAGGCTACTCAGAAGGAACAGCTGCTAACCTAGATGATCTATTAGCACAGTTAGGTTATGAAAATGCACAAATAGTTATAGCTAAAGTATCTTTTGCAGAAAACCTTGCACGCTTTATTGCTAACCCTATTGTTGCTTCTATTTTAATCTCAATTGGATCTCTTGGCTTAGTATTAGAGTTGTATTCCCCAGGCTTTGGGATTCCGGGTGCAATGGGAATCAGTGCTTTATTGCTATTCTTCTATGGTCATTTAGTTGCCGGCTTAGCTGGTATGGAAACATTGTTATTATTCCTTATAGGGATTATCCTCGTTGTTTTAGAAATATTTGTTCCAGGAGGTATACTTGGAATAATTGGTTTAGGAGCAATCATCACCAGCTTCTTCTTAGCAACAGACGATGTGGCTCAAATGGGTATTTCTTTACTTTTTGCAATGACAGTAACAGTTGTTGCAATGGTTATAATATTTAAAGTATTCGGTAAGCGTATACGAGTGTTTGACCGTCTAGTCCTTAGAGATTCAACAAATACCGAACGAGGTTACATCTCCAACGTTTCTAGAATAGAACTTGTTGGTCAAGAAGGAGTAACCCTAACTACGTTACGCCCTTCAGGTACTGCTATTTTCAATGAAGAGCGGGTAGATGTAGTGACGGAAGGTAGTTATATTGAAGCGAACAAACAAGTAAGAGTTGTGAAGGCAGAAGGGTCTCGAGTTATCGTGAGAGAGATTCATTCTTCAAAATAAATTTTTAAATAGGAAAGGTAGGCAAAATGATGAACGATCCAACTACATTAATTATTCTTTTAGCAGTAGCACTAGGTATTATCTTCTTTGCTGTATTATTAACATTTGTTCCAGTTATGCTGTGGATTTCCGCACTAGCAGCTGGCGTACGAGTAAGTATTTTCACTTTAGTAGGGATGAGATTACGTCGTGTAATTCCTAGTCGTGTAATTAATCCGTTAATTAAGGCACATAAAGCTGGTTTAGATGTAACAACAAACCAACTTGAGAGTCACTACTTAGCTGGTGGTAACGTGGACCGTGTTGTAAACGCACTAATCGCAGCACAACGCGCAAACATTGAATTAACTTTCGAACGTGCAGCAGCAATTGATCTTGCTGGTCGTGACGTATTAGAAGCGGTACAAATGTCCGTTAACCCTAAAGTAATTGAAACGCCATTCATTGCCGGTGTTGCGATGGACGGAATTGAAGTTAAAGCGAAAGCTCGTATTACGGTTCGTGCTAACATTGAACGCTTAGTTGGTGGTGCTGGTGAAGAAACAGTAGTCGCTCGTGTAGGTGAAGGTATTGTTAGTACAATCGGTTCAGCTATAGGCCATAAGAAAGTTCTTGAAAATCCAGATATGATTTCTCAAACTGTTCTTGCAAAAGGATTAGATGCTGGTACAGCATTCGAAATCTTATCCATTGATATTGCGGATATTGATATCGGTAAAAACATTGGTGCAGAATTACAAACAGACCAAGCGGAAGCAGATAAGAAAATTGCCCAAGCAAAAGCGGAAGAGCGTCGTGCTATGGCCGTTGCTCAAGAGCAAGAGATGCGTGCTCGCGTAGAAGAAATGCGCGCGAAAGTTGTGGAAGCAGAAGCAACAGTTCCACTTGCTTTGGCAGAAGCATTACGTTCTGGAAACATTGGTTTTATGGATTATATGAACATTCAAAACATTACTGCGGACACTGATATGAGAGATTCTATTGGTAACCTAACGAATAATAACTCGGAAGATAAAAAGAAATAAGTTCGACCAAATAAGGACTTCTAATTAGAAGAAGGGAGGTTCACTCCTTTTGGGAATTTTTGAAAACTTGTTATCCAACCCGATTCTCTTGTTTATAATAGTTTCTTTTCTGTTTAGTATGTTTAGGAAAAAGAACCAAGATTCAAGACAACAACAAGAGCAACAGCAGGAATATGACAATATTGATGATTATTTTGAAGAGGTTCCTGCAAAAGATGATAAGAAGCGTGAACGTGATTGGGACTTTGATGTTTTTTCAGAAAAAGTCGAAGAGTGGGAGAAAAAAGGACGAGAAACCGTATCGTCGTATATCGAACCTAAACCACAACCTAATAAACAAGACACGTTTCTATCAATGCGCGAAGATCTAAAACGCAAACAGAATGAAATGAAGAATTATGAAATCGCTGGTGATAGTCCAATTTTACAAGGTGACCTGAAAAGGTCTGAAGGTATCGTTAGTCGTGCTAGTAAAATAACTACTAAAGAAGTAGTGGACGGTGTAAAATGGGCGGAAATCCTTGGCCAACCAAGGTCGAGAAACCCATATAAGCCGATATATCAGGAAAGATTTCGAGCGAAATAATAGTTTTAAAAGAGTTGTGTCCCTGTGGATGCAGCTCTTTTTTTGTATTGGTAACATATCAGGTTAGATTGAAACACTAGTATTGTGAATTGAAACAGAACAAGCTAGAAATAAAGTAGCGGTTCAGGATTGAAACACCAAGTACAGAAATTGAAACACAACCGGGTAAAATTGAAACACAAGTCATAGAAATTGAAACACAACTAGGTAAGATTGAAACACAAGTAGTGAGGATTGAAACACAAGAGACTAGAAAAAGAGAACTGATTCAAGTTTGAAACACAACCAAGTAGAATTAAAACACAAGTTGAAACAGAACAAAGGTTATCCATCACAAATAAGTGAAAGAAAACTACTCAAATTTAAATTAATCATATTAAAGCAAACTTACCAATACCTATAACAAATTCCCCCATTAAATTTAGTGATAGAAACCCCTTTTCAAACATAAACATGAGATGAAAGGGGGTTTTTCCATGCTCAAAAAATTCCGCTCACGAATGAACAATTGGTTAACTAAAAATATGGAATTACCCGCGGACGTTATGATGGATCTGCCGCGTATAACAATGATTGGTCAAATACATATATATATTGAAAATCATAGAGGATTATTAACTTTTTCAGACACAGAATTACGTCTACTTCTCAAACAAGGACAACTACTTGTAAAAGGAGAAAATTTTGTTATTAAAACAATCTTGCCAGAAGAAATTTTACTTGAAGGGAAAATACACCAAGTTGTTTATTTATCTGAATAACAACGGAACAAATTAGGGGGATATAAGTCAATGAAGAATCAATGGACAAACTTTTTTTCAGGCTCCGTCAAAATAATTATTCACGGTAAAGGGGTAGAGCGATTTCTAAATGAATGTACCCGAAAAGGAATTTCTATTTGGACAGTCAAGAAACTTGGTAGTGAAGCATACACTTGTTATATTTTATTAAAAGATGTTCATCATCTACGTGCACTAATTAAGAAGCATGAATGCTCTTTTCGATTTTTAACTAGGAAAGGTTTTCCTTTCCTAGTGCAATACTCTATAAAAAATCTTGGCATTATCATTGGGTTAGCTCTATTTCTTGTTTCGATATTCGTTCTATCAAATATGGTCTGGAGTATTAACGTTAATGGTGCAAACCCTGAAACAGAGCACAGGATTAATCAAGAATTGACCAAGCTAGGGGTAAAACCTGGAAAACTTCAATTTTTTATTAAAGATGTGGAAAGTATTCAACGATATCTTACAGAAACAATCGAAGAAATAACATGGATTGGTGTGGAGTTAAATGGGACATCCTATCATTTCACTGTAGTAGAAAAGAACGAACCGGAAAATATTACAAAACCTAGACCCCAACATTTAGTTGCAAGAAAAAAAGCGACAATCACAAATATGTTTGTTGAAAAAGGACAACCAATGGTGGAAATTAACCAATATGTAGAACCGGGGCAAATTCTTGTCTCCGGGCTTATCGGTAGAGAAGAGAATACGAAAGCAATTGCTGCTGAGGGTATTGTTTTTGGTGAGACTTGGTATGAACAAACTGTTAACATTGAGCTAGAAGACAGACTAGGTGTTTTAACAGGCAATTCATACCATAAGCATTATGTTGCTTTTGGGAATTTACCAATTAAAGTATGGGGATTTTTTAAACCAGAGTTTACACAAATAAAAGAAGACGAAATCATTAAACCAGCTTACTTCTGGAAATGGAAATTACCAATATCTTATAGAAAGAAGTCTCTATACGAAAAGGAAAATATACAAATAATATATACGGAAGAAGAAGCGGTAGAGAGGGCGCTTGAAAAAGGGAAAGAGGATTTAAAGAAACTTTTAGAAGAAGATGCAGTGATTAAAGGTCAAAAAGTTTTGCACCAAACAGTAGAGAATGGTAAAGTAAAATTAATCATACATTACCAAGTTGTAGAAAATATAGTAAAAAAGCAGCCTATTGTTCAAGGAGACTGAGTAATGACAGAAGAATTAGTCATGATGAAACAACAAGTAGAAAATCCAAATGAAGCTATTGCGTTATTCGGGAATCAAGATGCTCATTTAAAAATATTAGAAGATGAGCTAAACGTTTCCATTGTAACGCGCGGTGAATCATTAAATGTATCCGGAGAATTAGAAAACGTTGAGTTAGTGGACAAAATAATACATCAATTAATTCAGGTAATACGAAAAGGTGTCTCGATATCAGAGAGAGATATTTTGTATATTATTCAACTTGCAAAAGAAAACAACATTGATTCCTTTTCAGAACTGTATGAAGAAGAAATTACAAAAAACTTAAAAGGTAAGCCAATCCGAGTCAAGACTCATGGTCAGCGCCAATATGTGGCTGCCATTAGAAAAAATGACCTTGTATTTGGAATTGGGCCAGCTGGTACAGGGAAGACATATTTAGCCGTAGTAATGGCAATTAGTGCTCTAAAAAATGGTCAAGTAAAGCGTATTATTTTAACAAGACCAGCAGTAGAAGCAGGCGAAAGTTTAGGTTTTTTACCTGGAGATTTAAAAGAGAAAGTAGATCCGTATCTAAGGCCATTATACGATGCGCTCCATGATGTTTTTGGTAGTGAGCATACACAACGTCTTATAGAACGTGGAGTGATAGAGATTGCTCCATTAGCGTACATGAGAGGTCGTACACTAGACGATGCATTTGTTATTTTAGATGAAGCTCAAAATACGACACAAGCTCAAATGAAAATGTTCTTAACGAGATTAGGATTTGGCTCTAAAATGGTTATTACAGGGGATGTATCCCAAGTTGACCTACCAAAAGGTGTTAAATCCGGGTTAGCGGTCGCTAAAAACATCCTATCTGGTGTGAAAGGAATTACGTTCATTACATTGGACCAATCAGACGTAGTTCGTCATCAGCTAGTTGCAAAAATTATTAATGCATACGAAACATTTGAAAAAGAATAATTGAAAATATCTAACCGATTAATTGTATTATACACCTCAGAAAAAGCCCCTTGTCTTTGGGGCTATTTAACTTTATTTCAGGGTACTTCGGAAAAGGGGGGAATAATGATGAGCCGAAACAATAAAGAATTTTATACATACTTAAACAAATTTAGAAAGTTAAAACTTTATCCTATCGTTCTTTATTCTTTATTATCATTAGTACTATTTGCCATGATGTATAACAATGTTACACCTGAAAAAATGAACGTTAAAATAGCCGAAAGAGCCGAACAGACTATAAGAGCTCCACAAAATACAATAGATAAAGAAAAAACGGAGGCATTACGTAATGAAGCTGCGAATGCTGTAGAATCTGTTTATGAAAAAGAAACAGATAAGCCATTTATGCAAGCTGAAAAAATACAAGCCCTTTTTGAGTCAATTGTTAGTGTGCAGAACGAAGCTCTTAGATTAGAATCACAACAGCAAACAACGGTAGACGGGGAAGAACCTGCAGAACCAATAGTTGTTACAGAATCTGATAAGCTTGATATGCTAAAGGGAAAATTAAGAACAAGGCTTGGAGATGAGTGGAATAACGATTTCAAAATAGCTGATGAGGAATTGGTAGTTCTAATCAATGCGAGTACAGAGCAGCTTTCTGTCATTAGTAACGCAACGGTTACAGCAATGCATAATGCAATGCAAAAAGATATACTGACACCTACTGAGTTGGAGAGTGCTAAGACTAGTCTTGAAAGAGAGATGGGATACACGGTTGTTCCTGGGGATAGGGATAATCAAATACGCACCGTTGGAGTTAAAATTGGAACCATGAGTGTTGTTCAAAATAAATTTTTTGATTCCAAATTAACGCAAGAAAAAAGACAAGCTGCTCGTGATGCGATAGAACCTGTCGAAATAGCAGCTGGTCAAATCCTAGTCCAAAAAGGAGACACTATCACTAGAGAAATTTATCGACAATTAGAAGTGGTTGGTCTATTAAATGCTGACAGATCCTTTACGCCATATATTGGTCTTAGTTTATTAATAGGATTAATAATTTCCAGCTTGGTTTATATTTTTCATGTAAAAGATACGACCAACTTGCAAAAAAATAATAGTTATTTAACGATGTATATTCTCATCTTTACGGTAACTCTTATTTTAATGAAGGTGATCGCTTTATTTCAGCAATTCGATGGAGCAGCACAAATTGGTTTTATTGCACCAGTTGCAATGGGAGCAATGCTTGCGAAAATTTTAATAAACGAGAGAGTTGCTATCCTAACTAGTATTATATTAGGGCTTTGTGGAAGTATTATATATAATGAATTCCCTGGAACGATGAACTATACGATAGGAACTTATCTAACTGTTTCTGCTATCGCTGGAGTGTTATTTTTAAGTCAACATAACCGTAGATCAACCATCCTACAAGCGGGTCTATTTATTTCACTCATTAACATAATTACTATTGTTGCTTTGTTAGGAATAAAAAATAGCAACATATTTATGGTGAATGGCCTAATTAACTTAGGTACTAACCTTACCATGGCTATTGGTTCAGGTATTGTTGCCGCGGTTTTAACAATTGGTCTTTTACCATTCTTTGAAGTAGGATTTGGGATGTTATCAACGATGAAATTACTAGAACTTTCGAACCCGAATCATCCCCTGTTAAGAAAAATATTGATGGAGGCACCTGGTACGTATCATCATAGTGTTATGGTCGCTAACCTTTCAGAATCAGCATGTGAGTCTATTGGTGCAAATGGATTGTTAGCGAGGGTGGCGGCTTATTATCATGATGTAGGGAAAACGAAGAGGCCTGGTTATTTTATAGAAAACCAGATGGGTGGAACAAATCCACATGATAAACTTCCTCCACAAACTAGTAAGAATATCATTATCGCACATGCAACAGATGGGGCAGAAATTTTGCAAAAACATAATATACCAAAAGAAATAGTAGATATTGCAGCTGAACATCATGGGACAACTTTGTTAAAATTCTTTTATTATAAAGCGAAAGAACAGAATGAAGAACTAGATGAAAAGGAATATCGTTATCCAGGTCCAAAAGCTCAAACGAAAGAAGCTGCTATTGTAGGAACAGCTGATAGTATTGAAGCGGCAGTAAGATCATTAAATAGCCCTACACCTGAGAAAATTGAATCTATAGTTAAATCAATTATTAAAGACAGATTACAAGATGGACAATTTAGTGAATGTGATTTAACTTTTAAAGAATTAGAAATAATGACAAAATCTTTTTGTGAAACACTCTCAGGAATATTCCATTCTAGAATTGAATATCCAGATGACAAAAAGGAGAATGAAAACTAATGTTACACATCGATATGTATGATGAAACAGACTCATTAACAGAACAACAGTTAGAGGCAGTAAATGAGCTTTTAACGTTTGCTGCTACTCAAGAAAATCTACAGCCTGATGCAGAAGTATCTGTTACATTCGTATCAAATGAAAGAATTCAAGAAATAAATAAAGAATATCGCCAAAAAGATAAGCCAACGGATGTCATTTCTTTCGCATTAGAAGAAATGGGAGAAGGGGAAATAGAAATTCATTATGAAGAAGATGCTCCTTCTGTCCTTGGAGATATCATTATCTCTGTTCCTATGGCAAAGGAACAGGCAGATGATTACGGTCATAGTATAGAAAGAGAAATGGGCTTTCTAGCTATTCATGGTTTTTTACATCTTTTAGGATATGATCACGAAACAGACGAACAGGAAAAAGAAATGTTCGACAAACAAAAGGAAATCTTGGATGCCTATGGACTTAAAAGATCGTAATAAAAATTTTAGAGGCTCTTTAGCGCGAAGTTTTTTATTCGCGCTTGAAGGGCTAACTTTTGTGATAAAAAACGAAAGAAATATAAAAATACATTTAACGCTAGCTATAATAATGATTGGACTATCGTATTTGCTTCAAATAACAAAAATAGAATGGATTATTTTATTTTTGTTAATTGGTGGAATGATAGTGATAGAAATAATTAACACAGCTATCGAAAATGTTGTAGACTTATTTACGAATGAATATCATCCATTAGCAAAAATTTCTAAAGATGTCGCAGCATCGGCTGCATTAGTTTATGCTGTAATGGCATTAGTGGTAGGGGTATTTTTATACACCCCTTATTTAATAGGGTTGTTCAAATAAAAAGAAAATTTAAAATTATTAATTTTTTGTGTGAAAACGGATGATTTATTGGTTCAATTCGTGTAAAATAAATGGTGAGCATGCAAGGTTGTATGCTTGATGAAGGGAAGAGTCATGGTGAATATCGAAGCATTGATGGAAGAAGCAAAACTAGCAAGACAAATGGCATATGCACCTTATTCAAAATTTCAAGTTGGTGCAGCAATACTAACAAAAGATGGAAAAGTATTCCGAGGCTGTAATATTGAAAACGCTGCCTACAGTATGACAAACTGTGCTGAAAGAACTGCACTATTTACAGCATATGCTCAAGGAGAAAAAGAAATTGTAGCAATTGCAGTAGTTGCAGACACAGCTCGTCCTGTACCACCTTGTGGAGCTTGTCGTCAAGTTATCTCTGAGCTTTGTTCTGGAGATACAAAAGTGATTTTGACGAATTTAAAAGGTGATGTACAGGAACTAACAGTAAAAGAATTATTGCCAGGAGCATTTTCAGCGGAGGATTTACATGAATAAAAATAGTTATAAATCAGGTTTCGTTTCTATTATTGGCCGACCAAATGTAGGGAAGTCTACGTTTTTAAACAGAGTTATCGGTCAAAAAATTGCCATAATGAGCGACAAACCGCAAACAACAAGAAATAAAATTCAAGGGGTATTAACAGTAGATGATGCACAAGTTGTTTTCATTGATACACCTGGAATTCATAAACCAAAGCATAAGTTAGGCGACTTTATGATGAAAGTAGCACAAAACACATTAAAAGAAGTCGACTTAATTCTATTTATGATTAATGCAGTGGAAGGGCTAGGAAAAGGCGATGAATTCATCATCGAACGATTAAAAGAAACGAAAACTCCAGTATTTTTAGTCGTTAATAAAATTGATGAGGTACACCCTGACGAATTGCTACCACTCATTGAAAAATATAAAACATTATATCCATTCAAAGAAATAGTACCTATCTCAGCACTACAAGGTAATAACATCGAAACATTATTAACGCAAATAAAGAAAGTGTTACCGGAAGGTCCGCAATATTATCCTGCAGATCAAGTAACAGACCACCCGGAACGCTTTATTATATCTGAGTTAATTCGTGAAAAAGTGTTGCACTTAACAAGAGAAGAAGTTCCCCACTCCATTGCGGTGGCGATTGACGGGATTAAAAAGCGTGAACGCAGTGAAATGGTGGATATCCAGGCTACAATCGTTGTAGAACGCGATTCTCAAAAAGGCATTGTTATCGGAAAACAAGGGAAAGTCCTTAAAGAGGTTGGACAGAAAGCTCGAGAAGATATCGAAACATTGCTAGGATCAAAAGTATTTTTAGAACTTTGGGTAAAAGTTCAAAAAGACTGGCGCAATAAACAAAGCCAATTAAGAGACCTTGGATTTAGAGAAGACGAATATTAAAATCATAAAATGTTGTTGATTTTTGAGACTTATCCAGCTGTTGATTGTAGCGCAAGTCGTAGACTCCTGCGGGAGAAGCGGGGAGCTGGAGACTTGCGAGGAAATCTACAGCGATGTTTAAAGTATTAAAATAATTGGCGTGCAAACTTGTATAGGATATTAGACTCAGTAAAATTAGCAAAAATTATCTAACATTGTTTTAGGTAAAATCGGTCACCATATAGGTATAGGAATTGGATAGTGTTTGCTTGTCTTTACAACAGAAAGGGTGAGGTTTTCAATGTTGGATTTTACCTGGAAAATCTTTTCAGAAACAGGTAGTATAGATACCTATCTACTTTTTAAAGAGATTGAGAAAGATCGAACTGAATTACCCGAGCAAGAGGACGAACTAGCACATAGAGACGTACCAATTTCATAATGATTTGCACAATGGATAAAGGCAATCTAATGTAGGTTGCCTTTTTTCTGTGGTAAAATATATAGAATAATTAAGTTGCGTTAATTGCGCATAATGGATGGTGTCAACGTTGTTACATAAATGTGAAGGTATTGTCATTCGAACAAATCATTATGGTGAAACGAATAAAATCGTGACACTTTACACACGAGAACAAGGAAAAGTTGGTGTAATGGCGCGTGGTGCAAAGAAACCAAGTAGCAGATTAACAGCAGTTACACAATTATTCTGTTACGGTCATTATTTATATAACAGAGGCAAAGGCCTTGGTAGCCTGCAACAAGGTGAAATTATAGATTCCATGCGTTCCATAAGAGAAGATATTTTTCTAACTGCATATAGTTCTTATATTGTTGAATTAACAGATAAAGCTACCGATGAAGGAAAACCGAATCCATATCTATTTGAGTTTTTATTATTAACTCTTCAAAACATGGAAGAAGGTGTAGACCCAGAAATATTAATGTTTATTTATGAAATGAAAATGATGTCTGTGTTAGGGATAGCACCTGAACTAAGTAAATGTACAAGTTGTGGTACGATGGAAGGTGATTTTTCGTTTTCCATTAATGAAGGTGGCTTTATTTGTCATCGTTGTGTACATAAGGATAAATATGCTAAGAAAGTAACACCTTCCACATTAAGGTTATTACGGATATTTTATTTTTATGACTTGCACAAAATAGGAAATGTGTCAGTCAAAGAAGAAACAAGAGTTCAAATACGGTCTATTATTGATGAATATTACGAAACGTATTCGGGAATTTTATTAAAATCAAAAAAATTTATTAAACAAATGTCTTCTTTTCAAGATGCATTCAAGAAAGAGGATTGACATTCGCTGCAAAATAATTTAGAATCCAATTATTATTATACTTTGCTGTTACGAAGGAAAAGAGTACTTATTCTCCTCTATAAAAGCGACTCTAGAATGGTGTAAGCTAGGGATAGAGCAATAAGGAATGGCATTCTGGAGCAGTGTTCTAAAGTGGTAAAAGTACAACATGACTTTTACAAATAGGGTGGAACCGCGGGTTAACTCTCGTCCCTATGCTAATCAATAATTAGCATAGAGACGAGAGTTTTTTGTTTTATATGCCCGGTGGAAGTAGTTAAGCTTTGTTCTTAACCAACACCAGTTGATGTTCGCTGCAGATGCGAGACTCCTGCGGGAGAGTAGGGACATGGGAGACCCCACAGGCGCTTGCGCCGAGGATGCTCCCGGACCGCCCGCGGAAAGCGAGCATCTGCAGCGAGCATCAACGATTAGTTCCCTATATTTTTTCTTTATAGCAGTTAAAAAAGTGGAGGTGCCATTGAATGAACATTCAAAACATGATTTTAACTTTACAAAATCATTGGTCAGAACAAGGCTGTGTATTAATGCAAGCATACGATGTAGAAAAAGGAGCAGGAACAATGAGTCCATATACGTTTTTACGTAGTATCGGACCAGAGCCATGGAATGTAGCTTATGTAGAACCATCCAGAAGACCTGTAGATGGAAGATATGGAGAAAATCCAAATCGTCTTTATCAACATCATCAGTTCCAAGTAATCATGAAACCATCACCAGACAATATACAAGAGCTATATTTAGAGTCTTTAAAGAAACTAGGGATTGATCCATTAAAACATGATATTCGCTTCGTAGAAGATAACTGGGAAGCTCCAACGCTAGGTGCTTCAGGTTTAGGTTGGGAAGTATGGCTAGATGGAATGGAAATTACCCAGTTTACTTATTTCCAACAAGTCGGTGGACTAGAGTGTAAACCAGTTTCTGTAGAAATTACGTACGGTATTGAACGCCTAGCATCTTACATTCAAGAAAAAGATAGTGTGTTTGATTTAGAATGGACAACAGGGTTTACATACAAAGATATCTTCTTACAGCCAGAATATGAGCATTCAAAATATACGTTTGAAACTTCAAACCCAGAGATGTTATTTCAACTATTTGATATTTACGAAAAAGAAGCACACGCACAAATGGATCATGGACTAGTTCACCCGGCTTATGATTTCGTTTTAAAATGTTCCCATACGTTTAACCAACTAGATGCAAGAGGAGCAATTTCGGTAACTGAGAGAACGGGGTACATTGGTAGAGTTAGAAACCTTGCTCGCAAAGTAGCCAAAACATTCTATGAAGAGAGAGAAAAACTTGGCTTCCCAATTTTAAATAAAGGGGGAAATAAAGATGACAAGTCGTGATTTATTAATTGAAATAGGATTAGAAGAAATGCCAGCTAGGTTTGTTACAAATTCTATGAATCAGCTTGAAGAAAAGATGGTTTCTTGGGCAAAAGAACACCAACTTTCATTTTCTACAATAAAAAGTTATTCTACGCCAAGAAGACTAGCAGTTATTGTTGAAAACCTAGCAGAAAAACAAGAAGATGTAACCATTGAAGCGAAAGGACCTGCTAAAAAAATTGCACTATCAGATGCAGGAGAGTGGTCTAAAGCAGCTCAAGGCTTTACAAGAGGTCAAGGGGCAAGTGTGGAAGACATCTATTTCAAAGAAATAAATGGTGTAGAGTATGCACATGTTCAAAAGCATGTAAAAGGAAAGAATACACCAGAATTAATTCAACTTTTAGAAGAAGTGATAACTGGTTTGCATTTCCCTAAAAACATGCGCTGGGGTTCGGAAGACCTTCGCTATGTAAGACCAATTAAATGGTTAACAGTTTTGTTTGGAGAAGAAGTAGTACCACTAGAAATTGCAAAAGTTCCATCTAGTAATACGTCTATAGGTCACCGTTTCCTAGGAAATAAAGTGGAGATCCTTCATCCAGAATTTTATGCGAAAACGTTGTTAGGTGAGTATGTAATAGTTGATGCGTTGGAACGAAAAGAAGCTATTAAACAACAACTTCAAACAATTGCTGAAGAAAACAACTGGGATATTCCTGTTGACGAAGATTTATTAGAAGAAGTTAACAATTTAGTAGAATACCCAACTGCATTATACGGAAAATACGATGAAAGCTTTTTATCATTACCAGAAGAAGTTTTAATAACATCGATGAAAGAACATCAACGATACTTCCCAGTGAAAAATAAGGAAGGGAAATTACTTCCATTCTTCATCACAGTTCGTAACGGTAATCATGAACACTTAGACATTGTTGCAAAAGGAAATGAAAAAGTGTTAAGTGCTAGACTTTCTGATGCTGCCTTTTTCTTTAAGGAAGATGAAAAACTTGTTATTGCTGATGCGGTTGCAAAGTTAGATAAAGTTGTATTCCATGAAGAAATAGGAACAACTGGAGAAAAAGTGAAGCGTGTTCGAGGATTTGCAACTCATATTGCAAACGTTCTCGAAATGGATTCCTACACAAAAGAACAAGTTGTCAGAGCAGGGGAAATATATAAATTCGATTTAATATCTCAAATGGTGTATGAATTCCCAGAATTACAAGGTTTAATGGGTGAACGCTATGCATTAGAAAAAGGGGAAACAAAAGAGGTAGCAGCAGCTATAAATGAGCATTACATGCCTCGTTCTGCTGAAGATGCTACACCACCATCCGATGTAGGAGCTATATTAAGTGTCGCAGAAAAGCTAGATACCATTGTAAGTTTCTTTGCAATAGGAGTAATACCAACTGGATCACAAGACCCGTATGCTTTAAGACGTCAAGCTGCAGGAGTTGTACAAACGATTATTAATAAAGAGTGGTCCATTTCGTTACACGAATTATTTACTAATTTAATCAACACGTATGAATCAATCGGAATACTTAAGCGTGATCCTGAAGAAGTTTTAAGTGATGTAGAATCTTTCTTCCGTATGCGATTAAAGAATATACTGAGTGAAGATAATATTTCATATGATATAGTGGATGCAGCTCTAGATTTACCTTTAGTTAACTTATCTTCCGTTATCTCTAAAGCTCATATATTAAATAACAACAAGAAAAATAATGACTTTAAGTCCATTGTCGAATCATTAAGCCGTGTATTAAACATAGCAAAAAAAGCAGAAAACAGTCTGTTAAATGTGGAATTAATAAAAGAAGAAGCAGAAAAATCGCTATATGAGACTTATCTAGAAACAAAAGAAAAAGTATATCATTCTCTTACAGAGCAAAATTATTTACATGCTTTCGATGCACTAGCTTCTATGCAACATGAGATAGACAATTATTTTGACAATACAATGGTTATGGCCGATGACGAATTAATTAAACTAAATAGACTTGCTCAAATGAAGCTGTTAGCAGATGTGATTAAAACATTTGGTGACTGGAATAAAATCCTAGTTAAATAAACGACAAACACTTGGCATTATGTTGTTCGTAACTTAAGAGAAAAAGTTATAGAAATAGGAAAAGGCTGACTTTTGGAAGAATTTTCGTCAGCCTCTTTCCAATTCTGCGTTTTATCAGTATAATTAGTATATATTATTTTTTATTAAGTATGACATATTTACTTGTGACTAGCTCCTTGTTGTTACATATTTCAACAAGTGAATAATGGATATATTGTCTAGGTGGTGAGTGAAAATAGAACTCAATAAACGGCAAGAACATATTTTGCAAATTGTAAAAGAGAACGGGCCAATCACTGGTGAAGCAATTGCGGAACAATTAAATTTAACTAGGGCTACATTACGACCGGATTTAGCTATTTTAACTATGGCAGGTTATTTAGATGCTCGTCCTCGTGTAGGCTATTTTTATACAGGAAAAACTGGTTCACAATTATTAAGTGATCGAATAAAAAAAATCCAAGTAAACGACCATCAATCGATTCCGGTTGTAGTAAATGAAAGTGTCTCCGTGTACGATGCTATTTGTACGATGTTTTTAGAAGATGTAGGAACCTTATTTGTAGTGGATAAATCTTCTATCCTAGTTGGTGTTCTATCAAGAAAAGATTTACTACGTGCGAGTTTAGGGAAACAAGAGCTAACGACGATACCAGTAAATATTATTATGACGAGAATGCCGAACGTAACATATTGTTTTAGAGAAGACTTAATTATTGATATTGCAAAAAAACTAATTGAAAAACAAATAGATGCACTTCCAGTCGTAAAAGAAACGGAAAAGGGCTATGAAGTTGTCGGTAGAATTACGAAAACGAACATTACGAAAATGCTTGTAGCTTTATCAAATGACGAGATTATTTAATGGGATTGGAGGAGTACAATGAATAAACGCACCATCTATGTAGTTTCTGACTCTGTTGGAGAAACAGCAGAATTATCTGTTAAAGCGGCAATAAGCCAATTTAGTGGTGAAGAGTTTTCTCTAAAACGAGTTCCATATGCAGAAGACTTAAATACAATTAATGAAGTGGTAAGTTTAGCCAAGTTAAATCAAGGAATCATTGCCTTCACATTAGTAGTACCTGAAATGAGACAATATTTAATTAGTACAGCTGCACATGAACAAGTACCTGTATACGATATTATCGGCCCTCTCATTGAGTTAATGGAAACAGAATATAATGTGAAGCCAAGTTATCAACCTGGCCTTGTAAGGAAATTAGACGAAGATTATTTCAAAAAAATCGAAGCGGTTGAATTCGCTGTAAAATATGATGATGGCCGAGACCCACGTGGTATTCTTAAGGCGGACATTGTATTGATTGGTGTATCCCGTACGTCCAAAACTCCTTTATCACAATACTTAGCACATAAACGCCTAAAAGTTGCAAATGTACCGATTGTTCCAGAAGTAGACCCTCCTGACGAACTATTCAAGGTTGCTAAAACGAAATGTATCGGTTTGAAAATAAGTCCAGAAAAACTAAACGACATCCGACGTGAACGTTTAAAAGCACTAGGTTTAAACGATCAAGCTTCCTATGCAAATATGGAACGCATCAAAGAAGAACTAAATTACTTTGATAACCTAGTAAATAAGCTAGGCTGTGAAGTTATTGACGTAACAAACAAAGCAGTAGAAGAAACAGCAAATATTATTTATAA
The DNA here is from genome assembly GCF_002797415.1 of Bacillus alkalisoli. Lineage (GTDB taxonomy): Bacteria > Bacillota > Bacilli > Bacillales > Bacillaceae_I > Bacillus_CD > Bacillus_CD alkalisoli. The sequence goes on from NZ_KZ454944.1 coordinate 1,379,061, forward strand.
TCTTTATCAAAAAAAGAATGGATAAATGTTTCTATGAAAGAGCGCCAAAACTGTGTGCTCTTTTTTCTTTTGTAATATTTGAGTTTAAAAATCATTTTCAACAAAAAAATAGTAGTCAATTTAAAAAGTTTGTATTATAATAAAAAATTGTGATAAAAAAATACATTCGCACGTTTAGACTTTGCAATAAAGGAATAAACTAAAACTATCTGTAAGTCAAGGTTCAGAAAGTAAAATCGTTCGACAAACGAAAAAAACATATCGAAAAAAGAAGGTTTTTGGGAAGGGATGTAGAATCAAACAAACATGCAATTAAAAACATCTCCCATTATCTTAGTAGATGCAGACGCATGCCCAGTAAAGGAAGAAATAAGTCTTCTAGGTAATGCATATAATGTAGAAGTTTACTTTGTTGCTTCCTATTCTCATGTATGTAATAAAGATTTAAATGGTTCTTTGATTTACGTAGATGAAGGAAAGGAGTCAGCAAATCTTTACATATTAAATAAGGCAAAAGTAAAGATGTAGTTGTAACGCAAGATCTTGGATTAGCCAGCATGTTGGTAAATCGAAAAGTTTATGTTCTTTCTCCTCGTGGAATTGTTTATACAGAAGGAGATATGGACCAGCGTCTATTTATGAGACACGTATCAGCGAAAGAACGTCGTAAAAGTGTATATAGCAAAGGGCCAAAACCTTTTACTGATGAAGATAGACAGCAATTTAAGAACAAACTTCAAGAAAATTTGTCGAATCTTGCAGGAATTCGTTGATAAATAAAGAAATAGTATACTATGGAGTGTCATTATGAGTAGAATTCCTGAACAAGCAATTGAACAAATTCGCCAATCTACTGACATTGTTGATGTAGTCGGAGAATATGTACAATTAAAGAAACAAGGAAAAAATTACTTCGGACTTTGCCCTTTTCACGGAGAGTCGACACCTTCTTTTTCTGTTTCGCCAGATAAGCAAATATATCATTGTTTCGGTTGTGGAGCGGGTGGCAATGCCTTTAACTTTGTGATGGAAATAGAAGGCGTTAGTTTTGTCGAAGCAGCAGAAAAGTTAGCAAAACTTTCTAACACTGAAATTGAACTGCCTGACTTACCAAAAAATGAAGCTTCTGAAGAAAATTCAGAAACAAAAAAAATGATTGGAGCACATACGCTTCTCCAAAAATTTTATCATCATTTACTGCTAAATACAAAAGAAGGTCAAGAGGCATATGACTATTTAACCGCAAGAGGATTTACAGATGATGTGATGAAAAGGTTTGGTATTGGATATTCTCTCAATTCGTGGGATTTTGCCAGAAAGTTTTTAACAAAACGTGGCTACAAGGAGAATTTGCTTGAGCGAGCAGGCTTAATCATTGAAAAAGAGGACAGTTTAGAGTATTTCGATCGATTTAGGGACCGAGTTATGTTTCCTATACACGATTTGAAAGGAAATATCATTGGTTTCTCTGGCCGTATTTTAGGGGAAGGAAAACCAAAATATTTAAATTCACCAGAAACACCAATTTTTATTAAAAGCCAAGTGCTATATAACTTTCACCAAGCACGACCACATATAAGAAAACAGCAACAAGTAATTTTATTTGAAGGTTTCGCGGATGTAATTGCTGCAGACGGAGCGGGTTTCCCTCAATCTATTGCAACGATGGGAACGTCTCTAACTGAGGATCAAGCAAGGATCATTCGTAGAAATGTGGAAAGTGTTGTTATTTGCTATGATGGAGATAATGCTGGAGTGGAAGCGGCTTACCGTGCTGCAAACCTTTTATTGGAACATGGATGTTCAATACGAATAGCAATGATTCCCGATAAAATGGACCCTGATGACTACATTAAAAACAAAGGAACGGAATCGTTTAAGCACGATGTAATAGGGGCAAGTTTAACATTCTCAGCATTTAAGCTTAGATATTTAAGGCGAGGCCGAAACTTAAATAATGAAGGAGAAAAAATTCGTTATATTGAGGATGCCTTAAAAGAAATAAGCACGCTAACAAAAGCGGTAGAGCGGGACCATTATTTAAGACAAATGGCAGACGAATTTTCCATTTCTTTAGATGCATTAAAGCAACAACAATTTCAAATATACAAAACAATTGCAAGAAAAAAGGATTATAACGAACAAAATAGAAATACTACTATACGTAATCAAAAGAGTATTTTATCCAAAAAGTTACTTCCGGCTTACCTGAATGCAGAACGATTTTTATTAGCACATATGTTAAAAGATCGTGATATATCAGATAAAGTTCAACACGCTATAAAAGGTTCATTTAACTTAGATGAACATAAAGCCATTGCTACGTATATATATGGTTTTTATGAAGAAGGAAATGATCCAAATATTAGCGTTTTGTTGGAAAAAATGGATGATCATCAGCTGAAAAGCTTAGTATCTGAGCTAGCAATGTTAACGCTTGAAGATGAAGTGAGTGACATTGTTTTAAACGATTATATGAAACAGGTGTTGAATTACCCAAAGTTGTTAACAATAAAAGAAAAAGAAAAAGAAAAGCAACATGCAGAACAAAATAAAGATTATTTAAAAGCAGCACAAATAGCGATGGAAATTATTCAGATGAATAAAGCATTAAAACAATAAATTGCCTCTTATCGCGTTTCAATGTTGGAAGGAGGGACTGTGATGGCAGAAAAGTCAGCACACTCAAAAGATTTGGAAACGGAATTAACGTTTGAACAAGTAAAAGAACAACTAACTGAAGCGGGTAAAAAACAAGGATCGTTAACATACGAAGAGATTGCCGAGCGTATGTCAGGATTCGAAATTGAATCTGACCAAATGGATGAATATTATGAGTCCTTAGCAGAACAAGGTATTGAAATTATTGGTGAGGCAGATAGTACAACTGATAATCTTAATATAAAAAAAGCTAAGGAAGAAGAATTCGATTTAAACGACCTTTCAGTACCACCTGGGGTGAAGATAAATGACCCTGTTCGAATGTACCTAAAAGAAATCGGTCGAGTAGACTTATTATCCGCAGAAGAGGAAATTAGCTTAGCCAATAGAATTGAAGCTGGTGATGAAGAAGCTAAGCGCCGTTTAGCGGAAGCAAACCTTCGTCTTGTTGTTAGTATTGCAAAAAGATATGTAGGACGTGGTATGTTATTCCTTGATTTAATTCAAGAAGGTAACATGGGACTAATTAAAGCGGTTGAGAAATTCGATTACCGTAAAGGATTTAAATTCTCAACATATGCAACTTGGTGGATTCGTCAAGCAATAACTCGTGCTATTGCGGACCAAGCTAGAACGATTCGTATCCCTGTTCATATGGTTGAAACAATTAACAAACTTATAAGAGTCCAACGTCAGCTTTTACAAGACTTAGGTCGTGAGCCATCTCCTGAAGAAATAGCAGAAGATATGGATTTAACTCCGGAAAAAGTACGTGAAATATTAAAGATTGCACAAGAACCTGTTTCATTAGAAACACCGATTGGTGAAGAAGACGATTCCCATTTAGGTGACTTTATTGAAGACCAAGATGCTACGTCTCCATCCGATCACGCTGCCTATGAGTTGTTAAAAGAGCAGCTAGAAGATGTTCTTGATACATTAACTGATCGAGAAGAAAATGTTTTAAGACTGCGCTTTGGATTAGACGATGGACGTACTCGCACGCTTGAAGAAGTTGGTAAAGTGTTTGGCGTTACTAGAGAGCGTATTCGTCAAATTGAAGCAAAAGCACTTCGTAAGTTAAGACATCCAAGCCGTAGTAAACGACTAAAAGACTTTTTAGAATAAACCTTTACAAGAAATAGTTTACTTTTTAAACTAAAAGTAAGCTATTTTTTTTGTTAAAAGAAACAGTATGAATTTTCAGTTATTTTATCATGAGGTGAGGACATGAACAAACAACGAAAAGAGATAATAATAAAAGAAATCACCTATTGGAAAAAAAGTAAGCTACTACCTGGACACTATTGCGATTATTTACTTGCGTTATATTCAGAAGGTGAAGATACTTCTAAATCAGAAAGCGCTAATAACAAAAGAGGTTTTATGAGATTAATGATCGCATATTCTGTGCCTGTATTTGTGCCAATAATGTTTCTTGTCACTTATTTTACTGAATTGTCTGTTGAATTGCAAATGCTCCTTTTAATAATATTTACCTTGTTGTCTTCCATAGCATACTTCATGTTTAGGAAAGAAAAGCAATACATACACATTCCGGTAATAGTAATTGCTATTTTATTATTATACTGGAATATAATGTTACTGAATTATTTCCATTTTACAGGAAACAGTTATTTTATTGCAATATTTATTCATGCAAGTTGTTGGTTGTTAGTTGGATGGAAAATGAAATGGCATTATTTTAGTGTAGCTGCAATTATTTCTTATTTATCTTTAATAGCAATAATGATACTAGTATAATTTCAGAAATTTTTATGATTTTTAAATGTTGAGAAAATTCCCTTACTTCTATTATAATACATTTGAAAGCGTATACAAGAAGTTTTACATTTTAGGGGGGACTTTCATGAACTTCGACTTAACAACTGAACAATCCATGATTAAAAAAACGATCCGTGAATTTTCAGAGGAAATGGTAGCACCTGGAGCTTTAGAACGCGATAAAACTAAAGAATTTCCTGTTGATATATTTAAATCTTTAGGCGATTTAGGGATGATGGGATTACCGTTTCCAGAGGAATATGGTGGAGCAGGAGCAGATACTGTAAGTTTTGCAATTGTAGTAGAGGAATTAAGTAGGGCTTGTGGTTCTACAGGTATCACTTATTCCGCACACGTTTCATTAGGTGGAGCGCCAATTAATATGTTTGGTACAAAAGAGCAAAAGGAAAAATATTTAACTCCTATTTGTACTGGTGAGTCGTTAGGAGCATTTGGCTTAACAGAACCTAATGCTGGTTCAGATGCAGGTGGCACTCAAACAACTGCTATAGAAGATGGAAGCGATTATATTATCAACGGAAATAAATGCTTTATTACGAATGCTTCTTATGCGAAGCACCTTGCACTAACTGCAATTACGGGCCGTGAAGGAAACAATAAGGAGATCACTGCAATTATTGTACCTACAGATGCACCAGGCTTTGAAATTGTCGATAATTATGAAAAGATGGGTTTAAACGCTTCTAATACAACAGAATTAGTGTTAGAAGATGTTAGAGTACCTCAAGAGAACATACTAGGAAAACGTGGAGAAGGCTTTAAACAGTTTTTAGTTACGCTTGATGGTGGACGTATTGGTATTGGTGCAATGGCTGTAGGGATTGCACAAGCAGCTTTTGAGCGAGCGCTCGCTTATTCAAAAGAAAGAAAACAATTTGGTCGCTCAATATCAAGCTTCCAAGTAAATCAATTCAAACTAGCTGATATGGCAATGAAATTAGAATTAGCTAGAACAATGGTTTACAAAGCAGCTTGGTTGAAAGACCAAGGGAGACCGTATTCAAAAGAGGCTTCCATGTGTAAGCTATACGCTTCGGAAGTTTGTATGGAAATTGCCGACCAAGCAGTACAGTTACATGGTGGTTATGGATATATGAAAGATTACCATGTAGAACGTTATATGCGTGATGGTAAGCTTTTAGAAATCGGAGAAGGAACTTCAGAAGTACAAAGAATGGTAATTGCTAGACATCTTGGCTGTTAATTTATATATTGTTTTTGAAAGACTTCATGTAACAATGAAGTCTTTTTTGTGTCTAATATGTGAATAAATTGGGCAAGGTAACAAATAGGTCTTTTCCTATTGTAAAATATAAAGTAAAATAGAAATTGCTTGTATAAGTTTAGGCTCGTACATAAGGAGGTAAAATAGCATGAATCGAAATCCGCTAATTCCTTTTGCATTTATTGCAGTGTTAGGTTTAGGACTAATGTTCTTATTTTCTTTCGTTGGATTAAACCAAGCTAAAAATATGGCTGATGGTGATGCTGGTGGATCAGTTGAACTTTTATCAGGTGAAGAGCTTTACCAAAGGTCATGTATTGGTTGTCATGGTAACGAATTACAAGGTGTAGCAGGTCCAGGCCTACTTAACCTTAATTTAACGGAAGAACAAATTAAAGACGTTATCGTAAATGGTCAAGGAACAATGCCAGGAAACCTAGCATCACCGGAAGAAGCAGCTGTATTAGCTGAATGGCTTACAAACTACGGCCAAGAAGGCGACGCTGAATAATTCTATTTAAGAGTTGAAAAAGTCCTTTACACTTCGTGTAATGGACTTTTTTTCATAATACGTTTACTTTCAATTCAGATATAATGCATTATTGGCATTCCACCCCTTTTTGAACTATAATTTTCCTATACTTAAATTAATGATTGTGGTGAATAATTTGAACGAGTTAAGACTATCAAAAAGATTAGAAACAGTTGCACATTACATTCCTGAAGGATACACACTTGCTGATATAGGTTCTGACCATGCTTACTTACCGTGTTATGCCTATTTAAATGGTATCATTCCAAGTGGCATAGCAGGAGAAGTAGTAGAAGGACCTTTTCAATCTGCTAAAGAACAGGTTCAAAAAACGAGCTTACAAGCTGTTATTGATGTTAGAAAAGGGGATGGACTGGAAGTTATTTCCCCTGGTGAAGTAGATTGTATAACGATTGCTGGTATGGGTGGAACGCTTATTCAATCTATTTTAGAATCTGGGAAAGACAAATTAACTGGTGTAAAGAGATTAATCTTACAACCCAATATCGGTGCCATAAAAATTCGTGAATGGCTACTTCAAAATGGATGGGAGCTTACACAAGAATCCATTCTAGAAGAAGATGGTAGAATATACGAAGTGTTAGTAGCAGAACCAGGCAACCCATCAGCACCATATACCGAAAATAAGCAGGCTGGTTTATTAGTAGGTCCATTTTTACTAGAAGAGAAGAATGAAACATTTAGAAAAAAATGGACACATGAATTGTCTCATTGGCAAAAAATATTTTCCCAAATTGAAAATGCTCCAATAACGGAAGATAACGTACAAAAAATAAAAGAATTACAAGAAAAAATAAATATTGTACAGGAGGTGCTCTAATGATGAGTAAAACTCCCAACGGCCACTCAATAATCCAAGCGTTTGAACAATTCTCTCCGAAAAAATATGCAATGGAGGGAGATAAAATAGGGCTACAAATTGGTAACCTTAATAAACCAGTCCAAAAAGTAATGGTAACATTAGATGTACTTGAGAGTGTTGTAGATGAGGCGATAGAGAAACAGGTAGATTTAATTATTGCGCACCATCCTCCCATTTTTCGTGCGCTTAAAACTGTTACGGAGGATTCTGCTGCAGGGAAAATAGTAACAAAGTGTATTAAACATGACTTAGCTGTTTATGTAGCTCATACGAATCTTGACATAGCTGTTGGTGGTGTAAATGATTTATTAGCTTCGGCTCTACAATTGACAGACATAAAAGTATTAGCACCTACACAAGAAGATAAGTTAAAGAAGTTAATTACTTTTGTTCCTAGTACACATGTTGAGCAAGTGAGAGAGGCGATTAGCCAGGCGGGAGCAGGTCATATAGGCAACTATAGCCATTGTACATACAGCACAATAGGAGAAGGTACATTCTTACCTTTAGATGGCTCTCAACCTTTTATCGGCGCATCAGGGGCTTTAGAAAGGGTGCAAGAACATAAGCTCGAAACAATTATTCCTTCTTCTATAGAAAAAAGAGTTGTAAATGCATTATTGAAATCCCATCCGTATGAAGAAGTGGCTTATGATATCATTCCGTTAGAAAATAAGGGAGAAATTATCGGGCTAGGGCGCATCGGAAAGTTACCAAGTAAAATGTCGTTAAAAGAGTTTGCACAACATACAAAAAACACGCTCGAAGTTGACAATGTAAGAGTTGTTGGCAACCTTGAAACAGTAGTAGAAAAAGTGGCGGTAGTTGGTGGAGACGGTAACAAATACATTTACGATGCAAAATTTGCTGGGGCTGATGTGTATGTGACTGGAGACTTGTACTTCCATACTGCACACGATGCAATGTCACTTGGATTAAATGTTGTGGATCCAGGACACTATGCAGAAAAAATAATGAAGCAAGGTGTTAAAAGAAAAATGGAACAGTTCGCATCTCAATTAAATTGGGAAGTAGAACTAATTGTCTCCGAAACAAATACAGATCCATTTCAATTTTTATAAAAAATCTTATCTCATCAATATGAAAAAGAGCTAGTCATGAAGGTAATCGTGACTAGCTCCTTTTTTACGTTGTTTTTTGTTTTTTAACTTTTGGTAAAATCTTATTTAATGGAACTGTTTTTTCACGCTTCCACGTATCAGGATTAATTGGATCAAACTGTTCAATAAATGCAATAACTTCTTTCGTAATTGGTGTTGGAGTAGAAGCACCAGCAGTAACAGCTACTGTGTTTGCACCTTTTAGCCATTCAATGTCAAGCTCCGAAATATCTGCAATTCGGTAAGCACGTGTTTTGGCGATTTCTTCCGAAACTTGTGCAAGGCGATTGGAGTTATTACTTTTCGGATCTCCAACAACTATCGTTACATCTGCAACACCAGCTTGCTCAGCGACTGCTTCTTGTCTCACTTGTGTTGCTAAACAAATTTCTTTATGTTGTTCAACGTGGGGATATTTTTCTTTTACTTTATCCATAATGTCTAATACGTCCCATTGACTCATCGTCGTTTGGTTCGTAACAATAATTTTGTCACTTTCGATGTTAAGGGCTTCTATATCATCTTGTTTTTCAACAAGATGTACGATATCAGGTGCGACACCAACAGCACCTTCTGGCTCTGGATGCCCTTTTTTTCCGATGTAGATAACCTGGTATCCTTCCGCCTTTTTTTGGCGGATTAAGTCATGAGTTTTTGTAACATCAGGACATGTGGCATCAATGGTTGTTAGTCCTTTTTCTTTTGCACGAGCTTTCACTTCGGGAGATACACCATGTGCTGTAAATATAACTGTACCATGGTCAATTTTGTCTAAAATCTCTAAGCGGTTAGCACCGTCTAATGTAATGATTCCTTCTTCTTCAAAAGCATCTGTAACGTGTTTATTATGAACAATCATTCCAAGAATATAGATTGGACGAGGTAATGATTTATCTAATGCTGCATTTCTAGCAATCACCATTGCGTCTACTACACCATAGCAATAGCCACGAGGAGCAATTTTAATAATTTCCATGCTACATCCTCCTTAAACGTTAGCTAAATTCGTTAATTTACACTAAATGAGTGAGTTTCATAATGTACAATTACTAAACGAACAGTAATTATGAAATTGATTCGAATATATCGAATTAGCAAATAAATAAAGAGAGTGATAAAACACTCCCTATTACTATTATCATTATATAAGAGAAAGGAGGATTTTACAAAGAATTATAAGTAGAGCTTAGGCTTAGATACTTTAATTTCCGATTGAGGCTTTTTCTTTTTTACAGCAATATTCTTTTTTACTTGTTTTTTAGTAAGTGGCACATCTACTTCTTCAGCTTTTGATTCAGTTGTAGTCTCTTCAACTGAATCTGTTGTTGTATCTTTTTCTTCATCATCATCAGCATTTGTATCAACATTTTTTAATTCACTGTAAAGTCTCCACATCGCTGGTAAATTTCGCACTAAAGGTCCATACTGTTGTACCATTGGCATCACTTGTTCTGCCATACCAAGAGCTTTTTGAATATTTGTTAAAAAACCCGTAATGTTAGATGGATTTGCTAATTGCTGTAGAGTAGAAGGTGCTGCCATTTGTCCAACACTACTCATATTTCCGATACTACTTGCACCAGTTCTACCGAACAACTTTGCAAGAAGTCCGCCTCCACTACGAGCCCCTCTAGCAGCTCCGAACATTTGCATTTGTGGTGGAGCACCCCTCATCATCATTTGATTAGGAATATTTCTTGGCATAAACCCACCAGGTCCAAACTGATTAACGGGAGGCATCGGTGGATAAGGTGGTCGACCGGGACCATAAAACATGTTACATCCTCCTTTCACTTATATAAAAAATTTTCATATTATTTTAGTAGTCAATTGTCACGAATTCTCACTTATAAGGTATGCAATTTATAGCGGAATTGTTTATATGTTAATGAGAATGGGCGCTACTGGTCTAGCCAAACTAGTTGAAATCCTTTATAATAAAATATTGGACTTATTGGATAAGCTATAAATAAACATATTTGTATGGAATCATTCTCATTTTTATTTGAAATAGTAAGGCCTTTTCAGATCGAAAGAATAACTGCCATTACATATAAAAAAATTAAACTTACGGAGGTATATTATGACAAATCCATTCGAGCGGTTACAATTAAAACCATTTCTTTTAGAAGCAATTGCAGACTTACGCTTTAAAAAGCCAACAGAAATACAAGAAAGGTTAATTCCATCCATCCTAAAAGGGGAAAGTGTAATCGGCCAATCACAAACTGGAACAGGAAAAACACATGCGTATTTATTGCCTATTCTTAATGAATTAGATTTAGAAAAACAAGAGGTACAAGCTGTCATTACAGCGCCAACACGAGAACTAGCAACTCAGATTTATCAAGAAGTTTTAAAAATCACAAAATTTGCAGAAGGTTCTATCCAAGCCCGTTGTTATATTGGTGGAACGGACAAGCAAAAGACGATCGATAAATTAAAACAACAACCACATATAGTTGTAGGTACACCTGGAAGAATTAAAGACTTAATGAGTGAGAAAGCATTATTTGTTCATACAGCGAAAACGTTAGTAGTGGATGAAGCGGACTTAATGTTAGACATGGGCTTTATTGAAGATGTTGATAAGGTAGCTGCGGCTATGCCTGAGAAATTACAAATCTTAGTTTTCTCTGCTACAATTCCAGAAAAGTTAAAGCCATTCTTAAAAAAATATCTAGAAAATCCTAAATTTACTCACGTTGCACCAAAACAAATTACAGCACAAAATATTAGTCACGTTTTAATACCAGTCAAATCACGTAACAAGTTAACCCTTCTTTATAAAGCGTTAGTTGCCTATAACCCGTATTTAGCGATTGTATTTACAAACACGAAGAAAAAAGCGGATGAAGTGGCAGACAGTTTGATGGAGCAGGGACTAAAGGTTGGTAGAATCCACGGAGACCTAAATCCACGTGAGCGTAAAAAAGTGATGAAACAAATTAATGACCTTGAATTCCAATTTGTTGTTGCGACAGATTTAGCAGCTCGTGGAATTGATATTGAAGGGGTAAGTCATGTTATTAACTATGAACTACCGTCTGATTTAGACTTTTATATACATCGAGTTGGACGTACAGCACGCGCCGGTTCTTCTGGTATTGCTGCAACATTATTTGAACCTTCTGATGAAAATAAAGTCCAAACGGTTCAAAAGCTAGGTATTACTTTCAGCCTAGTGGATTTGAAAAATGGTGAATGGGTAGAGCATGGAGTATTAAACAAACGCCAAGATCGTAAAAAGAAAGTCGATGAAATAGACATCCAAGCAAAACGAGCTGTTAAAAAGACTGAAAAAGTAAAACCAGGCTATAAAAAGAAACACAAAGAAGAAGTAGAAAACTACAAAAAACGCCAACGCCGCTTAAAGCGTAAGTAATAAATAGAATAAGAAAGTTTACTTCTGGTGTCTCATGTAATACTCAAATTATCTTTGGGTTAAGGTTGTTGTCTTTTATAAATCATAGTGACTTGGAGCGGAAGGTACTGGACTCCTCGAAAATGCATACGCATCTTCTTACGGAGGATGCATCGCTCCGCAGCCTTCCTTATCCTGCGGGAAATAGAGGAAAGGTCGAGACCCCGCAGGCGAAGCCGAAGAGGCTCGACTTCCTCCCCGTGGAAAGCCAGTGCCTGTAGCGGAAAGGAACGGACTACGTTTTAGTAGTATTCTAAAAAAGACAAGCCACCTCTTTTGTGTTAACATATTGTAGGACAGAAAAGAAGAGGTGACAGATTTGAAAGACTTAATTATTGGTTCTCATGTATCAATGAGCGGGAAAGACATGATGTTAGCTGCAAGTAAAGAAGCTGCTTCATACGGTGCAAACACTTTCATGATTTACACAGGTGCACCACAAAACACAAGACGCAAAAAAATCGAAGACTTAAATATAGAAGCCGGACAAAAACACATGAAAGAGAACGGCATCTCCAATATTATTGTTCATGCTCCTTATATAATCAACATTGGAAATTCACAGAAACCAGAAACATATGAACTAGGAGTCAACTTCTTACGAGAAGAAATCCGTCGTACAGAAGCGTTAGGTGCAAGACAAATTGTTCTTCATCCAGGGGCTCATGTTGGAGCAGGTTCTGACTTAGGGATTGCTCAAATCATTAAAGGTTTAAACGAAGTATTAGTACCAGAACAACAAGTACAAATTGCACTCGAAACAATGGCCGGAAAAGGTTCTGAATGTGGTATTACATTCGAAGAAATCGCAGCAATTATGGATGGTGTACATTTAAATGAAAAGCTATCTGTATGCTTTGATACTTGCCACGTTCATGATGCTGGCTATAATATTGTCGATGACTTTGATGGTGTTTTAGAACAATTCGACTCTATTATCGGTTTGGACCGTTTAAAAGTTCTTCATATTAACGACAGTAAAAATGAACGAGGTATGAGAAAAGATCGCCATGAAAACATTGGCTTCGGTAAAATCGGTTTTGACGCAATTAATTACATTATTCATCATGAACAACTAATGCACGTACCGAAAATATTAGAAACACCTTATGTTGGAGAAGACAAGAAAAACAAAAAACCTCCATATAAATTCGAAATCGAAATGCTGAAATCTAAAACATTTGACGAAAATATTTTAGATAATATTCTTAATGGTTGAATCAATTTCATAATTACTGTTCGTTTAGTGAAAAACGAATGATAAGTTTATTATAATTATATAACGTTCGATATAAAAAAACGTTAATATATTAAATAATAGGTTTAATATTCGTTTTTCGTTTAGTAATTGCACATTATGAAACTCACTCGGTTAATTGAAAAAAGATTGGGCTGGTGTCGTTAACATTAACACTAGCCTAATCTTTTTTTATTTTGTAAACTCCACAAACAACTGGTTTACTTTTTTCGCCGTATCATGGCCAGTTATTCTCGCAATTTCTTTCATTAACTGAAGACGTTCGGATGTATTAAAAATATTTACCTTTTTCGTCTGTAACAAATTCGAAACTTTTTTCGCTTGATCATTCGTTAACGGAATTTGGTACTGCCCGGCATACTCAATAAGTTCGCTTGAGGTAATACTATTTAGTTTTTTGTTCACGATAGTCTGATAAATATTCATTTCTCAATCCCTCCTACTTCAACTTATGATGGGTCGCCTAGAAATGTGTATATTGAAAAAAATATGACAAGAAGTGGTAAATTATTGTATACTATTTGTTATGAGGGTTAGGAGGGAAATTCCTTGGTTGCGAATATTGAAAAGAGCCATGCTTCTATACTTAATGAGTTACGCGAAGAAATAGTATTTGTTTTACATTTGAACGGCACAATTGAAGAGTTTAATAACTTGGCAAAAGAGATTTTTCAAACGGATTTATATGACAGTGCTTCATTCTACTCATTATTTACTCAAGAGATTAGAAATGATGTTTACACGTTTTTAGATCAAATCATTTCTGGAAAAGGTGATGTGTTAAAAAGAATTTTAATTCATTCAGCACCCCAATCTCACCCCCAACTTCAAAATGAATTCTATTTATATAAAGGCAAACTTTATGAAAATAAAATATACTTGCAAGCCCAAAAGATACCTGTAAGGGATAATCAATTACCAATTCAATTATTAGGTGGTAAAACACAGGAATCTGTTAGGCTCCTCCAGTTTATAACGGTACAATTAGATTTGGCGATTTTTGTCATCTCAGATAATGGAATTATTCAATATTTGAATAAGAAAAGTCTTAATTTGTTAAACCTTCCTCTACAACAGAGTAAATACATAGATGTATCATTACTAGATATTCCTGCAAATGAAATATTAAAAAATAAATTTTTAGCCATACATGAAGAAATAGTAACGGAAAATTCTTTTGTTGAGAGATATTTTTATTTAGACGATCAATTACTACAAGTTCAAGGTCTATATTTTCAAGAGGAAAATAGAACGTTGTTTATCATTCATGATAGAAGTTATCAACATAAGTTTGAAAACTTGTTAATCTATAAGCAACAAATGGAGTCTGTCTCTCAAATTTCAGCTGGAATGGCTCACGAATTGAGAAATCCTCTGTCTGTTATTAAAGGTTTCATTCAACTCTCTCAAATAACGAATGAATGGGAAAAGTATTATCCAACTGTTTTGGATGAAATCAATCGGATGAACGACATTATTGAAGATTTCTTGTCCGTCTCAAAAAAGAAACTAACAAAACAATCTATGAAGCCTCAAGATTTATTTCAGTCACTTGTTTATATTTTTCAGTCAGAATGTTTACTACATAATGTTCAATTTGACTGTTATATTGAGCCAATAGAAGAAGAGCTACTTGTTAATGAATCTATGATTAAACAAGTTATGCTTAACTTGTTGAGAAACTCCATAGAAGCTCTGGAAGAAATAAAAAAAGACAAAAGAATTGAAATGAAAGTAGTAAGAAGCGGTAATTGTATCCTAGTTTCTGTAAAAGATAACGGACCTGGAATAGACGAGAAAACACTAGAAAAAATTGGTCAGCCATTCTTTACAACAAAGCAAAACGGCAATGGGCTAGGAGTCCCGCTTTGTAAAAAAATTATAGAAGATCATGATGGCGAACTTAAAATTGATACCGAATTAAAAGAAGGAACAACCTTCACCTTCTCCCTACCACTATCCAAAAGCCTAACATAACTGTTTAGGCTTTTATTTTACGGCCATGTTTTTAAAAAAATAATATTTCTTTGAGTGTTTTATTTAAATATATCGTAAAATACTTTGTAAAAAATAGGTTGATGTTCGCTACAGGTGCGAGACTCCAGCATACGCATTTTCTTCGTGCGATGCATTGCGGCGTAGCTTTCCTTGTCCTGCGGGAGAGCGCGACAAGGGAGACCCCACACAGGCGGCAATGCGCCGAGGAGGTTCCCGATTCCATCCGCGTAAAGTGAACTCCTGTAGCGAAGATCAACAATTAGTCCTCAAATCTAATTTTATTTACTTTCTCCTAACACTCCTGTATACTAAAATATTGTTATAAAATCGTAACGATTCTTATCTATAAGGTGTGAGCAAGTTGCAAAATAATGAAGCAGTTTTAAAAATAGAACACGTAACATTTAAATATGAACAACAAAATGTTATAGAAGATATTAACTTAACTATTCCAAAGGGAGCATTTCTAGGTTTGGTAGGTCCAAATGGATCAGGTAAATCCACCCTATTAAAATGTGTATTAGGTTTACTTAGACCGCAAAAAGGAACAATCCAACTATTTGGGAAAGATGTTCGCAAGTTTAAAGAGTGGAATAAGGTAGGGTTTGTGTCTCAAAAAGCAAATAGTTTTAATACCGGTTTCCCTGCTACTGTGTTTGAAGTAGTATCAACAGGGCTAGTTTCGAAAGTCGGCCTGTTTAAATTTTTTAATAAAGAAAATAAAAACAAAGTGCTAGATGCAATAAAATCAGTTGGAATGGAAGATTTTATTCATCAAAACATTGGTGAGCTCTCTGGTGGTCAGCAACAACGTATCTTTATTGCGCGCGCGTTAGTTAGTGAACCAGAATTGCTAATTCTTGATGAACCTACTGTTGGGGTAGATAGTAAAAATGTTCAAAACTTTTATCAAATGTTGGAGCATTTAAATAAGAATTTAAATATTACTTTGATATTGGTGACACATGATGTTGGAACTATTACAGATAAAGTAACACACGTAGCTTGTATTAATAAAAATTTACATTTCCACGGTGTAACAAAAGAGTTTGAAGAACTACGTACGAAAGATTTATCACAATTTTACGGTCATGACCTTCATGTATTAAGTCATGATCATCACCATCACCATCACGATGGAGGCAATGGAGCATGATTTCAGCATTAATGCAATTTGAATTTTTACGCAATGCGTTTTATACAGGTATTTTGATAGGTTTTATAGCTCCATTACTCGGTGTCTTTGTTGTTGTAAGGAGACTGAGCTTAATTGCCGATGCGCTAAGTCACGTGACACTTGCAGGTATTGCGGCTAGTTTATTCGTAGAAAAAAAGTTTGGATTCATGGTGGGAGTTAGTCCTCTATATTTTGGAATGGGGTTCTCGGTCGCTGGTGCGTTGTTTATTGAAAAGCTTAGAAGTATTTATAAACACTATCAAGAGTTAGCTATTCCGATTATTTTATCAAGTGGTATTGGACTTGGAGTTATTTTCATTTCTTTAGCAGACGGTTTTAATACAGATTTATTTAATTATTTATTTGGTAGTGTAAGTGCTGTATCGAGAGCAGATTTTTGGACAATTTTAGTTATTTCAGCCATTATCATCATTACAATTATATTGTTTTATAAAGAATTCTTCGTACTATCATTTGATGAGGAGCATGCTCGTGTTTCTGGAATAAACGCGCGGTTTTTTCACTTTTTATTTATCATAATGGTAGCATTAGTTATTGCTTCTTCCATGAGAATTGTTGGAATATTATTAGTGTCTTCCTTAATGACTTTGCCTGTAGCATCAAGTATCCGGATTGCTAAAGGATTTAAACAAACGATTTTTCTTTCTATATTATTCGGAGAAATTGCGGTAATTGGAGGACTGATTACGTCTTTTTATTTAGACTTAGCACCAGGGGGAACCATTGTCATCATTTCTGTAATTATACTTATTGCAACGATTGTTTGGACTAAGATAAGGAGAGGAAAATAATGAATGTCACACAGGCACTAGATCTAATGAAAGACAAAGGTTATAAATATACGGGAAAAAGGGAAGAGATGCTACAACTTTTTGCTGATTCAGATAAATATTTAACTGCAAAAGATGTGTTAGATTCATTAAAAGATAATTACCCTGGTTTAAGTTTTGATACGATTTATCGAAACTTAGGCCTTTTTGAAGAGCTTGGTATATTAGAAAAGACAGAACTACAAGGAGAAAAGCATTTTCGATTCACTTGTAGCACGAAGCACCATCACCACCATTTTATTTGCATGGATTGTGGAAAAACAAAAGAAATCGAAACTTGCCCAATGAAGGCACTTTCTGACAACTTAAAAGGTTATGATGTTACAGGGCACAAGTTTGAAATTTACGGTAAGTGCCCGGAATGCATATTATAAAAGGAAGAAAGGTGTGATTTTTACACACCGTTTCTTCTTTTTTTTGAACATTTTTAAGGTGTTTACATAAAATGCTATTAATATAATTGGACTTCTACCCGACATAAAGCGACTACCCTTATCGAAGTGTTGTACTAAGAATTGAGAAATAGGGTGTAAACAATGAAGAAACAATATGCTTCGATTAAAAAAGAACAGTTAATGGACATTTTATCAAAAGCAAAGAGAGTTGGGGACACTTCTGAACAAATATCAGCTCAAGAGCTTGTGGATTTTATTCAACATCAGTTGTTATGGGTTATGGATAATAAAAAGTGAATACAAAAAAGCTCGCTTAGGAAGCGGGCTTTTTATTGAACAAAGTAAGTTAAGCAAGCTGCAATAGAGATTGCAAATAGTATTAATATTGCATTTAAAAGTTTGTCTTTTCTGGCTGGTGTTAACCATGATTCTCCATTTGTCACTTAGCCGTCCCCCTATGTAAAGCCTATACGGAGTTATTTCGGTAGCTGGCAAGCATAGTAAAAAATTACATTAGCCCCTTAGCTTTGCGTCTCCATTTTTCAATGGGTTTGCCTTTTCGTATGGCTTTTCTATCATACTAATTTTAGTATAGGGGAAAAGAACTAAAAAATAAATGGATTTTATAGAATTTTTTACAAATTAACTTTTGACACTTAAAAATTCATTTACCCATTTTTCAGCTTCAAACCAGTCGTTCACTCTAATAACATTTTTAGGTACAGGTAAACGATTGTAAGGAGTATCAAATAAAATAACTGGTATATCACATTCTTCACTAATGTCACAAGCATTGTCATGTTTGTCTTCAAAGAATATATCTATTTCATGCTTTTTGGCGGTAGCTACTTTATTATGAGTGCCGATTAATTCAAGATGATCAAAGTCAATCTTTTGATTAGCAAACCAATTGGATGTTACATCGTATAGGTGTTGTCTCCGTGCACTTATAAAATAAAGATCAAATTTATTATTCCATTTGTCCAGTATAGATTTAGCGCCAAAAGCAAGTGGGTTACTTTTATATATTTCTGGCTCCACCTTGTCCATCCATTTCCAAAATTCCTCATCAGAAATACCAATAAGAGGACTTAGTTCATATTGCTTTAGATCTTCTAAAGTAATGTTCATATTAAAGGATTCGTTTATATATGGAACAAAAGAACTTGGACATGTTAAGGTTCCGTCTATATCTATACCTAATCTTTTTCTCATTTTTTTTCCTCCATCTTGGGTTTATGCTTATTTATATTATGTGGGTCCGTTTCATAATGTATTACTACTATACGAAAAACGAATAATTGCAGCATGTTTTTATAAAAATAACTTTAAAAACGAATAAATAACTCCGTATAACGGTAAAGCATTCGTTTTTTCACTAAACGAACCGTAATTATGAAATTGATTATGTAGAATATATAATCAAATTATCATTTTAACATAGTTAGAAAACATTAACACCTATGTTTTTTAGTTTAAAGGCCTATACTATAAATGCTCCTTACCTTACGAAAGCGAGGGATCAGCATGGCAAATGAATTTGAGCGAAATGAACTCAATGAGCCGATTGAAAATAGATTAGCTTACGAAGAGCCGCATGTAGCTAGAGCGAATGCGCATCGTGAGCATTTAGAAGAAACGGCAGCGGAAGTGGCTGCGGTACCTCCTGCAGTATCATTTGAGAGGGAACGTGAAAGAGAAGCCATTTTTGAGGAAGAACGCGAAGATGTAATGGGAATGAGTGGAAGAGGGCTTGGATATTTAGGACTTGCTCTATCTGTTCTTTCGTTATTTATCTTACCAATAATCCTTGGTGCAGCAGGGATTATTATAGGATTCATTGCCCGCAGACGAGGAGCAACTGGATTAGGGGCATGGGCAATTGGACTAGGAGCTGTATCCATTATCGTTGGTATGTTCATATTGCCGTTTTTCTAAAACAGACAAAAACAAAAGCTTGACACTTAGTGTCAAGCTTTTGTTTTTTCTGCTTCTTGTTTTGCGAAATATTCTTCCGCAATTTTGTCTATTTCCTTTTTTAATTCATCAACCATAGTAGCTTCAGGAACTTTCCGTACAATTTCGCCTTTACGGAATAACAATCCTTCTCCACGAGCACCAGCAATTCCAATATCTGCTTCACGAGCTTCTCCTGGGCCGTTAACCGCGCAACCTAAAACCGCTACTTTAATGGGTGCTTTAATCGTTGAAATATATTCTTCTACCTCATTAGCAATAGAAATTAAGTCAATTTCAATTCTTCCGCAAGTAGGACAAGAGATAAGCGTTGCAGCGTTAGAAGCAAGTCCGAATGACTTTAATAACTCACGAGCTACTTTTACTTCTTCAACAGGATCTGCACTTAAAGAAATACGTAATGTGTTTCCGATTCCTTTACTTAGAATAGCCCCTAAACCAGCGGCACTTTTTACTGTACCGGCAAAAAGTGTACCCGATTCGGTGATACCTAAATGTAGAGGATAGTCAAAAGCTCGAGATGCTTTCTCATAAGCTTCAATCGCTAAGTTTACATCGGATGCTTTCATGGAAACAATGATATCGTAAAAATCTAAGTCCTCTAAAATTTTTATATGGTGAAGTGCGCTTTCAACCATTCCATCAGCAGTTGGGTAGCCGTATTTATCTAATATACGTTTTTCAAGGGAGCCAGCGTTTACACCAATTCGAATGGGAATTCCTTTTTCTTTACAAGCTTTTACAACAGCTTCTACCTTTTCACGTCGTCCAATGTTTCCTGGATTAATCCTGATTTTGTCTACGCCGCCTTCAATACATTTTAATGCTAATTTATAGTCAAAATGTATATCGGCAACTAAAGGGATGTTAATTCTTTTTTTGATTTCAGGAATGGCATTTGCAGCTCTTTCATCAGGGCAAGCTACACGAACTACTTGACAGCCTGCTTCTTCTAAACGTTTTATTTCAGCGACGGTTGCTTCCACATCATGTGTTTTCGTCGTTGTCATACTTTGTATAAATAATTCATTGCTTCCACCAATTGTTAAATCGCCGACTTTAACGGGACGGGTTTTCGTACGATGTGTCATTTCATTCACGATTAAATCGCTCCTTTTAACTATCAAAGATGTGGAATATACGATATATCCACCTATTAATTACAGTTCAAAAATATGCTGTACCCAAAATATTGTATCAATCGAGAGTGTGAATTGACAAGTATTAAAATCTTTAGCGATAGATTGGAAATTTGTATTCCCTTCCAATTTGTATCTTTTCAGGAATAACATTGTCATTAAGTAATTGGAAATCTTCTATTAATTTGTTTATAGGTACAGGAATAGGGCCGTTTGTTATCCTTTCGGCTATAGTTAATACCGTATCTCCAGCTTTTATTTCCACAATCATATATAGTGAATCATTCAATTTTTCTTCTGCAGTGTTATCATTCTTTTGTAAGGAAGAAATTGCTTTCTGTGTTTCTTGAGATTGGGCTGTTGTTGGTATTGTACCCTTTGTAATATCTGTATATATACTAAATATAGTAAATCCGATAAGTACAACAATGAATAATCGAAACATTTTAATTTCCTCCCTTTTAAGCATATTTATGTATATGCTTGTCCAAGAGGAATATGACAAACAATAGTCTTTTCTTAACTATTGTTATTAAAACAATCTGCTATGGAATTTTAATTAGTTTCTTTGCGCTACAGGCACTGGCTTTCCGCGGGGAGCGCAAGGGAAGGTTATTTTCACTATCGTGAAACCTACTCCTCGGCGTACCGCCTGTGGGGTCTCACGATTCGCTCTATTTCCCGCAGGAGTCCAGTGCCTTCCGCTCCAATCCACTCTAGATTTTAAATTATTTAAAGAAAAAAACATACAAGAAAGAGCGTTAAAAAAAACCGACAAATAATTGCCGGTTTGGTAGAAGATTATTGTTCAACTGTTTTTTTTACTTTTACTTCTTTAATGATTAAATACAGTACAAAGATAGAAGCAGCAAAGCTGATTATGCCTGTTGCGGGAATGTAGAGACCAAGTAAATCTGTTAAGGTAAATAAAATAGTAGGGATTGTTACTGCATATGCAGCTAGTATCCATGTATGACGATACTTTAAATTAGTTCTGTCTAAACTATTTTTAATTATTAAGCCTACAAGTCCTAAAATAGTTACTTGAATAAATTTTACTGCGCTAAATGCTACATACATAACTATTAAAATTAGAGTTAAAATAATAGGCATTAAAGATCCTAAACCATCCATAAAAGATACGATGTCATCTCTTGTTAGAGTAAAGCCTTGTAAGTCGGCAAAGTTAAAGAAATCTTCTTGGCCTCCCATTACAAATACTAGCTCATATTGTTGGATTGCTATAACATCACCATAGTTATTGATTTCTGAAAGCGTTAGTTCATTATTTGGATCAATTATAATTGTAACGTCATCTTGTTCAATAAAAACAGGTTCATCAGTTTCAGCTGTAAATTCACCATCTTCAATAATAAAATTTGGAACATCGGCATCGACGACTGTTTTTGTAGCATTGAAAATTTGATAAGTACCTGTACCTACAAAAACAAATGCAGGAATGGATGTTAATAGGACAAGAAAGAATACATATAAAATGGATTTTCCGATTCCCTGGAAGCGAAATGTTGCCATATCTTTAGGGGAATACAAACTTTTTATAAACTGTTTAAAAATGTTCACGAAGCTCACCCTTTATGAAAAAATATTTTATGACCATTTTATGTTATCTTATTTTGGGTATCTTAACAATAAATACATCGGATTATTACAACAATGTAAATATTAAGGAGGCTAATGTTAAGATATTGTAAATTTCACATAAAAGTATTTACAATTGATTTAAAAATCGTTAATAATTGTTATTGGCTTTGTAGATGTTTGTCGAATTACATATTTGGATTAAGGGGTTGAATTTTTTGGAATTAGATGTTCAAAGAATTATATTTGAATTTATCGGTGGCCTGGGTATTTTCCTATTCGGAATTAAGTACATGGGTGACGGATTACAAAAGTCTGCAGGTGATAAACTTCGTGATATTTTAGATAAAACGACAACAAACCCTTTTATGGGAGTTTTAGCAGGTATATTTGTAACAATCTTATTGCAGACAAGTACTGGTACTACTGTATTAACGATTGGATTAGTTAACGCAGGTTTTATGACACTACGTCAAGCGATTGGTGTCATTATGGGTGCGAATATTGGTACAACAGTCACAGCATTCATCATTGGTATTAAAATTTCAGATTATGCGTTACCAATCATTGCTGCTGGGGCATTTTTACTATTCTTCTTTAAAAATAAACGTTTACAATATTTAGGCCAAGTTGTATTTGGTTTTGGTGGACTATTCCTAGGACTAAAAATAATGGGTGATGGATTAAAACCATTAACACATGTACAAGCGTTCCATGACTTAACCGTTTCGATGAGTACCAATCCAATACTTGGAGTAGTAATAGGAACTGTGTTTACAGTCATTGTTCAAAGTTCAAGTGCAACTATTGGGGTCCTTCAAGAATTATTCGGACAAGGTGCTTTATCATTACAAGCAGCGTTACCTGTTTTATTCGGTGACAATATTGGAACAACCATTACTGCTGTTCTAGCTTCTATAGGTGCTTCAGTTGCTGCTAGAAGAGCTGCATTAACTCATGTAATCTTTAATGTCGTAGGTGCCACAATTATTATCATCATAATTGTACCTTTTACAATATTAATTGATAACATCCAACAAGCATTACAATTAAATCCACAAATGACAATTGCATTTGCACACGGTATTTTCAACGTGTCCAACGTAATCATTCAATTTCCATTTATTGCATTACTAGCTATATTAGTTACTAAACTAATTCCTGGACAAGATAGTGCAGTGGAATATAAAGCAAATAAATTAGATCCATTATTTATTGAACAATCACCTTCATTAGCATTAGGTCAAGCAAAAGAAGAAGTTGTTCGCATGGGTGAATTATCGGTTGTAGGTCTTGAAGAAACAAAAGCTTACTTAGTAAATGGAACTCCTAAACATGCAGAAGTAGGTTTCCAGCTTGAAGATGCAATTAATAATATGGATCGTAAGATTACCGACTATTTAGTAAAACTATCTTCTGCTTCTTTATCTGCAAATGAATCGGAAGAACATTCGATGTTAATGGATTCAGTACGTGACATTGAACGTATCGGTGACCACTTTGAAAATATCCTAGAGTTAGTTGATTACCAAATCTCTAATAAAGTAAAACTTACTGATCAAGCTGATCAAGATCTAGATGAAATGTTCACATTAACTATTAAAACGGTACAAGAAGCTGTTGAAGCTTTAAAAACTGGTAATAAAGAATTAGCAAGAGATGTAAAATTAAAAGAAGACCAAATTGACAGAATGGAACGTACTCTTCGTAAGAAACATATTATGCGTTTAAATGACGGATTATGTTCTGGTCAATCAGGAATCGTATTTGTTGATATTATTAGTAACTTAGAGCGTGTCGGTGACCATGCAGTTAATATCGCTGAGGCTGTTCTAGGAGAAAGTCACGGTACATTATAATAAATGGGAGACGGGGGAATTTAATTCTCCCGTTTTCTTATATTTTCTATAAAGGAGAAAGTGATGATGGATTTCATTTATTGGCTACTATTATCTATATTAATCGTTCTTTCTTTTGTCGGGTTAATATACCCAATCATTCCAAGCGTTTTATTGTTGGTTGGAGCATTTTTGTTATATGGAGTATTTTTCACTTTCGAACCTTTCTCTTTTTTGTTTTGGGCAATACAGCTTTCTTTTGTTGCTTTGCTTTTTGTAACAGATTATGTAGCGAGTGTTATTGGTGTAAAAAAGTTTGGAGGTAGTAATTATTCTGTTTGGGGTAGTACGCTTGGGTTAATTGTTGGACCATTTGTTATTCCGGTTATTGGAATTATTGCGGGACCTTTTATTGGAGCTTTTATTGCAGAAATTATTTTTTCTAAAAAATCGTTAAAAGAAGCAATGAAAATAGGTACAGGTTCTGTAGTAGGTTTATTTACAAGTATTGTAGCAAAAGGAATCATTCAAATAATAATGGTTGTATATTTCATAATTGTAGTCCTTTAATATTGACAGAATATTCGTCACATGTTAATTTATAACAAAACATTATACACGGACCCTTAGCTCAGTTGGTTAGAGCAGACGGCTCATAACCGTCCGGTCGCAGGTTCGAGTCCTGCAGGGTCCATACAAACTAGAAACCTCTTAATAATATTGGTTTCTTTTTTTATATGATTGTGGATAAAATTGGATTATATAATGGATATTATATAAGATAAGGATGTACCGCATTAATTAATAAAAAGAGGTGTTCCATTTTGAAAAAAATTGGTGTATTAACAAGTGGTGGAGATTCACCAGGAATGAATGCCGCAGTTAGGGCGGTTGTCAGAAAAGCAATCTATCATAATATAGAAGTTTACGGTATTTACCAAGGCTATGCTGGATTAATATCTGGGAATATAAAAAAATTAGAGTTAGGATCTGTAGGTGACATCATTCATCGCGGCGGAACCATTTTGTACACTGCAAGATGTGAAGAGTTTAAAACATTAGAAGGTCAAAAGAAAGGAATCCAACAATTAAATAAGTTTGGCATTGAAGGGCTTATTGTAATTGGTGGGGACGGTTCTTATAAAGGTGCGCAAAAGCTAACTGAACATGGATATCCGTGTATAGGTTTACCAGGAACTATTGATAATGATATAGCCGGAACAGATTTTACGATTGGGTTTAATACTGCCTTACATACTGTTATTGATGCAATAGACAAAATACGTGATACAGCTACTAGTCATGAACGTACTTTTATTATTGAAGTTATGGGTCGCCATGCTGGAGATATTGCCTTATGGGCAGGACTAGCTGGTGGTGCGGAATCTATTATCATTCCAGAAGTAGGGTATCAATTGGAAGAAGTAGTTTCTCGTATTCAAAAAGGTTTAGAGCGTGGTAAGAAACATACCATAATTGTATTAGCTGAAGGAGTGTGCAGCGGTACTGATTTTGCACAGCAATTAGAAGCAGCCGCTAATATTGATACGCGGGTATCAGTATTAGGACATATACAGCGTGGCGGTTCACCAACCGCTTTTGATCGTGTCCTTTCGAGTAGATTAGGTGCACGAGCTGTAGAATTATTAGTAGAGGGAAAATCAGGACGAGCTGTTGGAATGGAAAACAACAGATTAGTTGATTATACATTTGATGAAGTTTTTGCAATGCCACATACAATCGATGAAAGTATGTATAGACTTTCAAAAGAGTTATCGATTTAAGATGGAATGAATAAAAACAAGCGAAAAAAGAAAATATAAAATTTGTTTGAGGCAGATTGTTTGAAACTAGAATATATTTTTGGTAATCTTGAGTTAAAGAAACCGGTAGTTAATACTGCCAAGTTTCAGAAATTTCTACATATTAAAATTTGGAGGAGATATTTATGGCATACGAATTACCGCAATTACCTTATGCTTATGACGCTTTAGAACCACACATTGACAAGGAAACAATGAACATTCACCACACAAAACACCACAACACTTACATTACAAATGTAAACGCAGCTTTAGAAGGTCATGCTGATCTTGCAGCTAAAAGTGCAGAAGAATTAATTGCTAACCTTGACGCTGTACCTGAAAACATCCGTGCTGCAGTTCGCAACAACGGTGGTGGTCACGCTAACCATAGCTTATTCTGGACACTTTTAACTCCAGGTGGAGCAAGTGAGCCAACAGGTGAATTAGCTGACGCTATCAATAGCAAATTCGGAAGCTTAGAAAACTTCAAAGAAGAGTTCTCTAAAGCAGGTGCAACTCGCTTCGGTTCTGGTTGGGCTTGGTTAGTAGTAAACAATGGTGAGTTAGAAGTAATGAGCACACCAAATCAAGACTCTCCAATCATGGAAGGTAAAACTCCAGTTTTAGGTCTTGACGTTTGGGAGCATGCTTACTACTTAAACTACCAAAACCGTCGTCCTGATTACATTTCTGCATTCTTCAATGTAATCAACTGGGATGTAGTTGCTGACCTTTACAGCAAAGCAAAATAATAATATAAAATTGACGCCTGTTCCTTTTCGGAATAGGTGTTTTTTATTGTTTTACTCTCATACGAAGATGTATCGAGCAGTGTTTTTCGTTTCATGATTAAGAACACTTAACAATTACTTACTTGTGTTTCAATTCGTATGGGTTGTGTTTCAATTTGCATCCGTTTTGTTTCAATTTGAGAAATTTGCGTTTCAATCCAAACGCTCGTCTTTCCATGTGTTTCAATACATATATGTTGTGTTTCAATTCGTGCAACTTGTGTTTCAATTTGGGTAATTTGTGTTTCAACCCTACACCTGGCATTTCCGTCTTAGTTAATTTGCTCCTAAAATTTAATTATTTTTCGGTAAAAACTAACATTCCAAACTAAAACACATATCTAAAGTTCCTTTAAGCCAAAATAACGGTAAGTTAAAGGAGCGAGTACATATGGTTAGATTGAGAAAAGTAATTGGAGACGTAGAAGTTAATAAAGATTTAATATTGTTACTTGTCATTGGTGGCCTGTATTCATTAAGTATCGCCTTATCTAATACGTTTGTGAACGTCTATTTATGGAAGCAATCTGGTGAGTTTAAAGATTTAGGAATGTACAACTTAGCTATTGTCATATTACAACCTCTAACTTTTATATTAGCTGGCAGGTGGGCAAAAAGAATAGACAGAGTTATTGTATTAAGATTAGGTGTTATCTTCCTTGCAATATTTTACATAATGGTACTGTTCATCGGTGAAAATGCCTCATCCTTTCTGCTTTTATTAGGAGGATTACTAGGTGTCGGTTATGGATTTTACTGGCTAGCCTTTAACGTGCTAACTTTTGAAATTACTGAACCGGAAACAAGAGACTTTTTTAATGGTTTCTTAGGGATCTTAACGTCGCTTGGAGGAATGATTGGCCCGATAGCTGCTGGACTAATTATCTCCAATATGGCTAAATTTACGGGCTATACTGTTATCTTCTCTACATCACTCCTACTATTCTCAGCTGCAGTCGTATTAAGTTTTTTCCTAAGAAGAAGAGGTGCAGAAGGGAGCTACGAGCTATTTTCTATAATTAAAGAACGAAAAGTGAATAAAAACTGGAGCAATGTGACAGCGGCACACTTTTTTCAGGGACTCCGAGAAGGAACTTTTATCTTTGCGGTTTCTGTTTTAGTTTTTATTACGACGGATAGTGAATTGGCTCTCGGTACATTTGGGTTAGTCAACTCAGCAGTAGCATTTGTTTGTTATTATTTAGCAACAAGACTTATTAAGAAACATATGCGTAAAAAATCGATATTAATTGGAGGACTACTTTTATATGCAGCGGTTTTCTTATTAGTATTTGAGCTAACCTATATTAAATTGTTAATGTATGCAGTAGTTATTGCAATTGCTTACCCAATTCTTTTAGTACCGTACATATCTATCACGTATGATGTAATAGGTAAAAGTAAAAATGCTGCTGAAATGAGAATTGAATATGTAGTAGTACGTGAGTTGTTCCTTAATGGTGGAAGAGCTGTTTCCATTCTTATGTTCTTAGTAGCTGTCATATTTTTTGATGAAGCAAAAAGTATCCCGGTTTTGTTAGTTATCATAGGTGCAGGCCACGCGTTAATTTATCCCTTTATTAGGAAGGTCAATTTAGAACAAAGTCCACCAACTAAACAACCTCCACAAACGGTTGTTTCCACATTAAGAGATGGAGAAGGGGAGTCAACTCCGTAACTAATCTGAGTTAATTTCATAATTACGGTTCGTTGAATGAAAAACGAAAATATTTGGATATGAAGATAAATATGTTCGTATATAAAGTAGTAATTAAATCTTTATTTACAAGTGATATATTTAGTTTTTCGTTTAGTAGTCATAAATTATGAAACGAACTCATTTATTAATAGAAAAAATCAGCTTTTTCATTTAAAATGGAGAATAGGAAAATAAGAATGAAAAGGTGGAATACATGACTTCCCAAAATAAAAAGAAAAAAAAGAAAAATATGCCTAATAGATTAAACCTTCTTTTCTTTGCAGTATTTTTACTATTCTCAGGTCTTGTCCTAAGACTTGGGTTCGTGCAAATTGTTCACGGTGAAAATTACCGAAAAGAGGTAGACCGCACAGAGAACATTACCGTAAATGCTCCAGTGCCACGTGGAAAAATATACGATCGAAACGGCAATGTTGTGGTAGACAATAAACCGTTAAACGCAATTACGTATACTCGTACGCAATCTACACCGCGTAGAGAAATGATCGAAGTTGCTGAAAAATTAGCACAGATGATTGAGTTTGAAGATAAATTTGAAGAGAAAATTCAATTTCGTGACAAACAAGACTTCTGGATTATTAGAAATCCAGAAGAAGCAAGAGCATTGATAACAGATGAAGATCGGGAGAAAGTGAACGAGGGAGAATTGGAAGAGAAAGATTTGTATCCTCTACAACTAAGTAGGATTACGGAAGAAATGGTAAGTGAATTTACTTTAGAAGACTTAAAGATTTTATCCATATTTAGGCAAATGAATAGTGGTTATGCTTTAACTCCTCAAACGATAAAAAATGAAAATGTAAGTGATAGAGAATATGCCATCATTAGTGAACGTTTAAGTGACCTTCCTGGTGTGGATACAACAGTGGACTGGGACAGAGATCGATTGTTTGATAATACTCTAGGTTCCTTGTTAGGAAAAGTGGGGGATATTCCAAGCGAAAGAGCTACAGAATTACTTGCAAGAGGATATAGTCGTAACGATAGAGTAGGTACTAGCCAATTAGAATATCAATATGAAAATGTACTTCAAGGACAAAAAGCCCGTGTGCGTAATGTGACAGACCAAAGTGGGAACTTATTAATGCAAGAACCCGTATTTCCAGGTCAACGTGGGAAAGATTTGGTTCTATCTATTGATATGGAATTTCAGTTAGAAGTGGAAAAGATTATTGAATCTGAGTTGCTTGAAGCAAAACAAAATAGTTATGCAGAGTTTTTGGATCGTGCTTTTGTTGTTGTTTTAGATCCAAACACTGGAGAAGTTTTATCGTTAGCAGGGAAAGTTGTTAATAAAGACGAAAATGGACAATGGAAGTTAGTTGACAATGCCCTAGGAACTATTTTAGAAGCATATGAGGCTGGTTCTACTATAAAAGGTGCAACCATCTTGGCAGGATTTGACACTGGAGTTATTTCTCCGGGAACTGTTTTATATGATACACCGATTTCCATCGCTTCCACACCTACGAAAAGGTCTTGGCAAACAATGGGGAACATTAACGATCTTGAAGCGCTAGAACGTTCTTCAAACGTTTACATGTTTAGAACAGCTATGTTTATGGCTGGAGGGAATTATGTTAGAAATCAACCACTTCCTATCAGAGCAACTGCTTTTGAAGACTTCAGAAGTTATTTAGCTCAATTCGGCCTTGGTGTTCATACAGGAATTGATTTACCAAGTGAATCAACAGGTTTAAAAGGTCCCGGGAAAGCCTCGGGGTTAATACTCGATTTAGCGATTGGTCAATACGACTTGTATACGACGATGCAATTAGCACAATATGTTTCTACTATTGCAAATGGTGGTTATCGCCTAAGACCTCAAATTGTTCGAGAAATTTTAGAACCAAGTGGAGGGGAAAAATCAGGTCAAGTGTTACAGCCTTTCAAACCTGAAGTTCTAAATAGACTAACCATGAGTGATGATCACATTAGCCGGGTACAAGAAGGTTTCCGAAGAGTTTATTTTGGTAGTAGAGGAACTGCAGCTGGTTCTAGTGCAAAGCAATATAAACCTGCTGGTAAAACTGGTACAGCTCAGAAAAACTTTAGTATCTACACTAGAGATGAAGAAGGTAAAATTATTAGTGAAAGAAAAATTAATTCCAACCATACAAACCTTGTTGGTTATGCTCCTTACGATAACCCAGAAATGGCGTTTGCGGTGGTTGTTCCTTTTGCTTCTACAAACACACAAGTTTCTGGTGGTGTTAACTCTAAGATTGGAGACCGAATAATTGAAGCATACTTTACTCTCCAAGAAAGAAGAGCAAAAGGGCAACCGAACATTCAAGAACAAGAAGAATTAGAAGAACAAGAGGACATGGAAGAAACAGAAGAAGAAAATGATTAAAACAAAAGCACTCAATTCCTAAGTTTTAAGGAATTGAGTGTTTTTTTGTCCCCAATTTTCTACACTTTACTACATAAAACATCTACATTTACAAAACGTTAACATTCGATTCATACTGCATTAACAGTTAGGCTTTAATATAAATCTCGTAGGACAAAACAAATACAAAAAACAAAACCTTTAGGGGGAATTTAGAAATGAAGAGCTTTAAACGATTACTTGTATTAGCAACGCTAGCATTAGTTACAGCATTTGCTGCAGCATGCTCAAACGAAAGTACTGGAAGTAACGGAGACTTAGACGGTAGTGTAGTAGTCGACGGATCAGGTACTGTTTATCCTCTAATGGCCAAGCTAGCAGAAAACTATATGACAGAAGAACAAGAGGGAGTTTCTGTTGAAGTAAGTCGAGCAGGTACAAGTGCTGGATTTAAAAAGTTCTTAGTTGAAAATGGTACAGATTTTAATAATGCTTCTCGTCACATTAAAGATGAAGAGAAAGCAGAAGCAGATAAATTTGGTTTAGATGTTATGGAATTAAAAGTTGCACTTGACGGCTTAACAGTTGTAATTCATCCGGAAAACGAATGGGCTTCTGAACTGACTGAGCAAGAGATTATTGATATTTTCTTAGAAAGTGGTAATAAAAAGAACTGGTCGGACGTAAGAGCTGATTTTCCAAACGAGCCAATAAAAGCTTTTGGTCCTAACGAAAACCATGGTACTTATGAGTTCTTCTGGGAAGTTATTTTAGGAAAAGAAGATTTACGCTCTGATGCTAACTTACAACAAGAGTATTCAACACTTGTTAACTTAATTTCTGAAGACAAAAACGCAATTGGATTCTTTGGATTTGGTTACTATGTTAATAACACAGATAAACTTAAGGCTGTAAAAGTAGACTTTGGAAACGGTCCTGTTGAACCTACTTTAGAAACAATTAAAGAAGATGGGGCTTACGCTAACTTTACTCGTCCTGTGTTTACTTACTTAAACGTTAATCATGCGAAAGAAAAAGCACAATTAAAAGACTTCGCATTATACGTAGTTAAAAATGTTAACAACGTCGCAGGTGAAGTAGGATTTGCTCCTTTAACAGAGGATGAAATCAACGCTATGGTAAAAGAATTAGAAGCTATTAACTAAGTAAGTTTCATAATATATTACTACAATACGTTTCAATAAACGTAACGCAATTATGAAATCAGCTCAACTAAATAGATGATGAGAAGATGAGTGTGAAAGTTGCTCATCTTCTATCTATTTACTTATTGATATATAAGTAAACGCTTATATGGCTATTGGATGAAAGGGGTATTCTTAAATTGGCTACCGAAAAAACAGAACAAGTTAATGTGAAAGAGCTAATACAACAAAATAAAAGCTCGATGAACATAAATAGCATTGCTGAAAAAGTTATGCCCAAAGTGTTGTTGCTTGTCGCAACGATATCTATCTTAACTACTATTGGGATCGTATTTACGCTCTTATCAGAAACAGTTGAGTTTTTTAAAAGAGTTCCATTCTTAGACTTTTTCACAGGAACGACTTTAAGACCATTAGGTGAAAATGCTCAATTTGGCGTGTTACCACTTATTACAGGTACATTAATTTCCACACTAATCGCAATGCTAGTAGCAATACCAATTGGTTTAATGGCTGCTGTATATTTAAGTGAATATGCATCGGATAAAACTAGAAGAACATTAAAACCAATATTAGAAGTATTAGCTGGTATTCCTACAATTGTATATGGTTTCTTTGCTTTTACGTTTGTTACACCAATTTTAAGAGAAGTAATTCCTAGTCTTCAAGCAACGAATATCCTCAGTCCGGGTATAGTTATGGGGATTATGATTATTCCAATGGTTGCTTCTTTATCTGAAGATGCAATGAGTGCCGTACCTAATTCGATGAGAGAAGGAGCACTTGCGCTTGGATCTACAAAATTAGAAGTTTCATGGAAAGTAGTTATTCCTGCAGCTATCTCAGGTATCATCGCATCATTTGTATTAGCAATTTCACGTGCAATCGGAGAAACAATGATTGTTACTATTGCTAGTGGTAGTACGAAAAATTTCACGTTTGATGTTACGCAATCTATGCAAACGATGACGGCTTACATTGTGGAAGTAACAGGTGGGGACGCACCAGCAGGTTCAACCCTTTACTATAGCTTATATGCTGTTGCAATGACACTATTTGTATTTACATTAGTTATGAACTTATTTGCACAGTATATTTCTCGTAAATATAGGGAGGAGTATTAAGATGAAATACGTTGATGTGGCCCAAGTACAAAAAAAGATGAATACAAGATTACTAATAAATAGCTTAGCGAAATATATATTTTTAATGGCTACTCTAGTTGGATTAGTAGTTTTAGTCATTCTATTTTACCGTGTTATTTCACAAAGTATGGGTTGGATAGACTTTCAATTTATTACGGGTAAACTTTCAACGATGGCAGACCGTGCAGGGATTATGGGTGCCATTTTAGGTACGTTATGGTTAATGGCTGTTGTAGCCCCTGTTACGATGTTGCTAGGTGTTGGTACAGCGATTTATCTAGAAGAATATGCGAAAAAAGGTAAGCTGCAACAGTTCTTGCAAACAAATATCGCTAATTTAGCTGGTGTTCCATCTATCGTTTTCGGAATTTTAGGCTTAACGATTTTTGTAAGGACAGCCAACTTAGGTGGTGTAGTACTTGCTGGGGGACTAACGATGTCTTTATTAGTACTTCCTATCGTGGTAGTAGCTAGTCAAGAAGCAATTAGAGCAGTGCCAGGGTTTTTAAGAGAAGCCTCCTATGGAATGGGTGCAACGAAATGGCAAACAATTAAAAATGTTGTTTTACCTGCATCATTACCAGGAATTTTAACAGGCACAATTTTAGCATTATCTAGAGCAATTGGTGAAACAGCTCCATTAGTAGTAATTGGTATTCCAGCATTATTAATCCCTTTCCCAGGTGGATTTATGGATCGCTTTACAGCCTTACCAATGCAAATATACTATTGGACAATTGATTCAGCTCTTGTTGCAGAATATGTAAACTTGGCAGCCGCTACAATTGTAGTGTTACTTTTAGTTTTATTATTAATGAACTCAATTGCTGTGTTTATTCGAAATAAATATCAAAGAAGATTCTAATCTTGGAGGGGTTTTCCATGGCAGTAACAACGATCGAACGTGAAAAAAAGAACGTACAAATACAAACTTCTGTAAATTTAACTGCAAATAATAATATTCAAAATAAAAAAATCGTTTACGATACGAAAGATTTAAACTTATGGTATGGCAAAGACCATGCTTTAAAAAATATAAATCTATCTATATATGAAAATGAAGTAACAGCTATCATTGGACCATCAGGCTGTGGTAAATCAACCTATATTAAAACGTTAAATAGAATGGTAGAACTTGTACCGATTGTCCGTATTTCTGGTAATATTCAATATAGAGAAAAAAGTATTTTCAGTAAGGATTTTCGTGTAGAAGAATTAAGAACGAATGTAGGAATGGTTTTCCAAAAGCCAAATCCATTTCCAAAATCAATTTATGAAAATATTATATATGGCCCTAAAATTCACGGTATTCGTAACAAAAAAGTGTTAGATGAAATTGTAGAAAAAAGCTTACGAGGTGCAGCCATTTGGGACGAAGTAAAAGATAGACTGCATGAAAATGCGTACGGTCTTTCTGGAGGGCAGCAACAACGTTTATGTATCGCTCGTTGTTTAGCAATCGAACCGGATGTAATCTTAATGGATGAACCAACTAGTGCACTTGATCCTATTTCAACATTAAAAGTAGAAGAGTTAGTTCAAGAATTGAAAAAAGAATACAGCATTATTATTGTAACGCATAATATGCAGCAAGCAGCTCGTATTTCTGATAAAACAGCTTTCTTCTTAAATGGAGAAGTAGTAGAGTACGCGAATACAGACAAAATTTTCTCTAATCCATCTGATAAGAGAACAGAAGACTACATTACAGGTCGTTTCGGTTAAGAGGGGGAAGCAATAATGGCTATTCGTGGACAGTTTCAATTCGACTTAGATGCAATGCGTGATAAATTAATAGAATTAGGTAGCTTAGCGGAAATCTCATTAGAAAAATCTATGGACACATTATCCACTCAAAATATAGAAAAAGCGTTACAAGTAATGGAAGAAGACGATAAAGTCGATCGCCTTGAAGAAGAAATTAATGACTTTGCAATACTTTTAATAGCTAAACAACAACCAGTAGCGATAGATTTACGTAGAATAATCGTTGCCATTAAAATTGCGACAGATGTAGAAAGAATTGCAGATTTTGGTGTGAATATTGCTAAGTCAACGATTCGAATTGGACAAAATACGGACTATATTATTCCTCTAGATAACATTAAAAAAATGCATAAAATAGCAATAGAGATGCTTTCTCTATCATTAAAAGCATATTACGATGAGGATGTAGTTCTAGCAAAGAAAGTTGCAGATATGGACGATCAAGTAGATGAACTTTATGGTAAAAATATTAAAGAATTATTGAGCTTGATGAAAGATCATCCTGATAAGTTACCGCAAATTACCCAATTATCATTTGTATGTCGTTACATTGAACGAATTGCGGACCATACGACAAACATTGCAGAGAAT
The DNA here is from genome assembly GCF_002797415.1 of Bacillus alkalisoli. Taxonomy (GTDB): domain Bacteria; phylum Bacillota; class Bacilli; order Bacillales; family Bacillaceae_I; genus Bacillus_CD; species Bacillus_CD alkalisoli. Next base: position 1,414,265 of record NZ_KZ454944.1, read on the forward strand.
GTATTTTACCTTGTTAAAGGAAGTCACTACGAATTAAATCAATAATTGAAAAAAACAGACTAACGAGTGACAAGTTGGTCTGTTTTTTTGTATGACTGGAAATGAATTGTTTACTAATGTTTGAAAATTTGTTATTATTCATAAAGAATATTTAGTAATACGAAACACTTACATCAATGGAGGATACATATGAATAATAACAAATTACCTGTTAAACCACCTTTTTATTATGGATGGATTATTGTCGCGATTGCTTCCATGGCAATCTTTTTCTCAGGACCTGGTCAGACATATTCCATTTCTATATTCGTTGATGCTTATTTGGCTCACTTCGGTTGGAGCAACACGTTAATTTCTACGATGTATTTATTTGCCACTTTACTAGCTGGATTTTTACTATTTATTGTAGGAAGAATGGTAGATAAATATGGTCAGCGTAGAATGATTGTAATAGTAGCAATATTACTAGCGGCCGCATGTGTTTTTAATGCATTCTTATTAGGCCCGGCTATGTTATTTATAGGATTTTTCTTATTAAGGTTATTCGGTCAAGGATCACTTACGTTATTACCTGGTACACTTATTCCTCAATGGTTTGTAAACAAAAGAGGTAGAGCATTAAGCTTTATGGCTTTTGGAAGTTTTTTAAGTGCAGCGGCATTACCTCCATTTAATGCGTGGTTAATTGACCAAGTCGGTTGGCAGATTTCTTGGTTAGTTTGGGCTTCTTTATTATTCTTCTTATTTGTTCCTCTTGCTTTTGTATTTATCCGTAATCGACCAGAAGATGTTGGGTTGTTGCCAGATGGATTGACGAAAGAACAAGTGGAAAAAGAAAGCAAAGAGACAGGGAAGTCTTCTATTGATGAAGAGGCATGGACGGTAAAAGAAGCAATGAGAACTAGACAATTTTGGATGCTGTTGTTTTGTGTAGCTGTACCTGCTCTTGTTAATACAGGTATTGTATTTAATTTTGTTCCGATTTTAGCACAGAGTGGTATCAGCCGGACGGAAGCAGCATTTATATTAAGTATAATGGCTATAGTTTCTTTCCCTGTAACATTTTTAGCAGGATTTATTGTAGAGAGAGTACAGGTTAATTACATAATTGCTCTATCCTTTTTGGGCCAAATTGGAATTATGTTTTTATTACTTACGACAAACTCCTATTCAGCAGCTTTAATATTCGGTATTGCAAGAGGAATTGTTGGTGGTTTTGAAGCTATAAGCATTGGTATTGTTTGGCCTAATTACTTTGGTCGAGCAAATGTTGGTGGAATAAAAGGAGTATCATCGACTGTCATGGTTATAGGCTCAGCATTCGGACCTTTGCCGTTTGCGCTAGCGTATGATACGTTTGGTGGCTATGAAGAGGTAATTTATTTAATGATGCTACTTCCGTTAGTTGGAATGATTTTTGCGCTTGCTTCTAAGAAACCTTCTAAAGAAAAATTAGTATTATTGAAAAATGTTTCATAATGGTGCCCGTTTCATAAAGTATGATTACTACACGAAAAACGAATTATAAGAATGTAACTACTTTTAAAAACACGAAAAAAACGAACAATCTATTCTTCTTTTTGGAAAGTAATTCGTTTTTCACTAAACGAACCATAGTTAATTGTACAAAAACACTTTCGTTACGCGAGGGTGTTTTTGTAGTATCATCGAATACGATAATATGCTATTGTTATTAGAATGGTGGGATTTTTTTCTAGGGGATGTGAAGTTGTTGAAGAAAACTTTTTTCTTTTCTTGTATGTTTGTAGTACTTACTACAATAGTTCTATTATCGTTTGTTTACTTTAGCACTCCGATAGCAATTTACGGTATGGCTGAAAATTACAAGGATGATGATGCTTCAATAATTTATCAGATTGAAAATAATGGAAAAAAAGAATTGGTTATTCAAGAGCTTTATATTAATGATGAAAAAAAGCATACAAATGTTACTTTAGGAATAAGTTACGATTCTATTCAGTATGTACAAGAGGGAACGAATAATTCAAACATTATTTTTCATACGATTGATGAAAAAGCGGTATTGCCAAAGATTAACTATAAAAATGTTATAGAGGTTATTGAACTAAAAAATATGACGCCTATATCATATGGTATTAGAATTATGGATTACCAACAACCAATAGATACAATATCTATTAAATATAAATATTATGGGATTCCAATTACTAAGAAATACAATGTTAGTAATTGGAATCATGATAGTAATTAACATTTTACAAAACTGGCACGGAATGTTTGTGTTTTACTCAGAATTTATTTGTTTGATGTGATAGAATACTAGAAAGAATATTATACATAGTTGTAATCTTGCGTAGGAGGTAATAGTAATGTTTAAGAATATCTTATTAGCAGCAGACGCTTCTGAAAATTCATTGCGAGCAGCAGAAAAAGCGTTAGAGTTAGCAAAATTGGTAAATGGATCTAAAATTACTCTAATCTATGTAGTAGATGGGAAGACTTCCAAAAGCGATGTATTAAGAAGTTGGGATTTAGATGGTATTAAGCATAAACGAGAAGAAAAAATGCGAGCAATCGAAGTTAAAGCAAACGAAGCAAATGTACAATATGAAGTATTAATTGTGCGTGGCGAACCAGCAGAAACGATTTATGAATATGCAAACAACAATAAGATGGATATAGTAATAATCGGTAGTAGGGGTCTTAATCCATTACAAGAAATGGTATTAGGTAGTGTAAGTCATAAAGTGATGAAAAGAGCAGAATGTCCTGTAATGGTAGTAAAATAAATAATGAAAAAAGTGTAAAAACAATTATAGATGTTTTTACACTTTTTATTTTTCCCTAAAAATTGTAAATTCTATGTGAATATTAAACTTTTGACAAATTTGTGAAAAAAGCTAGAAAAAGAGAGAAAATGAAAGAAAAACAGAGGATTTACTGAGTGTACTCGGTTTCATATATGTTTGCTAGAATCAAAAAATGTGGTATGATTCTTTCTGTTGTAAACGGACCTGACTTTTTTGAGAGTAAAAAGTCATTGAAAATTGAATAAATTTAACAACTAAGAAAGAGGTGTGCTATGAACTTAGCAAACATGAGACAAGAATGGTTTGGAAACGTTCGTGGGGATGTTTTAGCAGGTATGACAGTTGCCTTTGCTTTAATTCCTGAGGCGATTGCATTCTCAATCATTGCAGGAGTAGACCCTATGGTAGGGCTATATGCTTCGTTCTGTATCGCTGTAGTAATCGCATTTACCGGTGGACGACCTGGTATGATTTCAGCAGCAACAGGTGCGATGGCATTATTAATGATTACCCTTGTAGCTGAACACGGGGTAGAGTATTTATTTGCGGCAACAATATTAACGGGTATTATTCAGATACTGATGGGTGTATTTAAACTAGGAAAATATTTATCTTTCTTACCGCAGGCTGTAATAATAGGTTTCGTTAATGCGCTAGCTATATTAATATTTATGGCGCAAATCCCGTACTTCATGCCTGAAGAGGGCGGATCTTTCTTAATGGTAGGATTAGTACTTGCGACACTTGCAATTATTTATATTTTACCACGATTTACAAAAGCAATTCCTTCTGCACTAGCTGCAATTGTAGTTATAACGGCAATTACAGTATTTAGTGGCGGTATGGGGCTAGCAACTGTTGGAGATCAAGGAGCTATAACGAAAACATTACCGTTCTTCCATATTCCGATGGTCGAGTTATCTTTTCAAACTTTAATGATTATTTTACCTGTGGCATTAACTCTATCAATTGTAGGTAACTTAGAGTCATTACTAACAGCAACAATCGTAGATGAAATGACAGATACAAAGAGTAATAAAAACCGTGAAATGAAGGGACAAGGTATCGCAAACATTGTTACAGGTTTCTTCGGTGGTATGGCTGGTTGTGCAATGATAGGCCAATCAGTTATAAATGTTAAATCAGGTGGTCGAGGAAGATTATCCTCTTTAATTGCCGGTGTATTTTTATTATTCTTGATTATTGTATTAGGTGACGTAGTTATTCAAATACCTATGGCAGCCCTTGTTGGTGTTATGATCATGGTTTCTATTGGAACGTTTGACTGGCAGTCATTACGTGAATTAAACAAAATCCCAAGACCGGATGCACTAGTTATGGTTGTTACAGTAGCAATCGTGGTTTATACTCACGATTTAGCAAAAGGTGTATTAGCAGGGGTAGTGCTAAGTGCTTTAATATTCGGTTGGAAGATGGCGAAAATTAAAGCTGTTTCCTCTATGGATAATGAAAGAAAAGTATATAAAATCCAAGGACAAATGTTCTTTGGAACAATGGCTCACTTTATCGACTTGTTTGATTACCAAAACGATCCAAAAGAAGTAGTATTCGATTTTAGTGGATCTCACGTTTGGGACCAATCAGCTGTTACAGCAATTGCAAAAGCAAAACTAAAGTATGAAAGATTCGGTAAAAAAGTAATTATTATTGGATTAAATGAAGAGAGTCAAGAATTAGTGAATAAAATTGGCTTATCTGCTCCTTCAGGACATTAACAGATATAGCACCAGTACTCTAGGAATAGGGTATTGGTGCTTTTTTATTGATAAATCTCTATGAGCTGTGATTAAAAAATGGTAAAAATGCTAACAATGTAGCAATTATAGATCCATTTTTTTCATATTGTTTCTTGATTTCCAGTTTTACTTCTTCTTTTTCTTCTTTGAAACTTTGTAAAGCTTTTCTTCTATATTGATAGTCCATCATGTAAATAACATCCTTCCTACCTATAATGTAAGCGTTTACTTAATTATATTATATGTATAAACAGAAAATTCTGCAAACTAATTTTTAATTATTTATTTTAATAGGATTTCCTAAAGAACTTCGATATAAACTTACTACGCAATAAAAACATTTCATCTATGACAGATTAAGAAATCTAAACAGATGAAATGTAAAAGATGACAAATTATTGTAAGTTGTTTTCTGCAGAAATATTTGACAGAGCTTGACCGGCTTCATTCTGATAATTATGATTAGTTGCTAAATCACCTAATGCAACCATTCCTACTAGTTGGTCATTTTCCACAACCGGAAGTCGACGGATTTGATTTTGCGCCTTAAGTTGAGCAGCTTCGTGAACACTCATGTTTGAACTACCAGATACAATATTAGAGGACATGCATTGTGACACTGGATTGTTGATATCTAAATATCTAACCCTTGTGAAGTACAACGAATCGTTATATCACGGTCTGTAATAATTACTGCGAGGTGACATTTTGTACAACTGGTATGGAACCAATGTTGTGTTGACGCATTAATGCAGCAGATTCTTTAATAGATTGTTTAAACTCGATTGCTACTACGTTTCTTGCCATGATGTCATTTAATTGTTGTGTCATTAATAATTCCTCCTTTTCAACATTAAGGTTCTAATATATTTACTAAAATATGCATGTTTAAAAAATTGAATAAATTTTATTGTAAAACTCTTGTTCTTAGTTCCCTTTATAAGTGTAAACTTACATATAAAAAAGCCACAATCACATGAGATTGTGGCATAAATTATTATCCTGTTTTCTTCCCCTTTTGCAGCTTAAAAGAAAACTCTACTTGGCTACCCGAACCTTTACAAGTACTACACTTTTTTGTAAAGAGGGGAAATATTCGATGTTTGGAATAGCCTTTTCCTTTACAGGAAGTACAAACTGTTTTAATTGCCAATGTATTTCCTCCTTTCATCTTGAATGTAATAATGCAAATTATTTAAGTAAATTTCATATTTCAATTCGTTTTATTGAAAACGGATATAAAGTCTGTTTTTTTTTACCGTAGCAATGCGAAGTTCATCACTACTTCTTTTGTTTACAATTAATTTTTGAACATCCTTGTTCATTTTTGTTTTTTTCATTGTTAATACCGCCTCCGAATTGAATGACTTTCCAATTCTTAGATGAGAGACTATTATGATTATGGGAAAGTATTAAGAAATGTTAAGAAATGTTAATAAAGGAAACTCTGGCCTAAACGAGGAAATAACAAGGCCAGATGGGGTTATTTTTTGCAAATGACTATTCCAAGCGGATAGTCTGTACTATTATCCTTCGGGACAATTAAGGGACCTTTTTGATAAAAAAATTGTACATTTTGATAATGATTAAATAATGCAAAGAACTCTTCTCTTGTTAATTGATGCACATGAAAGTTAGATCCACATGGTTTACCTCTTCCTTGGCCGAAAGGAGTGGACAAGATAAGGGTGCCTCCAGGTTTTAACATTGCATACACATTTGATAAAAATTGTTCTTCTCCTTTAACATGCTCAATGGTTTCAAAACTAATTATACAATCGAAAAGTCCGAGCTTTTCAGGGAGGTTTTTGTCCACTACATCCTCTATTTGAAAAGAAGAAAGTGGGTGGTAATACGTATGTTTGGCATATTCAATGACTTCTTTATTTATGTCTACTCCAACAACTGCACTAATTTTCTTTTTTGCTGCTTTGGCCATCATGTGGGTACCATAACCTGAACCACATGCAAAATCTAATACACGGCCATAAAGGTGAGGAATACTAAATTGGTATCTAGCTAAATGTTCTAATAGTAACCCATTCATTGGTTTCATTTTCTCGGGGATTACTCGTTCATCTGTTAGTTCAAGCAATTTCTTATTCACCGCTTTTGTAGTATTATAGTTATATTTTTTTCCCGTTTTTTAGTTCTTCAATTAAAGCCATTAAGTCATCTTTTTTAACTCGCCAATGTCTTCCAATTTTAAAGGCAGGAATTTTTCCTTCTTGCACTAGTTTGTATGTTGTCATTTCGCTAATTTGCAAATATTCTGCTACTTGTGAGATGGTCATAATCTCTTGGGTCATTACTTTATGTTCCTCCAACCTTTTAAATGAATCTATAATTATTATAACAAATTCAATTAGTTAATAAAATAGACATTTCTTTTATAATTAAATATAATTATTTATAATTAATTATACTGATATGTGTTTTTATAGCGAGAAAAAAAGTGAAGTCATTACACCGGTCATTTCAATTGGAAAGAAAATGAGTTCTCCTTGGAAGAAAATATAAAGAAATGTGCTATAATCAAAAAAGTATCGTTTCCCAAAAGATAGTTCGGGATACGATACTTTTTAGTTTATTTTATAATCATAACAGGACAGTTTGCGCGTTTGGCTACTTTATGACTTACACTTCCCAAAACAAATTCTTGTAATGTATTTAAGCCTCTACTTCCGATAACGACTAAATCGAAATTTTGTTCGTTTGCATACTTAACTATTGTCGGCCCAGGTTCCCCGTGCAACCTTTTAACTGAATAAGTAACATTCGCCGCCTTAGCTTGCTCGACAATCCAACCGACTTTTTTCGTTTTTGTTTCTTCTAATTCAATGGAGTTCCAATTTTGTAGCACACTTGACTTCGCTTGATCACCATCTAAAACAAACACTATTTCCAATGTTGAGCTTTTATCACAAGTTGCTACTTGGATTGCTTTTTCTGCAGCTCTTTTTGAATGTTCCGAGCCGTCTGAAGCGAGTAATATTTTTTTGAACATTCCCCTTCACCTCCTAAGTATTTAATGAGAGCTCAGTTTATTGGTTAGCTTTTTTACAAGCTCTGAGCTATCATCATTTAAACCTGTGACTTCAACTGCTATTCCGCTTTCTTCAAACTTATTAACGATTTTGTCAATGGCGGCTACAGCAGAGTCATCCCATAAATGAGTTCGACTTAAATTCAATTCCACCTGCTTAATTTCTTCTTTAAAATCAAACTTTGTTAAAAGTTCAGTAACAGATGCGAAAAATAATTGTCCTCTCACAATATATCTTCTTTTATGATCAACAAGCTTACTATCTACTTCCACTCTAGATATTTTGGATACAAAGAAAATGGCACTTAACAAAATACCTGTGAATACACCGATAGCCAAGTTGTGTGTGAAGACAACGGTAAGTACAGTTACTATCATAACTACTGCATCTGTTTTTGGTAATAAATGAAGTGTCTTTACCGAATTCCAGTCAAAGGTACTTATGGCAACCATAATCATTACTCCAGCTAATGCCGCCATTGGGATTTGGACAACAATGTCCCCTAAAACAACGATAAGGAATATTAAAAATATACCTGCGGCTAAAGATGATAATCTTCCACGTCCACCGGAACTTACGTTTATGATAGATTGTCCAATCATCGCACAACCAGCCATTCCACCAAAAAAGCCAGTAATTATATTAGCTACCCCCTGTCCGTTACTCTCAATATTCTTGTTACTCCCTGTATCCGTCATATCATCCACAATAGAGGCTGTTAAAAGGGATTCTAATATACCTACTAAAGCTAGAGCTAAAGAATATGGTAATATAATTTCTAATGTTTGGAAGTTTAACGGAATATCAGGTAAAAAGAACGTTGGTAACGTTTTAGATATACTACCCATACTTCCTACCGTTCTAACCCCTACATTCCCAAAGATAGCAATAACCGTCACCACTACGATTGCAACTAATGTAGAAGGAATAGCTTTGTTTAAATAAGGAAACAAGTAAATGATGGCTAATGTTAAGGCAACTAGAACAAACATAATCCATGTTTCTCCAACAAAATGATCTAGTTGAGCCATAAATATTAAAATGGCTAATGCATTTACGAATCCTACCATGACAGATCGAGGGATAAATTTCATATATTTAGCAAGTTTGAAAATACCAAAAAGAATTTGCAAAACTCCAGTTAAGATGGTAGCAGCTAATAAGTACTGATATCCGTGCTCTGCAACTAAATGAATAAACAATAAAGCCATAGCACCAGTTGCACCTGAAATCATACCAGGTCGCCCACCAATAAAGGCAATTACAATAGCGATTACAAAGGAAGCATAAAGTCCTACCATTGGATCTACTCCTGCAATGATAGAAAAAGCAATTGCCTCTGGAATTAGTGCTAATGCAACAACTATACCTGCAATAATATCTCCTCTAATATTTCCAAACCAAGAAGAAAAATAATTTGTGTTTTCCATGATGTATTTCCCCTTTCATCTTTATTATTAGTCAAGTAGGAATTCATATTCAGTGATATTACAGGGAAGTGAATCAACTAATAAATATGTGTGAAAAACAAGCTAAATGATTGACCAAAAGCTTGTACGAGTAATAAACTAATATTCAAATGAACGTTTGAATGAGGTGCTGAAATGGTTAGTAAAAACTTAGTTTGTGAAACAACTATAATAAATGAACAAAAAGTTAAAAGGGTAAAAAAAGTAATAGATGAAAAAGTAACAATAGATGTGGCTAAATTTTTCCGTGCATTATCTGATCCAACTAGGTTGAAAATTAGTTATGCATTATATAAAGGGGAAGAGTTATGTGTGTGTGATGTTGCAGAGATAGTTGGTTCGACAAATGCGACTGCCTCACACCACCTAAGACTTCTGAGAGATTTAGGTTTAGCCAAATACAGAAAAGAAGGTAAGCTAGTTTATTATTCTTTAGATGATGATCATGTGAAACAGTTAATTGAAATTGCTTATGAACACCAAAAGGAAGTGACCGAACGTGGAAAATAAAAAAGAATATCGGTTACAAGGATTAACATGCACAAATTGTGCAGCCAAATTTGAAACAAATGTAAAAGAGATTACAGGCGTCGAGGAGGCAAAAATAAACTACGGAGCGGCAAAAATTACGGTTTATGGAAAAACGACCATTAAAGAGTTAGAAAAAGCAGGGGCGTTTGATCAAATTAAAGTAACAGAGTTAGCTCATAATGTTTCAGAAGAACAGAAAGTTCCTCTTTATCAGAAGCATTGGCGTGTTTTGTTATCATTTGTAGCTTTAATTGTTGGTTGGTATTTTTTCTTTACATTGGGTGAAGACCATTACGCGACAATAAGTGCATTCGCCGTAACGATTATTGTTGGAGGATATCGATTGTTTCTTATCGGTCTGAAAAACTTATCAAGGCTTCAATTCGATATGAAAACGCTAATGACAATAGCGATTATTGGTGCAGCCATCATTGGGGAATGGGCAGAAGGTGCGACGGTCGTTATTTTGTTTGCTATAAGTGAAGCACTAGAAACGTATTCAATGGAAAAAGCTAGATCATCTATTCGTTCCTTAATGAATATTGCCCCTAAAAAAGCGTTAATAAAACGTAATAACGAAGAGCGATATGTTTCTGTAGAAGAAATTGAAGTAAATGATATTATGATTGTAAAACCTGGTGAGAAGCTTGCGATGGATGGAAAGATTTTAAGAGGGGTTGCTGCTATAAACACCGCTGCGATTACTGGGGAAAGTATACCATTAACAAAAACCATTGGTGATGACGTTTATGCCGGAACGCTTAACGAAGATGGGTTTATAGAAGTGGAAGTAACAAAACGTGTAGAAGATACAACGCTTTCTAAAATAATATATTTAGTGGAGGAAGCTCAAGCGGAACGTGCTCCATCTCAAGCGTTTGTAGATAAATTTGCCAAGTATTATACACCTTTAATAATGGTAATTGCATTTTTAGTGGCTGTAATTCCACCACTACTTTTTGGCTTATCTTGGGAAGCATGGATATATCAAGGTTTAGCAGTACTTGTTGTAGGTTGCCCTTGTGCACTAGTTATTTCCACACCTATTTCCATCGTTACAGCAATCGGAAATGCAGCTAGAAACGGAGTGCTGATAAAAGGAGGGATTCACCTAGAGCAATTAGGGGCCATTCGAGCGATCGCTTTTGACAAAACAGGTACATTAACAAAGGGGACTCCTGTTGTTACAGATGTTATAGAGTTGGAAGCTTCTAATGAAGAACTATTAAAAAAGGTTATGGCTATTGAAAAAGGATCTAGTCATCCTTTAGCAAAATCAATTGTTAATCATATAGAAAAGATTAAGATGGGTGAATCAAAAACGTTAGACGTAGAAAACATCATCGCTATTCCTGGAAAAGGAGTATCGGGAACGATAAACGGGGAGAAATATAATATTGGAAGTCCTAATTGGTTTATGGAAAGTGAGCACCCAACAATCTCTTCTTATATCAATAGAATAACGGAATTGCAAAATGAAGGAAAGACGGTAATGGTTGCAGGGACTCCTCAAAGAATAGAAGGAATTATTGCGCTGCGAGACGAAGTTAGAACTTCAAGCAAAAATGTAATATCAAAGCTAAAGGAATTTGGTATAGAGAAAACAGTGTTATTAACAGGGGACAATAAACGAACCGCTGAAGTAATAAAGCATCAACTCGGAGTAGATGAAGTACACGCTGAACTTTTACCTGAACAAAAGCTACGTTTAGTTAAAAAACTAAGAGATAACTATAACCACGTTGCGATGGTAGGGGATGGAATAAATGATGCTCCAGCATTAGCTGCCGCTGATATTGGTGTTGCAATGGGAGGAGCAGGTACTGATACCGCACTAGAAACAGCAGACGTGGCATTAATGGCAGACGACCTACAAAAACTACCTTACGCCATTAGTTTAAGCAAAAAAACATTGCAAATTATTAAGCAAAATATCGCATTTTCAATAGGGCTAAAAATATTGGCTTTATTATTAGTAATACCTGGCTGGTTAACGTTATGGATTGCCATTTTTGCGGATATGGGTGCAACGGTTCTTGTAACGTTAAATAGTTTGAGGTTGCTGAAGATTAAGAATAAATAATAGGGGCACAAAAAAGGCCGACGCTCAGATGTCGGCCTTTAATATATTAATCTTTATCTTGTAATGATTTCCGCAATTTCACGGTAAGACATGCCTGTTTGAATTTCATAAGTTCCTGCACGTACTTTCTTCTCTAATCCAGCATCTCCTAGAAACTTAATAAAATCTTTTGCACTCTCAATCAATCCGTCTGACTCTAGTTGTTCTGCAGCAATTTGAGTAGGAACACCACTTTTTATTTCAAACGTATAAACTTTAGGTTCTTCCTCTACTTTTTCTTCTTCTTTCGGCTCTTCAGAATCCTTTGGAGATTCTTCAGCTACTTCAGCCTCTTGTTCTTCTACCTTTTCTTCTTCCATAGAAGGTAATAGACTATCATATTCTTCTTTTGTTAACAAAAAAAGATTATTTTCTGCAACATAAGACTGAATTTGTTCTTCTGTTAGGGCTACTTCTTTTTTTCCTTCAATAGTGTAAGCACATCCAGTTACGCCGGTTGCAAAAAGAATTCCAACTGCTAATGCTCGGAAAGTCGTCTTCATGACGTTTGTTTTCCTTTCATTTTAGCTTTCATGATGGCACGTTCTACTTTATCCATCGGAATAGAAGTAAATTGTGTTATTTGCTCTGCCTTATAACCTTTATGAAATAAAGAAATAATAATCTCTTCATCACTTACATTTTCACTTTTTTCAACAGAAGGTTTGGATGCTTTTTTGACTGTCATTTTTGATGTTGGCCCAACAAGTAATTCCTCTTCTAATACTTTCATTCTTCTTTCAATCTTGTACTTATCTTGAACAACGTCCATAGATAATTGTTCGAACTCTTCCTCTAAATCTTTTACTCTATCTTTTTGTAAGAAAGATAGACCAATAATTACTAGAGAAGCGATAACTAAAAAGATACTAGCAAATAACATGTGGTCACCTCATAAAAAAATTTAATAAACTATAAGTACACTTATTACCATCCATACTATTCGAACTCGGGTTTCTATTTTTGTCTGTACAACCATAATTATTTTACACGAAAAGACAAGTTCCGACAAAACCTTTTGTTGAGAAAGAAGATATGCAAGTGATACGATTGGAAGGAAAGGTAGGTAATAGACAAATGAATCATGTTGCTATACGTACTTCAGAGCACTTTCCAACATTACATATTTCATGGGATTTACCGTTATGGAAATTTACATATTTAGAAACCTTCTTTAATCGTCCATTAGATTCTCTAACTAGTATTGTGAGGGTTTATAAAACAGATAATAAGCCTCCATACAAGTATGTTTCGTATTTGCAAAAACGAATTAACATGGATGAAAAAGAAATCGATGTCGAAGTAGAAGATAACGAACAATACATAGTAGAACTTCTCTTCACTGATAATGAATGTTTCCTTCCAATTGAAAAATCAATAATTATTTCAATGCAAAACAAAACCAAATCTAATACCCCAACTTTAAACTGGATCACAAATGAAAAAAGCAGCAATTGGCGAAATAACTTTTCTACCTATACCTACTATAACATCTCTAATGAGGATGATTAATATGAGTTCAACAATTACCACTATGTTACAACCTTCCTATGAACAAAAAAGAAAGATTCTAATCCTATCTTCAGAGTACCCTCCAAACATGGAAGGAGGGCTTGGAACACATGTAGAAGGACTAAGTAGTTTTTTAGCAAAAGATTACGTAGTGCATGTCATCACACCAAATATACTGGGTGCGCCATCCTATCAACTGTATAAAGAAGTCCATGTTCATCGAGTTGACACTATTAATAATGAAAGTGAACATTTAATAGAATGGATTGGTCAAGTGAATATAGCTATTGTGGAAAAGGTGTTAGAGTTACGTAGTGAGCATAGCTTTCAATTAATACACGCTCACGATTGGCTCGTTGGATATGCAGCCATAACATTGAAGGTAGAGTGTAATGTACCATTAATTATAACCATCCATTCGACAGAATATGGTCGTAGTAAAGTAAATGGATTTATTGGAGATATTCAACATAAAATTAACGAGATAGAAAGTTTACTATTGAAAAAGTCTGACAAGATAATTGTTTGCAGTAAAGGTATGTTAGATGAAGTGTGTTTTATAGAGGAAGTTAAGGGAAAAACAACTATTATTCCTAATGGGATACAAATAGAAGAACAAAACCGGTCTTCTAGTAATCCATCATATTTAGAAAAGAAGAAAGTAGTCTTAGCAATAGGAAGGTTGGTTCCAGAAAAAGGTTTTCAACATCTTGTACAAGCTGCAGCAATTGTATCCAATCAAATAGAAGATGTGTTATTTGTTTTAGCAGGAGTAGGTCCAATGAAAAAAAATCTTGAAAAACAAGTAAAAAGACTAGGTTTAGAGTCATCCTTTCTATTTGTAGGGTACGTGAAAAGTGCTGAGAAGAAAGCATTGATACAAAGTAGTGATGTAGTTGTTATACCTAGTTTATATGAACCGTTTGGAATTGTTGCGATTGAAGCGATGAAAGAACGTAAACCGGTCATTGCTGCCTCTATTGGTGGATTAAAATCAATCATTAAACATGAGCATGACGGACTCCTAGTAGAATGTACAAACCGAAATGAACTCGCTCAGGCCATAAGTCGTATTTTACATAATGAACAAGAATCTGCCACATTTGGGGAGCATGCGTATGAAAAAGTTAGAATACACTATAGTTGGAAACGGGTGATAACATTAACAAAAAGTGTATATAATCATGTATTACGTTAAAATGGGGGTAGGTGAATGTGAAGGCGGTTATTTTAGCAGGAGGGCTTGGTACGAGGCTATTACCGTTAACAGAAACAACACCGAAACCATTAGTGCCATTACAAAATAAACCTGTTATGGAGTATAGTATTGAACTATTAAAAAAACATGGAATAACAGAAATTATTGTAACAATTTGCTATTTAAGTGAGAAAATTAAAAATTATTTCGGTGATGGTTCAAAATGGGGAGTACACATTACGTATGTGGAAGAAATAGAGCCACTTGGAACAGCAGGTTGTGTTAAATTTGCTAAAATATTTTTAGAAGATACGTTCTTAGTCATTAGTGGAGATGCATTAACTGATTTTAATTTACAAAAGGGAATTGATTTTCACGAGAAGCACGAAGCATTAATGACAATCTTTATGGCTAAAACGAAATATCCAACTTACTACGGAATTATGAAAGTAAATGCAGATGGTGAAATCATTGCGTTTAAAGAAAAACCAAAAAGTAATGAGGTTTTTAGTAATATAGTCAATACAGGAATATACGTAGTAAATCCGAAAATATTTTCTTACTTTCCAAATAAAGAAGCGATCGATTTCAGCAAAGATATATTACCTATTCTTTTACAAAATGGGAGTAAAATCATCGGTTATTTAGCAGAAGGGTATTGGATAGATATAGGCAATCATGCTCAATACGAACAGGCAAAGGAAGATCTAAAGCAAAATAAAGTTAGTGTGATAGAGAATGAAGGACAAATGTTTTCAACGCGTTTATGGAAGATGATTATGAAGAAAAAGCAAAAGAAAAAAGAAATAAAATAAGCAGTAGGAAGACCTACTGCTTACTTTGTTTCACGGTGAACTGTTACCTTTTTTAATCTTGGGCTATATTTCTTAAGCTCAAGACGATCTGGGTTGTTACGTTTATTTTTAGTAGTGATGTAGTTACGGTCACCACTCTCAGTGCAAGCTAAAGTTACTTGTACACGCATCTTTATCCCTCCAAACTTTTCAAGCTTCTATTCAGACTTTACTATAATATCACTTATCTAAAAGAAATACCAGTCATTTTTTCAGGAGAATTATATTTCTTTCCTGTTAAGCTATGTCAAAGCTTAGTGGTGATTTATAAATACTTGTACTTGTTGATTTCCGTGCAAGGCTGAGACTCCTGCGGGAGAAGCGGGGTGCGGGAGACCACACAGGCGCTTGCGCCGAGGAGTAAGTTTTTTCACGACAGTGAAAATAACCTTCCTTTTTACCGCCCGCGGAAAGCGAAGCCTTGCACGGAAATCAACAGCGAACTTTAACATAGCATCCTGTTAAAGGTTTAATCAATCAAACATACAGCATTATGGTTGATGCTCTCCTAATAAAAACGATACTATTATAGTATTAAATGTTAAATAAAAGGAGAATAACATGAAAGAGATAAAAAATAAACTTAGAAAAGAAATGAAAGCAAAGCTCAAATGTTACACAGAGCAAGAACATACAAATATGTCTACATACATACAAAAACACCTTTTTGAAACAAAACAGTGGCAAGATGCTAAAACTATCGGAATTACGGTATCACGATTTCCAGAAGTGCGTACAGATGAGATTATCGAAAAAGCTTGGAACGAAGGAAAGAAAATTGCAGTGCCTAAATGTAATCCAACATCTAGTACGATGGACTTCTATGAAATTGTAAGCTTTCACGAATTAGAAGTAGTTTATTTTGGACTAAGAGAACCGATAGTGAGTAAAACAAAATATGTACCGCCATCAGAAATAGATTTAATAATCGTACCAGGTCTTATTTTTGATAAAGAAGGTTACCGCATTGGTTTTGGTGGTGGATATTTTGATCGTTATCTACAAAAATTCCACGGCCGAAAAATCTCTTTAGCATTTTATACTCAAGTTAACGAAGAAGTTCCAAGAGAAAGCTTTGATATTCCAGTGGAAGCAATTATTACGAACGAAGGTGTTCTTACGTGTTAAGTAATCCAATCCTTATGATCTCTGGTATTGT
This sequence comes from Bacillus alkalisoli, assembly GCF_002797415.1. Taxonomy (GTDB): domain Bacteria; phylum Bacillota; class Bacilli; order Bacillales; family Bacillaceae_I; genus Bacillus_CD; species Bacillus_CD alkalisoli. The sequence continues at coordinate 1,430,706 of NZ_KZ454944.1, forward strand.
TTTCGTTGCTGTTATAGGATATTTATTAAAAGCATTAAGTTTTTCAGGAGCTATCGGAACCATTATCGTTGGTTGCTTCATTTCATTAGGATTTAAAGGAGAAGGGCTGTTACTCATTGGTGCTTTTTTTGCAAGCTCAAGTCTATGGAGCAAAATCAAAAAGAAGCAAAAAACATCCGGAATTATTCAAAAAGGTAGTAGACGAGATATCATTCAAGTCTTTGCAAACGGCGCAATACCGGCTAGTTTAAGTTTGGTTTATTATCTGTACCCACATGAATGGATTTTAGTCGGTTTTATAACAGCTATCGCTGTAGCGAATTCGGATACTTGGGCTTCTGAAATAGGGCCTTTTAGCAAAACGAAACCGATACATATTCTCACTTTAAGAAAAGTAGAAGCAGGAACATCAGGTGCGGTATCGAATCTAGGAACAATTGCCAGTTTTCTTGGTTCATTATTTATTGCAATTATTGGCCTTTTACTTTTTGAGGTGGGTTATATAATGGCAGGGTGGATTACGTTGTTTGGAATGGTAGGTTGTTTTCTGGATACGATAGTAGGTGCTACTGTTCAAGCACAATATACGTGCAAAAAGTGTGGGCAAACAACAGAACTTACAGAACATTGTAAAGAAAGTACGGTATTAACAAAAGGAATACGAATAGTAAACAATGATTTGGTAAATGTAATGGCGATCATCCTAGCAACAACAGTATCTATGCTGGGTTGGAAAATGCTGTTTTGAAAATGTAACAAAATCGCTTTAATTTGTTCAGTGCTTCACAATCTTTTTTAGTATAATAAAGTCATAGATAAAATTATTAGTGAAAGAGGCGGTTATAATGGCAAATGGAATCAATCGTGTAGTACTTATAGGAACTGGATTTGTAGGTTCAAGTTATGCTTTTGCATTATTAAATCAAGGTGTAACAGAAGAACTTGTATTAATAGATTTAAATAAAGAAAAATCAGAAGGAGATGCAATGGATTTAAATCATGGTATTGCATTCTCTCCTGCACCTACGAAAATTTGGTATGGTGATTATACAGACAGCAAAGATGCAGATATCGTTGTAATAAGTGCAGGTGCAAATCAAAAGCCAGGTGAAACAAGACTTGATTTAGTAGAAAAAAACACTAAAATTTTCAAAAGCATTGTCGAACAAGTAATGGGAAATGGTTTTGACGGTATTTTCTTAGTAGCGACGAACCCAGTTGACATTTTAACTTATGTAACATGGAAATATTCTGGCTTACCAAAAGAAAGAGTCATCGGATCTGGTACCATTCTAGATACTGCAAGATTCCGTTATTTGCTAGGTGACTACTTCCAAGTGGATGCGAGAAATGTGCATGCATACATTATTGGAGAACATGGAGATACAGAGTTACCGGTATGGAGTAGAGCGGATATTGGTGGAAAACCAATTTTAGACATGATGGCAGAAAAAGAAGGTTATAAAGAAGAAGATTTAGAAGAAATCTTTGTAAATGTTCGTGATGCCGCTTACCATATTATCGAAAGAAAAGGCGCGACTTATTACGGCATTGCCATGGGTCTCGTTCGATTAACAAAAGCGATTTTACAAAATGAAAATTCTATCTTAACTGTATCCGCCTATCTAGAGGGGCAATATGATAGCGAAGACATCTACATTGGAGTACCAGCTATCGTTAATAGAAACGGCATACGTGAAATTGTAGAACTAGATTTATGCGAAAAAGAAAAAGAGCAATTCAAACACTCAGTTCAAGTCTTAACTGACATTAAAAATAAAATTAATTTCTAAAAATTAAAGTATGCTTTATATAACTTGTTATGAAAATATGTGTTAAAGATGATGATTATCATTAATTACTAAAATAGCTGTTGATTTTCGTGCAAGACTGAGACTCCTGCGGGAAAAGCGGGGAGCGGGAGACCCCACAGGCGCAAGCGCCGAGGAGGCTCCCGGCCCGCCCGCGGAAAGCGAAGTCTTGCGCGGAAATCAACAGCGGTTTTTAAATAGTTATAAAAAACATGCAGATTTAAGCATGTTTTTTTCTATTTGTAGCAACCTAATGTGTAGGAGGGATTACAATATGATTAGTTCAATGACAAGAATGGTCTTTTTTGTACTTGCTATTTATGCTGCCTATCAAAACCGTTATAAAATTTTAAACTACCTTCTCGGAATTAGTAGCATACGCCGATATGCAGTTCAGTTCGGGATGGACATACCATTTGTACGGGATAGACTAATGCAGTCTGTATTTCGTGGGCAATAAAAGTGAATACTGGTTTAAAAAGCTAACTTCCTCCATATAATGTGAGAAGTTAGCTTTTATTTTTACGCTTATTTTTTTACTTTATAAGAAGAAGAAACTAAAATGATAGTAGATGAATCAATTTCATAATTACGGTTCGTTTAATGAAAAACGAATATTAGTGATATACAAAATAATATGTTCGTTTATTAAGGTGTATAAATACAGAATACGATGCTATTATTCGTTTTTCGTTTAGTAGTCGTACATTATGAAACGGACTCGGATACCGAATCATTGGGAGAGAAGATAAGGGGGTGTCTCATCATGAAGATGGATACCGTATTTTGGAGAATCATTCATCAACTTGTTATTCAGCATGAATATCGATTAATTCATTTAGCAGAAAATGAAAAAGAAATATGGCTAGAAGCTATTGAAAATAAACAGGCACCGATTGTAAGAGTAATAAGAACGGATTTAGATTGGAGCATGTGGTTGCAACGTGACATTGAAAACACTGCTGTGAAAATGCATAATTTTCAAAAGCAACTCCGTAAAAGAAAGTTAGCGACTGTATCTATTTATGTTTCTACATATCCTCCTGTTGATGATTGGGAATTTAGAGTGGATAAACCATATAAATACGAAAATACAACATTATCATCAGTTATAGTGCATAGCCTAAACATCGAGCAGACTTGTAAATCTATTTCTACACTTACCAATAAACAAATTACGATACAAGAAGAGATGGTGTTAGACGAACTTGCTCTAGAGCATTTAAAACATTCGGTTATTTCTGTCGCACAAAAGCGAATAAGAAAAGTAAAGGAATTATTCCAGCATGGTCGTCCATTTTATACGTATATTTTCATTGCGATACAACTGTTTTTCTTTTACTTACTTGAAACCAATGGCGGTAGTCAAAATATTGAAACGCTTATTCAATATGGAGCAAAATATAATCCGCTTATATTAGAAGGGGAATGGTGGAGGTTTTTCACCCCGATTATTTTGCATATTGGAATCTTCCATTTATTAATGAATACGTTGGCGTTATACTATTTAGGAACTGCTGTAGAACGAATGTATGGGAGTGGAAGATTTTTATTTATTTATTTGTTTGCAGGATTTACCGGTACAGTTGCTAGCTTTGTTTTTACCCCTAGCATTTCAGCGGGGGCTTCGGGGGCGATTTTCGGCTGTTTTGGAGCTTTATTATACGTAGGAATCTCTCATCCTAAATTGTTTTTTAGAACGATGGGGACGAATATATTAGTATTAATTGGGATTAATATTTCACTTGGATTTGTTATTCCTGGTATTGATAATGCAGGTCATATCGGTGGATTAATAGGAGGTTTCCTTGCAGCAACTATCATTGCCTTACCAAAACAGAAATTATGGTTGTTACGCCTTGCGACACTCGTTATTTCCCTGGCTATTATTTTTCCATTTTTGGAATACGGCTATGCCAAAAATGAAAACGATCCACAAGTTGCTTTAGTAAAAGCACAACAATTAATGGAAGAAGAAAACTTCCAGGACGCTTATAGTATTCTATATCCAATAGCCTCAAATGAGGATGCTCCTGCAGAAGTATACTTTTATCTGTCGTATGTTGAGATAAAAATGGGTGAATTAGAAAGTGCACAAAAGCACCTCATAAAAGTAACAGAAATGGAACCAAACTTTCATGAGGCGCATTTTAACTTAGCCATCCTATATATAGAGTTAAATGAGTTAGAACTCGCTTTAGAATCCGTGGAACGTGCCATAAACATAAAGCAGGAAGATTCTTACGTAAAGTTAAGAGATGAGATTAATCGTAAGAAATCTTCTGAATAAGTTGGACCGGTGTTCCTTCAGCTGTTTCAAATACAATGAAGACGTGCGTTTTATCAGTAGAAAACAGTAATAACGGAATGGAACTCCCAATCGGGGGGACAATCTGGCCATTATACGTTTTTACTCCTAAAAAATATTCTTTATATAATCCTTCCCAAAGCTTTCCGATGATCTCTTGCGTTTTTTCATACGTAAAGGTAGGGAAAGCTTTTTTGTTATATTCTTGTAATTGTAGTAATGAAATGGCATCATATTTATTTCTCTCAATGTTAAAATAATCAATTGCTTTGTTCCAAGAAAACATTAATTGTTGTTCGGTCACTTTATTTAACACTTGCTGCCACTCTTTTTGCTCATTGTTTTCAGGTTCTTTAAACGCTTGCAATGGAGAAAAGGATGAATCGATGACATATAAATAATCACTACTCATGGATTGGGCGCTTGTGATTTTATCTTCATCATAATGAATTTCCGCGTGGTGAAACGAAATAGATTGAAAGAAGCTACTGTCTTCTCCGTGAATGGAAGCGTATTGACTTAACCCCTGTTTTTCATCCTTCCAATCAGACAAAATAGCTTTTAATCTTCCATCTGCAAATAACAAAGATATATCTTGTCGCAAGTATACGGGTATGGAAGACGACGAAGTGACTTCCCAATTCACGATATATTCATCATTATCTTTCTCATCCATTAACGAAAACTTTGTTGAAGCCTCTTTAATAATAACGGAAGAATCAATAGGAAAAAAAATAATACTCTCCTCGACAATCTCTTGATTTGAATAAATGAAGTAGAAAACAAAGAGAGTACTAATAAGTATTATGACGCTAGATTTACGCATATATGATGCACTTCCATTCAAAATAATATTGATGATAAAAATTAAAAATTGCACATTCTTTAATAATCTTTATAAATTAATCAGTTTCATAATTACGGTTCGTTAAATGTAAAACGAATATTTTAGTGTAATACAAGATAATATGTTCGTTTTAATAAGGTGTTATAAAACAAAAATACGATACTATCATTCGTTTTTCGTATAGTAGTCATACATTATGAAACCGACTCAAATATCAAATAATTAAAGTACAATCTTTAATTCAGTTCGAATTTAAGCGTTGTTAATAGAGACCAATGTTGATTTCAGCTGTAGGTGTGAGACTCGCGGGAAAGCGCGTCAAGGGAGACCCCACAGGCGCTGATGCGCCGAGGAGGCTCCCGCGACCGCCCGTGGAAAGCGAACACCTACAGCTGAAATCAACATTTAGTACTCTTGTATTATTTAAATTGTAAAGTAAATACAAGTTAATTGAAGCTTGTCTTCCATTATATGTTCATCAATCTGCATATATGATGTATGTTTTTCCACCTTAAAGCAAAAAATGGAGAGAGATGAAGCGAATGGGAGGAATCCATCTTGGTATGGGAAAAGCCTACTAGAAAAATGACGGGAAATTTTGAACGCGATGTAGAGTATCTAAAAGAAAGACTCGCGGTCGATAAAAGTTTTGACTTAATCTATTTAGACTTGTATTACGCAGGGCGTAAAGTTGGTTTATTTTTAGTTGATGGCTTCGGTAAAGACGAAGTGATGCTTTTTATCATGAAATTTTTATCTGATTTAACTCCAGAACAACTAGAAGAAGAACCTCTTGAAAAGTTGTTAAAAAAGTACATACCTTATGTGGAGTTAGACGAGGAAGATGACTTAGAAAGAGTAGTAGACCAAGTGTTAGCAGGTCCAACTGCAATGGTAATTGAAGGATTAAGTAAAGTCGTCATTATTGACGCGCGTACATATCCTGTACGCGGACCAGAAGAACCAGACACGGAAAGAGTTGTACGTGGATCACGAGACGGTTTTGTAGAGACGCTCGTATTTAACTGTGCATTAGTTCGTCGTAGAGTTCGTGACAGTTCGCTACGAATGGAGTATATGCAAGTTGGAAGAAGGTCCAAAACGGATATTAGTATATGTTATTTAGAAGATATTGCAGATCATGCAAATGTGGAAGAAATAAAAGAATCGATTAAGAAAATTGATACAGATGGTTTACCGATGGGAGAAAAAACAGTAGATGAATTTGTCGGTGGACGCCATTGGAATCCTTATCCAACAGTAAGGTATACGGAAAGACCAGATACTGCAGCAACTCATTTGTTTGAAGGGCATGTACTTGTAATGGTGGATGGATCCCCAAGTGTGATAATAGCGCCAACTACCTTTTGGCATCATTTACAACATGCTGAAGAGTATCGAAATAAACCAGTGGTTGGTGCGTATTTAAGATTTGTAAGATTTATTGCCGTATGGTCTTCTTTATTTATTTTACCATTATGGTATTTATTTGCTATTAACCCTTCGTTACTTCCAGAACAACTATCTTATATAGGTCCTTCTGAACAAGGTACTGTTCCGTTGTTTGCACAGATAATGATTATTGAAGTCGGTATGGACATGCTTCGAATGGCCGCCATTCATACCCCGTCAGCACTTGCCACTGCACTTGGACTTGTTGCGGCCATTTTGATTGGAGATGTGGCTGTTACGGTTGGGTTGTTTGTCCCAGAGATTATTCTCTACTTAGCAATTGCTGCCATCGGTACATTCTCTACACCTAGTTATGAATTAAGTTTAGCCAATAGGCTTGTAAGGATAGTACTATTAATTGTAACGGCGTTATTCGGAATAAACGGATTAATAATTAGTTTTGTCGTGTTAATTATATTCTTAGCGAGAATGAAGTCTTACTCCATTCCTTATTTGTGGCCGTTCATACCGTTTGATTCCCATGCGTTCCGAGACGTGCTTGTACGCTCACCAATACCATTAAAACACAAACGCCCAACAGTCCTACACCCAGAAGACCCAGATCGATAATATACTATCAGAAAAGCCGTTATTCCAGATTAACGGCTTTTCTTTATGTGAAATTGACAAACAAGATGGTTATTTAGGTTCGTCCGCGGAAAGCGAGCGGATTTTATCAAATTTCAACAGTTTCACAAACAAGATCATTTCATAAAAGCTTCACTTGATTTGTCTTTGTAATCCTTTATACTATAATAGAAATTATTTCTTCTTAAATAAGGGTGGACATTATGAAATCAATCGTTGATGTCAGGAAGCTGTTGACTAAATATGGAGCTTTTATATATATTGGCGATAAAAAAGCAGATCTCGAATTAATGGAAGACGAAATAAGAGAACTATATCGCTCTAACGTCTTAGATGCCTCCGACTTTCAATCAGCAATGATCATTATTAGAAGTGAACTAGCAAAACATACATAAAAAGAATAGGTGATTACACAAATGGAAAAGAAATGGTTAGTAGGCGTAGATTTAGGTGGAACTACAATAAAGATGGCTTTTATTAGTCAATACGGAGAAATCGTACATAAATGGGAAATCCCCACAAACATCAGTGAAGCAGGAAAACATATAACTACAGACATAGCCAAAGCACTAGATAAAAAATTAGATGAGTTAAATGAATCGAAAAAAAGATTACAAGCGATTGGAATGGGAGCACCTGGTCCTGTCAACATGAGTACCGGTTTAATTTATGAAGCTGTAAACTTAGGTTGGAAAGATTACCCTTTACAAGATTTACTAGAAGTAGAAACAGGACTTCCAGTTGTAGTAGACAATGATGCAAACTTAGCTGCAATCGGTGAAATGTGGAAAGGTGCTGGTGACGGCTCCAAAGACTTAATTTGTGTAACACTGGGAACTGGAGTTGGAGGCGGGATTATAAGTAATGGTGAAGTCGTTCATGGAATAAACGGTGCAGGTGGAGAGATTGGACATATTGCGGTAACAGCTGAAGGTGGAGCACCATGTAATTGTGGAAAAACAGGTTGTTTAGAAACAGTAGCTTCCGCAACAGGAATAGTTCGTATTGCCAAAGAAAACATCGAAGCAAATCCAACATCCCGTCTAGCAGAGGAAGCTTCCAATAAAGGACTATCAGCAAAACTAATATTCGAATTAGCAAAAGAAAATGAGCCAATCGCTCAAAGTGTTATTGACCATATTGCAAGTCATCTAGGATTGGCATTAGCTAACTTAGCTAACGCATTAAATCCAGAAAAAATTGTCATCGGTGGAGGAGTTTCTCGAGCTGGAGATACTATTTTAAATCCAGTAATAAAACATTTTGAAAAACATTTATTCCCGCGTACGAAAGTAGGAGTTCAAGTTGCGTTAGCGACACTTGGTAACGACGCTGGAGTTATAGGAGCAGCTTATTTAGCTAAAACAAAAATAAAATAATACGTAGCGTTTTGTATTTATAGAAATTGGGTAAATACCCGTAGCGCATGAAATTGGAGAAGAAACTTCGGCGATTAACTGAAGTTTCTCTTTTTAATTGTGGATATATGGTCAAAAATATAGTACACAAAACGAATTAATATGTAATAGTAAAATATTGTGTTATTTTCTGAAAATTTAAACATTAATATTCTTTGAAACTTTTTTTCGCGCCATTCGTCTATGTATATATGAAAGATTAATAGGAAATTATATCATTATACTTTTTTGTTATGAATTTACCATTGATTTTTTGTGAAAAAAGTTTTAAGATACGTTATGTCTATTTTTTCTTCATCCTAATATTTGGTAGTGGGTGAGTAGACGTGTTCTTTTCGTTTTTTAAAGGGAGGTTTAACATACATGAATAAAAATATAAAAACGAATATTCCATTCATCCTAATAGCTGTAATGCTGTTATGGATAAAAACCTATTTTGTATATAAAGTAAGCTTTGATATTGCAATTGAATCTATAAAACAGGAATTTATCTTGTTTATTAATCCGTTAAGCTTTATTTTATTAATCTTAGGATTAGCACTATTTATGAGTGAAAAGTCCGCAAAGCGTTACATTATTATTACAAGCTTTATTGTAACGTTCGTTTTATACGCAAATGCAGTGTATTACAGGTTCTTTAACGACTTTATTACGATTCCGTTATTATTCCAGACTAGCAACATGGCTGACCTTGGAAGTAGTGTAACAGAATTAATGAAGCCGATTGACCTATTAATGTTTATTGATGTAGTGATCTTAATCGCACTCGCTAAATGGACTCCTAAGTTTGTTACATTAACTACTTGGAGACCAAAAGTTCGAAAAATGTATTTCTTATCGATTGTAGGTGTTTTCTTATTTAACTTAGGTTTAGCAGAAACAGAACGCCCGCAATTATTAACAAGAACGTTTGACCGCGAAATCTTAGTAAAGAATTTAGGAACATACAACTATCACGTATATGATGCATTATTACAAACTAAGACAAAAGCACAGCGTGCACTTGCAGATGGTAGTGAATTAGTAGAAATTCAAAACTATATTAATGCTAAATATAAACAACCTAATCCTGATTATTATGGTATTGCAGAAGGTAAAAATGTAATTATTGTCAAAATGGAATCTGTACAAAGTTTTGTTATAGATAACGAAATTAATGGTCAACCAATTACACCTTTTTTAAATGATCTGAAAAATTCAAGTTATTATTTTGAAAATTTTTATCACCAAACTGCACAAGGTAAAACTTCCGATTCAGAGTTCTTGTTAGATAATTCTTTATATCCATTAGGACGCGGTGCCGTATTCTTTACGCACGCAACAAATGATTACCACACAGCTACACCTAATGAAATTAAAGAAAAAGGATACTACCCTGTAACATTCCATGCAAATAATCAAAGTTTCTGGAATCGTGATGTTATGTACCGATCATTAGGGTATGAGCATTTCTATGAAATTAATGATTACGATGTAAATGAAGAAAATTCAGTTGGTTGGGGTTTGAAAGATATAGATTTCTTTAAGCAATCTATTCCTTATATGAAAGAGTTACAGCAACCATTTTATGCGAAATTCATATCCCTTACAAATCACTTCCCGTTTGTTTTAGACGAAGAAGATCGTTTTGTGGATGAATTTGATTCGAATAGTAGAACGTTAAATCGTTATTTTCCAACAGTACGTTATATGGATGAAGCTATAAAAGAGTTCTTTAACGAGTTAAAAGAAGCGGGTCTATATGAAGACTCCTTGATAATTATTTATGGTGATCATTATGGAATCTCTGAAAACCATAATGATGCAATGAGCAAATACTTGGATAAAGAAATCCGTCCATTTGAGGTAGCACAATTACAACAAGTACCAATGTTCATTCACATTCCAGGTGTAACGGATGTAGATGCGAAGCAATTTGATACAGTTGCAGCTCAAATTGATTTAAAACCAACTATAAAACATTTACTCGGTATGGAAACAAAACATGATATACAATTCGGTGAAGATTTATTAGCGAAAGATCGTAGTGAGTTTATTGTGTTCCGTGACGGTAGCTTCATTACGGAAGAGTTAATATACTCTAAAGGTATTTGTTACGATAAGAGCACGGAAGAAGAAACAGATGAAGAATCATGTGAACCATATAAAGATAGAGTAAAACAAGAATTAAGCTACTCAGACAAAATTATATACGGTGACTTACTTCGTTTCTTTGACGGAACAACCATCCTTATGGATGCTCATGAGAATGAAGTAATTGCTGATTAATATTAGTATTGAACCCCATTTCCTCGGAAATGGGGTTTTTTATGTTCTCAAGTTCTTTTCTACATTTAACTTCATAGATTAGTAGCAGCATGCCTTTTTAGGAGGATTGAACATATATGAAAGTTAAAGTAAGAAAAGGAGATACTTTTTGGTACTATAGTAAGTTATTCAAACTTCCACTCCAATTAATTTTAGATGCAAATAGCCAGATGAATCCAGATAATTTACAAATAGGGGCAGAAATTTCGATACCTGGGTATGAAGCGGTACATGTATCAAAACATAAATTAGAAACCATTCAAAGCTTCAGTCAAAAAACTCAACTGCCACTTGATAGTTTACAATTATTAAATCAATCATCACCAAACTTAACAGACGTTACTAGCCTGTCCATGCCAAGACGTCTTATAGGTAACGAAATAAACATTGTGCAGAAAATGAACTCTGCTAACCTAGCAAAACACATTCAATATCTTGGAAAAATGTTTCCTTTTGTGAAAGTCGAAACGATAGGACATTCCGTCTTAGGTAAACCAATTCAGCATTTGCAAATAGGTCGAGGGAAAAAGAAAGTGCATTTCAACGGAAGTTTTCATGCGAATGAATGGATCACAACTGTCGTAATCATGAAGTTTCTAAATGATTACTTGCATTCACTAACAAACGCTACAATGGTTCGAAGTTTATATATGTCTCCGTTTTATGATGAAGTAACCTTATCCATTGTTCCGATGGTAAACCCAGATGGGGTTGATTTAGTTTTAAATGGCTTACCAAAAGAAACAGAGTATTCCCAAAACGTCCAACGAATAAATAAAGGGTTAGATGAGTTTACAGCTTGGAAAGCAAATATCAGGGGTGTAGATTTAAATAATCAATATCCGGCCAATTGGGAGATAGAGAAAGAGCGTAAAATACCAAAGACTCCAGCTCCACGCGATTACCCTGGAGATGCACCGTTAACCGAACCTGAAGCGCAAGCGATGGCGGAGTTAGCGCATAAAGAAAACTTTGACCGAGTTCTAGCCTTCCACACGCAAGGAGAAGAGTTTTACTGGGGCTATGAGGGCTTTGAACCAAACGTAAGTAGTAATTTAGCAAAGGAATTTGAAAGTGTTAGTTCGTATAAAGCAGTACAATATGTAGACAGTCATGCAGGCTACAAAGATTGGTTCATAAAAGAATTTAAAAAACCCGGCTTTACACTTGAATTAGGTAAAGGTATTAACCCACTACCACTATCACACTTTCCAAGCGTATACAAGAAAACACTAGGAATCATGTTAGCGGCTTTATATATGTGAAACACTTTATATATGTGAAACAATTTCTTAATTACTGTTCGTTTAGTAATTGTACATTATGAAACTCACTCATATAAAATCATAAAAAAATATAAAGAGTCATAGTGCTTATAAGTCAAACATTTGATATATTCTTATATGCGCTTTTCTTTTTGCTTGAAACGAAACTTTCTATGGTCCATAATCGTAATAAATGAAAAGCCCGTAGAGAAGGAGTTGATGTGAAAGTTGAAAAAATTTTTCTTCATACTCTTCTTTTTATTTTTAGTAAGCTGTGAATCTCAAGTAAATGAAATTGCTAAACCTTCATCGTCCATTCCTCCAAAAGAAAACATTAAAAAAAGCGGAAATTTTTACTCGTATTTTAATGAAAAAATGTTCAAGCAACTAAAAATGTCGGAACATGATTTTATTGGTATAGTTGATTGGCTAGACAATGAAAGTGTACTAGTTTTACAAACTTCAAATCATTATTCAGTTGTGCAAACATTTAATATTTTCAGCGGAGAAATAAATGAAATATATCGTTCTACCTATCCAATAGTTCATCTTGAATTAAATAAAGAAGGAGATGTAGCAATCCATGAGGCAACATCGACCTTTGAAGCAACCATTGTAATTATTGAAAATAGTGGAAAAGAAAAACAGCGGTGGTCATTTCGTTCTAATGAAATCTTCTTTGCATGGAACGAGCAAAAACCTGAAATGTTAATTGTAACTACCTTTTTGGAAGATTGGACTTATGAGAGTATTACTATAAATACGAATAAGAAAGTTATTGTGGAGGTTGAAGCACCTAACCCTTTTTTACATTGGTTAACATCGGAGGAATTGGGATATTTATATTGGGACTTTGATGAACCATCATTATCCGCACCACTTTATAAATTTTCATATGAAAAAAAGGAACACGAACGGGTGTTAGAAAACATTGTTTCATTTCATAAAAGTGGTGAAGAGTTGTTAACACTACAATTAAATAATGAAGAGTACACGGAAGTTAGCATTTCCATAATGGACAATCAAAGCATGGAAATCAAGGCACAAACAGAATCACCAATATTAACTATGTACTCTACCATTGTAGTACCACATGTAGATTTTAGTGAAAAAGATAATACTTATTATTTGATACTGCCATATGAAAGTGGTTCATTAGATATGTATGATAGAGGATTTAAGTTAGTTTCATTATCGAAAGACGGTGAGCTTCATACAATACTTAATCAAGTAGAAAATAGGCCTTTTAAAATATCTCCTGGTGGAAACTTTGCGTTATTCGGATACCAATTAGAGCAAATTATAGATTTTCAGACGGAAACAATAGTAGAATTAGTTCATGTACAATAATTAGTAGGAGGAATTTAGATGGCAATTGTTGATGTTACCATTATACCAATTGGAACGGAAGGACCTAGTGTAAGTAATTATGTAGCTGATATACAAAGAGTACTTAAAGGATATGAAGAGGAAGGTAAGATTACTTACCAATTAACACCAATGAGCACATTAATAGAAGGAGATTTACAACAACTTTTCGAAGTAATTCAAACGATTCACGAACTACCGTTTAACAAAGGAATTCAAAGAGTAGCAACAAACATACGTATTGATGATAGAAGAGACAAAAAGGCGACGATGCAAGAAAAGCTTTCTTCTGTACAAAAGCATTTAAATGAGTAATGTAGAAAAGGAGAACTGGCAGCTGAGCCAATTCTCCTTTTCGTATTTCTACTGTATTTTGTTTCTCCAAAATATTTTGCCAGATCCATTACAATTTCCACAGCGAATTAAAAAAGGTAAAAAGCCAAGTCTTCTTTTTTTATTACCATCACATGAACTACATAAAAGCTTAATGGTCAATAAAGATCCCTCCAATTCTGACGTTGTTGTAATCGCTTACAAAAGTGTTTTAACACAGTAACTGAAAAAACTGCAATGCCTGTAGGATAATGTACATGTTATTATATTCACCTTATCAATGGAAGTTAATCTTCTTTCCCTAAGAAATTATTTACACTAAACAAAGTGGTAAATAAAAAAGAACACCCCAAGCAGGAGTGTTCTTTTGGTAATTTTAAAATAAATACTGCTACCTAAGCTACTTTACTAAAGGATTAGTGAGGCGTTGGGTAAGCTGAATTTATAATGGTCATTACAGTAAACCAACCGAATACAGCTACTGTGCCAAATGCAAAAAGTAAACCTAAGAAGTTCTTTTCACGAAGTGTACGAACAGCAGCAATGGCAGATAAAATCGTAACTAGTCCGAAAATAATAACTAATGGCATGTTAAAAGCCCCCTCTACAATCAATTCTATTTTCAACTACACTAAATGAGTTCCTTTCATAATGTATAATTACGGTACGAAAAACGAACGTAAGGATGTTTTTCAATAAACGATATACCATTATGAAATGAACGAAATATAACTATGTAATAAGTACATTACACTCTTTTTTATTTTATCTTCTTTATGCTTATTTGTCGAGGACCAAAAATGACACTTCTATGTCATAAGCTTTGGCTACTTTTTCGATAAATTCCTTCTGATGCTTATCTATGATGTATGTAGTAGAATTTACGATCTCCATTCCAATAATGGACTCGTTCATTTGGAGTAAAGCCATTTCCATGTCATCTTTATTTCCACTTACGACTTTGAACATACATATCATATCCTCATACAGATAGTGATGGTTGGATGTTTCAAATCCATAATCAGTAAAACTGCTACCAATTTTAGGGTTATCTAAACGTATTAAAATATACGTTTCCTCTAACATGCATTTGTCATCTAGAAGCTTTTTAATGAATTTTGCCTCAGCCGCAGATTCAAGGATTAACAATTGCTCATCTACATCATAAATGCTAGCAGTTTCTTTTAATGGAGCTATGACATTTTGAAAGTATGCCGGACTTTCTAATGAACAGGAAATTTCTATACCAAACATTCTTTTCATTCTATCATTTCCTTTCATTCGTCTTTCTTCTTCATTTTAGTGTAAAATAGTTAGTAGAATTGTTCAAGAAGGGTGGATGAAAAAAGTTGCAATATATTCAAATTACGTTAGGACCATTACAGACAAATGCTTACCTTTTAATAAACGAAAACAAAGATTGTGTTATTTTTGACCCAGGTAGTGAAGGGGAGGCATTTAACCATTATTTAGCCCAAAATAAATTAAATCCAATTGCTATTCTTTTAACACATGCTCACTTTGACCATATTGGAGCAGTGGAAGAAGTACGTAAAAATTGGAACATCCCAGTTTATATACACGAAAATGAAGAAAATTGGTTAATTGATCCGGCTTTAAATGGCTCGCATCGTTTCCCGTTTGGAGAAATAAAAGCATCGAAAGCAGAGCATTTAATTAAAGAAGAAGGTACCTTAACAGTAGGCGCATTTACATTCCAAGTGTTATTTACGCCTGGCCATTCGCCTGGAAGCATAAGTTTTTATCATGAGGAAACAGAAGCTGTTTTTGCAGGAGATGCATTGTTCGCTGGTAGCATTGGTAGAACGGACTTGCCAGGTGGTGACCACCAACTACTTATTAAAAGTATTCATGATAAACTATTATCTCTACCTGAAGAAACAACAGTGCTACCAGGCCACGGTCAAGAGACGACAATTGGAGTGGAAATGGATAGCAATCCGTTTTTAAATGGATTTTAAGGAGTTTGTATGACAATACTTACCCACCTAATAGAAAAGATAAAAGCTTCAGATAATAATTGCCTTACATATGCAGATTTCATGCAAGAAGTACTCTACCATCCTACTTACGGTTATTACATGAAGGATACGAAAAAAGTAGGAAAAGAAGGTGACTTTTACACATCTAGTAATGTAAGTAATGTGTTTGGTAAACTATTTGCTCGACACTTTTATAAAGTTTTTCAACAGAAAAAGCTGCCGCCATTTATATACGAAATTGGTGGTGGTACGGGTAGATTTGCGAAGCAACTATTAGAAGAACTAAAGGAAATAGATGTTTCATTTTACAATGGTCTAACCTATTGTATGATTGAGACGAGTAAGTACCATATTTCCGAGCAAAAAAAGTTGCTACCAACTGATGCTAATGTCGTGTACAAGTCAAGCCTAAATGAATGTGAATCAATAGAAGGAATTGTGTTTTCTAACGAATTATATGATGCTTTTCCAGTCCATGTTATTGAAAAGAGAGAAAGAGTAGTTAATGAAGTACACATTACTACTAATTCTAAAAACGAAATGATGGAAGTCCTTTTTCCGTTAGAGAATCAACCTATTATAGATTACTTAAACAAGTTTTCTATCGAGTTAAGTGAGAACCAAAGATTTGAGGTTCCTTTATCAATGGTAAAACATTTGGCCTTTGTTGCTGAGAAGGTAAAGAAAGGGTTAATATATACAATTGATTATGGATATACGTTGGAAGAATGGCTGAGTCCAGAATTAATGGATGGAAGCTTACGTGGCTATTATAAACATGAAATGATAAGAAATCCGCTATTACATGTAGGTGAAATGGATTTAACTACTCATATTCATTTATATGCTTTAGAACAAGTAGGAACAGAATTAAACTTACAACATTGCTTTACAAAAAAACAAGGCGAATTCCTCCTTGCAGCAGGGATATTAAATTTTTTACAAGAGAACTATGATACGAATCCTTTTTCTGAAAAAAGTAAACAGAACCGTGCCATTCGTTCACTAGTTATGGAGAGTGGACTTAGCAAAGGATTTACAGTCGTTGTACAATCAAAGAACTGTGAAATGGATTGGAAAGTTATTTTAGAAGAAACACCAAAATTTTAAAAATAATAAAAGCGATGACATTTAATGTCATCGCTTTTATTATGATTAGCTATTTTCAAATTAATGACCTTGACCTGGTACCATCATAAATGTTGTCCAGTAAGAGAAACCAACGAAGAAAATAGTTAAATATGCACCAAAGATATAAATGTACATACGTTCAGATAATTTTAGAAAACTTAAAAACACAAAGAATACCGTTTGTCCAAAGAATAATAATGACGTTTGTGGCATATGGCCAAGATAGAACATTACAGCGAAAATCCCAGTCCAAAAACCTAAAACACGGTACATACGTTCCATATGTATCCCCTCCTTACGCACTTAAATACAAGTTATGTCACTTAACTATTATAATGTACCTTTACAGGCATTGTAAACATAAGTTTATTGTCTTTTATCACAGTAAAAATGTCAACTTTGTGAAGAATACCGTTAGTTTGGTAGAAAAGCCTTATACGTACATTGTTTACAACCATCAGCCATATTATCCATTTCTTGCAAAGTTGCACCGTCTAACACTTCTTCAAATATTCCTTGAAGAAAAGCTAGATGCATATGACAAATAGAATGCTTTTCACTATCTACCAACTCTTTAAATGGACAGTTGTTAATAGCTAAATGTATAGATTGCTCTTCTTTTCTTACGTGAAAGTCAGCATACAAGCCACAGCTAGTAGCAATATCCTTTATTATATCTACTTTTCTATCTAACGATACAAGTGATGAGCTTTGACCGTAAAAATATTTTTGTGCTATTTCATGACCAAACTTCTTCCCAGTCTGATAAAGCGCTTGTTTACCTACTTCACCTAAAGCTGCCATCGACTCGATCGCAATTTTAGCTAGAAGCTGATAATCACGAAATGGGAATGATAATTGAATAGATTTATCGGAAATTTTATATTTTCTACTTGGACGTCCACCTTTTCCAGTTTTACTTAAGTAGGATTGGATTAAGTGGATATCTTCTAATTTTGATAAGTGAAGGCGAGCTACGTTTGGATGAATGTGAAACTTATCTGCAATATCTTGTACGCCGACCTCATTTTTATGTTGAACTAGATAATCGTAAATAGAGTACCTTGTTTGATCCCCTAGAACATTTGTAATTTTTAATACATCATCCATTTTATCACCTCATTTTCTTCCTATATTATATTACAGACTTTGTAAGAAAAATATATATTCCAAAAAATGTTGTAAATTGTTCACAATAATTTGTGTATTTTTATGTACAAAAGTTATACAAATGGTATACAATAAGTTTAATAATCATACTTTGATATCAAGACAATTAATTGGGAGGGAAACAAAGATGAACGAGATTACGTTTTATAGTTACCCAAGTTGTACGTCGTGTAGGAAGACTAAAAAATGGTTAAAGGCGAACGAGTTATCATTTTCAGAAAGACATATCTTTAGAGAAACCCCATCATTTGAAGAAATGTTAACGATACTTTCTAAAACAACGGAAGGTTTTGATGAGATCCTAGCTACTAGAAGTCAATCTTTCAAAGACCTCAATGTGGATGTAAACGAATTATCCATTTCAGAACTTATACAGCTTGTACAACAAGAACCAAAGTTGTTAAGAAGACCTATTATAGTCAGTGGTAAGAAATTAATCGTAGGTTACAATGAATCGGCCCTTGCGAACTTAGCGAAGAAAAATAAAAAGAAACAATTACAACACAAATCAGTTTCCTGATAAAACTTTTCAATAAAAAAAGCAAAGTCCCACTTTAAAAATGGAACTTTGCTTTTTTTTTGAACTACTATGTAATATTCGGTAATACCCCTATAATTAATAAACCCAACCCAATTACTACTTGATAAAGTACATGAAGCTGCAATCTGCGATTTTCTTGTACTGCACGAAAATCAGGTAATAATTCTTGTAGCAAATAACGATCCTCCAAATGATATGCTTTCATTCGAATAGAAGGGTACTGTTTATTACCGTTATAAACTAATTCAATTTTTTCGTTTTCTTCCTTGAGTTCATATATAACTTTCTTGTCATATCTAGTCCATTGTTCTTCTTTTTCGTATCTTTTATCATACGATATATGCTTTGAATTTAGCATATTTTCCAATATTTCTTCACATTGAACTGGGTTGAATTTTTTCAATGTGTAAAAATCAATGTTTCTTCTGAAAAAAATGAACGAAAAGATAGCCGCTAACAAAATAACCGTTATATATATCGGATTAATTTTCTCGTTAAAATTATGAAGTATAAAATAAAATACCGGTATAACAATCATTGCACGAATAACTAGACTTACATGTCTTTCAAATGTTACTCCTCTTTTTATGAGTGAAAAAAACGCATCCCATAACACAAATATTGCTGGGATAATAGTTGCGAGTAGTAGCAAATTTATACTCTCCAAACCTCTTTTTCCCCTTTCTTACCCGAGTAAGTGGTACGTACTATAGATAATACAAAGGATACCTATTAATAAATCAAATCCAATTAGTCTCAAGTAACTACCAACTTGTAGTTCTTCTCGAAATATAGAAATCATTTCATTTCGTAAATCTTTATCCTTAAAATGTTGAAAAATAATAATGAAAGTAGGCTGTTTCTTATCTACCCATGAGACAGTAATCCGGCCATTTTCAAGTTCCATTAATGTTTTATATTTTTCACGAAAAATACCAGGCTCTGATTCATCCGTTTGTTTAAATGTATAGTTGTTTTTTGATAAGGTGCTCTCAAGTATATGGAATACTTGCTTGTAATTGTACTGTATTACTTTTACTTCATAGCTTTTACTATCTTTGTAAACGATAAAGAAAAAAGGAATAACAAACGGAATAAGCAAAAATATATAGTCATGGATTGTATAAGGTGTATTAGAAGTATAAAACGTGACCCAAACTATCAGTATTCCAGAAAAACTATAAGCCATCATTCTTGATGTAAAACTTGCTGTAGTAACTCCTTTTTGCCCAATTAATAATATGCAGTGGAAAACAATATAAAACCCTACACCTAAAAACAATGTATAAAAGATTAATTCTTTTTGAAGCAACTCCATAACACACCTCTATAAAAGTTAAGTATAATTATTAAAATATTCTAACATAATAGCACTCTATAAATCTAACAAAAAAAGTAAATTTTTAGTTTGTGTGAGCTTGTTATTTAAAACTTTCCTTTTTAAATAATATTTACTCACTAGCTTTTCTTGAAGATATTACGAAAAAGGCGAATTAAGTCAATCAATTTCATAATTACGTTTCGTTTAATGAAAAACGAATATTTCTGTGAAATACAAAATAATATGTTCGTTTATTAAAGCGTATAAATACAGAATTCGATGCTATCATTCGTTTTTCGTATAGTAGTCATACATTATGAAACGGACTCAAGTAAATAAGGAACTTAAGCAATAAATTTATAATTTTTTAGTTTATCGTTTATTTTTTGCCTTTATTTCTAATTTAGATAATAATGTGTTAGAGAGGAACTAAAAAAGGATGATGTGTAAATGAAAAAGTCAATTGTATTCACCGGAGGCGGCTCTGCAGGGCATGTGACCCCTAACATAGCCATTATAAATAAACTAAAAGAAAAAGATTGGACAATAAATTACATAGGCTCAAAAAATGGAATAGAAGAAGAAATAATTAATAAAGAAAATATTCCATTTCATTCGATTTCGAGCGGAAAATTAAGAAGATATTTTGATTGGAAAAACTTCACTGATCCACTCCGCATTATGAAAGGTGTATCGGACGCCTATTTTATTTTACGAAAACTAAAACCGCAAATTGTTTTCTCAAAAGGTGGTTTCGTAACGGTTCCAGTTGTCATTGCAGCAAAAATGTTAAACATCCCAATCGTTATTCATGAATCAGATATTACACCTGGCTTAGCAAATAAAATTGCAACGAAATTTGCTACAAAAGTGTTCGTGACTTTTGACGAAACAATGAAACATTTCCCGAAGGAGCGTGTTTTATTTACAGGTTCTCCTATAAGAGAAGAACTTTTCGAAGGAGACAAAGTAGAAGGGAAGGCATTATTAGGTTTTCATGAACCAAAGCCAATCCTAACGATAATGGGTGGAAGCTTAGGTGCAAGAAAAATAAACCAATATGTACGGGAAAACCTACATGTTTTAACAGAAAGTTTTCAAATAGTACATCTTTGTGGAAAAGGTAATGTAGAGGACTCGTTAAAAGATGTTATAGGCTATAAACAATATGAGTATATTTCTAGCGAGCTTCCGCATGTTTTAGCTGCGTCCGATTATATTATTTCACGTGCAGGCGCTAATTCCATCTTTGAATTCTTAGCATTAAAAAAGCCGATGCTTTTAATACCACTTTCCCGGAATGCTAGCAGGGGAGATCAGATACTCAACGCCAATTCTTTTAAGAAAAAAGGATTTGCGGAAGTATTAATGGAAGAGGATTTAACGAAAGATACTTTTTTACAAAGCGTTCAAACATTACAAAAACATAAAGAAAAGCTGTTAGAACAAATGAACAAAGACAGCTTACACGATACACTTACTATCATTGTAGAGCAAATCGAAAAACAAGCTAAAAAGTAATTTTTAACCACTAGATACATTTCTAGTGGTTTTTTCTTTTTTTACATGTATTTATGCTTATTATTGGAAAAACTACAAGCAAATGAAGTAGAGGAAGGACCGAACAACATGAAAAATCAAACTTTAAAACTCTTTACAATTTCACTCATTGCATTCGTCATTATTATTGGCGTAATGCTCTACTTTTTCTCAGAAAGGTTTACGTCAGCATGGGTGCCAATCGATCATGGTTTTGGGGAAACAGTTACATTATCTCCAGACGATGAGAAAATTGTGTTTCCGTTTTACCAAAGTGGAGATGGAGCACTTTATATTGCGAATGTTGATGGCAGTGACGTTCATCAGTTAACATATCCTCGTCAAAGTGAAAGTCATGTAAGGCCAAGGTTTTCACATGATGGTAAAAAGCTTTTGTTTCTATCACGTGAAAAGTTGGGAGAAAATCTTTTGCAAAGTTTATACATAATGAATGTAGACGGTACAGGTTTAGTGAAAATTTCTGATGAAGAAGATAAACTTATTACGGACGCCATTTTTTCTAAAAATGATCAAGAAATTTTATACTTAGTAGCAGAAGAATATACAAACTATGCTCCAGGTGCTAATAAAAGGCCACACAGAATGGATTTATATAAAATGTCCGTTAGAGGAGACAATAAAATTCGATTAACAGAGGACGATAGTTACGAAAAGAGTGAACTTTCAAGTCCGCTAACTGAAACGATTGTCGGTTTTATTGATGGATTGAAACAAGATACAGGGGTGTTAGGTACGGAGTTAGTCGTTTTTGATGTGGAAAAAGAGACAGAAGTAAAGCGAGTACAACCAAAATCAGATTTTGAAACAGAGGATATATATAGTGCGAAATTTTCACCTGATGGAGAAATAATCGCTTTTTCAGCAGCGACTGTTAATCCGAGGAGAAAATCTCAATTTATTTATGAATTGTATAAGATGAATAAGAGCGGCGATAATGTTGAAGTCTTAACTAGCTTTCGAACGTTTATTACAGAACCAACTTTTTTTCATAACGAACCACGACTTTTATTTATTCAAGACCAAAGTTGGAATCGAGGCAAACCTAATTTTAAATTGTGGGCGGTGGACTTAGACGGTGAAAATATAAGGTCCATCACGTTACAAATGCCGCAATTTACCGGAACAGCGTTATAATTAAGTCTATTTATTATTTCAATTCTTATAGTGAATAACGAATGTTTTACAATAACACGGTCTCAACTAACGGTATATTATTCGAAAATAATTGCTTGTTATGGTACTTTATATGTATAGACATGAAGCAAAGGAGGTTTATTATGAAGCAACATCATATTCCTTTTTTAATAGGAGCATTTATTTTTATTGGATTAATTCTACAAACTTTCATTCAATTAACAGAGTACGGTTGGCCTGCACAATCAGAAGCATTGTTATTTATAGGGCTTTCTGCGGCGATTTATTTTGGTGCTACAGTTTTATATCAAAAAGGGCTAAGAAAAGCGAGCCTTTTACTAATTGGTGCTGTTGGTATTGTCGGATTAATCTTCGTATTTGTTGGTCCGAGTTTATATGGTGGACACGTATAAAAAAATGCCCCGAAAGTAACGGGGCATTTTTTTTAGTTAGTCATTGGTAGTAAGTAAGTAACGATGAACCAAATAATACCGAAGAAAATAACTAAATATGCAGTGTATTTTATGAAAGTAGAAGCTACTAACCCTCTATCTTCTTTTGTCTCATTACGTTCCACTCTTACATCTTTCTCTTCCATGATTCATTCTCCCTTCAAAATGCTTTCTTAGCATTTAAATACCCTTATTTTCTTTTTAAAAACATTCCGTCTTATTTTATTAAAATAAAAGTTGGGAAAGTCGAGGGAGAAAACAAGGAATAATTCACGAATTCTGTCATTGATTTTCCCAACTAGGACTTTATGTTTATTTATAGATAAAGAGTTTATAATATACTTAAGATTGTATTTAGTATATTAATATAAAATATAAACTTAAAAACTTTTAATATAGTAGGAGTTACATATGAGAGAACGAATGCACATCATCACTCCACTTGTATTTTTATTAGTGGGGAGCTTATGGTTAATAGCGACAGATTATTTTTTATATATGTTAGCTCAAACTCAACTAGTAGAAATGGTTAACTTTCTTGATTTTATTAAAGGATGGGTATTTGTTGGTGGAGCAGCAATCCTGCTATTTTTTATGATGAAAAAACAAAACGCATTTAATGATATGCAGGAACGAGAGCAAGAGTTATCTACGTTAATTAACTCCATGCCAGATTTTGTTTGCTTTAAGGATGGAGAGGGGCGTTGGATCCGAGCGAATGATTACGGATTATCGTTATATGAATTAGATAAAGTGGATTATGTCGGCAAGAAAGATAACGAGTTAGCAACGTACACTCCATATTTCAAGGAAGCATTTGAGTATTGTGCAAAGACGGATGAACAAACATGGCGATCCAAAAAGTTAACGAGAAGTGAAGAATCCTTTTTGTTACCTTCAGGAGAAAGAAAATCATTTGATGTTATTAAAGTGCCTTTATACCACAAAAATGGAGATAGAAAGGCACTAGTTGCAATAGGAAGAGATATTTCTGTTTTAAAAGAAGCGGAACAAATGATGTTAAAGAAGGAAAAGTTATCTGTAGTAGGAGAGTTATCTGCTGGTATAGCTCATGAAATTAGAAACCCGCTAACAGCAATAAGAGGATTTATACAATTACTAGATGAAACAGACAAACCAAATAAAGAACATGTGAAATTAGTCTTAAGTGAAGTGGATAGAATTAACCAAATTGTAAGTGAGATGTTAGTTTTATCTAAACCACAAAGTAGAGAGATGAAGTATTTTAATTTTAAAAAAGCATTACATTATTGTTTAAACATCGTAAGTTATGAGGCTTCTTTATACAATATTGTAGTTAAAGTAGCGGAACCAGAAGTGGAACCTATCGTGTATGGTGATGAAAATGGTATTAAACAAGCACTTATTAATATTATGAAAAATGCAATGGAAGCAATGTCAGATAGTGGTGAACTGCATATACATTACTCTATTGTTGATGAAATGTTAGTAGTAAATATTAGAGATACCGGTATTGGTATACCGAAAGAGATGATTAAGCGACTAGGTGAACCTTTCTTAACTTCAAAAGAGAAAGGAATGGGTCTAGGGCTAAATGTAACGAAAAAAATTATTGAGTCACATGAGGGGGAATTACATTTCGAAAGTGAAGAAGGAAAAGGTACACACGTAACGCTTAAATTAAAAGTGGATTTAGATTAATCTTTTACTAGAAAATGTGCGTTTGCTAGAAGATAAAAGGCCAAGCATATTGTCACAAGATACATACTATATTGTGTGCAGTTTCCTTCTCCTTTCGCACATTTTGACAGAAACTATAGTTTCTGTCTTTTTTTTTGGACAAATAGACGGAAAAGCTTTATTTGGAAAATAGTAGAATAGTTGTGTTGGAATCGGTCACTCCTTTTGGTACGATAAAACAGAACATATGTTCTTTGTGGAGGGATGTTTATGAATGACTGGTTAATTCAATTAATAATTTTGTTGCTTGATGTTCATTTTAATAAGCTAGAAACTTTAAAAACGTTTGAAACCATATTGCTACTCATAAGTTTACTGTTGTTTATAAGTATTTTTTCGATTAACCAAAAAATTGATCTATTAGTTGCTAAAGCAGAAAGGAAAGGGGGTATAACTAGAAGGCGAGGAAAAATAAAAAGGTAAGGAGTAAGCGCATGAAAATATATGATTGTATTGGGGTTGGGATTGGTCCTTTTAATCTAGGTTTAGCATCTTTATTGGCTGGACAAGATACTGTTTCATCTATCTTTTTTGACAAAGAAGACAGTTTTGAGTGGCATCCTGGTATGTTAATCGAACAATCTGACCTTCAAGTACCATTTATAGCTGATTTAGTTTCGTTCGCTGATCCAACAAGCCCGTATAGTTTTTTAAATTATTTGCATAAAACTAATAGATTGTATGCATTTTATTATTACCGTCGTTTTGACATTCCGAGAAGAGAGTATAATCGTTATGCGAAATGGGTGGTGAACCAATTGGATAATTGCCACTTTGGCCATAGTGTCGTTGGTTTAAACTACAAAAAACTCGAAGAAGAAAATGTGTATGAAGTAATAATAAAGCATACAAATTCTAATGAAGAAAAAGTGTATAAGGCTAGACATATTGTGCTTGGGACGGGAAGCGTGCCGTTTATCCCAGATAGTTTGAGAGAAAGTATCAATAAAAATGTTTTTCATACTTCCGACTATTTGACATATGAAAAAGAATTGAAACAATCAAACTCTATTCTAGTTGTAGGTTCTGGACAGAGTGCCGCAGAGATATTTTATGAATTACTGCGTGACCAAACAAAATATAATTATTCTATTAAATGGGTAACAAGAGCCTTCAACTTCTTGCAAATAGACAGTGGTAAACTTAGTCAAGAATTGTTTTCCCCTGATTATGTGAATTACTTTACAGCGCTAGAATATGACACAAGAAGGGAAGCATTAGAGAATCTCCATCTGTTACGAAACGGTGTAGACCCAGAGACATTAAGAAAAATATATGATCTTTTATACAACCGATCGGTTGATGGAAAAGATGAAAAAATAATGATCCAACCACTATCGGAAGTGAAAAATATAAAGGAATTAGACGGTGAGATATCAGTAGACTGTTATCAATGGCAAGCAAAAAAAACCTTCAACTTGAAAGTGGATAAAGTAATCTTAGCGACTGGATATAAACCAGAAATTCCTTCATGGATATGGAACCAAAAAGATAAAATAGAATGGGAAAGCGAAAATGAATTTAAAGTAGATTCTAATTTTCGAATAAAGTTTAAAGATAATAGAGATAACCATTTTTATACTTTAACGAATATAGAGCATAGTCACGGCACTGGTGCAACGAACTTAAGTTTATCTGTCATGCGAAATCAATTAATAATAAATGATATCGCCCAAAAAGAAATATACCCAGTACAAATGAACACAATCTTTCAGCAGTTTTTACCCGAATAAATTAGAAAGTTATTAACAAGTAGTTTTGTAAAAGGTTGTTTTATTGCTTACTTTTGATTTTTATTTAATTTCCGTGCGAGGCGGAGACTCCTGCGGGAGAAGCGGGGAGCAGAAGACCCAACAGGCGCTTGCGCCGAGGAGTAGATTTTTTCACGACAGTGAAAAAAAAACCTTCCTTTTTACCGCCTGCGGAAAGCGAAGACTTGCACGGAAATCAACAGCGGTCTTTATCAGAGCATTGCAAAAAAAAAATTGCAAAACTACTTGAAAAATAATGAAGAACTTTGTAGAATAATAGTGCGGAAGTTTTCAAAACATTTTGATAAAAAGGAGTGATTAAATTTCCAATCTAAAATAATTTAAAGAAGGTGGTTTAGTGAACATTGAAAAACAATGTGAACAGCTTATCCAAACAGCTTTTCAGCTTAAGGTTAGCGACATTCACATCGTACCGATGGAACATGATGCAAAAATATCTTTTCGAATGGATCACCAGCTGTATAACCAAAAAAGAATTCCACTACCAGTTTATGAGAGAATCATTACACACTTAAAATTTAAAGCTGCTATGGATATAGGTGAGCAGCGAAAACCTCAAAATGGACACATGACATTAAAAGTAAACGATACAATAGTAAACTTACGTTTATCAACTCTTCCTACTATTTACAACGAAAGTTTAGTCATACGAATACTCCCACACGACAAAGTTTCACCTTTAAAAAACTTATCCTTATTTCCTACAACAACTAAAAGACTTCTATCATTATTAAGCCATTCACACGGACTTATATTATTCACAGGGCCTACAGGCAGCGGTAAAACAACGACTGTATATTCTCTACTTGAAGCTAGTAAGCAACTATTTCAAAGGAACATTATCTCGCTAGAAGACCCCGTAGAGAGAAGAAGCGAAGATGTGTTGCAAGTTCAGGTGAATGAAAAAGCTGGAATAACATATTCATCGGGCTTAAAGGCGATTTTACGACATGACCCTGATGTGATTTTAGTGGGAGAAATACGTGATGAAGAAACAGCTCGAATTGCAATTAGAGCGGCACTCACTGGCCACTTAGTATTATCCACTTTACATGCCAGAAATACAAAAGGAGCCATTCATCGATTGTTAGAATTAAAGGTTCCAATCGAAGAGTTACAACAAACGTTAATAGCTGTTTCTGCTCAAAGATTAGTAGAGCTAAAATGCTTATTTTGTGAACAGGAATGCACGGCTCTTTGTAGGAAATATCGTAAAAAAAGAATGGCTACGGTCTTTGAATTGTTAAATGGAAGAAAACTCAATGATGTATTTGAGAATATTAAAGGATACGGAGATCAAGTTTCTATCTACACCATTAAAGATGAAATTAAGAAAGGTATCGCCCTAGGTTATCTACAACCTAAAGAGCTAGAAAGATGGGGTCTTGTTGAAAAATAAGGGCTGGCCAATATCAAAACAAGAAGAATTTTCACGTAAAGTGGGAGAATTATATGCAAACGGATATACGATTGTAGAAGCGATAAATTTAGTAAGTTTACATTATACTGAAGCAGATAAAAAAGACACATACAATATGATGGAACTATTGAAAGAAGGACATAGTTTTAATGAAGTTTTACAAAGGTTCCATTTTCATGAAGATGTGTTGTCTTTACTTTATTTCTCTCAAAAACATGGTGATTTAAGTAATGCATTAATTAAAAGTAGTACACTACTGAAACGCAGAAGAAAACTAAAACAAAAATTAATAGATATTCTTCGATATCCCATTCTTTTAATGTTAATCGTTTTCATTATGTTATTTTTTATGAATTGGGTACTAGTACCTCAATTTGTTACATTGTTTGAACAGATGAGAGTAAATCAATCATGGTTTATACAACTAACATTAAAAATTTTAACGGCAGCACCAACCTTCATAACTTTTTTCTTCATTCTAATACTATGTTTATTCCTTTTCTTCCACCTATCTTGGAGGACACTTCCAATATCAAAAAAAATTCAACTATTGTTAAAAACACCATTTATAAGAAGCTATTTCATCGACTATCAAACGTATTTTTTTGCTGAGCAAACGAGTTCTTTATTACATGCAGGATTAAGTATTAAAGAATGTTTGCACGTATTTGAAAATCAACAACATCACGCACTATTAAATTTGCTTGCAAAACAAGTGAAAAGTGAGCTTGTTGCTGGTAAAAAGTTTGAAGAGATTGTGTTGTCTGTGCCTTATTTAAATAATAGTCTGTCAACAGTAGTCATCCATGGACAAAAAAACGGTAAACTTCCGCAACAATTATTAGATTACAGTGAGTCTTTATTACATGTACAACAAAATAAATTAGAAACATATCTAAAGAGGTTACAACCAATATTGTTAATGTTTGTAGGCTTGTTCATTATGTTTCTTTACGTAAGTATTTTTATTCCAATGCTTCAATTAATGGGAGGATTATAGGTGAAAAAAATGTTATTACAAGAAAAAGGATTTACTTTGGTAGAAATGCTAATTGTTATGCTTGTTATTACTATCCTATTGTTAGTTATGTTACCGAATGCAACGAAAAATACTTCTGTTATCGGTACAAAGGGATGTGATGCATTTATAAAAATGGTCGAGTCACAAGTGCAAACTTACAGATTAGATAAAAGGGAAAATCCGACTAGTTTACAAGACTTAAATCATGAAGATTACTTAAAGGAGCACTTTAACAAAAATAACAATACGTTACGCTGTCCAGGAGGAGAAGAATTAACACTTGATGGTGATAAAGTTATCCCAATCAACACACCTCCTTCTAATAATGATTAAGGTTATGACAAAGTATGATGAAAGTGAAAAAGGATTTACGTTAATCGAATCATTATTAGTTTTGTCTATTGTTTCTATACTTTTATCTTTATCGTTTATAAAGTTCTCTCCTGTTATGGAGAAGAAGGTAATACCTCAATTTTTTGAGCAACTTACTAATGATGTACTCTACGCTCAACAGTACGCGATGAGTTCAAAAAGTAGTGTAAACCTTGTGTTTTCTTCTAGTACTAAACAATACTATATCCAGGTACCAACTGAAAATAGAATTTTACTTCGTAGAGAATTTAATCATCACATAGATATTAATACGAGGGTTGCAAGCAGTATTGTCCGATTCAATGCTGTTGGAAACATAATGAATCCAGGTACGTATGGAATAAGTTATAAATCGGAAGAACAATTTTTACTCGTTTTTCAATTAGGGTATGGGAAGTTTTATGTGGAAGAAGTGTGATGGTTTTACTTTATTAGAGACGATATCGGCATTGTTTGTTTGGGTAATGATTGCAACTATCATTTTTCCAAGTCTCTTAACCGTAATTGTGGAGAGGAAAAATATTAAGTTAGAAAGGGAAGCCCGATTTCTTTTACAAGACAAGGTGCAAGTGATGAGGGAGGACGCAGTCTATGAAGAAATGGAGGTGAAGAATGAAGGGATATTTTTTACTTTTATTATTATGAACGAGGATCCATATTCGAAAGTATGTGTGAGTTATAACGATTATAAGAATAGAAAACGGGAAAAGTGTGAACTATTGTATGTGGGAAAAAAGTAAAAATAGTAATGCATTTACATTATTAGAAGTGTTAATCAGTTTAACTGTTGTATTATTAATCACCTCTTTTTTACCGTTAATATTAAAAACGGTTTATCATGTTACTTTTGAAACGAAAGGGATACATCTGTTAGAGCTTGATGTGTTATCTCAAAAGGTACAGTATGAAGCAAGGCATGGACAAGGACTATCGGTTAGTAGTAGGCAACTTACAATTAGGAAAGAAGATGGCCGACATATAACATTTGAGCTTTATCAAGACAAAATTAGAAGGCGAGTAGGTGGAACAGGGCATGTAATTGTACTACAACGTGTGAAAACTTTTGAAGTACAAGCACAGCCATATGGTGCCCTATTAACTATAGTAGGGTTAGATAATATGACATATTCTATCCCTATTTATTCAATTCTCTTAAAAGGACCAAAAGAATGAGAGTGATAAAAAATGAAAAAGGGTACATTTTAGTAATAACGATGGCCTTTTCCTTATTTTTGTCTGCATTACTTCTTCATCATATTGAACTATACACAATTGAAAAACAATTTACTTCTGAAGTAAACGAAGTTTATGTATTGGAAAATATGGTGACTGTATGTTTGGATGAGGTAATATCAGATTTAATGGAAAAAAACATACAACCTTCCAATATGCAAAGAGCCTTTCCGTCTGGTAATGTTAATATAACAGTGACAGGAAATGAGCCAAATCTTACAGTGAAGTTGTATGCTCTTACTAACCTAGGAAGGAAATATGAAGTGGTTATTGAGGTTAATATAGTAACAAAAGAAATTGTATCATGGAGAGAAATATAGTTGTTACGTGAGTCCGTTTCATAAAGTATGACTACTATACGAAAAACGAATAATAGCATCTATTCTGTATTACACCTTAATAAACGAACATATTGTTTTGTAAATCACTAAAATATTCGTTTTTCATTAAACGAACCGTAATTATGAAATTTATTCACGTAATATGGATATTTTAGGGGCGCATTAATATGTGCTCCTATTAGTAAAGGGGGAAGAAAGGTGAACGCAATATACTTAACTGGATTTATGGGAGCTGGAAAAACAACAATAGGAAAATTATTAAGTAAAAAATTGCAACTAAATGTAATTGATTCAGACCAACACATTGAAGAACAATGTGGCAAAAAAATATCACAAATTTTTAACGAGCATGGCGAATCATTTTTCCGTGAACTCGAAGCAAACGTGTTAAAAACATTACCTACAGAAAACATCATTGTTACAACAGGTGGGGGAATTGTTACAAATAACACCAATGTAGAGTGGATGAAAGCAACAGGAACAGTTATTTATTTACATACCGAATTTAGTGAGTTGATGAAAAGACTTAGAGGAGATAGTACACGGCCTCTATTGCAACAGAAATCACATGAGGAATTAAAAAACTTATTTGCTGAGAGATTGCCAAAATACAATAAAGCAGACATAATCATTCATACAAGTAATAAAACAGTGTCGGAGATTGTGGAAGAAGTTTTGTTTAAGATTAAACAATGATTTATTGGCCAAACTATAAAGAGAAATAGCGTATAGGTTGGTGATAAATATGAAAACAAACGATTATGTAAAGTATGTAACTGAACAACTTGTTAATTATATGGATAAACCTAAGGAAGTACGAAAAGAATTAAAAACGCAAAGAAAGTTAGAACGAGATCCTATGGTCAATCAACTTTTTGGTGTTATACCACTTAGTATTATGCTTTTTGTAAAAAACAGAAAAAACAAAAAGAAAATATAGAAAATTATGTTAAAATGAGTATAAGAACATTAGCGGATAGGATGGGCTTATACTTATGGATGATAAAAAGAAAAAGGAAATATACTGTGAACATTGCTCGGGAGTTATAAAAGACAAGTACGATCTTATAGTAGGGGTTAATTTTTTTACTCCAATAGCCATTCACAATGACTGTTTTTTAAGAAGTATTAAAGGATCACGAGGGTTATTTTTAGCAGATCAACCATTGAACGGCTTTTGGTCTAATGTGTTTGCTGTATTTGCAATAGCTTTCTTTGCTATTGGATTAATTTTGTTTTCCTTTGGACATTTAACTGATTTTTGGTACTTTATTTTTTTACCAATTATAACGATCGTTTATCGATTAATGTCCTATCTTAATTTTGAAAGACACTTATAGAATTGTTACGCCAAAATTGTTGTATAGATGAATAAAGTATGATACTATTTTGCTGAAGTTAATTTATTATTTTGTGCAAGTGCTTTCAATAATATAAAAATATTACGTGTTACTGATACGATCAGGCATGAGTAATAAAGTGTAGGTTGGTGTATACTCACCACTATATTTATTTACTCATGCCTTTTTTATGATTACAAAAAGTAAGTACGGGAAAGTAACTTGTATAACGGTTGAAGTTTATTTCGATTTTCTTCAATAATGTAAGACGTTTTGAAGAAAACTAACGAAGCAACCAATAAACAAACAATAACAATTTAAATAGAAGGAGTTTGATTAAACATGGTAGAAAAAACATTTAAAGTAACAGCAGATTCAGGTATTCACGCTCGTCCAGCAACACAATTAGTACAATCAGCAGGGAAATTTGACGCAGAAGTAAACTTAGAATATAACGGTAAGTCGGTTAACTTAAAGTCAATTATGGGTGTAATGTCACTAGGAATTCCTCAAGGCGCTGAAATCAAAATTATTGCCGATGGATCTGATGAGGCGGATGCAATTGCTGCTCTTGAAAACACGTTAAAAACAGAAGGATTAGCAGAGTAATGTCTAAAAAGCTACAAGGTATTGCCGCTTCAAGTGGCTTTGCAATTGCAAAAGCATATCGACTTGAAAATCCAGAACTTACTGTGAAAAAAACAAGCATTGAGCAAGTGGAGGAAGAAATAAGTCGTTTTCATGCAGCAATCGATGTTTCCAAAGCGGAGTTAGAAAAAATTAAAGACCATGCTCATAAAGAATTAGGTCAAGATAAAGCAGACATTTTTGCAGCCCATTTATTAGTGTTGAGTGACCCAGAATTAATTAACCCTATTGTCGAAAAAGTAAAAAGCGAAAAAATTAACGCTGAATATGCATTAGAAGAGACAGCGAACATGTTCATCTCTATGTTCGAGTCAATGGACAACGAATACATGAAAGAGCGTGCAGCAGATATTCGTGATGTGACAAAACGTGTTCTTGCACATCTATTAGGAGTACACTTGTCTAATCCAAGTTTAATCTCTGAAGAAGTAGTAATAATAGCAGAAGATTTAACTCCTTCTGATACTGCTCAGTTAAATCGCCAGTATGTTAAAGGGTTTACTACCGATATTGGTGGACGCACTTCACACTCTGCGATTATGGCTCGTTCGATGGAAATACCAGCAGTTGTTGGAACGAAAGAAATCACAGAACAAGTACAAAACGGAACGATGATTATTGTCGATGGTATTGAAGGAATAATTATTATTGACCCAACCCAAGAAGAAATAGCAGAATATGAACAAAAACAACAAAAATACGATGCTCAAAAGAAAGAGTGGGCTAAGTTAGTAGCAGAGCCAACTGTTTCAGCTGATGGACAACATGTAGAGCTAGCTGCCAATATCGGTACTCCGAATGATGTAAAAGGCGTACTTGCTAATGGCGGCGAAGGCGTTGGTCTATATCGTACAGAATTTTTATATATGGGTAGAACAGAATTACCTTCTGAGGAAGAGCAGTTCCAATCCTATAAAGAAGTTTTAGAAAAAATGGAAGGTAAGCCAGTTGTTGTTCGTACGTTAGATATTGGTGGAGACAAAGAACTGCCGTATTTAAACCTTCCGAAAGAAATGAATCCGTTCTTAGGATACCGTGCTATCCGTTTATGCTTAGAGGAACAAAGTATTTTCCGTACTCAACTACGTGCATTATTAAGAGCAAGTACGTTTGGTAACTTGAAAATTATGTTCCCAATGATTGCAACGTTAGATGAGTTCCGTCAAGCAAAAGCGATTCTTTTAGAAGAAAAAGCAAAGTTAAAAGCTGAAAATGTTTCGGTATCTGATGAAATTGAAATTGGTATCATGGTGGAAATTCCATCTACTGCTGTATTGGCAGATATTTTTGCTAAAGAAGTAGACTTTTTCAGTATCGGAACAAACGACTTAATTCAGTATACGATGGCTGCAGATAGAATGAACGAAAGAGTTTCTTATCTGTATCAACCATACAACCCAGCAATTTTACGTTTAATTGATAATGTAATCCAAGCAGCTCATAAAGAAGGGAAATGGGCTGGAATGTGTGGCGAGATGGCTGGCGATTCAATCGCAATACCAATTCTACTAGGTTTAGGATTAGATGAATTTAGTATGAGTGCAACGAGTATTTTACCAGCACGCAGTCAAATCAAAAACATTTCG
The DNA here is from genome assembly GCF_002797415.1 of Bacillus alkalisoli. Classification (GTDB taxonomy): domain Bacteria; phylum Bacillota; class Bacilli; order Bacillales; family Bacillaceae_I; genus Bacillus_CD; species Bacillus_CD alkalisoli. The sequence goes on from NZ_KZ454944.1 coordinate 1,465,170, forward strand.
AAAGAAGAAGCGGCTTCTTTCCGCGAAACCTTACTTTCAATGGGTACAGTAGATGAAGTAATGGAGTTTGTGAAAGAGAAATTTAATTTATAGTTTTTTTATGAAACTAACTAGATGGTCATCACTGACTGTTTATGTTAGTTTTTTTTATTTAAATAAACCAATAAAGAAGAGGTTGAGACAAAAAGGCCGATGAAGTTTTCATCTGGCATTAAAGATTGGTTGTAGTTGAACTTCATAAGTCCGATGAATTTATTTGTAGAGAGTGCTTAAAGATAAAACTTTTGTTCCATCAATAAGTAAAGGCCCGCAAGAACAAAAAATGTTCCTACAGGCCGAGGCCTCTTTCATATAATTCACTGGGTTTTGTCCCAGCCTCTGTTGGTTATTCATCTTCTACAATGATTCTTATCGTCATAGCAGCATGACCTGCCCCGCATAACACGCTGCATCGACCTTCATACTCACCAGCAGCATTAAATGTAAATACTTCAGGCTTACGCTCTGTTAGTCTAAAGTTAATTCCTTGAAATTGGATACCATGTGATACAGAGTTGCTACTTTCTAAATGAAATCGTATTGTTTCACCTTTCGTTACTGTAATTTCTGCAGGTTCAAAAACATAGTCTGAAACATCAGGTCCAGTTTTTCCTATAATCGTAATCTCTCTATCTACATGTATATTTTCCTCTTTAGAAGTATCATTTCCACCACATCCGGCAAGGATGATGATAATGGCTGTAATAACGAATAAACTTAAATGTTTTTTCATTTCATGCACTCCTTTCCCGTGATAATTATATCTATTTTTGAATTAAATGTCGATATTAAGAGTATATTTTGTTCTTAAAAAAGAATATAAAACTAGTTATTTTTATTATTATCTTGTATAATCGTTCTTAATTAAGAACCGAATGTATATGAAGAAGGTGGGATTTGTTTTGAGCGTTTCCATATTATTTAAAGCTATTCTACTATTAAATGTATTAGATACAATTGCCACTTTTATAGGATTGCATTTAGGTTTAATTACGGAAGCCAACCCTTTTATGGCTTTTTTATATGAAACAGAGCCGGTTCTCTTTGTTTTTGTAAAGCTCCTGTTATCTTTATGCTTATTATTATTTATTTTACTAAAAAAAGTACCAACTTCTAATCTTGTTAAAGTTTTAAGTGTACTCGCTTTAATTTCCTATTCTTCTGTTTCTTTGTTACATTTAACGTGGATTACTGCTTTGATAATATAAAAAACTAAGCAGTCGCTCCATGAACGTTGCTTAGTTTTTTTAACGATTTAATTGTTAAACTTACTCATAAACGAGGGGGTCATGTAGAATAATCCGCCGTTAATAATGTCTACTATAATCTTTGGCTCATATTGTTCTTGTAGTGCTTTTTTCTCCGTTTCGTAAGTTTCCGGTAATTCTTCTTCTTCTAAATCTTCGTAAAAATGATTGAGTAAATTTAAATCCTGTTGCCAACGTTTCTTCGCTTCCTCTGCCCAGGTATGGTCTTCACTTGCGATAAACCCTCTAACATAATGTTCAAGGCGAGATAAACCACTTTGAGGTTTTATGATAGGTGACATCGTAAAACACATATCAGGAATTTTCGGTGTTAAAGGTAGTTGCTTCAGTTTTTCATGGAATCTTTCGACAATAACACCACTAATTAAGTGAATTCCTAGAGACATTAAAATATCTTTCTTACGATCACATTTATAGGAAACTTTTATATTAACATTTAACCACGGATGAAGCGGCGTACTAGCTTGTTGTCTAGGTAATGCACTAGTCTGTTCGTAAAGTCTAATAAAACTACCAATTCGTTTCGTTGATTCGAATATTTGATGCAACCTAGGAGAGCCAAAATGAATAATGTCTCCTTTCAAATCATCTGGTGCAACATTTTGATTCGTGATTAACGTTAATTTCATTGGATTTGCAACGCCACCAGTCTTTTCTAAGTAATGCCAGTAGAAAGGGCGATTCATTAGTTCCTTATCCATATCAATCGTTAGCTGAACGGATAAGTGACTAGCTGTATTTCCTTCGATTGCACAATCATTTCCAATGAAATAACGCTCGAGAAACTTATGAATTTCCTGCGGCTGCACGCTCGTCACCATCCTTTCTCATTTGATCAGCGAATTCAATTACGGAAGTTAAGTTCTCCATTTTAATTCTCATCTCTCCATCAGAACGAGAATGTACCAATATATCTTCTAATTGATCTTCAAAGTCCTTCATTTCAAGTCTTGTTAAAATGTCATCTAGTTCTCCAATTACACGTTCAAACAATTTAATTTTCTCATAAAGTAGTTTTAATATATGTTCTTCCACTGTATTGCTTGTTGCGAAGTTATATATATTAACATCCTTCTCTTGACCTAAACGATGAATTCTTCCTATACGTTGTTCTAAGCGCATTGGATTCCATGGTAAATCATAATTGATTATGTGGTTGCAAAACTGTAAGTTAATTCCTTCCCCACCAGCTTCCGTTGCAATTAAAACTTGTACATGATTTTTAAATAGCTCTTTCATCCAATCTTTTTTCCCACGCTTAAATCCTCCACGAAACGGAACAGAGGATATGCTATTTTGTTTCAAAAACCATTGTAAAAACATTTGAGTAGCGCGATACTCAGTGAAAATAATTACTTTATCATCTATCTCTTTAATAAGTTCTAACGCTTTTTTTGCTTTAGAATTTTCTGCTACTGCATCGATTTTCTTCAGAATGTTATTCATAATTGGAGGAGCTACATACGATGGGTCCTCTTTTTGTTTTCTTTCTATCATGTTTTTAATGGTAAAATAAACGGCTTCTCTACTACTACAAGCCTCACGTTGAAGAGTCATAATAGAAAACTGACTTGTGTTTGGTACAGATGGATCGTTTCTTAAACTGCATATCGTATTATATAAATCCTGCTCTTGCTCATTAAACTCGATGTAACACGATGTAACGTGTCTTTTGGGCCAGTCAATACCGGTGTCTCCACGACGGTTTCGGATCATTACTTTATTCACTAACTCTTTTAAAAACTCATCGTTCTCGAGTTTTCGTTCTTTCGCTTGAAAAAGTTCTGCGAAGTGACTTTCACTTCCTAAGTGTCCAGGTTTCAATAAAGAGACAAGGTTGAAAATTTCTTCCACTCTATTTTGAATAGGTGTAGCTGTTAATAATAAGCAAAACTTCTTTTTTAAGTTTTGAACAAATTCATAGTTTTTAGTTTTATTATTTTTCAATTTATGTGCTTCATCAATAATGACCATATCGTATTCTAAGTTATAAATAATATCTCGATGTGGATTTCGCTTTGCTGTATCAATAGAAGAAACAACCACATCACATTGCTCCCATACATATGCTTTCTTTTGTGCAATAGCAGGGATAAAGAACTTTTGATTTAACTCAATCGCCCATTGCGAAACTAACGAAGCGGGTACAAGGATTAATACTTTTTTTACTAACCCTCGAATCATATATTCTTTTAAAACAAGGCCAGCTTCAATCGTTTTTCCTAAACCAACTTCGTCTGCTAAAATAGCTTTTCCGTTCATTTCTTCCACTACTGTTTTTGCTACTTCAAGCTGATGTGGAAGCGGCGTTAAGTTTGGAAGGTGATTAGGTGCTTGTAAGCCTTCAAATTCTTTAATGGATAAATGATTTTCTACTTCTAAAGCTAATCGAAATAGCTCATAGTTTGTCCAGGGCCCATCATCTTCCACACGTTTCAAAAATTCAGTTTGCCATTCTGCTGGAAATGAAACATCTAAATCCATTATGAGCATCCTTTCTTTACATACTAAATATGGAGATTGCCGAAATAATATGACTTTACATAAAGGGAACGTTTTCAATTGGATAAAAATAGGACTGTCTATAGGTAAACACGAACATTAACGTCAATAAAAATGTTTTTGTTAACTGTTTATGTATTGCTTTTTTTTTACTAGTAGTGGTAGGATAATAGTGAACTAATATTAAGTTTCTTTTAAGATACTTATTGGATAGTATGTCTAAAATTTGACAATATATTCTAATCGTATTTCTAACAGAATACAGCGAATGAAAGCATGGGGAGAGAATGCAATTTAGCATCGCCGAAGGAGCAAACAAGACTATGTGAATCTCTCAGGCAAAAAGACTCTTGCTGGACGCATCTCTGGAGAGCGTTCTGAAATCGTTTTGACGATCTTTAGGACCACCAACGGGGAAAGCCTTATATCAAGGTAAACTTTCAGGTGCCAGGACAGAGAAGCCCTTTACGATGAAGGGGTTTCTCTGTCCTTTTTAGCATTTATTTACTATTTTAAGGGAGGCAACAATTGTGTCTGAATTAAGCAGAACACCTTTATTTGAAGTGTACAAAGATTATGGTGCGAAAACGATTGATTTCGGTGGCTGGGACTTGCCAGTACAATTCTCAAGTATTAAAGAGGAACACGAAGCAGTTCGTACTAAAGCTGGATTATTTGATGTTTCACACATGGGCGAAATTACAGTAAAAGGTCCAGAAAGCCTTCCTTATTTACAAAAAATGATGACAAATGACGTATCCACGTTAAAAGATGGCTCTGCACAATACACAGCAATGTGCTACCCAGATGGTGGAACAGTGGATGATCTTTTAGTATATAAAAAACAAGACAATGATTACTTATTAGTGGTGAACGCAGCTAACATTGAAAAAGACTATGCATGGTTAAAAGAAAACGTAACAGAAGATGTAGAGGTGATAAACATCTCTAATGACGTAGCTCAACTTGCTCTTCAAGGCCCACTTGCAGAAGAAACATTACAAAAATTAACTTCAACAGACCTTTCATCGATTAAATTTTTTAAATTTATCGATAATGTAGAAGTTGCAGGGTTGAATACATTAGTTTCACGTACGGGTTATACAGGGGAAGATGGATTTGAAATCTATTGCCAACCGGAAGATGCTGCAAAGCTTTGGGTAGCCATTTTAGATGCTGGGAAAGACATAGGCGTCCTACCCATCGGACTTGGTGCGCGTGATACACTTCGTTTTGAAGCGAAACTAGCATTATATGGCCAAGAATTATCAAAAGATATTACACCTATTGAAGCAGGAATTGGCTTTGCGGTGAAAACGAATAAAGAAGAAGACTTTATTGGAAAAGAAGTACTAAAAGACCAAAAAGAAAACGGAGCACCTCGTAAACTAGTTGGAATTGAAATGATCGATAAAGGAATTCCGCGTTACGGGTATGAAGTTTTTGTTGGAGACGAAAAAGTTGGGGAAGTTACAACTGGTACGCAATCACCAACATTAAAGAAAAATGTAGGGCTTGTACTAATCAAATCTGAGTTTACAGCTGTTGACACGGAAGTAGAAGTACAAATTCGTCAAAAACGTTTAAAAGCAAAAGTTGTCGCAACACCATTTTATAAGCGTCCTAAAAACTAAAGGGGGAAATACACCATGAAACATCGTTATTTACCGATGACGGAAAAAGATATGCAAGAAATGCTAGATACAATTGGTGTTTCTAACGTTAATGAACTTTTTGCAGACATTCCAGAGAAAGTTCGCTTTGAAGGACCATACAACATTAAGGAAGCAAAATCAGAATCAGAACTAATGAAAGAATTAGCTGACTTAGCTAGCCAAAATAAAAACTTAAAAGAGTATGCATCATTCTTAGGTGCAGGAGTTTACGACCACTATATGCCTGTTATCGTAGACCATGTTATTTCTCGTTCTGAGTTTTATACAGCTTACACTCCATACCAACCAGAAATTTCTCAAGGAGAGCTTCAAGCAATCTTTGAATTCCAAACAATGATTTGTGAATTAACAGGAATGGACGTTGCAAACTCATCTATGTATGATGGTCCAACTTCTTTAGCAGAAGCAGCAATGCTTTCTTGTGGACATACAAAGAAAAAGAAAGTGCTAATTTCTAGCGCTGTTCACCCTGAAGCAAAAGACGTTGTAAAATCTTATGCAAAAGGTCAATACATCGAAGTGGTAGAAGTACCTGCTACAAATGGTGTGACAGACTTAGAAGCTTTAAAAGAATTAATGAGTGATGAAGTTGGAGCAGTTTTAGTACAGTATCCTAACTTCTTTGGTCAAATTGAATCGTTAAAAGATATTGAGCAAATCGTTCATGAAACGAAGGCGATGTTTGTTGTTTCTTCTAATCCAATGTCTCTGGGTGCTTTAACACCTCCAGGAAAACTAGGTGCTGACATTGTTGTAGGAGATGCGCAACCATTTGGTATTCCAACTCAATTCGGTGGACCGCATTGCGGTTATTTTGCCGTAACTACAAAATTAATGAGAAAAGTTCCAGGTCGTCTAGTGGGACAAACTATAGATGAACAAGGTCGTCGTGGGTTTGTATTAACACTTCAAGCACGTGAGCAACATATTCGTCGCGATAAAGCTACTTCAAACATCTGTTCAAACCAAGCTCTTAATGCGTTAGCTGCATCTGTTGCGATGACAGCGTTAGGTAAAAAAGGTGTAAAAGAAATGGCGATTCGTAATATCCAAAAAGCTCAATATGCAAAAACAGCGATGGAGCAAAATGGATTAGAAGTTGTCTTTACAGGACCATTCTTCAATGAGTTCGTTGTAAAGTTAAACCGCCCTGTTCAAGAAGTAAACGAAGGTTTATTAAATAAAGGTATTATCGGAGGGTATGATTTAGGTCAAACTTTCCCTGAATTAGAACAACATATGTTAATTGCCGTAACAGAATTACGCACAAAAGAGGAAATCGACACACTTGCGAAAGAATTGGGGGATGGCAATGAATAAGCAACAAGATCAACCGTTAATTTTTGAACTTACTAGAGAAGGCCGCATTGGTTACAGCTTGCCTGAAAACGATGTACCTGAAATTTCGTTAAATGACGTTATTCCAAACGACTATATCCGCATGGAAGAGCCAAACTTACCAGAAGTTTCTGAGCTAGATATTATGCGTCATTACACTGCATTATCTAACAGAAACCATGGTGTAGATTCTGGATTCTATCCACTTGGATCTTGTACGATGAAATACAATCCGAAAATTAATGAAAATGTTGCTCGTTTTGCTGGTTTCTCTCACATTCACCCGCTTCAACATGAAAGCACAGTTCAAGGTGCACTAGGGTTAATGTATGATTTACAAGAGCATTTAAAAGAAATTACTGGTATGGATGAAGTAACACTTCAACCTGCAGCAGGTGCTCATGGTGAGTGGACTGGATTAATGATGATCCGTGCTTATCATGAAATGAATGGTGAAACGAACCGTACGAAAGTAATCGTACCGGATTCTGCTCACGGAACAAATCCAGCATCTGCAACAGTAGCTGGTCTTGAAACAATTACTGTTAAATCGAACGAACATGGATTAGTAGACTTAGATGACTTACGTCGTGTAGTTGGTCCTGATACTGCAGCATTAATGTTAACAAACCCGAACACACTTGGTCTTTTTGAAGAAAACATTCTTGAAATGGCTGAGATAGTACACGGTGTTGGTGGTAAGCTTTACTATGATGGAGCAAACTTAAACGCAGTTATGAGTAAAGCACGCCCTGGCGACATGGGCTTTGACGTTGTTCACTTAAACTTACACAAAACATTTACTGGTCCTCACGGAGGCGGTGGCCCAGGTTCTGGTCCTGTAGGGGTTAAGGCTGACTTAATTCCATTCTTACCTAAGCCATTAGTAGTGAAGAAAGATGACAGCACATTCGGTTTTGATTACGACCGTCCACAATCTATTGGACGTGTAAAACCATACTACGGAAACTTTGGAATCAACGTTCGTGCATACACATATATCCGTTCAATGGGTCCTGATGGACTAAAAGCGGTAACAGAATATGCTGTATTAAATGCAAACTACATGATGCGTCGTTTAGCAGAGCACTATGACTTACCATTCGACCGTCATTGTAAGCATGAGTTCGTTCTTTCAGGAAAGCGTCAAAAGAAACTTGGTGTACGTACACTTGATATTGCAAAACGTCTGCTTGACTTTGGTTACCATCCGCCAACAATCTATTTCCCATTAAATGTGGAAGAGTGTATCATGATTGAGCCAACGGAAACAGAATCAAAAGAAACGTTAGATGAGTTCATCGATGCAATGATTCAAATTGCTAAAGAAGCAGAAACAAACCCAGAAGTTGTTCAAGAGGCACCACATACAACTGTTGTAGGTCGTCTTGATGAAACACTTGCAGCACGTAAGCCTATATTAAGATACCAAAAAGCATAACTTTTTTAAAGGAGGCCACTTCATGTTGGCCTCCTTTTTGGCATATGTTAAAAGGAAAGGGGCGATTGTAATATGTTTCTTGAAACGGAGCAGGCTAGAGAATGTTTACTGAATTTGTTAGAACCCTTAGATGATTATGACTTCCAGCTAAAAGTAGATGGTGGTTGGACAATCGGAGAGATTGTAGAACACCTCTATTTAATTGAGAAGAGAATTGTACAAAGTATGAAGAATGCAGTGGTGTACCAATTAGTAACATCAAACAGAGAAGTTCACTTGAAAGATATCTTGAAAAATCGAACTAGAAAAGTAGATGCACCAACATACCTTAAACCGTCTGGTGCCGACTTTACAAAAAAAGAATTGCTTTCATTACTAGAAAATTCTCGTGATGAACTAAAAGAATTCCTTGATAATACGGATATGAAAGAGTTATGTTTGTATGGGTTTACTCATCGGTGGATTGGAGATTTAACATGTAAACAATGGGTGGAACTGATAGGCTACCATGAACTCCGACATATTTCGCAAATGGGAGATATTTTATCTACTCCTATCATAGACGATTAGTGTGTTAATTGCTTTGTTTATATTTATTAACTTGGCTCTGTTAAAGGTTGGTGTTGATTTTTGATACCTATCTAGCAGTTGATTTCCGCGCAAGTAGTAGACTCCTGCGGGAGTAGCGTTGGTCTGGAGACCCCACAGGCGAAGTCGAGGAGGCTCCAGCCACGCCCGCGGAAAGCGGAGACTTGCGCGGAAATCAACAGCGGTCTTTAACAGAGCCATTAACTTAAATAAATAGTACACGCCGTTAATAGGTGTGTACTTTTTTGAAATTTTAATAGGCATACAAATTTATTGGTTTAAAAAATAAAACAAGACAGTTAAATAAAGGAAATTAGTGGGCATATAAAGAATAGGATAGTTATAAGGAGGCGATGTTATGTTATGGCTATATGTCTTACTTTTTGTCGTAGCGCTTTTAGTATTTGGTTATGTTTTAGATAGGAAAACGGATCGTTATAAATCTATCAATGATAAAAAAGCAAAAGAAGGATTGGAAACAATTAAAGACGATGTACAAAAACAAAATCCGCCAAATAGTAATAAGGAAAATCATTGGTTGTAAAAAAAAATTATTGATTAGTTGGGAGAAATTAACGGTGAAAAGAGTGTCATCTTTTATCTTGTTTATTTTTATTTTGAGTGCTTGCGGTCAGCAAGGGGAGAGTAATAATAGCATTAACACTAGTTATATAAACAAACAAGAAGGAATTATTGCAGAAATACAGGAGAATCAAAATAATAGGAAACAGATATTAGTTATTCCTAATACTGATTTTGAAGATATTTCAAATAAAACCCCTAATGAGTTAGTCAAGATAGCTCAAGAAAAAGACGGAGCCTATTATTCGATTGCGCCAGGTAAGTACGAAGAATTAGAATTAGGCACAAAGGTTATTGTGTATTGGGATGGGGATCAAAATGATACAGAACCACCACAACGTGGCGCAGATAAGATAGAAGTGATTACTAATAAGTAACTTGAAAAGTAAGATTAGGTGGCTTAGGAAGTTAGGTAGAAAATTAGTGTAAATATAAAAAACAACCCTTCTATTTTATATAGAAGGGTATTGTTATTAGTTTTTTGCTTTAATTTTCCCGCCCCATTTTTTGAAGCCGCCTTTTAATTGATACAAGTTTTTGTATCCTTTACGACGTAAAAGGTGTGCAGCTCGTCCACTACGCATAGTGTTTTGGCAGTATAAATAAACCGGTTGGTCAGGACGAATTTCTTTCATTCTCATTTTAAATTGAGAAACAGGTATGTTTCTTGCACCAAGAATATGCCCGCCATCAAATTCTTTTGGCTCACGAACATCAATTAACTGAGCTTTTCGGTATCCAGCACGAAATTCTTCTTCTGATAAGGAAGTAATAATTTTACGCTGATACAAAACAGTAACGATAGAATAAATAATAATTGCTGCAGTAATCCCTAGTAATACATATAATAAAGTCAATCCATTCACCCCTCTTTTTCTTTCTCTAAATAGTATTATATAAAACCAAACAAAAAAAGTCATCCTTATTTACCTCTAATGTTCTTTTTAAACAAATTTTGAATTTAATTATATTAATGTTTTGTAAAAACAAAACAGATTTGCTAGACTAAATTACGAAATAGAACTAAAAAATAAAACCTTGATAAAAGAAAAAAGAGGTAACTACATGCAGAAAGAAACTTGGCGTTTTATAGATTCAGGAGAAAAATCCCCTTATTTTAATATGGCATTAGATGAAGCGTTATTAGACTGGCATAGTGAAGGTAGGATTCCACCTACTATTAGGTTTTATGGCTGGAATCCCCCAACATTATCTATTGGCTATTTTCAAAAAGTCGAAAAAGAAGTTAATATGGATGCAGTTAGGGAGAGTAATCTAGGTTTTGTTCGCAGACCTACTGGTGGTAGAGGTGTGTTACACGATAAAGAGTTAACGTATAGTGTTATCGTATCAGAAGAACATCCAGATATGCCACATACTGTAACAGAAGCTTATCGTGTTATTTCAGAAGGTATATTAGAAGGGTTTAAATCTTTAGGATTAGATGCTTATTTTGCAATACCACGTACAGAAGAAGAAAAACAAGGCTTAAAAGATCCACGTTCAGCAGTTTGTTTTGACGCTCCTTCTTGGTATGAGTTAGTAGTAGAAGGAAGAAAGGTAGCGGGAAGCGCGCAAACACGTCAAAAAGGTGTTATTTTACAACACGGTTCTATCCTACTAGATATAGATGAAGATCTACTCTTCAGCCTGTTCAACTATCCGAGTGAACGAGTAAAAGAACGTATGCAAAAGAACTTCAAAAACAAAGCAGTTGCTGTTAATGCTTTACGTGACAAACCAGTTACGGTAGAAGAAGCAAAAGGAGCGTTCAAAAAAGGATTTGAAAAAGGACTTAACATTCATTTAGAGCCATACGAGTTAACAGAAGAAGAGAGAGCATATGTAGATAAAATAGTAAGAGAAAAATATGCCACAGACGACTGGAATTATAAAAGGTAACGGTAAATCCGTTGCCTTTTTTCTATATATAGATATGTGAGTTTCAAGAACTACTATAAGTGGAAATGTAAAGGGGCATCTAATAAAAAAATATTTTTTTATTTTTTGAAAGGATTTTTGGGAAACGTTTATTTATCAATAGTTGAACCGTCTTTACTTTTTTTCAAGTAACAAAATCAGCCAAATAATTTAATGAAAAGGCTTTTATCTCTATTTATCTCTTTTTTCCTTCATTTATTACTAGTTTTAACATTTGACAAAAAAGGAATGACTTGAACGAAAACTATATATGGTGTCGTGTCGAAAGAAAAAGATACTATATATTGATTTATTAGTTGAAATTCTATCACGATATATGGTACCTTAATTTTAGATTAAAACTACCAAATGAAATTCTTGGTAGAGAATAATAGTTTTAAGGAGTTGGGAAGATGGCACTTAGCCTAAGAGAAAAATTAAAAGCAAATGTTGAAAAATTGAACGCAGACATTAGACTTTTTCCTCAAGTGCATGAAATTACAGAAGCGATGAACATTACTCATAAAGGTGTATCTAGACTCGTTATGCTAGATCGTTATGCTTTTAAAGATACAGAGAAATTAACATTAACGACTGGCGATTTTGTTGTGCTAACGATTAAAGAGGACCCTAAGTTTCCAGCTCGAGGTCTTGGATACATTCAAGATATTGACTGGACAACGAAAAAAGCAAAAGTATTAGTAGAAGATGATTACCGTGGCGTGTTATCGAAGCCTGAAGAAGTGGAAACAGGAGTGGTAGAACGTTCTTTGGATGTAATAGAAAAGCCGTTAGAAATTTTCTACGAGCAGATCGCGTTACGTAATGCAACTGGGTTAGCCGCTGTGGAGACGACGGAAGAAAAACGAAAAGAGTGGAGGGCTAAATTTTATGATGAACTAGTGAACATGAATTTTGTTCCAGCAGGACGTGTATTGTACGGAGCAGGTGCCGGTACCGACGTTACTTTTTTTAATTGTTACGTGATGCCTTATGTTCAAGACTCTCGTGAAGGCATTTCGGAACACCGTAAGCAAGTAATGGAAATTATGAGCCGAGGTGGTGGAGTAGGAACGAACGGTTCGACACTACGCCCAAGAAACACACTAGCTCGAGGCGTAAACGGAAAATCATCTGGATCCGTTTCTTGGTTAGATGATATCGCGAAGCTGACGCATTTAGTTGAGCAAGGTGGTTCGCGCCGCGGAGCTCAGATGATTATGCTTTCGGATTGGCACCCAGATATAATTGAGTTTATTATTTCTAAAATGCAAAACCCAAGAATTCTTCGTTATTTAATTGAAAATACAAATGATGAAGGAATTAAAAAGGCAGCGGAAGATAAGCTAAAGTTCACTCCTTTAACATTACAAGAAGAAGCAATGTATCAAGGGATTGTAAATTATAAACACATTGCTGGTTACGGAGGATTCAGTGAATCGATTATTAAAGACGCAGAATTGAAGCTGAAAACTGGTGGAACATATTCGGTTCATAACTCTGAATTTTTAACAGGTGCAAACATTTCTGTCTGCTTAACAAAAGACTTTATGGAAGCAGTAGAAAATGACACAGAATACGAACTTCGTTTCCCAGCAGTAGAAAGCTACTCAAAAGCAGAGATGAAAGTTTACAATACAGAATGGCAAAAAGTTGGAGACGTACGAGAATGGGAAAAAATCGGCCATAAAGTTCGTACGTACCGTAAGATTCAAGCAAAAGAACTTTGGAACTTAATAAACATTTGCGCAACTTACTCTGCGGAACCTGGTATTTTCTTTATAGATAATGCAAACGACATGACAAATGCTCAAAGTTATGGTCAAAAGGTAGTAGCAACGAATCCGTGTGGTAAAGTGGCTTGATTTGCCTCACGTTAAAAACTGCGGAATAAAGCGGGAAGGCTGAGATGCTAATCCGAACCGAAGGCTAAGGATAAAACTTTAGTCAGGGGCAACGCATAGATAGTGAACCTGCCTAGGCAGAATATAATCTATCCACGAGGCCGCAGCACTACTTATTTTTTTTATATCTACTAAGGAAGAGGAATAAAATGAATCGAGGATATTCTGGATATTACAAAGAGCATTTTCTAAGAAGTTCCTATGAATTTGCATATGCTAAATATTTAGATTTCTATTCTTTTTATTGGGATTACGAAGTGGAAATATATGAATTTAATAATAAGAAATATAAACCTGATTTTTTTATCTATGATTCAAATAAACACCTTACAAAAATAGTCGAAGTTAAGTCAAACTATAAATGAGTGGATAAACTCAAAAGAAACTACCTTAAATAAAAGCCTTACTGGTAAGAAAAATGGACATTTTGGTATGAAACATAATCTAGAAACAAAGATAAAAATAGGCAATCATACTAAAATGCTTTGGGAATCTAACAGTATAGCTAAACAAAGGATGATCATGGGTTTAAAAAGATCTGGATTATCCCAAAAAGGTAAAATTAAAGTTGTGAGAACTAAAAGGTATTGTAAAAGGTGTAATCTTGAGTTTGTGACATTAATTTCTTCATCAAAAGTATATTGTGGTAGAAATTGTTCGGGTAAAGAAGCTATTAGAAACGCCACAGTAGCTTATGTAGCAAATAGAAATCATATTCATGAATGTATTAGGATTCTTGTAATACAATGGTCTATTACAAATAAGGAAATTGTCTTAAAAACACCTTATAACAAAATAAGAACAAGTCTTAAATCTTTACTTGATGAAATCAAAATAAGGTATGGTGTTTCTGATATTAGGGTTATTTGTAAGGCTGTATTAGGTGTTGACACTGGTAGAAAAGATTTAATCAGGTTTATGAAAAAAATAAGTAGTGAAAATATATGCTGAACTAACGGGAACTAAACCGTTAGAACTAGGGGATAAAAAGCCTCTAGGATAACAAACTGGAACAACCACTTGCGCCATATTCAGTCTGTAACTTAGCTGCAGTTAACTTAGCAGAAATGGCTGATAAAGAAAACAAAACAGTAAACTTTGAAAAGCTAAAGAAAACAGTAGAAGTTGGCGTAAGAATGCAAGATAACGTTATCGACGCAACGCCATACTTTTTAGAAGAAAATAAAAAACAAGCTTTAGGTGAGCGTCGAGTAGGTTTAGGAGTAATGGGCTTACATGACCTACTAATCTACTGTGAATCTGTTTACGGCTCTGAAGAAGGAAACAAGCTAGTTGACGAAGTGTTTGAAACAATTGCTACTACTGCCTATCGTGCATCAGTTGAGCTTGCAAAAGAAAAAGGAAGTTTTCCTTTCCTTGTAGGTGAAAAGGAAGAAGAAACAGCTAAACTACGAGAAGCTTTCACAAATACAGGCTTTATGAACAAATTACCTGCTGACGTTAAAGAATCTATTAAAGAAATTGGAATTCGCAACTCTCACTTATTAACTGTTGCTCCTACAGGATCCACAGGTACGATGGTTGGCGTTTCCACAGGGTTGGAACCATATTTTTCCTTTTCGTACTTCCGCAGTGGACGTTTAGGGAAGTTCATTGAAGTGAAGGCGGATATCGTCCAAGAATATGTAGATACAAACCCAGATGCAGATCCAGAGCATTTACCTGAATGGTTTATTTCTGCAATGGAATTAGCACCTGAAGCACATGCGGATGTACAATGTATTATCCAAAACTGGATTGATAGCTCTATCAGTAAAACAGTTAACGCTCCTAAAGGGTACTCTGTAAATCAAGTAGAAAAAGTGTACGAGCGTCTATATAAAGGCGGAGCAAAGGGTGGTACTGTATACGTGGACGGAAGTCGCGATACACAAGTATTAACTTTAAAAGCCGAAGAAAACATGATGGATGACGGTGCAGAGCAAATTCAAATGGAAGAAGTAGTAAAAGCAGAACAGAAGAAGCAACCAGTTGTCTTGATTGAAACTATTCGAGACCTACGCTCCACAACAGTAACGTACGGATCTGAAGTTGGAAACACTTGTCCGGTATGCCGTATCGGTACTGTTAAAGAAATTGGTGGCTGTAATACATGTACAGATTGCGGAGCACAATTGAAATGCGGATTATAAAATAAAAGAAAACACCAGCCAGTCAACAGGTTGGTGTTTTTCTCTCGTAAACTTGTCAGCATTACTCACTTCATGTATGATTTTAAATAGACGTATTGAGAGAATAAGAAAATCGTACATACAATCGGGTTTTCCTAAAAGATAGAGAAGATGGAGGGGTTTGCATGCCGACACCGAGCATGGAAGATTATATTGAACAAATATATTTGTTAATAGAAGATAAAGGATACGCCAGAGTTTCAGACATCGCAGAAGCGTTAGCCGTTCACCCTTCATCCGTTACAAAAATGGTTCAAAAACTAGACAAAGATGAATACTTAGTTTATGAAAAATACCGCGGTCTTGTTTTAACAGCTAAAGGGAAAAAAATAGGGAAAAGATTAGTTGACCGTCATGAATTACTAGAACAATTTTTAAGAATTATCGGCGTAGATGAAGAAAACATATACAACGATGTAGAAGGAATAGAACATCACCTAAGTTGGAATGCCATTGACAGAATTGGCGATTTAGTTCAATACTTCGAAGAAGACGAAAATAGAACAAAAGTCTTGCAGGAAATTCAACACAAAAACGAAAATTAAATAATACACACTCTAAGGCTAGCACAAGGATGCTAGCCTTTAATTTTTTTATTTTACAAAAATGTGCAATTAGCTTCATTTTCCAGTCATAAAATTTTCAATCCAAAACTACATTTTAAACAGATGGAGGTGGTACTCCTTTGTTCATTGATGGTGTATTTTCTGGAGGAGGAATTAAAGGATATGCGTTAGTAGGTGCCTTACAAGCAATTGAAAACAAAGGCCTTCGCTTTGTTCGAGTTGCAGGCACGAGTGCTGGATCTATCATTGCGGCATTTGTTGCAGCAGGTTACACCGCAGATGAAATGAATAAAATGTTAGACGAGATGAATGTGAAACAATTTTTAGATGAGCGAAAAACGTTTCTCCCGTTCTCTTTCACAAAGTGGCTCCTTTTATATTGGCGACTAGGTTTATATAAGGGAGATGCATTAGAAGCGTGGCTGACAAAAAAATTAGCTGCGAAAGGAATTTACTCTTTTGGCGATTTACCACCTCAGTCATTACGTATTATTGCATCAGACTTAACTAGCGGAAGAATTGTCACATTGCCAGAGGATCTTCCGAAATACAATGTAAATCCAAGAACATTTCCCGTTGCAAAAGCAATTCGTATGAGCTGTAGCATTCCCTACTTTTTTGAACCTGTAAAATTGAAAAATAAAGGTGCCTGCCACTTATTTGTAGATGGAGGAGTGTTAAGTAACTTTCCACTATGGTTATTTGACAATGATAGAATACCGAAAGTCAGACCTGCTCTAGGAATTCAGCTAAGTTCAAATTTAGAAGACGGCCCAGTTAATAAAATAAATAACGCCATCACGATGTTCGGTGCACTCTTTGAAACAATGAAAGACGCCCACGATGCAAAATATATCTCAAGAAGACACGAAAAAAACATTATCTTCATCCCAACCGACCATGTCATCGCCACCGAATTCGAACTAGCAGAACTAAAAAAAGAAGCCCTCGTCCAATTAGGAAAACAAAAAGCCGAACTCTTCCTAAGAAAATGGTGTTATTGAACAGCGTTGAAGAGTTATATAATGTTGTAGGATTTAAATACTATCTAGCCGCTGAAACTAGACCAGCCCGCAGAAAGCGAAGACTTGCCCGACAATCCGCAGCGCTTGTAATAGCTATTTAAAAGCAAAAAACCAAGCATTCTATTTTAAAAGAATGCTCGGTTTTTTTTCTTGTTTTTCTTTCCTTCAATCACAGTTAAATGCGTAGAAGATTTTCTTTTAATAGATGAAGTCGATTTCGTTGGCTTTCTCTCTTTGCCATTAAGTGTAACGACCGGCTTAGAGTTTGCATTATATTTTTTCTTTGATTGCTGCAATGCTTTTCTGTAATTGGAGTCCGATCCCACAATTCGACCCGAAATAAAATAACGGAACACAAAAAAGATAAGTGTCGCTACTCCAACGATTACAAGCATACTAGTTATAAAACCTCTTGTATTGTTAAAGAGCTCGTAAATAACATAAAAACCTGCCAAAGATAAAATGGTGATTAATATTGGTTTCTGTATACTTTTTTTCATTTTCGGCACCTCCCAACAACCCAATGAGAAGAAACGTTCTATGTTCCTATCGTTCACCTAGATTATTATTTATTATATAGTATAGGATAAGGCTTGTTGCTGATTTTTATACTGTCCTTTACAATCTTTTTTGCTTGTTTTGTCATTTCTGCAACTAATTTGCGAATTACCTAGATTGAAAACAAAATTTAGAAGCTTATTTCTTAATATTCTACCTTATGTACAAAAAAACCTCTAGTCGCACAAATTTGTTTCATAAAGATGAATGGAAAAATAAACAATATGGAAAGATAGGTTTAAAAGTAAAGGTTAGAGGTGAATGGTGTTGAGTGAGAACGAACAGTTAGATCAAAATAAACGTGAAGAACCAATGAGCTTCATGACAAAAGTAATCATCACAGGTTTAGTTGGTGGCATATTATGGAGTTCCCTTGGATATGTAGCTTACATATTTAACTTTACAGAAATCAGCCCAAATTTCGTCCTACAACCGTGGGCCCTAGGAGCTTGGAAAAATGGCATCCTTGGAAATATCATAAGTATTGTCGTCATAGGAATTTTAGGAATCGGAGCCGCAATTGCTTATTTTGCCGCATTAAAAAAATTCCCTCAGTTTTGGATTGGTATTTTGTACGGTGGAGCACTATGGGGGTTAGTATTTATCATCTTGAACCCGATGTTTCCTTCTATTGAAACGGTAAATAAATTAACTTTAGAAACAAACGTTACAAACTTATGCTTATATATCCTTTTCGGAGTGTTTGTAGGTTATTCGATTTCGTTTGAACATAATGAAATGCAGTATAGAAAGCAACATGGTAGCCATCAGCAAACATCAAACAAGTAGAGTAAATGAATAGAATATGATAGAATGTTCAGTAATTGGACATTCTTTTCTTTTTTTCATTTTTAAAATAGGGGAATCGTATAATGCGAATATTAGTAATCAATGGTCCAAACTTAAATAGGCTAGGACTACGGGAGCCTCATATATATGGGGATAAAACGTTATCTGATTTAGAACACAACTTAAAAGGGATGGAAAACCAGCATCAAATTGAAGTGAACTGTGTTCAAAGCAATCATGAAGGTCAAATTATTGATTGGATTCATGAAGCGGAAAATCAATTTGACGGAATTGTTATCAATCCAGGTGCATTTACTCATTATAGCTATGCGATTAGAGATGCGATAGAAAGCGTTTCTATCCCGGTGGTAGAAGTACATATTTCTAATGTTCATGCTCGTGAAAGCTTCCGGCATGTGTCGGTAACTGCACCAGTTACCATTGGACAAATAGTTGGTTTAGGGTTTCATGGATACGAATTAGCAGTACTAGCATTGCTAAATAAAGGTAGGGGGAATTAGAATGGAAAAGTTAACAAAGCTTAGAAATCATTTTCAAGATTCAAATATTGATGCACTTTTAGTAACGAGCGGGAAAAACCGTAGTTATTTAACAAACTTCACAGGAAGTGCAGGAGTTGCAATTATTACCGAAGATAAAGCGGTGTTCATTACCGATTTCCGTTACACAGAGCAAGCGAGCAAGCAGTGTGAAGGTTACACGATTGTTCAACAAAAAGGTGGATTAATAGAAGAGATTGCAGAACAAGTAAAAGAACTAGGAATTAGTAGACTTGGTTTCGAACAAGATCACGTAACTTTCTCTGCATATTTAGCATACAAAACAACTATTAAAGCTGAACTTGTTCCTGTTTCAAGCATGGTGGAAAAATTACGCTTGATTAAGTCTGAGCAAGAGATTAAGATATTAAAGGAAGCAACGCAAATAGCGGACGCAGCTTTCGATCATATCCTTACATACATAAAACCTGGTTTAACAGAACTAGATGTTTCCAATGAGTTAGAATTCTTTATGAGAAAGAATGGAGCGGTATCTTCGTCATTTGACATTATCGTAGCATCCGGTTACCGTTCAGCATTACCACACGGTGTGGCTTCTGATAAAGTAATTCAAACTGGTGAACTAGTAACGATGGACTTTGGTGCGTTTTACAAAGGATTCAACTCTGATATCACTCGTACAGTAGCGATTGGACAAATTAGTGATGAGCTTCGTAACATTTATGATACTGTCCTAGAAGCACAACTTCGCGGTATGAGAGGTATTAAAGCTGGTATTACTGGTCGTGAAGCAGACGCGTTGACTCGAGATTATATTACAGAAAAGGGCTATGGAGAGTTCTTTGGTCACTCTACAGGTCACGGATTAGGAATGGAAGTACATGAAGGACCATCCTTGTCGGTTAAATCTGATACAATCTTAGAGCCAGGAATGGTTGTAACAGTGGAGCCAGGTATTTATATAGCTGGTGTAGGTGGATGCCGTATTGAAGATGATACAGTAGTTACAGAAAACGGTAATGAAAGCTTATCTCACTCCACAAAAGAACTTATTACATTATAATGGCTTAAAAGCATACAGAGTAAACCGTTGTTTCAAAGGAAACAATAAAAGTAGCTCTGTCATATTTGCTTATTAGTAGGAGGATAAAAAATGATTTCAGTAAATGATTTTCGCACAGGTGTAACAGTAGAAGTAGACGGAGGAATTTGGCGCGTAATGGATTTCCAACACGTTAAGCCAGGTAAAGGAGCAGCTTTCGTTCGCTCTAAACTTCGTAACCTACGTACTGGTGCGATTCAAGAAAAAACGTTCCGTGCTGGTGAAAAAGTGGGGAAAGCACAAATTGACAACCGTAAAATGCAATATCTATATGCAAACGGTGACTTACACGTGTTCATGGACACGGAGTCATACGACCAAATTGAATTACCAGCAACTCAAATCGAGTACGAATTAAAATATTTAAAAGAAAACATGGAAGTTGCTATCATGATGTATCATGGTGAAACAATCGGTATCGAGCTTCCAAACACTGTAGAATTAAAAGTAACAGAAACAGAACCAGGAATTAAAGGTGACACTGCTTCAGGTGGTACTAAACCAGCTATAGTTGAAACAGGACTATCAGTTCAAGTTCCTTTCTTCATTAACGAAGGTGACGTGCTAATCATTAATACAACAGAGGGAAGCTACGTATCCCGCGCATAATAAAAAAAGAGGCAAGACACTCATTGAATGTGTGTCTTGCCTCTTTTTATTCTACTTTTCCAACATACCACGTAATGTTGTCTACTTTCGTAATAATCTTTTTCTCTGATTGTCCATCCAATTCACTTAAAAAAACATGTTTATTTCCTTGGGCATCTGATCTTATCCAAGTCAGACTTTTGTAATTATGTAATATAACTGGACGATAATCTGATGAACCTTTAGGGTTATTAACTAACTTTGTTGATTTATTATTTTTTATATCCACTAAATACAAAGAGGGCTCAAATGTGGATGGCTCTGGAGTTTCTTTTCCTCTTGCTACAATAATGTTCCCATCATCTACCCACGTAAAATCAATATCTGCATACTTTTCCGGAGTGTACACCTTTGTTTTCATCGGTAGAACCGTTTGGATCGTAAGTTTTTTATTAGAGTATCCTGCTTGTAATCTGCCACTACCTTGTATAGTTGCTAGTAACGGCTTGCTTGGTGCCCATTGCAGCCATTCTTCTTTGTTTAACATTTCTCCTAACGGAATAAATACTTTATTCTCAGGTGCAAAAGCACCTACAATATTACTATCTTCTGATAAAGAAGCGGTTGGTGTAATAATCATGGCTAACCATTTCAAATCGTTTGACCAGCGGAAATGATCCATAGAAATAGAATGAATAGTTGAATCTCCAACAGTGATTGGCGAAGGAGCAGTAAATAAAGAATTCACAGACACATCCCAATCGTTTACTTCTTTTTCTACCCAAGAAACTGTATATAACCGTGGATGACTCCAACCGTCTGGAAATAAAACAGCTTCCTTACTTAAAAGAATGTTCGAGCCATCTATTGCCCAAACAAATGACCATACTCCATTTGCTAAAGGATGAATGATTGGCAATGAATCCTCTTTTAATTGAGCAATGGACAAGGAGTTGTCCGAAAGTACTGCTAGCTCATTTTTCGTGGGAGACCACTTATATTCAGAACCTTGAATACTTAATTTGTACTGTTTGTTGGTGGGAATATGTAAAATCCAAACTTCCTGAATTTCTGAGCCGTTATTATCTAATGAAGGAACTGCCTTATAAGCTAAATAGTTGCCGTCGTAAGACCAAGCTGGATCTGAAACATACAAATCATCTGTTATCATCGTTTCTTCACCATTTACCCAAATAAAAAGATGTCCATCACGTGTGAATGCAGCTTTTTCATTCGGGATTTCCGCTGCCTGAAACGAATTAGGGAATAACAATAAAATGACAATGAAGCTTAGAAAATATTTATACAAAGTAAATACACCCGCTTTTTAAACTTTTTTAATAGCATTACCAAAATAAGCAAAATAATGTGTAAAAACAGATATACGGAAGAACAGAAAAACTAGGCTAAATTTCATTTGAAAAATAAAGAAAAAATGTTATAGTAAAGTAGTGAGAATAACTATTTATATTTTTTTTGTGCAATTGTGCAAACGTTTACGCAAAAAATGAAATGAAATATTTAATAAGGGTTATAGATAAAGGGAGTGTGCTTTATGAATAAAGTCTGGTGGAAAGAAGCTGTAGCTTATCAAATTTATCCAAGAAGCTTTATGGATTCAAATGGTGACGGAATTGGTGATTTAAGAGGAATTATTACAAAACTAGATTACTTAAAAGAACTTGGAATTGATGTAATTTGGATTTGTCCAATGTATAAGTCACCTAACGCTGATAATGGATATGACATTAGTGACTACCAAGATATTATGGAAGACTTCGGTAACATGGAAGATTTCGACGAGCTTTTAGCTGGAGTTCATGAAAGAGGAATGAAACTTATTATTGACCTCGTTATTAACCATACAAGTGACGAGCATCCTTGGTTTATCGAATCAAAGTCTTCTAAAGACAACCCAAAACGTGACTGGTACATTTGGGAAGAAGATAAAAATGGAAAAGAGCCAAACAACTGGGAAAGTATTTTCAGTGGTTCTGTTTGGGAATATGATGAGAAAACAAAAGAATACTTTATGCACTTATTTGACAAAAAGCAACCAGATTTAAACTGGGAAAATAAAGACGTACGCTTTGCACTTTATGACATGATTAACTGGTGGTTAGATAAAGGAATTGACGGATTCCGTGTGGATGCTATTTCTCATATTAAAAAAGAACCAGGATTTCCGGATTTACCGAATCCAAAGAAATTAGACTATGTACCTTCGTTTGATTACATGATGAATGTAGAAGGCATTCAAGAATTTTTACAAGAACTGAAAGAGCAAACGTTTGCGCGATACGACATTATGACAGTCGGTGAAGCAAACGGAGTAAAGATTCACCAAGCGGACGAGTGGGTTGGCGAGGAGAATGGTAAATTCAATATGATCTTCCAATTCGAACACCTAGGTTTGTGGAATAAAGGTACGGAAGGCGGCGTTGATCTCCTTCAATTAAAAGAAACATTAACGAAATGGCAAAAAGGTTTAGAAGGAAATGGCTGGAATGCTTTATTCTTAGAAAACCATGACCAGGCACGTTCTGTTTCTACATGGGGCAATGACAAGGAATATTTAGTAGAGAGTGCAA
Organism: Bacillus alkalisoli; assembly: GCF_002797415.1. Taxonomy (GTDB): domain Bacteria; phylum Bacillota; class Bacilli; order Bacillales; family Bacillaceae_I; genus Bacillus_CD; species Bacillus_CD alkalisoli. The sequence continues at coordinate 1,488,360 of NZ_KZ454944.1, forward strand.
AGGTGTTAGGTGCACTATACTTCTTTATGCAAGGTACTCCATACATCTATCAAGGTCAAGAAATTGGAATGACAAACGTAAAATTTGATTCTATTGATCAATATGATGATGTAGCAATGAAAAACCTTTATCGCATTGAAAGTGTTAAAGGCGCAGAGCATGCTCAAAAAGTAATGGAACTAATTTGGAAAAACGGTCGCGATAATTCTCGTACACCTATGCATTGGAACACGGACGAAAATGCAGGATTTACAACTGGTACTCCATGGTTAGGTGTAAACGAGAACTACAAAAACATTAACGTAGAAGCACAGTGGAATGATTCTGAATCCGTGCTAAGCTTCTACCGTGATATGATTAAACTTCGCAAAGAAGAAGAAGTTTTTGTATACGGCAACTATGACTTGATTTTAGAAGAAGATAAAAATATTTATGCATACACACGTACTTTAGAAGGTGCTATAGGTCTTGTGATTTGTAACATCAGTGCAGAAGAAGTAGAGTACAGCTATGGAAAGCTACCTGTTGCATCTGCTAATTTAAAGTTACAGAACTATGAAGTTGCAGAACATAAAGATGAAACAACGTTTATGTTAAAGCCTTATGAAACAAGAGTGTATGTAGTGAAATAAGTATAAGAATAGAAAAGGCACACAGGCTAAATTTAGTCTGTGTGCCTTTTTTTGCTTTTATTTTTAATTATCTTGTTAAACACCGCTGTTGATACCCGTGCAAGTCTTCGCTTTCCGCGGGCAAGTCGGGAGCCTCCTCGGCGCATCCGCACCTGTGGGGTCTCCCGTACTTCGCTTCTCCCGCAGGACAAGGAGGGCTACGGGAGCGATGCATCGCACGAAGGAAATGCGTTAGCATTTTCGAGGAGTCTCCGACTTGCGCTCCAATCAGCAGCTAGGCTATTGCTTTAAATGAGTCCTTGTTATTGTTGTCAACCAGATTAGCACTTTTTCATAACTTCAGTAGCATCAGATTACTTCAAAACAACCACAATCAAACCACATTTTACACTTCTTTTTCTATACATACGTGCATAGGTTGTACAAGTAGGAAGTACCACCTGAATGAGGGTGGATAGGAGGACTTGTAATGAAGAAGATTTTCGGTACACAAATAGAATCAGCTGTCCTTTCGATGGCAGGTTTACGCCTTGTTTCTGGTCTCATCGAAATAAGTGCAGCTATTATTATGCTGATGTTAAACGATGTAAAAAAAGCAGTCGTCGTCAACTCCATGCTTGCGGTCGTTGGACCAGTCATCTTTATTTCTACGATGATGATTGGGTTAATAAGTATTGCAGATGAAATATCGTTTTCCAAACTCGTCTTTATTGGGATAGGCGTTTCATTCATACTATATGGAATCTATAAATAATCCTTTAAACATAAGTCCAGAAAGTTTGTACAAGCAAGCATATAAATTGGTCAAGCTTGCATAGATTGTAAGTAACGAAAGAACTAAAGGAGAATTATTTATGTTAAGTAGCGTGATGAGCGTTTTGCCCGCTTCTATATGTAAGATCATTCAAACATTGAGTCCAATGACGTTGGAAAGGATGGAAGAAGTACGAGTGCGTGTAAATCGTCCATTGGAGCTTATCGTTGCTGGAACACCGGTTTTTCCTCCGTATACAGTTACAGAAGAGGACGGCATTCAATTACTCAATAAGATAAGTCATTTTTCCATTTATGCCCTAGAAGAAGAACTGAAACGGGGATTTATTACAATTGCTGGTGGACACCGTGTAGGTTTGGCTGGAAAAGTAATCACACAAAATGGCTATGTGAAAGCAATTCGCGACGTAGCATCTTTCAATATACGAATAGCTAAACAAAAAATTGGGGTAGCTACACCGTTATTGCCATATTTATATGAAGGAAAATGGCACAGTACGATGATTTTAGGTGCACCACAAACAGGTAAAACAACGATGTTGCGTGATTTAGCTAGAGCGATGAGTATGGGAGTAAAGGAAAAAAATATTCCTTCATGTAAAGTTGGTATCGTCGACGAACGATCGGAAATAGCTGGCGCCGTTAAAGGTATTCCACAACATGAATTAGGGATTAGGGTGGACGTTTTAGATGGTTGTCCAAAAGCGGAAGGGATGATGATGCTAATACGCTCTATGAGCCCAGATGTCATTGTAGTAGATGAAATTGGTAGAAATGAAGATAGTGAAGCGGTAAAAGAAGCAGTTAATGCTGGGGTTGGCCTGCTATTGTCTGCACATGCATCTACTTTTCAAGAACTGCTAATACGTCCGAGTGTGAAAGAAATGATAGAGATGAAAGCAATCAAACGATATGTCATTTTAGGTAGAGGAAATGGACCAGGTACGATTCAAAAAATACTAGATGAAGATGGTAAGGTTATCTCCAAAGATAAGGGTGTGATACATTCATGCAATTATTAGGAGCGGTATTAATTATAGTTGCCACTTCTTGGGCAGGTTTTGAACTAGCTCGTCATTTAATGGAAAGACCTAAGCAGTTGAGGCAGCTAAAAGTTGCCTTGCAGTCACTTGAGGCGGAAATAATGTATGGTCACACACCACTTGCAGAAGCTTGTAAACATATAGCGAAACAATTGGATAAGCCACTAACATGGTTTTTTGCGACTTTCGCCGGCAAGCTCGAAAAAGGTGATGTATCGGTAAAACAAGCCTGGCATGATAGTTTAGAAGAAGTTTGGAAAAGTACAGCATTCAAATCAGCTGAGATTGAAATATTAAAGCAGTTTGGCGAAACACTTGGCCAACATGACTTGGCTACACAACAAAAACATATAGTTTTAGCCATGACCCATTTAGAAAGAGAAGAGTTAGATGCAAGAGACAAACAAGCTCGAAACGAAAAGATGTTTAAAAGCTTAGGGATCTTATCTGGATTACTATTAGTCATTTTATTGTATTAATTTTAGGGGGAACGACGATGGGCATAGAGGTAGATGTAATATTTAAAATAGCAGGTATCGGAATTATCGTAGCTTTTATGCATACGGTGTTAAAACAGTTAGGCAAAGAAGAATATGCACAGTGGGTTACACTCCTTGGATTTATTTATATATTATTCATGGTTGCTAGTATCGTAGAGGACTTATTTAAAAAGATAAAATCCGTATTCCTGTTCCAATGATAAGGGGTGATGACCTATCGAGATTATACAAATTGTCGGATTAGGTCTTGTTGCCACGTTCCTAGCATTAATTGTGAAGGAACAAAAGCCGACATTCGCATTTTTATTAGTCGTTTTTGTAGGTTGTGCCATTTTTTTATTTCTAATGGACCAAGTGTTTGAAGTAATAAGTATGTTAGAGCGACTTGCCATTAACGCAAACGTAAACATGGTGTATGTAGAAACAATACTTAAAATAATTGGCATTGCCTACATCGCAGAGTTTGGTGCACAAATAACAAAAGATGCTGGACAAGGAGCGATAGCCTCCAAAATTGAGCTAGCTGGAAAAATACTTATACTAGCCATGGCGATACCAATACTAACCGTCATTATTGAAACCATTATAAGATTGATACCTTCTTAAACTTAAAGGAAGGAGGGAGAAAGAGGATGAAAAAAAACGTCACACTAGCCATTCTAGCCATGATCATTACTCTTTTTCTAGCTGATAATGTACAAGCCTCTCCCTCGTCACCTTCAGAATTAGTAACAAATCAGTTAGAACAAGTAGGAGTAGACGAAATAAAAGAGTACTGGGATAAAGTAATGAATGAATATGGCGGTTTCTTACCGGAAAGTCAGAAAGGCCCGTTCATGGATTTTGTAAAAGGGGACAAGTCTTTCTCTATAGATGAATGGTTCAAAGGTGGACTTAAATACTTATTTCATGAATTACTCGTAAATGGAAAACTACTAGGTAGCCTCATACTGTTAACCATTTTTAGTACGTTCCTTCAAACATTACAAAATGCTTTCGAACAAAAAGCGGTCAGTAAAATTGCCTATGCGGTTGTTTTTATGGTTTTAATCATTCTTTCTTTAAACAGTTTTCATATTGCCATTACTTATACAAAAGATGCCATCCAAAATATGATGGGCTTTATTATCGCACTCGTACCACTATTACTAGCATTAATAGCAAGTTCAGGTGGGCTAATATCAGCATCAATCTTTCATCCAGTTATTATTTTCTTAATGAACACAAGTGGTCTATTAATCCAGTTTGTCGTTTTACCTCTATTATACTTATCGACGGTTCTTAGCATTGTAAGTACGTTAAGCGAGCAATACAAAGTAACCCAGCTTGCTCAACTACTAAGAAATATTAGTATCGGGTTGTTAGGGATTTACTTAACGGTATTTCTAACCGTTATTTCGATCCAAGGTGCAAGTGCAGCAGTAGCGGATGGTATAACGATTCGGACAGCAAAATTTGTCACAAGTAATTTCATTCCAGTAATCGGACGGATGTTTACAGATGCAACTGACACTGTTATTAGTGCGTCGTTGCTTTTGAAAAATACAGTCGGAATATTAGGGGTTGCAACCATTATCATGCTAGCCGCATTTCCAGCTATTAAAATACTATCAATTGCCCTGATTTATAAACTAGCTGCAGCGTTATTACAACCATTAGGTGGAGGACCAGTAATTAAATGCTTAGACATTATTAGTAAAAACGTCATCTATGTGTTTGCCTCCCTAGCAATCGTATCTTTTATGTTTTTCTTAAGTATAACCATCATTATCGCCGCTGGAAACATTACGGTGATGGTCAGATAGTGAGGTGAGTGGATTGAGTTTTTTAACGGAATGGATAACAAGTATTATTATTTTCATTTTACTAGCAACCGTTATTGATATGTTGCTACCTAATTCTAGCATGCAAAAGTACGCCAAAATGGTAATCGGCCTTTTATTGATTGTCGTCATATTAACTCCGATATTAAAACTATTATCCACTGATATGGACGAACTTTTTGCATCTATGACAACGAATTCTATTAACATATCTGAAAAAAATATAAAAAATTTAACAGATTCGAAGAAAAGAGAAATACAAGCCCTACATCATGCATATACATTAGAACAAATGGCTGACAAAATGAAAGATCAAGTAGAAGAGGAGTTGATGGAACAGTATGGGCTAAAAGTTAAATCAATTAAACCCGTTGTAAAAGATGGGCCTCTTTCATCCTTGCCAGAAGATGACTTTTTGGAGTATGTAGAAGTCATATTAGTAGACGCAGAAACTGTTACAGCCATTTCAACAGTAAAGCCAGTCAACATTGATACCTCCAAGCCGTTGGAACGAAACGAGACAAGCGAAGATCATGAAAAGGTCCAAGCTTTTTTATCCGAACAATGGCAGCTACATCCTAATATTATTTCTGTTGCAGTGGAAGGGGGGAAAAGGTAAGTATGGATAAAAACAATAAAGATCTCTTTGAATGGCTTAAAGGATTACTCGGTGATTCAAAAGATAAGAGATCTGCTAAATTTCAATACATTATCCTTGTACTAGCAGTTGGAGTAGGATTTATGTTGTTCAGCAATCTATATTCTAAGGGAGAAGTAAAATCTTCTCCGCCAACATCTGCTGTTAGTAATAACGATGTAGAACAAACGGAAACGGTATTCAACCCAAAAAGTAATGACAGCCAGCCAACTACAATTACCGATTACGAAAGACTCTATGAAAATCAATTAAAAGAGGCTCTACAGAACATTTTAGGCGTTAATGATGTCACAGTTGTTGTTAATGTGGAAGCTTCAGAGTTACAAGTGTTACAAAAAAATCATGTAACACATACACAAAAAACAAATGAAGTGGATAGCAATGGAGGCAAACGTGATGTCGAGGACGTTTCTACCGATCAACAAGTAGTGATTGTGAGAAAAGGGGAAGAAGAAAAGCCTCTTGTAATTGAAACAAAAAAGCCTTCTGTAAAGGGTGTATTAGTAGTAGCGCAAGGAGCTGAAAGTATAAAAGTTCAGCAAATGCTTATCGAGGCAGTTACGAAAGTGTTAGATGTACCACAACACCGCGTAGCAGTTTTACCAAAGAAACCTAAGGGGGAATAAGGAATGTTATTAAAAAAACAAACAGTATGGTTGTTAACAATGTTAAGTTTAGTTTTCGTTCTTGGAGTGTATTATGTTTTTAGTCCTCAGGATGCAAATCAAGTTGCTATGGACAATGAGCCAAAGCAAGGTGCAGAGCAACCAAGTGGTGAAAATGTTGTAACAAATCCTACTGACGAAGAAGCGGACGAGGATAGCGATACTACTACTGGTGGCACAGTTTCTTTTGAAACAGATCGAGATGAAACATTCATGAAACTACGTTTAGACTTAGAGAACTTAAGAAGTAAAGCGAAAGAAAACTTAGAAGCAGTAGTAGCGAACGCTTCATTACCTGCAGATGAAATCAATAGAGCTTGGGAGCAATTCCATGAGTTAAATGCAGTAGAGCAAAAAGAAAAAGTATTAGAGCAAGCAATTAAAGCAAGAGGCTTTAACGATGCATTAGTATTAGTAGATGGCGAAAAAATTCGTGTAACATTAAAATCAGAAGAAAAATCTCCAAAGCTTGCAAACGAAGTATTACACTTAGTGCGTCAAGAATTCACTAACTTACGCAACGAAAACATCCACATCGAATTCCAAACAGCAAACAACTAATTATACTTAGTATTCAAAGCCCTAGGTCAATCCTGGGGCTTTACCTTTATGAGTCCGTTTCATAACGTATGACTACTATACGAAAAACGAATGATAGCTTCGTATTCTGTATTAAGACACCTTAATAATCGAAAATATTATTATGTATTGCACTAATATATTCGTTTTTCATTAAACGAACCGTAATGATGAAATTGATTCATGCAATAAAAAGTTGATTGTAAGATATGTGAATATTACAATAGAAATATGTAAGCGATTTCATATGAACGTGGGTAAGTGGATAAAATCTGTATAAATAAGGCGCCATGCGCCGAGGAGGCTCCCTAGTCCACCCGCGGAAAGCGAGCACCTGCAGGGAACATCAACAGTTTGAACCAAAAATAAATCTGTTTTTTTATGACTAGGTAATAATATCTATTACTATTTTTAGTTGAATTTGGCTTACTAGTATCGTATGATGAATATGAACTAATGTTTTTCTTACTAAAATGCTTAGCCCAAAAAGCTAACATTCTTTTAGTCGAGCACATAAAACATAAAGTGTCCGATTTCTTTACATTCTACATAGCTTCAATCTTGCAAACCATCCAAAAAAAGATACAGTATTCAAGGAGTGAAAGACATGTTAAAAATCCAAGAAATTAGAGAAATTATTAAACTGATCGACCAATCCAATATAGACGAATTTACTTTTGAACATGACGGTTCAAAAATTAAAATGAAAAAAGTTGTCCATGCAGCACCTGCACCTGTTCAAGCAGTACCAACAACTGTAGTGACAGAAGCACCTGCAGTTCAACCTTCAGCACCAGCTGCACCAGTAGCTGTAGAAACAAAAGTTGCACCAAAAGAAGAAGTAAAAGTAGCTGCGGTAAATGACCCAAGCTTACATAAAATCACATCACCAATGGTAGGTACGTTCTATGCTTCTCCATCTCCTGATGCAGATAATTATGTAAAAGCAGGCGATAAAGTAAGTGAGAGCTCTGTTGTTTGTATTGTAGAAGCAATGAAACTTTTCAATGAGATTGAAGCAGAAGTAAAAGGGGAAATAGTAGAAGTATTAGTGGAAAATGGCCAATTAGTAGAATACGGTCAACCATTATTTTTAGTAAGACTTTCATAAGGGGAGAAATTCATGATTAAAAAACTATTAATTGCGAATAGAGGAGAAATTGCTGTTCGAATCATCCGAGCTTGTCGTGAAATGAACATTGAGACAGTTGCTGTCTTCTCGGAAGCAGATCGTGACTCCCTACATGTGCAACTTGCAGACGAAGCATATTGTGTAGGACCGACAGCTTCTAAAGATAGCTACTTAAACTTTACAAATATTATTAGTGTAGCAAAATTAACAGAATCAGATGCAATCCACCCTGGTTACGGTTTCTTGGCCGAAAACGCTGATTTCGCAGAACTTTGCCGTGAATGTAATATTACATTCGTTGGTCCGAGTCCGGAAGCAATTAGTAAGATGGGGACAAAAGATATTGCTAGAGAAACAATGCGTGCTGCGAATGTTCCAATTGTACCAGGTTCACAAGGCATTATTGAAACACTGGATGATGGAATGCGTATTGCAAAAGAGATTGGTTACCCTGTTATCATTAAAGCAACAGCTGGGGGAGGCGGAAAAGGTATCCGTGTTGCCCGCAATGAAGAAGAGTTGAAAAAAGGTATCTCTGTTACCCAACAAGAAGCTGCAACTGCATTCGGAAATCCAGGTGTTTATTTAGAGAAGTATATAGAAGACTTCCGCCACGTGGAAATACAAGTGTTAGCAGACAACTTTGGCAACACGATACACCTTGGAGAACGTGATTGCTCTATCCAAAGACGTTTACAAAAGCTTGTAGAAGAAACTCCATCACCTGTTTTAGATGGCGAATTACGTCAAGAAATGGGAGAAGCGGCAGTTAAAGCAGCAAAAGCAGTAGACTATTCGGGTGCAGGTACGATAGAATTTATATACGATTATCAAAACCGTAAATTTTACTTTATGGAAATGAACACTCGTATTCAAGTAGAACACCCTGTTACAGAAATGGTTACTGGAGTAGACTTGATAAAAGAACAAATTAAAGTAGCTTCAGGAGAAAAGCTATCCCTTAAACAAGAAGAAGTAACATTTAATGGATGGTCAATCGAGTGTCGTATTAATGCAGAAAATCCATCCAAAAACTTTATGCCATCCCCAGGGAAGATAAATATGTATCTTGCTCCAGGTGGTTTAGGGGTACGTGTAGACTCTGCTGTTTACCCGGGATATGTTATTCCGCCTTATTACGATTCCATGGTAGCAAAATTAATTACGTACGGAGCTACACGTGAAGAAGCAATCTCTAGAATGAAACGAGCGTTAAGTGAATTTGTCGTAGAAGGCGATGGAGTACATACTACCATTCCTTTCCACTTAAAACTTATGGATCACGAAGTATTTAAAGATGGTAACTTCAACACTAAGTTTTTAGAGAAATACGATGTTATGAACTCTTAATTAGGAGGAATTTATTATGGAAAGAAACTTACTTGAAATGAACACCAATGAATCACTTGGAAAAGTTGAAATTGCTCCAGAAGTTATTGAAGTAATTGCTGGAATTGCAGCTTCAGAAGTTGAAGGTGTTTCACAAATGCGTGGTAACTTTGCTGCAGGTGTTGCAGAAAGACTAGGCAAGAAAAACCACGGTAAAGGTGTAAAAGTTGATTTAACAGAAGAAGGTATTGCTATTGATGTGTTCTGTGTGATGCAATTTGGTATTTCCATTCCAACTGTAGCTCAAAAAGTACAAGACAACATTCGTCAAGCATTACTAAATATGACAGCGCTTGAAGTAAAAGAAGTAAACATCCATGTAGTTGGCATTCAATTCGAAACGGCGAAAAACGAAGTGGAAGTAGAAGAAGAAATGTAATTTTGACATTTTCCATAAATTGACCTTGTAGGTGTTCAGCTTCACTTGGCATCTACAAGGTTTTTTCTGTTTAAAAGTGAATTCCCAACAATTGAAACACAAACTAGTAAGATTGAAACACAATGAGAAGAAATTGAAACACAAGTCGACCAGATTGAAACACAAAGGAAAAAATTGTAGTGCGTGAAGGGGGAATGAAACACAAACTTGTGAGATTGAAACACAAATTAACCAGATTGAAACACAAAAAGATTAAATTGAAACATACCCAGAGACTTGCGGGAAATCACCGCTTTTATAATTAATTATTATGATTATAAAACAAAATCGTATAAGATAGAAAACGTTCGGAAAAGATGAAAGTGATTTCATTACATAACCTAATCATCCATTTTTTGAATGTTCGGAAATTAAAGTTTTTAAACACGAATAAAAACATTTACTTCGTGCTAGAATGTTTGTGTTTTTGTGAAAAAAAGTGAGAAAACAGTATACTTATCTAGAAAAAGTATGCTATTATCTTTCTATACTCTTTACATGAACGAGAAGGAGCTATTTATATGAAAAGAAGCGAAGCGAGAGAAAAGGCATTACAAGCCGTTTTTCAAATAGATTTAAGTGAAATTGACCCGAAAGAAGCAATAGAAAATGTACTAGAAAACTCCTCTAAAAAGGAAGATCCATTTTTACTTCAATTAGTATTGGGAACAGTTGAAAACATGTCGGATATTGATGTGATGATTACTGATCACTTAGAAAATTGGACATTAAATCGTTTAGGTGCGGTAGATAGAACAATTTTAAGAATTGCTGTGTACGAGATTATGTACGAAGATGAGATTCCTGTAAGTGTTTCAATGGACGAAGCGATTGAACTTGCAAAAAAATTCGGTGATGACAAATCTAGTAAATTTATTAATGCAGTTTTATCTAAAGTAAAAGACGCATTGTCAAAATAAAAAATATCAATGGTTTGTTAGGGGGAGCTATTCATGTCTGCAGTAATTATTTCAGGAAAAGAACTAGCAACAGAAAAGAGAACCTTTATTAAGGAACAAGTAACGAAGTTGAGGCAGTTCGATGCTGTTCAACCAACACTAGCTGTTGTCTTAGTAGGAGACGATCCTGCATCACACTCTTACGTAAAAGCAAAAAAGAAAGCTTGTGAAGAAGCGGGGATTAACTGTTTATTAGAACATTATCCTTCTACTTTAACGCAAGAAGAACTATTATCTCGAATAGACTACTTTAATAGAAATGAAGAAATTCATGGAATATTAGTGCAATTACCTCTACCTAAGCACATACATGAAAATTCTATTATTGAAGCAATTTCTCCTGAAAAAGATGTAGATGGATTTCACCCGATAAACATTGGTAAAATGATGATTAACCAAGATTCATTCATTCCATGCACACCTTATGGGATATTAGAAATGATTAGGTCATTGAATGTTTCCATTACTGGTAAACATGTTATTGTTGTTGGCCGTAGTAATATTGTTGGAAAACCAGTTGGTCAACTGTTTTTAAAAGAAGATGCTACGATTACTTATTGCCATTCCAAAACAAAAAACCTATCAGATATTACTAGACAGGCCGATATTTTAATTGTTGCTGTTGGTCGTGCTAACTTAATTAGTTCAAGCTACGTAAAAGAAGGTGCGATAGTAATTGATGTAGGTGTTAATAGACTAGAGAGTGGAAAGCTTTGTGGAGATGTGCAATTTGATAGTGTGAAAGAAAAAGCAAGTTATATTACACCTGTTCCTGGTGGTGTTGGTCCGATGACGATTACGATGCTATTACAAAACACGCTACAATCTGCTCAAAAGAAAGCATCTCAAAACAAGACGAATATCCTATAATATGATATCTTAAAAGGTGGTTGAACACATAAGTGATTCACTGCCTTTTTAATTTGAAGAAATATAGAAATAGCACACTCAGTTATTGTAAACTAAGAAATAGAATCGCCAGTTAAAGGAGTACTTCGAATGTCAGAAAAAAAGTATTTAACTATAACGGCCTTAACAAAGTATATAAAACGGAAGTTTGATGTCGATCCACATATGCAAGATGTATGGCTTAAAGGAGAAATATCCAACTTCAAGTGGCATAGTCGTGGCCATATGTATTTCACGCTCAAAGATAAAAATGCGAGAATATTAGCTGTCATGTTTGCAGGAAACAACCGCAATCTAGGGTTCACTCCAGAAGAAGGAATGAATGTTTTAGTTCGTGGCGAAATTTCTGTCTATGAAAGCAGTGGCAACTATCAAATATACATAAAAGAAATGCAACCAGATGGTATCGGTAGCTTATTTTTAGCTTATGAAGAGCTAAAAAAGAAATTGGCTTCAGAAGGTCTTTTTGACGCGCAACATAAAAAGCCTATTCCGAAATTTCCAAAAGGAATAGCAGTCATTACTTCTCCAACTGGTGCGGCAATTAGAGATATCATTACAACTCTAAGAAGAAGGTATCCTATCGCAAAAGTAACGGTCATTCCTGCACTTGTTCAAGGGGTACATGCTGCTCCTTCTATTGCGAAAGCGATTGCAACAGCTAATACATTAGAAAACATCGACGTGATCATTGTTGGTCGAGGCGGTGGTTCCATTGAAGAGCTTTGGGCTTTTAATGAGGAACAAGTAGCTCGAGAAATATTTAAATCAAATGTACCCATAATTTCTGCAGTAGGGCACGAAACAGATTTTACAATAGCAGATTTTGTTGCAGACTTACGTGCTCCAACTCCAACTGCTGCAGCAGAGCTTGCTGTCCCACACATAATTGAATTAGCAGAGCGCCTCTCTGATAGAGAAAGAAGATTACATCGTTCTGTTCATAATGTGATTTCAGGTTATAAAGAAAGATTAGTTCGAATTCAAAAGTCGTACGCGTTCCGCTATCCACAAAATTTATATGTACAAAAAGAACAAGAATTAGATCGTCTTATGGATAGCTTAGAGACTGCAAGTAAACGTTTGTTAGAGCAAAAAAGAATGAAGCTAGAACAACTTTCCGCCCTAGTTATTAGAAATCATCCGAAGAAGCAGTGGGAGATAGAAAAGAATAACTTAGAAAGACAAGTAAAGCTTTTACAAACAGGGATGAATCAATCACTTTTGAAAAAACAATGGGAATTTCAATCTGCTCTTTCTAAATTAGAAATGTTAAGTCCTTTAAATATAATGAAAAGGGGATACAACATTTCATATAACGAAAACGGCGAGTTAATAAAGTCTACTACACAAACAGAGGTTGGAAAGTCCATACAAGTGCATGTGCAAGATGGAAAGTTAGACTGTACAGTTAAGAATATAATAATAGATAAAAAAATGGAGGGTTAATCATGGCGGACAAAAAAGAAGTAACATTTGAAAACGCGATGAAAGAATTAGAAGTTATAGTAGAACAGTTAGAAAAAGGTGATGTTCCATTAGAAGAAGCTATTTCTTTTTATAAAGAAGGGATGAAACTTTCAAAGTTGTGTCATGAAAAATTACAAAACGTGGAACAACAAATGAGACAAATTTTAAGAGAAAATGGTGAATTAGAGCCGTTCGATGTACAGGAGGAAGAATGATTTGTCACAACTTGCATTAGCACCGTACATGAAGGAAAGAAAAGAAAAAATCGAGCAACATTTGATTCAATATATTAATAAATTAAACGCACCAAAAACATTAATAGAATCGATGAATTACTCTTTAGATGCAGGTGGCAAAAGGCTGCGCCCCATTCTTGTGTTAGCAACATTAAGCTCCTTTGGAAAAGATGAGGAAATAGGTTTACCAGTTGCTTGCGCTGTTGAAATGATTCATACATACTCGCTTATTCACGATGATTTGCCGTGCATGGATGATGATGATTTTAGAAGAGGCAAACTGACGAATCATAAAGTTTTTGGCGAAGCGAAGGCTGTATTAGCTGGCGATGGATTACAAACATACAGTTTTCAAATTTTGAAGGACTTATTACAATATAACGTACATCCAGAAACTATCATTGATCTTACATATGAGCTAGCAAAAGCTGCAGGTCCAGAAGGAATGGTTGGCGGTCAAGTAGCTGATATGCAAGGAGAAGGTAAACAATTAACATTAGAACAACTAGAGTATATTCATAAAAATAAAACGGGTAGACTATTACAATTTAGTATTATGTCAGGAGCTATGCTAGCGAATGCAACTAGTGAAGAAGTGAAAAAATTAAGAGAGTTCTCTTATCATATAGGGATTGCCTTCCAAATTAGGGATGATATTTTAGATATTGAAGGAGAACAGGAGAAGATTGGAAAACCAGTGGGCTCTGATACGACTAACAATAAAGTTACGTATCCTTCTCTTTTAACGATGAAAGGTGCAAAAGATAAATTAGCAGAACATATAGACAAAGCAAAAACAATCCTAAATGAACTACCACTAAAAGAAAACCTACTCCATGACTTATGCGACCTAATTGCTTCAAGAGATCATTAAGGATAAAAAATAGGCAGTATTTCTATAAATTGAGCATTTCCTATTTTTATGGTATACTATATGATACTTATAGGAGTGGTGCAGTATTCTAGTCAGTCCACCTTTTCTGAAGGCGGGCCTAAAAATCCGCTAAAGGGCACATCGATGAAGTTTCTTGTGTCGGCTTGAGGCGCCCAGCCTTGGGTTGATGCTGGGAGTTAAGGTTTTAGGGCGATCCACAATGGCATGTGGGCGTGGACCCTATTTCCGTGGAGGCCCATTTTTGCTTATCTTTCTAAAGGGAGAGGAGCGGGATGGTGATAAACCTGCTACTGATTTATCTGGGATAAAAAGGTGCAGCGTAGCCTGCCTTGAGTGGAGTTAGAGGGGATTATGGTATGGAGCTTCTTCTGCTAGGCCAGCGAAGAATGCTTTTACAACCCGTATGAAATCTGTTCTGCAAAAGAGGCTAAGACCTGGTTAAGGGCTGTAGAGGAAAACTCCTAGGCTGTTCGCTTTTAGACATATAATGGGGATTATAGTGCGGGCTAAGTGGTAATCTAGTCTAGCTGGTGGCGACACGGCTAAGGCGAGTTTAAAGGGAAACCGCCAGTATGGCGACATCTGGTACTTGCTTGGGAAAACCTACTGGACCTAAGCCGCAGTTTTTACTCATTATATGACCACTCCACTTACATATGGGGAATTATTGCTAAAAAATTAATATATAAATAAATAGCTATGTTAAAGCTTAGTGTTGATAATTAAAAATCAACAGCGAACTTTAACACAGCCAAATAAATAGATAAAAGGTTGAATATATGAATAAGATGAAAGACGCAATACATTGGAGTCTAGCTATCGCCGTTATCACACTAGTGTTAGCGGCTATTTTTACAATTGTATCAACGATGATTTTATCAGGTGTCACTTGGGCAATTGGCATGATTATCGTGTTTATCATTGTGTTTATTGGGATATTTTTTGATATGGTAGGTATTGCAGCTACTGCTGGAAAAGAAACACCTTTCCATGCAATGGCAGCCGAACGTGTAAACGGTGCCAAACAATCCATACATATAATTCGTAATGCTGACAGGTTCGCGAGCTTTTGTAATGATGTAATAGGAGACATTTCAGGTATAATAAGTGGTACAGCATCTGCTATTGTCGTCATTCAATTTACGCTGTCTATGAACCATGTCGAAGATTCTATCTTCCATTATGTAATAGCAGTCCTTTTTACAAGTGTCGTAGCATCGTTAACAGTAGGTGGAAAAGCTTTCGGTAAATCTCTAGCAATTCGCTATTCTACGCCAATCCTTTTTCAGGTAGGTAAAGTGTTCTATATACTAGAAAACAACTTTAACATTATGTTATTAAATAATAATAAAAAGAAGCGCAATAAACAAAAACAGTAAGGAAAGAGAGTGATCCCCGTTGGATCTTACAAAAATTAAAAACCCAAAGTTTTTAAAAAAGCTTGAAGGTGAAGAATTAGAAGTACTAAGTGAAGAAATTCGTAAGTTTTTAATAGAAAATTTATCGAAAACGGGCGGACATATCGGCCCGAATCTTGGCGTTGTTGAATTAACAGTTGCACTACATAAAGTATTTGATAGCCCAAAAGATAAATTTTTATGGGACGTAGGTCATCAGTCGTATGTGCATAAAATTTTAACTGGACGTGCTGGACAGTTTGGAACATTAAGACAATACAAAGGGTTATGCGGATTTCCTAAAATGAATGAAAGTGAACATGATGTTTGGGAAACGGGTCACTCTTCTACATCCTTATCGGCTGCAATGGGTATGGTAGCAGCAAGAGACGCAAAAGGTACGGACGAATATGTTGTGCCTATTATAGGTGATGGTGCTTTAACAGGTGGTATGGCGCTAGAAGCACTAAATCATATTGGCCATGAGAAAAAGAACATGATTGTTATTTTAAATGACAATGAAATGTCAATTGCTCCCAATGTTGGAGCGCTGCACAATGTACTTGGTCGCATGAGAACTGCTGGTAAGTATAATTGGGTTAAAGACGAACTTGAAATGCTATTGAAAAAAATCCCTGCAGTAGGTGGAAAACTTGCTGCAACAGCGGAAAGAATAAAAGATAGTGTTAAATACTTACTAGTGAGTGGTATGTTTTTTGAAGAAATGGGCTTTACTTACTTAGGGCCAATTGATGGACATAATATCGAGGACTTAATTGAAAACTTAAAATATGCGAAGAAAACAGAAGGACCAGTTATTATTCATGTTGTTACGAAAAAAGGAAAAGGTTTTATGCCAGCAGAATCGGATAAAATTGGAACATGGCACGGAACTGGACCTTACAAGATTGAAACGGGTGATTTAATTAAACCTGTAGGGGCACCTCCTGCATGGAGTAGTGTCATTAGTGAAACCGTTCGAAAAATGGCACGTGAAGATAACCGTATTGTTGCAGTAACTCCTGCAATGCCGGTTGGTTCTAAGTTAGAAGGATTTGCTAGTGAGTTCCCGGAACGTATGTATGATGTAGGGATTGCAGAGCAACATGCAACTACAATGGCAGCAGGAATTGCAACACAAGGAATGAAGCCGTTTTTAGCTATTTATTCTACGTTCTTACAACGCGCTTATGATCAAGTAGTTCATGATGTTTGTCGTCAAAATCTTAATGTGTTTATCGGTATAGACCGGTCTGGCCTTGTTGGAGAAGACGGAGAAACACATCAAGGTGTTTTCGATATCGCATTTTTACGTCATCTACCAAACATCGTATTAATGATGCCGAAGGATGAAAATGAAGGACAACATATGGTTTACACATCACTTAAATATGATGCTGGTCCAATTGCTCTTCGTTATCCGCGTGGAAATGGTTTAGGAGTTCCGATGGAAGAAGAATTAAAACAAATCCCGATTGGTTCATGGGAAGTTTTAAAAGAAGGACAAGACGCTGCTATTTTAACGTTCGGTACCACGATTCCGATGGCATTAGAAGCTGCAGAGAAGCTTGAACAAGAAGAAAATATTTCTGTAAAAGTAATCAACGCTAGATTCATTAAACCGATGGATGAAGCGATGTTACATGATTTATTCAAAGCGGGAATGCCGATAGTTACAATTGAAGAAGCTGTTTTACAAGGTGGCTTCGGAAGTGCGGTCCTCGAGTTTGCGAACGAAGAAGGATATATGGTTCCTGTTCGACGAATGGGAATACCTGACCGTTTTATTGAACATGGAAGTGTAAAAGAATTATTAAATGAAATAGGCTTAACAACAGAAGAAGTTGTTAACAACGTGAAAAAAATAGCAAGAAGAAAGCAAAAAAGGGCTTAATATTTATGGCGAAAAAAGAAAGATTAGATATTTTACTTGTAGAGCAAGGATTAGCAGAAACCCGTGAAAAGGCGAAGCGATCCATTATGGCTGGCCTTGTTTATGCAAACGAAGAAAGATTAGACAAGCCAGGGGAAAAAATTCCAGTTGATACCGTCTTAACAGTAAAAGGAAATGTTTTGCCATACGTAAGTAGAGGTGGCTTGAAATTAGAGAAAGCCCTTAAAATTTTCGACCTAAACATTCAAGATAAAATAATGTTAGATATCGGATCCTCTACAGGTGGTTTTACGGATTGTGCCCTTCAAAATGGAGTGAAGATGAGCTATGCTCTTGATGTTGGGTATAATCAACTTGCTTGGAAGTTAAGACAAGACGAACGAGTAGAAGTAATGGAGAGAACAAATTTCCGCTACGTTACTCCTGCTGACTTACAAAAAGGCTTACCTGAATTTGCAACGATTGATGTTTCCTTTATCTCGTTAAAACTTATTTTGCCTGTACTAAAAACATTACTAGTGGCTAACAGTGATGTGGTAGCTCTTGTAAAACCTCAGTTTGAAGCTGGCAGAGAGCAAGTCGGAAAAAAAGGAATTGTACGGGATAAAAAAGTTCATGAATCTGTTTTAGATAAGATTATCTCGTTTAGTTTAAACGAAGGATATGACGTTCAAGACATGTCATATTCTCCAATTACTGGAGGAGACGGTAATATTGAGTTTTTACTTCATATACATTGGAATGGACAAGCAGAACCTGGGACTGTAAATTGTAATAAAACGGTAGAGCAAATTGTGCAAGAAGCACATGTTGAATTGAATGCAGTAAAAAAAGGGGAATAACAATCATGTTATTCCCTTAAAATTTGTAAGAAGTAGTTGAGTTTTTTTACCATTATAGTTTACTCTAAAGATAAGCAAAAAGGTTATTTACATAGTTAGGGGTGCCGTATAAGGTGAATAAAGGTCAAAGGCATATAAAAATTAGAGAGTTAATTACGAATGAAGAAATAGAAACACAAGACGATCTTGTTGACTGTTTAAAAGAATTAGGCTTTAATGTTACGCAAGCGACGGTGTCAAGAGATATAAAAGAATTACACCTTGTCAAAGTGCCAATGCAGGATGGGCGTTATAAATACAGTTTACCTGCTGATCATCGCTTTAACCCTTTATTAAAACTAAAGCGCGCTCTAGTTGATGCGTTTGTAAAAATTGATGTAGCAGGTCATATGGTCGTGATGAAAACAATGCCTGGTAATGCCAATGCGATAGGTGTTTTAATTGACCATTTAGATTGGGATGAAATCTTAGGCACTATTTGTGGTGATGATACATGTTTAATTATTTGTCGTACACCCGAAGAAGCTACCGAGTTAGCGGATAGAGTAGTGAACATGTTGTAATATCGAAATTTAAGGTGTGATGAAGTATGATTGCAGAATTATCTATAAAAAACTTTGCCATAATTGAATCGTTAACCGTTTCCTTTGAAAAAGGACTAACGGTCTTAACTGGTGAAACTGGCGCAGGGAAATCGATTATTATTGATGCTATTCATTTATTAGCCGGTGGTAGAGGTTCTCAAGAATTTGTTCGGTATGGTGAAAAAAAGGCTGAGATGGAAGGTTTATTTTTAATTGAAAGTGAAACTCATCCAGTTTATAAAGTTTGTGAACAATTAGGAATAGAAATAGAAGATGACATGGTCGTGTTAAGGCGGGAAATACACGCTACAGGTAAAAGTGTTTGTCGTGTGAATGGAAAGCTTGTGACAATTGCCATACTGCGTGAAGTTGGACAAACATTAGTTGATATACATGGTCAACACGAGCATCAAGAACTAATGAATCCAGAACAACATTTACAATTGTTAGATTTTTATGGTCAAGAAAAAATGGCAAAAACGTTAACGGCTTATCAAGAGCTTTTTGAAGAATATCAACAATTAAATAAGAGGTTAACGGAACTAACACATAATGAGCAAAAAGTTGCTCATAGGTTAGACTTATTGCAGTTCCAACTGGATGAAATTGGTGCAGCTAACTTGGAAGA
The DNA here is from genome assembly GCF_002797415.1 of Bacillus alkalisoli. Classification (GTDB taxonomy): domain Bacteria; phylum Bacillota; class Bacilli; order Bacillales; family Bacillaceae_I; genus Bacillus_CD; species Bacillus_CD alkalisoli. The sequence continues at coordinate 1,507,787 of NZ_KZ454944.1, forward strand.
AAATGAAGATGAAACTTTATTAGAAGAGAGAAATAAAATTAGTAATTATGAAAAATTATTTCAAGCACTAAATAATACGTACTACGCCATTCATGGAGAACAAAAAGGACTTGATTGGATCAGTCATGCAATGAGCGAATCTGAAGATTTAGAGTCAATTGATAAAAACTTAAAAGATGTATATGAAGTGATTTCAAATAGTTATTATCAATTAGAAGAGATTATGTACCGAGTTCGGGATGAAATTGATAATTTAGAATTTGATCCAAAACGTCTTGACTTTATTGAGAGTAGATTAAACGAAATGAAGAATCTAAAAAGAAAATACGGTACGTCGGTGGAAGAAATATTGCAATATGCTTCCAAAATAGAAGAAGAATTAGAAACTCTGCAAAACCGTGATTCGCATATTCATCAGTTGCAAGAAAGACTGCAATCTCTCGTAGAAGATTTAGAGTTGGAAGCTAATGCATTAACAGATGAACGCAAATTCGTAGCTGCGGATTTAACAGAACAAATCCATAAAGAATTAAAAGATCTTTACTTAGACAAGGCAATATTTCAAGTGAATATTGCGAAAAAGATGGACAAATCTACAGGTAATGTAAAATTTCAAAAACATGGTGTAGATGAAGTGGAATACTATTTAACGACAAATCCTGGAGAGCCCTTAAAGCCTTTAGCCAAAGTTGCTTCAGGTGGTGAGCTATCTCGAATTATGCTTGCGATGAAAAGTATTTTTTCTAAACACCAGGGCATTACTTCCATTATTTTTGACGAAGTAGACACAGGTGTAAGTGGTAAAGTAGCTCAAGCAATTGCCAATAAAATTTATCATGTTTCGTCAGGATCGCAAGTATTGTGTATATCTCACTTACCACAAGTAGCAGCAATGTCCGATACTCATTTATTTATTAGTAAGGAAATTGATGGGGATAGAACAAAAACGAAAGTAAAACCTTTAACCGAAGAAGAAAAAATAGCGGAAATCGGTCGTATGATTTCAGGTGTTGAAGTAACTAACTTAACAAAAGAACATGCAAAAGAACTGCTTTCACAAGCAGAACAAGTTAAGCGTGCATAATAATATATTTAAACAGAGCGGTAGTTTTTTTATTGCTCTGTTTATTTTTTGTGCAAAATATCCAAAAAGGGTAGCTTTTTTTATTTGCTTCCTTGTTATAAATGTTGCGTTTAGAGGCAAAATTAGTAATGTAGCCATGAAAGGTGTGGGATAGGAGCGAGGAGAGTGAATCAGTTGACAAAAGAGATAATAAGAAAAATGATAGGCGCATTTCTCCTTGTTTCCATCATGGTTTTAAGTTTTTGGCAACCTTTAAAGGATTATGTCCAACTTCCTACAAACTTAACCATTTTTGAAGGCCAAGGTGTTGCTTTTTCATCATCAATACCTGCAAGTGCCAGAGTGGTAAGTAGTCATAAAACATTAGATGTGGCGAAAGAAGATGGAATAGTTGCTGTAAGTGGTACGAACATTGGTGAAGGTAAAGTCATAATGGAACTTGCAGGTTTTCCAATTAAGCAAATGAATGTGGATGTTATTCCTGAATACAAAGTGTATCCGGGTGGTCAATCGATTGGCGTCAAATTAAATACGGTCGGTGTACTAGTTGTTGGACATCATTTAGTGGATACAACAGGCGGGAAGCAATCCCCTGGTGAAATAGCTGGGGTTCAAGTTGGCGATATCATTACAAAAATTAATGGTAAAACAATTGAACAGATGAGCGATGTTGCCCCATTTGTGCAAGAGTCTGGAAAGACGGGTAAACCATTACAATTAGAAATAGCTCGAGAAGAGAAAACGTTAGAAACAGAATTAATGCCTTTACAAGATAAAGATGAGGACGCATACCGTATCGGACTATATATTCGTGATTCAGCAGCTGGTATCGGAACGATGACATTTTATGACCCGAAGACAATGAGGTACGGAGCATTGGGTCATGTTATTTCAGATATGGACACGAAAAAACCGATAGTGGTACAAGATGGTCAAGTAGTAAGATCTACCGTTACTTCTATTGAAAAAGGTAGCAACGGTGTGCCAGGTGAAAAGCTAGCCCGCTTTTCGAGTGATCGTGAAGCAATTGGTGACATCACAAGAAATAGCCCATTCGGTATTTTCGGTAAGTTGCATAAAGATATTGATAATGGGATTTTAGATGAGCCACTACCTATCGCCTTACCTCATGAAGTAAAAGAAGGACAAGCAAAGATTTTGACTGTAGTTGATAATGATGAAGTGGAAGAGTTTGATGTGGAAGTTGTCAGTACGATTGTACAAAAGTTTCCTGCTACAAAAGGAATGGTTATTAAAATAACAGACCCAGTTTTATTAGAGAAAACGGGTGGAATTGTACAAGGAATGAGTGGTAGCCCAATTATACAAAATGGGAAAATTATTGGTGCTGTAACGCATGTTTTTGTAAATGATCCAACTAGTGGATATGGTGTTCATATTGAGTGGATGTTAAATGAAGCAGGCATCGATATATATCAAAAGCAAAACAAACAAAAAGCGAGCTAAACTTTAGCTCGTTTTTCTTTTTGGGAAAAAACGGTTTAAATATGTATCATATATCTATAATTTAAAGTGTGGTATACTAAAATAAAGATTATTCGACAAAAGGCAAGTTGCTTAGTGTTTTATAGCGTATTTAGTCGAAAAACGAAGAAAATAGAAGCAAATGAAAGGTATTATTATAAATTTACGATTTTTTTAAAAAAATTAAAGGAAATAGGATGGCATTGTCGAATTGAACATGTAGAATAACAATGTTAACAAAAATTCGATAAACGTTTGGATTTTGAGGAGGAATTTTAGAGGATGAAAATGAAAGTTTGTATTGTAGACGATAATCGTGAATTAGTTAGTTTATTAGATGAATACATTTCCGCTCAGGATGACATGGAAGTAGTGGGTGTAGCATATAACGGACAAGACTGTTTACATGTATTAGAAGAAAAAAATCCAGACATCCTTGTGTTAGATATCATTATGCCTCATCTAGATGGCCTTGCTGTATTAGAAAAAATGCGTGAACTTAATATGCCAAAACATCCAAATGTAATTATGTTAACAGCTTTCGGACAAGAAGACGTAACGAAAAAAGCGGTAGACTTAGGTGCATCGTATTTCATTTTAAAGCCATTTGATATGGAGAACTTAGTGAACCATATTCGTCAAATTAGTGGAAAAGGAACACCGTTCTTGAAGCGTTCAACTAGCCCACAAATTCGCCAAAGTGAACCGAAAGTGAAAAATTTAGATGCTAACATTACATCTATTATTCATGAAATTGGTGTGCCGGCGCATATTAAAGGATATTTATATTTAAGAGAAGCTATTTCAATGGTTTATAATGATATTGAATTATTAGGTTCTATAACAAAAGTACTTTATCCAGACATTGCAAAAAAATTTAACACGACAGCAAGCCGTGTGGAACGTGCAATTCGCCATGCAATTGAAGTAGCTTGGAGTCGCGGAAACATTGACTCGATATCAAGCCTATTCGGCTACACTGTTTCTATGTCAAAAGCAAAGCCTACTAATTCTGAGTTTATCGCAATGGTTGCGGATAAACTTCGCTTAGAGCATAAAGCTTCTTGAGAGGGTAAGGGCTGATTTAGTTTGTTAGCTAAAAAAGGAAAAGACCAACAATAATTGTTGGTCTTTTCTATATAAAGGGGGAGGAGGCAATCTAAATATGTTGCACTAGGTGAAAAAAACCCATTATATCAAGAAGCTCATAAACTATACCTTTAGCTTCAGAGATAGTAGTTTGAATTCCAATTTCGTGTGCTGTAACAATTAATTCATACAATAACCTAGCACCGCTAGAATCAATAAATGTAAGCTGAGATAAATCGATCTCTAAAGATTCAAATCCAGAGAATCGTTTAGAAAAAGAAGATAGAAACGTTTCTACTTGATCTGTTGATGAATAGTCGAGGTGTCCTTTTAATGAAGCTTTTATATGGGAACTCTGCTCAAAACACCATACTTGAAAAGATTGATGAGGATAGCGTCGTTGTAATAAGTTTATATAAACATCTAATTCTTGACTCATCGTGATAGCTTTCTCGGACGTTAACTCAATACTATTAATTTCTTTTATCATTTGTCTTCTTTTTGTTTCGAATGTATTAGTAATAGAGAAATTCATCATTATTATCACCCTATCCGCTTGATTAGGCAATTTATCCTATATTAGTATTTTAGACCTAGTTTTTTGTGTTTACAAGGTGAAAATCGTGAAATGGGTGGAATGATGTCTGTAATGCCTAAAATATAACTTTAAATGCTGTGTTAAAATAGTGTACATAAATTCTGAATAATTAGATTTGGATTGGGTATATTGAACTATTTTATTTACAAATAAAAAACAGGTAAGTGCATTTACCTGTTTTAAGAATAGATTATTGTTCTTTTTTCTCTGTACGTTCAATTTCTATTAATTTTTGAATAAGAATATGTTGCGGAGTGTGCATAACTTGTTCTAATGAAACATTTAATGCTTTGGACAGTTTTTGTGCTGTTTCAGCAGATAATTGTAATGGACGCAAGATGATCACCTCGATATTTATTAGTTAAAAATAGCTCAGTAATTAATTTGTACTACATATTTCGAATAGGGTATAGGTTTTATGTCTAATTTATGGAAGGTTGTGAAAAAAATGAGTACAAAAATATTCGGTCATAGAGGATCAGCGGGAACGCATCCTGAAAATACAATGATTAGTTTTCAGCAAGCTTTTAAAGATGGTGCGGATGGAATTGAGTTAGATGTACAGTTGAGTAAAGATGGCATTCCAGTAGTGATCCATGATGAAAAAGTAAATAGAACGACAAATGGTAATGGGCTTGTGAAAGATTTTACAGTTAAAGAATTAAAAGAATTAAATGCCGTTCATAAATTTAAAGATTCTTTTTCCTTTTGTGAAATACCTACATTAGAAGAAGTTTTAGTTTGGTTAGAGCAAACGAATCTACTCCTCAACATAGAATTAAAAAACGGAGTGTTCTTTTACGAAGGTATGGAAGAAAAAGTCATCCAATTAGTTAAAATGTATAATCTAGAAGGAAGAGTTATATTCTCTAGCTTTAACCATTATAGTATCGTCAAGTTAAAAGAATTAGCTCCTGAAATCGAACGAGCTGTATTGTATATGGAAGGCATATACAAACCATGGGAATACGCAAAATGGGTAGGAGCCCGAAGTATACATCCATATATTTACGCTGCTCCGTCAGAAATCATTTTGGAGTCACAACAAAACGGAATAAAAGTAAGACCTTTTACAGTAAATGATGAGAATATAATGAAAAGGTTATACGCAGAAAAATGTGAAGCTTTCTTCACAGACTACCCAAAAGAAGCAGTGGAAATAAGAGATAATATTAGTAATTAAAAAGCATGCAGTCTATCTTAGAGAAAAAGACTGCATGCTTATTATTTTTTGAATCGATTCTGCACTTTATTTCGTTTTCGGTCACGGTGAAAAATGAATCCAGCAACAAATGCTAGTCCTAACAGGAAAAATAATAAACCTATAATAAATTGAAGTAATAAATTTGGTATTGGCGAAACTAATATCCCAAAAACCATATCCCTCATTAACTTTATTCCATAAACCGCTAAAATCGCAGGTAATACCACTATAAGAAGGGCAATTATTCGTTGCATGTTTTCTAAATCCTCACTTTCACTTTCAATGCATAATAAGTATATCATTTTTCTGTTGCAAAGTACGACAAAAAAATATAAGATATGAGTGTGCAATAATTTTCACATGCGTTGCAGATAATATGAAAGATTTTTCAGAAAAATCATAAGTGGTAGAAAATATAAAATTAACCATTTAAGGGGTTTGTTATGCAAAAGGTATTAATTGTTGGAGCAGGTAAAGGTGGATCAGCATTATTAAAAATGTTAACGCATTCAGAACTTTTTTCAGTTGAAATGGTTGTTGATGTTAATAGTGAAGCACCTGGCTTAAATTTAGCAAAGAGATTAAACATACCAACAAGTAATAACTGGGAAAAAGAATTAAGAGATGATATTGACATTATTATTGAAGCAACTGGGTCAGATGAAGTTTTTAAGCAAATTAGGGAGAAGAAAAGTAAAAAAACCGTTCTTGTACCGGGTAGTGTGGCACATATTACTGCTAAATTAGTAGAAGATCGTGAAGAGCTTATAACAAAGTTAGAAAATGAATTCCATAAAAGGGACTTAATCTTTAACTTGTTACATGATGGCTTAGTCGTTATAGATCAAGCTGGAAAAGTAATTCTTTTTAATAAAAGTGCTGAACGCGTCGCCGGTATTAATAAGAAATCAATTATTGGTCAACACGTCCTAGAATTTATCCCATCAAGCCGTTTAATTGAAGTGTTACATAGTAAAAAGGTAGAAAAAAATAAAGAGCTTTTATTAGAAAATGGCAAAAAAATTATTACAACTCGAAGCCCTCTTATTGACGAGGATGGGAAAGTAATAGGCGCTTTTTCAGTTTTTAAAGATATTACAGAAGTAGTGAACTTAGCGGAGGAAGTAACGAACTTAAAAGGTATACAGACGATGTTAGAGGCTATTATTCAATCATCTGATGATGCAATCTCCGTAGTGGATGAATTTGGACGAGGCTTACTTATTAATCCGGCCTACTCTCGATTAACTGGTTTAAAAAAGGAACAAATTATTGGTAAACCAGCCACTACTGACATCTCTGAAGGTGAAAGTATGCATATGAAGGTATTGGAAACGAGAAGAGCAGTGCGCGGAGTGAAGATGAAAGTTGGGCCAAGTAAAAAAGAAGTTTTAGTAAATGTAGCCCCGATTTTAGTCGATGGAAAGCTAAAGGGAAGTGTTGGTGTTGTTCACGACGTATCGGAAATACAAACATTAACAACTGAATTAGATCGGGCGCGGCAAATCATTCGTACACTTGAAGCTAAGTACTCGTTTGATGATATTATAGGAAGTTCAGAAGAAATGAGCCTGGCAATTGAACAAGCAAAGCTTGGGGCACGTACACCTGCAACTGTTCTTCTAAGAGGTGAATCTGGTACAGGGAAAGAATTGTTTGCTCATGCAATCCACAATGCTAGTAATCGCAAGTTCAATAAGTTTATTCGTGTAAACTGCGCAGCCCTTTCGGAATCATTGCTAGAGAGTGAATTGTTTGGTTATGAAGAAGGTGCCTTCTCTGGTGCAAAACACGGTGGAAAAAAAGGTTTATTTGAAGAAGCTAATAATGGCAGTATTTTTTTAGATGAAATAGGTGAGTTATCTGCAAACACACAAGCGAAGCTATTAAGAGTACTTCAAGAGCAAGAAATTATTAGAGTAGGTGGAACGAAATCTATTCCAATAAACGTACGTGTAATTGCAGCAACCAATGTTAATTTAGAAAAAGGTATTGCAAACGGCTCTTTTAGAGAAGACTTATATTATAGATTAAACAGAATGCCGATTCATATCCCTTCGTTAAAAAAACGAAAAGAAGATATTGAATCTTTAAGTAAACATCTGTTAACGAAAATAAATCAAGACTACGGTAGAAATGTGGAAGGCTTAACGCGTAAAGCGTTACATTATCTAATATCATATGACTGGCCGGGAAATGTAAGGGAGCTAGAAAATATATTAGGTAGAGCAATTATTTTCATGAATTATCATGAAGTAATGATTGATATGCATCATATACCGGATTTGCAAATTAAAGGTGACAAGTTAGAAGAAGTGAATCATGTTACATTAAATACCGAGTCCCAATCCCTCTCTCAAATGATGGAATCGTACGAAGCGGCGATTTTAGAAAAAGTACTGAAGAAAACCAATGGAAATAAAACGAAAGCTGCAAAAGAGCTTGGAGTTTCTATTCGAAATTTCTATTACAAAATTGAAAAATATAATATTGAATAAAGTTGCGTGCAAAATATTTCATAGCGCGCAAAATCGTTCAGTCGAAAAATGTTGTTATTAAAGCGTTTTCATAATTTTAAAGTTGGCACGCTTTTTGCATATATGTTTTATGTACAAGAAAGGAAGGGTTGAAAAGTGAGACTAGAAGAACTGATCAACAAGGCAACCCAATTAGAACCAAAAGTAGTCGCAGTTGCCGCGGCGGAAGATGAAGAAGTAATGGAAGCTGTATCGGAAGCCATTAAAAGAAATTTAGCTTCTTTTATCCTTTACGGAAATGAAAAGAAAATATCAGACCTACTATCTAAACATAATTTAGAAGTGAACGGTACAAGCTTGCAAGTAATGGACGCTTCAACTCCTAAAGAAGCTGCACATTTAGCAGTTAAAGCTGTTTCAAGTAAAGAAGCAGATGTCCTTATGAAAGGAAATGTAGCTACTGCTACTATATTGAAAGAAGTTTTAAATAAAGAATATGGACTTCGTACAGGTAGCGTGTTGTCACATGTAGCTGCTTTTGAAGTGCCAGGGTATGACAGATTGATTTTTGTAACAGATGCAGCCATGAATGTTGCACCAACTATTGAACAAAAAGTTCAGATTGTACAAAACTCAGTTCAAGTTGCTCGATCTATCGGTGTGGAACTTCCGAAAGTAGCACCTATTGCTGCTGTAGAGGTTGTAAACCCAGCGATGGAAGCAACAACAGATGCAGCATTGTTAACTCAAATGAACAAACGAGGACAAATTACAGGTTGTATTGTGGATGGACCACTTGCATTAGACATTGCAGTGTCGCCACTTGCAGCAAAACATAAAGGAATTGAAAGTGAAGTTGCAGGTCACGCTGATATATTATTTGTTCCTACTATAGAAGTTGGGAACGTATTATATAAATCTTTAATCTATTTTGCTAACGCTAAGGTAGGCGCAATTATTGCTGGCGCAAAGGCACCTATTGTATTAACATCTCGAGCAGACTCAGCAGAGAGTAAACTAAACTCATTAGCTTTAGCGGTTAGCTCGGTTAAATAAAAAACTAAAAACTTATATTATTGGGGAGGATTTACAAATGGAAATTTTCAAATATATGGAGAAGTACGATTACGAACAATTAGTTATTTGCCAAGATAAAACTTCAGGATTAAAAGCTATTATCGCAATTCATGACACAACTTTAGGGCCTGCTTTAGGTGGAACTCGTATGTGGACTTATGCAAATGAAGATGCAGCGATTGAAGATGCATTACGTTTAGCAAAAGGTATGACTTACAAAAATGCAGCAGCCGGTTTAAATCTTGGTGGAGGCAAAACGGTTATTATTGGTGACCCTCGCAAAGACAAAAATGAAGAAATGTTCCGTGCATTCGGTCGTTACATCCAAGGACTTAACGGGCGTTATATTACTGCAGAAGATGTTGGGACTACAGTAGCTGACATGGACTTAATATATGAAGAAACGGATTACGTAACAGGTGTATCACCAGCATTCGGTTCTTCTGGTAACCCTTCGCCAGTAACAGCTTACGGAGTATATGTTGGTATGAAAGCGGCTGCTAAAGAAGCATTCGGATCTGACTCTTTAGAAGGTAAAGTAGTTGCAGTTCAAGGTGTTGGTAACGTAGCATTCAACCTTTGCCGTCACTTACACGAAGAAGGCGCACAACTAATCGTTACAGATATTAATAAAGAAGCAGTTCAACGTGCAGTAGAAGAATTCGGTGCAAAAGCAGTAGACCCAAGCGAAATCTACAGTGTTGATTGTGACATTTATGCACCATGTGCACTTGGAGCAACTGTTAACGACGAAACAATTCCACAACTAAAAGCGAAAGTAATCGCTGGTGCAGCGAACAACCAATTATTAGATACTAAACATGGTGATATCATCCACGAAATGGGTATCGTTTATGCACCTGATTATGTAATCAACGCAGGTGGAGTTATCAACGTAGCTGACGAATTATACGGATACAACCGTGACCGTGCTATGAAACGTGTTGAAGGAATTTATAACAACATTGAGAAAGTTATCGAGATCGCAAAACGTGATAACATTCCAACTTATTTAGCAGCTGACCGTTTAGCAGAAGAGCGTATCGAGCGTATGAAAAACACTCGTAGCCAATTCTTGCAAAACGGACACAGCATTTTAAGCCGCCGCAACGGTCGTTAATATATAATAAGATTCAATTTATTTTTAAATACAACTTCCATAAAAAAGGGACACTATAGGGGATAAAAGAAGATAACTGTTCCGTAAAGGGGTATTTTAAAAATTACTGAACATGGAAAGAGGTGTAACGCTTCTTTCCAGTTTTTATTGGAGGTTTCAACTTTGTTAGAACAAGAATATCGCATTCTAGTCATCAATCCAGGTTCAACATCAACGAAAATCGGTGTCTTTGATAACGAGCGATCAGTATTTGAAAAAACAATTCGTCATGATAGCGAAATAATCAATAGCTTTGCAACTATTTTTGATCAATATGAATTCAGGAAGAAAACGATTCTAGAAACGTTAGACGAAGAAGGAATCAATATTTCAAAACTAAGTGCTGTATGTGGTCGCGGTGGACTATTACGTCCAATCGAAGGTGGCACATATGCAGTTAATGCTGAAATGTTACAAGACTTGAAGGTAGGTTTCTCTGGCCAACATGCTTCTAATCTTGGCGGAATCTTAGCATACGAAATCGCTACTGGTCTAAATATACCTTCATTTATCGTTGACCCAGTTGTGGTGGATGAACTTTCAGATATTGCACGTGTGTCAGGTTTTTCTTTAATTGAAAGAAAAAGTATCTTCCACGCGCTAAACCAAAAAGCAGTTGCTCGTCGTATAGCAAAAGAACTTGGAAAAAAATACGAAGATTTAAACTTAATTGTTACACATATGGGCGGAGGTATTACGGTAGGAGCTCATAAAGGCGGTCGCGTAATCGACGTTAATAACGGTCTTCACGGAGATGGACCATTCAGTCCAGAACGTGCAGGAACTGTTCCTGCAGGTGACTTAGTCTCTTTATGCTTCTCAGGTGATTTTTACCGTGACGAAATTATGAAAAAGCTTGTTGGTCAAGGTGGACTAGTAGGTTACCTTGGAACAAACGATGCTGTAAAAGTAGAAAAAATGATTGAAGCTGGCGACAAAGATGCAGAGCTTGTCTACGATGCAATGGCTTACCAAGTTGCTAAAGAAATTGGTGCAGCAAGTGCCGTTTTCTCTGGTAAAGTAGATGCCATCATTTTAACAGGTGGATTAGCTTACGGAAAAGGTTTTGTTAAGGCAATTTCAGATAGAATTAGTTGGATTGCTGATGTGATCGTTCACCCAGGTGAAAATGAACTACAAGCATTAACAGAAGGAGCACTTCGTGTACTTCGTGGGGAAGAAGATGCAAAAGTTTATCCAGGGAAGAAACTAAACAGTAAAGTACTAAACTAGAAGGGAGCGGAAACAATGGCAGAAGAGTATGATTTAGTCATCCTAGGAGGCGGAACTGGCGGTTACGTTGCAGCAATCCGTGCTTCTCAACTAGGACTAAAAACAGCAGTAGTAGAAAAGAAAAAACTTGGTGGAACGTGTCTACATGCAGGTTGTATTCCAAGTAAAGCTTTACTTCGTAGTGCAGAAGTATATGCACAAACGAAAAAGAGTGAAGAATTTGGGGTAGTAACAAGCGATGTAAAACTTGATTTCCTAAAAGTTCAAGAACGTAAGCAAAAAATCATCGACCAACTTCATGGCGGTGTGCAACATTTAATGAAACAAGGGAAAATCGATGTATTCCACGGTACAGGACGTATTTTGGGACCTTCTATTTTCTCACCAATGCCAGGAACTATTTCTGTAGAATTTGAAAATGGCGATGAAAATGCAATGTTAATTCCTAAAAACGTTATTGTTGCGACAGGATCTCGTCCACGTTCACTTCCAGGATTAGAAATTGACGGTACTTTAGTAATGACTTCTGATGAAGCACTTCAATTAGAAGAATTACCAAAGTCAATCATCATCGTTGGTGGAGGCGTAATCGGTATCGAGTGGGCTTCCATGTTATCTGACTTTGGCGTAGAAGTAACGGTATTAGAATATGCAGATCGTATTTTACCAACAGAAGATAAAGAAATTTCTAAAGAAATGCAACGCCTAATGAAAAAGCATGGTGTGAAAGTTGTTACAGGTGCAAAAGTGCTTCCTGAGACATTAGTAAAATCGGATGTTGTAACAATTAAAGCAGAGCATAAAGGGGTAGAAAAATCCTTTACTGCAGAAAAAATGCTTGTATCTGTAGGTCGTCAAGCAAACGTAGAAGGTATTGGAATAGAAAATACGGATATCGTAGTTGATAAAGGATTTATCCTAACAAACGATTACTTTCAAACAAAAGAGTCTCACATCTATGCAATTGGTGACGTAATTGGTGGTCTTCAACTAGCACATGTTGCTTCTCACGAAGGAATAGTAGCGGTTGAACACATTGCTGGAGAAAATCCATCGCCAATCGACTACGTTTCCATTTCTAAATGTGTATACAGCTCCCCTGAAGTGGCAAGTGTTGGTTACACAGAAGAACAAGCAAAAGAAAAAGGCTTTGAAATTAAAACAGGTAAATTCTCTTTCCGTGCGATCGGTAAAGCTCTTGTTTACGGTGAATCTGATGGCTTTGTGAAAATTATTGCCAACAAGGAAAATGATGACATCTTAGGAGTTCACATGATTGGACCACACGTTACAGATATGATTTCTGAAGCAGGTCTTGCGCTTGTACTTGATGCGACTCCTTGGGAAATTGGTCACACTATTCACCCTCACCCATCATTATCTGAAGCAATTGGTGAAGCAGCACTTGCTGTTGATGGAAAAGCAATTCATTCTTAGTAAGAAAAGCTCCAGGCATTTGCTTAGCTGCTAATGCCTGGAGCTAGACATCTAAAATTAAAAATGGGGCAATTTAGCCCCCTCTACATATAAGGAGGTAACTTTACATGGCTGAAAATCGTCATCAAGCCCTAGGCTTATCAGATGAAAATGTATTAGAAATGTTTGAAACTATGCTACTTGCACGCCGTATTGACGAGCGTATGTGGCTATTAAACCGTGCTGGAAAAATCCCATTTGTTATTTCTTGTCAAGGGCAAGAAGCAGCTCAAATCGGAGCAGCTTTTGCACTAGATCGTGAAAAAGATTACGTATTACCATACTACCGTGATATGGGTGTTGTATTAACTTTCGGTATGACTGCGAAAGACTTAATGCTATCTGGTTTTGCGAAAGCAGAAGATCCAAACTCCGGTGGACGTCAAATGCCAGGTCACTTTGGTCAAAAGAAAAACCGTATCGTAACAGGTTCTTCTCCAGTTACAACACAAGTACCACATGCCGTTGGTGTTGCATTAGGTGGACGTCTTGAAGGAAAAGACTTAGTAACATTCGTAACTTTCGGTGAAGGTTCATCTAACCAAGGTGATTTCCACGAAGGTGCAAACTACGCAGCAGTTCACAAATTACCTGTTATTTTTATGTGTGAAAACAACAAATATGCAATCTCTGTTCCTTATGAGAAACAAGTTGCTTGTGAAAAAATCTCGGACCGTGCAATTGGTTACGGTATGCCTGGTGTAACAGTTGACGGGAACGATCCGTTAGAAGTTTATAAAGTGGTTAAAGAAGCAGCAGACCGTGGCCGTCGTGGCGAAGGTCCAACATTAGTAGAAACAATTGCTTACCGTCTAACGCCTCACTCATCGGATGACGATGATCGTGCATATCGTGGACGTGAAGAAGTAGAAGAAGCAAAACAAAAAGATCCTATCATTTCCTTTGCTAACTACTTAAGAGAATTAGGAATTCTAGATGAAGCAAAAGAAAAAGAAATGAACGACAAGATCATGAATATCGTAAACGAAGCTACAGAATACGCAGAAAATGCACCATATGCTGATCCAGAAAGTGCATTAAAGCACGTATACGCGGAGTAAGGAGGAAAAATCATGGCAGTTATATCTTATATTGATGCGGTAACAATGGCGATCCGTGAAGAAATGGAACGCGATGATAAAGTATTTATTTTAGGAGAAGACGTTGGACTTAAAGGTGGAGTTTTCAAGGCTACTACTGGCCTTTACGATCAGTTCGGTGAAGATAGAGTAATCGATGCACCTCTTGCTGAGTCAGCAATCGCTGGTGTTGCAATCGGTGCAGCAATGTACGGCATGCGTCCTATCGCTGAAATGCAGTTCGCTGATTTCATCATGCCAGCAGTAAACCAAATTATTTCGGAAGCAGCACGTGTTCGCTACCGTTCTAACAACGACTGGTCTTGTCCACTTGTTGTACGTGCTCCATACGGTGGAGGAGTTCACGGTGCCCTTTACCACTCTCAATCCGTAGAAGCGATATTTGCAAACCAACCTGGATTAAAAATTGTAATGCCTTCTACTCCTTACGATGTAAAAGGATTATTAAAAGCAGCTATCCGTGACGAAGATCCAGTATTATTCTTCGAGCATAAGCGTGCTTACCGCCTAATCAAAGGTGAAGTTCCAACAGACGACTACGTATTACCAATCGGTAAAGCAGACGTAAAACGTGAAGGGGAAGACATCACAGTAATCACTTACGGATTATGTGTACACTTTGCACTTCAAGCAGCAGAGCGTCTAGCTCAAGATGGCATCTCTGCACACATTCTTGACTTACGTACTGTTTATCCATTAGATAAAGAAGCGATCATGGAAGCAGCTTCTAAAACAGGTAAAGTATTATTACTTACGGAAGATAACAAAGAAGGAAGCATCATGAGTGAAGTTTCTGCAATCATCTCTGAAAATTGCTTATTCGACCTTGATGCACCGATCATGCGCCTTGCTGGACCTGACGTACCTGCAATGCCATACGCACCAACAATGGAGAAATACTTCATGGTGAACCCTGATAAAGTAGAAAAGGCTATGCGTGAATTAGCTGAGTATTAATTTGTTATATGAAATGGGTAGGAAGCTGTTACTTCCTTCCCTTTGAATATTGGTGGGCGAATTAATTCCCACCACTTTTTCACGAACAAAAGGAGGTTATCATCTTGGCAGTTGAGAAAATTACAATGCCACAGCTTGGCGAAAGTGTTACGGAAGGTACAATCAGTCGCTGGCTTGTAAGCGTTGGAGACAAAGTAAATAAATACGAGCCTCTAGCAGAGGTTATGACAGATAAAGTTAACGCAGAAATTCCATCTTCTTTCACTGGAACAATTAAAGAGTTAGTAGCAGAAGACGGTGACACATTAGCAGTAGGAGAAATCATCTGTTACATCGAAACAGAAGGTGGCGGTGAAGCAACAGCTGAGTCAAAACCTGCAGCAACTCCTGAGAAGTCGGAAGTAACTGCTCCAGCAGCAGCTGCTACATCTGATGCGGATGCACCAAACAAACGTCGTTACTCTCCTGCAGTATTACGTCTTGCACAAGAAAACAATATCGACCTTGAGCAATTAACAGGTACTGGAGCAGGCGGACGTATTACGAGAAAAGACATTCAAAAAGTGATCGAATCTGGAAACATACCAACTGCTGATAGTAAGCCAGCAGTATCGGAAACTTCAGCAGCAGCAAAGGTTGAGACGGCTAATGCTCCTGCAGCGGCTCCAGCGGCAGCAACATCTGTTCCTGCTCCAAAAGCAGCAGCACCAGTGAATATACCAGTTGAGCCAGGCGATATCGAAATTCCTGTATCTGGTATACGTAAAGCAATCGCTACTAACATGTTACGTTCGAAACACGAAGCTCCACATGCATGGACTATGATCGAAGTAGACGCAACAAACTTAGTAGGATACCGCAACTCCATTAAAGGAGAATTCAAAGCAAAAGAAGGTTTCAACCTAACATTCTTCGCATTCTTCGTAAAAGCAGTTGCACAAGCATTAAAAGAGTACCCACAAATCAACTCTATGTGGGCTGGCGAAAAAATCGTTCAGAAAAAAGACATCAACATCTCAATTGCAGTTGCAACAGACGATGCATTATACGTTCCAGTAATCCGTAATGCGGACGAAAAAACAATCAAAGGTATCGCTCGTGAAATTACAGACCTAGCTGGTAAAGTTCGCGCTGGAAAATTAACATCTGCAGAAATGCAAGGTGGAACGTTCACAGTGAACAACACTGGTTCATTCGGTTCTGTACAATCACAAGGTATCATCAACTTCCCACAAGCAGCTATCCTGCAAGTGGAATCTATCGTGAAACGTCCAGTAGTAATGGACAACGGCATGATCGCAGTTCGCGACATGGTAAACCTATGTATGTCTCTTGACCACCGCGTCCTAGATGGCCTAGTTTGCGGCCGCTTCTTAGCACGCGTGAAAGAAATCATCGAGAAGATGTCGAAGGAAAATACTTCTGTATATTAATATGTAAGTGTATGGTGACCCCAGCTGAGGCTGGGGTTTTTATATGGAACCAAACATTTATAAGTATAGTTTGGGTAGGAAAAAATAATGATAGAACTTCGAAAAGAAAAGTATTGATAGAGGTGCAAAAAGTATCCATAGGAGAGGAAAGTATAGATAGAGGTCAAAAATGTACCGATAGACCCTCAAAAAGTATAGATAGAGTTCAAAAAAGTATCCATAGAGCTGCAAAAAGTATCCATAGGAGAGGAAAGTATAGATAGAGGTCAAAAAGGTACCGATAGACCCTCAAAAAGTATAGGTAGAGGTCAAAAAAGTATCCATAGACCTACAAAAAGTATCCATAGCAGAGGAAAGTATAGATAGAGTTCAAAAATGTACCGATAGACCCTCAAAAAGTATAGATAGAGGTCAAAAAAGTATCCATAGACCTACAAAAAGTATCCATAGCAGAGGAAAGTAAAGATAGAGAAGAAAACAGTACCAATAGAATTCAAAAAAGTATAGATAGCGGCCAGAAAAGTATCCATAGACATGCAAAAAGTATCCATACGCAAAGAAAGTATAGATTGAAAATCAGAAAAATATTCCAATAATAATATTGACCTTTTAAAAATTACATGATAATTTAATCTTGTATTTTACATACATGATAGGAGTGATATTTATTGATAATAAAATATAGAAATAAGCCTTTAAAAATACAAACATATGAAGCATTTTTAACTAGACTTTCCCAAAATCACTACAAAAGACATTTAATAGAATCCGATTTCGGCAAGTATAATGCTGGTTTTCAAGGTGAAAAGGCTACAGATTACCAACTTCAATATATTTGTCCCAGCACATTTAACATTATTCAAAACCTGAGGCTAAAAGTAGATGGAATTACATCACAAAACGATTCCGTTGTTTATTCAAAGAAACAATTTAATATAATTGAAGCAAAAAATTATAGTGGCGAAGTCATATTTGATGAGGCTCAAGTAATTAAGATTAACAATAATGGTAAAAAAGAGAGTTATACAAATCCAATTTGGCAAGTACAAAGGCAAGAACATATGCTTAGAAAATGGCTAAACTACAACAACTTCCCCTCAATTCCAATTAACTCATTTGTTGTTATAACAAACCCTACTACAATATTTGATGTTACAAAACTACCTCCTAACCTTGCTAAGAAAGTCATCGGTATAGATGCCCTACCTTGGAAAATTCAAGAATTAGACGAAAAAATAAAATATACAAAATACAATACAGAACAATTCAATTTAGTTGGAGAAAAGTTGGTACAAGATCATAAGCCTGAAAAGATCGACATTTTATCCAAATACGGAGTTAATAAAGATGAAATAATATTAGGTGCAAAATGTCCTAAATGCAATGCTCTACCTTTGGAATTAAAAAACAATAAATGGAAGTGCATCAATAACTGTAAAGTGAAGACTAAAGATATCGTCCAACATTCATTAATTGACTATTCATTATTAATCTCGTCCAGTTTTAGTAATAGTGAGTTCAGAGAATTCTTTAATTTACCATCTCAAATTAGAGCTAAAAATATACTAAAAAATATAAATTTAATCCAAACAGGAAAATGCAAACACACCCGTTACCACCTCCCCCTAACCGACTAACCAATCCCAAAAACAATTAAGTTGTTACTTACAACCACATTATATTAAAATAAAAATTAGAAATAGTTCAAAATTTGTTACAATAAGGTGTAAGCGGTTACCAACGCGCACAACCAACACCAGACGGCATCTAAGGGGGATGAAGATGGACACGACGAATTTTCCAAACATGAAAAATAGTAGTTTTCCAAATGCAACAAAAGAAGAATGGATTGCAAAAGTCGAGCAAACATTAAAAGGAAAACTAGTAGATTCATTAAATAGCAGAACGTACGAAGCAATTGTACGACAACCATTGTATACGGAAGCACCAAACACAACACCGCTTCCACAAACAAAAAACAACAACTCATGGCTAGTAAGTCAAACACTACAGCCTCAATCAACACTAAAAGAAACAAATGAACAAATTAAAGGTGAATTACATTATGGCTTGCAGGCTATAAACTTTTACACCTATCCTTCTACAAACCAGAATGCCATTACCATTACAAAAGTAGAAGAATTAGAGCAGGTATTAGATGGTATTGATATTACAAACGTACCTTTGCACGTACATACTGGCACTAACTCCAAACATTTCTTAGAAATTCTATTATACTATACAAAAGAACCTCAATTATTAAGTGGCTACATCGGGGCCGATCCAATCGGCACATTAGCAGCCAATGGAGAAGTACCAGACCTACCAACTCAACTCGACGAAATGGCAGAAACAATCAAACTTTGCCAAAACAACAATTTAAACGTCAAAACTATATGGATTGACTCACAACCCTACCACAATGCAGGAGCAAATGCCGTTCAAGAATTGGCAATATCCGTTACAACTGCTGTGGAGTATATATCGCAACTACAAAAAAGAGGACTAACTCCAGAAGAAATCGCCAACCAAATCGTATTCACTTTCTCTATCGGCAGCGACTTTTTTATGGAAATCGCTAAATTAAGAGCAGCAAAAATTATTTGGTCAAACATACAAAAAGAATTTGGTCTAAACCAAACACCAATGACCATTCATGCAAGAACATCAAAATTCAATAAATCGTTCCTTGACCAACACGTAAACATGCTCCGTACAACAACCGAAGCTTTTGCAGCAGCTATAGGTGGAGTAGACAGTTTAAACATTGACAGTTTTGCAAACGCTAACGACGCTTTCTCTAGGAGAATTGCTCGCAACACACATTATATTTTAAAAGAAGAGTCATTCTTAGACAAAGTTATGGACCCTGCTTCAGGTTCGTATTATATAGAAACATTAACGCACGAACTAGCAGAAATCACTTGGGCTTATTTCCAAGAAATCGAGTCAGAAGGCGGCATCTTGGCTTCATTAAAATCAAGCTCCATCCAAAATGACATCAAAATGATTGCCGACTTAAAACTTCAAGATGTGAAAAATAGAAAGAAAAAGCTCGTTGGAGTTAACATGTACGCTATTATCCAAGAAAATATTTTCTCAGAAAAAAAAGACACAAATACACGAACGAACAAAACAACAATCCAACCGCTAAAAGCAATCCATCTAGCGGAGCCATTTGAGCAATTACGACTACAAGCAAAAGAATTTGAAAAAAGGACGGGCCAACTTCCAGAGGCAACGCTAATAAACATTGGGGAGCTAAAAGATCATAAACCGCGAACTGATTTTGCAACGAGCTTCTTATATGTGGGGGGAGTTAACACATCTAGTAGCCCTAGCTTAACGACACAAGATACAGTAAAAGACTGGTTACAATCCAACCAAGAAATCTCGAAAGTAGTAATTATTTGTGGTTCAGATACAACGTACGATGAAATGTTAACGAATACTGTGAAAGAAGTGAAAGCTGCATTACCAAGTACTTACATTATAGTAGCAGGCAATCGAAAAGACGAAGTTGCATTAATGGGAGCAGGTGTGCATGATTTTATTCACTTGCGTTCTAATTGCTACACACAACTAGTTGCCATTCAAGAAGTATTAGAGGTGATAACAGATGAGGCCTAATTTTTCAAAAGTAAAATTACAAACAAACACAGTAAAAGAAGAACTATCAGTGGAACAAATAGACGATTTATTTTTTGAAACGAACGAAAAAATTAAAATTAAAGCTCAGTACAAGCAAGAAGATGTCCAAAAGGCAGACCACCTAGATACGTTACCTGGTATCGCACCGTATACCAGAGGGCCGTACCCAACGATGTATGTGAATAGGCCGTGGACGATACGTCAGTATGCAGGATTCTCCACAGCTGAAGAAAGTAATGCTTTTTACCGTCGTAATTTAGCGATGGGACAAAAAGGTTTATCTGTTGCATTCGATTTAGCCACTCACCGTGGATATGATTCCGATCATCCACGCGTAGTTGGGGATGTTGGAAAAGCGGGAGTAGCCATTGATTCAATCCTTGATATGAAGGTGCTTTTTGATGGAATTCCACTCGATCAAATGTCTGTTTCCATGACAATGAACGGTGCTGTTTTACCGATTATGGCTTTTTACATCGTAACAGCAGAAGAGCAAGGTGTGTCAAAAGAACAGCTTGCTGGTACTATTCAAAATGATATTTTAAAAGAGTATATGGTTCGTAACACGTACATTTATCCACCAGAAATGTCGATGCGTATCATTGGGGATATTTTCTCCTACACATCCCAACATATGCCGAAGTTTAACAGTATTAGTATTTCAGGCTACCATATGCAAGAAGCAGGTGCACCGGCTGATATTGAGCTAGCATACACATTAGCGGACGGACTGGAATATGTTCGCACAGGTTTAGAAGCTGGAATCGATATTGATAAATTTGCCCCGAGACTGTCGTTCTTCTGGGCGGTTGGCATGAACTTTTTCATGGAAGTGGCAAAAATGCGTGCGGCTCGGTATATATGGGCAAAGATGTTGAAACAGTTTAATCCAAAAAACGAAAAGTCAATGGCATTACGAACACATTCTCAAACTTCTGGTTGGAGTTTAACCGAGCAGGACCCGTTTAATAACGTCGCAAGAACGGCCATTGAGGCGCTTGCTGCAGCGAATGGTCATACACAGTCATTGCATACAAATGCATTAGATGAAGCGATCGCGCTACCAACCGATTTTTCAGCGCGAATTGCAAGAAACACACAGCTATATTTACAAGATGAAACGGAGATAACAAGAGTGATTGATCCGTGGGGTGGTTCTTATTATGTAGAAACGTTAACGAAAGAACTAATAGACCGTGCGTGGAAACATATTGAAGAGATCGAGTCTTTAGGAGGTATGGCTAAAGCGATCGAAACGGGACTTCCGAAGATGCGAATTGAAGAAGCAGCTGCAAGGCGTCAAGCGAAAATTGACTCTGGTACGGAATCTATCATAGGTGTAAACAAGTTCAAATTAGAAAAAGAAGATACAAACATTGAAATATTGGACATTAATAATGAAGAAGTTTTACAAAAACAAATCAAACGTCTTGAGCAATTAAGAGAGAATAGAAATGAAGCGGAAGTTGCACAAAAGCTAGCTGCCATTATAAAAGCGGCAGAAACAAACACAGGAAACCTATTAGAATTAGCTGTAGAAGCAGCAAGAGCTAGAGCGAGTCTTGGAGAAATTTCAGAAGCAGTTGAAAAAGTTTCTGGACGTCATCGAGCGGTAATCCGTTCTATCAGTGGCGTGTATAGCACTGAATTTTCTAATGAAGAAGAAGTTCGACTCGTTAAAGAAAAAACAGATGAATTTTTCGATTTAGAAGGTAGAAGACCTCGCATTATGATTGCAAAAATGGGGCAAGATGGCCACGACCGCGGAGCTAAAGTTATTGCCACAGCATTTAGCGACTTAGGATTTGATGTGGATATTGGACCTCTTTTCCAAACACCTGAAGAAACAGCACTACAAGCAGTAGAAAATGATGTACATGTTGTTGGGATTAGCTCGCTTGCTGCAGGACACAAAACACTACTTCCAAAGCTAGTAGAAGAGCTAAAGAAGTTAGGTAGAGAAGATATTTTAGTTGTAATTGGTGGCGTTATTCCTTATAAAGACTACGAGTTCCTTTATGGGAAAGGAGCCTGTGCTATTTTTGGACCAGGTACTGTCATTCCAGTAGCTGCTGAAAAAGTGTTAGAAGAAATCTTCGAACGTCTCGGATACGAGGAAGTGGAAGAAGAAAATGGCGAGTAAAAAACGAAAGCTCGTGAAAAAAGCAGACACTGATTTAAACAAGTTAAGAGACGAAATAGTGAATGGCAATCGCACGAGCCTAGCAAAAGCAATTACCCTTGTAGAAAGTAATGCAGAGCGGCACTTCCAACAAAGCCAGGAAGTGCTGCAAAAAGTAATGCCCCATACAGGTAATTCCATACGAATAGGCATTACTGGGGTACCAGGTGCAGGCAAAAGTACATTCATTGAGGCATTTGGCTTATTTTTAGTAGAGCAAGGAAAAAAAGTAGCAGTGTTAGCTGTTGATCCATCTAGCACGAAAAGTGGTGGGAGCATTCTCGGTGATAAAACGAGAATGGAGCAATTGGCTAGGCATCCGAGAGCATTCATTCGTCCTTCCCCATCGAGTGGTTCGTTAGGTGGAGTACATCGTAAAACACGCGAAAGTATTTTACTTTGTGAAGCGGCTGGCTTTGACGTTATTTTAGTTGAGACAGTAGGAGTAGGACAAAGTGAAGGGCTTGTACGAGATATGGTCGATTTTTTCTTGCTACTTGTTTTAACAGGTGCAGGGGATGAATTGCAAGGAATGAAAAAAGGAATTATGGAGTTAGTGGATACCATTGTCGTAAATAAAGCAGACGGTGAAAATGTAAAAAAGGCAAAGAAAACGGCCGAAGAATATAATCAAATTCTACATTTTCTTCAACCTGCCACACCAAGTTGGACCCCAAGTGCATTAACTTGTTCTTCTTTATACTATGAGGGAATGAGTGATGTTTGGTCACAAATTCAAACTTTTCAACAAGAAATGAAGCAGTCTGGATTTTTCGAACAAAGAAGAAATGAACAAAAAGAAAAATGGCTTGATGCATCGCTAAAAATGCATATCGAACGATTATTTTTCCAGCAAGCCATCGTGAAAAATAACTTGCCCTTGTACCGTGAAAAAATAAAAAAAGATGAACTCTCCGTCTCCAAAGCCGTTCAAGAACTCATCGAACTTTATCAAAAAACATAAAAAAGAGGAAAGTGCCCGCATAGCACTTTCCTTCATCTAGGGAGTATAGGGGTATGGATATCTAGATGTATTTATATAATACCCTGAGTTTTTCATATTAAACATGATGGTGTAATTATTTTTAAGTTCTTTTTGTTTTTTCTTTAGAATTATTAGTGAATTGGAGCGGAAGGCACCTGACTCTTGCGGGAAGTAGAGCGAAGCGTGAGACCCCACAGGCGGGACGCCGAGGAGTAGGTTTTACCACGATAGTGAAAATAACCTTCCACTAAGCTCCCCGCGGAAAGCAGGTTCCTGTAGCGGAAAGGAACGGTAAATCAGAGAAAACTTGAAGAAACACATTCATTTAATTGTAATTTTATTATTATTATTGGTATGATATACATATAGAAAAAAATGAGGTGAAACACAATATGAATATAGATTTTAATATGTTTATGAACGATGTCGTTCAACAAGCACGAGCAGATATGGACAATGCTGGTTATGAGCACTTACGCACACCAGAAGATGTGGAAGAAGCATTCGCACGTAAAGGTGTAACATTAGTATTAGTAAACTCAGTATGTGGATGTGCTGGCGGAATTGCTAGACCTTCTGCTGCTCATGCGGTTCATTATGATAAGCGACCAAATTATTTAGTAACCGTTTTTGCTGGACAAGATAAAGAAGCAACAGAAAAAGCACGTGAATATTTCGAAGGCTATCCACCTTCCTCTCCATCATTTGCTATATTAAAAGATGGAAAGATCTTAACAATGGTGGAGCGTCACGAAATTGAAGGACATTCACCAATGTCTGTTATTTCTAAATTACAAGGTTACTTCGACGAGTATTGTGAAGAAGTATAAAAACAACTGGAAGAGAGGCTATAAAAGCTTCTCTTTTTTCTTTCCAAAAAAGGAATAAGCTCCTAAAAGTAGAATAATATTAGTTGATTGCATAAAAACCTTTACTAAAAATTCAGAATTTTATAACTTAAATTATATTTAAAAATAGTATTGTATAAAAATTCATCTGTGATAGAATACATAATATCGAATTAATATTCATGAAGATGTATAAAAATTAGGGGGAACGAAAATGAAAAAGTGGATGAAATTGTTTATAGTAATGTCAATCTTAAGTTTAGTTTTAGCAGCATGTGGAACGAATACACCTAACACAGGTGGAGAAGAAAAGAAAGTATTGAAAATGGGTACTTCAGCGGATTACCCACCGTTTGAGTTTATTGACACAGCAAATGGCGACGAGATCATCGGTTTTGACATAGACTTAGCGAAAGCAATTACAAAAGAACTAGGTTATGAGATTGTTATTGAGGATATTGATTTTGGTAGTTTAATAACAGCAATGAAGTCTAATCAAATTGATTTCATATTAGCTGGAATGACGCCAACAGAAGAGCGTTTAAAAGAAGCTGATTTTACAGATATTTATTTCTTAGCTAACCATATGATTGTTACAAAGAAAGATAGCAATATTAATAGCATTGAAGATTTAGCTGGTAAAACGATCGGTGTTCAACTTGGTTCTATTCAACAAGAAGAAGCAGAAGCAATCGCAGAAGAAATTGATGTAAAAATTGAAACGCGCGACAGAATTCCACACTTAATCTCTGAAGTGAAAATCGGCCGTGTTGATGCAGTAATCATCGAAGATACAGTGATGAAAGGCTACTTAGAAAAAGAAAAAGATTTAACTGGATTCATCCTTGATACAGACGAAGGCGGTTCTGCCATTGCCCTTCCGAAAGATAGCCCATTAACTGCTGAGTTCAACCGTGTTTTAAATGAAATGAAAGAAAACGGGGAACTTGAGAAGCTTGTTCTTAAATGGTTTGGTGACGGAGAAGAGTAATAGAAAGACGATAATCAACATGAAGAATGAAAAGAGGGGGCTAACTCCTCTTTTCATTTCTTACTTAAACAAAGAACTAAATTTCTTTGTTTAAGTAAGAAATAGCTGAATAGGAAAGGAACGATTCACTTGAATTTTGCTGGAATTGTAGATTCAATACCATATATATTAAAAGGGCTTGGTATTACACTTCAAGTAGTGACCATGGCTGGAATACTTGGATTTATTATCGGAACCCTTCTTGCTCTTTGTAAAATTGGACGAGTAAAAGTGTTATCTTGGATAGCAGATGCATATACATCCATTTTCCGTGGTACGCCTCTTGTTTTACAATTAACAATTATATATTACGGATTCCCACAAATGTTTGATATCGTATTAACTCCCGTAGTTGCAGCCGTTTTGGCATTTGGTTTTAACTCTGGTGCATACATATCCGAAGTCATTAGAGCAGGGATAAATGCTGTCGATAAAGGTCAAAAAGAAGCGGCAATGGCACTTGGTGTACCGTATCGTCAAATGATGAAAGATATCATTTTACCGCAAGCATTAAAAAACATTTTGCCTGCATTAGTGAATGAATACATTACATTAACAAAAGAGTCTGCGGTCGTAACGATCATTGGACTAGCTGATATTATGAGACGTGCGATGGTAGTAGGGGCAAACACATTCTTAAATGTAGAAGCATTACTATTTGCGGGTGCAATCTACTATGTATTAGTGATGATTTTAACACTCTTCGGTAAGTGGTTAGAGAGGAGATTACGTAAAAGTGATTAAGGTAGAAAACTTAAATAAATCGTTTGGTAAATTAGAAGTATTAAAAGGTATTTCAACTGAAATTAAAAAAGGGGAAGTTGTGGCGATTATTGGTCCGTCTGGCTCTGGTAAATCCACTTTCTTGCGTTGTATCAACTTACTAGAAACACCAACATCAGGTAGCATTAATGTGTTAGGTGAAGAAATGACTTCGTCAAAAGCAAACATTATGAAAATCCGCCAAAAAGTTGGGATGGTGTTTCAGCATTTTCACCTTTTTCCACATAAAACGGTGTTGGAAAACTTAACGTACGCTCCAACTTTCGTAAAAGGTCTATCAAAAGCGGAAGCAGATGAAAAAGCAAAAAAATTATTAAATCAAGTTGGCTTAGCTGAAAAAGTATTAGAATACCCAAACCGCTTATCTGGTGGACAAAAACAACGTGTGGCAATCGCGAGAGCTTTAGCGATGGATCCAGAAGTAATGTTATTTGATGAACCAACTTCCGCTCTTGACCCAGAAATGGTAAAAGAAGTGCTAGAAGTGATGAAAAGTTTAGTTCAAACTGGTATGACTATGGCAATCGTAACACACGAAATGGGCTTCGCACGTGAAGTAGCAGACAGAGTATTATTCTTAGACAACGGCATGCTCGTAGAAGACGCCCCACCAGCAGAATTCTTCACATCACCAAAATCAGAAAGAGCAAAAGTATTCCTAGAAAAAATGCTATAAAAGAACAAACGTGTGATACATACTTGTATCATGCGTTTTTTATTTTCAAGGTCTAAAATATATATTTTAGTTTTTAGTTGTAACCTAGCGGTGGATTTCCACACAAGCAGTAGACTCCTGCGGGAGAAGCGGGGAGCGGGAGACCCCGCAGGAGCGTTGCGACGAGGAGGCTCCCGGCGCAACGAAATGTTTGAAGCGGCTCGTTCAGCTCCTACAAGCATAAGGCAGGGGCGAATTGAGGGCGCTTTTTACCCTCAAGGCGACAATGTCTTATGACTCGAGGAGCTAGCCGCTGAAACTAGACAAGCCCGCGGAAAGCGAAGCCTTGCACGGAAATCAACAGCGGTTTTGAAAATAGTTGTAAAATTTAATATTCCTAGTATAGAAAAACATGGAAAACGAAAACTATGTATTACTACTTTTTCTTAAGGGGGAGATGTAATACATGAAAAAAACAAGCCTAAAACTAATCGTTATCCTTTCCATTTCTACACTTCTATTTTATATGAATATAAGTTCAACATACGCGTTAGAACAGTACTCAACACGTGATGAAATACCAGTTCAATATAAATGGAACTTAACAAAACTTTATAAAGACGAGGCATCATTTCAAAAAGATGTAAAAAAGCTAAAAAAGCTAGCGGACACTTTTTCTAAGAAAGAAAAAGCAATAAATTTAGATGACCATTTAGAGTCACTTCTTCAAGAATATTTTCAGCTATATCGTCTATTTGAAAAAGTATATGTTTATGCACGGCTATCTTTTGACGTAAATATGAGTGACCCAACAGCGCAACAAAGATCGAATGAATTAGATGCGGTTTCTGTTTATGTAGTAGAAAGAACAAACTGGTTTTCTAATGAAATACAAGCAATTCCTAAGAAAGAGTGGAAGAAGTTAATCTCGTCAAACCTACTTCAACCATACACATACTATTTAAAAGAAGTGTACGAAGAAAAAGATCATTCACTTCCGAAAGAAGTAGAAGATATTTTAATTCAAACAATGCCTTTTTTACATGCTCCGAGTGAGATTTTTACTATGATGTCAAAAGATTTGCAGTTACCATCTTTTAAAGTAAAAGAAGAGGAGTACTACTTAACTCCACAGATGTATAACGTGTATATGTCTAGTGATGATCGTGAATTAAGGCTGGCGGCATTTACATCTTATTATGATACGTTAGGAAAGTATCAAGATAGTTTTGCTACGATTTTGGCGAACATTGTAAAGGCTAATAACTTTTTTGCTACAACAAAAAAATACGATAGTGCATTAGAAGCGAGTTTGGTTTCTAAAGACATTGATCCAAAAGTATATACAGAACTAATTAATACAGTAAACGATTATTTACCATTATTTCATCGATATTTATTGTTAAAACAGAAATATACGGGACTAGATGAAATGTATGTTTATGATTTAGGTGCACCACCAAAAACGACAGTTAGAGAAGCTGAAGTACCAATTGAGGAAGCCAGAAAACTCGTAAAAGATGGATTAGATCCTTTAGGAGAAGAATATACGAAAAAAATTGAATATGCGTTTGATAACAATTGGATTGATGTATTTACAACAAAGGGTAAGGCAACTGGTGGATATCAGCTTTCCTTTTATGATGGAGACCCAAGTATTCTAATTAATTATCAAGGATCACATCAAGATGTTATGACATTAGCACATGAGCTAGGACATGCCTTACATTCTTATCAATCCAATAAAAGTCAGCCATATCATAATGCTAGATACGTTACTTTTACAGCGGAAGTTGCTTCTACTTTAAACGAACATCTATTACATCAAAAGTGGATTAACGAAGCAAAGTCAAAAGAAGAAAAGCTCCAAGCGATGTACCGTTATTTAGAAGATTTCCGTGTGACATTGTTCCGCCAAACCCAATTTGCAGAGTTTGAAAAAGAAATACACGAAACATTACAAAATGGAGAATCCCTTCATGCAGAAGCGATTAAAGATATTTATTTTTCACTAGTGGAAAAGTATTTCGGAAAAGATGTGAAAATGGATGAAAGAGTGGCAATGGAATGGGCGCGTGTGCCACACTTTTTCCATTCAAGTTTTTACACCTATCAATACGCTACAAGCTTTGCAGCTTCTGCTGCCCTGGCTGAGCAGTTAAAAGAAGAAGGCGAAGATGCTAGAACAAGAATTTCTGATAATCTTTTAGCAGCTGGGGGAAGCAAGCCACCAGTAGACATATTGAAAGACGCTGGCGTTGACATGAGTAACAAGAAGCCAATTGTCCAAACGATGAAGAGATTTGAACAGCTTCTAGATGAGTTTGAAGAAATGTTAAACGAATAAGAGGATAGGCACTGGCAAATGGGTCAGTGCTTTCTCTATGTAAAAATTTCATAATAGTATTTCGAATAGTAGTCATACATTATAAAAAGCACATTCTTATAAGTAAAAGTTAGTTGATTTTTCCGTTTTCCTATATAATGTTATCAGAAAAGTAGGAGAGGACATTTTTATGAAAAAGTTTAAAATTGGCTACAGGACTGCTAAGACTGCACTAGGTACCACACTAGCCATATTCATCGCCCAGTTTTTCGGCTTAGAGTTTTATGTATCAGCGGGAATTATCGCCATTTTATGTATCCAAAACACAAAGAAAAAGTCATTGCATAGTGCAAGCTCAAGGTTTGCAGCTTGTATACTAAGCTTAGTTTTTGCTTTCCTGTTTTTTGAAACAATTGGTTACCATCCAGTCGCAATTGGACTTTTATTACTATTCTTTATTCCAGTAACCGTTATGTTGAAAATAACAGAAGGAATTGCAACTAGTTCCGTTATTCTTTTGCATGTATATTCAGTTAAAGATTATACGTTTAGTTTAGTGCTAAACGAATTAGGTATTATTACGATTGGTATTGGTATTGCGCTTATCATGAATATTTACATGCCGAGCGTTGAAAAAGAATTAAAAACATACCAACTCGAAATTGAGAGCAACTTCCAACAAATCTTGTTACAACTTGCCCAGTTTTTACGTCAAGGAGATACTGCCTGGGATGGAAAAGAATTGACGGAGACTGCATCCATTTTGCATAAAGCAAAAAGCTTAGCTTTTAGAGACGTTGAAAATCATTTACGCCGAAATGAAAATAGTTTCTACCACTATTTTAAAATGAGAGAAAGACAATTAGATGTGATGGAAAGAATGGTACCAATCGTTGCTTCCATTGAAATGAATGTGGAGCAAGCAGCAATTGTTGCTGAGTTTTTAGAACAGTTAGCAGAATCAGTCCATCCAGGTAACACAGCAATTGTACATCTAAATAACTTGAGAGAAATGACGGAAATTTTTCAAGGAATGCCACTACCAGAAACGAGAATTGAGTTTGAAGCACGCGCCTCACTTCGTCATTTAGTAAAAGAATTAGAACAATATTTGATTATTAAATGTGATTTCAAAGGTGGCTTAAAACAATATAATGCATGAATTCGGGCCAATGAATTACACTAAGAGTCAAAAGGCTGATTGATAAAGCCGATTGTAGAGGTGATATTCTTGGTCATTATTTATGCTATCATCGTTGCACTCGTAACATCTCCATTATGGCCACTAGGACCCAATCCGTTACCTGGTGATCCATATATAATCGTGAATAAACAAACAAACGAGCTTGCATTTATTTATGAGGAAGAAATAAAAGAGATTCATTTCGTTGCAACAGGAAAATCAGAAGAATTAACACCAGAAGGGGAATTTAACATTATCGTAAAAGCGAAAGACCCTTATTATCGAAGAACTGACATTAAAGGTGGCGATCCGAAAAACCCTTTAGGAACTAGGTGGATTGGCTTTGATGCCGAAGAAACAGACGGACGAACATATGGTGTGCACGGAACAAACAGTCCAGATTCCATAGGAAACTACGTTACACAAGGATGCATACGGTTAAACAATGAGAACGTGGAGAATTTGTACGGGAAAGTTCCAATCGGAACAAAAATTTGGATCCTCAAAAGCGATAAATCTTTTGAACAGTTAAGTAGAGAGAAAGGCATTATAAAATAAAAAAGTCCAGCAAAAGATTGCTGGACTCTTCTCTTTATATTTTAGAAAAACGCTGCTGCGCCTGCAAATAACGTTGTGATTATCATAACACCAATCATTAAATAAACTACAATCTTCTGGAATTTTCGGTTATGCATCTATCATCACTCCTCGTTCAATATTCTGTCTCTATTGTACCTTGAATGAAAAAACTTCTCAAGTGGACTTTACTAGATTTAGAGGAAGGATTATGCACGAACAATGTCGAAATAGTTGTAAGCTAAGTCAACAAAGGGGGAACTAGGGATGATTAACAAAGTAGATCATATAGGAATTGCAGTAAAATCCATTGAAGATGCCTTGCCTTTTTACACAGAGGTGTTGAAGTTATCCTTTGAAGCAGTAGAAATTGTTCCAGCGCAACGAGTTAGGGTAGCTTTTATCAAGGCAGGCAACTGTAAAATAGAATTGCTAGAGCCAACTTCATTGAATAGCCCAGTTGCAAAGTTCATTGAAAAGCGAGGCGAAGGCATTCATCATATTGCACTAGCTGTAGATGATATCGAAGGAAGAATACAAGAATTTGTAGACAATGGTATTCCAATGATAGATACGTCATCAAGAATAGGTGCAGGTGGAGCTAACATAGCCTTTTTACATCCAAAAGCCGCATCTGGTGTGTTATACGAACTATGTGAAAAGAGGGGTAGTAACAATGACAATTGATATATATGAAAAAATTAATGAATTGTACGATCGCCGTCGTGAAGTAGAGTTAGGTGGAGGCGATGACCGAATCGAAAAGCAGCACGAAAAAGGAAAATTGACAGCAAGAGAACGTATCGAATTGTTAGTTGATGAAGGGACATTCGTAGAATTAAACCCATTTATTGAGCACCGCTGTCATGACTTCGGCCTACATAACAAAAAAGGTCCTGGAGATGGAGTAGTAACTGGCTTTGGAAAAGTTAATGGAAAACCAATTTACTTGTTTTCGCAAGATTTCACCGTGTTCGGGGGAGCACTCGGAGAAATGCATGCGAAAAAAATTGCCAATGTGATGGATCTAGCTGCTAAAAATGGCACTCCAATCGTTGGTCTGAATGACTCTGGAGGAGCAAGAATTCAAGAAGGAGTTCTCTCTTTAGATGGTTACGGCCATATTTTTTATCGAAACTCTATTTATTCCGGTGTAGTACCACAAATTTCTGTCATTATGGGCCCATGTGCGGGTGGTGCTGTTTACTCTCCAGCCATAACAGACTTTGTGTTCATGGTGGAAGAAACAAGTCAAATGTTTATTACTGGACCAAAAGTTATTGAGACTGTTACAGGCGAAAAAATAAGCTCGGATGATCTAGGTGGCGCAAAAGTTCATAACTCCATTAGTGGTAATGCACATTTTTCCGGAAAAACAGAAGAAGAAGTATTAGCACAAGTTCGTAAGTTGCTAAGCTACTTGCCACAAAATAATGAGCAAAAGCCTGATCGCATTTCTTGTGAAGAAGGAGACGACTATCGAGCAGATCTTGCCGATGCAATTCCTTTCGATGCAATAAGACCGTATGACGTTCGAATAGTCATTAATCAAGTGGTGGATGAAGGTTCATTTATGGAAGTTCAAAAAGACTTTGCGAAAAATATCGTGATAGGATTAGCCAGAATTAAAGGTGAAGTGGTAGGACTTGTGTGTAACCAGCCGAAAGTGATGGCTGGTGGCCTTGATATTGATTCATCAGATAAAGCGGCACGTTTTATCCGTTTCTGCGATTCATTCAACATTCCAATTATTACTTTTGAAGATGTGACTGGCTTTTTCCCAGGTGTAAAACAAGAGCACGGTGGAATTATTCGTCACGGGGCGAAAATTTTGTATGCATATTCAGAAGCAACGGTGCCTAAATTAACAGTCATTTTACGCAAGGCTTATGGTGGAGCATACGTGGCATTAAACAGTAAATCAATTGGTGCTGATTTAGTGTACGCATGGCCAAACGCTGAGATTGCGGTAATGGGTCCTCAAGGTGCAGCAAATATTATTTTTGCTAGAGAAATTAACGAGAGTGAAAACCCGGAAGAAACAAGAGCACAAAAGATAGAAGAGTACCGTGAAAAATTTGCAAATCCATATGTTGCCGCTAGTCAAGGTATGGTTGATGACGTTATTGATCCAAGAGAAACTCGTATTAAATTAATTCAATCATTAGAAATGCTTCGTAACAAAAAAGAAACCCGGCCTTACAAGAAACACGGAAACATCCCTTTATAAGTTCTGTTATTGAAGTATTCATCTTTAATAATATAAGGAAAATGAAATTATATTTATATATATTCAACTGCCGGTTGTATGACCGCCTCCCCTGCGGAAAGCGCTCATACAACCGGCACGTTTTTATTTTCACGACTAAGTTGTTCAGAAAGTTCATTTTAAACAGTCAATATTTCCTACAATCGTGAAAATAAGATATAATGTGACATATAGTTATAAGTAATTAGGAGGAAATACATAATGATTAATCAAGAACGCTTAGTAGAAGAATTTTTAGAGCTAGTTCAAGTAGATTCCGAAACAAGATTCGAAGCAGAAATTTGTAAAGTGTTAAAAGATAAATTCTCTACACTAGGTGTAGAAGTTTTTGAAGATGACACAATGGAGCAAACTGGTCATGGTGCAGGAAACTTAGTTTGTACATTACCAGGAACAAAAGAAGGAGTAGACACTATCTACTTTACTGCTCATATGGACACAGTTATACCTGGAAAAGGTATCAAACCTTCCATTGAAAACGGGTATGTAATAACGGATGGAACGACTATTTTAGGTGCAGATGACAAAGCTGGTATTGCAGCAATGTTTGAAGCAATTAGAGTATTAAAAGAAAATAATATAGAGCATGGAACGATTCAATTCATTATCACAGTTGGAGAAGAATCCGGTCTTGTAGGAGCGAAAGTATTAGACCCAAGTTTAGTAAAAGCATCTTACGGTTTCGCGTTAGATAGTGATGGAAAAGTAGGTAACATTATCGTTGCTGCTCCAACACAAGCAAAAGTAAAAGCGACTATTTATGGTAAAACAGCTCATGCAGGTGTTGCTCCAGAAAAAGGTGTTTCTGCAATAACTTTAGCTGCAAAAGCTATTTCGAAAATGCCTCTTGGAAGAATTGATGAAGAAACTACTGCTAATATCGGTCGATTCGAAGGTGGCGGACCAACAAATATCGTTTGTGATCGTGTAGATATTTTAGCAGAAGCTCGCTCATTACTGCCTGAAAAGATGGAAGCACAAGTCGAAAAAATGAAAACAGCTTTTGAAACAGCTGCATCTGAAAATGGCGGTAGAGCAGAAGTTGACGTAGAAATCATGTACCCTGGTTTTAAGTATGGTGAGGGTGACCATGTTGTAGAAGTTGCTAAACGTGCGGTATCTGCAATCGGTCGTACACCAGCACTACAAAAAAGTGGTGGTGGTAGTGATGCTAATGTTATCGCAGGATTTGGTGTACCAACTGTTAACTTAGCAGTGGGATATGAAGAAATTCACACTACTAATGAAAGAATGCCAATTGAAGAGTTAGTGAAAACAACAGAACTAGTTGTTTCTATTATGAAAGAAGTAGCAAAATAATATAGTTTACTTAAGAAGCTTGGTAACTGAAAAGCCAAGCTTCTTTTAAATACAGATTGTTGATTTTAGGGGGTTCATTAGATGGAAGCATTAAAATTAGTAACCTTTGAGACGAATGGTGAAACATATGGGATTGATGTAAAGTTTGTCATTTCCATTGAAAAAGTGTTACCCATACACCCTGTGCCACACTTGCCGAATTATGTGTTAGGTATTACAAAAGTACGAAATGAGTTAATTCCTGTCTTCGATATGAAGCATATGTTATTTCAGACAGTGACTGAAAAAAATGAGAAAGCTAGATTGATAGTTGTTGAAACAGAAGCGTTTGCTGCTTCATTTTTAGTGGAAGATGCTAAAGAAATTATAGATGTGCCTGCAGAAAATATGAAACTATTATCTATTTTAACAGCGACACCATATTTGAAAGGCATCGCTCAATTACCAAATAAATTAATCTCGATCGTTGAGCCTACGGAAATGGTATCTACTTTTACAAATGTGTCGCAAATAAAAGATGCACTTGTAGAGCAAGAAGTTTAATCATATTTAAAAAGTACACCTTGTTTATGTATCATGGACAAGGTGCATTTTTTTTATTGTATAATATAAATAATTATTTTCGAATGGAGGAAGTGGCATGGCCAGAGAAACTAGTAAAGCAAGAATTATTTTCCATGTGGATATGAATAGTTTTTATGCATCGGTTGAAATGGCTCATGATCCTTCCTTACGAGGTAAGCCCGTTGCTGTTGCTGGAAACATAGAAGAGAGAAAAGGGATAATTATTACATGTAGTTATGAAGCTCGTGCATTCGGTGTGAAAACGACAATGCCGATATGGGAAGCAAAGAAAAAATGTCCAGGTCTTATTTTACGTAAGCCAAACTTTGAACGGTATCGTGCCAGCTCCATGGCAATGTTTGATTTACTTCGAAACTATTCGGATATGGTTGAACCAGTTTCTATAGATGAAGGATATATAGATATTACAGATACCGAATATTCTAAGCAAGCGATTAAGCTGGCAGAGGAAATACAAAAGCGTCTAGTAGAAGAGTTAATGCTACCATGTAGTATAGGTATTGCACCGAATAAATTTTTAGCAAAAATGGCGTCCAATATGAAAAAACCGTTAGGAATTACAATTTTACGAAAAAGAGAAATTCCTACTATCCTCTGGCCATTGCCAGTTGGTGAAATGCACGGTGTAGGAAATAAAACAGCGGAAAAACTAATGGGAATCGGAATAAAAACAATTAAAGATTTAGCAAATGCAGACTTGTATCAAGTGAAGCAACTATTAGGAATAAACGGTGAGAGACTTATTAATAAAGCAAATGGGGCGGATAACCGACCTGTTGATCCAGATTCAGTAGATGATTTTAAAAGTATTGGTAACTCTACTACGTTAAAAGAAGATAGTGATAATGAGCGAGAGTTACATTCTGTCCTTCAAAGTCTCTCTAACTCCGTGGCAGAAAAAATGAAAAGAAAAAATGTAGTAAGTAATAATATTCAGTTAACGATTCGTTATGGCAATCGTAAAACAGTAAACCGAAGTAGATTGTTAGAAAATCCGGTTAGTAAAGAAGATGCCATACTTCAAGCTGCATTGTTTTTGCTGAAAAAACACTGGAACGGTGAGCCTATTCGACTGTTAGGAGTTACCGCACAAGACTTAACAGATAAACAATCCTCAACGAAGCAATTAGATATTTTCTCGTTCCAAGAAGATGCAAAAGATGAGCCATTGTTAAAAACAATTGATAAGTTAAAGGAGAAATTTGGGCAAAATGTCATACAAAAAGGCGTTGTTGTGAAAAATGCCCCAAGTAAAGCAAAAATTACAACAAGTTTTCAAAAAGATTTTTTGAAATAAATGAGCTAATCCAATTATTCAGGGTTAGCTTTTTTGTTTTTAAATAGATAGTGAGCTATTTCTTCTTTGCATAAGCTTGTTACAGAAGAAAGTGTATCCAGGTCGTTAGTAACACCTTGGTCGACTAATCTTTTAGCAATGATTAAAGCTTCTAGTTTTTGGTTATGTTTTGTATTAATAGTTGTTTCCATATTCTTCTTCCTCTGTAGTAAAGCTTTGTTTTAATCCAGGAATAAATAAAAGACAAAGGGTAGTTAAAACACTAAAAGCTAAAATAGAAGAGCGTTCCATATTGTTTGTCAAAATAAAATAAAATAAGATTCCAAATCCTATTGTTGCCGTTATTTTCAATAGTACGTATGTAGACTTTTTAAGTAGTGTATTCATAATTTATCACCTCAAAGTATTTTAGAACGTTTGTTCTATTTTTATTATAAGGAACATTTGTTCTTATTGCAAGTATTTTTTAATAAATTTTTAATAGAATTTTTAGTATCTACCAAGTAAAATAAAGTGTAGTAATTACTTCTTAGAAATATTAAGTACAATCCAGATAAAAAAACGTTAAAGAGGCTGATAAATTTGAAAGAACAAACTATTTTTAACCACAAAGGCTATAAGATACAAACGGAAGATAGAGATATACATATTATTGCTAAAATGGAAGAACCTTTAATAGTAGTATTAGGAAATGTATTAAGTGAGGAAGAATGTGACCAACTTATTAGTTTGTCCAAAGATAGAATGCAACGTTCAAAACTTCGTGATTCATTAGAGGCGGAGCTCCGTACGAGCAGTAGTATGTTTTTTCAAGAGGGAGAAAACGACTTAATTACCCGTATAGAGAAAAGGGTTTCTCGAATTATGAATGTCCCATATGAACATGGAGAAGGTTTACAAATTTTAAATTATCAAATGGGACAAGAATATAAGGCTCATTTTGATTTTTTTACTTCTGCAAGCAAACCAGTTAAAAACCCTCGAATCAGTACAATAGTTATGTATTTAAATGATGTGGAAGAAGGGGGAGAAACGTATTTCCCTAAATTGAATTTTTCCGTTTCGCCCAAGAAGGGGATGGCAGTATACTTTGAATACTTCTATGATGATCAAACGCTAAATGAATTAACATTGCATGGTGGGGCTCCCATCATTAAAGGAGATAAATGGGCTGCAACACAATGGATGAGAAGACAAAGAACCAATTGAAAATAAGAAAAAGCAGAGCTGTAACGGCTCTGCTTTCTACATAATTTATAATAAAAGATCGTTCAATACTTTTGCTAACTCATCTAAGTTTTTAACTGTTTTATCGGCAGCTTTCGCTTCGCCTAATTGGTGGGCGTCAATATAAATTGTTTTACAACCAAGTTGTTTGGCAGGTAAAATCTCGTTTATGTAGTTATCACCAATACTTAGCATTTCTTCAGGGGTTACATTAAATGTATTTGCGATCTCGGTTAGGTTTTTCTTCGTATGGATTGGTTTGCTTGCTTCATACACTTTATGTTCAAAATAAGAGGTGAAACCTAGTTTCTCAATGATGACATCACTATCAGATTGCGGACTATTGGTCATTAAGACAACTTTATAATTTTTTGTCAAAGATTTTAACGTGTGGTGAAATGCTGTATTTGCAACTAACACAAACTCAGGTGTCATCATATGTTCACGTGTTTGCATGAAACACGCATAACTCACTTCACGAGTTATGCCGTAATGAGCTGCAATGGAAACAGGTATCCACCATAAATCACCTATGCTTAACTTTGTTGTGAAATCAAAGGCAAGTGGTTCTTGGTAGTCTTGTACAATTATTTCTTGCTCTATACGTTCTCCGTCCCACGTATAACCTTCTAACACATGTCCTTCATCATGAACTAAAATACGGTCTTTATG
Organism: Bacillus alkalisoli; assembly: GCF_002797415.1. Classification (GTDB taxonomy): domain Bacteria; phylum Bacillota; class Bacilli; order Bacillales; family Bacillaceae_I; genus Bacillus_CD; species Bacillus_CD alkalisoli. The sequence continues at coordinate 1,545,748 of NZ_KZ454944.1, forward strand.
TACATCATAAACTCTGCCCATCTTCAATGCATGTTTTCCTGCTAAAACATCTTCATAATCTTGTTGAAATAGAAGTTGAGCCTCAGTAGGTAATTTTGATTTTAGTCTTTCTGCATAATAGGAAAAATGGTGTGTATCTTCATATAATGTACCATCCAAGTCAAAAACAATTACTTTTGTATCTTTCATTCCATCCCCTCCAAAAACTTGTTACTGTTATCTTACAATATTTATTGGAATACACAAAGCAGTTCGCATTGCTAAATAGGTAAAACTTCATTACTATTAAAGAAAGGGATTCACGGAGCAATAGGAGGATAAACGATTGAAAATTACTTTTTTAGGTACAGGATCAGGTGTGCCAGCAAAACATCGAAATGTATCATCGCTTGCCTTACATTTAGAAAATAAAGACGGTGCCATATGGCTGTTTGATTGTGGTGAAGCCACTCAACATCAAATTTTACATACATCATTAAAACCTCGAAGAATCGAAAAAATATTTATCACTCATTTACATGGCGATCATATTTTTGGCTTGCCTGGTTTACTCGGGAGTAGGTCGTTTCAAGGTGGAGAAACACCTTTAGCTCTTTATGGGCCACTTGGAGTTAAAGAGTTTGTTGAAACTTCACTGCGCGTTAGTGGTACGCATTTAAAATACGAAATTAGTTTTCATGAATTTGAGGAAGAAGGAATGCTGCTTGATGACGAGGAGTATGTAGTTCGAGTTGCTCCGTTAGAACATGGTCTTCCGTCTTTCGGATTTCGTATAGAAGAAAAAGAGATGCCAGGTCCATTGTTAATGGATAAGGTAAAAGAGGCTTGTATTCCTGTAGGTCCTTTGTTAAAACAGATAAAAGCTGGGCTTACTATACAATTAGAAGATGGCCGAATGATAAATGGAGCGGACTTTTTAGGTGCACCGAAAAAGGGAAGAGTCATTACCATTCTAGGAGATACTAGATTTCACTCTAATAGTATAACGCTTTCTGAAAATGCAGACGTATTAATTCATGAGGCTACGTTTGCTGGCGCGGATGAATTACTAGCCTCTCAATATTTTCATTCAACTACAAAGCAAGCTGCTGAAGTTGCACAAGTAGCAAATGTCGGACTGCTGATTTTAAATCATATTAGCTCAAGATATCAAGCCGAACACATGGAACAACTATTATCAGAAGCAAGAGAGATTTTCCCTAACACCACCATCGCAGAAGATTTTCTATCTATAGAAATAAAATAAAAAAGTGCGAGCACATTTTAATATGCTCGCACTTTTATTCGTTAAATAAGCGTTTCTACATCAGCATTATCAACAAGTTCTTGAATTAATGCTGCTTGTTTCTCTTGGTTCTTTTGATTAGCTAAATATTGACGAATTTGTGGTTCTGCTTCTTCGAACGATGGTAACTCAATTTCAGGGTTACCTTCCGCTTCCGCAACAGCATCGTCATAATAGCTTTGAATTTCTTCGTCCGTTACTTCAGCCATGCCAATTTCATTTTCTAAAAACTCTTGAATCGCAAGGCTGTTTGCAATACGCTCTTTATACGTTTCTAAAGTATATGGTGTAGAAGCTAAAGCTTCTTCAAATTCTTCTTCCGTTTCAAAGTTTGCTCTTACTTCTTCTAAATAACCATCTACTTCTTCTTCACTTGCTGTGTAGCCCTTCGCTTGTGCAGCAGCTAACAATACTTCTTGCTCAATTAACATTGTTAATGTTTGTTCTTTAATTAGGTCTGGTTCAACAGGTTGTCCCCACTGTGCCATCATCATTTCTGTGTCTTTATACATAATGATAAAGTCACTACCTTTAACTTCTTTGCCATTCACTTTTACTACCACTTGGTCAGCTTCAATTTCATCTTCAATGGCATATCCTTGCTCTTCTGTTTGATCTGGAGCATTTGTATCTTCTTGTGCGTTATTATTGTCTCCACTACATGCTGCAACGAACATGCTCATCATTAGTGTAAGAATTAAGATAGTAAATTTGTTTTTCATTTGTTTCCCTCATTTCTTTTTCTGTAACACTCTATACATTGAAACATGCTTTTATTTAGAAAGCAAATAAAAAGGACCCATAAAATGGTCAGATATCCTACTCCAACAACGTTTTCACCGGATTATTAGATTTTCATTAGAAACATATCTATATTTTTTCCTCATAAATACAGGAAATTATTCGATCGCATAGAATTTTATTAAAAGAATTCATCTATGATAGGAGCGTCTTTATGTTCAAAAAAATATTTAAAGAAATAAAAGAGTGGGGGAAGGCGATTGTTATTGCTATACTCTTATCTTTTGTTTTAACGGCATTTGTAGCCCAACCTTTTACCGTCAGTGGAAGTTCCATGCTACCAACGATAGAGGGTTTAGATAAGTACGATAAAGAAAAAATTGGCGATAGACTATTAATTTTTAAAAGTCCATATCTTTTAGGAAAAGAACCGAATTATGGGGATGTTGTTGTTATTGATAGTGATTTAACAAAAGATAGAGGTTTAAAAGATGCCATCGGAGACAATCCTTTTCTCCGAACATTTCAAAATGAAAGAGAAGACCAATACTGGGTGAAAAGGGTAATTGGTAAAGAAGGGGACACCATTTCTTTTTTTGAGGGAAAAGTGTTTAGAAATGGCGAAGAGTTGGAAGAAGAATACTTAAATGAAGAAATGTTCTTTCCATTTGAATCGGTAAAGATACCAGAAAATCATGTTTTTGTAATGGGAGACAATCGAAACGATAGTAGAGATAGTCGCCATATTGGAGCAGTTCCTACAGATCACGTTGTCGGAAAGGTTGTTTTCAGGTTTTACCCGTTTGATAAATTCACATCGTTTTAGACGCTATAGCAAAAGGTTGGATGGCTAAATGCATCCAACCTTTTATACTTATATTTCTAAAGGTCTTAAGCTAGCTTCAATTTCTTTTCTCTTTGGTTCTAAAAATGGTGGAAGTGCTAGCTTTTCTCCTAAGCTTTCCATTGGCTCGTCTGCATCAAAGCCTGGTAGGTCAGTGGAGAGTTCAAAAAGAATGCCGTTTGGCTCTCTAAAGTAGAGTGCTTTAAAGTAGTAACGGTCAACTTTTCCGGAGAAAGGAATACGTTGTTTGCTTAGTTTTTCAGCCCATGCGTTATATTCTTCCTCGTTCGGTATGCGGAAAGCAACGTGATGGACAGCCCCGCGTCCTTGGCGCTCACGAGGAAGGTCCGGACGAACAGCTACATGTACTTCCGCTCCAGACCCACCTTCACCAGTTGCATATACTTCTACATCTGGAAATACACCAGCAAGTGATGGGTAAGTTCCTACTTTTCTAAACCCCATTAGTTCCGTTAACACTTTTACAGTTCGTGTAGCATCCCCAACGGTTAAGGTGACTGGTCCAAGGCCAACTATTCCATGTTCTTCAGGGATATCCTCTCGCTCCCACGGTATACCAGCTGCCACACCTTCTTCACCGTTATCCACAACCAATATTAATTTCGTTCCTTCGTAATCTTCAAAAGCGAGTGTGTCTCTATTTGCTCTTTTTACGATTTTGTCGTGTTTAATACCAAGCTTATCAAAACGATCTTTCCAAAAATGTAGGGATTCTGTGTTTTTTACTCGCAATGAAGTAGATGAAATACTAGATACTCCTTCGTAAGTGCGTCCAAGCCCAGGGATGTCAAAGAATGTAATTTCTGTACCCGGGTTTGCTTTTGCATCTCCATAAAAAAGGTGATAGGAGGAAGTGTTATCTTGATTGACTGTTTTTTTTACTAAACGCATTCCTAAAACTCCAGTGAAAAATTGAAAGTTTTTCTCTGCGTTTGTTGTTAATAATGAAACATGGTGTAAGCCTAATAGTTCCATACATGATGCCTCCTTATTTATATAATAACCAATTTGACTTTGCAGAAACTTTGAATTCGAGATAATTTTATTATAACAAAATTTATCTCGAATTCAAAGTATTTTTTCTCAAGATTCCACAATTGGGCACTATTAAGAAGGATAAAAAGTAGAAATGGAGAATATTGTTATTTAGAGTCTAGAAGTAAAGGAAGGGACGTCAACATGATTATTATAGAGGCAAAAAAAGAAGATGCACAACAAATAGTAGAGTTAATATATGAAGTAGAACAATCTGGATTAATGTTATTCGAACCGTTTGAACGACCGAAAAATGTAAATGGAATGAAAAATAGAATAGAGATGGTCGCAAAGGAAGATAACTCAAACATCTTTCTTGCGGAATTAGATAATAAACTTGTAGGCTACTTATTTGCATTTGGTGGGCAAAGTAAACGAGTAAAACATGTCGCTTATCTCGTTGTTGGGGTATCAAGTGAAGCTCGAGGTATTGGGGTAGGAAGTAGACTGTTTGAATCTTTAAACGAGTGGGCAAATCGCCAAAGATTGAAGAGGTTAGAGCTAACAGTAATGAAACATAACGAAGTGGCTATCAACTTATATAAAAAGAATGGCTTTGAAATTGAAGGGACGAAGAAACATTCATTATTTGTAGATGGTGAATTTGTAGACGAATATTACATGTCAAAGATTTTGAAATAAGGGGATGAATGGATGAAGAAAAAATTAATCTTTATTATCGTGCCTTTTGTTTTTCTAATTTTTTTGTTCCTTTATAGAGATGGCCTAATACTCGAACATATTGGCATAAAAGTGGATAATCCGTTTGCAAAGAGAATAGATGTACCGCAAACTTTCTCTCAAACTGATAAAAACAATAACGGTGTGCCAGACGCACTGGATATTGTTTATGAAGCAAGAAAAGAAGTGAAGCAAAAAACGCGCTATCAAAGTGCGTATTATGCGGGCGGATACCCTCCTGATAGTGAAGGAGTTTGTACAGATGTAGTATGGCGTGGATTTCTTGGGGCTAATATTACGTTAAAAGATTTAATGGATGAAGATATTGCAGAGAATACAAAGCAGTATTGGCGTATAGATGGGAAACCAGATCCAAACATAGATTTTAGGCGAGTGCCTAATCAATTTGTTTACTTCGAGCGGTTTGCAGAGAGTTTAACAACTGAACTAATTCCTTATGATATAGAAAATTTACAACAATGGCAGCCAGGAGATATAGTCGTGTTTTTGGATGGGTTTCATCATGTAGGGATTGTGTCTGAGAAACGAGCAAAGGACGGGACACCTTATTTTATCCATAACACAAAACCTTTTGCGGCCGAAGTAAAGCTCTCGTCGATTAAAACTCCAATCGCTGGGCATTATCGATGGAAATATTAAAAGGTAAGTGTTACATTTCATCATTTCGTATTTAAGACAGAAAAAAATAACTCATCCTTTGGCTTGGACTGGCAAATAGGATGGATTAACTCTCCCGTTTAAGCCGTAGCCCTTGAGGTGACCTTGGTAAAAATAAAGGAACAGAATATGGTAATTCTGTTCCTTCAACCTTAGCTACCTTCCACATTACTATGGTGTAATGGTGGCGGAATTAACCAGCCTTTTTCTTTGTTTAGTCGAAGAACTTTTGCTCCAAGTGTTGCTTTTTGGATATGGAATTGTCCAAACATCATCGCAATGTCTTCTCTAATGGATTGCCCAATAATTTGGCTACAAGCTACTAACCCTGCTGCAATATCTTTAGCTAAAGATGCTGCTATCTCTGGGTCTTGAAAACGAGCTCCTGTTGGAATGTCATCTAAGCTAGCCTTAGGGCGTTCTGGTGGTGTTGGTGGTAATCCAATCCCATTTTCTTTTAATAATTCTTCTATTTGCTTGATTTCTTGTTGACCACCTTGAATCGCTTCTTCCAGTAATTTTTTTAAGTCTTCATCACCAGCGTGGTTTAATTGAGTTTGATAGCCTGCAATTAATCCTTTAGCCGTTAAAAGAAATGACCAAGTTGCAAAAACTTCTCCATAGTGCATTGGTTCATTTGTTGGATTTCCACTTAAAATTCCCATAAAAACACTCCTTATTGATTCTGTAAAATTCATATATCTTCTCCTTGCCGAAGAAATTACAAGTATAGTATCTGTTAGCGAATAGATTTCTATTCAATATTTGATTGTAAACAGTTAAATAAATGATTTTGAACTAACGGTGGCGATTTTATAATAAGAGTAGTCGTTTATTGTGCTTAAGAGGAGTTAATCAACTTATGAAGAGACTGAACGATATTCATGTTCTCTTCTTAAGTTACCGAAACTTTACCTTTGTTTATTATTCTAATAATTAGAATAATTCCTCTACATATTAACAGTTTTAAAGTAAGACTAATTAGTGAGTGATACCAAGTCCATCCTTTTTTCCACTTAATTAGCTTGGTTTTTTTTGCTGCAATAGTCTCGAAGATTGTAATAGGTATTACAAAAGGAAAAATTTTTGCAATAATTCCAACGGGTCTGCTGTTCAGTGTCCATTGATTATAATAAAGTAACATTAAAGGGTAGAATATAAAATCAAAAGGAAGTTGGATTTTATACTTCGGAAAAAGCTTTTTTGGATATTTCAGAAATCCTTTATTAACTAAATATTTATCTGTGAAATAATTACCAATGAAACTTACAAGGTAAACAATAATCCAATCTTTAAATGATCGTTTTACGATAGCAAACGGTAGTAAAACTAGTCCCATTATTGTAGCTATAATTAAAAAGTAATATGAATCACTTTTTTTAATCAATTTATGCACCTCCCATCATATCTTTTAGTAATTTAAACTTTTTTATTCGAAAAATATTATATGAGAAAAAGAGTTATTAACTTTCTATTTTGAAATAGGTGAGTATCCAATCACAAGAAGAATCTACAAGATTGGTATGGAATTGAATGAAGTGATACCATAACGAAGATGAACTAAAAGAACTGATACAAGAATATATAGAAGATGAAAACAAAAATATTAGTTATTAAGATTACGAAGTGCGGTGGTAGAAATGAAAAAAAATTAAAAAAGAAGACCGCTTAATGAAGCCGATCTTCTTTGTTGATTAAACTGTAGAGTGCAATTTCTCCAGATTATATGGTGTCTACCACCCACGCTCATACTGAACAGGTGGAGCAAGTTCTACATTCAATTCCTTTGCAGCGCTTCTAGCCCAATAAGGGTCGCGTAACAATTCACGGCCGATAAACACTAAATCTGCACGATTGTTTTGTACAATTTCTTCAGCCTGTATGCCTGTTGTAATTAAACCTACCGCACCAGTAGAAATGGCTGCCCCATGCTTTATTTTTTCAGAAAAAGTAACTTGATATCCAGGGAAGACAGGAATAGCCGCAGGCACTACTGCACCTGAGCTTACGTCGATTAAGTCCACTCCTTGCTCCTTCATCCAAGCCGCATACTCTACATAATCTTCAGGCGATAATCCTTCTGGATGGTAGTCATTAGCGGATACACGAACGAATAACGGGCCATCCCACACTTGATTCACGCCATCAATAATTTCCTTTAAGAATCGGTAACGGTTTTCTTTAGACCCACCGTATTCATCAGTGCGTTGATTCGTAAGCGGTGATAAAAATTCGTTAATCAAATATCCGTGAGCTCCATGAAGTTCAATAATATCAAAATGAGCCTCTTTTGCACGGCGAGCTCCTTCCACAAAAGCATTCACAGTATGCTTAATATCATCCAAGCTCATTTCAACTGGTGTGCGCATTTTTTCATTAAAAGGAATAGCGGAAGGTGCAAAAATATCTCCATCAACCATCGCTTTTCGCCCTGCATGTGCTAATTGAATCGCCGTTTTAGAACCATACATTTTCATTTGGCGGTTCAACTCTTTTAATCCACGAATATGATCGTCATTCCAAATGCCAAGGTCTTTAGAAGAAATCCTTCCTTCAGGCAATACTGCCGTCGCTTCAATCATAATTAAACCTACCTGACCAACAGCGCGCGACACGTAATGTGTTACATGCCAGTCTTGTACATGTCCATCTTCTTTATGACTTGAATACATACACATTGGTGACATAACAATTCGATTTTTCATTGTGACATTTTTCACTGTAAATGGTGTAAATAAAGCTGAATTCATAAACTTACCTCCTGATGTTTCGTATTGCTAAATAAAGTATAGCACGCTCTTTTTCTGAACCCAAACAATAGGTGTTTTTATAGCGAAAAAAATAGTATGATAAAAATCAGAACATTCTTTACTAGGGGGAATTCACATGAACTGGCAAACTAAACTACAACTAACCGACCTATTAGTATCACTCGTACAACACGGTAGCGTTACACTTTCCGACGAAGAAAATCGCCTAGCCTCTTACATATATTATCAACTGCAACAACTTCCTTTTTTTGAGAAAAATCCTGAGCACTTGCAACAGCATCGAATGGAGGATGGCCGTTCCTTCGTTACTGGTTTCGTCAAACAATCGGCCAAGTCTGACACAATCATTTTACTGAGCCATTTTGACGTAGTTGGAGTAGAAGACTACGGTGTTTTAAAAGACCTGGCCTTTCAACCTGTAGAACTGACTCGTGAACTTCACAATCATTTGGATAGTCTACCCGAAGAAGCAAAAGAGCATTTACTTTCTGGGGATTGGTTGTTTGGTCGTGGAACGATGGATATGAAAGCTGGACTAGCGTTGCAAATGGGACTGATTGAAAAAGCCATCCACGAAAACTGGGACGTAAATTTGCTGTTGTTGGCTGTCCCAGACGAAGAGGTAAACTCGAAAGGAATGCTACAGTCCCTACCAGCTCTAAGCCAACTAGCAGCGGAACATAATTTAAACTATTTAGCATGTGTGAATTCAGAACCAATGTTTCAACAATATCCAGGGGATGACAATCTCTACCTATATACAGGTTCAATCGGTAAGCTACTTCCTGGATTTTTTTGCTACGGGAAAGAAACACACGTTGGCGAGCCACTTGCAGGCTTAAATGCTAACTTAATGGTTTCAGAAGTTCATCGTTTACTAGAATTAAATGTGGATATATGTGAAGAAGTTTCAGGTGAAGTAACACCACCGCCAAGTAACCTGATCCAAAAAGATTTAAAAACCGAATACTCCGTACAAATTCCACATACAGCCGTCACACTATTTAATGTGTTGTTTATGAAAAAATCGCTGCAGCAGTGGAAGACGGAATTTATCCAAATTGCCCGCCAAGCGGCTGTTAATATAGAAGAACACATGAAGCTAAAAATAAATGCGTATGCTCGTTTCGAATCTTTTTCTAAGCCTGAATATCAAGTTTCCGTTTATTCGTACGAGGAATTACTAGCGATGGCAAAAGAGAAGCATGGAGAAGAGGAAATTAACTCTCGTATCGCAGGAGTCATACAAGCCAATGCTCAGTTTGATGAGCGAGAGCAATCAATAAAAGTGGTAGAAGAAATTGCTTCGTTATGTAGAGAAGAAGCGCCGATGATTGTTCTCTTCTTCGCTCCACCTTTCTATCCGGCTGTTGCGACAGAGGAAGAGGACGAGCTAATGAATATAGCAAAGGAATTTATTCATACTTGGAATGCAGAAGGGGTAAATTGGACGAAACAAATCTATTTCTCAGGGCTATGTGATTTAAGTTTTGTAGGAAAAGCAAATTTAACAGATCATCAATTACTAGAAAAGAATATTCCGATATATGACCATTCTTTCTCACTACCTTTTAACGATATGAAGAGCTTGCAAATGCCAGTATTCAATCTTGGACCAGTCGGAAAAGACCCACACCAATGGACAGAAAGATTAAATGTTGCGTTTAGTTTTGGAGAGTTTCCGAGCATGCTAGAAGATCTAGTTAAAAGGCTAGCGAAAGTTAACTAAAATTTCTTCAGATAAACAAATGTTTTTCTCCAAAAAGCGACAAAAGAAAAGTATAATGGTAGAGTAGTAAAATTTCTAAATAAAGGGATTTTTATATGTCTATTACTTTACGAACGTACGTTGCGATTATATTTGCAACATTTATTATTTTATTTACTTCTATCATTAGTTGGTCGATTACAAACAAAACTACCGAGCAAGTAAAATCGGAAATAGGGGATTCTTTAGCAAGTGTTGCCTACGTTATGGCAGATAAGTTAGACCATTTCATGTGGGCTAGGTACGGAGAAGTACAAGTTTTAAGTACATTAAATGCATTTAAAGAATTTGATGATGCAGAAGAAACACAAAACTTAATAAATGAACTTCAACGTAACTTCCCATCCTTTTCTTGGATAGGGTTTACGGACGAAAATGGAATTGTACAAGTGTCAACAGGCAATATTTTGGAAGGGGTAGATATTTCTTCTAGACCAGTATTTACGGAGTCGCAAAAAGAGACATTTATAGGTGATGTTCACGATGCAGTATTGTTATCTAGTCTTTTACCAAATCCATCAGGTGAGCCGTTACAATTTGTTGATATTAGTACACCGATTTTTAATGATGATGACGAATTTAAAGGGGTTCTCGCGACACATTTAAGTTGGGAATGGTCTAAAGAGGCGCAAGCGGTTGTCGTTTCTTCCTTAAAAGAGCAATATAAAAATCAACTAGATATACTAATTATTAGTTCTTTTGATAATACAGTTTTACTAGGACCAGAAGAGTTAGTGGGGCAATCACTTGAACTTGATAGTATTGAACAATCTAGACTTGGTGAAAATGAATGGGCAGTGGAATTATGGCCAGATGGAAAGAAATATGTAACAGGTTATGCTTACGGTGCTGGTTATGCGGAGTATCCAGGGCTAGGATGGACTGTTTTAGTTCGCCAACCTGAATCCATTGCGTTTGAAGCGGTAAAAGAATTACGCCATAGCATTCTGTGGAGTGGTGTAGTCGGGGCGCTTGTGTTTGCTTTTTTAGGCTGGATACTTGCTGGCCGTATTTCCAAATCTTTACGTCAACTTAGTAAGTATGCAGATGAGTTACGAACTGGAAAGCGAAAAGATATCCCTGTACAGAAAGGAATCAATGAAATCGAAGTTCTATCCACTTCTTTGCGTGAATTGGTTCAATCTTTAACGAAAACAGAAGGCAAACTCGGTGAAATGCAAAATTTAGCACTTCATGACAAATTGACCGGCCTGCCTAATAGAGTAGCACTGGACAGATATTTGAGTTGGTTTAAAGAAGAACATTCAGAGGATACTCTAACTTTCTTTTACTTGGATTTAGATGGATTCAAACAAGTAAATGATACGTATGGCCACCATACAGGAGATGTTTTGCTCCAAGAAGTTGCTGCTCGATTAAAAGAAGTTGCAGCTAAGCATGATTTAGTAGTTAGAATTGGTGGAGATGAATTTGTTCTATGCATACAAAATGTAGGACAGGTTCATGAAGTAGCCACAGTTATTATACAGTCACTAAATAAACCTTTCTTTTTAGGTGAAAGTACGGAGCCAGTACACATCGGATGTAGTATCGGTATTGCCCTTTGGAATGCTAAGGAAAAGGAAGAAGACCCACTAAAAGTCATCATTCGAGCCGACCAAGCACTTTACCAATCCAAACAAAACGGCAAAAACCAATACTCCGTCCACTCCACATAACTTTCGATGCCAGGTATTTGTGATGTTTTGTAAAATAATAAAAGTTGTAACGCCTATCAAATTAGATGCTAATTTGATAGGCGTATTTTATATCATTAGCTTAAATTCAGAGTTTAATCAATTATTCATTATTATTCAAAAATTTAGATATTTTTACTGGGATATTATGTTAAAATTATATTGTCAAATTCATTTATAAAAGGATGAGAAAATGAATATTTACAATACTGTTCCATATTTTTTAGAGAATTTAAAAACAGATAAGCAGCTTTTTCAAAACTACCACGAAAAGTTTTCTCCTCATTTTGAAGAGTATTTTTTATATCATTGCAAAAATGCAGATGAGAAAAGGAGAGCTGCTATTGAAAGATACTCATCTGATATTAATGAAATTAAAGAGTGTAATCGGAAGATCGAATCTTTCATAAGGCAAGTTGTTGATGATTACGAGGTAAAATATGATATCAAATTTATTAACGATGTACATATTATTGTGGGTTGCTACGGATCAAACGCTTTTACACATCGACAAATAATACCTGATATAACGTTTTGTTTAGAGAAGTTATCACAAAAGGATGAGCATTTAAAAGTCATTATTGCTCATGAGTTCGGACACGCACTCCATAACAAGTTGACAGACCTATCGGGTATTGATTGGTCAAGGCTTCAATGGTTTCATCCGTATACATGGTTATTACAAGAAGGCTGTGCAACGTATTTTTCGAAGCAGGTGACGGTGGTAGATGAGGCGGTTTATTTTTCCTATGATGACAAGGGAGATGAATGGTTGAGGTTTGCCCAAAGTAATACGGAAGAAATTATTTCTACTTTTCTAAACGAATCTAAGACAGAGTCACATATGGATGTTTTCCGAGAATGGTTCTCCATTAACGGGGGGACGCAATATGGGCATACACGTTTAGGATATTATATTGGTTATATAGCTCTTAAGCTCCTTATCCAAAAGTTTGGAGAGTTAAAGGCAATTACATTATGGAAGGAACCTAACTTCATAGAAGAAATGGAGCAGGTGCTTATGGAGTTTAAAAAATCCTGAATTCACTAGGAAACAGCTGAGCCTAAAAAAATAAAAGGGGATATGAGAGTGTGGCTTTTCAAAACGCCCGCGGAAAGCAAAGATATGCGTGGAAATCAACAGCGGTCTTTAACACAGCCAAAGATAAAGAAAGAGTATTAAGGGAGACTTCTAGATGCCAAAAATTATAAGTAAGCTAAATTTATTATGGATAACTGTTTTGGGAGCATGGGTATTTTATAAAAGAAAAAAGAATGTTGGATACACATTATTTGTTCCCACAGGAGTACGTCACGAATTCCCAATGGTAGATTTAAAGGAACAAAAGGTAGTTGGTACAGTTTTATATAAGGATAAGGTATATATGAAAGTGATTGTTAATTTAAAAGAGGATTCTGTGAGTGTTGAGGGTACTGTCGACGAATTAAGTGAGTTAAGTATGGATAGGGAGTCTTACATAAATATGTTTAAAAGCCAAGCAAGATTTTTTGTTGAAAATAATATTTCTGATCCTGAAAAATATTATGAGGAATTAGAGAAACAGTCTTAGGCTAACTAGTGTACCTGTGAAAAGGACCATCAAAAGTAGCCCGCATTGTTTTTGGTAGGCTACTTTTTTGCCCTATACTTACATATTACTCCATCATTCCGACAACATAGCCCCCAACTCTCGTGATCTTTCTGCAGCTGAATGTAGGCATGCTTCTAATGCGATGGAAGTAGCATATTGTTCCAGTACCCTAATTCCAGCTTCGGTCGTACCGCCTGGACTTGTCACGTCTAACCGTAATTGTGCAGCATCTTTTTCCGAAACAGCTAACATTTGAGCGGCTCCGAGTATCGTTTGTCGAATTAACATTTTTGCTACATCTACCCCTAGCCCTTCTTTGACAGCGGCGTTTTGCAATGATTCAACCATGTAATAAAAATAAGCTGGACCGCTTCCAGAAAGCCCTGTAACTGCATGGATTTGTTCTTCTTCTACAACAGTACAAACACCAATACTTGAAAAAATATGTTGTGCAGTAGCTAAGTCTCTTTCACTTACATTACTACCAGCCGCAATCGCTGTGGCAGATAACCCAACAGCTGCGGAAGTGTTTGGCATTGTTCGAATGACACGTGCTCCGGTAACGAGCAATCCTTCAATCATCGAAGTGGAAATCCCTGCGAGGACAGAGACAACTAACATATTAGTTGTTATATATTTTGAAATAGACTGGATGGCTTCTTTTGCATCTTTTGGCTTCATTGCAAGAAAAACGACATCCGCATTTTCTAAAATTACTTCTAAATTACGACTAACAACAACTCCATACGTGTTTTCCAAAAGCTCTAGTCTGTGATCATCTTGCTTGTTTGTCACCATTATGTCACACGGCTTGCTAATCTCCTTCTTCAGTAAACCACTAATAATTGCTTCTGCCATATTTCCTGCACCAATAAATGCAACTTTCATGCTTTTCACCATCCTTTATTAATTGTTTTGTATACAAAAAAGACCAATCCATCCTTATAAAAAAGGACGGATTGGTCTTGTATCCGCGGTACCACCTTTGTTGGCTTAACAATTCCAATTCATTAAGCCCAGCTCCATTACCCTTATCGCGGGTTAACGATTAGGTTATTCCCTAATTGCTCCTAGGTAGGTTCAAGAAAGTAGGGGACGAGGAAACCTTTCAGCCGGTGAGTCTCCATCTCTTTTCGTCGTACGTTCTTTACTAGTCCTATTCAACACGTTTCCGGTTTGATTTTTATTATTATGCAACCGAATGAAAGGAAAGTCAATAGGTTGTTTTCTTAATATTTTTCTTCTGTTTGAGTCCATTTCATAATGTATGACTACTATACGAAAAATGAAACAAATTACCGTATACGCTGATAGAAATCCCTTTAACAACGAACATATAATTCTTTTCTATAGAAAAATATTCGTTTTTCATTAAACGAACCGTAATTATAATGTTGATTCACTTTATAAAAATAATAATTTTTTTCTGAAATTTGTTTACAACCTACACTGTTTTTTGGTTAAATTAGTACATCCTAACAATGAATCGCTATTCATTTTGTGACATATATTTTTTAGTATAATTTTATTTTGGTTTTGTTTATTGAAAAACGAACTTTCGTGGTTCTTATGATGTAACGTTTGCATTTAGAATTGTCATATTTACTAATGATTAGTTACCTTTCGTTTTTCGGATTGTAGTTATACTTTGTGAAACGTACTTTTACAGAAATAACATTAAGGGAGATTGGACTGAAGATGGAAATGGTATCCTGTAAACAACAAATCAAACAAATTACTGTACCAACCCCTTTTGCAGTTGGGGATGTTCATACATATGTAATTATCGGTGAAAGAGTGACACTTGTAGACGCTGGTGTAAAAACAAACGAAGCGTGGGACGTTTTTACGAAAACATTACATAATCATGGTCTTCATTCACGTGACATTGATCAAATTTTCATCACCCACCACCATCCGGATCATGTAGGATTAGTCGATTTTTTCCCTAGCAATGTTCCAATCATAGGGCATAAGCGCTCACATCCATGGATGATCCAAGATAAAAAATATATCCAAACACATGAAGATTTTTATCTTCAAATTTTACATGAAGGTGGAGTAGACCCACGCTTTTTCCCCATGATTAAACGTGTGAATGATATTTTAAGATTTTCGAGTACGATTGGTTTGACTTGTTTTATTGAAGAAGGAGAAACACTTGTCGGTCTAGAAAATTGGAAAGTATACGAAACTCCAGGTCATGCGAGCAGTCATCTCGTACTTTTCGATGAAGAAAGCGGGACACTTATTGGTGGTGACTTAATCTTAGATCACATTTCACCAAACCCTTTAATAGAACCACCTTACCCAGGAGAAATGGAGCGGAAGAAACCACTTCTAGATTATATCGACTCTATTCACAAGATGATGGGGTTGTCTATTCAACAAGTTTTACCAGGGCATGGAAGCATCGTGACGAATGTTCAAGAACATTTACAAGATCGCCTTACAAAACAAGAGAAGCGTTCGAATAAAGTTTTTCGCTTCATTGAAAAAGAAAGATCCTGTACGGCGTATGAGGTCTGCCAACATTTATTCCCTCAAGTGTTTGAAAAACAACTCATGCTAACGATGTCCGAAACAATCGGCCAACTAGACTATTTAGAAAACAAAGGTAAAATAAAGGTAGACAGGTCGAAATTGCCTTTTCAATACGAAGCAATAGAATAGGGGAGTAACAATGACACTAGAAGGAAAATTTATTTGCATTACCGGGGCATCAGGTGGAATCGGTAAAGAAGTAGCGCTAGAAGTGAGTAAACGCGGTGCTACACCAATTCTGATGGCTCGTTCTTTAGACAAACTAGAAGAAGTGGCAGCGCAGATTAAATCTCAATACAATAAGGATGCAGTCGTCATTCCAGTAGATGTAGGTAACTTAGAACAAGTTCAAGAAGCTTTTTCTGTCCTTTTAGAAAAAGTGCCAACTGTCCACTGCCTAGTAAATAATGCAGGCTTCGGTATTTTTGATGAAGTATTACATATGAATCTTTCAGATATGGAAAAAATGTTTGAAGTAAACGTGTTTGGGTTAATGGCTTGTACAAAGCTTGTTTTACCAACGATGATGGAGCAAAACAATGGCCATATCATTAATATCGCGTCTCAAGCAGGCAAGCTCGCAACACCGAAATCAAGTGTGTATTCGGCTACGAAACATGCAGTTCTTGGTTTTACGAATAGCTTACGCATGGAACTTCACGGTACGAATATATATGTAACAGCCGTAAATCCAGGTCCAATCCGAACAAACTTTTTCCAAGTTGCGGATGCATCAGGCGATTATGCTTCTAAAGTAGATAAGTGGATGCTTGACTCGAGTTTCGTTGCAAAGAAAATAGTGGATGCGATGTTTACGGGCAAACGAGAAATAAATTTGCCAGGCTGGATGAATGCGACGGCGAAAGCCTATCAACTATTCCCAACGTTTGTAGAAAAAGTGGCAGGTTCAGCTTTTCGTAAGAAATAAGGTAGAATGCGAAACTTTTCGCTTTTCTGTACGTCCAATAATATGTGAGCCGAAGTTTAGTTAGCTTCGGTTTTTTCCTACATAAGGGAGTGAAAAACTGTGAGGGAGTTTATTGTTAGTTTACTAGTCGTCCTTTTTTTAGGAAGTATTATATTTTACTATATGATAGATATAAAAAACCCAACCACTGTTGGTTATATTATGGAGAAAAAAGATAATCAATTACTCATTGTGGAGCAAGAGAGAAATGCGCACAATTTTTACGAAGCAACGTGGTACAAAATTCCACTTTTCTTAAGAACGACTGGCAATTTTCAAGTAGGTCAAAAAGTGGCGGTAAAGGGTAGTGGAATCGTTGCCGACAGCTATCCAGCTCAGTCTTCTGCTCGGAAAATAAAAAGAATGAACCTTGAAAAGGTCGAAGGCGCTAAGTTGTCTCAAGAAAAAGTGCTTTCTGTTGCTCTAAATGAATCATATAAGCAAGGGGATTTATATAGGGTAGAAGAAATTAATTTCTCAAACGGTATGTGGGACGTAAAGATTGTACGGATTTTAAGCTCGACATACGAGGAAAACTCTGAGTTTACTGTGCAAATAAGCGACTTAACTGGCGAGGTATTTTCGATCACGGAGGAGGATGCGGATGAAAAGGTTTTATAAATGGTTAGGTATTTCACTTCTGGCATTTACCGTTCTCCTATATGGTGTCCACTTTATTACCTATCGAGACTATGATGATAAACATATTATTTACTCTGTAAATGATGAGGGAGTAATTTTTGGTCCAATTAAACTTTACAGAGATGCTGCGTATGGGCCACTGGAGACTCAGCCTATACTAGACTCGACAACAGTTTCTGGATTCGGCTTTATGAGCTTGTTTATTCATGATAAAGATTCTTTAAAAGAAGGGCAACGAGTGAGGGTCTGGTATGAGGAAACGAATGAAATACAAAAGATAATTGTGTACGGACCGTCCTTTCTACCAAAACCTTTTATTCGCTGGCCGTGGTGAGTGAGCAGGAAGGAGCGATGACAGGTGAAGCTTAGAGCTATTAAAAATATAGCTATCTGTATTATCGTGCTAGTTGCTGGATTACTAGGATTGAGATTTTTTCATTTTTCGCTTCAGTCGGATACGACGAAAGTTGCTAAAGAGTACTTAGAACAAGAAGGCTTTATCGTCCTTCATTACGCGGGTGAAAATGGACCATACCGGGTTACAAAAAGAAGTGCAATGGAATTCCCACATAGTAAATTGCTAGCTGTACAAGAGCAACCAGTAGATTTTTATCGATGGAAGGATCTTCATGATAAAAGTTTTTATGTTGCAAATCACCCTCTTCGTACTCTGTTTGGTTATACTTCCGTTGTCCTTATGATGGATGGCGAAGAAGTAATAGGTGCCGTTTCAATAAAGAATGGTCAAATTTATTCTCTGCATGGGAAAACCGCGGAAGAGATGAGTGCGGGGGAATAAGGCAAGAATTTGTTTGACAAATAGAAACACGACACAAATAGAATAGAAAAAACGCTAGAGTACTTTATCGTTACCTCTAGCGTTTTCCCTTGTTTACTTTTTATTTGCCTGCTTGCCACTTTTCTTCTGGCTTTGTGAATTGCTATTACCTACTTGATAATCACTTCCAAATTCCACATCATTATGTTTGTCGTGCTTTTCTACTTGCTCTCGAGTTTGGTTCTTATTTTGTCTGCCTTGTTTAGACATGCATGTCATCTCACTTTCGGGTTAGTATCGTTTTTAATATGTGCAAGTGTTAAAATTACATGCGTTACATAAACAATTATAGAAATTACTATAATTGTTTTTTGCATTTACTAAAAAAATTTTAAAAAACAAAACCTTTTTCCACCTTCACATGTCTAATGCGTGAAAAGTGAAGGTTGGAGTTTTAGGGGGGAAACAACTTGCAGAATGAACTACTTGTTAAAAAGGCACGGAAGGGGGATGAGGGAGCCTTCTTCGCGTTAATGTCTGAACAT
Source organism: Bacillus alkalisoli (assembly GCF_002797415.1). Classification (GTDB taxonomy): domain Bacteria; phylum Bacillota; class Bacilli; order Bacillales; family Bacillaceae_I; genus Bacillus_CD; species Bacillus_CD alkalisoli. The sequence goes on from NZ_KZ454944.1 coordinate 1,564,337, forward strand.
AAAGAACAATTATATAGAATCGCTTATGCTCACTTTAAAAACGAGCAAGATTCGTTAGAAGCGATACAAGAAGTGACGTTTCGCGCATTTAAATCAATAAAAAAATTAAAAGAGCCAAATTATTTTTCAACATGGCTCATTCGAATCATGATTAACTACTGCAGCGATGAATTAAGAAAGAAAAAGCGTGAAATACCTCGTGGCGAACAGTTAGAGATTGCGACGTTGAGTAATAACACACTACGTCTAGAAGTAGAGGAAGCACTAGCATCCTTAGATGAACCGTACCATTCCGTCATACAACTGAAATACATTCAAGATCTGCGTATTAAAGATATCGCGCTCATCATGAATTCACCAGAAGGTACTGTGAAAACATGGCTAAACAAAGGGCTGATGGCTTTGCGCTCTTATTTTGACGAGAAAGGTGGGAACAAGCATGTTTGAAAACGAAGAAAAAAAATTACACGAAATGAAAGATAAAATTGATAAAGTAGAAGTGCCATCCAACATCGATGAGTATATTTTAAAAGGAATGCACCAAGCGAAAGAAAAGAAGCGGACTTTCCACTCTTCCTTCAGATGGGGGGCCATTGCTGCAAGTGTACTGCTGCTAATCATGTTTACGTCAATTAAAGTTTCCCCAACATTTGCTGGCTATGTTAGCTCTATTCCTGGGATGCAAAAAATCGTCGAGCTTATGCGCAATGATAAAGGTATGATCTCCATTATTGAAAACGAATATTTACAAATAATTGACACAACAGTAGAAGAGAACGGTGTGAAACTAACGATTGATGCAATTATCGTAGATGAAGACCGCGCGTTTTTATATTACACGATTGAAACCGACAAATCTTATCGAGAGGTGATTTTAAGTGAAGCTCGTTTTACAGACAAAGAAGGAAACGAACTGCCACTTAGTTCCGGTGTATATTCACACGGTAATGTTGAAAAAAACACTCCTATTAGTGGAGAACTTTTACTTGCTTATCCTGTAGAAAATCAACTTCCAAGTGAAATCATTTTACACACAGGGGTTAAAGCTGATGGTGTTGACGTATTAATTTCTCAGGGTATACCGATTACCATTGATTACGAAAAATTTTCTGCCATTAAAAAAGTGTATGAAGTGAATGAGACCGTGGCGATAGAAGGGCAAAAGATACTTGTAGAAAAAGTAGAGATTCGTCCAACTCGTATTGCCGTTTCTATTCTTTACGATGAACTGAATACACATAAAATATTTGCTTTTGACAACATCCGCTTAATGGATGAAAAAGGAGAAATTTGGACAGAACAAACTGCGTCTATTTCCTTCTTTGAAACAGACCCGAACAGATTTACCTTATATTTTGAAAGTAATTATTTCGCTGAACCGAAAGAACTATATTTGGAGTTTTCTTCTGTAAGGGCTTTGCCGAAAGATGAGGTAGAGTTAGTAGTGGATATTGAGCAAGAAGAAATTATCCAACAGCCTAGTGATAACCGATTTATTTCCGTTACAACATCTTTTAAGGATATTGTATTTGAGTATCAATCCGACGACTCATTGGCTCAAGGAGCTATTTTGTCTTCCACTTATGTGGATGCCAATGGAACGGAATTCCGTTCTAGCTTTTTTCATTCGGGGGATAGACTAAATAATATCCGTGAAATTGGATTCGAACTTTTTAGTGAAGCGAAAAGTCCATTAACCTTTACCATTACAGACTACCCGAATCGTCTAAAAGGGGATGTCGGTCTAAAATTAAAGTAAGGAAGCAAAAAGGAACAGTTTCTCGTCACGAGTACTGTTCCTCTTCTTTTGCTTCTTTTATCCCTTTGTACGTTTCATTTTCTACAAGTTTTTGATAAAAGTACATGAGGATTGCCTTGTTAGTGAAAACAAGCCAGAGCTGCCATCGGCTTAATTTCTTTAACGTCCATATTCCATGTTTTTCAAAAAAAGCATAAAAAGGAAATGCAAAAAACCATCCAAAGGCTAGGTTTACTAACATATACAGAGGGAATTTTCCGTACGTCCACTTTAAAATCCATAATGTACCTGCAAAAAATGGCCCTACCATTAAAGCGAATTCTCCAATTAAGGAAGGAAGGATTTTTTCTTTTATGACCCACCATTTTTTCTTGTAGGCGAAGTGACTTTCCATACAAAGATACAAGTTAATGAACGTTATCGCCGGTATAAAACGCCTTATCGACTTCCAACCTAATAACGGAAGCGTACTTGATGAAAGGATTACCATTAACCACAACATTTTTTTTTGCTTATTCATAGGACTTCATCCTTTTTCTGCTAGCATCGTTGATTATAGCTTGTGTTTTGGAAAAGGAAATATGATTTGTAGTTTTTGGAAAGATTGGTTTAGTCCCATTTACTCAAGTACTCATACACGACGTCTTGCACTACTTCAAAAAGATCCGAAGTCCCGTCGCTTTGGATTGTTTTTTGAACTTGTACGGCTAGTTCTATGTATTGTTGCTCCGTGAGCGGAGTGTGTTCATACTGTATGAAAGCATTTCGAATCATTTTTTCAATTAGTTTTATGTCCAACGTAAATTCACCTCGATGGGGGTATTATACTTTGTTTTAAGCAATCAGGATATAAATGTCTGAAAAGGACATAAAACCAAACGCTTTGTTCCTATATATTTTAACACCGTGTTTATAAAAAAATTTTACCATTGAAACAGAACGTATATTCCCTTACAATGAATACTATAATATAAATACGAACATATATTCTTTTGTGAGGTGAACTTTCATGGAGACAATCAATTACAGCCAGCTACCCAACAACAAGATATTGTGCGTCGATATGAAGAGTTTTTATGCAAGTTGTGCAGCGGTCATGATGGGGCAAGACCCGCTCACAAGCTACATTGCAGTCGTTGGAGATACGGAGCGACAAGGAAGCATTGTGCTTGCGGCCTCTCCAAAACTAAAACAAGAATTCAACATTAAAACGGGCTCTAGACTATTCGAAATACCAAACGACCCGCGCATTCAAATCGTGAATCCGAAGATGGCCACATACTTACGAATTTCCACTGAAATTACAAAGTTGTTCCATCAATTCGTACCGAAAGAAGCCATTCATACGTACAGCGTCGACGAAAGCTTTTTGAAATTAGACGGAGTGGAGTCCATTTGGGGAGATGCACACACCATTGCTGCAAAAATAAAAGAAGCCATCGAGCGCGAGTTTCAGCTCCCATGTGCGATTGGCATTGGCCCAAATATGTTACTGTCCAAGCTTTGTTTAGATCTTGAAGCAAAAAAGAAAGGCATCGCCGAGTGGACATATGAAGATGTGAAAACAAAACTTTGGCCATTGTCACCGCTAAAAGAAATGTGGGGAATTGGCTCACAAGTTCAAAAAACATTAAACAAAATGGGAATATTCAATGTAGGTCAGCTAGCCAACTACCCGTTAGAGTTATTAGAAAAAAAGTTCGGTGTGATGGGGAATCAGCTTTACTATCACGCATGGGGAATTGACCTATCCGAACTTGGCGCACCGATTATTCAAGGACAAATTAGCTTCGGAAAAAGTCAAATGTTGCTTCGGGACTACACAGACCCGACAGAAGTAAAACATGTTCTTCTTGAAATTTGTGAAGAAGTGGCAAGAAGAGCGCGTCACCACGGCAAAGCTGGTCGCACAATTAGTCTTGGAATCGGCTATAGTCGCGACGAATTAGGTGGCGGATTTTACCGATCCAAAACAATGGAAGGCCCAACGAACATCACGATGGACCTGTATGAAACATGCCTTCAACTTTTTAAAGAAAACTATGTAAACAAAACGGTTCGGAAAATTTCAGTGTCACTATCCAATATCGTCGATGATAGTGAGATGCAACTGAATTTGTTCGAACTCGACCGACCAAAACGAAGAGAGCTTGGGTATGTGATGGACCGAATCCGCAGTAAATATGGGTCAGATGCATTGCTGCGTGCTGTGTCATACACAAATGCCGGAACAGCAAGACACCGAAGCAGACTCGTTGGTGGACATAAAGCGTAAATAAATAAAGGAGGACAATCGCCATGATTCGTGACCGTGGAACAATTAAATGGACGTCCATGATGCTACCAGAGCACGTCAAAATGCTCCGCGATTGGACGAAAGAAGACTATTACGAAATCAAACCACAACTAGACGAACAACAAATCGAAATGATGAATGAGCAAATTGGCGAAGCGATGGAGTTCGGAAATGAAGTAACCATCACATACTACGAAAATAAACGCTATCAACTGTTTGTCGGTACGATTCACCATGTCGACCCAATGAAACGCCGCATGCACGTAGTCGACAAGTTCGGCGAAGTTTCCTACTTGCCATTAGGAGATGTATTGGATATTTCTTGAACATATTTCTTGGAAATATGAAGGATAAATACCTATTTAAGTAGAAGTTATTCTAACAATGGAGCAGTATAGGAAAATTGCTCAATTGAAGATAAACAGGAGGTATTTCTTTGCTGATTCTCGGATTTATTGGGTTGTTTTTAACGCTTTTTTCTATTGAAGCAAAACTTAGAAAAACAAATAAACAGAATGATGAAATAATAGACTTATTAAAGAAGTTAAATGACAAAAGTTAGGAAGATATTAAGCTAGCGGGTAGAGTGGAAAATTAAGAGGTGGATAGAAATGAAAAAAATTTTTTTATTAATTTTATTATCATTGATACTTTTAGGGTGCTCAAATGAAAAGGTACATGAAGAATTTTTTGATGAAAAGGTTAAATTAGAAGTGGAATCCATTTACTTGTCTCTAAGCATGAATGAAATTCTCGAGGAAATTCTTGAAGAAGAAGTGTTAAGTTTTAGCAATGCATATTTATTAAGTGAGAAAGCTCGTAGTTTATTTAATTCTCACGAGGAGTTAGTAAAATTAATGAGAAATATGAACGATGTTGATTCAGAACGAGCAGAAAGTAGTTCAGCCATCGGTGTTCTTCATTATGCAACAGATATTTTGTCTAGAAATATGATAGAGCCTCGAAAATTAGATGATTCTTCGTTGGAAATATTTAAGGCAATGCAATCCATTGTTGAGTATTGGAGTAATGAAATTCCACTTCAAAAAGGGATAATAAAACTGGAGTCTCATTTCGTAATCAAAGATGAATATTGGGAACATACATTTGAAGATGATTTTTGGCGTATAGCTACAAGCTTTTTTCATGAGGATAATGAGAGTTTAGAATTTAATTCCAATGTAAGTCATTTACAACAAGCTCTCCAAAAAAACTGGTAAAAAACGTTGAAAGAAATTAGCAACCATAATTCATTACACTACACAAAAAATAGAGTGCCAAAACATATTTTGTTTGGCACTCTATTTGATAAAGTTAACTATTTACTTTTTCTCAAACAACCCTAATCCAAGTAAGGCTTCTAATACTTCTTCGCCTTCGTCAGAAGAAATTTCAACCTCTTGACCAGGCTGTAGAGCTAACGCAAGTAGGCCAAGTAAGCTTTTCGCATCGACTACCCAATGCTCTTTCTTAAATAAGATTGTCCCAGGATAAGCACTTGTCGTATTCACAACACTACTCGCACTCTCAGCAAAAATTGGTTTAAGTACAGTAACTACCATTTCACAACACTCCTTTGTCTCTTTTTCCAAAACGTTTATACCTTTAGTATAGATTAAAACAACGAAACAACAAGCAATTTTTCATGAAATATATGGATATATTGTTAGAAAAGGAATGAGTAGAAGTGATATGATAAAAGAAATACGAAGTAGCGGGTGGAGCGGATGGATAAAAAGTTGATAGAAACGATAAGTGATTTTTTAATTAAAGAAGTAAATCCGTATTATATAACTGTTTTTGGATCAATGGCAAAAGGTACGGCAAGGAAAGATAGTGACATCGACATCGCATTTCTTTCAGACGAGAAATTCGAGCCATATGACCTGTTTATCATCGCTCAAGGATTAGCGTCCATTATAGATAGAGACGTTGATTTAATCGATTTAAATGAAGCATCCACAGTTTTTCAGGCCCAGATTGTTGGAACAGGAGAAATTATTTTTTGCACTGATGAATACCGCAAAGCAATTTTTGAAATGAAAACATTTAAGATGTACGCGAAATTAAATGAAGAACGAGAAGTGGTTTTTAAGAGGATTATGGAAAGTGGTCAAATATATGAAAAATAAAACGCTTGGGTTCATTAGAATCCAAGCGCTAAAAATGTAAATTAGTCTCCAAGAACCTTCTCAGCGCGAACGCAAGATTCGAAATTTCCTTTATGGGAAGCATCACAGAATGGTAAATTTTTTGATAAGCCACAGCGGCAAAGTGAGAATGCAGGCTTTGTTTCGAACTTATTCCCGTCCACATCTACAAGTTCTACATCACCAGTTACACGAAAAGCGCCGTTATCCATCACTTTAATTTGTACTTTTGACATTAGTAAATTCCTCCTTTTTCTCCGTATATTAGTATCGTATACATCATTGCCCAAATTCGCAACCTTTTAATCTACAAAAAAGTAGGAAGGAATGTCGCATTTAACAAGAAAAAACATGAAAATCACCATATAACAAAAAATATGGTACAATGCAAGTACAAACTTTTTTGGAGGCAAGTACGGTGAAAGTCACATTTACAGAACGCGCGCTGGAGAAAATTCAGCCTAAACTAGAAAACAATCCAACGAAATGGATGAAAATTAAATATGATACAGAAGGATGCGGCTGCGTTGTGAGCGGTGTTTCAGCACTATGGATTACGTCTGAAACAGAATGGGATGACGTAGAAGTAGACACTAATATAGAAAAGCTAGTAATGGAAAAATCAAAGCTTGTCTTTTTTGACGAAGACATGACAGTAGATTTTGTCGAGTCTGCTAATACCTTCATGCTAAAATGCCCAAGTCAAATCTTAAATCCACGTATGTCTTTAAAAGAAGTGGGGGCGTAATCATGAGTGATAAAACAAAATCATTAAAAAATATTGCAGCCCAAAAGACTTGGGTAAGCTTTTTAAACCATAATCACCCATACACGTTATTACACTGGTCGATCGGCGGTATTAACCACGACGATAAAGACGTATGGCTTATTCAAGACGAAGTCACATTTGAAGTACAAGAATTTGAAAGCCTAGATGCTGCGATTGAGTGGATAAAAGCAAATATGGACGGAATTACAGACGTACTAGGCTAAGCTTGAGGAAACCCCTCGAGCTTTTTTAATAATCAGTTCTGTTACAATTGCTAAATTTCCCTTTGAAACAAATTAAGTCAATTTTTTATAATATATGATAGTTGCATCAAAATGCCCATTTTCCGACTTTGCATAATCAGGTATCCGACCAACATATTGGTAGCCGAGTGAAGTGTAAAGCAAATTGGAGGGATCTCCTTCTCTCGTATCTAGTACTATTAAAGTTTTCCCCATTTGTATAGCTGTTTCATGAGCCTTCTCCATTAATAAATGGCCAATTCCCATTCGACGGTAGTTAGAGAGAGTCATTAATTTTGCAATCTCCGCTCTATGGCTTCCATTTTGTTTGGAACAAAGGTGTAATTGTACGCTACCAACTACTCGTTCGTTAGCTTTTGCAAGAAAAAGAATTACGTTTGAATCCTGGATGCTCTCCCAATAATCTTGTGCCGCAAAAAAAACTAGAGGTGGAAGAAAGCCAATGGATGCACCATGCTGAACAACATTTATTATTAGTTCACTAAGATCTTTTATGTTTTCCTCAATCTTTATGCATTGTTCAACACTAATAGCTATTTTTTCCAAAGAACCACACCCTAACATGATTTATATGAATAATGTGACACAAGACAGGAGCATATAAAAGGAGTTTGTTAAAAAATCTAACACGATTTTTGTGCTATAATCAACACAATTTGTCTCGCTTGATATTTGAAGGTAATGGAGGTAAAGATAATGGAAACTGGAGAGTTTGAAAGGCTTTGTCACTCAATTGATGATTATATTTGGGTAGAGCAGAAAAAAAGAGAAATAACTGGGGGTACAATAACTTTTAAAGAAATAGATAAGATTAGCGAAATGCAAAAAATTGATAAAGTAATGATTTCAGGACTAAAACAGGATTCTTTTGAGTATTTCATTCGTACCCAGAGTTATAAGTTTCAAGCGATTATGTTTTGGAAAAATAAGCTTGTTGAGGACTGGTCACTTCTATCTACATTAAAAAATGTAAAATTTATCGGCTTCTTCCACAATCAACGGATTACGCAACTATGGGATATGACTGAAAACAATTCACTGGAGGGTCTCTATATTAGCGACTTTACGAGGCTACATTCGCTAGATGGAATAAAAAATGCACCCAAGTTAGAGCGATTGTACTTCGGTGATGCCGTATGGAACACCAGTGTATTAAATGACCTGAAGGCATTGGAAAACTCAAGGTTGAAAGAATTCCATTTTGCGGGTAAAGCCATTAAGGAAGAGGATATAACAATTTATACTAAAATGCCAAATCTTGAAAGATTAAATTTTCGGACCAATCTATACACTACAGAGCAGTTAGCGTGGTTAGTTGCGAATTTACCAAATGTACAAGGGTATTCATTAAATCCATATGTTAAATTTAATGATGTAAATAGTACAGAAAAGGATATTCTAATTTGCGGTAAAAGAAAACCGTTTTTATCTTCAGAAAAAGATGAAATGAAAATCCGAAAATATGTTGATGAATTTGAACAAATGGTAGAACAGTTCATAAATGAAAATTAAATCATTTCGTATTAAATGATAAAATGCACTGCATAAAGCAGTGCATTTTAGCTTGCATTTTGGTCTGTAATTTTATTTTTTGCTATAAAACGGAACCCGTTACGAAAAGAGGAGGTTCCTTTTTACACCAAAAACGATAGTTAAAGTTTAAAATTACCATAATGTTAAAACAGAGTAGTAAAACTACTAGCAGTTACGTTGTTTAGTTACTGCTATTGTCTTTTAAAACGACTACCTTTACTTTTCGATTTTAAGCGATTGATTTGACTCGAAACTTTTTGTTGTGAATTTTGTTCGCTTTGAGAATCGAGAGTGAGTGCTGTAATTTCTTCCCCAAATACAGTTAGATGATAGTGACTACCTTCTTTAGAGCCAAGCGGAAGTTGAGACACGTCTATGACAAACTCTTTTTGCAAATCCTCAACTAAAATAGTGGCGTGCTTTCCGTCAACGATTCTATCTAAAACACCTTTAACATTCATTCGGATCACCTCACACAAGCTAAGTTTTGATTTTTAATATCAGCTAGTCTTCCTGCACCAATCCCTGAGATAGAAGATAAGCTATCGATGCTTTGAAACGGTCGTTTAGAAATAAGCTCTTCTGCCCGAGCAGGCCCAATATGCTTGATCTCTTGTAAGCTATCGAAGCTTGCTGTATTAATATTGATGCAATCACTAGGTGTTGCAGTTTCAGGGTCTTCCTTTTTAACTTCAGGCTTTGAAGCTGTTTCTCCACTAGAAGTTGGTGAAATCGTTCCATCCATTTTAGTCTGCACATCAAAAGTATCGCCATTGGTCGTAATAACAATCGTACCGTGTATGTCGGTACCGTACAAATCAACACCTGCATCCATTACCCGCGTTAATACTTCATCATGTGGGTGGCCGTAATTATTTCCAACGCCGGCAGAATATATCGCTACTTTCGGGTTTACTGCCTGTAAAAATGCGGATGTGGTGGATGTGTTTGAACCATGATGTCCAAGTTTTAAAATGTCTGCATCTAAATGATGACCACGCTTGAGCATGGCTTCTTCTGTTTGTCTTTCAGCATCACCGGTGAAAAGGAAAGAAACCTCTCCGTATTGAACTCTCATCGAAACAGAACCTTCGTGAACATCTCCAGTTAATTTTTCTGGATTTATTATTTCCAAAACTAATGGGCCAATGTCATATACTTCTCCAGCTCTTGGTTCGTGATAGTCTGCGCCACTTCTTTCCACCGCATCCATGGCACGCTCAAACGTTTGGGAAGTTGAGATATCTCCAGACATCCACACTTCCGAAACCGAAATGCCACTGTCCAAAATTTTATCCAATTGTCCGATATGATCGGCGTGAGGGTGACTAATAATGATAATATCTATGTGTTCAATTTTTTGGATATCCAAGTACTGAACTACATCATTTCGATTCCAGTTTCCAGTGTCATAAAGAATACGAAAATCTTCGCCTTCATACGAATAGTTGAAAAGAATGGAATCTGCTTGTCCGACATCGATGTAATGGACAGATAAATTTTCTAAAGATCCGTCACTTATATTTGTTGAAATGTCTTCTTTCTCGTCTTCAGCTGAACTTTCATTAGATGTCTGAATTTCAGTAGGAGAGTCGTCTTCTTGTGAAACTTCTTGATGGTTTATTGTTGTAGTTTCTATTCCACATCCACTAGCAAAGAAAAAAACTAGTATACTAAGAATAGAAAGTAATAGTTTATTATGCATCTCCGACCTCCTTAAGTCACCATACCATTATAAAGGAAAGGGCAGAAAATATGTGATAATAATTGAAATAACAAGTTTGGATTTAGTATAATGGAATAAATTTAAATACAAAGCATTCTAGGGTTCCGTAGCAACTCAAGCTAGTCTGGTCCGAGAGAAGGCGCACGAGTAAGAAGTACGAAAGCTTGTGTACACGGAAGGAAAAAAGCCTGGGAGATATTTCATCACAATATCTCTCAGGCTTTTTTTAGGTTGTTCCGAAGAATATTGTTCATTAATTGAGCCTTTCTAGCGGTTGATTTCCGCGCATATCGTAGACTCCTGCGGGAGAAGCGGGGAGCGGGAGACCCCACAGGCGCTTGTGCCGAGGAGTAGGTTTTTTCACGACAGTGAAAATAACCTTCCTTTTTACCGCCCGCGGAAAGCGAAGATATGCGCGGAAATCAACCGCGGTATTTAAACAGCCTATGATAATTAAGGAGGAACCAATATGACCAAACACTGGATAAAAGTATTCATCGCGGCATTTTTCGAAGTAATTTGGGTCACTGGATTAAAATATGCCACAACTCCAACAACATGGCTAATAACCATCATCGCAATTATAATAAGTTTTTATTTAATGATTATGGCCGGAAAGTTTTTGCCTGTTGGTACGGTTTACGCTGTTTTCGTCGGGCTAGGCACAGCTGGCACCGTTTTTATAGAAATAATCTTTTTCCATGAACCATTGAATCCAACCAAGTTATTGTTTATAGGATTATTACTGCTCGGTGTAATGGGACTAAAAGTTGTGACAAAACCACAGCCGAAAGGAGAAGAAGCTTAAATGGAGTGGATGTACTTAATAATTGCTGGGCTATTTGAAATGTTTGCAGTAGTCATGATTAACAAATTGCACCACGATCGTAAGGTGTCTTCTTTTTTCCTTTTAGTAGGGGGATTTGGACTTAGCTTCTTATTTTTAGCACTAGCAATGGAGACTTTACCAATGAGCACGGCCTATGCTGTTTGGACTGGCATCGGGGCTGCAGGTGGAGCTATTTTAGGAATGATATTTTACAAAGAGTCGAAAGATTGGATGCGAATTTTCTTTATTAGTCTAGTAATTGGTGCTACGATTGGGTTGAAATTATTTTCGTAGTTAAAGGCAGGTAATGTTATAAATGGAAATGTACCAAAGTTTATGTGTGCAGTATTACGATATTGATAAGCCGACTGCTCCGGAAGATGCGTTTCAATTTTATTTACAGTATGTAAAAGAAGCAAATGGACCCATACTTGAGCCAATGTCAGGATCGGGAAGATTTTTAATTCCATTTTTACAACTTGGATATGAAGTAGATGGAATAGATGCATCGCCATCTATGAATCAAGCTTGTTTAGCAAATGCTGAGAAACTAAACTTAACAACTAATGTGTACGAGCAATTTTTGAATGAGCTTAACCTACCGAAAAAATATAACTTAGTTATCATACCAGCAGGTTCAATTGGACTGATAACAGATGATAGTGTATTAAAAGCTTCATTTGTAAAAATAAACCAATATATGGTGCCAGGGGCTAAGTTAGTGTTTGAAGTGGACACAGTAGAATACAAGCCAGAAAACTTTCATGTGGTAACGGGATCTATTAGAGAACGTGCAGACGGAGCAAAGATTTATATGACAAAATTTGCTGACTCCTACGACGCAAACACAAACGTAATGAGGTCTATTCATAAATATGAATTATTTAAAGATGGTAAATTGCTAGATTCGGAGCTTGAGGATTTCCGTGTAAAGTTATTAAAAAAAGAATCTATTTTTCAGCTTTTAGAAGAGTGTGGGTTCACTAATATTAAAACATATAAACTTTACGAAAAAGTCGAACCAGTAAATGATGCGATGGAAATCATAATAGAATGTGAAAAAAAGTAAAACAAAGACGCATACCAACACTAACTAGCATAGGAAAAAGTATATTAAAGTAGTGTATTTCTCACCAGAAAAAACACTGCTTTTTTTGTATTTGTTTGTGTAATTATATGGTAAAATTGGAAAAGGGGTTTGTTGTTTTATTAACCAAACAGAAGTGTTGAGTTAACGTAAGTATAATAACTTTTGTAAAGGGAGAAGAAATCTTGATGAAAAAAAGTTACTTTCGATTGTATTGTTAAGTGCCTGTAATAACAACGCTGATACTTCAGAACAAAAGGAATTAAGGGAAAAGTTGATTGAAGTTACTCAATTAGCTGGTGAATTAGAGTTAGAAAAAGAAGATATTGATAATGCGATAAATGAGGCTGCTTCATTAGATCTCCAAGGTGAAGCAAGAGATTGGTTAGTTCGTACTTTCTTAATTTATATTTCTGCTGGCAAAGAAATAGAGAATAAAGAACAAGTATATGAGGACAGTCAATTGTATATGTTATATGAACAAACGTGGCAAGATTTAGCTTTTGAAAGATACGGAGTTGAGTTAAACGAAGAAAGATTACAGGAGATTTTAGAAATTACTTTAAACCCTCTAAAAGAAGAAGAGTTTGAAATACCTTATTATCTTGCAAATGCATTGGGGTATAGTATAAATGAATTTTTTTATATCTTTGATAGACATATCTATGAGAGATGGGAAATCGGTGAGAAGTTATATCCGTTATTAGAAGAAGAATATAAACTAAAAGATAATCAAGAAATAAGTAACAAATATAGAATGGAAGTTATTGATGAAATAGTAAAAAATCAAGCTTGAACTAATGGGAGGGGTAGTTTTTGACAAGAAAAGTGTTGTTTTTTTTATTATGTATATTTTCGTTGACAACTTCTGTTCAGGCACTAAGTTGGGCTTATTCTTTTGTTGTTTGGAATGGGAATGTTTATGAAGTTACAAATGAAAATGTGCTTGAAGGTGAAATAGGTAAGATCATAGGGGAAGTGAAAACGAAACCTAATGATATGACTGGGAATTATTATGGAGATGCATCAAACGCTTACCCAAAAGGAACAAAATATTATGAAATAAGTGGTACACCTACTAAAAATTCTATTGCTGTAGAAGTCGAAGAGAAGAAGTGGCATAAAGCGGATTTTGTTCACAAAGCACCTTTTCATTGGATGAATTTAGCTAAAAAAATAGCACCTTTACTAATTTTAGGGGCTGTCGTTGTAATCATTATCTTACGAATGAAGAAGAACAATAATTAATAGTTTTGTAGTCACTCGCAAAGAACTAAATGAAAGAATTTCAAGAATTCAAGTAATTTAAATTCATTGAAAAGGAGACAAAAATGGTTTTAGATAATTTTGAAGAATATGATGATCCTATTTTATATGATAAAGAAAATGAATCATATATACCAGAGGTACCATTACTATTAAAATGGGCGGAGAAAAAACAAGGAACCATTATTGATTTAGCTTGTGGTACTGGTAGAGTAACGATTCCTTTAGCTAAAAGTGAGTATAAAATTGTAGGTGTAGATATACATAAAGGAATGTTAACCGAAGCCGAAAATAAGGCTTCCAAACTTAATTTGCAAATAGAGTGGGTAGAACAAGACTGTACGAAACTGAATTTAAACATGAAGAGTAATTTGATATATTCAGTTGGTAACTCCTTTCAACATTTCCTTACAAACGAAGCACAAGATGGATTACTAATGTCTATAAACAAACATTTAGAAGTTGATGGAGTTTTCATTTTTGGTACAAGGTTTCCTAGTGTTGAAGAATTACTACAACCAAGTACAGAAGAGTTTTGGAGAACTTATACAGATAGTGAAACTCTAAATACAGTGGATGTATTTACTATTAGTGACTATGACTCATTGAATCAAATTCAACATTACACAACGATTAGGAAATACAAAAACATTGATGGTGAAATTATAAATGAAAAAAGAACTAACATCAGTTTAAGATATGTATTTCCTAAGGAAATGGAAAGAATATTGCACTCTCATGGTTTTGAGATCCTTCACCTTTACGGCGACTGGAAAGAAACACCAATCACTAACGAAAGTTATGAAATGGTTTACGTATGTAGGAAGATAAGTTAGTTACTAGTAAAGGTATTTAGGAGATTGTTATAGAAAGGAGAAGTTTCTTTGGCTAATTACGAGCTTTTGTCTCAAACTTTTTTGAACTTTGCGGAAAAGGAATGTAAATGGTCTAGTCTATTATATGAATTTTTGTCTATTAAAATTTCTAAAGATGATAAACTTCTTGAAATTTGTAGTTATGCAGGTAAGGGGCAACCTGTCCCAAACCTGTTATTTGGTGCAGTACATTATCTTTTAATAAAAGGTAAAAATCATCCATTAAAGGAGTTTTACCCGAGTATAGTAAGTAATCCAAAATCATATAAAGACTCGTTTGAATTCTTTAAGGATTTTTGTTTAAAATATAAGAATGAAATTGAATCAATCCTCAAAACTAGACTTGTCCAAACGAATGAAGTACGAAGATGTGCCTACCTTTATCCTGTTTTTTGCACGATTTATGAGAAAGTGAAGAAACCATTAGCACTTATTGAAATTGGAACTAGTGCAGGGCTACAACTCCTTTGGGATAAGTATTCCTATTCATACAGACAAAATGATATTTATGGCAATATTGAATCCAAACTTCATATTACAGCAGAAATTAAAGGAGAAAATACTCCAATCCTCCATTCCACACCTCCACCTGTATCAACAAGAATGGGAATAGATTTAAATACCATTGATTTAAATGATGAAGATGAGAAATTATGGCTTAAATCCTTAATTTGGACCGAACATACAGAGAGGCTGTTAATGTTTGAGGAAGCTTCGAATTATTTTAAAGAAGTACAGGTTAGTTTACATAATGGTGATGGAGTTAGTTTATTACCTAATTTTGTTGATACAATCAAAGAAGATAGTGTAATTTGTATTTTTCATACTCACGTTGCAAACCAAATGACTTTAGAAATGAAAGAACAACTGTTGCAAACTGTAGAAGCTATCGGTAGGAAAAGAGACGTTTTCCATATTTACAATAACATTCAAGATAGGTACTTACATCTTGATTACTATTTGGATGGTATGGAAAGTAAAAATACAATTGCTGAAACCGATGGACACGGTAGATGGTTTAAATGGTTTTTAGAAAGCCAAAATGCTAAACAAGTAGAATGATAAAGTTGTTCCAAAAAAGGAATTTAATCCATTAAACAGCCATCTTAGCTCTATTAATCGCTAAGATGGCTGTTTTGATGGTCCCCCTTAAGGGGATAGCTTACTAACTAATTAGTAGTTCATTCTTTTAGAAACTCAATCTCAAAGAGAGGATAGTTAGGATCTTCTTCTATAGACTCTAAGCCTAATCTTTTGTAAAATTCCACTGCTTTCGGGCTAGAGTTCCATTGTAGCCATTTAGTATTTGTAGAAATAGCCCAATCTTTAATAGTTTCCATTAGTATTTTACCAACACCACTTTTGCGGTAAGGTTCGAGTACAAACATATCGTGAATTCTACTAGTGATTTCTCCGCTGCGTAAATGAGGTCCATAAGTTTGAACCCATGTGTAACCTACTATCTTTCCATCATATATCGCTACGGGAAGAAAATAAGCAGTATTTGTTACTATTAACTCAAATCTTTCTTTTGTGTTTTCTTCAGAATCTGTTTTACCAATTTCTTTCAATAGCGGCCAAAGCTCTTCCCAATCTGCTAGCGTAGCACGTCTCGTACAAATTCGGTTGTCCATTTTCTAACTCCTAACTTTTGCTTTTTGCTTAAAGCTATCAACATCATAACCTGCTTTTATCATTTCATCTTCAGCTTCATTAACGATGATATCCTTTAAGCATGTGAGCGTCTCGTCAAAGTTCACATGTTTGCCAAGAAGAAACGTCATTTCAAATTCTATTTCTAGCCAAGTGTCAATTCCGGCTTCGTTATGTTGAAGTTGTGCTTCCAATTTATCAAGGGCATTGGCTACTTTGGCCTCGAAAGTTTGTTTTTCTTCAAATTCATGCCAAAGCATAAATAGGTGCTCACCAACTTCAGAAGGTAGACTGTCTCTAATTTCTATAATGGCAGCCAGTTCTTTTTGCCTTTTGGACTCAACTGTACTTTGGGAAGTGAGGGTGTCAAAGGCAGGGACATCACCAGCAATCGCTTCGATGATATCGTGGATTGAAATCATCTTCAACAACTTTTCCATCTGAACTTTTTGGCTCAAATAAGGCTCGAGTAAAATCGCCATAAATGCAACGCGCCACGTATGCTCTGCAACACTTTCATGACGACCGTTGGATAACCAACTATGTCGCATTTCCATTTTTAATTTTTCTCCAAGCTTTATCATCGAAAGAATTTGTTGCAACGGTGAAATAGAATCTACTTTTCTCGTACGTTCCAGTTCATCCGAATAGTAGCGAACTTTCTTATTATGAACGGTAGCATATTCTATTTCTCTTTTTGTAGACTCTCCAATGTAGCCGCATACATCGATAACAAAAATTTCATCGGATAAATCTATTTTCTTAAAATGTAACTCACCGAAAAGTTTTGCTTCTTCAACGGTAACTTGTTTTCCTTCACTTTTTTCAAAAAATCCAACACTGAAAACAGCATATCCTTGCTTCGTTAAATAGTCGTTCGCTTCCTCGAACTGCGCTTTAAATCTTGTAGAACCACACAACGTAACAACTTTCATCCTTTTCCCACCAATTCTATTAATATATAGTATTAGTATAACAAGAAATTTCTAGAGTCGTTTAGAAAAATAATACAGCACGTACAAGAAAATATAGAAGGTGAAGATAAAATGAAAATCCGTTTTGTAAAAAGTTCAGATTATGAAACAATATCTCTATTAATCAACGAATGGTGGGGAGGAAGAAATATGTCCGACATGCTACCAAAGTTATTTTTTGATCATTTCACCAATACTAGTTTTATTGCAGAAAAGGACGGAGTAATTGTTGGTTTTCTGATAGGTTTCCTATCCCAATCTCAACCTGAAGAAGCCTATATTCATTTTGTTGGAGTACATCCTGATTACAGAAAACATCAAATTGGTAAAGAACTCTACCATCAATTTTTTCATGTTGTAAAAGGAAATGGCAGTAACGTTGTTCGATGTGTTACGTCTCCAGTAAACAAAGTGTCCATTGCTTATCACACTAAAATGGGATTTGAAATCGAAATTGGCGATTCAAAAGTGGATGGGATTGAAGTCCATTCAAATTATGATGGCCCAAATCAAGACAGAGTACTTTTCATAAAACATTTGAATTAATATCTACATGCGAGCAGGTGAGACAAGCAGGTTTCCTACATCAACTTTAGATATAAAACGAAGATAATGAATGAGGGATTAAATTGATTAAAAGAATTGATATTACTGAAAGAGATAACGCTGAGAGTGTTTTAAGAGTTCAAATACCTTCTTATAAAGTAGAGGCTAAGATAATTGGTTCATATGAGATACCGCCACTAAAAGATACAGTTGCTAGTTTACAACAATGCGGTGAAACATTTTTTGGTTATTACTTAAATGAGGAATTGTGCGGAGCCATTTCAATAAAAGTAGAAAAAGAGGAATTGGATATACATAGGTTAATTGTACACCCAAACCACTTTAGAAAAGGAATAGCACAATCTCTATTAGATTACCTGGAAAACAATTTTGAGTTTGAAACAATAAAAGTAGCGACAGGATCTAAAAACTATCCAGCAGTTACATTTTATAAAAAAAACGGCTTTCAAATGAGGAACGAAGTTTATGTAACCGAAAACTTATCACTTACTTTTTTTGAGAAAAACTAAATATCTTAATGGAGGATAAATTAATGGATTTACTTAAACAAAGGATATTACAGGCCATGAAGTTAACATATGATTTTTACAATTATATTGATGGGGTTTGTTTAACTATGAAAATTTCTAATGTACCTTCTAATACAATTGGGGATCAGGCATATTGTTTGATCGGAGCGAGAGAAAGTTATTTAAAAGCATTGAGAGTTGGAGAATGGGCTGGGTTTGATTGTAGCCTAAATGACAATAAGGATAAGGCATTAATTTTGAACAAACTAGAAGAAACGTATACTAATATACAACGTTTTTTTCATGAACCAACTAAGGAAGATAGGAATATGAATCTGTTAATTGACCTATTAGAACACGAGGTGCAGCATCATGGTCAGTTAATTCGCTATGCTTATGCTAATAAAATGGACTTCCCTAAGAGCTGGAATGAACGCTATACAGTTTAAACTCGATATGAAATGTTAGCCCGAGAGCAGCAACACCAAATTTATGGAGCGGGGGAACTGATTATGATTTTAGACGATGCAGTAGACGCGATAGCAAATAGCCTTATACAAGACAAAAGGGTCCAGTCCATCTTTTTAAAAGGTTCGATGGGGCGGGGTGAGCAGGACGAGCATTCAGATATAGATATGTACTGTCTAGTAGATGAAGAAGATGTAGAGGAGTTTAATCAAAGTAGAATCGGGCACTTAGAGTCTTATACCAAACTACTTTTTCACGATGAAATATTTATTGTGGCTCCGCAAATCCTGGCGGTCTACGAGAACTTCGTACATGTGGACCTGTTTACGGTAACAGAACAAACATATATAGAAAAAGATTACATAAAAGTCCTTTACGATCCAGCCAATAAGCTAGAGAAATTTAAGCAAAATCAGAATTTAACCTTATCAAAAGAGGAGTTTCAAGACGCAGTAGATGATATTGCGTGGTTTATGTTCCAGTATAAAAAGTCTTCTGCATGAGGAAATGATATATGGTCGGTTAATATGCTGCATCATGTTATGACGAATCTATCAAGAGTATTACTCCACAAATATAATCCAAACAAGGCACAATTGGGGTTGAAAACCATGGAGGCCTCTCTTCCAGAAGAGGTAGTTCAATATACTAAATTAATCTATGAAACTATTACACCGAAAAAACACAATGAGGCAGTTAAACTTATATGTAATATATTAACTAATGAGTCTCAATGGATTTTCGAAGAGGTGGCTAAGCCTGATAAAATAAAGCCGTTGTGGGAGCGGATAATTGATGCAAATATATGAAAGTGAGAGAGGGTGTTGAGAACAAGTTTTACTATAGAGGGAAAATAACTAGAACAGTTGGAATTTTGTGTTTAGATAAATGTAAGATTATCGAAAGGTGTAAATAGTTTCCAAAAAAGTGTTGACTTTAAGTCACAATTTGAATAAACTATCGTTAATTATCAAATAAAGGCTTTGAAGAGAAAAAGTAGAATGAAATGGTTTTTCACCAGAGAGCTTCGGTAGCTGAAAAGAAGCAAAAACCTTCGTTTGAACAATGGTCTCTGAGCTTCGTACTGAACATACTTATGTATAAGTAGGATACGACGAGTTTTGGCACTCGTTATCAATGTCACAGTATAAGAGTAAGATAAGTTAGTTACTCCGTACTCGTTGAGGCAAATAGTGTGAGCTATTTGCGAATTAAGGTGGTACCGCGTGGAGATTCAAACCTCGTCCTTAACTATTACAGTTAAGGCGAGGTTTTTTTGTTGTCAAAAATTAATTTTTATTAGGGGGTACTATGTATGAGTATTTTTATTGGCGGTGCATGGGCTTATGCTAATGGATCTTTGCATCTTGGTCATCTTTCAAGTTTGTTACCTGGTGATATTTTAGCGAGATATTATCGCTTAAAAGGAGAAAAGGTTTTATATGTATCGGGAAGCGATTGTAACGGAACACCAATTACAGTCAGAGCAAAACAAGAAGGTGTTTCTCCGAAAGTGATTGCAGATCGTTATCATAAAGAGTTTGAAGAATGTTTTTTAAAACTAGGTTTCTCCTATGATACCTATACAAGAACGGATACCGAACACCATCACAAAATTGTTCAAGAAATATTTTTAGAGTTACTAGAAAAAGGACTGATTTACAAAAAAGAGGTGGAACAAACGTATTGTGAACATTGTAAACAGTTTTTACCCGACCGATATGTTGAAGGATATTGTCCTTTTTGCAAGGATCCTTGCCGTGGAGACCAATGTGATAACTGTTCAACCATATTAGAACCGCTTGATCTACTTGAAAGGAAATGTAAAATTTGTGGGAACGAACCTACTACAAGATTAACAGAGCATTTTTACTTTTCTTTAAACTCATTTCAAACTGTGCTAGAAAAGTATACTCAAAAAGCGGAAGAAAATAGTCTTTGGAGGGAAAATGCTATTTCACTAACGAAACGCTACTTACAGGAAGGATTGCAAGATAGAGCAGTTTCTAGGGATTTGCCAATTGGAGTAAGTGTTCCAGTTGCTGGTTATGAAGATAAGAAAATCTACGTTTGGATTGAGGCGGTATCAGGCTACTACACAGCAAGTAAACTATGGATGAAAGACACTAATAAAGATGATTCTCCGTTTTGGAATCCTACTGCTAAATCCTATTACGTACACGGAAAAGACAATATACCATTTCATTCGATTATATGGCCTGGAATTCTTGCTGGCCTTGGAAAAGACCCGTTACCAACACACATTGTTTCAAATGAATATTTAACTTTAGAAAAGAAAAAATTATCAACAAGTAAAAATTGGGCTGTGTGGGTTCCAGATATTTTAGAAAGATATGAACCAGATTCCATACGGTATTTCTTAACAATCAATGCACCAGAGAAGCGAGATGCTGATTTCTCTTGGAAGGAATTCGTTTATAGCCACAATAGTGAATTATTAGGAGCCTATGGCAACTTTGTAAACCGCACATTAAAGTTTATAGAAAAGTCATTTGATGGAGCTATACCAGAAAAGGATGTTACTTTGAGTATTCAAGAAAGAGTTAATCGCCTCTACAAGGAAGTGGGTCATTGTATTGAAGGTGCTTCCTTCAAACAAGGTTTGGAAAAAATATTTGAGGTTGTTAGATTTTCAAATAAATATTTTGATGAACAGCAACCATGGAAACAAATAAAGGATGATACGGAGGCTTGTAAAAATACTTTAGCAAATTGTGTTTATCTTATTGCAAATTTAGCTCATATCCTTACACCGTTCCTTCCTTTCTCAAGCAGAAAAGTTAAGGATATGATAAACACAACAGAAACCGAATGGAAAGCGTTTCTAGTGAAATCAACACACATTACAAAGGTGGAACCGTTGTTTGAACGAATCGAGACAGCTAGAATTGAAGAAGAGCTTCAAAGCTTAAACAATCAAACTATAAAAGAGTAATTTGGAAGCATATATAGAGTATTATAAGTTTTTAGCATCAGCTAAAAGGTAGTAGAAGTGATAACTTTGTAATTAATTTTCATTAAACATAAAATCATCAACATGATATAATCCAATCATAAAAAGTTGCAAGATCAGGTAGGTTATCTAATGAAAATATACGCACTTAAAAAGCAATTTAAAGGATATAAAAAAGGAACAGAGTTCTACTTAGTGGCTGAATCAGAGTTCATTGGGGTTAAAGAGTTTGTATTGAGAACAAGAGATTTAACAAGTAGTGTTTCTATTAATGAAAGTGAAATTCTTAAAAATTTTACCTTGATAAAATATACTGATAACGAAACTTCTTAAATTATAGGTGTAAGAATTGGAGAAGAGCTCTTTTACGGAATTTATTTTACTAAGAAGAGAAAAGGTGAGAAGTATTTAATTGTGAATGAACAGAAAAAGGCGTATCAAATTAATTAGATACGCCTTTTGGACTTAGAAAGGATTTACTCAATCGGAACTATCCGTGGTAATGTTTATACTACCACCCTTAGTAACTTCTTGCATCCCAATAAGCTCCACTTCCAAATGGTCATGTAGAAAAGGTTCATCTATTTTCCAAGTGAAAGAAAACTTTTGAGGTTTATGAAATGATTTTTCCATCTCTTTATTGATAGCATAACCTATTAGCCTTCTTTCCCACCATGTTTGAGTTCCAGTAGGAATAAGCCAAAATAAAACCGTTTCTGTATTCTCAGCTTCTACGAAAATGGTTATTTCTTTTGTTCCCTTTGGTACTATTACCCAATTGTGTTCTTCTGGAATATTAGTATAAGCTCCCTTAATGACATTTGGTGGAGGAACTGTTACCTCGTTGTTAGTCAGAATAGTATTAGCCAGATTGCAAAAGAGACTAATAGATAAAATCATTTTTAGGATAAACATAATATCACCTTATGGGTATTATGCTCCGCCTTTGGGAGACTATGTAATAATATCGAAACAGCTACTTTGTTAAAATATTAACACAGTTTTTTTACCTAAAGGGATAATCATATTTTTTCTGGGATTACTTATACTTAAATCAATTTCATAATTACGGTTCGTTTTATCGAAATAGAAGATTAACATGTTTTTTTTGCTCTGTTAAAGTTTTATGATGATATCATAAAGAAAAAAAGAACTTCTTATAAAATTTATTAATTTCTACCTTCATTACGGGTTTTAAATTAAAGTCTATTTATACCTTCAATAATTTCTTTTGCTTTTTGAAAATCTTTTCTAAAGACTTTTATATGTTGTACAGGTGGCACACTCGCTGCAAATCTAATATCTGTTTTAGTGATACCGATTTTATACTTAATGCTATTTCTATTTAATAAATTCTTTACCTCTTCAATTCTTGAAATATTTGATGACGAAAAAATATCATAAGTTCTTGCTAAAAAAATATCAAATAACCAACTAAACATATATGTTACCCCTTTCAACATATTTAATAGTTATACGAAATACACATAATTTAGTTTCATAAAGTGGCTTAGATTTTTCTATTGATTATACCATTCATCAAAAATCCTACTGATTGTAAGATACTAGATGTATGTTAAATACGGTCTGGTGACAATTGTATGCTAGCTCCTAGCGTGTTTATTAAGGTGTATAAATACAGAATACGATTCTATTATTCGTTTTTCGTATAGTAGTCATACATTATGAATCGGACTCAGCTAGATGGCTTATTTTTTCAATAAAAAAGGCTCTAGTGAAAGGTGGGAATCCGCTACCTTATAATTAGAGCCTTCATTCATTTACGCTGACATCTCCATTTTTTCTTCACCAATTGCGTTGAAGATAATCGTTTCAAAGTTATCAACGTCTACATATTTTTCTGGGATGCGAAGAATAACTTCCCCATTTTCATCTTTGAATTGATAAAATTTTGTCTTAAAAGGAGTTGGGAGTAATTTTTCTCCTTTTTGCCATTTGTCTTTGATTTTTTCAAAATGAGCAACATCAGAGTAATCGATGATAATGGTGTTTCCGTTATGGATGTATTCAATGCCACCAATTAAAAGTGTCACACTTACTTTTTTACGGTTATATTGGCTAACGCCTAATCCAATAAGGGCCAATAAAGCAAAGAAACCATAGAAATAGTAGTCCTCTGTTGTTAATTGTTTAAAGCTCATTATAAACTTTGCAGCTACAAGAACGAGCAATCCTAATGCTCCATAACTTAATTTCGGATGAAACGTAATGATCTCTTCATTAATTGTTTCAATAATATGTTCTTGTAGGTCATCGTATAAGGTAATCATATGGTTTTCAACTGTATCTTCTTCTAATTTTGTAAAAATAGAATAAGTAACGCCAGTGTAATAAGGACTCGGTGGTGCAGAAATTTCTTGTGCTCCAACTAATCCAACATAATAACAATCATCTTCGAGCTCTTCATGGTACATTTTAAAACGAACTAAATGGTACAGCTCTACTTCTTCAGGGTCTTTATAAGGAGATACGTACTCAATGAAAGTAGGTGCTTTATTGTAATCAGAATGTCTGATTAACCAAAGTGTCATATCACTTAATGCGAACGCTTCGTGCGTGCAAAACTCTTTCGGAAAAAGAGAAAGAGAGTCTCTTTCGTCTAAAATAGAATAAAGAATATTTCTTGCTTCGTCATTTTTAGCAATATCATATAAGTAATTTTCTTCAAGGTCTGCTGTAGAGTTATGGGACAATATAGCTTGAACGATAAACGTTTGCACATAAGCATCATTAGTATTGTCTTTTATTTCTACTAACATGTTTTGTACTTCTTCCGATTGGAAGTAAGCTAACATGTTTATAAACAAACCAATGTTTGTTCGGATTTCAAAGTAGCTTTCTTTCCAAACGTTCCACATATTATGGTGACTCAAGCTAGATTGATATCGATAAAATTCAGGAAGTTGTTCTTTTAGTTGCTTAAGAACAAAAGGCTCTAAATCTTGAATAACAGACACTTCCATATTTTTATTTTCAATGTAACTAATAGCCAGTCGGTAAATTTCATCAGCAAAGTACGGTTGTTTCGCATAAGGGTTTAGTGCTGGGAAAAGAATTGGAGCATATTTTCCTTCGTCACTGAAACCTTCTAAGTGCAAATAAGGAATTTCTGTATCAGTGCCCTCGTTTTGCAGTAGCTTAATATATAACTCCACACTAGATTTTCTATTTAATAGTTGTAACATTTCTAGTGCTTTACTTTTTGCTCTAGCTGACATAAGAGGAAACGTCTTTTCAATGATGTTCATCATATCTGGGTGTGAATACTCGTAAACAAAAGTCATAATGCAAAAACTAGGGTCATCCATATCATCAATCGGATCAGGATAGCTTTTACCAGCAGCTATTATCATGTCTATAAATACTGGAATAGCTAGTTGGTCTACATCTAAGTCGTGTAGAGATTCCATCGCCTGGAATCGAACTTCAGGATCTTGAGATTCCATTTTATTTAATAGAGAATAAATTTTCACTTGAGCGTTCACACAGATTCCTCCGATTAGTAAAATACTTACATTAACATACTACAAACTAATCATATATCGATTTTTTTAGATGATAAGAGTCTAAATACCTATGTTTTTAAGTTTTTCATAGTAGAATTTCTAACTAAGATTGTGTATCCAACTCTATCGCCAACATAAAAAGTGAATTTGGAATATAAACAAGATTGTTGAATTGGATATATATGTTAAAATAAGGATATCTTTATGAGTATTTTCAATTTACAGAAAACAAAAAAGAACTTTAATTGGTTTTTGAATCATCCGGAGTAGACACAATGAATTATAGAACAATAGGTTTATTAATTATAGTCATATAAAGTAGGATGGAAGGAGGGGAAAATGATGAATAAATTGTTAAATGCAGTGTTGTTAGCGACTATAACTCTATTCATGCTATCTAGTTGTGGAAGGGCTGATGGTGGGAAAGTGACTGCCAGAGACGTATTGAAACAAAACAAAAATGCGGACATTATTCAATATGACAGCAGAGTTTTTAGCAATGTGACAAATCTAGAGTGGTTTGAAGATCGCAAGGAAAAAATCTCATTTTCCAAAGATTACTATGTAGGTGAAATCCAAAAACAGTCTAACAGCAGCTTATTATTTACTGATTTTTGTGCAACCAAACTACCAAAAGGGACAAAGATTTATGCTCTTGACGAAAAAGATGGTGGTATGCTGTTCGTTTATTATAAAGGGGAAGAACTCTATTATATGGAACTACTTGAAGGGTAGTTGTGTACTGGTACATACAACTATAGAATCTCAACCTGTGTGAAACATTTTGTGAAACAAGATTTTTCGGGTGGTGCCTGGCACCTGGGGTTAAAAAAGGGGGAAATGTAAATGGAATACTATAAGTATTTGAGGCAGTACGTAGGGCAAAAACCAATTATTTTACCTGGTTCTGTTGTGATTATATTAAATGAAAAAAGTGAAGTGTTACTGCAAAAAAGACACGATGGAAATTGGGGGTTACCTGGTGGCTTAATGGATTTGGGAGAAAGCTTTGAAGAAGTAGCAAAAAGGGAAGTCTTTGAAGAAACTGGGTTGGTGGTCGAAAATCTAAAGTTACTGAATGTATATTCTGGTTCTCAATATTACTTGAAAGTTTCAAATGGTGACGAATTATACTCGGTTACAGCAGTTTATTATACTAGCAATGCAAGTGGAGAAATAAAGATTGATTATACAGAATCAGAAAGAATGCAGTATTTCGGTATGGACAATTTACCAGAGAAACTTACTTCTGAGTATAGAGAGTTTATAGTACATTACATAGAACGTGAAAATTCTGCGAAGATTCGATAGAATTAATAATAAAAGTACTATAAAGAAGGCTCAGTTACTGTAACTGAGCCTTTCATTATATGAAAGCAGTTCGAAAGGAGATTCAACTTGATTAGAATAGCTGTAGGTGCACTTATAAAAAATCGAAAGAATGAATATTTGCTCGTTGAGAAAGTAAAATACGGAGAAGATGCTGGTGTGAAAGTAAAGATGAAAAGTGAATGGGATATTCCGAAGGGTGGAGTGAAAAAAGAGGATGAATCACTTGAAGCTGCTTTGCTAAGAGAACTAAAGGAAGAAACAGGTAGTGAAGAGTATAAAATCTTTAAGCAGTACAGTAACAAATTAGAGTTTATATTCCCAAAAAAAGTGCAATATCAATTAGGATACGAAAGACAACTAACAACTATTTTTCTTGTAGAGTACACAGGGGAAGATCCAATACTAATCCCTAACGACGACGAAATAAACTAATGTAAATGGTTTGTCAGAGAAGACCTACTAAACAAACTTAAGCACACAGAAATGAAAGATTTTATAAAAACAAACCTGTGAAACATTTTGTGAAACAATATTTTTCGGGTGGTGCCTGGCACCTGGGAGTAATTGGATTCGCGAGTCTATATGTGTGCGTCAATTTGTTTTGGAAGGGTATAATACCTACATACATAATTTTGACGAATTTAATACATGAATAGAAAGGATTCTGACATGACAAATCAAATTGGATGGAATTTTGATAATAGTTATTCCCGACTTCCCGAAACGTTTTTTTCAAGAGTAAAGCCAACACCAGTTCAAGTGCCACAAATGGTCATTTTCAATTCACCTTTAGTTACATCTTTAGGGTTACAATCCGAACCCCTTCAAAGTAAACAAGGGGTAGAGATATTAGCTGGAAACGCATTACCAGAAGGGGCGGAACCACTTGCTCAAGCATACGGTGGGCATCAGTTCGGATATTTTAATATGCTCGGAGATGGTCGGGCAATCCTCCTGGGAGAGCAGATAACTCCAAAGGGCGAAAGGTATGATATCCAACTGAAAGGACCAGGTAGAACCCATTACTCACGAGGAGGCGATGGCCGAGCTGCAATCGGTCCAATGCTTAGAGAATACATTATTAGTGAAGCTATGTATGCCCTCGGTATTCCAACAACTCGTAGTCTTGCCGTTGTCACTACTGGAGAGCCAGTCTATAGAGAAACGGAATTACCTGGGGCTATATTAACCCGTGTAGCTTCAAGTCATATTCGTGTCGGCACTTTTCAGTATGCAGCTAAATTTGGTGGAGTTGAAAACTTAGAGAAGTTAGCAGACTATACGATCGAACGTCATTTCCCAGAGCTTAGAGAAAACAAAGATCGTTATCTTTCCTTGCTTCGAAAAGTAATGCACCTTCAAGCATCCCTAATAGCAAAATGGCAATGTGTCGGCTTCATTCACGGAGTCATGAATACAGACAATGTCACAATATGTGGTGAAACGATCGATTATGGTCCGTGTGCATTTATGAATACGTATAATCCGGATACTGTATTTAGCTCTATTGATACACAAGGTCGCTATGCGTATGGTAATCAGCCTTACATCGGAGCTTGGAATATGGCACGATTTGCTGAAACGTTATTGCCAATTTTACATGAAAATGTGGAAGAAGGGGTAAAAATTGCGCAGGAAGAAATATCCCAATTTACAGAGATTTTTAAACACTACTGGCTATCAGGAATGAGAGCTAAACTAGGTATTATGAACGAAGAAGAGAATGATGAAGTATTAATTACGGAACTTCTTTCATTGATGAAAAAATATGAAGCGGATTTCACTAACACTTTTATTGCACTTACATTTGAAAAAATGGATGAGATTAAAATGTTCCAATCTGAAGACTTCTCTAATTGGAGAAACAAATGGCAAGAGAGACTTGATAGACAAGGACAATCAAAAGAATCCACCCACGAACTTATGCAAAACAGCAATCCATCTGTTATTCCGCGTAACCACCTTGTGGAAGAAGCACTTGAAGCAGCATCTGAACAAGGAGATTTTTCAGTAATGGAAAAACTGTTAGCTGAATTATCAAAGCCATATGAACATACAACCAAAAAAGAAAAATATTGCTCTATACCACCTGATGCCGATTCATCTTATCAAACATTTTGTGGAACATGATAACTTATTAATGCTTACTAAAATGCAGTCGTACTTTTCGACTGAATTTTTTGTTTAACTTTCTATTGCAAGGATTAAAAAAATCCATGTCGAAATAAATATTAAATAATGGAATATTTTAGTGACTAAAGAGGGTGACCTCTTTTTAAGGGGAGATTAAAATGGAAAGAGAAGAAAGAAAGAAATCTCAACAACTAACAGAAAAAGAAAAAGCAGTTGATTCTTTAGTTTTTAGTGGACTTTTTCAAGCTATTACAACTCGGAAAAAAGACTTTAATAAAAAAGTAATTCTCACATTGGTGATTGCAGGTACTTCAACTTCACTTTACCTTCTTGCCATTTGGATTATTGATACTTTCTAATAAAATGGCTCTTTTCATAAAGATTGTTGCTTTTTATGTATTTGAAAACTAGAGTGGATTGGAGCGGAAGGCACTGGACTCCTGCGGGAAGTAGAGCGAAGCGTGAGACCCCACAGGCGGAACGCCGAGGAGGCTCACGTCGCTCCCCGCGGAAAGCCAGTGCCTGTAGCGTAAAGGAACGGATAACATTCTATTGATAAATTAAATTATAAACAACAAAATATGCGAAAAGAGCCTTAAAATTAATAGTAAAGCATGTCTAAATACTCACCGTTAAACAAAAAAATAGGCAAAACTATTTAAATATTACAAATAATTAGAACGAACGTTTCGTTTCATGCTAAAATAAAGTCACAATAGTAGGTAAACTTAAGGGTGGTCAGCATTACCCCATTTTGAAAGGGGGTGATGCTTATGATGACAACATTTCAAACGCTTGTGTTGATGATTTCATTCGCAGGTTTAGTAGTGTCCATCATATCTTTTAAACACAAAAGATAATCCACCCTTGAGCCTGCCAGCAAGATAGGGTGGATTATTTCACGTATTTTTGCTGATCACCCATGAATGGGTATCAACTATTGTATCGACCAATTGGTGTTCTGAACACCTTTTGGTCTTTTTTAGTATATGCATTTAATTATTTCTATTATAACCGAAATAGACGTAGTTGAAAACCTATATGCGTGTACTACATAAATGTAAATTTATACTTATATAAGGAACAACTGATTTTTATTGTCGGAAATGCCCTTCTTGTATTATACAAAAAACTTATAAATCTCAAATTGTAAAACGACAAATACGATTAAGAAGAAAAGTCCGCAGTTACTTATAGTAATAACGGCGTCTTTACGCTGCTTATGTGTCCATTCGAATATGCAACGGACAATATCGGGAATAACTGCTAAAAGTGCAATAATTAGTAACACGTTATGAAACAGGATTGACTCATTTATGGACATTTTAACAATGAAATAAAACATCGTACATCCCATAATTATGCGAACAATCCAATCTATTTTTCTATGTAACGGACTTACATAAACGTATGAAAAGAATATTTTTCTGCGTCCCATCCTGAGCAGTTTACTTAGCAAGAGATTAAAAAGGTAAATGAGTCCAATTATTATACCTATCATTAATAGAAGTTTGCTGACAAACATGTGACGACCACCTTTATGATAAAATATAATTACTGAAAATTATGATAAAATAATTATAGCATAAAATGGAAGTTTGAAAAGAGGTTAATAATGAAATTATTCCACGTTAGCGAAGAAGATAATATTAAGATTTTTCACCCGCGTATTCCAACAAGGAAAGATTTAGTCGGATCAAAAGATCTAGTATGGGCTATCAATGAGCAATGTCTACCTAATTTTCTCACACCAAGGGACTGTCCACGTGTTACTTATTATTGCAACGAAAACACAACGATTGAAGATAAGAAAAAATACATATCTTCTGATTCAGTAGAGCATGTAGTAATAATAGAACATAATTGGTTTTCTATCATGAAAAATACAAAGCTATATTTATATGAATTCGACTCAACTCCTTTTTATCTTCAGGACGAAAATGCAGGATATTATGTAAGTGAAAAACCGGTGGAACCAGTTGATAAGGTAGTGGTAACGGATTTATTTGAAGCATTATTTGAACGTAATGTTGAAGTAAGAGTCACAGATAACTTATGGAATATAAGTGATGAAATTCAACAAACATCTTTTAATTGGTCTATGTGTAGAATGGGGAATGCCCAGCCTCGAGTATAAAAACTAGAAATATTTTGAAACTTATGATTGTTTCTGTCGTCTATAGTTATGGGGGTGGATTCATTTATGAAATCTTACATACACAAGGCGATAATCTTACTAGTTATTGCTACTTTAGCCGCATGCTCATCACCTAAACAGATCACGACAGAACCTGATGGAGAAAAGGTAATAAAATCCAAGTGTCCAGATGGAGAAATTGATTGGGTAGATTTTGTGATGATTAATGATGTGATGTATTACGGCGAAGATGATGAACTACGTCATTTCAAAGATTTCGAAAAAGGTGAAAAAATTGGCGAAGTAACATTTAAATTAGCGGATGAGGCCTGTTCCAATCACCGATCTAAAAATGGCCATGCTGCTTTTTTAAGGATAGGAACTCCAGTTTACGAGATGGTTGGGTATAAGTCGAATTTCCGTATCATTGCAGGAGATAAAGTATATCAAGTAAGTGAAAATAAAAAAGCAAAAACGATATCGGAGTTATTTGATATTGAAAACAAGGTAGCAAAATTAAGTATGGAAAGTACGTATGATGGTAAACATCTATTAGATTTTACAGAAGAAGAAAAAAATTCATTTATTGAAGAATACTTACAGCTAAAGCATGTAGGATTTAGTGAAATTTATAAAAGTATAATCCATGACGAAGAGATGGTTTTTCTTCGAGTACATTTAAATGATGGCTCCTCTTTCCGAATTAGCTATTGGTTAAAGTCGAATGTGTTAAATCCAGGGGCTTTTGGAACTGAAAATATGAAAAGCATTGTAGAAAACAGGGCAAATGAAACGTAAACAAGGAGTTATGTAATGAAACTAATTAGAGGACTATTAATCTTTGCCTATCAACAAAGTTTAGCATGTATCTTTCCAGTCGTTGTTTTTATGGCGATGGCTGTTTCTTTAAAAGTACAAATACCTTATCTACCTAGATACGATTTTATTTTGCTCGTATGTATTGTAGCCCAGTTTTTAATGGTGAAGTACGGTTTAGAAACGAAAGATGAATTAAAGGCGATTACCTTGTTTCATATCATCGGACTTGTATTAGAAATATATAAAGTGCATATGGGTTCGTGGGTGTATCCTGAGGTGGCTTATTTTAAAGTGTTAGATGTCCCATTATATAGTGGGTTTATGTATGCAAGTGTGGCAAGTTACATTATGCAAACTTGGAGAAGACTAGATTTAGAGTTTGTTCACTGGCCTTCTTCATGGATGACGATCCCTTTAGCCCTATTCATATACGGTAATTTTTTCACACACCATTACGTATATGATGTTCGCTGGGTTCTGATGGGTGCGTTATTTGTAGTGTTTTATAAAACGTATGTTAACTTTACGGTAGACAACCGCCGCCTAAAAATGCCTATCATCTTATCTTATTTTTTAATAGGGTTTTTCATTTGGGTGGCAGAAAATATTTCAACGCTCTTTGATGGATATCGTTATCCAAACCAAAGTGATCAATGGGAACTTGTACATATCGGTAAAATCAGTTCATGGTTTTTGTTAATTGTCATAAGTATTATTATTGTAGCGCAATTAAAAATGGTGAAAGCAAGTAAAGTGGTGGATGAGAAAAAAGCACAAGTGCTATAACCACCATAATGTTAGGGGGAGGAAGGTTGCATCCTACAGAACTTATAGAAATTATTTCAATAGTGGTAGTTATTTCAATTATAATAATTGCCACTTTGTTTTTAAAAGGAAAAATGAAAAAATTCGGCTGGCTCTTAGCAGTTATTGTACTTGTAGCTTATGTTGTTTTTTATTTTGCAAGGCCCATTTGGATTGACACACAAATAGACAAAAAAGTAGACCTACTTATACAATATTTAGAGGAACGCTATCCTGGCGAAAGCTGGGCTATCTTAACCGTTCCACATCGTGAAGATGGCTATAAACATTTAAATCCATACTATATTAGTGTTGTTTTTGAAAGTGAACCTGATGTTATTTATAGCTATTGGGTAGAGAAGGACAAAATCTATCAAATTAGTTTTGCTTCGGATAAACATTTTGATGAGTTTGAACATCTAGAAATCAATCTCAATGAGTAATATTACTATTTTTACTAGGGTGGTTATCTGTTATGGTAAAAATATGGTAGAATAAAATAACTAAATTTTCTAAATTTTAGGTGAGTAGAATGAATGATAGTAAAAGAAAAGTATGTTAGAATGAGAGATTATTGAAAAAGAATTTTTGTTAGTTGGCAAAAGCATTACGGCTAACATTCCATCTTCTTTTCCAAATGCAGCAATAAAAGTGCAACAAGAGCTTGAAAAAAAGAGAGATCTAGTAAAGAATGCAGTAGATAAATAAATCTTGTTCAGTCTTTATATGTGTAATGATATCATAGCTACATATTTTGCTTGTTTAGAAGTTTCGGACTTAGAACATATCCTAGAAGGAAATGATAGGTTTTAGAGTACCGTTAGTGAAATATGCAAAAGTAACTTGTACAAATAAATCAATCGAAAAGGGATATGGAAAAATCTTTGAGTTAAAAAATCTCTATCGGAAAAGAAGATTCAAACCATTTTTGATTGTAGTTGTTTTCTTTCATCCAGGAGATTGTAGAGATATTAATTCCGATTCAAGGATAGAAGCATAAAAGTGCTAGATTGGAGTGAGGAAGATAATTTACTGTATAAGACATGGCCAAACAGACCTGAACAAAGAAAAAAAATTACAAGGTAGACAAGGTATGCCCTTAAATGAAGAAGGATTATTCCAAGCAAATAATTTAAAAGAAAAATTAAAAGACATAACATTCGATTATGTATACTCTTCGCCTCAAGAAAGAGCCATTCAAACAGCAGAAATAGCAAATGGGTTAAATGCGATTATTGATGATAGATTAGATGTTTTTGATTTAGGAGAAGCAGACACACTAAAAACGCAAGAAGTAAAATGGGCGGGAGCTATTCCAGATTCAAACGTTTATGAAGGAGTAGAAGATCCTCAAGCCTTTGTTCAAAGAGTGTTTCATTTTATGAGCGAGTTGAAGGAAAAACATGGTGATAGAGAAATGAATATCTTATTATCTGGCCATAGATGTACAACAGGTGCTATAGGAGCTTATTTCTACGGTATTCCTGAAGATAAGAATATCATAATGTATTCATCTGATAATGGGGAATATAATATATATAGTTTTAAATTAAATAAGTAGTTAGAGAGGGTGGAGAAAGATGGAGTTAATCGCTATTCTGTTTCCGACAGTCATTGTGATCGTTTTACTATATTCATTTTGGAAAGTGAAAAAGAAAAGGAAGTTGCCTTCCAATAACTATACTCCTTTTGATGATATTACCGAGGGGAGAAAAAAGTAAAACAGGATTAGAGTCAATATAGCCTGTTTTGCTTTTGTTAAGTTATCTGACAAATTAATGTTATTTCATACGGGTGAATACAGTGAGCTAACGAATCGTTCATATATTATGTCCAAAGGTTCCAAATTTCAGATGAAGTTAAAGGTACATGGTGATTAGTTGTTTCCACTTGTAAACCTCCATTGCTTAATAATGCTCGGCCAAAATTCCTTGTTTATACATAAACTTTCCTTTTTTTATAAGAGTATGTATTAAAACAATTAAATAAATATGAAAATTAGTTGGAGAGTTAAATTTATATGAAAAGAGGAATAGCCTAAATGGTTATTCCTCCCAATGTTCAGCTAATAATTTTCGATGACGTTCGTGCTCATCCAAAATGGTTTGAATCATACTTTTGCTTACTTCATCTAAATCACCACGAACGAACTTTTCCATCATTTCCGAACCTAACTCTTCTCCTTTCATGGCACCTTTTATTAAGTCTTTCTTGTTTTTAGGAAAACCTTTTAATGATGAGATTCCTTCTTGAATAGAACCAGTGAAACCAACATCGTCCACCGCTTTCCCTCCAAGGTTTTGAATTCGTTCGGCAACGGTCATTGCATGTTTCTTATGGCTTTTCTGAATGGCTTGAAGTGTTTTTTTCACAGACGCATCTTCTGCATTTTCAATATATTGTTCATACGCATGAATTCCCATAAATTCGCCTTTTAAAAACTCATTTAATTCTTTTACCGTTTCGTTTTCCATTTAGAGTACCCCCTAATCTATTAATAGTATCTCTATTGGAGAGAAAAAAATGTGCAAGCTCTTCTATAAAATTTTGTTGTTTTGAATATGAATTTTGGCCGTTCCTTTCGCTCCAATCCACTCAAGATTAAAATTAAAAGCAAACAGCCAAGTACAAAAAAAGGATGCCTGACAGGGCACCCAAGTTAATGGAAGTTGTTTTCCTCTAAAAATTCCTCAATCGTTTTTTCGTATTCTTCCCGATTTTCCGAATAGCTCATCGCATGAAGCCCATTTTTAGCTAGGTATAACTTTTTAGCTCCTTTCTTCTTTTCGAAAAGTTGTTGTGTCATCAAAACCGGAATATAATCATCTGTCTCACTATGAATAAACAAAATCGGATTGTTTATATTTTCAATAACGGAAATAGGAGAAACGTCTTTTAACGAATATTTGTCCCTTAATCTTAAGAAAGAAGTAGCAATTGGCATGACTAACGGTTTCGGAACTTTAAATTCAACTTGGAGTCTGTATGCAAGTTGCTCTTCTAGGTCTGAAAAAGGACAATCGGCGATGTAAAAGTCAGCTCCATCTTCTAAATCGCCTGCATAAAGTAGTAATGTTGCCGCACCCATCGATTCTCCGTGAATTCCAATGATACTGTCTGGACCAGCGATTTCTTTCACTCTATTCACAACTGCTTTTAGGTCATGCTTTTCATAAAAGCCATAACTCGTCGTCTTACCACCACTTTTTCCGTGTCTACGGTGGTCATAAATAATGGCATTCCATCCACGTTTTAGGAAAATGTTCATGTACTTTATCGAATTTAATGTATTTTGGGTAACTCCGTGGCAAAAAATCATATATTTCTTTGATCCTTCCACTGGTATGAGCTCTCCATAAATGTCATAACCGAATGGAGAAGGGATGGTGAGAGGTTTTTTCGGAAGTTTCGCATACTCTTGTTCATTGTAATGCCCAAGCGTTGTTTCCCTCTCAATGATTTCTTCATTCGTCTTCCGTTTAATGTACATTACTTTGTTCGTGAAAAAGAGGCCAATAATTAAGATGTAGGAAATGATAGTCCCTAAAATAATGAAAAGTCGCTTAAGTTTCATTTAGATTCACTCCAGCTATTTTTATCTATATTTTACCATTGTTTTATACAGTTTAAAGAGGGGCATTGAAATTGTTTTATTTACTGAATGTTGTCCAGTGGGATTAATCTGGAATCATAGATTAGATGAGGACCACTTTAGCAATAGAAAGATGAAGATGGTCCTCATAGACAAATTAGGAACTATATTAGCTTTTTGTAAAAGAAAATCACTGACCACATAGACAACAAATATAACGCACGACAAAAAATATAAAAAACCACAGAAAAATCTGTGGCCTAATTGATTACTGCTCTGAATTTTGTCGTTTCGTCGGGTGTGAAGCACGTTCAACCTCTTCTGCCGAAACAACTTGTTTCACCGTTTCTGAATTTGGTTGTCCTTTTTGCCCTTTAGTAGCTCGATGTTTTGCCGCCATTTCAATCAACTCCCTTTCACATACTACAGTTAATGTGACAAGAGAGACTAACTTTTATGCATTTTGCGCAGCATTTAACTCGGCAAGCTTATAATACTTACTTTCATATTTCTTACTCAAATGAGGTTCCAAACTCTCCAAAGCTGCTACTACATCATCTAAACTAACGCCTGTTTCAATCCCTAAAGCACTTAGCATATACACAACATCCTCTGTCGCGACATTCCCAGAAGCACCTGGCGCAAATGGACAGCCGCCTAGCCCTCCAGCTGATGTGTCAAAACGATCCACTCCAGCTTGAAGTGCAGCAAATACATTGGCAACCCCCATTCCACGAGTATCATGAAAATGTGCGGTTACCATGACGGAACTTAATTCCTTCTTTAAGATAGAAAAAAGCTCGAACACTTCTTTCGGATTAGCCATTCCAATCGTATCAGCCACACTTAGCTCATCCACACCAATTGCCTCAAACCGTTTACATAATGCAACTACATCATCTACGTTCATTTTCCCCTCATATGGACAGTAAAAAGCAGTCGAAATACATGCACGCACAAAATAACCTTTTGCTTTTAACTCTTCAATATGTGGAGTTAACTCTAATAAGCTTTCCTCCGTCGTTTTATTAATATTTTTTTTATTAAAAGAGTCACTCACTCCGACAAAAACAGCTGCGTTTTTACAATCTGTTTCATACAATTTTTCAATTCCCTTTTTATTGGGAACAAGCACAAAATCGCGTACAGTCCCTCCAAGTGTAGCGGAAATGACAGAATTTGCATCGGCCATTTGTGGCACCCATTTTGGTGAAACGAAAGAAGTTAGCTCCATTTCACGTAACCCAGCAGATTTTAAACCTTGAATGAAGTTAATTTTCACTTCAGTTTCAATAAAATCTTTTATATTTTGCAATCCATCACGTGGGCCGACTTCAATAATCGTTACTTCTTTAGGCAAGTTCATAAAAATTCCCCCAGCATATCATTTTCTTTTATTCTAGTAATACATGTATAATAATTGCAAGAATAATAGAAACTTTTTAAATAAAAAAGGAATTTCGACAAGAATAAAGAAATATTTTAAGGGAAGGGAGATGGATTCATTGTCAACAAAAGATGTAGTTATTGTAAGCGCTGTCAGAACAGCAATAGGAAGTTTTGGGGGTTCACTAAAAGATGTATCAGCCCCAGAACTCGGAGCAACGGTTATTAAAGAAGCATTAAATCGAGCTGGGGTAAGCCCAGATATGGTAGACGAAGTTATTATGGGGAATGTATTACAAGCTGGTCTAGGGCAAAACCCTGCACGCCAAGCGGCGATAAAAGCTGGTTTACCTCAAGAAGTTAGCTCTATGACAATAAATAAAGTATGTGGATCTGGTTTAAAAGCAGTTCATCTTGCAACACAAGCTATAATAGCAGGAGATGCTGATATTGTAGTTGCTGGTGGAATGGAAAACATGTCTCAAGCTCCTTACTTACTAAAAGGCGCTCGTGATGGATATAAAATGGGCGATCAAAAAATGGTCGATAGCATGGTTAGTGACGGATTGTGGTGTGCATTCAATGATTACCACATGGGACAAACGGCAGAAAACTTATGTGAAAATTATCAATTAACGAGAGAAGAGCAAGATGAATTTGCAGCATGGAGCCAACAAAAAGCAGAAAAGGCCATTCAAGACGGCAAATTCCAAGATGAGATTGTGCCAGTAAGCATTAAAAAGAAAAAAGAAATCATTTCATTTGATCAAGATGAATATCCTAGAAGTGGCACGACAGCAGAAAAATTAGGTGGATTACGTCCAGCCTTTAAACGTGACGGTTCCGTTACAGCTGGAAACGCTTCTGGTATTAACGACGGAGCAGCAGCTGTTGTTGTTATGAGCAGAAAGAAAGCAGAAGAACTTGGTATTACACCACTTGTAACAGTAGTTGCTAATGCAAGCGCAGGAGTAGACCCAAGTATCATGGGGATAGGACCAGTATCCGCTGTGCAAAAAGCTTTAAAGAAAGCAAATACAACACTTGACAATATTGGTTTGGTAGAAGCAAATGAAGCATTTGCTGCTCAAGCACTAGCAGTTGGAAGAGAACTTTCATTTGATAAAGAATTGTTAAATGTAAACGGTGGTGCCATCGCTCTAGGTCACCCAATCGGTGCAAGTGGAACTAGAATATTAGTAACACTTATTCACGAAATGAAGCGTAGAGAAGTAAATCAAGGTCTTGCAACACTTTGTATCGGTGGCGGACAAGGTGTCGCTACTATAATTGAAAACATTAGGTAATAGAGAAAGGGGACTACAGGATGAAGCCAGTTTATTCTTCTTTTGTAGAAGCGGTAAAAGATATTCAAGATGGTGCAACCATTATGGTAGGTGGATTCGGCCTATGTGGTATTCCAGAAAACTTGATCTTAGCTCTTGTTGAAACAGAAGTAAAAGATTTAACGGTTATCTCAAACAACTGCGGTGTGGACGAGTGGGGACTAGGGTTACTGCTGAAAAATAGACAAATCAAGAAAATGATCGGTTCATATGTTGGAGAAAACAAAGAGTTTGAGCGTCAAGTTTTATCAGGTGAACTCGAAGTAGAATTAACACCACAAGGAACACTTGCTGAAAAAATCCGTGCTGGTGGTGCAGGCATTCCTGCTTTCTATACACCTGCTGGAGTAGGAACTCCAATTGCAGAAGGGAAAGAAATTCGCACTTTCAACGGAAAAGAGTATGTACTAGAAGAAGCTTATACGGCTGATTTCAGTTTAGTTCGTGCTACAAAAGCGGACAAAATGGGGAACTTAGTGTACAACAAAACAGCTCGAAACTTTAACCCGATGATTGCTGCTGCTGGTAAAGTGACGATTGCCGAAGTAGAAGAATTAGTAGAAATCGGTGACATCGATCCGAACGAAGTACAAACTCCGAGTATTTATGTGCAACGATTAATCGTAGGAGCACAAGAGAAGAAGATTGAAAGATTAACAGTAAGAGACTAAGCGAGGAGGAGAACACATTGGCAAACGAAAAATTTCTTACTCGTGAAAAAATAGCGAGACGTGCTGAAAAAGAAATCGAAAGTGGTTTTTACGTAAACCTTGGAATCGGAATGCCTACACTTGTGGCAAACTACATATCCGACAATAAACAAGTTGTATTGCAATCGGAAAATGGACTTCTTGGAATCGGACCTTATCCAAGTAAAAACGATGTGGATCCTGACTTAATAAACGCTGGAAAAGAAACAGTAACTGCTATACCAGGTGCTGCTTATTTTGACAGTGCAGAATCATTTGCCATGATTCGCGGCGGACATGTTAACATAGCAATCCTTGGTGGAATGGAAGTAAGTGAGAGCGGTGATCTAGCAAACTGGATGATCCCAGGGAAGATGATTAAAGGTATGGGCGGTGCCATGGACCTTGTTCACGGTGCAAATAGAATCATCGTCATTATGGATCATGTGAACAAAGACGGAGAAGCGAAAATCTTAAAAGAGTGCACGCTTCCGTTAACAGGAAAAGGTGTTGTCGACCGCATCATTACTGACCGCGCCGTAATAGACATCACTCCTGATGGACTAAAGCTTGTAGAAGTAGCAAAAGGTTATACTGTTGAAGACATCATCAACTCAACCGAACCTACTTTAATTGTTGGTGAGGATGTAGCATTAGAAGCATATTAATAACAAAGAATTAACACTATATTTAGCAATAAAAAAGGCATTGTTACAATAACAATGCCTTTTTACTAGATTTTTTACTTCCAAATTACCAAAATGCTATTATCTCTATTGGTTTGGTCGCAACCTGTTAAATCGTAATCAGTTCTTCTTTCACCATCTTTAATCTCGATTGATTTGCAAGTTGCTGTGTTTATGCTACCAGAGCCAAAAGTATCTCTTCTTGTATCTGTCGTTGAAAGGATTATTTCACCATCATGCTCAAGGTCATGCAACATTGGGTCTCCTTCTTCTGTATACCTTACAACTCTAACTTTATCTTTCACACCTAGGTTCACGTTTTCTAGAAATGTTAAGAACTTATCTATGTTTGTAATGTCTCCATGCATATCTACTATATCCTCTGACGATTGAACATATTTAGGGATATTGTCTTGTCTTGTGTTGTTAGATGGTTCATTGCTTTGAATTATCTCATTTGATTGGCATCCTGAAAGAATAAATAGTAATGTTCCGATAAAAACAAAAATCTTTTTCATACTTTCCCTCCTAAAATAGCTACCTTTAATAAATTATATCATTTAATACGAAATCCTAATTAGAATAACCTGACATTTGAGTAGGTGTTGCAATCGCATCTTTTGTCTTATAAGGATTACAAAGACAGTGGTGTTTAAAAAGGAAAAATGATTAATAAACATGTTATAATATACAAAACAACTTACAGGAGTTATGCAAAATGAGCAAAAAACGTAAACAACAAAAGCATCAAGAAAATTTTACGAAATCCAAAAAAGAAGAAACACCAACTCTAAAAGATCAGCTACAAGACGATGTATTCTCTAAACTAAAATCAATGAAACAAAACCTACAAGACAAAGAAACTGCCAAACAAGAAGAGGAAGCCGCAAGAAAGAGAGAAGAAGCAAAACGGAAAGAGAAGAATAAATCTTTTGAAGATTTATTAAATGACAGTAACTTGAACTGGAAAGAATATAAATAAATAGAAAACCGCATCTGCCATTTAAAAGGCGATGCGGTTTTTCTTAATCTCGATGAGAACTATAAACGTTTTCTTTTGAGTTTGATTGTATCCACAAGTACTCTTCATCAGTTAGTGGACCGGCTAGAACTTGTTCCACATTTTCAAGTAGTTGGTTCATAGAACTAGCACCTGGAATAACTGCTGCAACTGCAGGGTGATGCAAACTATAGCGTAACGAAACATTGTTTAATGACTTATTTTCAAAATGACTTTTTAACTTTGGTAAGAAGGTAGTTAAATCATCGGTAGTGTAATCTAAGTATGTAGATCCATTTATCTTTTCAGTGAATTTATCTGTTAATAAACCTTTTGCTAGCGGTCCTCGTGCAATAACGCTAATATGATGATCATATAATAAGTCTAAGATTTGTTCCTCAGGTCTTCGGTCTAATATGCTATATTGCATCATAACAGATACGATATTCGATTTTTGCACATACTCCTTTATAACGTTTGGACGGATAGAAGAAATACCATAATATCTAATTACTCCTTCATCCACTAGCTCATCAAATGCTTCAATAGTCTCTTCCAAGTTGTCTTCCAATGTTCCACCGTGAAGTTGATATAAATCAATATAATCTGTTTGCATACGGTGTAAACTTTTCTTCACTGCAGATTTTATATAAGATTTAGAAGGATCCCAATCCCATCCAGACTTACCTTCTTCAAAACGGTTTCCAACTTTTGTAGCTAGAATAACATTGTCACGGTTTTCTCTAATGGCATTTCCAACGATAGCCTCATTTAAACCAAAATCATATAAGTCGGCGGTGTCCAAATAGTTTATTCCTATGTCTATTGCTTTCTTAACGATGTCAACTGCTTTCTTTTCATCCGTTCCGAGTGACATACAGCCTAGTCCGATTTCGCTAACAAATAAACTAGATTGTCCGATACGATTTTTTCTTAACAAAAAAATCCCCTCCTTGCTTGTTATTTTACATAACGCAGGTGAAAGGGACAAATTATAATACTTAAATTGAACTCGATTATTAGTGATACAAGATCGAATGTACTCATTTACTTTCTTTGAGCGAAATCCATTCTTGAACGGTATCATACATCTTGCAATATTCCTTTAACTTCTCCCTTATTTCCCATGCTTTTCCTACAAGCACAACACCATTTTCTCGCACCAATACCTTCATTTTTCATTCCTCCAACACTTGTATGGTAGAATGTATGTTGGATAAACTTGTCATAGAACGAGGAGTGGTAATGATGGATCATTTAAAAGAGACAACGATAAAAACCGAAAAACTATTTACTGGTCGAGTGATTGATTTATATTTAGAGGAAGTAAAATTACCAAATGGAAAAACGAGCACGAGAGAAATTGTTAAACACCCAGGTGCGGTAGCAATTATTGCGGTTACGGAAGAAAGGAAATTAGTACTAGTTAGACAATATCGAAAAGCGATGGAAAAGGCTCTAGTCGAGATTCCTGCAGGTAAGCTCGAAAAAGGCGAAAGCCCAGAGGTAACAGCATTAAGAGAACTTCAAGAAGAAACTGGCTACACTTGTGAATCTTTAACAAAGGTAATCAGCTTTTATACATCACCAGGTTTTGCTGACGAGTTAGTACACTTATTCATTGCAAATGGTTTGAAAAAAGACACAGAAGTACATTCGTTAGATGAAGATGAGTTTGTGGATGTATTAGAAGTGACATTAGAAGAAGCGATACAGTTAATAGAAAAGGAAGAAATTCATGATGCGAAAACGGCGTTTGCTGTTCAATTTTTACAATTACAAAAAGTGAACGGAAAGTAATGCAAGACAAGTTGCATCGTTACTTTGTTGACCTACATATTCACTTAGGATCTACAAATACAGGCAAGCCAGTAAAAATAACCGCATCGAAAAACTTAACGCTTGAAAACGTAATAATAGAGGCTAGAGACAGAAAAGGTATGAACATGATTGGAGTGATTGATTGTCACGTTCCCGAAGTATTGCTTCAGCTTCGCAGGTGGCAAAAAGAAGGGAATTTAATAGAGGGTGAAGAAGGTGGACTGAACTTTCAAGAGCTTACCCTTATTTTAGGTTCAGAACTTGAAATCTACGATGAAAATTGTTCAGGGCCAATTCATGTTCTCATATACATCCCTACGATTGAAGGGATGTGGCAATTTTCTAATTGGCTAAGCGAACGGTTAAAAAATATCACGCTTTCCTCGCAAAGAGTATACGAAAATGCACAAGTGATTCAAGAAAAAGTGAAAGAGTTAAAAGGCTTATTTATCCCAGCGCACATTTTTACTCCTTTTAAAAGTATGTTCGGTCGAGGTGTAAGAAAAGAAATAACAGAGGTATTTAATCCAGAGTTAATAGACGGTGTAGAGCTAGGGTTAAGTTCTAATACAGAGATGGCATCTTCCATAAGCCAATTAAATGGCTACACATTTTTAACGAACTCTGATGCCCATTCTTTACAGAAAATTGGTCGCGAGTATCAAGTGATGCAAATGGCTAGTCCTTCTTTTGAAGAGCTAAGAAAAATTTTACATAACATGGATGGAAGAAAAGTGTTAACTAATTATGGGCTAAACCCCTACTTGGGAAAATATTATAAAACAGCATGTGAAAAATGCTTTTCACATAAGGAAAATGGTGTGATACAATGTGCTAATTGTGGTCATGAACGTTTCGTCAAAGGTGTTAGCTCAAGAATTGACGAACTTTCTGATCAACCCACTAAACTTGAAAATCGTCCACCATATATTCATCAAGTACCACTTGATTTTATTCCAGGTGTAGGTCCAAGAACTCTTTTAAAGTTACGGGAAACATTTCATACAGAAATGAACGTTTTGCATTACACAACAAAGGATCAATTGAGT
This sequence comes from Bacillus alkalisoli, assembly GCF_002797415.1. GTDB lineage: Bacteria > Bacillota > Bacilli > Bacillales > Bacillaceae_I > Bacillus_CD > Bacillus_CD alkalisoli. The sequence goes on from NZ_KZ454944.1 coordinate 1,608,356, forward strand.
GAGGTTGTTGGTGAAAAAATAGCCAATTTAATTGATGGTGCTAGAAAAGGAACTTTACAGTATCATGCAGGTGGCGCAGGGAAGTTCGGAAAAGTTTCTCCAGATAAATAAGAAGAGGCTGGAACAAAACTATTTTGAATGAAGAAAAATCCGAATGATTATCCAAAAAAAAGGATTACGTTCGGATTTTTAACTTTTCTAGCTGATGATTGGAGTGCAAGCCGTAGACTCCTGCGGGAAAGCGTGTTAAGTGAGACCCCACAGGCGCTTGCGCCGAGGAGGCTCACGAGACCGCCCGCGGAAAGCGAAGGCTTGCACTCCAATCTTCTGCGGCTTAGAAGTCTTATTTTAATTATTCGGTTTTAAAGATAAGAAATTAGATTTGTCCCAGCCACTTTATTATTCTCTTATTTTTGAATAAATACAAGCATTTCTCAATGTTTTTCCATCCACTGCTAAACTTTCATTACGTAAAATCCCTTCTAATTCAAATCCAACTGTTTCTGCAACTTTTCTACTTTTTACATTAAGTTCATCACATCGTATTTCTACACGATTTGCTTCAAAATGTGTAAAAGCAAAATCCGTTAATGCTTGAACCGCTTCTCGCATGTAACCTTTTCCGCTATAACGAGAGTCTATCCAATAGCCTATTTCTACTTTTTTTGTCTTCCAGTCTAAACGGTGAAAACCTGTTGATCCGATGAAATAACCTTCTTCTTTATGGAAAATATGTAGCCTTAAATCTTTTCGTAGTAAAAATGCTGCATGCGCCTCGCGAATATTTGCTTCCATATCTTCCAAGGAAGAAAGCTCTTGCGCGAAAGGCATCCACGGTTGTAACTCTTTTAATGAATGTTTAACCGCATCGTGTACAAATGGGCCATCCCCAGGAAGAGGGATGCGAATAAACAACCGATCTGACGAAAACTCATGAGGAAAATCTAATAATACTGGATTCATCTATTTCCCTACTTTCAATTTTTTCATCTTATTAGAAAATTGTTGAGGTTTGAATATTAATAAGCTGTTGATTTCCGCGCAAACCGCAGACTCCTGCGGGAGAAGCGGGGAGCGGGAGACCCCGCAGGCGCGAAAGCGGAAGTTTGTGCGGAAATCAACAGCGGTGTTACAAAAAGACAATTTTCAACAGTATAGCACAGACAACAATCTAGTAAAATATGAAATTTCCAATTAATGTTGGAATATTTATAGGACGACTTCATACAATCTAGTAAGAGCTTAATAGGAGGAAATAGAATGAAGAAACAGACCAAGTTTTCGTCGATACTAGGACATGTTAGAGACAATTCCTCATTATACCTATTTGTCGTTGTGTTATTTTTCATGGGAGTCATTTTCGGCGCAATCGTCGTCAATAGTATGAACTTTTCGCAAAAGCAAGATTTGCTCGTGTATCTCAATCGCTTTTTTGGACAAGTATCCGAAGGTCAATTAGCAGATTCAAGAGAAATCTTTTTCCAAAGTTTCTTCAAACATATGAGATATGCCCTCGTAATGTGGGTGCTTGGCATCTCGATAATAGGTTTGCCCGTTATACTAATCTTGCTTTTCTTAAAGGGTGTAGTAGTGGGCTTTACTGTAGGGTTTATTGTAAGTCAATTAAGTTGGAAAGGATTTTTACTGGCGTTTGGCACCATTTTGCCTCAAAACCTAGTGGCAATTCCGGCATACATTGTTATTGGGGCTCTTTCAGTAGCATTCTCGATGAAAATGATTCGTCAGTTGTTTGTAAAAAAAATAACCGAGCCATTTTTTCAATCGTTCCTGCGCTACTCTATCATAATGGTCATTATCGTAGTAGTGTTAGGTGTAGCGTCGTTCGTCGAAGCATATTTCTCTCCTTTATTAATGAAATCAATAGTAAGTATATTAGATTAATTTTTATTAAATAATAATTATTTATACTTAATAAGAATGATTATATTTTTCTTTGACAGTTTCTTTTCTGTTCGCTAAAATATAGAAGATAGCGTTAGGGAGGGAACACATAGATGGAAAATAGAATTGATCGTATTAAAAAACACTTACACTCCGCAAGTTACAAATTAACTCCTCAGCGGGAAGCGACTGTTAGAGTACTACTAGAGCACGAAGAGGACCATTTAAGCGCGGAAGATGTATACCTCCTAGTTAAAGAAAAGTCCCCAGAAATTGGACTTGCTACTGTATATCGAACGCTAGAATTATTAACCGAACTAAAAATTGTTGATAAAATAAATTTCGGTGACGGCGTGTCCCGATATGACCTTCGTCAAGAAGGAGCTAAACACTTCCACCACCATCTAGTTTGTATTGAATGTGGTGCGGTGGACGAAATTCAAGACGACCTATTAGAAGATGTCGAAGCAATTGTGGAACGTGACTGGAACTTCAAAATTAAAGACCACCGCCTAACTTTCCACGGCGTATGTCACCGTTGCCAAGACGAAACAACTGAAGAAGAAACGAATGAATAACCTTTCCTAACTTCTATATTAGGGAAGGTTTTATTTTTTTGAGAGAGGTGATTTGTCTGTCGTGTGACCTAGATTGAGAATTGGCCCGATGTGAGAGCGAACTGGCCCGATCATATGGAAAATTGCCCTGATTAGTAAATGCTAGACCCAAAAATATTACTTTAACTCGCGAAAAATCTCCACATCCATGTATAAAACCACTCCAATTTGTCATACCTTTCTAATAGACATGCTTTAATCTATGGAGGTATACGATGAAATCTATGTTTGAATCCGTTTATAATACAATAAAAGTGTTTATTTTGTTTACAGGATGTACGATTCTTTTTTATTATGGTATTGTATGGCTAAACCAAGAATATGAGAATTACCACAGATACGATGTTCCAGAAGGAGCAGCCGTAAAAGTAACAAAAATGGTGGAGGAGAAGGACGACAGCTGGGTACAGCGTCTATTGTTTTTTTACCACTACGGGGAGTAGAAGTTCATGAAGGACCACTTACAAGATTTTTTGCACTTTTTATTAGTAGAAAAAGGGCTAGCGGATAATACAATTATTTCATACGAACGAGATTTAAAAAGCTATCTACAATATATAGAAAAAGTAGAAGGGATCACTTCTATTAACAACGCTAAACGAAACGAAATTTTACAGTTTCTTAAACATTGTCATGAAAAAGGAAAGTCTTCGAAGACGATTGCTAGGCATATTGCCTCCATCCGATCTTTTCATCAATTTTTATTAAGAGATAAAGTAACCGATCACGATCCAACTGTACATATTGATACGCCTCAACCAGAAGTGAAACTTCCTAAAGTTTTATCAATCGAAGAGGTACAAGCATTGCTTGAAGCACCGAAAACAAACACACCTATAGGTATACGAGATAAGGCGATGCTCGAACTTTTATATGCAACAGGAATTCGTGTGTCAGAGCTAACATCCCTTAAATTGAGCGATGCACATATTTCGATGGGATTTATCCGATGTATTGGAAAAGGGAATAAAGAACGTATCATACCTATTGGAAAACTAGCTCAAGACGCTATCGAGAAATATATTAATGAAAGTCGTCCAGCATTCAATAAGAAACAACAATCAGACGCACTTTTTTTAAACTATCAAGGAAATGCGTTATCTCGCCAAGGATTTTGGAAAATTCTTAAAACCTTAACAAAAGAAGCAGGCATTCAAAAAGATTTAACACCGCATACATTACGGCATTCTTTTGCCACTCATTTGCTAGAAAATGGGGCAGACTTGCGTGCTGTTCAAGAAATGCTTGGACATGCTGATATATCCACTACACAAATCTACACACATGTAACAAAAGGTAGATTAAAAGACGTCTATAGTCAATTTCACCCACGTGCTTAATTTTTCTGATAGAATAAGAGAGGTAAAGTTTACCTCTTATTCTACTTAATTTTTTGTAAAACAATTGAAAAATTGAAAGCGCTTGTATATAATTTAAGATGTCTGACTTCTGACAACTTATTTTTTGGTTATGTTATCCGAAAAAGGGGAAAATATTGTTCGTAAAAAGCTATACTAATAAATGGATAAATTAAAATATTAGGCTGTACTTAAACATAGTGTTATTTTTTGTAAAACTAGCTGTTGATTGTAGTGCATATCGTAGACTCCTGCGGGAATAGCGGGTAACGGGAGACCCCGCAGGAGCGAAGGCGACGAGGAGGCTCCCGGCCCGCCCGCGGAAAGCGAAGATATGCGCGGAAATCAACAGCGGTGTTTAATAGAGCCTAAAACTTAAGGAGGTTTCACTTTGAGTTCTTATACATATAAACGTATTTTTTTAATTGTGATGGATTCAGTAGGTATTGGCGAGGCGCCAGATGCAAAAGAATTTGGGGATGCAGGTTCTGATACGATTGGAAACATTGCACTGCATATGAACGGACTTCACATGCCGAACATAGCACAACTGGGTTTAAGCAATATCCGTGAAATTAAAGGAATTGAAAAAGCCCAAAAGCCACTTGCATTCTATACAAAAATGGAAGAAGCATCAACAGGTAAAGACACAATGACTGGTCACTGGGAGTTAATGGGATTAAGAATTGATACGCCGTTCCGCGTTTTCCCTGAAGGTTTCCCAGATGAATTATTAAATGAACTGGAAGCTCGCACTGGTCGTAAAATCATCGGTAACAAGCCTGCTTCTGGAACAGAAATACTTGATGAACTTGGCAAAGAGCACATGGAAACAGGGGCCATAATCGTTTACACGTCCGCGGATTCTGTATTACAAATTGCAGCTCATGAAGACATTGTTTCGATTGAAGAACTTTATGATATTTGTAAAATTGCACGTGAACTAACACTAGATGAGAAATATATGGTTGGTAGAATTATTGCACGTCCTTTCTTAGGAACACCTGGTGATTTCAAACGCACATCGAACCGTCATGATTACGCACTAAAACCATTTGAAAGAACCGTTATGAATGAATTAAAAGATTCTGGCTTTGACGTCATTTCTATCGGAAAAATTGCCGACATTTATGATGGAGAAGGGGTTACTAACTCTCTTCGCACTGTTTCCAACATGGACGGCATGGATAAAATCGTTGATACGGTAGAAATGGACTTCACAGGTTTAAGTTTCTTAAACTTAGTAGATTTTGATGCTGTTTTCGGACACCGTCGTGATCCAGAAGGTTATGGTAAAGCGTTAGAAGAATTTGATGCCCGCCTACCGGAAGTTATTTCAAACTTAAAAGAAAACGACCTTTTAATTATTACAGCAGACCATGGTAACGATCCAACGTTCCCAGGCACAGACCATACGCGTGAATATGTACCGCTACTAGTTTACTCACCTTCTATGACAGAAGGAAAAGAATTAGAAATAAGAAAAACATTTGCAGATGTTGGAGCAACAGTGGCTGACAACTTTAATGTAAAAATGCCAAAGCACGGCGAAAGCTTTTTGCCAAATCTAAAATAGGAGGACAACTGTCCATGAATAATTCTGTTTCATTTATTAAAGAAAAATTAACAAATACACCGACAATCGGTTTAATTTTAGGCTCTGGCTTAGGAGTTTTAGCAGAAGAAATTCAATCACCAATCGTCATTCCATATAGCGAAATTCCTGATTTCCCAGTTTCAACAGTAGAAGGTCATGCTGGTCAACTTGTAATTGGTGAATTAGAAGGGAAAACAGTTATTGCCATGCAAGGTCGTTTCCACTTCTATGAAGGATACTCCATGGAAAAGGTAACATTCCCAGTTCGCGTAATGAAACTTTTAGGAGTAGAAACAGTTATTGTTACAAATGCTGCAGGTGGAGTAAATACTTCTTTTGAAGCTGGCGACTTAATGATTATTACAGATCATATTAATAACATGGGGACAAACCCATTAATCGGTCCTAACGATGCGCAGTTCGGTGCACGTTTCCCTGATATGTCCACTGCATATTGCAAAGACTTACAAAAATTAGCGAAAGCTACTGCTGAAAAATTAGGCATTAAAGTACAAGAGGGAGTATATGTTGGAAACACTGGACCAACATACGAAACACCTGCTGAAGTTCGCATGCTACGTACTTGGGGTGGAGATGCAGTTGGAATGTCAACAGTTCCAGAAGTAATCATTGCTCGTCATAGCGGTATGAAAGTTCTAGGTATTTCTTGTATTTCGAACATGGCTGCAGGTATTCTAGACCAACCATTAACACACGACGAAGTAATGGAAACAACAGAAATGGTTCGCGCAAACTTCCTTGGTCTAGTAAAAACTATTATCAAAGATATGTAATTTTTAATGAGCAATTAGTTAAGTCCGTTTCATAATGTATGACTACTATACGAAAAACGAATGATAGAAGCATATTTTGTATTAAGATACCTTAATTAACGTACATATTATTGTATATTATACTAAAATATTCGTTTTTCACTAAACGAACCGTAATTTTGAAATGGATTCAGTTGTATAAGCAAATTGCTCGAATTACTTAAATATAGAGAGAAAGCTGGTGTTCCGCATGAGAATGGTTGACTTAATCGAGAAAAAACGTGACGGAAAAGAACTATCTACAGAAGAAATTAACTTTATTATAAACGGTTTTACAGACGGCTCTATCCCGGATTATCAAATGAGTGCTTTAAACATGGCAATCTTTTTTAAAGGCATGACAGACCAAGAGCGTGCAGACTTAACAATGGCTATGGTTAACTCGGGTGACACGATAGACTTATCGGCAATAGAAGGAATTAAAGTAGACAAACATAGTACTGGCGGAGTTGGCGATACAACTACTTTAGTATTAGCACCACTTGTAGCAGCGTTAGGTGTCCCTGTTGCAAAAATGTCTGGCCGTGGTTTAGGTCACACAGGTGGAACAATTGACAAACTAGAAGCGGTTCCAGGTTTCCACGTGGAAATTGACAACCAACAATTCATCGACTTAGTAAATAAAAATAAAGTAGCTGTAATCGGTCAAAGTGGAAATTTAACTCCTGCTGATAAAAAGTTATATGCACTACGTGACGTTACAGCAACAGTAAACAGCATCCCTCTAATCGCAAGTTCTATTATGAGTAAAAAAATCGCAGCGGGCGCAGATGCAATTGTACTAGATGTTAAAACGGGTGCTGGCGCATTCATGAAAGATTTAGATGAAGCGAAAAAATTAGCCAAAGCAATGGTAGACATCGGTAACAACGTAGGGCGTCGCACAATGGCTGTTATTTCTGACATGAGCCAGCCACTTGGATATGCAATAGGTAATGCTTTAGAAATTAAAGAAGCGATCGATACGTTACGCGGAGAAGGTCCAGAAGACTTACATGAACTTTGCCTAACTCTAGGAAGCTACATGGTATACTTAGCGGAAAAAGCGGACTCATTAGAAGATGCACGTACAAAACTAGAAGAAGTTATTAATAATGGGAAAGCACTTGAAGTGTTAAAGACGTTCTTAGAGGCACAAGGTGGAGATCCATCTGTTGTCGATAATCCATCTAACCTTCCACAAGCTAAATATGTAGTAGAACTAGAAGCATTAGAAGAAGGAACGGTATCTGAAATCGTTGCAGACTCGCTTGGCACAGCAGCGATGTTATTAGGAGCAGGTCGCGCAACAAAAGATTCTGTGATTGACCTTGCAGTAGGTATCGTTTTACGTAAGAAAATCGGTGACAAAGTAGCAAAAGGTGAATCTTTAGCTACCATTCATAGTAACCAAGAGAATGTCGAGGAAGTAAAACAAAAACTATACAACAGTATGAAAATTACAAATGGTAATGTTACAGTTCCACCACTTGTGTATGATACAATTTCGGAATAATAGAGATAATCGACTCGTTAAAACACCGTATCTTTTGTAGATGCGGTGTTTTAATTTCTATCACCTAAATCCCCCCAGTTCACTAACCTCATTTTAAAAAAATGCAATATAAAAATATCCATTATTTACTCACTTCTTTGTATATTTTGAATAATATTGGAAAAAATGTTAACTATGGACAAAGATTGGAGGTATTGGATAATGAAAAAATTCGTAATCGCTATTGTTTCATTCGTTTTTGCTTTATCTGCATACACAAATGTGACGTTTGCACAGGAACAAACAGTAGAATTAGCTAGCAATGCCAGGTCTGCTATTTTAATTGAAAGAGATACTGGACAAGTTTTATATGAGAAAAACGGGAATGAAAAGCTTCCACCCGCTAGTATGACAAAAATTATGACAATGCTTTTAATTATGGAAGCAATCGATAAAGGTGAACTAACGTGGGATGAGAAAATTCGTACGAGTGAACATGCTGCTTCTATGGGAGGTTCGCAAATCTTCTTAGAGGCTGGAGAAGAAATGACAACAGATGAAATGCTTCGCGGTATTGCAATAGCGTCTGGTAACGATGCATCGGTTGCAATGGCGGAACGTCTTGCGGGTTCTGAAGAAGCATTCGTGCAAATGATGAATAACCGTTCAGAGGAGCTAGGACTTAAAAATACAAAGTTCCAAAATCCTACTGGATTACCAGCTAAAGAACATTACAGTACTGCCAACGATATGGCACTCATCGCAAAAGAACTATTAAAGTTTGACGATGCAATTACGAAATATACAGGGCAGTACGAAGACTACCTTCGTGAAGATACGGATAAGAAATTTTGGTTAGTTAATACAAATCGCCTTGTGAAATTCTATCCAGGAGTAGACGGGGTGAAAACAGGTTTTACACAAGAAGCGAAATATTGTTTAACCGCTACAGCTAAAAAAGATGATATGCGTGTTATTGCTGTTGTTTTTGGAGCTCCAACTCCAAAAGACAGAAATGCACAAATTACAAAAATGTTAGACTACGCTTTTAGTCAATATAAAACACACCCAATGTTCGAGAGAAATCAAACTGTTGCGAAAGTAAAAGTAAGCAAAGGTGCGGAAAAAGAAATTGATGCTGTTACTTCAGAGCCGATTTCTGTTCTGACAAAAAAAGGTGAGAATATTGATGATGTAGTTCAAGAAGTGAAATTAAATACAAGCTTAAAGGCACCTGTAAAAAAAGGTGATGTGGTTGGCACCATCATGTTGAAAAAAGGGGACAAAGTATTATCTGAAAGTAACTTAGTTGCTGGCGCTGATGATCCTGAAGCATCTTGGTGGAAATTATTAAAGCGTACAATGGGTACATTTACCAAAGCATCTTAATAATTATTCCTATTTTTTATGACGAAACTGTAAAACGTTTAGCGAATTTACACTAGTTTTGTCATCGTAGAAGGAATCGGACAACCCTATATAGAAATGACTCACTGACACTGAACTACAAGGAGGAGCGTACAGTGAGTCTTTCTATTGATTTTGAAATTAAGAAAAATGTGTTACTCATTCGTCTGGCAGGTGAGCTTGATCATCATACAGCTGAGGCGTTGCGCGCGGAAGCTTCTGCCATAATTGAGGAACATTCGATTACACACATTTTATTAAACTTGGAAGAACTGTCCTTTATGGATAGCTCTGGCCTTGGTGTGATTTTAGGTAGATATAAACAAGTGAAAAATGTTGGTGGAGAAATGGTAATCTGCTCGATTTCACCTGCAGTAAAACGTTTATTTGACATGTCAGGTTTGTTTAAAATTATGCGTTTAGAAGAAAGTGAACAGCATGCACTGAGTAGATTGGGGGTGGCGTAATGAAGAACGAGATGCACCTTCAATTTTCTGCCCTTAGTCAAAATGAGTCATTTGCCCGCGTGACAGTTGCAGCATTTATTACGCAACTCGACCCGACGATGGATGAATTAACAGAAATCAAAACAGTTGTTTCAGAAGCAGTAACAAACTCTATCATTCACGGATACGAAAGTGATCCGAATGGAATTGTTTATATTTCAGTAGAGTTAGAGGATAGCGCGGTTCATATTACAATTAAAGACCGTGGGATTGGTATTAGTGATGTAGAAGAAGCACGTCAGCCATTATATACAACAAAGCCAGAGCTTGAGCGTTCAGGTATGGGCTTTACCATTATGGAGAATTTTATGGATTTTGTAGAGATTCATTCAGCACGAGACACAGGCACCACAATCCGCATGACAAAATACTTAGCCAAGAGCCAAGCGCTTTGTAATTAAGGAGTTATCGCCTATGGATGTGGAGGTCAAAAAAGAGCAACCTATCACGTATTTAAAGGACCATGAAGTAAAAGAATTAATTAAAAAAAGCCAAGATGGGGACCAAGATGCAAGAGATCTAATTGTTTCAAAAAATATTAGACTCGTATGGTCAGTCGTTCAACGTTTTCTTAATCGCGGCTATGAACCAGACGACCTTTTCCAAATTGGGTGTATCGGCTTGTTAAAGTCTGTGGATAAATTTGATTTATCTTATGACGTAAAATTTTCAACGTACGCTGTACCAATGATCATTGGTGAAATACAGCGATTTATCCGCGATGACGGAAGTGTGAAGGTTAGTCGTTCCTTAAAGGAGATGGCTAATAAGATTCGTAAGGCGAAGGATGAACTGTCTAAAAGACACGGTCGTGTCCCAACAGTGAACGAGATTTCGGCGTTTTTAGAAATTACTCCAGAGGAAGTAATCCTTGCCCAAGAAGCAGCTCGTGCTCCAAGTTCTATACATGAAACGGTATATGAAAACGATGGAGATCCTATTACTTTATTAGATCAAATTGCCGACCAATCGGAAGGAAAATGGTTTGATAAAATTGCTCTACGCGAGGCAATCGAAGAACTAGATGAACGAGAAAAGCTCATTGTGTATTTAAGGTATTATAAAGACCAAACGCAAACCGAAGTAGCAGAGCGGCTTGGTATATCTCAAGTACAAGTTTCCAGGTTAGAGAAGAAAATTTTAATTCAGATGAAAGACCGCATGGACGAATGACGTCTAAGCGGTTTTTTTATTGTCTGAGAGGGGATTGAAACACAAACTGAGTAGAATGAAACACAACTCGTCCAGATTGAAACACAAGCTCCGTAAATTGAAACACAAGTAAGTAGTAGATCGGTGAATTAGGCGGATTGAAACACAAACTGAGTAGATTGAAACACAACTCGCCCAGATTGAAACACAAGCTCTGTAAATTGAAACACAAGTAAGTAGTAGATAGATGGTAAAGGTGGATTGAAACACAAACTAAGTAGATTGAAACACAACTTGTCCAGATTGAAACACAAGCTCTGTAATTTAAAACACAAGTAAGTAGTAGATCGGTGAATTAGATGGATTGAAACACAAACTGAGTAGAATGAAACACAACTCGTCCAGATTGAAACACAAGCTCCGTAAATTGAAACACAAGTAAGTAGTAGATCGGTGAATTAGGCGGATTGAAACACAAACTGAGTAGATTGAAACACAACTCGTTCAGAATGAAACAAAAACCCATTTCATCCGTTATTCTCGTCTCAAATCAATTTTCCGGCCAGATAATCCTCCCTATCTAACATTCATTGGTAATTCTTCCCTCTAAAATTTCCTTTGCATGGTAAATTGGCCAATCATACATACTACAAATACAGAAATCTTTGTCAGGATGTGTTTGTGATGGAAAGGACCGTTTATATTCGAATGCGGCATAAAGTTCAAGCGCGACCAAACCAAGCTATTAAATTGAAAGATATTGCTCAAATCGTCGCAAGCCAAGAGGATATAAAACTCATTGGAGAAATCACATTGCATCACGTTAATATGAGTGACAATTCCATTGTAGTACTCGATGTTATGAAAGTGATGAAACAAATTGTAAGCGTAGATCCAGATTTAGAAGTACAAACAGTGGGTCCTGCACAAACGATTGTCGAGATAATTTACAAACAGAAAAAGTTTCGCCCTGCTTTTTTCGTTGGCGTTTGGCTATTATTATTTTTCGGTGCTGCACTTGCCATTATGAATTTTCACGAAGATGTAAGTATGAGAGTGGTGCATCAGAAGTTATTCCAAACGATTACTGGTGTAGAAGACGACAAACCGTTACTGCTGCAAATTCCTTATTCGTTAGGATTAGGTATTGGGATGATATTGTTCTTCAATCATGTGTTTCGCAAACGAATTAATGAGGAACCTAGCCCGTTAGAGGTAGAGATGTTTAACTATCAGCAAGACTTAGACAATTATGTTGTGATGCATGAGAACAAGGAAAGTATGAAAAAAATGCATGACAATTAGTGTGTTGTTTACCGTATTTCTTGGCCTAGCTGGTGGAATAGCAGTAGGGGCAGGATTTGTTGCATTTTTAACGGTATTAGGTGTTATTCCTCGATTAACGCAACTTTCAAAAACAAATAAATATATACACGCTTATGAATGGGGAGTTATTGGTGGTGCATTGTTTGGGAGTTGGATTAGCTTACATGATGTGAAGCTTAATCTTCCTTCATTGGTAACGATACCTATTGGTCTTATTTGTGGAATCTTTGTCGGTCTACTCGCAGCTGCCTTAACAGAAGTGCTAAATGTTCTACCAATAATGGCCAAACGTATAGGTGTGGAAAGTAAAATTGTAATTCTCTTAATGGCAATCGTATTTGGTAAAGTATTAGGTTCACTATTTCATTGGGTTGTATACGTAGATTTGTAAAAGGAGGAACATCCAATGCCAGATAAATTAAAGGACAGTTATTCTACGAATATAAAAAAATTTCAGCCAAAGCCACCTTATGTGATAAATTGCGTTAAAGCTTTTTTAATAGGTGGAGCTATTTGTTTATTAGGTCAAGGTATACAAAATTTCTATATGAATGTATTTCACTTTTCGGAAAAAGATGCAGGAAATCCAACAGTAGCAACACTTATTTTGATTGCTGCACTATTAACAGGGCTCGGTGTTTATGATAAGCTAGGTCAATTTGCGGGAGCAGGATCAGCAGTACCTGTTACAGGCTTTGCGAACTCGATGGCAAGTGCTGCATTAGAACATAAAAGTGAAGGATTAGTGCTAGGTATTGCAACGAACATGTTCAAACTGGCTGGGAACGTTATAGTATTTGGAGTAGTTGCAGCCTACGTGGTTGGCATCATTCGATATGTTTTTAATATGACATTTATGTAGGACAGGAGATGTAGAGCGTGAGACTTGTAGGCAAACAAACGTGGGTATTTCAGAATCCAATATACATTAATGCAACTGGTACAGCTGTTGGACCGAAAGAAGCGGCAGGACCTCTTGGAAAACTTTTTGATGAAACACATGATGAATTGCATTGTGGTGAAGACAATTGGGAAATGGCAGAAAGAAGGCTAATGGAGCAGTCTATTCATTCTTGTTTAACAAAAGTAAATTTAACAACAAAAGATGTTGATTTTTTCTTAGCTGGTGACCTGTTAAATCAAAACGTAACAGCAAACTATGTCGCTAGGCATAATCAAATCCCTTTTCTATGTATGTTTGGAGCTTGTTCTACTTCCATGGAAACATTAGCTGTTGCCTCCGCACTTGTGGATGGGGGATTTGCCAATCGAGTACTAGCCTCCACAAGTAGTCACAACGCTACGGCGGAAAGACAATTCCGATATCCAACAGAATATGGAGGACAAAAGCCAGACAGCGCTACATTTACCGTTTCTGGTGCAGGAACGGCTTTAGTAAGTAAGGAAAAAGGAAAAGTTCGAGTTACATCTGCAACTATTGGAAAAGTAAATGACTTAGGAATAACAGATCCTTTTGATATGGGTTCCGCGATGGCACCTGCAGCAGCGGATACAATACAAATACATTTTCAAGATTTAAACATTCAACCAGAAGAGTACGATTTAATTTTAACGGGAGATTTATCAGGTGTTGGCAGTCCAATTTTAAAAGAACTGCTAATGGAAGAAGGATATGATGTTGCCACTCGACATAACGATTGTGGACTTATGATATATAGACCTGATCAAGGGGTGTTCGCAGGTGGAAGTGGTTGTGGTTGCTCTGCCGTTGTGACGTACGCTCATATCATGAAAGAGTTAGAAGAGGGTTCCTTAAATAAAGTGTTCATTGTGGCAACTGGTGCACTATTAAACCCAACGATGATTCAACAAAAAGAATCGATCCCAACGATTGCACACGGTGTTGTGTTAGAAAGGGTGGGTGGAGAATAAATGGAATACTTTATTGCATTTGTCGTAGGAGGAGCAATATGTGTTGTAGGTCAACTACTTATGGATATTTTTAAACTTACACCAGCCCACGTTATGAGTAGTTTTGTAGTAGCTGGAGCCGTCCTAGATGGATTCGGAATATATGATAAATTTATTGAATTTGCTGGTGCCGGAGCGACTGTTCCAATTACAAGCTTTGGCCATTCTCTCTTACATGGGGCAATGGAACAAGCAGATAAACATGGATTTATTGGAATAGGGATGGGGATTTTTGAATTAACGTCTGCTGGTATTTCAGCGGCAATACTATTTGCTTTTATAGTAGCAGTAATTTTTAAACCGAAAGGATAATTACTACATGAATAAAAGACGGGTCATTTTAGTTACTGATGGAGATGAATACGCAAAAAAGACAATTCAATATGTAGCAAAGTTGTTCGGAGGACGTTGTATATCAAGCTCGTACGGCAACCCAACTACTTTGTCTGGTGAAGAAATTGTACAGCTTATTTGTAAAGCTCCGAATGACCCTGTGTTTGTCATGTTCGATGATAGTGGATTTTTAGGGGAAGGTGCGGGTGAGAGAGCTTTGAAAAAAGTTGCCCGTCATCCAAAAATAGAAGTACTTGGAATCATAGCCGTAGCCTCTAAAACTCATATGTCTGAGTGGACAAGAGTTGATATAACGGTAGATCGTGACTTGAATGTTACGAATTATGGTGTGGATAAAAGTGGCATACAGGAGTTTGATATGGGAAGGATAAATGGGGATACAGTGTATGTGCTAGATGAACTAGCTGTACCAATTATTGTAGGTATTGGAGATATCGGAAAAATGGCTCGAAAAGACGATGTGAATAATGGAGCACCTGTGACACGCAAAGCAGTTGAAATCATATTAGAAAGGAATGGATATGATGTCTCACAATGGATTGGAAAAAATTCCGATATCACCGAAATTGTCGACGAATGAGAATTTTTTCAAAGATGAAGTAGGTCTTGATGTCAGTTTTGACTTAGGTGTCCGAAAAATAACTGTTCTAGGCAAAGAAATAAACATTTATTATGTAAATGGTCTTTGTGACACAATGTTTATTATTGAAATTATGGAACAGTTAGTTCATATCAATGATATAGAGAGAAAGTCGTATAAAGTTAGAGAAATCATTCATAACAGACTCGTTCACCAGCAAGTAGAAGAAATACAAAACTTAGATGAAGCGGTAGACCAAGTTTTAAGTGGCTTGATTGTTATTTTAATAGAAGGAGAATCGTCAGGATTTGTTGTAGATACTCGTGCATATCCTGGTAGAGGACCGGAAGAACCAGATACAGAAAAAGTTGTACGCGGTTCACGTGACGGTTATGTAGAAAATATCATTGTGAATACAGCTTTAACCCGTCGTAGAATTCGTGATGAAAGGCTACGTCATGAAATATTTCAAATTGGAGAACGTTCCAAAACAGATGTTTGTATTGCTTACATAAAAGATATTGCGGATGATGACTTAGTTGATATCGTACGAAAAGAAATGAAGGCAATTAAAATTGATGGCATTCCAATGGCAGACAAAACGGTAGAAGAATTCATTGTGAAGCAAGGGTATAATCCTTACCCTCTAGTGCGATATACAGAAAGACCTGATATTGCCGCAATGCATTTATTAGAAGGACATGTTATCGTTTTTATCGATAATTCACCGAGTGTTATTATTACGCCAACTACGTTCTTTCACCACGTGCAACACGTGGAAGAGTTTAGACAATCACCAACGGTTGGTACCTTTGTGCGTTGGATTCGATTCGTCGGTATCATGGCTTCTATCTTTTTGTTGCCACTATGGTTTTTGTTCGTTCTTGAACCATCGTTATTACCAGAAGCACTTGCTTTTATAGGACCGAACGAGGAAACGAACATTCCGATAATTGCTCAAATATTTTTAGCGGATATTGGGATAGAGTTTCTAAGGCTAGCAGCCATTCATACCCCAACTGCACTTTCGACCGCAATGGGTCTAATTGCAGCTGTATTAATTGGCCAAATTGCTATTGATGTTGGATTGTTTGTACCGGAAGTAATTTTGTATGTAGCGTTAGCTGGTGTCGGATCTTTCACAACGCCTAGTTATGAATTGAGTGTGGCAAATAAAATAGCAAGACTTATTTTGTTATTGGTAGTTGCAATGTTCCATACAGTTGGATTTGTTGTAGGTATTACAGGGTTTATTCTACTATTAGCAAGCATTAAATCGTTAAATACACCATATCTATGGCCGTTCCTACCATTTAGACCAAAAGCATTGATGCAAATTTTAGTCAGAAGAGCAGTACCAGGGTCAAAAATACGTCCGAGCATCGTCCACCCAAAAGATCGATTCAGACAGCCTTGATGAATGAGCAAGCTATTTTTTAATAGTTTGTTTAACAGAGCGCTAAAAATAAAAAATACCAACGAGAATCACGTCGAATTTCCTTGATACAAAAAGATGTTTATGATAAATTTAGTTTAATTAACTAAAGAACGAAAGACAGCTAAAAGAAGTTTTAGCTGTCTTTTCCAATATAAACAAGTTTTACGAGTTTGAACTAGTACAATTGCCCTGTCCAAAAATGTGACAAGCGAATACTGTACTAGAAAGAGCACAGATTATAACAGTTAGGGGTAGCGAGAATGCATTTTTATGGTAGCAGTTCGGTAAATAGCAAAGGACATTTAACAATTGGTGGAGTAGATACAATCGATTTAGCAACACAATATGGTACACCACTTTATATATTTGATGTAGCATTAATTAGAGAAAGAGCCAAACAGTTTCGTGACACGTTTTTAAACTTAGGTGTAAAAGCACAAGTTGCCTACGCTAGCAAAGCATTCTCAACGATTGCAATGGTTCAACTAGCAGAAGAAGAAGGTTTGTCATTAGATGTAGTTTCATCAGGTGAATTATTCACAGCATTAAAGGCTGGTTTTCCAGTAAAAAAAATTCATTTCCATGGCAACAATAAAAGTGCAGAAGAATTAGAAATGGCTGTAGTTAATAAAATTGGTTGTGTGGTAGTTGATAATTTTCTAGAGTTATCTCTATTAACGAGTATTTGTGCTAGACATGAATATAACATGCCAATCTTACTACGTTTAACGCCTGGAATTGAAGCGCATACACACGATTACATTTTAACAGGACAAGAAGATTCAAAGTTTGGTTTCGACTTACAAAGTGGGCAAGCATTTGAAGCGATGCAATTAGCTGAAAATTCAGCGCATGTAACGTTGCTAGGAATTCACTGTCATATTGGCTCTCAAATATTCGAAACGACTGGTTTTAAAGTGGCAGCAGAAAAAATGTTTGCAACATTGAACGACTGGAAAGAACGAGCAGGATTTGAGGCGAGGGTTGTTAACTTAGGTGGTGGGTTTGGAATCCGATACACAGAAGAGGACGATCCAATACCTGTTTCTATTTATGTAGAAGAAATTATCGGCCAAGTACAAAATTATATTGCCAAATATGATATGAAAATGCCAGAAATATGGATTGAGCCAGGACGCTCATTAGTTGGTGACGCTGGAACGACCATTTATTCGATCGGAGCAAGAAAAGAAATACCGAATGTTCGCACATATGTATCAGTTAACGGTGGTATGAGTGACAACTTGCGTCCTGCTTTATATCAAGCAAAATACGAAGCGGTTTTAGCAAATCGAGTGGAAGATTCAAAAGAAGAAACTGTATCTATTGCTGGTAAAGCTTGTGAATCAGGTGACATGTTAATTTGGGACATTGAGCTACCAAAAACAACCGAAGATGACTACTTGGCTGTTTTTTGTACAGGGGCTTACGGCTACTCTATGTCCAACAACTATAACCGTATTGCACGACCTGCAGTAGTATTCGTAGAAAACGGGGAAGCTAACTTAGTTGTGAAAAGAGAAAGCTTAGAAGACATAGTAAGACTGGACTTACCATTAAACTCAAAAGTGTTAAAATAACTAACAATTGGTGCCTACTTCATTGGTGAAGTAGGTACTTTGTTATGTTCAGATAATACGGGGAATTATCGGATTACTTTTCTATTTGTACAAAATATAGTACTATAAATAAGGTTACATAAAATAATGGTGAAAATTAGGAGGTTATACATATGAAAAAAGCTAGCATTCTTATGGAAAATGGCGAAACGATTTTAATTGACTTATTCGAAAACGAAGCATCTGGTACAGTTGCTAACTTCGAAAAATTAGCAAACGAAGGTTTCTACAACGGTTTAAATTTCCACCGCGTAATCCCTGGATTCGTATCTCAAGGTGGTTGCCCGAACGGAATGGGTACAGGTGGCCCTGGCTACTCAATTAAGTGTGAAACGGAAGGTAACCCTCATAAGCATGTACCAGGATCTCTTTCTATGGCACACGCTGGAAAAGATACTGGTGGAAGCCAATTCTTCATCGTACACGATTCTCAACCACACTTAAACGGTGTACACACTGTATTCGGTCAAGTAACTGAAGGACTAGAAACAGCGCTTAAAATGAAAAATGGCGATGTAATGAAAGAAGTTAAAGTTTGGGACGAAGCATAATATAAAAGTATAATCATCAGAGAAAAAGACTTAGCATTCGTGTTAAGTCTTTTTCTAGCCATTTGATTGTAGGTTTGCGGAGGGAATGTAATGCAAAAAACAAACTGGATTTTATTTGGTATTTTAGTAGGTATGTCGCTTGTTTGGGGATTAATTTACTGGTTCTTTATTGTGTGATTATCGAGTATAAAAGCATTTATGTTTCATAAGACAGCCCATGTATGCTATCATTAATTAATACAACTACATATAATGTCCTTCGGGGGTGGGTGGAATTCCCTACCGGCGGTGATGAAGTAAACTTTACTTCTTAGTCCGTGACCCAATTTCTTATTTATAGGAAATTGGTGGATCTGGTGAAACTCCAGGGCCGACAGTGAAAGTCTGGATGGGAGAAGGATTTAATTGCAAAAGTAGAAAAAAATCATATTTTTTTCTGCTTATTTGAGTATGCAATAAATCTAATTTTTACACCGAGGACAACTTTTCCTGGGTGTTTTTTATATTTGAAATGAGAGGTGGTGAGAGGATGAACCATTCTTTTTACATGAAATTTGCCATTGATTTAGCAGAAAAAGCGAGAGGGCAAACATCTCCTAACCCCGCAGTAGGGGCAGTAGTTGTGAAAAATGGAGAAATCATAGGATTTGGCGCACACCTTAAAGCTGGAGAAGGCCACGCCGAAGTGCTTGCGATGCAGATGGCTGGTGATAAGGCGGTAGGTTCGACAGTGTATGTTACATTAGAGCCTTGTAGCCATTATGGTAAAACACCACCTTGTGCAAATTTACTTATTGATAAGAAAGTATCAAAAGTTGTAATAGCTTCCCTAGATCCAAACCCGTTAGTTAGTGGAAATGGAGTTAAAAGGTTAAAGGAATCTGGTATTGAGGTTATTGTTGGTGTTGAAGAGGATTCTGCTAAAAAACTAAATGATGTTTTCTTTTATAATATGCAAACGAAGGAACCGTTTGTTACGGTGAAAACAGCTATAAGTCTTGATGGAAAAACGGCAACACATACAGGTGAAAGTAAATGGATTACAGGTGAAGAAGCACGCTATGATGTTCATACATATCGCCACTGGCATGATGCTATTTTAGTTGGTGTGAATACAGTTATAGCAGACGATCCTAGTTTAACAACTAGACTAGATAGTGGTGGTAAAAATCCAATTAGAATAGTTTTGGATACTTCTTTAAGGATACCAACTAAATCGAACGTTCTAACAGATAAAGAAGCTCCTACTTGGATTATTACTAGTCTGATGGCATCGCAAGACAAAATAAAAGAATTAAATAAAAATCATTTAGTAGAAGTAATCCAATTAGAATCTAACGAACTTAAAATAAGTGCTGTTTTAAAACTGTTAGGAAAACGAGGAATAACATCATTATTTGTTGAAGGTGGAGCGACTGTTAATGGAAGTTTCCTTAAAGAAAAGAAAATCAACCAACTTATCACCTATATCGCACCAACATTAATTGGCGGAGGAAAAGCACCTACCTCTTTCGGTGGAGAAGGATTTCAAAAGATGGTAGAAACGCTCTCCCTGTCATTCGAAGAAGTATCTATGATTGGAAACGATATAAAGATAATTGCCAAAATTAGATGACTCTATAACGAATACGGTTCGTTTAATGAAAAAAGAATATTTTAAAGTACTACATATATATGTTCGTTTATTGAGTTGTATAAATACAGAAAATGGTGCCATCAATCGTTTTTCGTATAGTGCTCATACAATCTGAAACGGACTCAGATAGGAGAGTTATATATGTTTACAGGTATCATTGAAGAAATAGGTATCGTTAAAAGTATGAAACAAGGGGAAAACTCTATAGTGTTTTCCATTGGAGCAGATATAATATTAGATGATGTTCGTTTAGGGGATAGTATTGCAGTAAATGGAGTTTGTCTAACAGTAACCTCATTTAATAAAAATAAGTTTACAGTAGATGTTATGCCAGAGACCGTTCGTGCGACATCTTTAAGTACTCTTAAACAAGGTTCGACTGTTAACTTAGAAAGAGCTATGCAAGCAAACGGTCGATTCGGAGGACATTTTGTCAGCGGTCATGTAGATGGTATAGGAACAATTATGAAAAAGCAAAGGGTATCCAATGCTGTCTATTATGATATAAAAGTAGAAAATGCTTTACACGATTATATGATGTTAAAAGGTTCTGTAACGGTTGATGGTACTAGCTTAACAGTTTTTGGAGTTGGTGAAGATACTTTTACTATTTCTTTAATCCCTCATACATTAAATGAAACAATACTCGGGAAAAAAGAAATTGGTGACATTGTAAATATAGAATGCGATATGTTAGCTAAATATATAAACCATTTACTTTCTAAGAAAACAAAGACACTACATAAATCATCACTGTCTGAAAGTTTTCTAGAAGAGCATGGATTTAAGTAAGGTGGTGGATAGGATGGAAAAGAATTTTAATACAATTGAAGATGCATTAAAAGATTTAATGGACGGTAAAGTAGTGATTGTTTGTGATGATGAAGATAGAGAAAATGAGGGCGATTTTGTTTCTATCGCGGAAAAAACAACTCCAGAAGTAATTAATTTCATGGCAACTCATGGTAGAGGATTGATTTGTGTCCCAGTAATGGAGGATTTGGCAAATAAACTGCAACTAACTCCAATGGTAAATCATAATACTGATTCACATGGTACAGCTTTTACAGTAAGTATCGACCATAAATCTACAACAACAGGTATCAGTGCTTTTGAACGATCAACTACTGTACTAGAGATGCTTTCCCCTGAAGCAAAAGTTTTTGATTTTAAAAGACCTGGTCATATTTTTCCGCTTGTAGCCAAAAAAGGCGGCGTACTTAGAAGAGCAGGTCATACAGAAGCGGCAGTTGATTTAGCGTTTCTTTGTGGAGCAAAACCTGCAGGAGTAATTTGTGAAATTATGAATGAAGATGGTACGATGGCACGAGTTCCCGAGCTAAAGGAGATTGCCAAGAAGTTTGACTTGAAGATGATTACCATTAAAGACTTAATACAATATCGAAATAAAAAAGATAGGCTCATTAATCGCGAAGTGGAAATAGAGCTACCAACGGAATTTGGCAACTTTAAAGCAATAGGTTATTCCAATATTTTAGATGGAAAAGAGCATATAGCATTAGTAAAAGGAGATATAGACCCTACAGAACCAACAATGGTAAGAGTACATTCTGAGTGTTTAACTGGTGATGTGTTTGGGTCAAACCGTTGTGATTGTGGACCTCAGTTACATGCAGCACTTTCTCAGATTGAAAAAGAAGGTAGAGGCGTCTTGTTATATATGAGGCAAGAAGGTAGAGGGATTGGTCTCCTAAATAAAATGAGAGCATATAAGCTACAAGAAGAAGGCTACGATACGGTTGAGGCTAATGAAAAATTAGGCTTTGCAGCTGATCTAAGAGATTACGGCATAGGGGCACAAATCCTAAGAGACTTAGGAGTTTCAAAAATGAAATTATTGACGAACAACCCTAGAAAAATAAAAGGGCTAAATGGGTATGAATTAGAGGTCGTAGATAGAATTCCAATTCAAATGCCTACAAAGCTTGAAAATGAAAACTATTTGAAAACAAAAAATAGCAAATTAGGTCACATGCTTCATTTCTAAATTATAAATTTAAAATATACTATAGAGGAGTAAATAAAATGAGTAAAATTTTTGAAGGAAACTTAGTTGGTACTGGTTTAAAAGTTGGTATAGTTGTTGGAAGGTTTAATGAGTTCATTACAAGTAAACTATTAGGCGGAGCGCAAGATGCTTTAAAGAGACATGGTGTAAACGAATCTGATGTGGATGTTGCTTGGGTACCAGGTGCTTTTGAAATTCCATTAGTAGCAAAAAAGTTAGCTGATTCAAACAAATATGATGCGATTATTACTCTAGGAACTGTAATTCGTGGAGCTACGCCGCATTTTGATTTTGTTTGTAACGAAGCTGCTAAAGGAGTTTCCGCTGCTTCTATGCAATCAGGAATCCCTGTAATCTTTGGTGTATTAACAACGGAAACAATTGAACAAGCTATTGAAAGAGCGGGAACAAAAGCAGGAAATAAAGGGTGGGAAGCCGCAGCCGCAGCAATTGAAATGGCGAATTTGTTAAGAGAAATATAATTTTTCGTAAAAAAGGTATACATTTGTCAAGGCATTGGATAAAATGTATACTTAGTAACGTTAGCTTTTTATTTTAATATTATAAAGCAAACGGATTAAAATTAACTTTGAAGTTTCACCGATTTGAGGGGTAAATTTATGTTAATTCGATACAAGAAAAGCTTCGAAAAGATTGCAATGGGTCTAATGTCTTTTATGCCTACAGAAAAAGACTTGAAAAAGTTGCAATGTACAATGAAAGAATATGAGGAAAATGATTCTTGGCATCTTTTCTTATGGAAAGAAGAAGATGATGTGATTGGAATCATTGGAATGGGGCTAACGGATGAATTGTTGACGATTCAACATATTAGCGTTAATCCGTCTCATCGACAACTTGGTATTGGAAAACAAATGGTTTGTGCCTTAAGAAACATCTATCCTAACCACACTTTAAAAGCAACGGAACATACAGCAGCATTTATTGATAAATGCGACCTAGAATAAGAAACAACCAAGCACTGAACTAATCAGTGCTATTTTTTTTGCGTTTTAATCTAGTTTCTCTCTCTAAAATGACTTCGGAACGATCCCTTAAGGTATGTTTATTTATTAAATATAAATTCGTTAAATCACTCTTTGTTCCCCAAGGCACCTCTTTCTTTCGTTCACACAAAGAGATTAAAGAAGTATTTTTTACAGGGAGATTTAAACTCTCGTATGGCTCGTCATTCTCCACTTTAACAATGTACGCTTCTAACGTTTTCTTCAACTTTAAACTATCAAGACCAAGAGACTCTACAACTGAATTCTGATTAGACAGAATGGTTAATGCATTTTGTAGCATCCGTAAAGCGCCTTTCTTGTTACCTCTTCTATGATGGTAAAGTCCCACCGCAATTTGTATAAATCCAACCCAATGAATTTCTCGTTCTTCTGCAGGTTTTTCTTTCCAATATTCTTCTAACACTTCATGACATTCAAAATAATCTCTTGCACAATGAAAATAATAAAGATAATCTAAATAAGGCTTAGGGTACAATATAAACCACTCCAATATAAGGATAATAATTTCATTCTACCATAGTGATGTAAGCTCTATAAAATATATGAATTATACTATATACTATGAAGTAGTTTTATTATTATCAATGCTTTTAGAAGATAAGGATGAATAGGAAATGCAAGAATATAATGTCAAAATTGATGCCTTTGAAGGCCCGCTCGACTTACTCCTACATTTAATAAATCGACTAGAAATAGATATATACAATATCCCAGTTGCTCAAATTACAGAGCAGTATTTATTATACATACATACGATGAAAGAGTTACAACTGGATGTTGCTAGTGAGTATTTAGTAATGGCAGCAACTTTACTTGAAATTAAAAGCAAAATGCTTCTTCCAAAACATGAGGAAGAATTATTCGATGATCAAGATGAGTTTGGTGATTACGAAGAAGATCCTCGGGAAGAGTTAATGAATCGACTAATTGAATATCGAAAATATAAAGAGGCAGCAGAAGATTTAAAAGAAATGGAAACAGAACGGAATGAATATTTTACAAAACCACCAAGTGACTTAAGCGAATTTATAAAACAAGTGGAGCCTCAAGAAGTGAAGTTAGATGTCTCGCTTTACGATCTGTTAGGAGCATTTCAAAAATTAATGCGCCGAAAGAAATTACAAAAGCCATTACAAACAAAAATTACACGACAAGAAATCCCAATTGAACGACGAATGCAAGAACTGTTGGAAGATTTAAAGAAAAGTGGCAAAAGAAAACACTTTTTTGATTTATTTCCTAGTGTCAACAAAGAATATATTGTCGTAACATTTTTAGCCATTTTAGAACTGCTTAAAAAGAATGAAATTATTTTGGAACAAGAAGATAACTTTGATGACATTTATGTCGCATACAACAAGGGAGGAAGCGAGAGTTTTGGAGATTATTAATTGGAAAGCGATTTTAGAAGGATTACTTTTTGCAGCAGGAGATGAAGGGCTATCATTAAAACAAATTGTCTCTGTTCTAGAAGTAGATGAGACAGTTGCGATGGAAACAGTTAGAGGATTGCAAAAAGATTATGAAAGCAGTAAAAGGGGTATTACGATAATAGAGTTGGCGGGCACATACCAACTTACTACGAAAAAAGAACACGCCCCATATTTAAAACGTCTCGTTGAATCACCTGCATCCACTACATTATCCCAAGCGGCGTTAGAAACGTTAGCGATTGTGGCATACAAACAACCAATCACAAGAACAGAAATGGAAGAAATTCGTGGCGTAAAAACAGAACGACCAATCCATACGTTAGTGGGGAAAGCGCTAATCAAAGAAGTCGGTCGTGCAGAAGGAACTGGACGTGCCATTTTATATGGTACGACGAAAGAGTTTTTAGATTGTTTCGGCCTTAAAGACTTAGGTGAACTTCCAGAGTTGAAACTATCAGACGAAGACGACCTTTCCAACGAGGCCGACCTATTTTTCGAAAGATTCCAAGAAACATTGGAATCATAACGCTATTCAGAATATTTATGGTAAAATATATTTATGATATTTGTATTTTACGTAAATCTTGCTGTTTTTTTATTCAAAGCCTAGAGTGAATTGGAGCGAAAGGCACTGGACTCCTGTGGGACATAGAGGAAAGGGCGAGACCCCGCAGACGGTACGTCGAGGAGTAGGTTTTTTCACGATAGTGAAAATAACCTTCCCCTGCGCTCCCCACGGAAAGCCAGTGCCTGTAGCGGAAATGAACGGGCAAAGTAATAATATAAATATTAGAATAGATTCGTAAAAGCCAATAAATATATGTCATTCATAGGGGTGGAACGGTGATTATTAAAAAAGCAATAGGCTACGAACTTGAAAAAGCACAATCCAATACATCAGAAGACTTCTTCAATCGTTCTGAAGTTACATTTCTAGACGAAGAAGTTGAAAAGACGTTTCATGTACTGTATGTAAGGTACTTCGAAGAAACTTTTGCTGACTATGTAGAAACAGAAGCGAAAACAAATCCACTTTTCACTGTAAATGGAAAACAAATTAATTTTAGAGACGTCGTAGCATTAACTTGTTTAATCAAAAACACAAGTTACAAAAACAGAAAAAGACTATACATAAATGTAAAAGAAGACATGGAAAAGTACTTTCATAACGTAAATATTAATAAACTAAAAGAAATCTATGAAGCACTAGAGTCAAAAGGAGAGTACAATCTTACTTCTCCATTAAGCTTCCTGAAAGATTCTGAAGTAGTAAGATAAAAAATAGGAGGGTTTTTCTTTCATGGCAAATTCTATGGTCATTTCGCAAATGCAACAAGTGGAACAGTTTTTAAAAGCCACGGTTATCGAGTTAAATGATTTTCTAAACAACACGACACTTCCTAAATTAGTAGATGAATGTGACGCAAGTGAAGGCTACGTAAATCAACTTTTAATGACCGTTCGTAGGTTAGTTGTATTTTGTGATGAAGGGCATCAAGCTTGCCAAGTTTTATTGACTAGTGAACCATTCCGTAAATCAGCAGCCGAGAAAGTTCTATATACGATTTTCCATCAATGTGTGGAAGAATTTTTCTCACCTAAAAATGATGCATGGTTTGAAGATAGTCGCTTTGCCTACACTGGAAAAGATGCTGTTCAATTTCATGAAACACCTCCAGCTTCTTTACAAAAAGTAATTCGTTCATTAGAAAATAACTTTCAAACGATCCGTGAAGAATTACAATATTTCGAAACAGACTACCGCACGAAAATGTTACAAAGTAAATAAAATGAAAAAAACTTAGAGATGTATGTGTCTCTAAGTTTTTTTAGTTTTGGATGTGTTAGCTTACTGTTGTTATAATTACTAATAAGCTGTTGATTTCCGGGCAAGGCTGCCCGCGGAAAGCTAAGTCTTGCCCGGAAATCAACAGCGGTCTTTATTACAGCCTTGTTTTTTAAAAAAGTCAGTTTGCTCTCTTTCATGTACAACTCACCAAGAGAAGCCTTTCCTGCATACGATACAAAGATGATGCAAAGGGGAGGGAGTAAGCTTGCACGATAATCAGCAAGTTTTTCAACAATATTTACAAGAAGTAAGACTATGGTGTGAAGGTATATTGTCTATAGAATGGGAAGACAGAGATTCAACGCTTTTTCATACGGAACACTTGTTAGCAAAAGTAGAAGAATTACAGTGCTATGACTATATCTCTGAAATGGATGTCCTAGATGTAAAAAGAATATTAGACGAAATTAGCAGCACGCTTGGAATTCAAGAAGATAGAACGTCCAGTAGGCGAGTTCCGATTGGAGAACATAAGCTACCGCCACTACCGTACAGATATAATGCTTTAGAGCCTTATATCTCAAGAGAAATAATGGAGTTGCATCATACACGTCATCATAAAGCATATGTAGATGGCTTAAACAAAGCAGAAAAAGAAATGCAAAAGGCAAGAGAAAATAATAACTTTGATTTAATTAAACATTGGTCAAGGGAAGCGACATTCCATGGGTCAGGTCATTATTTGCACACGATGTTCTGGGATAACATGTCACCAAAAGGCGGTGGCCAACCTAGTGGTACGCTTGCAAAACAAATCAACTTAGATTTTGGTAGTTTTGATAAGTTTAAGTTACATTTCACAGAAGCAGCCGATAAAGTAGAAGGTGTTGGCTGGGCACTATTAGTTTGGTCACCAAGAGCACACCGTCTAGAAATCTTGCAAACGGAAAAACAGCAATTGTTTACTCAATGGGATACAATTCCGCTGCTAGGCCTTGATATGTGGGAACATGCATATTACTTGCAATATAAAGCGGACAAAAAAGATTATATTGAAAATTGGTGGAATATCGTAAATTGGAAAGACGTAGAAAAGCGATTTTCAGAAGCATCCAAACTAAAGTGGCAATCGTTTTAACACATCGCTTTGAGAGCTCCCATACATCTAGGGGGCTTTTTTCTATTTTCCTATTCATATTTGGACAGGTCGTGCATAAATTGGCTAATAAGAGCTTTCTTTTTAGTTTAAATGCTTCCTATTCGCCAATCAATCTACTAACACACATCGAAAAATCATAGCCACAAACATACTGAAAAGAAAAACTATTTACGGAAAAATGAGTATTAACTTTTTAAAAAGAAGCATAGTCAAAGAAGCCAATACAAAAAAGTATAGACACAATTGTAAAAGGATGGGGATGTAATGTTTCGAGTAAAGTGGATGTTTATTTTATGGACAATCTTTTTTGTTGCAATAGCGAGCATAATCGCTCCAGCAAAAAAAGAAGCAGCTCCCATCGGTGTTACAGCTCGTAATGCGATATTAATGGAGCAAGAAAGCGGAAGAATCATTTTTGAAAAGGCTGCACATGATAAACATCGAATAGCAAGTATTACGAAAGTAATGACTTCAATTTTAGCAGTTGAATCTGGCAAACTCGATGAAATGGTAACAGTTAGCAACAAGGCGGTCCGTACAGAAGGCTCTTCCATTTATTTAAAACCAGGTGAAAAAATAAAACTAGAACATTTAGTATACGGACTTATGTTACGTTCAGGAAATGATTCAGCAGTTGCGATAGCAGAGCATGTTGGAGGTAGTTTAGAAGGTTTTGTCTATTTAATGAACCAAAAAGCTGCCGAAATCGGAATGCTGAACACAGAGTTTGCCAATCCACACGGATTAGATGATCACGAGAACCACTATAGCACGGCTTATGATATGGCAATGCTTACTCGCTATGCGATGAATAACGAAAAATTCCAAGAAATTTTTGGTACAAAAGTTCACAAAGCACCTGGACCTCCAGATGAGAACTGGGATCGCAATTGGACAAATAAACATCGTCTTGTAACTGGAATGTATTCATATACAACAGGCGGGAAAACTGGTTTTACAAAACGTGCAAAAAGAACGCTTATATCTACTGCAGAAAAAAATGGTTTACAGTTAATTGCCGTAACCCTACATGATCCAGACGATTGGAAAGATCATATCTTTATGTTTAACAGAGCATTTCAAGATTACCAACTTTACAATCTAGCATCAAAAGGGACATTAAAACTGGTGAAAGACGATTTTTATAAAAATAAAGTAAAATTAGATCGTGACGTAAATTATCCTCTTACTTCAAAAGAAAGAGAAAATGTTCGTATAAATATATCCATGTTAACTCCTGAAAAAAGTTGGGATAGTGAAGAAAGCATACCAGATGTTGTCGGGAAATTCACGATCATTTCAAACGATGAAGTACTAACTGAAGTACCAATTTACTATGATAAAGAAGATGAGCCGAAGAAAAGCTTTTGGTCTTTATTTAAAGATATATTCTTTATCTTTACAGGAATGAAGACGGATGGTTAACATCATTTGGGTTGCCTTGACCGTTATAGGAATAGCATTTGCAATGATTAATGGAACAATGGCAGAAGTAAATGAGGCAGTGTTTAAAGGGGCAAAAGAGGCGGTTACAATCTGCATTGGATTTATTAGTGTGCTAGTTTTTTGGTTAGGCTTAATGAAAATTGCTCAAGCGTCTGGCTTATTAGAAAAATTAGCACAACTGTTTCGACCGCTAGTCGTAAGACTTTTCCCAGAGGTGCCAGTCAATCATCCTGCAATGGGGTATATGCTATCAAATATGATTGCCAATATGTTTGGACTTGGAAATGCTGCAACTCCAATGGGGATTAAAGCGATGGAGCAATTAAAAGAATTAAACGGTGGCAAAAATGAAGCAAGTCGATCCATGATTACTTTTTTGGCTATTAATACATCGAGCTTGACATTAATACCTACAACGGTAATTGCTATTCGTATGACTTATGAATCAAGTGCCCCAACAGAAATTGTCGGCACGACACTTATTGCAACCCTATTTTCCACAATCGCAGCAATCGCGATAGACCGTTTTTTCTATTATAGAAGAGTGAGAAGAGGTGCTAGTTAATGGAGTTCATTTCACTCGTCTCATTATGGATCATACCAGTGATCATTTGTACAATCCTGCTTTATGGCACGTATAAACAAGTGCCAACGTATGAAACGTTTGTAGAAGGTGGAAAAGAAGGGATAAAAATTGCTGTATCTATTATTCCGTTCTTAGTAGGGATGTTAGTGGCCATCTCTATCTTTCGTGCTTCTGGAGCACTAGACTTTATCATTGACTTACTAAGACCTGCTTTATATGCATTGGGCGTACCTCCTGAGATTGTTCCACTTGCCTTAATCCGTCCAATCTCTGGAACGGCAGCTCTTGGAATGACTACAGATATCATTGCGACACATGGGCCAGATTCTTTTATTGGTAGACTAGCCTCTACGATGCAAGGTAGTACTGATACGACACTTTATGTCTTAACAGTATACTTCGGTGCAGTTGGAATAAAGAAAATGGGTGACGCGCTAAAAGTTGGACTTCTAGCAGACCTTGTTGGTATTATAGTAGCCATTGTAGTTGTTATTTTAATATTTGGAATGTGAGTGAGTTTCATAATGTACAAATACTATACGAAAAACGAATCATATAAGAACTTATTTTTAAGAAATTTTTTATTTAACGAACGTAAAAAAATTTTTTCGAACTAAATCTTCGTTTTTCACGAAACGAAACGATTCATGTAAAACGCTAACGCCGTTAGCGTTTATTTCTTTTTTTATGAAAAAAAGTGTACAATAGAAGTTAGACTTCTATAGGAAGAAATTATTTTTTTTGAAGTAAGGCGATCAAATCCCACCTAGCCATATAAAAAGGCATTTCGGTGGGCATGTTTATGTTCACTATTTCAATGTAAAAATAAAGGTACAAATATATTAATGAGGTGAAACGATGGAACGTTTACAAAAAGTGATAGCACGTGCAGGAATTACATCGAGAAGAAAGGCAGAACAATTAATTTTAGATGGAAGAGTTACGGTAAATGGCAAAGTGGTGAAAGAATTAGGAGTTAAAGTTACATCCAACGATAAAATTGAAGTAGAAGGAATTCCATTAGAAAGAGAAAAGCCAGTCTACTTTGCGATGTATAAACCAAGAGGTGTAATTTCTAGTGTAAGTGACGATAAAGGTAGAAAGGTAGTTACTGATTTCTTACCAGAAATTCAGGAGCGCATTTATCCGGTAGGTCGTCTTGATTACGATACTTCAGGATTATTAGTACTTACAAATGACGGCGATTTTGCCAATGCACTTATGCATCCTAAATATGAAGTGGACAAGCAATATATTGCGAAAGTAAAAGGCGTTTTAACGAAAGAGGCAATACGAAGCTTAGAGCGTGGTGTTGTCCTAGAAGATGGTAAAACGTCGCCAGCTAAAGTGAAAATAATTTCTTCTGATAAAAAGAAAAACACATCAATCTATGAAGTTGTTATTCACGAAGGACGTAATCGCCAAGTACGCCGCATGTTCGAAGCGCTTGGTCATCCTGTAATTAAACTAAGAAGAGAAAAGTACGGTTTCTTAACATTACAAGGCTTACAACCAGGCGAAGCTCGTGAACTAACACCACACGAAGTAAAACAACTTAGAGCACTAGCAACTACTAAACCTAGATAAGCGTTGTAAAAGAGTCTGGTTGTAACATAAAACTAGTGAAGTGTAACATAAAACGCACTTGGTGTAGCATAAAGAGCAGAAGGTGTAGCATAAAACGAAAAAAGTGTAGCTAAAGAGCCAGTGGTGTAACAGAAATCTTGCGAAGTGTAACATAAAACGCTCCAGGTGTAACAAAAAATGTACAAGGTGTAACATAAAAAAGTGGAGTATATGAAATAAAAACTGTCACATAAGGTTCATATTCTTTTCACTATGAGAAAAGTGGTAAATGTTATAATATCGTAGATGAATACTAGATAAGGATAGGGGAGTCTTCGTTGGATAAAAGAAAGAGACTTATAATGAGATCTGTCATTCTTGTTCTCCTATTAGTTGCAATAGGCTATACCATTTACACTAGTGTGTTTAATAATCAACGAGACGTAGTTAATATTGGAGATACTGCACCAAACTTTTCTTTAGTAGACCTTGAAGGAAATACAGTAATGCTTTCAGACTTACGTGGGAAAGGTGTATTTCTTAACTTCTGGGGAACTTGGTGTAAGCCGTGTGAGCGTGAAATGCCTTATATGGAAAACCAATACAATGTCTTTAAAGATAAAGGTGTAGAGATTGTTGCAGTTAATATCCAAGAGACGGATTTAGTAGTAGAAAGATTCAGAGATAGATACGGCCTTACATTTCCTATTGCCATTGATAGAGACCGACAAGTATTGAATGCATATGGTGTTCAACCGTTGCCAACAACCTTTTTGATTGATGAAAACGGGGTTGTCGTGTATAAGATATCAAGTGAACTATCAGAAAAAATGATTATAGAAATGATGGAACGTATAGTGCCGAATCAACAATAATAGGGAGTTTTTCGTATGAAGGAACTAAAATGTGAATGTGGTCACGTAAATGCTCATGGTACCATTTTTTGTGAAGCGTGTGGAAAACCGACAGCAAACGAAAAAAGTGAATCCAAGTTATTGGATATGCGCTATGAAGGTAGTGCAAGACGTTCACAAACATACAACAAAACAATAGTAGATAAAATTTGGAATTTCTTTTCTTCGGTTAAAGTTGGAGTGTGGCTAATATTTATTACCGTAGTAGCTTCCGCTTTAGGTACGATTTATCCGCAAGAAATGTACATACCACCAACCGTATCTGCAAGCGAACATTATGCTGCAGAGTATGGCATCCTTGGGCAAATCTATTACGATTTAGGGTTTCATAATCTGTACAGTTCATGGTGGTATATGTTACTTGTTGCCTCGATTGCTGTTTCTCTAATTATAGCAAGCTTAGATAGAGGTGTACCTTTATACAAAGCATTAAAAAATCAACGAGTATCTAGACATGATAACTTCCTAAAACGCCAACGTGTTTTTGGTACAACGAAAGTGGAAAATACAGAAGATGAGATTAGCAAAATTAAAGACGGGTTGAAGTCACGAGGTTATAACATCCGTGAAGAACAAGGAAATATATTAGCCGAAAAAAATCGCTTTTCTAGATGGGGTCCTTATGTGAACCATGCAGGGTTAATTATTTTCTTAATCGGTGCTATGCTTCGATTTTTCCCAGGAATGTTTGTAGATGAAGTATTATGGATTCGTGAAGGAGAAACACAAGTTATTCCAGGAACAAACGGTCAATATTACTTGAAAAATGAAGCTTTCATTTTAGAGATGTATGAAAGAGAAACGAGTGGTGAAGTGTTCGATACGGCATTAGATAGAATTGGCGATGGCATGTTAGCAAGTAACTTCCAGACAAACGCGATTCTGTTTGAAAGAGTAGACGATATTGTACCAGGTGCACCTCCATTGCTTGAAGAGGTAAACGAGTTTAAAATTCGAGTGAACCAACCGCTAAAACATGATTCGTATGCTCTATATCAAGTAGACTTTAAGTTAGATGAATTTCATACAATGTCTTTTAATCTTACAAACAAAGAAACAGGCGATAACTTTGGTACTATTACGATTGACTTAACGAACCCTTCTAACAGTTACGATTTAGAGGATGGGTACCGTGTGGAGATTGCTAGCTATTTCCCTGACTTTTTCTTAGACCAAGGAAAACCTAATACAAGATCGCGTATTCCAAATAACCCAGCATTTGTTTTCCGTATGTTTACACCTGAAACACCTAATGGAGAAGTAAGTTTAGTTGCCATTCAACAAAACATTGAACCCGATGGCGAAAATCAATATGCAATGAGATTTGCAGGCATTGAAACGCGCAATGTTTCTGGTTTAATTGTACGCAAAGACTACACATTAGGAATTATAGGTTTAGGTGGAGCCATCTTTATGATAGGTGTTATTCAAGGGATGTATTGGAATCACCGTCGTGTATGGGTTCAACGCAGAGAGAATGAAGTATGGGTTGCTGCGCACACGAACAAAAACTGGTTTGGTTTAAACGCTGATATTAATAAAGCATTTAAAGACACTTCTGTTTCACTACCTGTCGAGCAGGCGGACGAAGAAGAAGATGAAAAGATACAAGAAGACAATAAGGCTTAGGAGGTAAAAGAATGGCCCAGTTAAGTGCTAACTTGCTGTACACTGCGTTTTTTATGTATTTAATCGGTACAGCATTTTTCGGAGGAGCAATTGCTAGTAAAAAGAAAAGTGGCAAATTCTCCACAGTCGGAATTACATTAACTATTGCTGGATTTTTAGCCCAATCAGGCTACTTTATTGCAAGATGGATTGCGGGTGGTCATGCACCAGTTAGTAATCTTTTTGAATTCACAACATTTTTTGGGATGATGCTGGTTTTAGCATTTATCGTTCTTTATTTTATTTATAAAACTAGTACATTAGGACTTTTTGCATTACCAATTGCATTACTAATGATTGCATATGCAAGTATGTTCCCAAGAGAGATTTCACCATTAATTCCAGCCCTACAAACTCATTGGCTATGGATTCACGTTATTACAACGGCACTTGGAATCGCTATTTTAGGTATGAGTTTTGTGGCAGCTTTAATTTATTTAATCAAAGTAGTTGATTACAGTAAAAAAGGTAAGAAACCGTTCTGGTTAGAGTTTACACTATTTACTTTAGTATGTTTTATCGGATTTATTATCGTAACAGCTGGATTTGAAGCTTCAAACTATGAAGCGAATTTCCAATATGTTGATAAAAAAGGAGAAGCTGCTTTTGTAGAGTATCATTTACCTGCTTTAGTAGGGCCTTATCAAGGGGAACTCCTTACAGAAGACCGAATGGGTGCTCTAGTAAATTTACCAGCTATCATTAATACTAAAAAACTAAATACAGTTTTATGGTCCATTTTTGGTGGTATTATTCTTTACGGATTATTCTGGGCAATAGCTAGAAGACCGCTTGGAGTAGTATTAAAGCCAGCTGTTAGAAAAGTTAACCTAGATATTGCAGATGAAATTGGTTACCGCTCTATTACAATTGGATTCCCAGTCTTTACACTAGGTGGATTAATATTCGCGATGATCTGGGCACAAATTGCTTGGACACGTTTCTGGGGTTGGGACCCAAAAGAAGTATGGGCACTTATTACATGGTTATTCTATGCAGCCTACCTACACCTTCGCTTATCAAAAGGATGGGATGGAGAAAAATCTGCATGGCTAGCTCTAATCGGCTTTGCCATCATCATGTTTAACCTAATCGGAGTAAACTTAATTATTGCAGGATTACACTCATACGCTATGTAAGTTTTATATTAACCTCCTTTTGTTTATTAAGCTCTTTATTCTTTGAAATCTAGAGTGGATTGAAGCGGAAGGCACTGGACTCCTGCGGGACATAGAGGAAAGGTCGAGACCCCACAGGCGAAGCCGAGGAGGCTCGACTTCCTCCCCGCGGAAAGCCAGTGCCTGTAGCGGAAAGGAACGGATAAAATACTTACAAGAATCTATCAAGATTGATTGAATAATTAAAAAGCCTTCACACTCATATGTCGTGAAGGCTTTTCTTGAATACCTTTTAAAAGGGATAATTTAACTTTACTAGGAGGTTTTTACGGTGGAAAAAGAAGTAAGAATTTTAGTAGTAGACGATGAAGATAGAATTAGACGACTATTAAAAATGTATTTAGAACGCGAAAACTATGTTATCGAAGAAGCAGACAACGGTAGTTCAGCTCTAGAGCTTGCTTTTAACAATGACTATGATTTGATTTTACTAGATATTATGATGCCAGGAATGGACGGTATCGAAGTATGTAAAGAATTACGCGAGAAAAAAGCTACGCCTGTCATTATGCTTACAGCAAAAGGTGAAGAAGCTAACAGAGTTCAAGGATTTGAAGTTGGAACAGACGACTACATCGTAAAGCCATTTAGCCCAAGAGAAGTAGTGCTACGAGTAAAAGCTCTTTTAAGAAGATCTTCTACTGCAACATTCGTTTCCGCTGAAACTTCTTCAAAAGATGTGATTGTATATCCACACTTAACCATTGATAATGATGCACATCGAGTTACAGCGGATGGGAAAGACGTTAACTTAACGCCAAAAGAGTATGAATTACTTTATTTCTTAGCTAAATCACCAGACAAAGTGTTTGACCGTGAACAACTATTAAAAGAAGTTTGGCAATATGAGTTTTTCGGAGATTTACGTACAGTAGATACACACGTAAAAAGACTTCGTGAAAAGTTAAATAAAGTTTCCGAGCAAGCGGCGAAAATGATTGTAACGGTATGGGGAGTAGGCTACAAATTCGAGGTTGTAAATGAGTCATGATTTGGAAAAGTGTAGTAGGGAAACTTTGGCTTACCATTCTTTTACTCGTTTCCTTCGTACTGTTTGTATTAACGATTCTTCTACTTGAGTTTTTTGAAAATTATCATGTGAGTGAAGCGGAAAAAGAATTAACACAACTCGCAACAAAGATTTCTCTTATTGTAGAAGAACATGATGACTTAGACATGTCAAAAACAATTACAAATCAATTAGCAGATGACGTTTCAAAAGTAGTTATTTTTACGAATGAACAAACCGTATGGTACTCAGAAAACGACAAACTTGTAAATTTACCGGCTGAGTTTTTTCTAGATGACCCAGATTTATCACTCGTATTTCAAGATGAAACGATAATAAAACAGAAATCATATGTCCAAGAGTTAAACGATGGAATGGATGGTAACCTTCACGGTGAAATTATGATCGTCGGTAGTCCTCTTCATATTGAAGAAAATATGGCTGGTGCTGTATTTATATATCAATCGTTGCTGGCGATTAAAGAAACAACAAAGCAAACAACGAAAATCATTTTATTAGCTGCCGGGTTTGCTATCGTACTAACTACTATTTTTGCTTTTTTCTTATCTACCCGTATTACAGCACCACTTCGTAAAATGAGAGAGGTAGCATTTGAAGTAGCACGAGGGAAATTCGATACGAAAGTGCCTACATTAACGTACGATGAAATCGGCGAACTAGCAATGGCATTTAACCAAATGGGCCGCCAATTGAAATTCAATATTAATGCGTTAAATCAAGAAAAAGAACATCTAGCCAACATACTAAGTAGTATGGCAGATGGAGTTATTACGTTGAATAAAGATGGTTCGATTTTAATATCTAACCCTCCTGCAGAACGATTTTTACAAGCATGGTATTACCAAGAAGGAAATGAAACAGGAGAATCACTTCCTCATGAGATGACAGAAATGTTTCAGCGCGTTGTTTCAACAGAAAAAGAACAAAGTATGGAACTATCCTTTCAAGGTCGAAGTTGGGTTGTTGTTATGAGCCCACTTTACAATAATACAAGTGTTCGAGGTGCGGTTGCTGTTATTCGTGACATGACCGAAGAAAGAAGATTAGACAAACTTCGTAAAGACTTTATTGCCAACGTATCGCACGAGTTGCGTACTCCTATCTCCATGTTACAAGGCTATAGCGAGGCGATTGTAGATGATATTGCTGGCTCAGAGGAAGAGAAAAAAGAACTAGCTTCTGTCATTTATGATGAATCGTTGCGTATGGGAAGGTTAGTAAACGACTTGCTCGACTTAGCTAGAATGGAAGCGGGCCATATTTCTTTAGAAAAAGAAGACATGAACATTCACGAATTTATCGAAAAAATGGTTCGGAAATTCCACGGCTTAGCAAAAGAAAAATCAATTATCCTTAAGTCAACCGTTACAGGTGATGGACTTGTTTACTTTGACGTGGATAAAATGGAACAAGTATTAACGAACTTGATTGACAATGCTATTCGTCATACAGAGAGCAAAGGCCTGATCCACATATATGCAGAGATACTAGAACATGGCTTGAAAATTGAAGTGCAAGACTCTGGCCATGGAATACCAGAGGAAGACTTACCATTTGTATTTGAGCGTTTTTACAAAGCGGATAAGGCAAGAACGAGAGGTAGAGCAGGCACTGGCCTTGGTCTTGCAATCGTGAAAAACATCATTGATGCCCATGAAGGTCAAATTACGGTCCGATCCAAAATAAACGAAGGAACGACATTTTCGATTATCATTCCTCAAATTAAGGAGTAATTTGTTTTTCTTTAGCGAATAATCTTGTTTAGCATGAAACAAATTTTTTACTTGTCAACGAAGTTTGTATTGTGTAATATTAATAGGAGTTAACTTTAACAGAATATTTTAGTAATTTTTGGTGTCACTTTGTGACTGAAAAGGGAATTTGGTGTGAATCCAAAGCTGTCCCCGCAACTGTAAATGTGGACGAAATGAGATAACCACTGTATGGAAGAATGAAAGTTTACCATATGGGAAGGCTCAAAGTAGGAAGAAGCATAAGTCAGTAGACCTGCCAAACATTACGCAAGTTTCGAAGCTTCGGGGATTGAGTAGCTGAAACGACATAAAACATACGTGTTTGCTGCAGAAATATGTATGTCTATCATTGTCGTTTTCAAGCTCATCCATTTAGAGGATGAGCTTTTTCGTTGTTTAGGAAATTACCCAAGATAAAAGGAGTAAGTGAACTTAATAAGGCGGATGAAGTTCATTTTGCCCAAGAAAAAAGTAGAAAGTGAACTTGAAAAGGCGGATGAAGTTCATTTTGTCCAAGAAAAAATTAGAAAATGAACTTGATAAGGCGGATGAAGTTCATTTTGTCCAAGAAAAAAGTAGAAAGTGAACTTGATAAGGTCGATGAAGATATTTTGCTCGGGAAAAAAGGAGAAAGTGAATTTGATAAGGTCGATGAAGTTCATTTTGCCCAAGTAAAAAGTAGAAAGTGAACTTGATAAGGTGAATGAAGATCATTTTGCCTAAGAAAAAAGAAGAAAATGAATTAAATAATACATATTGGAGGAGAAACAAATGAAAAAGATCTTAATTACATTATTTTCAGTTTTAACATTATTACTTGCAGGTTGTGCAGGAGCTAACAATGCAGAAGAATCAAGTAACACAGAACAAAAACAGGCTCAAGAAGTAACAATTACTTTAGTAAAAGATAGCGGCGAAGAAGTAATAAGCGAAAAAAATATCGAAATTGAAGAAGGCGAGACGCTAATGGAAGTAATGGCTCGCAATTTTGAGTTAACAACAGCCTATGAAGATGCATTTATCGTAGGAATTGATGGTATTGAGTCAGACGATGAAAACTCCTATTACTGGACATATACGATAAATGGCGAGGAAGTTTTTGAAGGACCAAGAGATGTGAAGTTAAAAGCAGACGACAAAGTCGAATTCAATTATTCAAAGTATGAAGGATAATGTCTACACGAAAAATAGCCTTACTAGCCATATTGATTGCCCTATGTGTTGTTGGGAGACAAGCATTTGCTTTTATACCAAATGTACAGCCTGTTACAGCAATAATTATTATATGTAGCTTTTGGTTGGGACCTGTTTCTGGCGTACTTTTAGCAGCAGGATCCACCGTAGCATCTAATATGTTACTAGGAAGCGGTACGTGGACACTTTTTCAAATTATCTCTTGGTCTTTTATCGGGGTTACAAGTGGACTTCTTGGCAAATACGTAAAAAAAATACCATTACTCCTGTTTGCCTTTTATGCAGGTGTATGTGGCTTGGTTTACGGTTTTGTCATTTCATTAGAAAGAGTTATTATAGGTAAAATGTTTTGGCCATATTACTTAGCTGGTTTACCATTTGATATGATGCATGCAATAGGAAACATCATCTTCTTTGTCCTATTGTACCCAATACTTTCAACTGTAATAGTATCCCAAGCAAGTCCCTTTATCCAACGAGAAAAAAAAGATCCATTATATTAAAAGAAGAAAAAGAAGCTATATGAAACTTAGCTTCTTTTTCTTCTTTTTTAGAAAGAATTATATATTCAAAGGAACTATTATCTTGTAGTATAGGGATATATAGTCATCATACATACTTTACTGATCCACAGGATATTCATTCTCTATATTTGTTGATTTTACTCATACAAAGACATGAGTGAATTGGATCGGAAGGTACCTGACTCCTGCGGGAAAAAGAGCGAAGCGGAAGACCCCACAGGCGGGACGCCGAGGAGTAGGTTTTTTCACGATAGTGAAAATAACCTTCCCCTGCACTCCCCGCGGAAAGCAGGTGCCTGTAGCGGAGAGGAACGGGCGTTTTGTATAGACTAAACTTGTTAAAAAATTCCTATAAGAATATAGTAATTCGTAATATTTTGTAATATATTTGTAATGTAACTTTTTTAAACAAGTTAACGACTAATGTATTGAACGGAGGGTAAAGGATGAACACCGTTTTTCAAGAACTCTATGAAAAATACCATCACGATGTTTTTCAATTTTTATTTTATATGGTGAAAAATAGAGAACAAGCCGAAGACCTCGTTCAAGAAGTATATATAAAAGTATTACGATCCTACGACCGTTTTGAAGGAAAAAGCAGTGAAAAAACATGGTTATTTTCTATTGCGAAACATGTTGCTATAGATGCATTCCGAAAACAAAAAGGGTGGAAAAATAAACTTCTTGAAACATTCGATTGGAATAAACAACAAGTAAAAGATGCCGCTCCTTTACCTGAAGAAATAGCGGTACAAAATGAACAAGTTCAATTTATGTACCAATGTTTGGATAAGTGCAAAGAAGATTTTAGACTTGTACTAATATTGAGGTATATCCAAGGAATGTCCATCCAAGAAACTGCGCAAATCTTAGATTGGACAGAAAGCAAAGTGAAAACAACGCAACATAGGGCCCTTAAGATGCTGAAAGAATTAATGCAAAATACAGAAGAAAAGGGGGGAGATTATAATGCGTCGTAACCTCGATGAAGAGCAGCTAGAAGAAATGCTTAATAAGATGCCAAAACTAAAAGACCACAGGACATCACAACAAATCTACCAAAATATACGTCATAAAGTGGAACAACCGAAAAGGCGTCTAAATTTCTTTCCAGCAGCTGCGATCGTCGCTGCTATTATGTTACTAGCTTTAGTTACTCCTTCATTATTAAATAATATGAATTTTGGACTAAGTGGTGGTTCTAACGAGTCTACAATAGAAATGGCTGGATATGATCATGCTGCTACTTCAGATGATGATGCTGTTGGGTCAGATGACACCGTAGATTTTAAAACACTAGATGTTGATCCTGCTAAGGAAAAAATGGCGGATGAGTTCCGAGGTGAGGGAGAAAATTCCTTCGAAGGGTTTGCAAATTATTACACCATATCCGAATGGGATTATGATAAAGAGACTGAATATGTTGTGACGATTGGTGTAACCGATAATAATGCTCAATTAAGTTTACCATTATCCTTTATTGTTCCTAAAGATGGGAAAACGTACGTTGAAAAGTTCAATGAAATGAGAAAACTAGTAGCATACCACGTAGACTTTCATGTATTAGGTGTTTCTACTATTCTAAATGATGACTTTAATTATTCAGAAGTACAAACGCCTGATGGTAAGAAAAGATTAGTTGTAGAGGGATTAAATAAACACGGCTCATACGCAAGCGCACAATCCACGTCGTTTTTCAATGAACTTGCCATATCGTTTACTTGGAAAGGATACAATGAAATAGAATATGTAAAAGAGGGTAAGAATGATTTAGACATTGGTGGAACTGGTCCTTTAGCTTCAATGCAAATGGATAACGCGCCAAGGAAAGCTTATTTTCGCTATCAACATAGTCCGGAATCGCCAAACCTTTTAATTCGCTCAAATAGAGTGTATGAAACGATTGAAGATGCAATCAAAATCATGCAAACAGGTCCAGATATACCTTTAGATAATGGTCATGCTTCTATTCCGGAAAATATGTCAGTAAAGGTAATTGATTCAATCGGGTCTGTTGTAACAATAGAAATTTCGTTATCAACTCCTCTTGAATTCAATGAGAAAGATATGTTTGCAATAGAAGCAATAAAGATGACGGCGAAAGAATTTGGTTTTCAAACAATAAGGTTCCAATCAGACAAACTTGATAGGATTGGCTCAATTCAATTAAATACAGAACTTCCAACTCCAATAGCAGCAAATCGTATGAAATGGGAGTAAGTGGATATATTAAATGGCGGGTAGAATTTTCTACCTGCTTTTTATATGTTTTTTTTATGAAAAAATTAAGTGGTTAAAGGGGTTTAGCGGTGATGTAAAAAATTACAAGCTTTACAGCCTGTCATAATATTGACCAAGCAATCATATTCTCTAACAACTTTTATTTCTTCAAGGAGGCATTATTTATGTTAGATATATTACGTAGATTTGCAGTGGTGGCCGTGATGGCTTTATGTATAGCGTTATTATTTGTTGGTGGAAATGTAGTAAAGGCACAAGCAAACGAAGAAGTTTTAAGTGAAATGAAAAGCTGGGCATGGCCAGTTGATGGTGAAATTACGGATACATTTGGCACAAGATGGGGAAATCATAAAGGAATAGATATTGCAGCTCCTACTGGGACAGACGTAGTTGCAGCTTTTGATGGGGAAGTTATTAAGTCTTATTATTCTGGTTCTTACGGTCATGTTGTGTTTCTACAACATCCTAATGGAGTAGAAACAGTATATGCTCACTTACATAGAAGAATGGTAGAAGAGGGAGCAAAGGTGAGCAAAGGAGAGACTATCGGTCAAGTAGGTTCTACAGGTCACTCCACTGGCCCTCACTTACATTTCGAAGTACATATGGGTGAATGGAATATTAAAAAATCAAATGCGATGGATCCGTTAACTGTGTTTGTCATACAGGACGGAGCGTTACCAGCAAGTGCTATGCACATAGAAAATGGTATGAATGGCTACAGTTTAATTAAAGGAGAGTTGGTTGTAAATCAAGCTAGCTCTGAGAAAGTCTATATTGTGAAAAAAAATGATACGCTTTGGGACATCGCTCAGCAATTTGAAGTGACAGTTTCATCGATTATGGAGTGGAATGACCTATCTGTGGATGTCATTCATCCAGATCAAGAATTGATAATATTTGAAGAGGCAACCTATATTGTTCAAAGTGGAGAAACGATGGAACAAGTGGCGCATCATTTAGAGATGTCTGTGGATGAACTAAAATCATTAAACAATCTAATCGGTAATATGCTTCATCCAAACCAAATACTAAAAGTGCGATAATTCGTACTTTTAGTATTATAGTTGGTATTATTAAACATTACGTTGACAAAAGTATTGTAATAAAACATTTTAACTGAAAATTACGTATATTAATTATGTCATCTTAGAAGTTGAGTTATGCTTGTCTTAAAGAGCTAATCATAATCATATGAATATTGAATCGCTATTCATTATTTCTACTTTCTTTTTTTCTAATATTCTACTATAATAGAAAATGTAACAATCTAATATGATCTATCTTCGGGGCAGGGTGAAATTCCCGACCGGCGGTGATGAACGAAAGTTGTTCTAAGCCCGCGAGCCTGAAGTATCGAAAATCTTTCTGTCTTAACGTAATTTGTTATGGCTGTTTCGATATGGATAGCAGGATTTGGTGCGAATCCAAAGCCGACAGTACAGTCTGGATGGGAGGAGATGGAAGTTCAAGTGCGTTCAAAAAACCGCTGTTTGAACGTTTATTTGAATATGTCCAATACTCCCAGTAGTTCTATGGAACTATTGGGTTTTGTTTTTTACATATTCAAGGACGTTGAACTTCTCTTTTCAACAGAGATGGATCTCTTGAAAAGGAGAGAGAAAAGATGAAGAGTCAAAAGAATTTAAAGAAATTTGTTATGGTGGGGATGTTAAGTAGTATTGCATACTTATTAATGTTTTTAAGCTTCCCACTACCACTATTACCACCGTATCTTAAAGTGGATTTTAGTGATATTCCAGCATTAATTGCAGCTATTTTGTTTGGTCCAATTGCTGGTATTACAGTAGAAGCTGTGAAAAACATTCTGAACTACATTATTCAAGGAAGTATGACAGGTTTTCCAGTTGGCAATATTGCAAACTTTACAGCGGGAGTTTTGTTCGTATTACCGACAGCTTACGTTTTTAACAAGTTTAAAAGTTCAAAAGGATTAAAAATGGGCTTATTAGCTGGTACTGCTACAATGGCAATTATGATGAGTGTGTTAAACTTATTTGTATTTTTACCGGCATACAGTTTTTTCTTAGGGTATCCTTTAGATTCCATGCCCGTCTTAGTTAATGTTGTTGTAGTTGGTATATTACCATTTAATTTAATAAAAGGAGCCATCGTCGGATTCTTATTCGTGTTACTTTTCCAAAAGTTATCACATTGGTTTGAGAAAGAATGGCAACTTAAATATATAAATTAAGAAATTAGAAAAGACGTAGCTTTAGCGGGTCTACGTCTTTTGGATGTTTCTGTCGGGGTCTACGTCAAACTCCAACGTCTAAATCGAAGAAGTAAGAATTCTATACCGCACTCCTTATACGTCTACTCAACTGCTTTTCACTATTTCAGACATGGCTTCCTCTAATGTAGGATATTTGAAAGAAAAGCCTTCTTCTTGCAGTCTTTCAGGAATCACCCATCTACTTTTTAACACAAGCTCTGTTTCTGTACGAAGAAACACGGAGCCAATTTCGAGCATCCACTTCATAGCAGGCAGGCCGTATCCCACTCCATATGCATTGCGCATAATCTTCATTTGTTCTTTATTATTTACAGGATTAGGTGCAGAACAATTAAAAACGCCATTCAAATCTTCCCGTTCTTTAATAAATTCAATAATACGATATAAATCCTCTATATGTATCCAGCTAAACTGTTGATATCCTTTGCCTTGATGACCTCCAAGTCGAGACTTCACTAAGTTTTTATATGGAGTCATAACTCCACCACCTGACCCGAGTACTATTGCGATACGTAAAGC
Source organism: Bacillus alkalisoli (assembly GCF_002797415.1). GTDB lineage: Bacteria > Bacillota > Bacilli > Bacillales > Bacillaceae_I > Bacillus_CD > Bacillus_CD alkalisoli. The sequence goes on from NZ_KZ454944.1 coordinate 1,652,956, forward strand.
AACTTGACGAGTATGGGGTACAGATGAATCAAAAAAAGTTTTTTCCCACGCTTTCGCTACTTCTACAGAAAAACCTGTTCCAATCTCCCCGCTCTTTTCAGTCATGGGACGGTCATCTGCGTGTCTGTAAATGGTAGCGGTGCTAGAATTTATCCACAGTTTAGGTGCATGTGTGCATTTAGCAATTAGTTGCCCAAGTACTTCTGTTGTTCCTGTCCGAGAATTCATTATAGCTTTTTTATTCTTTTCATTATATCTACAATTAACAGATTTACCTGCAAGGTTAATGAGCATTTCTGCTTCATTTAACGCCGCAATTACCCTTTCATGCTCGTTCCATTGTATGTGCCGAGGCTGCCTAGAGATAATAAATACATCGTAATTTAGCTTTTTATATTTTTCTTCTAGGAACTTTCCGATAAATCCGGTCCCGCCGGCAATTACTATTTTAGGTTTCGTGTTCATGTTAAGACCAACCTCTTTTCTTAATTGTAGCGCTTCTATAATTATACAATAAAAAGATATACCGTGAGGCTTCCGAAACCACCCGCGGAAAGCGAAGTCTTGCCCGGAAATCAACTGCGGTCTTTAACACACCCTAAATAAAAAACCTCATCCGATTTGGATGAGGTTTTTAGTGAAGACTATTCAAATTTTAATGCGTCGCCTTCAAATGGCTCGTCTGCCACTTTAATAGAATCAGTTGGGCAGCCTTCGAAAGCGTCCATCATGTCATCGATAAGTACGTCTGGAATTTCTACGATACCTTCGTTGTCATCGAGTGTTACGAATGCAATACCTTCATCATCATAATCATAAATGTCTGGAGCAGCAGCGCCACATGCGCCACATGCGATACAAGTGTCTTTGTCTACGATTGTATATTTTGCCATGAAACAAACCTCCCAAGATTTTCAATCACAATTTTCTAATAATAATTTTGGAAACGTATTCCTCAATGTTTATTGTATAGCTCTTTTCAAAACTTTTCAATAGAAAAGTCATTGAGAATACTTATCATAATAAGGTTTTTTAATATAAGTGTTTCATTTTCTATTTATTAGAACAATATTTTTCTGATATAAAACATTTATCCTTTATGACAAAATATAAACATGCCAAAATTCCACATTTTTTGATAAAATAAGAGTATCTTATTAAAGGTGTTGAAAACTATTGCGTGCTTTACAATTTATTTGTTTGTACTGTTTAAATAAATTTAATGGAGAACGCTCTGTTTCGGCCATTTATCATTTATTAAGAGGAAAAAAGTCATCTCAAACCATTCAAGATGGACAGTTATTTCAATTGCATTCTCTTTTCGGTATGTTACCAAATGTAACACGGGAATCCATTACGGATGCAGTCGTGAAATTAGAAAAGCACCTACTTATTATCGTAAATAATAATGGTCATTATGCACTTACGGAAAAAGGGCAACACACGCTTATTAAGTTTAGTGCTGATTTCAACCTACCAACATATTTAAACGGATGGCAATATCATAAATTGTCTCTTTTGTTTTGGAAAAGGTTTTCGTTATTAATCCAAACACTTTCAAATATTTTAAACAAGTATTCAAATTTCCTTCCTGTTCAAACAGATCTCGATACTCAATATTTTATAAAAAAGTCCATTTTATCTAAGAAAATGTCTACCCATCAATATGCTGAACAAGTTCATAGTGAAACAGAAAATCTTTTCGCAATGCTATCGGAAAAGGAAGCGACGATACTTACGTATCAACTTTCTGGATACAAGGAAGCAGGTCTTACCATTTATCAACTAGCCAAAAGGCTAAAGGTAGAGGAAGAATGGGTTCAAATCCTTTTTTTTGGGGCTATTCATCAAATGCTTACAAAGTTGGATCAAAATAAAGATGATTTTCCAGAGCTTTATTCATTATGTGAGGATGTAATGCAAGAAAGTACATTTACTGTTACGACAGAGAAAACATGGAGATTGTTAAACAGAGGTTTTTCAATGGACCAGATTGCACAAATTCGCCATCTTAAAATGAGTACAATTGAAGATCATATAGTAGAAATTAGTTTGCACGACCAACAATTTAGCATAGATGAATATGTATGTGAAAAACATAGAAAAGAAATTGAACATGCGATTCGAACTTTGAAGACGAAGCAATTAAAACGATTAAAAGAATATATCAACAATAAGTATATTAACTATTTTCACATTAGACTTGTATTGACAAAGATTGGTGATCGTATTGAACCTAAATGACATTTTAAAAACTAAGCTTGGATTCGATTCCTTCAGGGATGGTCAAAAGGAAATTATACAAGATGTTTTGGATGGACATGATGTATTAGCTTTACTTGCAACTGGTGGGGGCAAAACGTTATGCTACCAACTTCCAGGCTATATCTTACAAGGGTCTGTCCTTATTGTCTCTCCTTTGTTGTCATTAATGGAAGATCAAGTACAACAAATGAAAGCATTTGGAGAAAAAAGAGTAGTAGCCATCAATTCTTTTTTATCTTACCAAGAAAAAGAGAGAATGCTAAAACAAAGTCTTTCAGCTAAATTTATTTTTATTTCACCAGAAATGTTGCAGTCAAAAAAGTGGATAAAAAAGTTAAGTGAAATTCAGATTGATTTGTTTGTAGTGGATGAAGCTCATTGCGTTTCTCAATGGGGACACGATTTTAGAACAGATTATTTAAAGTTAGGTGAAGTGAGACAACATTTGAAAAGTCCACCTTGTCTTGCTTTAACAGCCACTGCGACAAAAGAAGTTCTTCGTGACATGAAAGAGATATTACAATTACAGAAACCAAAGGAGCATATCCATTCTGTAGATCGAGCTAACATTGCATTTAAGGTGGAAAGAGACTTTTATCATGCAGAAGAAAAAAGACAAAGGCTACTTTATTTGTGTAACGAATTAATAACACCAGGAATTATTTATTTTTCAAGTAGAGCAAAAGCTGAAGAGATGGCGCAGTTTTTACAAGAAAATGGAGTGGAGCGGGTAGAGTTTTATCACGCAGGTCTATCTACTTCAGAAAGAGTCTTAATACAACAACAATTTATTTTAAATAAAATAAATATCATTTGTTGTACTAGTGCATTCGGAATGGGTATTAATAAAGAAAACATTCGCTTCATTATTCATTATCAACTTCCAACGTTACTTGAGTCGTATGTTCAAGAAGTCGGAAGGGCAGGAAGAGATGGGGAGCGAAGTATCGCTATTTTACTTCACACAGAAGATGATGACTATTTGCCGCAATTTATTATTGAAAATGAACTTCCATCCAAACAAGTGATAACCTTTATTTTGCAGCGATTAGTTTCTGAATATAAAACGGTTACCCAAAAAAGCAGTGAAATGGAACAATACTTTGTGGAAGAGTGCGGGATAGAAGAAGTTCATTGGCGCTTCGTATCGTATCATATAGAAAAGTATATTGCGTTAAATGGCGTACTTTCTTCTAATAATGTAGGTATCTTAGAAGAACATTTACACGATAAAGTTGAAAAAAGAATGGTATGGAAGCAAAAAAAGTTACAACATTTGCAAAGATGGATTTATTCGTCCTCTAACTGTAGAAGAAAACAATTATTACATTATTTTTCAAGTGAAAGTATTCTAGATAATAATGACTACTGTTGTGATATATGTGGTATTTCCTTAGAAACATATATACGTAAAAAGGATATGGAAATCGAAGAAGAACCTTTTTCGTGGAGAAATCAATTAAAAAAACTATTAGTTCAGGATGGTCAAAGTGAGAAATAAACAAGCAGAAGCATTAAAACATATGTCAGATAAAGAACTGTTAGGCCATCTTTATGTGTCTCAATTGCTGTTTTTATTGGTGGGAGTTATACTTTCATTCTTTTTATTCGATAGTTGGGAAGAGTTTATATCCATATGGACTTTTCAGCCATTTGATATTTTCGTTATAGGTACGATTTTTGCACTGGTTGTTTATTTTGCGGATCTACTGTTAATGAAGTTTGTTCCTAAGTATATGTTTGATGATGGTGGCATAAATGAAAAAATGTTTCAAAGGAGAACGGTTCTTCATATTTTTTTTCTAGCGTTTATCATTGCGTTAGTGGAAGAATTTTTATTTAGAGGAGTCATTCAAACACATTTTGGATTAGTTGCAGCAAGCGTCATTTTTGCCCTAATGCATATTCGTTATTTATCTAAATGGTTACTCTTATTTTCTGTTGTGTTATTAAGTTTCTTACTAGGACTTATTTATGAATATACTGGTAGTGTTCTTGTAACATTTTGGTCACATTTTTTAATAGATTTGCTTTTAGCGTTAAAAATTAGACATGATTTTATAAATAAATACGTAAATAATGATGGTGGGAGGGATAACGATGAGCAAAAATGAAACAGATAAACTAGATCAAGCGTCAACATTAAGAGAAAAAGCGGTAAGGGTGAAAAAGTTACCTCCTCGAAGTGAGTTGCATGCAAATAAGAAAAAGAAAACAAAATGGAAAATACATTATCCGATGGTCCGGTTAATTTCAATCGCATTCTTTCTAATTCCTATTGCGATATTAGCACTAGTGCTTAGTGATGATAATAGTATTATTTCAAGAATATTACCTTCTGAATCTTCCATATACGAACCGATCCACGTCTTGAAACCAACACCACCGCCAGCTGCAGATGATGACAAATCAGATTCAAAGGAAACAGAAGACAAGGTGGATGAAGAGGAATTAAAAGAAGTAATTACAGAAGAGCAAGCAACAGAACCTTCGGAGCAAGATAAAGAAGTGAAGGAAGATAAAGCAGAGGAAGAGAATTCAGAGCCTGTCATCGACGAGTCAGCAATAGAAGAAGATATTGAAATCATTTATCATACTGTTCAAAAAGAAGAAACGTTGTTTAGTATTTCTGTAAAATACTACAACGGCCGACATGGCGAAAAAATCATCAAAGACTTTAATAACCTTATAACAAACCAAGTAAACGTCGGCCAAACTTTGAAAATACCAATTAAAAAGCAAGATTCATAAACGCAAAAAACACCATACTTATGTGGTGTTTTTTCATATTCCTTTTTACTTGTATCAATTTCATAATTACGGTTGGTTTAATGAAAAACGAATATTTTAGTGATATACAAAATAATATGTTGTTTATTAAGATGTATGAATACAGAATACGATGCTGTTATTCGTTTTTCGTATAGTAGTCATACATTATGAAACGGACTCACTTGAAAACTTTAACTCAGTAAAAAAATTTATAAATTACTATCTAGCTGTTGATTGGAGCGCAAGCCGGAGACTCCTGCGGAAGAAGCGAGTGGCGGAAGACCCCACAGGTGAAGCTGAGGAGGCTTCCGACTCGCCCGCGGAAAGCGAAGGCTTGCGCTCCAATCAACAGCAATAGGAATTTTTTATAACATCTTCTCATATGAACAGAGACAAGCGCATATTTTGTACAAAAGATGTTGTGAAAGGAAGTGCCCTTTCTTATGGAAAGCTCAATAAAAAATTTAGATACCTATACAGATGAAGCAACAAAACAAACCTTACAAGCACTTGTAGATAAAAAACGAAAATTCGATGCCTTTAAGAAAAAAGAATTCTCATGGAGGATTTTATGTATAGCATCGATCGGATTGTTCTTTTTGTACCTATATTATTTCATCGTTTTGAACGTAATTAACTTTTCATTATTGTTTGCTCACATATTAGATGATTCTTCTCATTTTTACGTTATCATGTTTATAGGAATACAAATAGCAATTATTAAGTATTATTTAATGAAAAAAGATAAAGCAGAGAAAGAATATCATGAACTTCGAAAAGAAATCGTAAAACGTAGTGATGACTACTGGAAACAAACCCATGAATGGAAACAACGCCATCATGTATTTGCCATGATGAAAAAAGAGTTTGATATTAACTTGTATCATGAAGGGAAGTAACGCTTTTCCCTTTCGGTAGGAGGTCTAATTTTGTATAAATTAAAAACGTTGAAACTCCGTCAACAAAGAAGTGGTTGTCCATGGTAAAACATAGTTTATATTTTATTGGTGCATGCTTTTTTGGATATAAATTTATTGATATCTTTCCTAAAGCAGATTCATTCAATGAACTGCTTTCTATTTTTGTTTTTAGTCCCTTTACATTGTTCTCAAGTTTAACGTGCTTGTTGTTTAGCTTTATTTTTTACGGGGAATTGTTTCATGAATTAAGGTACAGTAGGCACATTCATCGTTATGAAAAAACTTTTTTTGTAGGGATAATGGTAAGTCTAGTATTATTAGTGTTAGTTGGTGGAATGAAGGGCGTGTTGTTGTTACTCTTTTCCATCATTTATGGTATGATTTCTGCAGTAAATACGAAAAGAACAATAGTTAAAGGAGTAAAATAATTGATCCCTTTGTTAATCACATCCATTATCATTTTCATTCTAATCATGTTGTTTTATATGTTTAAGCAAGCATTTGCTGATAATGTTACAGAAGAAACAATCCTAATTGAAGACTTCCCAAAAACTTTTGGTGAGTTGAAAATTTTCTTCCTTTCAGATGTTCATAGACGAGAGATAACAGACGAAGTGTTGAGTAAAGTTAAGAAAAAAGTAGATATTGTTGTAATCGGTGGTGACTTAACGGAAAAGAAAGTGCCGTTTGCTAGAGTAGAAGCAAATCTGCAAAAGCTAAAAACTATTGGTGCACCTATATATTTTGTATGGGGTAATAATGATTACGAAACTGATTTTCGAACGTTAGATGCTATCCTTTTGCAGCATGGTGTAAAAGTGTTAGATAATACGGCAGTAACATTTGAATCCAGAGAAGGTGAATACATACAACTGTTAGGAGTGGACGAATTAAGTGTAGAAAAAGATAACTTATCACTTGCGTTATCAGATTGTAGAACGGATTCATTTAAAATACTTGCCGCCCATAACCCAGAAATAATAGAAAAGTTTACAGAAGAAGAAAAAATCTCTTTTGTTCTATGTGGACATACACATGGAGGGCAAATACGTATTTTCGGGTTTGGTCCTTATGAAAAAGGAAAATTACATGTGTTATCACATACGAAGCTTTTCATCAGTAACGGCTACGGGACATCTCTGCTCCCACTAAGACTAGGAGCACCAGCAGAAACACATATTTTAACACTAAAAAGAGGGTGAAAGCCTTCTTTTTTTACGCTGTTTTCAAATAGATTGTTACTATTTGACCATACTAAAAATAGGTTGATATAATGCCATTTATGGAGGCGTCGTCAATGTGGATACACGTATATCGTGATTTCAGCGACCTATCGAAATTGGAACAGTTAGCGTTATTTAAAGCAATCAATCAGGACTTATTTTCAGAAGAACGAGAGGATATTGCAAAGATGCTCAAAGACATTCGTGAAACCCTAATGATGTTCAAAATTCGAATTACTACACCGTAGAGTCATTAAAGAGTTCATACAGTGAATCGGCAATTTATTAATCAATCATCTGGTTTGCTAAATTTGTCAATATTTCTAATACGCGTTCTTCACTGACTTTGTTAGAATCATCTCGATTTATGTATCCAATTTCAACTATTAAATCATTATAGGAAAATGTAAAACCCCCACCATTGTAAACATGTGCTTTTATACCATCTTTCAATGTTATTTCATCACTAGGAGTTACACCGCCGTAGTTAACTTCAAAATCATAAACATATATTTGAATAAGCTGAAAGCGATTGTCTGTTCTATCTTTGTTTATTGCTTCTAGTGTGATTGAAATATTTTTTTTGTCATCGCGCTCAAACCAATCTCTGATTTCAAAAACTTCAAAACCATTACTTTCAAATGGTAATTAGGTAGGTACTTTTACTTGAAAAGGAACAGCGTCTAATGCGACTTCTAATGTCGGTGCTTGATAAACTTTAGGAATATTATCTGTTTGTCCTCCTTGTTGCTCTTCTTCTAACTTTGAAGTATTAAGTAACCCACTTGCTTGCTGCTGACAACCTGCAAATAAAACTCCTAAACCGATTATTGTAGCTATCAATAAGTTATTCTTCATATCCATCACTCCTTAATATGATTTTACGAACTTATTTACTAAAAGGTTTCAATATTTAGTAAACTTTTAATTATTATAATTATTATTTTTAATTCCTTTAAAAAACAACAATCTTTACGAAAACTGCGTTTTTTTATTATAGATTCCATAATTAAAAATTATTGATTTTGCTATATTTAAATCCTGCAGCGGATAGGAACAGGCAAGATTTTAATTCTGAATATATAAGAAATAGAGATTAATTAACTGTAGAAGTTATCCAAAACATACACAAAGTTTACACGCCACTTTCACTTCGTTATAATTCAGATAAGATTTAAACGAGAGAAAGGGATTACTATGCAAAATCAAGAAGGAAAATATAATATAAAAGCAGTTTCTAATATGCTAGGTATTCAAGCTGGTACGCTAAGAGCTTGGGAAAGAAGATACCAAATAATAGCACCAGTACGCAATGATTCTGGTCATCGTTTATATACAGAAGAACATATCAAAATACTTAAATGGTTAATCGAAAAAGTAGATAAAGGATTTACGATTAGTCAAGCTGTCTCATTGTTAGAAAAAAACGAACTGTCCATTACAGATACGGTTAAAGAAACAATAGACGATAAATCAGTAGAATTATTTGACGAACTATTAGATGCGCTGTTATCTTTTGATGAAGCGAGAGCACACGTAATAATGGATAAAGTCTTTACTATTTATTCGGTTGAAAAGGTGTTAATAGACATTTTAGGTACGCTTTTAGTAAGAGTGGGCTCATTATGGGAAGAAGGAACAATTACAAGTGCTCACGAGCATTTTGCTTCCTCCTTTTTGCGATCTCGTATCGGAAGTATATTACACACGTTGCCGACAAATGGATTTTTACCAAAAACAGTATCTGTATGCGGACCAGGAGAGTGGCACGAATTAGGATTATTAATATATACGTTATATGTTAAGCGTAAAGGCTTTGACACGATTTACCTCGGTGTGTCATTAGCGGATAATGATATCCATGTAGTAATAGAAGAAATTAATCCAAAGTTTCTATTTTTATCTTGTACATTGAAAGAAAATTTAGAAAAAACATTATTACTTGTAGTCGAATTAGAAAGTAAATATCCAAACTTACATGTTGGAATTGGTGGTCATGCCATTGGTTATATGAATGAAGAAGAAAGAGCAAAGTTCGATAAAAATATAATCGGGTTGAATATAGAGCAGTGGGATCATTGGTTAAAACAAAAGATGAATGAATAGAAGTGAAAGGGCACCAACATATAGTATGTTGGTGCCCTTTTTGTTTTTAGTGTAGTTTATAAGTTTTTTCACCATATTATCTTCGAACCAACTGAGAGATACTTTCATAAACTACATTAAGCTATAAATGCATCACCCGTACCAATTATTGAAAACCAAACAGTAAAGCGAATGTATGTGAAGTGAAATACTATTTAAGATGATAGCAATTTATCGGACTGTATTGTTGGGAGGAGACTTTTCATGCGGCTTGAACGCATTACGAATAACAAGATTAAAGTATTCCTCACGTTTGATGACCTTTCAGATAGAGGATTAACGAAAGAAGACTTGTGGCAAGATTCAGAAAAAGTACATCAACTATTTCGCGATATGATGGATTCAGCAAACGACGAACTAGGATTTGAAGTAAATGGTTCTTTAGCGGTAGAAGTTTATTCGCTACAAGCGCAAGGGATGGTTATAATCGTCACGGTGACAGATGACATATCGGACGAAGAATTTTTGGATGATTACATTGAAATGCAAGTAACGATAGATGAAAGTGAAGAAGTTCTTTATGAATTTTCATCATTTGAACATATTATTGACCTTGCTAAAAGACTAAAACCTTTCCAAATGGGAACTGGAAAACTATATAGTTATCAAGACTTGTACTTTTTGTTACTAGAAGAAAAAAACAACCATATGGACATAGATACACTTATTTCTTTATTGTCAGAGTATGGTTGCCCTGCGACAATGACGATTCACAGAATTCACGAATATGGAAAAATAATTATGGAAGAAAATGCACTTAGTACAATAAGGAAATATTTTAAAAACGCACTATAAAACATCTCTACATATTATTTTTGTAGAGATGTTTTTTCTGAATAATTAGCTAATTAAACTCACTATAAATGCTTTTGTCTCAACAATGTAATCGGTTACATTTTTTTAAAAAAATATTATTTTCTATCTTTGCATAAATGCATGGAAGGTGTATACTAATGTCTGAGTGCAACACAATATATTACAACTGAGTCCGTTTCATAATGTATTACTACAATACGAAAAACGAATACTTACAGCATATTTTTATTGAAAAATACTTTAAAAACGAGCAAGTAACTCCGTATAATAGTAAAATATTCGTTTTTCACTAAACGAACCGTAATTATGAAATTGACTCAACTAACAAACAAAGGGAAACATTCTAGGAGGTTTACTTATGGTAGCCGAAAATAATAATGAAAAAGCTCAGCAAAAAGAGGATAAGCTTGACGTATTGAGATCAACACAAGTCGTGATACATAAAGCGTTAGAAAAGCTTGGATATCCAGATGAAGTGTATGAGTTATTAAAAGAACCAATTCGCATGTTAACAGTAAAAATTCCAGTTCGTATGGATGACGGCTCTGTAAAGATTTTTACTGGATACCGTGCTCAACATAATGATGCAGTTGGACCAACGAAAGGTGGAATTCGTTTCCATCCGAACGTATCTGAAAAGGAAGTAAAAGCACTTTCGATTTGGATGAGTTTAAAATGTGGTATTGTTGATTTACCATATGGTGGAGGAAAAGGTGGGATCGTTTGTGACCCGCGTGAAATGTCCTTCCGTGAGTTAGAGCGATTAAGCCGTGGTTACGTTCGTGCTATTAGCCAAATCGTTGGACCAACAAAAGATATTCCGGCTCCAGACGTATTTACAAACTCCCAAATTATGGCGTGGATGATGGACGAGTATAGCCGTATTGACGAATTTAACTCTCCAGGATTCATTACAGGTAAACCGCTTGTACTAGGTGGCTCTCATGGTCGTGAATCTGCTACTGCTAAAGGTGTTACAATTTGTATTCGTGAAGCAGCGCAAAAATGTGGCATTGAATTAAAAGGTGCTCGCGTAGTTGTTCAAGGTTTCGGAAACGCAGGTAGTTACTTATCAAAGTTTATGCATGATGCAGGCGCAAAAGTAATCGGTATTTCTGATGCGTACGGTGGTCTTCACGACCCGAATGGATTAGATATTGACTACTTATTAGACCGTCGTGATAGTTTCGGAACAGTAACGAAATTATTTAATAATACAATTTCAAATAAAGAATTACTAGAATTAGATTGTGATATTTTAGTTCCAGCAGCAATTGAAAACCAGATTACGGAAGATAATGCTCATAACATTCGTGCAAAAGTTGTAGTAGAAGCAGCCAATGGTCCGACTACAATTGAAGGAACGAAGATCTTAACAGAGCGTGGTATTTTACTTGTACCAGACGTATTAGCTAGTGCTGGTGGAGTAACAGTTTCTTACTTCGAATGGGTACAAAATAACCAAGGTTATTATTGGTCTGAAGAAGAAGTGGAAGAAAAATTAGAAAAGATCATGGTAAGGTCCTTTAACAACATTTATGAAACAAGTCAAAACCGCCGAGTTGACATGCGTCTAGCTGCCTACATGGTTGGTGTACGTAAAATGGCAGAAGCATCTCGCTTCAGAGGCTGGATTTAATATTTGCACATCCCATACCAATCCCCTATCATATAAAGGTAGGGGATTCTTTATTGGATTTTGAAGTCTGGAATGTAGTTTTTTCTTCTATGATATGTTAGTAGTTGTACAATTCACTACCTATATATTTTAAAGAAATGATTAGAACATAAATAAAGGAGTGACGGTTTGTGCTGAAAGAAGACGTCATAATTGTCGGAGGCGGACCGTGTGGATTAGCGGCGTCAATAAGCCTGCAAAAAATAGGGAAAAAACCACTCGTACTAGAAAAAGGTAACATCGTAAATGCCATATACAACTACCCAACACATCAAACCTTCTTTAGTACAAGTGAAAAATTAGAAATAGGTGGAGTGCCATTCATAACAGAAAATAGAAAACCTGTTAGGATCCAAGCCTTAACATATTATCGTGAAGTAGTTAGAAGAGAAAACATAAGAGTAAATGCTTTTGAAACAGTAAAATCGGTTCAAAAACAAAAAGATGGTACATTTGTTGTATCTACTTCAAAAGAAACGTATGTTACCCCTTATGTTGTAATTGCTACAGGTTATTATGATAATCCAAACGTACTAAGGGTACCTGGCGAGCAGCTTCCAAAAGTATCGCATTATTTCAAAGAAGGCCACCCATACTTTGATAATGATGTTGTTGTTCTTGGTGGGAAAAATTCATCAGTGGATGCAGCACTTGAATTAGTGAAGGCGAACGCTCGAGTTACTGTCATCTATCGTGGTAGTGAGTACTCCCCGAGTATAAAGCCATGGATTCTTCCGGAATTTGAAGCTCTTGTTCGAAACGGAACCATTAAGATGGTGTTCGATGCAAACGTGACGGAGATAACAAAAGATACAGTAACTTATCAAACCAAGCTTAGTGAACCAACTACCATAAAAAATGACTTCGTTTTTGCCATGATTGGCTATCATCCTGACCATCAATTTATAACGAAGATGGGAGTTGATATTGACACCCTTACAGGTAGACCTATATTTAATGAAGAAACAATGGAAACAAATGTAGAAGGAATATTTATTGCCGGTGTTATTGCTGCAGGTAACAACGCAAATGAAATTTTTATTGAGAACGGTAGATTTCACGGTGACGGTATTGCAAAAGCGATTCAATTAAAAGAAACATAAGAAAAGAGAGATTGCGACAAAGGTCAATGAAGTTTAATTTACCTTAGAAAAAAGTTGAAGTTGAACTTGATAAGGGCGATGAAGTTCAATAAGCCTAAAAATTATATCGATAATGAACTTCATAAGGCCGATGAAGTTCATTATCCCTTAAAAATTTATCAAAGATGAACTTCATCTTGACGTAAAAATTAGCTTAATATGTACTTCAACAACATCCATTACGTAAAAAAGGCAGGGACAAAGAGCCCTGTGAATTTATATAGAGAGGCCCCAAGAACAATCTTTTCTTGGGGCCTCTCCACTTGTTACCGTCGTTTTTCAACCTAGTTATTTAAGTTTTCACTTTAAAAATAACGCTTGTAGTTGCTCGGAATCATTTGTCTTTTCAAGTGTAACTAATAATTTTATTCTAGCTTTTTGTCCATTTAATCCATTCGAAAAGATTAAACCTAATTCTTTTAAGCGGCGGCCTCCACCTTCATACCCGTATATATCCTGGACAATACCATTAAAACACCTCGAAACGAGAACAACGGGAATGTTATCTGCTAAAAGGCTTCTAATGCCATCAATTGTAGATGGAGGTAAATTTCCTTGACCTAAAGCCTCTATTACTAGACCATCAATTCTCATTGATTTAAGTGCCTCGAAAATCGAAGAATCCATCCCAGAATAAGCTTTTAATAGCATGACATTTTTATTTACTTCCGTTATTTTGTATTTATCTTGTTGAATAGGCATATGATGGAATGATACGCCACGCTTCGTAACTAACCCGATAGGTCCGTATTGTGGACTTTGAAAAGTCGCAATGTTACTTGTATGTGTTTTTGTAACATTTTTGGCAGTATGCACTTCGTCATTTAATACGACTAATACGCCTTTTCCAATTGCACTTTCACTCGAAGCAACTTTAATCGAGGAGAGTAAATTGTACGGTCCATCAGATCCGAGTTCATTACTAGATCTCATCGCTCCCGTTAAAACAATTGGTACATTAGCTTTTGTCGTTAAATCTAGGAAAAATGCGGTTTCCTCAAGTGTATCCGTTCCGTGTGTAATAACAACCCCATCATATGACTTTTCTAGTACTTGCGCATCAATAAATTGAGCAAGCTTCAACATATGACTTGGTGTTATATGTGGTGATGGCAAATGGAATAATTCACAATCTTCGATAATTGTGTTTGAATCTGTTACAAGTGGGTTATTAACAAGTGGATTGGCAGCTCCAGGGGAAACAGCCCCTGTATGTTCATCTTCTTGCATAGAAATAGTACCACCAGTATGTATGACTAATATTTTTTTCTTCAAGTTGTTCATCCCCTTAGTTTTCATTTTTTTGGGAAAATGAAGACAAGTTGTTTTCATCAATAACATATCATGTTACCATTAAAAAAAATAGATAGAAATGAGGCTTTTTTCATGGTAGCCATTATTTCAGCAGGAATAGCTCCTGGTTTCGCACTTTTATCTTATTTCTATTTAAAAGAACGATTTAACTCAGAAGCCGTTCCTACCTTAATTCGGTTGTTTATCTTCGGCTCTATACTTGTCTTTCCACTAATGTTTATTCAATATGTACTAGAATTTGAGTTGGCAATAAAATCAGCATTTATTCAATCTTTTTTTATTTCTGCACTTTTAGAAGAATTTTTTAAATGGTTTATATTAATTTACCTCGTATATCAACATGTGAAATTTGAACAAAGATATGATGGAATTATATACGGAGTTACCATTTCTTTAGGATTTGCAACGGCGGAAAACATTTTGTACTTGTTTGCTAATGGCATTGAATTTGCACTTGGGAGAGCGATTTTACCTGTATCAAGTCATGCGCTATTTGGTGTAATAATGGGCTATTATCTTGGGCGAGCAAAATTCAAAACCGATAAGAAAAAAATAAGTTTTTGGCTAAGTTTAGCTCTAGTTTTACCATTTTTATTACATGGTACATATGATTTTATACTTCTTTCAGGCAAACACTGGGGCTTTTATATGCTACCTTTCATGATATTTTTATGGTGGCTTGGTTTGCACAAAGTAAAAAAAGCAAAAAAATACTCACTATAAAAGGACCTTCATTTAAGTAAAGTTACTAAATGAAGGTCCTTTTTTGTTTTTATACTTAAAGTAAAATAACCCTATATTGAAACTTTCTTTCTTAAAATGTATAAAATACCAACTTCTACAAAAAATACTTTTAACAGAGTAAGTTTCATAATACGATTACTTATACGAAAAACGAATTAAACAATTTATCCCTTTAGTAAAAGCGCTTTATTAAACGAACATTATATGCTTAGTAAGGGATATCAATTCATTTTTCACTAAACGAACCGTGATTATGAAATTAATTCGACCCATGCTTATTGAAAGTAAAAGGAGGAAACGAAAGTGAAACGAATAGCAATATTTTCATGCCTGTTCCTTTTTTGTTTTAGTTTGTTTATTATAAATCAACCACAAGTTGGGGCATTTTCACAACAAATTATTCAAAGGGGAGCTACAGGTGATGACGTTATTGAGTTGCAATCTCGCCTCCAATATAACGGCTATTACCACGGTAGAATTGATGGAGTTTATGGCTGGTCTACCTATTGGTCAGTTAAAAATTTCCAACAAGAATTTGGTTTAGATGATGTGGACGGATTGGTTGGTCCAAAAACGAAAGATATGTTAGAAAGAGCAACAAAATTCAATAAAGATTGGGTACATCAAAATTTAAAAAACGGAAAAAGGTTCACTCATTACGGTGGAATGCCATTAGAGCAACAAGTTGCACCGGTACCTGAAACTGTTGAAAAAGCTAAAAAAGCAGCACAAACACAATGGGCAAAACAAAAGCCTAAATTTCAACAACCGCCAGACCAACAACAGCAACAACCGCCAGACCAACAACAGCAACAACCGCCAGACCAACAACAGCAACAACCGCCAGACCAGCAACAGCAACCGCCAGACCAACAACAGCAACAACCGCCAGACCAGCAACAGCAACAATCGCCAGAACAGCAGCAACAGCCAGACCAACAACAGCAACAACAACCAGAACAACAACCAGAACAACAACCCGCTCAACAAGAAGATGATACAGAAGAAGCGGATGAAACACCGACTGCTATGAACATGCCGGGTGGTTTTTCTGAAAATGATATTCAATTAATGTCCAATGCTGTATATGGAGAAGCAAGAGGAGAGCCGTTTGAGGGTCAAGTTGCAGTTGCTGCAGTGATTATCAACAGATTAAATAGCCCTACTTTTCCTAATACAGTCTCAGGTGTCATATTTGAACCGTTAGCATTTACTGCAGTTGCGGATGGTCAGATTTGGTTAACACCGAACGAAACAGCAAGAAGAGCGGTGCTAGATGCAATTAATGGCCAAGATCCTTCAGAAGGTGCAACATACTATTTCAACCCAGATACTGCAACAAGTGGATGGATTTGGGGTCGACCACAAATAAAAAGAATCGGAAAACATATTTTCTGTGACTAAAGAGGGTGATATTCAATGTTAAGACTTGTAATAATCGCTGTGTTGACTGTAGCGGTTGTAGGTACAGGATATTGGGGATATCAAGAGCATCAAGATAAAAATGCTGTCCTCATCAATGCAGAAAACAATTATCAACGTGCGTTTCATGACTTAGTTTATCATTTAGATTTACTCCAAGATAATATCGGTACAACGCTTGCGATGAGCTCAAGAGAACGACTATCTCCATCACTAGCTGAAGTTTGGAGAATAACATCAGAAGCTCAAAACGATGTAGGACAACTTCCTCTTGCGTTAATACCATTTAACAAAACAGAAGAATTCTTATCCAATATCGGTACGTTTAGCTATAAAGTAGCTGTTCGTGATCTAACAAATGAACCGTTATCTAGTGATGAATACAATACGTTGGAACAATTGTATTCAAAAGCAGGAGAAATTCAACAAGAACTAAGAAAAGTCCAAAATTTAGTTATTAAAAATAACTTAAGATGGATGGATGTTGAACTTGCACTTTCTGCACAAAATCAACCTCAAGATAACACTATCATTAATGGCTTTAAAACAGTAGAGAAAAACGTAGAGGGATATGAAGAAGCAGATTTTGGTCCAACTTTTACATCCCTTTCTAACTCAGACGAAGGTTTTAAATATTTACGTGGAAAAAAAATTAATGAAAATCAAGCAAAAGAAATAGCGATAAAATTTTTAAGTCTTGAAGGAGATGAAAAAATTCGCGTAACAGAAAGTGGAGAAGGTGCAAACGAAGGTTTTTATAGTGTGACAATCATTGATAAAGATGAAAAAGATACGTATATGGATATAACAAAAAAAGGTGGCTATCCAATTTACGTCATACAAAACCGTGAAATTAAGAAAAAGAATATAAGCTTGAATGATGCTGCCAATAAAGCTCGCGAGTTTTTAAAAGACAATAACTTTGATAGCTTAGATTTATATGAATCAATGGAGTATGATAATGTCGGTGCTTTCACTTTCGTTTCGGAAGTAGAGGGTGTAAGAATATATTCAGATGCAATTCGTATGAAAATTAGTCTTGATAGTGGAGAAATTGTTGGTTTTTCTGCTAAAGACTACTTAATGGCACATCACACTCGTGACATTCCAGAGCCGGGTATTTCAATAGAAGAAGCAAGAGACTCCATTAATGAAAAAGTATCAATCATGGAAAATCGTTTAGCGGTAATCAATAATGACTTTGGTGAAGAAGTACTTTGTTACGAATTTATGGGAACAATAAATGACGACACCTATCAAATCTTTATAAACGCTGATAACGGCCGTGAAGAAAGCGTAGAAAAACTAAAAAACGCAGAACCTTTATATGATTTATAAGCCAAAAACGGAAAAGCAATAATCTGCTTTTCCGTTTGTTTTTTTGCTCTTTTTGTATTTATTAAACATTTAGTGACTTGCAGCGGAAGGCACTGGACTCCTGCGGGAAGTAGAGCGAAGCGTGAGCCCCACAGGCGGTACGCCGAGGAGTAGTTTTTTCACGATAGTGAAAATTAACCTTCCGCTGCGCTCCCCGCGGAAAGCCAGTGCCTGTAGCGGAAAGGAACGGTCATTATTGAAAATTTTATGAGTTATAGTAAAAACCGGTAATAAAGTCTTATCTTACACAATAATGACAAATACCCTTCACAATTCCGATTATGAATGGTTTAATGGAAATAGGATATTAGAACTACTAAAAAATTAATTGCTAGTAAGAAAGTGGGGAACTGTAGTGTTAAAAGAAGGCTTAACTTTGACACTTATTATCCATAATGAAAATGGAAATGATAAATATCGTTGTAAAGTACAAGAAGTCGGTAATTCCGAATTACTAATAGATTACCCAATTCACCTTTTTACAGAGAAAACTACTTTCTTAATGAATGGTACTCCTGTTACCGCTTCTTTTGTTGCAGAAGAAGGTGCTGCATATGAATTTTCTTCTGAAATAATCGGAAGAACAAAAAAAGCTATACCACTAATAAAACTATTACTACCTCCAAAAGAAACGTTTACAAAGATTCAAAGGAGAGAATATGTTCGTGTAGAAAGTAGTGTGGATACAGCAGTACATTCTGTTACAAGAACATTTAAACCATTTGTAACGGTTACACACGATATAAGTGCTGGAGGTTGTGCTATTAACTTACCTAAAGGAGTTTTCTTAGACGAAGACGCTTATATTACGTTAGATTTGGTTATGCATTATAACAATGATGATATCCAATACTTAAAAGTAGAGGGAAAAGTTATAAGAATGTTCGAAGGTGTAGATAAAGGTAGACATAGAGCTTCCATTAAATTTTTGAACTTGAAAGATATAGAGCGCCAGCATGTTATTAAATATTGTTTTGAACAACAACTTTTAAAAAGAAAAGTGTATAGTTAAAACACTCTGTCACCAAACTATATAGTAGAAGAGGTGACCGTTTTGAAAAAAGTAGAAAACATCATTATCAAACTGATTATCATTCAATTTGTGTGCTTGTTATTCGCACAAGGTATGACCTTGTACACGAATGCAGCACCGTATATGTCAAAAGTGGTTCACTATGAGGGGGTAAATGGACAAACGATACAACAATACATAGAAACATTCGACCAACAGAAATGACTATGATAAAATAATGAAGACTTTACGAGCGGGGAGAACCTGCTTTTTTTCATGAAATTAACTCAGTTTATTGGAGGAAATACGATGCAAACTCAAAACAAAAACTTTTCGATTGCAATAGACGGGCCGGCTGCTGCTGGGAAAAGTACAGTGGCAAAAATAGTAGCAGACAAACTAGGTTACTTATATATAGATACGGGTGCAATGTATAGAGCGGTTACGTATGTCGCATTAAAACAAGGAATAAATCTCGAAAACGAAGAGGAACTAAAACATATTTTAGCGAATATTACAATAGACTTACGTGTAGGATCAGACGGTAAACAACATGTGTTCATTAATGAGGAAGACGTTACAGAGGCTGTTCGCACTCATGAAGTAACAAATAATGTTTCGGTTGTTGCAAAACATAAAGTAGTACGAGAGGAACTAGTTTTACGCCAGCGTGAGCTTGGTGAAAAAGGTGGCGTTGTCATGGATGGACGCGATATTGGAACACATGTATTACCAAAAGCAGAAATTAAAGTATTTCTATTGGCATCAGTAGACGAAAGAGCCAATCGCCGTCATGCGGAAAACTTGTCTAAAGGGTATGAATCCGATTTAGAAAAACTAAAAGAAGAAATTGCTAGAAGAGATAAACTAGACTCAGAGCGCGAAATTGCTCCGTTAAAAAAAGCAGATGATGCGGTAGAATTAGACACAACTTCTTTAACAATAGAAGATGTAGTTACAAATATTATGGAGCTAGTAAAAGAAAGGGTGGTGTAAATGATTACATTTTATTCATTTGTGAGAGGTCTCGTATACACTGTTTTTAAGCCTTTGTACCGAATTAAGATTATCGGTACCGAAAATGTACCAAAAGAAGGTGGAGTGTTAATCTGTTCTAATCATATTCATAACTTTGATCCACCTGTTGTTGGGATCACTAGTCCGCGTCCTATTCACTTTATGGCTAAAGCGGAGATTTTCGATGTTCCTGTTCTAGGGAAGATTGTGAAAGGGTTAAATGCTTTTCCTGTTAAGCGAGGTATGAGTGATCGTGAAGCACTTCGAACGGGTTTAAAAGTATTAAAAGAAGGACATGTTCTTGGACTTTTTCCGGAAGGAACAAGAAGCAGAACAGGAGAAGTTGGAAAAGGATTAGCTGGAGCTGGCTTCTTCGCACTTAGAACAGAAGCTGCAGTAGTACCATGTGCGATTATTGGACCATACAAAGCTTTTAGTCCGTTGAAGGTGGTTTACGGACCACCAATTAACATGGAAAAATTACGTGCAGAAAAAGTAAACGCTGAAGATACGACAGATATCATCATGAATACAATTAAAGAGTTAATAGAAAAGAATAAATAATAGCTGCTATTCTCATTTGACAAACACAGGAATATATTACAGTGTATAAGTGAATGGGTATTCATTGTTTGGAAACTTTTCATTTTATGGAGCTTATTAAATGACCAATTTTTCAAAAAATGATATAGTTATAATATGAGTTTTTTAATGATACGTTTCGATTATTAAAAGCTGAAATGGGATTTTAATTACGGAACGGACTCATATGAGGGTAAATTACAAAAGCAGCATGAGTAGAATATATAGAAAAAATCTACTCTATACTTGTAGCGGTCTCGTTACATACATATTTTTCGGCGTTGTATTAAGGAGGGTATTTGTAATGACAGAAGAAATGAACAATGTAGAGGTAGTATCATTAACACCAGGGGATAAAGTAACAGGTGTAGTGACGAAAGTAGAAGAAAAGCAAGTAATCGTAGACATCAAAGATTGTAAATTAGACGGAATTATTCCTATCAGCGAGCTATCAAGTTTGCATGTAGAACAAGCAACAGACGTTGTGAAAGAAGGCGACTCTTTACATTTAGTTGTTAAAAAAGTAGAAGATGAGCTCTTAGTTCTTTCGAAAAAACAAGTGGATGCAGAATTAGCTTGGGAAGACTTAGTAAAAAAATTCGAGACAGGTGAAGTTTTCGAAGCGGAAGTGAAAGATGTTGTAAAAGGCGGCCTTGTAGTTGATATTGGCGTACGAGGTTTCGTTCCGGCATCATTAGTTGAAAACTACTTTGTGGAAGATTTTGCTGATTATAAAGGGAAGACATTAACTTTTAAAGTAGTAGAACTAGATAAAGAGAAAAATAGAGTTATTCTTTCTCACCGTGCAGTAGTAGAAGAACAACTACAGGGTAAAAAGCAGTCAGTACTGGATTCTATTACAGCTGGAGCAACACTAGAAGGTACGGTTCAACGTATTACAGATTTCGGTGCATTCGTTGATTTAGGTGGAATTGATGGATTAGTTCATATTTCACAATTATCATACGAGCACGTTTCCAAACCTTCTGACGTTGTACAAGAAGGACAAAAGGTGACAGTAAAAGTACTTTCTGTTGACCGTGACAACGAAAGAATCTCATTGTCTATTAAAGAAACACTTCCTGGACCATGGAATGCAGTATCTGAGAAACTATCTCCTGGTACTATTACGGAAGGTGTAGTACGTCGTATTGTTACATTTGGTGCATTTATTGAGCTATTACCAGGTGTAGAAGGACTTGTTCATATTTCACAAATTTCTAATAAACATATCGGTACTCCTCATGAAGTATTAACAGAGGGTGAAACGGTTACAGTAAAAGTATTAGAGGTAAACGAAAAAGAGCAACGTATCTCTTTAACAATTCGCGAACTTGAGGAAGTAGAAGAGGAAGAAGACTACAGCCAATATAACCAACAAGAAGAATCTAGTGGTTTTTCTTTAAGTGAAATGATTGGCGATAAATTAAGCAAATTAAAGAAGTAATTTGACAACAGGAGATGGAAGATGAGCAGAGCAAAACGTAAAATGGACCATATTGAACATTCTCTTTCGACTGGTCAAGAAAGAAAACATGGTTTTGAAGACATTACATTTGTTCATCAAAGTCTACCAGATTCATCTGTTGCAAACGTTAAACTTCATACGAAAATAGGCGAACTGTTTTTGAGTTCGCCTATTTTTATCAATGCGATGACTGGCGGTGGCGGTGAACAAACTTACCGTATAAACAAAAGCTTAGCTTCCGTCGCTCGCAAATGTGGTTTAGTACTTGCAGTAGGTTCGCAAATGTCGGCTATAAAAGATCCAGACGAAGCTTTTACATACAGAGTTGTGCGCGAGGAAAATCCAAATGGAATTATTTTGGCTAATCTCGGAAGTGAAGCAACTGTCGAACAAGCGAAACGAGCGGTTGATATGGTAGAAGCAAATGCGTTACAGATACATTTGAATGTCATTCAAGAGCTAGTGATGCCAGAAGGTGACCGAGATTTTACAGGGGCTTTGAAACAAATAGAGCAAATCACAAATACTTTATCTGTGCCAATAATCGTAAAAGAAACAGGTTTCGGAATAAGTAAAGAAGCAGCGGAGGAATTGAAGGGTATCGGTGTTTCTAGTGTTGATGTAGGTGGATTTGGTGGAACAAACTTCTCTAAAATTGAAAATGCACGAAGAAGTAAAAAACTACAATATTTCGATTCTTGGGGAATCCCGACGACCACTTCTATTGTTGAAGTAAAGGAAGTAATGCAGCAACACGGGTCTGTTATTGCTTCTGGAGGGGTTCAATCTCCACTTGATATTGCAAAATCTATTGCACTTGGAGCGTCAGCGGTTGGTATGGCAGGATATTTGTTGAAAATATTGCTTGCTGATGGCGAAGAAGGTCTAATAGAAGAAATAACATCTATTCATGAAGACTTAACGATGATTATGACAGCACTAGGTGTCAACACGATAGACCAACTAAAACAAGTTCCTCTCATTATTTCTGGCAATACCCACCATTGGCTTACAGAAAGAGGAATGGATACGAAGAAATTTAGTATAAAACGATAAAAGGAATAGTCGCGCTGACTATTCCTTTTTTTTATGTGTGAAAAAAACTCTTTTATTGTTTGTTACGCTCTCTTGCTGCGTCAGGTCCTTCTAATGTTGTTGCACCTGGGTAGTTTAAAGATTGATCACGATCTGATTCGGTTCTTTTTTGCTGTTTCAGCTTTTTCTCTTGTCTATCTTTACCCATAAATGTTCACCCCTTATGTCTATTCGTTTTATTATTTTCCTATCAAGCTTAAAACATTCGTTTTCTTGTGATTAAGTTTCTTAAAATAAAGTAATACTGAACAAGGATAGGAGGTGTAACGATAATATGGAAGGTCATTTATTTTATTATCTTGCATGGGTTGGATGGATTATTGTCTTTTTCTTTTTTTCTGATAAAAAATTGCGATTTTTATTATCGTCCGTTATTTTATTATTAATTATTTGCTCTCATTTTTATATTAATGTTTTAGAATTTCGTTGGAATTTAGCTTATTTCGTTTTATTAGTCGCTACATTTTTCTTTCTGTCAAAAGTCACTCGGAAAAATAGTGTTTATATGTATTTTGCTAGTACATCCATTTCACTCGTTTATGTAACTTTTATTATTTTTGAAATTTTTGATCCGGTGTTCATTTTTTTAGGCCGTGAATGGATGTTAACGTTTATTATCCTCTACATGTGTTTTATGTTGTTTAAAGAAAAAGAACAACGCTACATCGGAGTACTAACAGGTTTGTTGCAAGGAGAGCTTCTTGCGGCTTTTATTATTTATAGTGTGTTCGGTTATAATATGGTAGCAGAATTACCATTCTGGGAGATCGTTACACTCTCTATTGCTGGATTAAGTATTTGGGTGCTTTTTGAAAAAACAACCGCATACCTAAATTCTTTAATACAAAAACATATAAAACAAAATAGAGTGTCCAAAACCATTAACACGAAATGAGTTTACACTTGTTGCATCTAGTGATATAATATTTTAGTTAGACCCTTCATTTTGAAGGGTTTATTTTATAACGTTGAAAATATTTCATTATTCTCATGAATGATTACACATAATAATAACAACCGTTAAAAATAGAGCGGAAATGTACATTGTTACATAGTTGAAAGGATGAACAAAAATATGGCTAAACCAACAGTTGCAATTGTAGGACGTCCAAACGTAGGTAAGTCTACAATTTTTAATCGTATAGTAGGAGAACGTATATCCATCGTCGAAGATATACCAGGTATCACTCGTGATAGAATTTATAGCGCTGGAGAATGGTTGAATTACAACTTTAACATTATTGACACGGGTGGTATTGAAATTGGAGATGCCCCATTTTTAGAAGAAATTCGCCAACAAGCGGAAGTTGCTATAGATGAAGCAGATGTCATTATTTTTCTGACAAACGGTCGTGAAGGGGTTACTTCTGCAGATGAGCAAGTGGCTAAAATTTTGTATAAATCAAAAAAACCTGTAGTACTAGCAGTTAACAAAGTGGACAACCCAGAAATGCGTGACCAAGTATATGACTTTTATTCTTTAGGGTTCGGTGAGCCAATGCCAATCTCAGGTTCTCACGGTTTAGGATTAGGTGACCTTCTGGACTTAGTTGTGGCTAATTTCCCTAAGCGTGAAGAAGATCCGTATGGCGATGAAATAATAAAATTCTCTTTAATTGGTCGTCCTAATGTCGGGAAATCATCATTAGTAAACGCACTATTGGGAGAAGAGCGTGTTATCGTTAGTGATATCGCAGGTACAACTAGAGATGCAATTGACACGCCATATAAGTACGACGGACAAGAATACGTCCTTATCGATACAGCGGGTATGCGTAAAAAAGGGAAAGTATATGAAACGACTGAAAAGTATAGTGTGCTTCGTGCATTAAGAGCAATCGAACGCTCAGACGTTGTTTTGGTAGTAATTGATGGAGAAGAAGGAATTATCGAGCAAGATAAAAAAATCGCAGGTTATGCTCATGAAGCTGGACGTGCAGTAGTAATTGTTGTAAATAAATGGGATGCAGTTGAAAAAGATGAGAAAACAATGAAAGAATTTGAAGAACAAATTAGAGAACATTTCTTGTTTTTAGACTATGCCCCAATCGTTTTCTTATCGGCAAAAACGAAAAAACGTATTCACACGGTAATACCTATGATTAATCTTGCAAGTGAGAACCACTCGTTACGTGTCGTAACAACGGTATTAAATGATGTTATCATGGATGCAGTGGCAATGAATCCAACTCCTACTCACAAAGGTACTAGGTTGAAAATTTATTATGCAACACAAGTTGCCGTAAAACCACCAACGTTCGTTATTTTCGTAAATGAACCAGAATTAATGCACTTTAGTTATGAGCGTTTCTTAGAAAATCGCATTCGAGATGCGTTTGGATTTGAAGGAACACCAATTAGATTAATTGCACGTGCACGTAAATAATTGGAGGGGATTGTATGAGTAAAGTTTCGGTACTAGGTGCTGGTAGCTGGGGAACTGCCCTAGCGCTTGTTCTTGCTGATAATAATCATGACGTATTACTGTGGGGACATCGTGAGGAGCAAGTTAATCAAATCAACAAAACACACCGCAACGAAAAATATTTGCCAGGTATAGAGTTGCCGACAAATATTAAAGCGAGTACTTCCTTAAAAGAAGCAATACAAGATACGTCCACAATCGTTTTAGCAGTTCCAACAAAAGCGATGCGAGAAGTGTGTAGACAAATTGTGCCGCTTTTAACGGAAAAACTAGTCCTTGTACATGTTAGTAAAGGTATTGAACCAGACACTCATTTACGTGTGTCTGAAATGATAGAAGAAGAAGTGCCAGAGCATTTGCGTGAAGCTGTTGTAGT
This sequence comes from Bacillus alkalisoli, assembly GCF_002797415.1. GTDB lineage: Bacteria > Bacillota > Bacilli > Bacillales > Bacillaceae_I > Bacillus_CD > Bacillus_CD alkalisoli. Next base: position 1,678,749 of record NZ_KZ454944.1, read on the forward strand.
GCTTACTGGACCAAGTCATGCGGAAGAAGTTAGCTTAAGACAACCAACAACAGTGACGGCTGCTTCATACGATATGAATGCGGCAAAAAAGGTGCAAGACTTGTTCATTAATCAACATTTCCGCGTATATACAAATCCAGACGTAGTTGGAGTAGAAATTGGTGGATCCCTTAAAAATATTATCGCATTGGCTGCCGGAATAACCGATGGACTAGGATATGGGGATAATGCTAAAGCAGCCTTAATTACACGTGGACTTGCAGAAATAGCTAGGCTCGGTGCAGCGCTTGGAGCGAATCCACTTACATTCCTAGGATTAACGGGTATGGGAGATTTGATTGTAACATGTACTAGTGTACACAGTAGAAACTGGCGTGCAGGAAATATGCTCGGAAAAGGGAAAAACTTAGACGAAGTTTTAGAGAGTATGGGCATGGTTGTTGAGGGCGTTCGAACGACAAAGGCAACGTACCAATTAGCTAAAAAAATGGATGTAAACATGCCGTTAACATTCGCACTATACGAAGTTCTTTTTAATAACGTGAATCCTAAAGATGCGGTTGATTTATTAATGAGCCGTGATAAAACTTCTGAGTTAGATGATTTGTCACAATTGCTCGGTAACCAATAATTATTGTTGAGCGCTCAATGTGTTGGGATAGTCACCTTATAGAATAAGAGCGCATATTGTATGAAAGAACAATAATACTTATTATGTCTTACAGAAACCCAAAATGTTCAAATTTTACATCAGAATAGGCATTTGGTGATGCACGTTTCATTCTTTTGCATAAGATGTATATGAGGATAATCAATGGTTGAGCTGTAGGATCGGTTCGTATTTAGTCCATTTCGCTGAAGTAAATCTGCCCCATTTACTTCAGTTTTTTTTGTTAAGGAATTTTTTTGTTTTATAGTCTATATTCATGAAAAAGTTTGTATTGAAGATTTTGCAGGTACCTTTTAATATTTTAAAATATCAGATTGATGATCGCACGAGGTGCGAGTCTCCTGCGGGAGAGTGCGTCAAGGAAGACACCGCAGTCGCAAATGTGACGAGGAGGCTCCCGAGACCACCCACGGAAAGAAAGAGCCTCGTGCTATCATCAATTCTTAGCACCCAAAAAGTAACTCTTTATGAATAAATTCATGAAATTGTAAGAATTTCTTCAGGACAAGCCCTGAGACAAAGTTCATAAACTGCGCGGAATATGCTATAATGGTCAACGGAAAAGGAGAGATGAGAATGACACCAGCTTTAATGAAAATGTGGATTTCTTTCGTTGCAATGGGATTTATGTTTATATCAGTTGTAATGGTTTACTTTACTAGATTTAAATTAAAAAACAACGTAATTAAAGGAATCTTAAATGTAATAGCTTTCTTGCTTATCGTTTTTTCAGGCATTATTATATTCTTCGTCGTATTTAGCGGACCAGTACCGGAGTGATGAAAAAAATGTTTAAAAAAAATATAGCCATTTTAGTCCTTTTACTACTTATTACAAATCTACTTACGGGGTGTTTATACCCACAAGAACGACGATCTGAGAATCAAGTACCATACTTAGACCAGTTACAGTCTGTACAATCAGCTGTTGATCAATACCAAGAAGCATCAGGTGGCTTGTTACCTATAAAAGACCGTGATATGGACACGCCAATCTATCAAAAGTATCCAATAGACTTTAATAAACTAATGCATGCAAGGTTTTTGCAAGATGCACCAGGAAATGCATTTGAAAGTGGCGGAGTATTTTTATATGTACTTGTTAATGTAGAAACGGAACCAACAGTCAAACTAATTGATCTTCGAGTTGCGGAACAATTAAGGGAAGTTAATTTACGTATCAACATCTATCGAAATCAACATCGTTTCTCGCCAGTCAAGGAAATGTTAAGTAATACAGCTTTTAGATTGGACCACGAGAAACTAAACTATGATACAGCACCATATATCGTTAGTCCTTTTACTGGTAATAACTTACCAGTAATAATCGATACGAGCGGGAATGCTATTGTAGATTACTCTATGGATATATATGAGTATTTACAAAGTAATGACCACCAATTTGAAACTGGCGATGATGTACGAGATATATTAGTGGAGCATTCTGTATTTGTACCTGCTTTTTCCGTACCTTACACGATTGACGAAAATAATGAACCAATTTTCTTAAATTAGTCATGAACCCTTCTTTAGAGAATAAACTCTAAGGAAGGGTTTTTTATTTGGAGAAAAATGCTGGAACGATGTGCGAATTCCATTCAACCTTCATCTTTCCTTAAAATAAAATTCAAAATAAATAGGGTTTATTCAAAAAGTAGTCATATTTAAATAGGACAACATCATACACATATAGTGTCCTAGATTACATTCTTACTAGAAAAAAATAAATCCCTATTTTTAGGTCGGGAGGGAATCACTTGGAAAAAGTAGATATTTTCAAAGATATCGCTGAACGTACTGGCGGCGATATATATTTAGGCGTAGTAGGTGCCGTTCGTACTGGTAAATCAACGTTCATTAAAAGGTTCATGGAGTTAGTGGTTCTGCCGAATATCGGCAACGAAGCAGACAGAGCAAGAGCGCAAGATGAGTTACCACAAAGTGCAGCTGGAAAAACAATTATGACAACAGAGCCGAAGTTTGTACCAAATCAAGCAGTAAAAGTAGCAGTAGATGAAGGATTAGATGTAAACATTCGTTTAGTGGACTGCGTAGGGTATACTGTACCAGGTGCAAAAGGCTATGAGGACGAAAATGGTCCTAGAATGATCAACACTCCTTGGTATGAAGAACCGATTCCATTCCACGAAGCAGCGGAAATTGGAACAAGAAAGGTTATTCAAGAGCATAGTACTATTGGAGTGGTAATCGCAACAGATGGATCAATCGGTGAGATCCCTCGTCGTGACTATCTAGAAGCGGAAGAGCGTGTTGTAGCGGAGTTAAAAGAGGTTGGTAAACCATTCATTATGGTTATCAATACTGTTCAGCCGTATCATCCAGATACAGAAAAGCTACGTGCAGAGTTAAGCGAAAAGTATGATATACCTGTTGTAGCAATGAGTGTAGAGAGCATGCGCGAAGGTGATGTATTCAACGTACTTCGTGAAGCATTATTTGAGTTCCCAGTATTAGAAGTGAACGTAAACTTACCGAGCTGGGTAATGGTATTAAAAGAGTCCCACTGGCTTCGTGAGAGCTATCAAGAAGCGGTGAAAGATACAGTGAAAGATATTAAGCGCCTTCGTGATGTGGATCGCGTTGTAGGGCAATTCAGTGAATATGAGTTCATTGACCGTGCTGGTTTAGCTGGCATCGAAATGGGGCAAGGTATCGCAGAAATTGATCTTTACGCTCCAGACGATTTATATGACCAAATTTTAAAAGAAGTTGTTGGTGTTGAAATTCGTGGGAAAGACCATTTACTACAATTAATGCAAGACTTTGCTCACGCAAAAGCAGAGTACGACCAAGTGTCAGATGCATTAAAAATGGTAAAACAAACTGGCTACGGTATCGCATCCCCTGCTCTAGCAGATATGAGTTTAGAAGAACCAGAAATCATCCGCCAAGGTTCACGCTTCGGTGTTAGATTAAGAGCTGTTGCTCCTTCTATCCATATGATTAAAGTGGACGTAGAATCAGAGTTCGCACCAATCATCGGAACAGAAAAGCAAAGCGAAGAATTAGTACGCTATTTAATGCAAGATTTTGAAGATGATCCTCTATCCATCTGGAACTCAGACATCTTCGGCCGCTCTTTAAGCTCCATCGTGCGTGAAGGCATTCATGCTAAACTAGGACTAATGCCAGAGAATGCACGTTATAAGCTGAAAGAAACGTTAGAAAGAATTATCAACGAAGGATCTGGCGGACTTATCGCTATTATCCTTTAAAAATAGTAACCACGCCTGAAGACGGGCGTGGTTTTTAAGTTGTATTTAGGAAAAAGTCCGATAGAGCTATAAAAAATAATCTATAGAGATAGGATAAGTATCCATAAGAATAGTGAGGAGTGTCTATAGGACCTCAAAAAGTATCGATAGAAAAGAAAAACGCCTATAGTACAGAGAAAATAATCCATAGAAGTCAAAAAAGTATCTATAGGACCTCAAAAAGTATCGATAGAAAAGAAAAACGCCTATAGTATAGTGAAAATAATCCATAGAAATTAAAAAAGTATCTATAGGACCACGAAAAGTGACCATATCCCCCAAAAAAGTACCGATAGACCGTTTCAAATCAAAATTTCCGCTACCTAAAGGCAATCCTTTCTTAAATGTTTATTCTCGCCCAACACGGGGTAAATTCATAAAAAGTTGACAAAATCCGCATAAAATCAACATTTTCTCTAATAATTATCAAAAAGTGTATTGCCTAAAGGTTTTTCTTATGTTAATCTACTAACAGAAATTCTTCTCTGAAATGGAGAATTATTCCTACAATCTCAACATTCTATAACATTTTAGTTGAAATCTATCGAATTATCGTTTAACATAAGCGATGTTGAATGATGACAGGTATAGAAAAGCTTAAAAGTGTGAACAAATGAGAATAATAACGGTTTTAAAAGACTTTTATTAAAAGGTCTATCAAAGTAATAAACTCCTTTGGGAGGAGGTGAATGGCATGAACAAGACAGACTTAATTAACGCAGTTGCTGAAGCTAGTGAACTTTCTAAAAAAGACGCTACAAAAGCAGTTGATGCTGTTTTCAATACAATTCAAGACGCATTAAGTAACGGTGACAAAGTACAATTAATCGGTTTTGGTAACTTCGAAGTACGTGAGCGTGCAGCTCGTAAAGGACGCAACCCACAAACTGGTGAAGATATCGAAATCGCTGCAAGCAAAGTACCAGCATTCAAACCTGGTAAAGCACTTAAAGATGCTGTTAAATAAGCGGCTACATAAATTATAGTCATCAAAATGGAAGGAGGCGCACATTAAGCGCCTCTTTCTTTTTGCAATTATTTTCTCCAATATGCTAGAATCGATTTACAGTATTGTTTTTATAGTAGGAGGACATGTACATCATGGGACAAGTAAATAAAGAACAAATCGAACACGCGATTAGATTAATACTTGAAGCGGTAGGAGAAGACCCGAACCGTGAAGGTTTATTAGATACACCGAAACGAGTTGCGAAAATGTATGAAGAAATGTTTTCAGGATTGCATCAAGATCCGAAAGAGCACTTCAAAACTGTTTTTGGTGAGCCACATGAAGAATTAGTATTAGTAAAAGACATTACATTCCACTCAATGTGTGAACACCATTTAGTACCTTTCTATGGTAAAGCACATGTAGCTTACATACCTAAAGACGGAAAAGTAACAGGCTTAAGCAAATTAGCACGTGCAGTAGAAGTTGTAGCAAGACGTCCGCAGTTACAAGAAAGAATTACATCTACTATTGCAGACTCTATTGTTGAATCATTAAGCCCACATGGTGTAATGGTTGTTGTCGAAGCAGAGCACATGTGCATGACAATGCGTGGAGTAAGAAAGCCAGGAGCAATGACTGTAACTTCAGCAGTACGCGGAGTTCTAGAAAATGACCCAGCTGCTAGAGCAGAAGTATTATCTTTCATAAAAGGTAATTAGTTAGTTATCGAAAGGGTGTAATAGTTTATGAAACAATCTCAAGTCTCTGATTTTATCGTCATAAAAGCAGAAGAAGACGGCGTAAATGTTATAGGATTAACTCGAGGGACGGACACAAGATTTCACCATTCTGAAAAGTTAGATAAAGGTGAAGTGATGATTGCACAATTTACGGAACACACATCTGCCATTAAAATTAGAGGAAAAGCTATCATCCAATCCGCACATGGAGAAATAACATCGGATAAATCCTAATCTTTAGACCCACCCGATATTAAGCAGAAAGAAGCTTTTGCTATTTTCTGCTTTTCTTTTTTTAAAAATTTAACTGGTTAGTAGGAGCAATTTAGAATAAAGGCGTTTCAAACTCGGACTTACAAAAAAGCAGTCTTAATAATGAAAATTCCTATTACAAAAAATGTTTTTATAGATATAATTCGGTTACACTAAAGTAAATAAACTTTTCCCGCCATAAAGCAATAGGTTTATGCTATAATAAACGTTGTCTATTCCCTTTCTTTTGATAGTGAGAGGGAGTTTATTACATACATAAATCTATTTAAAAGAATCAAGTATCAGTATAAGGCTCGATACGGGTCTATCATTTACGAGTATGATGGGCATAAAAAGGGTGGTCTGTTGTGAGTAACATTCAAATACATATATCAAACTTAAAAGAGCAACTACACAAACAAATTGCTCATCCATATTTAGTCCAAAACATAGAATTTCCAGTTATGGACGAAGACAAATTATTTATGCTTCACTCTATATTGGAACCTTTACCAATGTCAGAAGAAGAAAAATCAAAATACATAATATCCACTATGCTTGTTCAAATTGCACTTGATACACATGATCTAGTATCAAACGAAAGTACAGAAGAACAGCTTCAAACAAGACAACTAACCATACTAGCTGGAGACTACTATAGTGGCCTTTATTATCATATATTAGCTAAGTTGGAAGACTTGTCGATGATACGAACTTTAGCAGCGGCCATTAAACAGATTAATGAAAATAAAATTACATACTACCAAAAAGACGTGGACAGCGTAGAAAACCTAATGGAATGCCTTTCAAGTATTGACTCAGCACTTATCCAATCTTTTTCCGAATATTTTTCCAACTCAAGTTGGAAAGAGCTAAGTTCTAAAATATTGTTATTAAAAAGACTTGTTGATGAACGAACAAGATACGTAACAACCAAAACTTCCTTTTTGATGGATGTATTAAGAAATATTTCATTCCCAAAAGCAGAGCTAGACAAAAAAATAGGTTCTATCGATCAAGAAAAACATTTGCTATCCATGTTAGAACAATATATTTATCACACTTCAGAAACAATAGAGAAATTACTCACAAAATTACCGAATAACTATGAGTACATGAGGAGTAGAATCGACGAAATACTTTTCGTTCTACCACTTCAAACAAAAAAGTTTGTGGAAGAAGGGTAAAAAATGCAACAACGATCAAAAGAAGAGCGAGTTCATCATGTTTTTGAAAAAATTTATAAAAACTACGACCAAATGAATTCTGTTATTAGTTTTAAACGCCATACAGCTTGGCGTAAAGACACAATGAAAAGAATGGCTGTACAAAAAGGTAACAGTGCATTAGATGTTTGCTGTGGAACTGGAGACTGGACATTAGCATTAGCGGACGCTGTCGGGGTGACTGGTGAAGTGAAAGGTCTAGATTTTAGTGAAAATATGTTGTCTGTTGGAAAAGAAAAAGTAAAAGCACAAAATAGAAAAAACGTGGAACTAATACATGGAAACGCAATGGATTTACCTTTTGAAGACAACACGTTCGATTTTGTTACAATCGGATTTGGACTAAGAAACGTACCAGATTATAAACAAGTGTTAAAAGAAATGTATCGTGTTGTAAAACCTGGTGGAAAGGTTGTTTGTCTGGAAACTTCTCAGCCAACCATGTTTGGATTTAGACAAATGTACTTTCTATACTTTGGACATATTATGCCGTTACTAGGAAAGGTATTTGCGAAAAGCTATGACGAATATGCATGGCTACATGAATCGGCAAAAGATTTTCCTGGAATGAAAGAACTTAAAGAGATGTTTGAAGAAGTAGGATTTAAACAAGTAGAAATGAAAGCCTATACAGGTGGGGTAGCGGCAATGCATCTAGGGATTAAGCCGTCTAACTAGTAAACGTTAAAAGGTGAGCTACATGAAATTAAAAATGATGTATTCTTTCTTGAATACCGATCTTCAATTAATAGAATCAGAATTAGAAAAATCGATTGAAACCGATCGATTTTTGTTACAGGAAGCTTCGTTGCATCTATTACAAGCGGGTGGAAAGAGAATTCGACCTGTCTTCGTTCTGTTAGCAGCGAAGTTTGGTGACTATGACATTCATAGAGTTAAACATGTAGCCGTAGCTTTGGAATTAATTCATATGGCTTCTCTAGTCCACGATGACGTAATTGATGATGCAGATATGAGAAGAGGACAGCCAACGATTAAAGCGAGATGGGATAATAAAATAGCCATGTATACTGGGGATTATATTTTCGCCAGGTCGCTGGAATTAATGACGAGAATTGACAATGTAGAAGCACATCGTATTATCTCTCATACAATAGTGGAACTTTGCCGTGGGGAAATCGAACAAATTAGAGATAAGTTTAATACAGAACAAAATTTACGAACATATTTACGCAGAATTAAGAGGAAAACCGCGTTGTTGATTGCAGCTAGTTGTCAAATTGGGGCACTTACAGCCAACGCACCTAAAGAAGTTCATGAAGCACTTTTTAAATTCGGTTATTATGTCGGAATGTCGTTTCAAATTACCGACGATATATTAGACTTTACAGCAACAGAACAACAGTTAGGTAAGCCTGCTGGTAGTGATTTAAGGCAAGGGAATATTACGTTGCCAGTGTTATATGCTATGGAAAACCACTCGTTTAAAGAGAAATTGAATCGCTTGAATGAGCAGTCTCCAGAGGAAGATTTACTTGAACTTATTCATTTTATTAAACAAAGCGACGCAGTGGATCGTTCATTTGCGTTAAGCGATCGTTATTTGGAAAAAGCTTTTAAGCAATTAGAAAAGCTGCCAAGTGGCCAAGCAAAACGAACATTAAATAATATTGCGAAATTTATTGGAAAGCGAAAATATTAAGATAATTCTCCACTTTAAGTTGAAAAACATAGAAAAGAGTGATATATTTTCTATGGTTAGATTGTTTCTAACAGTACATATTTCAATTTTTGGGGTGGAGATTTTATTATGGAAAAAACATTTTTAATGGTAAAACCTGATGGTGTTCAAAGAAATTTAGTAGGTGAAATCGTTTCTCGCTTTGAGAAAAAAGGTTTCCACTTAGTTGGAGCTAAATTAATGCAAATTCCTACAACTTTAGCTGAAACTCATTATGGTGAGCATAAAGAGCGTCCTTTCTTCGGTGAACTAGTAGACTTCATTACTTCTGGACCAGTTTTCGCAATGGTATGGGAAGGTGAAAATGTAATCGCTACTGCTCGTCAAATGATGGGTGCTACTAATCCTAAAGATGCAATGCCTGGAACAATCCGTGGTGACTTCGGAGTAACTGTAGGTAAAAACATTATTCACGGTTCCGACTCTCCTGACAGCGCTGTACGCGAAATCGGATTATTCTTCAATGAAGATCAATTAGTAGAATACAAAAAAGAAATGAATACTTGGATTTATTAATTTTTTGTAAACGTTTACGAAGCCAGCTGAAAAGCTGGTTTTTTTATTTTGTATACAATTAAAAAAATTATCAATCTACCTTACATAATCCAGCAAAAAAAATTATACTTGAATTAACAACAAATATTACAACAATATTTAATGTGCCTGGCACCTGTAATGTTGCTGTAATAGTATGGAGAGGGAATGTACGTATGGATGATTATGGTCAGTTTATTTTGAGTGTGAAGAAAAAGACGGGGATAGATTTATCCCTATATAAAGAATCACAGATGAAGAGGAGATTAACTTCTTTATATGAGAAAAAAGGGTTCAAAAGTTTTAGAGAATATTTTCAATTTATTGAGCAAAATCAAGAAGGCTTAAACGAGTTTTTAGATAGAATGACTATTAATGTATCAGAATTTTATCGTAACTATAAAAGGTGGGAAGTGCTTGAGAATAAAGTAATTCCTGCACTAATCAAGAACAATAACGGAAGCCCATTAAAAGTTTGGAGTGCTGCATGCTCCTCTGGAGAAGAACCTTATACATTATCAATGGTTCTAGCAAACTTTTTCCCTTTTACAAAAATAAACATATTAGCAACAGACCTTGATGAACTTATACTATCTCAAGCACGTGTAGGATTTTACCAAGAAAGAGCGTTACAAGAAGTCCCAGAGCAAATGAAAAGAAAATATTTCACCAAGCAAAATAGTCTATATAAAATAAATGACGAAGTAAGAACACCTATTACATTTAAAAAGCAAAATCTTTTAGCCGACCCGTTTGAAAAAAACTTTGACTTAATTGTTTGTCGAAATGTTTTAATATACTTTACAGAAGAAGCAAAAGTACAACTATATCAAAAGTTCAGTGACGCTTTAAAAAAAGGTGGAGTTCTCTTTGTCGGCAGTACCGAACAAATATTTCAGCCAGCCCACTACGGTCTAGAAGTAGTCGACACATTCTTCTACCGCAAAATCTAGAGTTCATCTAAGTAGATGAACTCTTTTTTAAAGGCTATGAAAAGAAAATTGTTGATTATTAAAGCAATACTAGTCGTTGAGTAAAACTACTAATTAGCGTTGATTTCCGTGAAAGGCGGAGACTCCTGCGGGAGAAGCGGGGAGCGGGAGACCCCGCAGTCGCGAATGCGAAGAGGAGGCTCCCGGCCCGCCCGCGGAAAGCGGAGCCTTTCACGGAAATCAACAGCGGTCTTTAACACAGTCATAAAAAAAATGGTATAGTATGTTGAGAAATATTTTGTATCTTATGATATAGTAAATACATACGCATTAACACTTAAACGCTTTAAATAAATAAAGAGGAGGCGGGGTAATTGAGATACTTAACTGCTGGTGAATCACACGGCCCTCAACTTACAACAATTATAGAAGGTATTCCTGCTGGTCTACAACTAACAAAAGAAGATATAGATATAGAGTTAGCTAGACGTCAAAAAGGGCACGGTCGTGGACGAAGAATGCAAATTGAAAAAGACAGCGTACAAATTACAAGTGGAGTTCGTCACGGACTGACTTTAGGTTCACCTATTGCATTAGTAGTAGAAAATAAAGACTGGACACACTGGACAAAAATTATGGGTATTGAACCTCCAGAAGAAAATGAACAAGATGAAGGAAAAAGAATTGTTTCAAGACCACGACCTGGTCATGCCGATTTAAACGGAGCCATTAAATACGGCCATCGTGATATGCGAAATGTATTAGAACGGTCATCTGCAAGGGAAACAACAGTGAGAGTGGCAGCTGGTGCTGTAGCAAAAAAACTATTAAAAGAGCTTGGAATTACAGTTGCAGGGCACGTTGTCGAGATTGGTGGAGTAATAGCATCTAACATAAACGTTCAAACAATAGAAGAGCTACAAACGGCAACAGAACAATCACCAGTACGTTGCTTTGACAAACAAGCGGAACAACAAATGATGGAAGCAATAGATGAAGCAAAACAAAACGGGGATTCCATCGGCGGCGTAGTCGAAGTAATTGTGGATGGCATGCCTCCTGGAGTAGGAAGTTATGTGCATTATGATCGCAAACTAGACTCCAAAATTGCGTCCGCTATTATTAGTATAAATGCATTCAAAGGCGTGGAGTTTGGAATTGGGTTTGAAGCAGCTCGCCTTCCTGGTAGTAAAGTACACGATGAAATTGCATGGAGTGAAGAAAAAGGCTATTATCGACTAACTAACAATTTAGGTGGATTTGAAGGTGGAATGACAACGGGGATGCCAATCGTTGTTAGAGGTGTAATGAAGCCGATTCCTACTCTTTATAAACCATTAAAAAGTGTCGACATCGAAACGAAGGAGCCATTCCAAGCAAGTATAGAACGTTCCGATAGTTGTGCAGTTCCTGCTGCAAGTGTTGTTGCAGAAGCGGTTGTTGCTTGGGAAGTAGCTTGTGCAGTAGTAGAACAGTTTGGCCAAGATCGAATGGATGCTATTCGGAACAATGTTGAAGGAATGAAAGAGCATGCAGCCAAATTTTAATAGCAGCTCTAATCTTCTTATTGAAACAAAGTCTAAATCATATCCAGTGTACATTGGAGATAATGTTCGGTCCGAACTAGTACCGTTTCTTTTAAACCTTCCGAAAAAACCAACTAAAATATGTATCGTGACAGATGATAAAGTAGCAACCCTATATTTAGACGACATAAAACAACAGGTTTCCGAAAGTTTCCAGACGTACCATTACATGATTCCTAGTGGGGAAGCATCGAAAAATTTCGACCAATATTATATGATCCAAACTTATTTGTTAGAGCAAGGTTTTGATCGCAATTCTCTAATCTTAGCATTAGGTGGCGGTGTTGTAGGGGACTTAGCTGGGTTTGTAGCGGCAACGTATATGAGAGGCATTCGCTTCATTCAAATGCCAACTACATTACTTGCCCATGATAGTGCAGTTGGAGGCAAAGTCGCCATCAATCATTCGTTAGGTAAAAATATGATTGGTGCCTTTTATCAACCAGAAGCAGTGCTTTACGATGTGTCTTTTCTTCGTTCTTTAAGCGAAAGGGAGTTACGGTCGGGTTTTGCGGAAGTAATCAAACACGGACTCATTAAAGATCAAACATTTTTCCATTGGCTTGAACAAAAGGTCCTTACTATTCATGACTTAAATAAAAGAGATATTATTACTACATGTATAGAAAAGGGAATACAAATTAAAGCTGAAGTTGTAAAAGAAGATGAAACAGAGTCAGGAGTTCGTGCAATTTTAAATTTTGGTCACACAGCAGGACATGCGGTTGAAAACTATCAAGGTTATGGAACTTTTTTACACGGAGACGCCGTAGCAATTGGAATGTTAATTGCTGCAAAAATAAGCGAAGAATTAAATGGCTTTCAACAATATAATAAAATACTTAAAATGTTAGAGCGTTTTGGTTTTCCTACGGCATTACAGCCAACAATGAATGCAGAAAAAATTGTAGCTAAAATGAAAAAAGACAAAAAATCAAAAGATGGGCATATACATATGGTATTAATTAGTCGAATTGGCGAAGTGTATGTACAGCCTGTAGAGGATTATCTTGTATTAGAAGTAGTAACGCAATTTATACCAAAAAAGTAACATCCTTTCGAAATGATTATTAGGGGGGGATTCAATGATAAGAGGAATTCGCGGAGCTACAACAATTAATAAAAATGATGAACAGGAAATTACGGTTAAAACAGAGCAACTACTTTCAGAAATGATTAAAACAAATGATGTACAGTCTGATTGTGTTGCCCAAATTTTAATTTCTGTAACAGATGATATTAATGCTAGCTTTCCAGCAAAAGCACTACGAAATTTTAAAGGATGGGACTATGTACCAGTAATGTGCATGAAAGAAATAAATGTTCCTGACGCCTTACCACTATGTATAAGAATTATGATGACGGTTAATACAAACCTAGAACAAAAGCAGATAAATCATGTTTATTTAAACGGTGCAACCAAACTTCGCCCGGATCTGTTGAAAACATAGGATAGTATTAAAACAATCCGTCATTCATAGCAACGCATTATAGATTGACAAAAGTAAAAAATAAAGATAAAGTTTTAAACTAAGAATATAGAGAATATTCTTAGTTTAGTTAAAGATTAGTTAGGTTTTTAGTTGAGAGATAGTTATTAGATGAGACTTGAGAATTGATTATTAGTTGAGATGAGTAGGGTAGAGCTGAGAATGAGTTGAGAAGAGCAGAGTTAACGTTTAAAATTTTTCTACCCAAAGACGAAAGTGTCTTTGGGTTGTTTATTTTTAGGAGAAATCCTTGAATAATGGGCTTTGTTAAAAAGTATTGTTGATATAAACATATCTTTCTGTTGATTGGAGCGGGAGTCAGCGACTCTCCCGTGAATCAACAGCTATGTTTAGCAGAGCCAATAATAGAAAAATTCCACTACAGTATAGGCATCTATACATTCCTCTTCACTCATTCTCCATGATTATTAAATGGAGGAGCGAGTATTTTGAGTTTAACTTCTTTTTTACAACATTCCCAAGAGTATGAGATTATCCCTGTTTTTGAGAACTTTTTATCGGATAGGATGACACCAATAGAAATATTTGAGTCATTAAAAAAAGAGGCTGTTTATTTGTTAGAAAGTAAAGATGACAAATCTGCTTGGTCAAACTATTCATTTATTGGCTTAGATCCTATGTTTACGATTGAAGGGTCAGAAGTCATTTCCTTAAAAGATATGAAAGGAAAGATTATTTTTCAATCGACAAGTCTTTCTGCAATCTTTCAAGCATTAACAGATATTTTTAAAATTAAAACGGTAAAAGATTTGAACCTTCCCTTTACAGGGGGAGCAGTTGGATATATAGCATATGATCATATCCAATTTATAGATAAAGTACCGCTTAAGAAAAGAAACAGAAACGATCACACAGTCCAGTTGTATATATGTGAAACACTCCTTGTAATGGATCATAAGAAGAATAACACTTCGATTATTCACTATGTTCAATTAAGTGGAAAGGAAACTGTTGACCAGAAAAAACTGCATTACGAAAAAGGTAAAAGTAGATTAAAAACGTTGATACAACAAATTCATCAACCGGTTAACGATAAAAAAGAAACATCATCTACGTTAGACAAACGAAGTATAAAAAAATACTTGCCTGTCGCCTCTAGTTATACGAAAGAAAGATATTGTAATGACGTAAAAAAGATTCAAAAGTATATACACCAGGGAGATATCTTTCAATGCGTTTTGTCACAAAGATTTACTGTAAAGTCAAATATACAAGCTTTCGACGTTTACAGGGTGCTACGCAACACAAATCCTTCTCCCTATTTGTTTTATATTAAGTTAAAAGATAGTGAGTTGATAGGTAGTTCACCAGAGCGATTAATTCAAGTGAAAAACGGCGAACTAGAAATTCATCCGATAGCAGGAACTAGAAGACGTGGAAATACGACAGAAGAAGACGAGAAATTGAAGGAAAGCCTTTTACAAGATGAAAAAGAAGCAGCGGAACACATTATGCTGGTAGATTTAGCTCGTAATGATATCGGCCGTGTTGCAACGTATGGATCCGTTAAAATGACTAGGTTAAGAGAAATAGTCTATTTTTCCGAAGTGATGCACATTATCAGTGTAGTCAATGGTCAACTAGACGCATCAAAATCACCGATGGATGCCCTGTTAGCAACTTTTCCAGCGGGTACCGTTTCAGGTGCTCCAAAAGTAAGGGCGATGCAAATAATAGAAGAGTTAGAGCCAATAGCACGCAATAAATATGCAGGAGCTGTATGCTATATAAGTTTTGATGGCAACATCGATTCTTGTATAACAATAAGAACAATAGAAAAACAGCATGATAACTTTCATATACAAGCAGGTGCCGGTGTCGTTGCGGATTCTATTCCAGAGTTAGAGTGGGAAGAGACTAAAAACAAAGCGAAGGCATTGCTTCATGCTATTCAAATGGCACATAATATTTTCTCTGAAAAAGGGGTGTTAGCGAATGATTAAACAAACAATTCAACTATTACTAGACGGAAAAACTTTATCAATTGATGAAGCAGAAAAAACAATGACATCGATCATGAACGGTGAAGTTACAGATAGTCAAATAGCAAGTATCTTAACCATCCTAAGGTTTAGAGAGGAAGCAGTTGAAGAAATGATTGGCTTTACTATGGCTATGAGGAAAAAAATGAGCCGAATATCCTACCAACAAACAAACTTAGTGGATACATGTGGCACAGGTGGGGATAAAGCATCTACCTTTAATATATCAACAGCTGCAGCTATCGTAGCAGCTAGTGGTGGAGCAACTGTAGCCAAACATGGGAACCGCGCTTTTTCCTCTAATACAGGGAGTGCGGATGTACTAGAAGCACTACGTATTCCGATTCAGTTAGATAAACAAGCTGCCATTACTAGACTAAATGAGAAAGGAATGGCTTTCTTATTTGCACCGAAGTTTCACACTTCTATGAAAAACGTGGCTCTCTCTAGAAAAGAAATCGGATTTCGAACAATCTTTAATATTTTAGGGCCATTAGCTAATCCAGTAGCATGTGAAAATCAAGTTATCGGTGTATTTTCTATCGATTATGCAAGAAAGATGGCAAAAGTATTGCAATATCTTGGTACAAATCATGTAATGATTGTTTCTGGACGTGATGGTTTAGATGAGATAAGTATTTCATCTGAAACGGACGTAATCGAGATAAAAGATGGAACGATTAATGAATATATAGTTTCTCCATTAGACTTTGGGATGGAACTTAGTGATATAAAAGAAATTCAAGTGAAAAATACACAACAAAGTGCATCCATTATAGAAGATATTTTCCTAGGGAAAACTCCTGAGAGTGCTATCAATATTGTTGCATTAAATGCTGGTGCTGCACTATATGTTTCTGGTGTGAAACCAACCTTTGAGTCAGGGATTCATTTTGCGAAATCTCTATTACAAAACAGAGTAGCACTTAAGAAATTTCTTAGTTTACAAGAGGAAGAGGGTCAAATATATGCTGGCAAAAATACTGGAAACTAAAAAAATCGAAAACTTACAACTAAACTCTAAAAAAATAAATGAAATACACGAACATAGAGAAGGTAAGTCGCTCATTCATGCACTAAAACATCCCAAAAGAGACATTGCCTTAATCGCTGAAATAAAAAAGGCTTCACCGTCTAAAGGAGTTATTCGTGCCGATTTCAATCCTGTAGAAATTGCAAAGCAGTTTATAGAAGCAAAGGTGGACGCTATCTCGGTTTTAACAGATGAGACATACTTTCAAGGATCAATCGACTATATCAAATTAGTGAAAGAAGTTGTAGATGTTCCTGTTCTTCGAAAAGATTTTATTATAAGTGAAGCACAAGTTATTCAAAGTGTAGAGTATGGAGCGGATGCATTATTACTAATAGCGGAAGCATTAGAGGTGCAAAAACTAAAGAAACTATATGAATTAGCTACTTCCTTAGGAGTGGAAGTGTTACTAGAAGTGCATAGTAGTAGAAAACTTTTAGAAGTTTTAGATACTTTCAATCCAAAAATCATAGGCATAAATAACAGAGATCTCACGACATTTGAGACTTCCATAGAAACGACAAAAAGCGTTATGTCTCTCGTACCTGCATCCTCTATTTTAGTTAGTGAAAGTGGAATATTTACAAGGGCAGATTTAGATTATGTGAAAAAATATGGAGCTAATGCAGTTTTAGTAGGGGAAGCTATTATGAAATCCAATGATATTCAAGAAGGAATAGAAAAGATGTTTAGTAGAGAAGTAGGCAAATGACGAAATTAAAATATTGTGGCAATAAAAGCATACAAGATTTTTGCCTTTCTATTAGGTCAAAGGCAGATTATATAGGGTTCGTTTTTGCAGAGAGCAAACGAAAAGTAGGTGCAGAAACGGTAGCTTTATGGATAGATAAAGTCAGCATTGGCGATAAGAGGTTGGTTGGAGTTTTTGTAAATGAAGAAATTGAAGAAGTAGTTCGTACTTCCAATGTTTTACCACTATCTATAATTCAATTACATGGTGATGAGTCTCCCCAATATATTAAAAGATTGAGAGGAAAAGTAAATCAAGATATTTGGAAAGTGTTTCACCACACACCTGATTGGCAAGCCTCAGATATTCTTGCTTTTAAAGGGATAATAGATGGAATGGTAATAGATTGTAAAATTGGTCTTCAATACGGGGGAACGGGTAGATCGTTTGATTGGACACATATACCAACCTACAAAGAAGTAGCCCGAAAACTATCTATTCCATGCTTCATAGCTGGTGGAATAAATGCATCAAATATACATGAGTTATTAAAATACAAAGTAGATGGAATAGATATTTCTTCTGGAATAGAATGTGATTTCAGGAAAGATGAACTATTAATGAGGAGGATGGAAAGCATGATAAATTCTACAGACCGCAAACCGGATTTTTTTGGCAGATTTGGTGAATTTGGAGGAAAATATGTACCAGAAACGTTAATGGCTCCTTTAGAAGAAATAGAAAAAGGGTTAAACGATGCATTAAAAGATCCGAACTTCTTAGACGAACTTCTTTTTCATTTGCAAGAATTCTCTGGAAGACCGACTGCGTTAACATTCGCTAAAAACCTAACAGAAAAACTTGGTGGAGCAAAAATTTACTTCAAACGAGAGGATCTTAACCATACTGGCGCACATAAAATTAACAATGCAATTGCTCAAGCTCTATTAGCAAAAAAGCTCGGGAAGAAAAAAATAATTGCAGAAACAGGTGCTGGACAGCATGGTGTAGCAGCAGCAACTGTTGCTGCAAAGTTTGGACTCTCATGCAAAGTTTTTATGGGAGAAGAAGATATTAATAGGCAACAACTAAATGTTTTTCGAATGAAGCTATTAGGGGCAGAAGTAATCCCTGTTCATAGCGGTAGTAAGACGTTAAAAGATGCAACAAATGAAGCGATACGTTACTGGGTTCAACATTGTGAAGATCACTTTTATATGATAGGTTCCGTTGTTGGACCTCATCCTTATCCTTATATGGTAAGAGAGTTTCAAAAAGTGATCGGAGAAGAGACGAAAAAACAATTTCTTCAAAGAGAAGGAATGTTGCCAACACAAATAGTTGCTTGTGTTGGTGGTGGAAGTAACGCTATTGGGATGTTTCATGCTTTCATAGAGGATGAAGTTGAATTAATTGGAGTAGAAGCAGCTGGTAAAGGTACAAATACCCCTTATCATGCCGCTACTTTAACTAAAGGAACGAAAGGGATTATTCACGGTTCTTTTACTTATATACTACAAGATAATTACGGACAAATACAAGAGCCATATAGCATCTCTGCTGGATTAGACTATCCTGGAATAGGACCAGAACATGCTTTCTTAAAAGATAATAAACGCGTTGCGTACGAAAGTGTTACGGATGAAGAAGCACTGCAGGCTTTAGTTATTGTTTCTCAAACAGAAGGAATTGTCCCAGCCATAGAAACATCACATGCTCTAGCCTTAGCAATGAAAAACGCATCCTATATGAGTGAAAAAGATAGTATCGTAGTTTGCTTGTCTGGACGAGGAGACAAAGATGTACAGTCATTATTACCAGTTTTAGAAGAGAGGTATTTATAATGAATAATTTACCGTCAGATAACAAACTATTCATTCCATTTATTATGGCTGGAGATCCGAATCCTTCTTTTACAATAAAATTAGCGCTTACTCTTCAAGAAGTGGGAGCATCTATACTAGAGCTTGGTGTCCCATATTCAGACCCACTTGCGGATGGACCAGTTATTCAAAGAGCATCTAGTCGAGCAATAAAAAATGAAATGAATATTGTAAGAGCAATAGAACTTGCAGGTGAAATGCGCTTAAACGGTTTGAAAATACCAATAATTATCTTTACGTACTTAAATCCTGTGTTACAATTAGGATACAAATCCTTTTGTGCTTTAGCGAAGCAAAATGGTGTAGATGGACTACTCATTCCTGACCTTCCTTTAGAAGAAAGTACAGAGTGTAGAAGTATATGTACCGACTATGGATTAGAGCTAATATCACTAGTTGCACCAACTTCCAAAGAGCGAATAGAAAAAATTGCAACACGTGCAACAGGATTCTTATATTGTGTTTCTTCTGTAGGAGTAACTGGAGAACGGTCAGAGCTAAATTCGAATATAGAAGCATTTGTGAAACAAGCACAAGAGTTTAGCAACGTACCAGTTGCAGTAGGTTTTGGCATATCTAATAAAAATCAAGTCGAATATGTTAGCTCAATATGCGATGGTGTCATAATTGGTAGTGCCATTGTGAGAATGGTAGAAGAGCTATTAGACACGATAAAACAAGACGAAGCAGTTGCTCTATTACAGATAAAACAACGCATAAAAGAAATCATTTCTCCTATTTTAAATGAAAGACGGATGTGTTAGAGGTTAATATTGATTGAAACCTATTAAGCGGTTGATTTCTGCGCAAGTCGTAGACTCCTGCGGGAGTAGCGGGGGACTGGAGACCCCACAGGCGAAGCCGAGGAGGCTCCAGCCACTACGAAATGTGAAAGCGGCTCGCACAGCTCCGACAAGGATAAGACAGGGTCAGCTTGTGGGCGGTTTTTGCCCTCAGGATGGCCATGGCTTATCCTCGAGGAGCTAGCCGCTTGACCTAGACACGCCCGCGAAAAGCGGAGACTTGCGCGGAAATCAAC
Organism: Bacillus alkalisoli; assembly: GCF_002797415.1. Lineage (GTDB taxonomy): Bacteria > Bacillota > Bacilli > Bacillales > Bacillaceae_I > Bacillus_CD > Bacillus_CD alkalisoli. Next base: position 1,698,756 of record NZ_KZ454944.1, read on the forward strand.
AGCGGTTATTAACATAGCCTAAATGAAAGGTGATATTTATGAAGATAAAAGAGCAGCTACACACGTTAACTCCATACCAACCTGGTAAATCGATGGATGAAGTTAAGAGGGAATTGGGATTAGAAAAAATAACAAAGCTGGCATCCAATGAGAATCCGTTTGGATGCTCCGAGCAAGTTAAAATTGCTGTTACAAAACAAATAGAAAAGGCCTCCACATATCCAGACGGGTATGCGACAGACTTAAGAAAAAAACTATCAAACCACCTTCAAATTGGCGAAAAGCAACTTATATTTGGTAATGGTTCAGATGAAGTCATTCAAATGGTATGTAGAAGTCTCTTATACTCTGGTAAAAATACTGTTATGGCAACGCCAACTTTTCCTCAATATAAACATAACGCTACCATTGAAGGAGCAGAAGTACGTGAAATACCACTGGACAATGAAGGAAATCATGATTTAATAGCAATGTTAAATGCCATAGACGAAAACACAGCAGTTGTTTGGTTATGCAGCCCAAATAACCCAACTGGAACATACATTTCAAATGAACAGCTTGAAGCTTTCATTAATCAAGTACCTAGTACTACGTTAGTTGTCATAGATGAAGCATATTGTGAGTATGCCACTGCAAGCGACTATCCTAATACAATCAAACTATTAACTTCATATAAAAATGTATTGATAACTAGAACGTTTTCCAAAGTATATGGTCTTGCTAGCTTCCGAATTGGTTACGGTATTAGTACGGAAGATTTTATTAAGAAAATAGAACCAGTAAGAGAACCGTTCAATGGTAACTCTTTTGCCCAAGTTGCTGCTACAGCAGCCATTGGCGACCAACTATTTATAAAAAATTGCGTACAAAAAAACAAAGAAGGTTTATCTCAGTATTATACTTTTTGTAACGAAAATAACCTAAACTATTATCCATCCGAAGGCAACTTTATTCTAATTGATGTGGAAGAAGATAGCGATGTTGTATTTCAATACTTATTACAACACGGCTATATTGTTCGATCAGGTAAAGCGTTAGGTTTTCCAACACACTTACGCATAACTGTAGGTACACATAATCAAAACGAAGAAATCATTACTATCTTATCAGATTATATAAGACAAACAGAAGGAAATGCTAAATACTATGCCTAATGGAAAAGGAACCAGAATCTAAAATGATGGTTCCTTTCCTTATTAACAGTATCATTGTCATATTTAAAGGAGTTATAACAACATGAAAAATGTATTACTTATAGGCCTCGGCTTAATTGGAGGATCCGTTGCACTAGCGATAAAAAATAAAAACCCAGAATTAAACATTATCGGTTTTGACATAGACAAACAAACAATGAATGTAGCCCAAGCGCTCAAAGTAATAGATGAACAAGCAATATGTTATATGTCAGCTGCCAAAAAATGTGACCTTGTTATCATTGCCGTCCCTGTAGAAAAAACGATCGAGGTAATGGAAAATCTGTCCAAAGTTAAATACAAAAAACCTATTACGATAACAGACGTAGGTAGTACGAAAAAGAAGATTGTTGAATATGCTAACGCGAAATTCTCGAATGAATTTATAACGTTTATCGGAGGCCATCCGATGGCTGGTTCTCATAAAAGTGGTGTAACTGCTGCCAAAACATTATTATTTGAGAATGCCTATTACATACTAACTCCTACTAACCATACACAACCGGAAAAAGTGGAACAGTTAAAAGAAGCATTAAGTGGTACCCGAGCTAAGTTTGTTATAATGGAAGCGGATGAACACGATACTGTTGCAGGTGTTATAAGTCACTTTCCACATATTATAGCTGCAAGTCTTGTTCATCAAGCGGAGCACTATGAACAATCATTTCCTTATGTGAATCGATTAGCCGCTGGAGGATTCAGAGACATTACCCGTATTGCTTCAAGTAGTCCTACAATGTGGAAAGATATCTTATTACAAAACAAAGAGACGCTATTATCTATTATGGATAATTGGATACATCATATGGCCAATGTAAAAGATTCCATACAAAAAGGAGATGAAACGTCTCTATACACGTTCTTTGAAGTTGCCAAAAAATATCGAGATGGGTTACCTTTAAAAGAGAAAGGTGCTATTCCCTCTTATTACGACCTATTTATTGACGTTCCAGATAGCCCAGGGGTCATTTCCGAAATTACAGGTCATTTAGCAGATGAAAGAATTAGTATTACGAATATCCGCATTATTGAAACTCGTACGGAAGTGTATGGAGTATTAACAATTAGCTTCCAAACAGAAGAAGACCGAGAAAAAGCAGCGGATTGTATCAAAAATAAGACAACTTACGATACATATATTTTATAGAATAAAGGGGGGCAACCCATAGTGAATAAGAAACTTACTTCTAACGTAACAATAGGATTAATTGGTGATATTCAAGTTCCTGGCGATAAATCCATTTCACATCGTTCTGTCATGTTTAGTTCTATCGCAAACGGCAAAACGACCATTGAAAACTTTCTAGATGGCGAGGACTGTTTAAGTACGATAAACTGCTTTCGAAACCTAGGAGTGACAATCGAGCAAGCAGGCACAAGTGTTACTGTGTATGGGAACGGACTAGAAGGGTTACAAGAGCCAAAAGCAATACTAGATGTTGGGAACTCTGGTACGACGGCGAGATTAATGATGGGTGTATTAGCAGGAAGACCGTTTCACTCTGTTGTAGTTGGTGATGATTCTATCGCCAAACGACCTATGAAAAGAGTAACGAACCCATTGAGAGAACTTGGTGCCCATATTACAGGTAGAGAAGATGCTAACTATACACCGATTACGATCAATGGTGGGGAACTACAAGGTATAAATTATTCCTCGCCGATTGCTTCTGCCCAAGTAAAATCAGCTATTCTTTTAGCTGGATTGCAAGCAGAAGGAGTTACAACCGTGCAAGAACCATATAAATCTAGAGACCATACGGAGAGAATGTTGCGGGCGTTTGGCTGTACGGTGGAAGAAGACGGAAATACGGTTATATTGGAAGGGAAGCAACGTCTACGAGGCGGTATGCATATCACCGTTCCAGGAGATATCTCGTCGGCAGCATTTTTTCTAGTGGCAGGTCTGGTCGTGCCAAATAGTAAAATCACGCTGAAAAAAGTGGGGATGAATCCTACACGTACAGGTATAATCGAAGCGATTGAACGTATGGGAGGACACATTACTATCACTAACTTGCGTGAAGATGTAGCAGAGCCATATGCCGATATAACGGTAATGTCATCGAGTTTAAAAGGGATAGAAATTAGCGGAAGCCTCATCCCAAGATTAATTGACGAGATTCCAATAATTGCGCTACTTGCAACATGTGCAGAGGGAACGACTATTATTAAAGACGCAGAAGAATTAAAAGTGAAAGAAACGAATAGAATCGATACGGTTGTTCAAGAATTAAGCAAAATGGGTGCAAACATTGAAGCAACCGTGGATGGAATGATTATTACAGGGAAAACAACACTACACGGCGCAACCGTTTCCAGCTATGGCGACCATCGTATCGGAATGATGCTTGCAATTGCATCACTAATCGCAGACGGGGAAGTACACTTAGAAAACAGCGAAGCCATTAATGTTTCCTACCCTACATTTTTTGAACACTTATCCTTGTTGATGGAAAAAAACTAAATTTAAAATTCATACAACTGCCATTCCCTTCATAGCTTGTCTTAAGACGAATAATTGTCTAAGACAAGTCATGGGGGTGTTTTTTTGTCTTACATTTTGGAAAAAGCTAATGTATTAAAAATAGGCAATCAAGTTAGCAATGTTTCCATCATTGTCAAAAACGACAAATTTTCATGGATGAGAGAAGAAGCACTGGAGACAAAAAACTTAATCAAAATGGATCTGTCACATTACATCTTAACACCTGGCCATGTTATGTTAGACTTTATCGGCAAAACAATGGATTTTGCAGACTATAAGTTATACGTAAAAGAAAATTATTTGCTTAAAGGGTGTACAGCGATAGTAGCAGTTTTTTCTATTTCCAATGAAATGGACCTTTTACCTCAGTTGAAACGCGCCAGAACAAAGCTATTAAATAGTCCAGTTGACTATTATTTTGCGATTCAAGTGCCTCTCGGTAAATTAACACCCTCGCTTGTACGTTTATGCAAAAAACATAAAATCCCAGCTATCTTTTTAACGATGGATGACCCTTCTTTGATGGAAACGAAGGCGTGGAGCTGGATAAAAGATGCTCTTTATCAATTTCCGATTACGTTTGTACCAATTTTTCCAGAAGAAAAAAAGGAAAAGAAGCTCGCACAAAAGATATGGAGTGTGACAATGACCGAATCAAAGCTAGTACATTTACCTCATTGTCCCCCTACTAACTTCCCATTAAAATTAGACTTATTAATGAAATTAGGAATTTATCCAAGTAAAGGAGATATCCGCATCGGTGGCGAAGTTAGTTATAATCTATATATCTGTCCAGAAGGCAGTATAATTGAAACTGCTTCTGACTTGGATTATCATATTCATAGCCCAGAAATTACTGTTCACCGAGGGAAAATAGTGAAAGTAAGTCAAGATGTTTATTTTCGACCTGGTTTTGGTAATGAATGTAAGGTTACCGTACCAGGACATTTTCAATTAGAGTGAATAGATCAAAGGAGAAGGTTGATTGTGACAAACAAAGTGTTAGATAAAGCTATCCATCTAATTATGGAAGGGAATAGCGAAGAAGGCCTTGCATTAATTAAAGAAAATCAATCATCTTTTACAGATGATGAAAAATATAATATTGCCCAGTATTACATGCAGCTTGGACTTGTGAACGAAGCGAAAAGTGTTTTAATGGAGCTGCTTTACCTCTATCCAAATGAAAGTGAGCTAATCGTGTCACTTGCAGAGGTTCACATCGACCTTGATGAAGAAGATGATGCCATTGAATTACTAGAAAATTTGGATGCAAAAGATGAGGCATACCCACAAAGCTTAATGTTACTTGCAGACCTTTATCAGTCACAAGGGTTGTTTGAAGTTAGTGAAAGAAAACTTTTAGAAGCAAAAACAATACTACAAAATGAACCGATTATCGACATCGCTCTCGGTGAATTGTACTTATCGCAAGGAGATTATAGACGAGCATTGCCATTGTTCCAAGGGGCAAAAGACTCTTCTGAAATCGTAGAATTTCCTTTAGATGTAAGGATTGCGGAGTGTTATAGTGGTACTGGAAACTTTGAAGAAGCACTGCCTTTTTACGACAAAGCACTGCAAAAAGAGTTGAACATTGACACACTGTTTCAGTATGGCTTTACGGCCTTTCAAGCAGGATATTATAAAACGGCTATCGAAAAACTAAACGAGGTAAAACAAATTGATTTTGAATATGCTTCGTTATACCTTTACTTAGCAAAAGCTTATGAACATGAAGGCGCATTAGAAGATAGCTTACGTACGGCAAAAGAAGGGTTAGGGGTTAACGAATATAATAAAGAACTACAACTTTATGCTGCGAAAATGGCATTAAAATTAAATCATGTGGAAGAAGCGGAACGACTTTTACGAGAAGCAATTGCCTTAGATCCTGGCTACGTCGAAGCAGCAACCACACTTACTAAATTGTTTTTACAAGTAGAAAGATTTGAAGATGTTGTAGAGTGTATTCAAGAGCTTGAAAAGTTTGGAGAATATGACCCTCGATTTGATTGGGATTTAGCACGTGCAAAAGAAGGATTAGAGCAATATTCTGATGCATTAAATCACTACCGTCAAGCATATACTTCTTATAAAGATGACATAAGCTTCCTTCATGATTATGCATTTTTCCTTTATGAAGAAGGTAGATTACAAGAAGCAAAGCCTTTATTTGAAACGTTATTACAACACGACCCTACAAATACAGAACTATTAGACATTTATGCAAGGATGAACGATTAGGCTTTATTCGATTAAATGGTTGTCCATTTCCAGGGTAAAGCTAACTAAAATCGCAGAGGAGGGACAATCTAAATGGCTACCCCTGTTTCTGTCAACGAGAAGAAGGACTTCATTCGGTGGTTTTTAGGCAATTATCAGCTAAAAAGAAGAGAATGTGTATGGATTTTAAATTATTTAATGAGTCATGATCAATTAATGAAAAAAGTGCATTTCGTCGAACAGGCGCAATTTTGTCCTAGAGGGATTGTCATGTCTACTCATTGTGTCGAAGAAGTTCCGTTTCGCTTTTATAAACAAAATGTCATGACGACAGATGCAGAGAAATCATTCCATGATATTCGCCTTAATAGAGATGAAGATATCTACATTCAACTTAACTTCAAATCTGTTTATCACTCCCCGCAATATGCGGCTGTATTAGAAGATAATCCTTTCATGCCAAAAAATAATCAAAGTAACGAAAAAGACCGTATTCTGGCAGAAAAGTTTTTAGAGCAATCCATCTTCACTTTCCAAAAAGAAAAACTAATGAAAATGATCGATGAGGCGTTAGACAAACAAGATAAAACGGCATTTAAATCTCTAACAGAGCACTTGCGAAGATTAAATTAACTTTTTGATAGGTAAGAACCTTACGTGATGGGAAGCGTAGGGTTCTTTTATTTTTTTGGCTGTGTTAAAGTTCGTTGTTGATTTGCGTGCAAGGCTGAGACTCCTGCGGGAGAAGCGGGGAGCGGGAGACCCCACAGGCGCATGCGCCGAGGAGGCTCCCGGCCCGCCCGCGGAAAGCGAAGCCTTGCACGCAAATCAACAGGGTATAAGTACTAAATTATCAACACTAAGCTTTAACATAGCTATATTTTTAAGGCGAATGAGGACCAACTCGAAGCTGACGAGAACTGAAGATGGCCGTCACCAGACGAATGAGGAACAACTCGAAGTCGTCAAGAGTAAATGGTGGTCCTCATAATAGAAATTAGAATTTCTCCAATCCTCAGAGAGAAGAACTAACCTATATACCATATGCTTCACCCTTGCCATTCCCTTTATGTTTTCATATACTCATCTATGAGAGGTGAACCTCAGAAAGGACTGATTCAACATGAAATGGACTAGTAAAGACATAACCGTTTTCGAGCAATCAAAAGAATACATAGACACAGTTGTCATTCCATTAATCCCAATTAATTTTTCAACTAATGTAAAACAAACGGCTGCACTAGGAGAATACATAAACATCTTAAGTAACGAACTCGAGCGTCAATTTAAAGGCAGAATAATTCTCTTGCCATCGTATACATACTTATCAGCCACCGACCAACAAAAAAACGTCGCAGCAATTAATGAATATGTGACACATTTACTAGAGAGCGACATCAAGCACGTCTTCCTACTTACATCAGACAACTTCTGGCAACAAGTAGCATCAGAGATAACCGAAGCAAAACTAATGTGGCTTCCATCCATTCCACTAGAAGACATGGAAGAAAAATACAAACAAAAAATAATAACAGACCAAATGAACCAACTCCTACCAATCTTCATCCAAAAATGGCAGTGAAATATTTGTGTTTTTATCTGTTAGTAATACTCATTAAATAATTAATACTAATATAGTTGATGATAGCACGAGGCACGAGACTCCAGCGGGAAAAGTGCGTCAAGTGAGACCCCGCAGGCGCATAGCAATGAGGAGTAGGTTTTTTCACGATAGTGAAAATAACCTTCCTTTTTACGCCCGCGGAAAGCGAAGACTTGCGCTACAATCATCAGCGGTAAATTACAAAGAAAAAATATAAATATGAACAAATTATGAATATTTTTCAACAATTATTAGATTTTAATAATAAGAAGTTAAAAGAGTCACATCAAAGTCATCTTTTCTATGCAATGAATTATTGACCTTCAACGAAGATTGATATATCATGAGTATGTCCTAGTTTTCTATGTGTTATCTAACTGACTGTCCGTTTGGACGTAGTTTTTTCTATAGAGGGGGGAAAAACAAATGAGCGAGAAAAATCATCGAGTATCTAGACGTCAATTCTTGAACTATACTTTAACTGGTGTAGGTGGATTCATGGCTGCGGGTATGTTAATACCGATGGTACGTTTTGCAATCGACCCAGTATTAAAAGCTGGTGGCGAATCAGACATGGTACCAGTTGTTAGCGTAGACGAAATCACGAATGAACCACAACGCTTTGACTTTAAAGTAAACCAAGTTGACGCTTGGTATGAATCAGAAGTACCATTAGCTGCTTGGGTGTATAAAGATGATAACGGAAACATCATTGCATTATCACCTGTATGTAAACATTTAGGTTGTACGGTCAACTGGAACTCGGACCCATCTAACCCTGAAATGTTCTTCTGTCCATGTCACTACGGTTTATATTACAAAGATGGTGTTAACGTGCCGGGCACTGCCCCAATCGCACCTCTAGATGTATATGAGCATGAAGTACAAGATGGAACACTTTACTTAGGTAAAGCAAGACCACGAAACTGAAGGGAGGCGTAATCTTTGCTAAATAAAATTTATGATTGGGTTGATGAACGTTTAGATATTACGCCAATGTGGCGTGATATTGCTGACCATGAGGTTCCAGAACATGTTAACCCAGCACATCATTTTTCAGCATTTGTATACTGTTTCGGTGGATTAACATTCTTCGTAACAGTAATCCAAGTTTTATCTGGTATGTTCCTAACAATGTACTACGTTCCAGATATTAAAAACGCTTGGGAATCTGTATATTACTTACAAAACGAAGTAGCGTTCGGTCAAATCGTACGCGGTATGCACCACTGGGGAGCTAGTTTAGTTATCGTAATGATGTTTCTACATACACTACGCGTGTTCTTCCAAGGTGCTTATAAAAAGCCGCGTGAACTTAACTGGGTAGTTGGAGTACTTATCTTCTTCGTAATGTTAGGTTTAGGTTTCACAGGTTACTTATTACCTTGGGATATGAAAGCATTATTCGCAACAAAGGTAGGTTTACAAATTGCAGAGGCAACTCCAATTATCGGTACTGCGGCTAAAACATTGCTTGCAGGACACCCTGACATTGTTGGTGCTCAAACGTTAACTCGTTTCTTCGCAATTCACGTATTCTTCTTACCAGCAGCTCTTTTCGGACTAATGGGAGCTCACTTTGTTATGATCCGTAAACAAGGAATTTCAGGTCCACTATAAGAAATAAATCATACAAAAAAGGAGGGGGATATGTATGCATAGAGGGAAAGGTATGAAATTCGTCGGTGACTCTCGAGTTCCTGCAGAGAGAAAGCCGAATATTCCGAAAGATTACTCGGAGTATCCAGGCAAAACAGAAGCGTTTTGGCCTAACTTCCTATTAAAAGAGTGGATGGTAGGAGCAGTATTCTTAATCGGTTTCTTAAGTTTAACAATCGCTCACGAACCGCCACTACAGCGTATAGCAGACCCAACAGATACAGCTTATATTCCTGTGCCTGACTGGTACTTCTTATTCTTATATGAACTACTAAAATATCAGTATGCGGCTGGACCTTATACAATTATTGGTGCTATTGTTATGCCTGGATTAGCATTTGGTGCATTACTATTTGCTCCATTCTTAGATCGTGGGCCGGAGCGCCGACCTTCAAAACGTCCAATTGCAACTGGTTTGATGTTATTAGCTATCGCATCTATCTTCTTCTTAACATGGCAATCAGTAGTAAGCCACGACTGGGAAGCTGCTAAAGAACAAGGTGCCATCCGTGAAGAGGTAGCAATTGAGATTGATGAAGAAGCAGAAGGATATCAAATCTACGCTGCATCATGCTTAGGTTGTCACGCTAACAACCTTCAAGGTAACCCAGGTCTTGCACCTTCGTTACTTGACAATCCTCAATATACTGCAGAAGACTATAAAGATATCGCGTTAAACGGTATCAAAACCATGGCTGCTGGATTATTCCAAGGTACAGATGAAGAACTTGAAATCCTTGCTGAATATTTAGTAGAAATGAACGAACTTGCTGCAGAATTAGAGTAAACTGGCTATTTTTTAGCCAGTTTTTTTCTTATTATTGTTTATCAGAAAATTAAAACAGCCATAATGAAAAGGTAACCCTTTTTAGAAGAGAGGATATATTATGCTATTGTGGTTTCTTCATTTATTAAAAACAAAAACAATGCTTTGGATTGTGTTTCTTATAAATTTGCTCGGAACGATATATGGGTACATTTGGTATAAAGTTCAATTAATAGAAACACCACCAATTTTCTTAATATTTGTTCCAGACAGTCCAACAGCCAGTCTTTTCTTTTGTATTGTATTGCTTGGCTTTATTTTAGGGCGTAGTTTTAAATTATTCGAGGCTTTAGCCATTGTTACATTAGTGAAATATGGTGTTTGGGCAGTTGTTATGAACATACTGACGCTAATGGAGACTGGCTATCTACCTATTGAAGGATACATGTTGATTTTTTCTCATGGCGCAATGGCTGTACAAGGTGTACTCTATAGTCCTTATTACCGTTTTAATAAGTGGCACCTAATTGTTGCGGGTGTGTGGACTCTACATAATGATGTGATCGATTACGTATTTAAAATGATGCCATGGTATGGTAGTTTAACGAAATACATGGCAGAAATCGGCTACTTTACTTTTTGGTTAAGTATCTTTTGTATTGCGATTGCCTATTACTTTGTATTAAGAGATGACAGGTTAAAGTTGTCTATCAAATAATGTTCTATCCTTGTCCCACCAATCATATGCTTTATTAGATTGCTTAGGAGGGACAAGGATGAAGTCTAGAATAGCTATTATTTTTATACTATGTATTTTTACGATACCAACCATTATTTTTGCACAACAAACAATAAAACAGTCAACACACCAACTTCAATTAAACGAGTTAACAGAAAATATATTACAACTTACCCGTCAAGAACGTTACCTCGAGGCAAACAATTTATTAGAGATTTTTTCTGATGAATTTACAACAGCAGTGATCCATCAGCGAACCGTTCCAATGGATCAAGTACGTACGATTACAATGGTGCACCAAGATGCACTTGTTGCTGTAAACAATGTGGAGCTTTCACATGATGAGAAGGTAAAGAGCATGATTCGATTACGACTTGTTGTAGATGCAATGACTTCAAATCACCAGCCGTTATGGGTAGAAATGCAACAGCCGATTATTTCTACTTTTCAACATTTAAAAGATTCCATTGAACTGAAAGATAGTGATTTATATCGCGACTCATTGTCCAAATTGCGTGACTCACTTCACCTCATTCAACCTAGTTTAATTATTGATGCAAAGTATGAAAACGTCATGACAGTTGATGCACATATACAGTTTTTAGATGAAAATAGGGATGAACTGTTCCGCTCTTATAATTCAACGTACCTTGAAAGTGTGGAACAAGATTTTAGAAAATTATTTGAAAACTTAAAAGAAGATGATACAGATCCTAATTTAATTTGGGTAATGTTAAGTACTGGCAGTTTTATCATCGTGACATTAGCATATGTTGCGATTAGAAAGTACGCAGCGGATCGTAAAAAAAGTCCAGAGCGTAAAAAGCTTAAAGATTGACAACACTAAAAAGGACGAAGTAATATTTTCATAAGAAAACATGTCATTCTTTTAAAGGAGATGATTCCATGACGATGTATCTCATTTACTTTGCCATTCTCCTTATCGTACCAATGTGGGCTCAATCAAGAGTAAAGGGAGCGTATAACAAATATTCCAAAGTAGCTACTTCATCTGGAATGTCTGGAGCAGAAGTTGCAAGAAGAATTTTAAATGATAATGGACTTCATGATGTTCGAATTGAAGAAACAAAAGGGGTCCTAACAGATCACTATGACCCGCGTTCAAAAGTGGTTCGCTTGTCATCACACAATTATCATGGTAATTCCGTTGCAGGTGCAGCGGTTGCAGCTCATGAAGTAGGTCATGCTATTCAAGATGCAGAAAATTACTCATTTTTAAGGATTCGACATGCACTAGTACCAGTAGCTAGTTTAGGTTCGAATTTTAGTTACTTTTTAATTATCGGTGGATTTTTACTTGGCTCCATGAACTTCGTTTTCTTAGGAATCTTGTTCATGGCCGCAGCAGTGTTGTTTCAAGTCGTTACATTACCAGTTGAATTCAACGCTTCAAATCGAGCGATGAATCAAATGGTGTCACTAGGAATGATTGCAAATAACGAGGAACGACATACAAAGAAAGTGTTGAACGCAGCAGCACTAACGTACGTTGCAGCTGCCGCAGTAGCGGTACTGGAGTTAACGAGATTTATTTTAATGTATTTGAATAATAGGAATTAATGGGGAACCACTCTTTAGATGAGATCTAAGGGGTGGTTTTTAATTTTTGTATTATAATAAAGTCTGATGGCTCATCTAATAGGAAAGAATGGATAGATTGGATGTTCAAAAAGTATCTATAGAAAGTAAAAAAGTACCTATTAGAGTAGAAAAAGTATCCATAGCCAATCAAAAAGTACCGATAGAAGTAAAAAGTATAGATAGAGGTCCAAAAAGTATCTATAGAAAGTAAAAAAGTATCCATTGGAGTAGAAAAAAGTATCCATAGCCAACCCAAAGTACCGATAGAAGTAAAAAGTATAGATAGAGGTCCAAAAAGTATCTATAGAAAGTAAAAAAGTACCTATTAGAGTAGAAAAAGTATCCATAGCCAATCAAAAAGTACCGATAGAAGTAAAAAGTATAGATAGAGGTCCAAAAAGTATCTATAGAAAGTAAAAAAGTACCTATTAGAGTAGAAAAAGTATCCATAGCCAATCAAAAAGTACCGATAGAAGTAAAAAGTACAGATAGAGGTCCGAAAAGTATCTATAGAAAGTCGAAAAGTACCTATTAGAATAGAAAAAGTATCCATAGCCCAACCCAAAGTACCGATAGAAGTAAAAAGTATAGATAGAGGTCCAAAAAGTATCTATAGAAAGTAAAAAAGTACCTATTAGAATAGAAAAAGTATCCATAGCCCATCAAAAAGTACCGATAGCCAGGCCTAAAACTATAAAAAAGGAACCGCTCACCCATAAAAGGCAACCAGCTCCATATAAATTACCTCTCCACTGGATTCTTATTCTCATCCAGCGTAAAACCTTCACCTAACACATCATGCACATCACTAACTGCTACAAACGCATGAGGATCAACAGACGTAATGACATTTTTTAACTTTACAATCTCATTTTTCGCCACTACACAATACAAGACATTCCTATCTTCTTTCGTAAACGTACCTTGTCCACGTAATATAGTTGCCCCACGGTCCATTTCTTTCAAAATCTTACCGGCAATTTCTTCATTCTTATCCGAAATAATCGTTGCACCTTTTGCAGCATAAGCACCTTCTTGCATAAAATCAATAACCCTAGCAGCAACAAACACAGCAACCAATGTATACATCCCTTCACGATAAGACAAATACATTAAGATAGAAAATGCAATGACAACCGCATCGAACATAAACATCGTTTTTCCCATGCTCCAACCAATGTATTTATGTGCAAGTCGGGCAATAATATCTACGCCACCAGTTGTACCACCGTATCTAAATATAATTCCAAGCCCTACACCGATAGAAACACCTGCGAACAATGCAGCCAATGTTAAATCATCCATAAGCGGAGGGAACATAATCATTGGTAAACGTTGAATGATCCATAAAAATACCGACAAGCTGACAGTACCAATAATGGTATAAATAAATGTGTTCTTCCCTAACAACTTCCAACCGATAAAGAAGATTGGAATGTTTAAAATTAAGTTCGTATAAGAAGGGTCTAAATCAAACATAAAATATAACAATAAAGTGATTCCAGTAAAGCCACCTTCTGCTAGATTATTTTGCATATTAAAGTTTACTAGTCCATATGCAAAAATTGCCGACCCTAAAAGAATGTAAAAAATATTAACTAACTTTAACCCATTAAACATAATTTCCTCCTAATTAAATGACTAAAATAAGCCAGATCCATACTATATCCAATTTTAAATTTAATTTGGCTCTTTTAAGGTTAGTATTGTTTTTTGATAACTATCTAGCGGTTGATTTTTGCGCAAGTCGGAGACTCCTGCGGGAGTAGCGGGGGACTGGAGACCCCACAGGCGAAGCCGAGGAGGCTCCAGCCACGCCTGCGGAAAGCAGAGACTTGCGCAAAAATCAACAGCGGTCTTAAAATGAGCCTTTAATTAAAACAACTTCTCCATTATAAAGTATCTCCAATTAAGAAGTAAATGGGCTATTTTCATATTAAATATTTGTCAAATCGGTCAATCTTAGCTAACATGAAAAAGAGGTGAGTCTTTTTGGAAAAGAAAACGATGGAACAGATGCAACAAGAAGTTGATCAATACATATCTCAATTTAAAGAAGGATACTTTTCTCCACTAGCCATGATGGCAAGAATGACGGAAGAACTAGGCGAACTTGCGCGTGAAGTGAACCACTACCACGGAGAGAAACCGAAAAAAGCAACAGAAAAAGAAAATACAATAGAAGAAGAGATGGGAGACTTATTATTTGTCTTAATTTGTTTTGCCAACTCATTAAATATAGATTTACAAGAAGCGCATGACCGTGTGATGCATAAATTCAATACAAGAGATAAAGATCGTTGGACAAGAATTGATGGAGGGAACAAACTTAATGAAAACAATTAAAATTATCCTTGCAGGACCACGAGGCAGAATGGGAAAAGAAGCTGCCAACTTAATTGCCAATACAGAACATTTTGAATTAGTAGGTTGTATCGATCGAGTACATAACGGAAAAAAATTATCAGAACTAGACGGTTTCCACGACTCACTAAATGGAACTATCTACACAGATGCACATGAATGTTTTCAATCTACAAATGCGGACGTATTAATTGATTTAACAACCCCTGAAATTGGTCGCCTTCATACAGAGCTTGCCTTACAATACGGAGTTCGTCCAGTGGTAGGTACGACTGGATTTAATGAAGAAGAACTAGATGAGTTAGCAAAAACGGCAGAAGAAAAGCAACTAGGCGTTATCATTGCACCGAACTTTGCCGTTGGAGCCATTTTAATGATGAAATTTGCACAAATGGCAGCAAAACATTTCTCTGATGTGGAAATCATGGAATTGCATCATGACAGAAAATTAGATGCACCATCAGGAACAGCAATCAAAACAGCAGAACTAATTTCGAAAACGCGCGAGCCGAAAAAACAAGGCCATCCTGAAGAAGTGGAAACGATGCAGGGAGCACGCGGAGCTTCTACGAAAGATGGAATACACATCCATAGTGTGCGCTTACCAGGCTTAGTAGCACACCAAGAAGTAATGTTTGGAGGGGAAGGTCAGTCCCTTACAATCCGACATGACTCTTACAATAGAGCTTCATTCATGTCAGGAGTTAAATTGTGTGTAGAAAAAATTATGGACCTAGATATATTGGTTTACGGATTAGAAAATATTATCGAGTAGAATATTAAAGGGGGAGAGATTAGTATGAAAATTGCCTTAATCGCTCATGATCAAAAAAAACCAGATATGATTCAATTTGCCACAGCATATAGCACTATTTTAGAAGAGCATGAACTTTTCGCAACTGGCACAACAGGCATGAAAATTGCTGAAGCAACAGGCTTACATCTTCATCGCTTTCGTTCAGGTCCATTAGGTGGAGATCAAGAAATCGGTGCGCTTATTGCACAAAATAAAATGGATTTGGTTATTTTCTTCCGTGACCCGTTAACAGCTCAACCGCACGAGCCAGATGTAACGGCATTGCTTCGTTTATGTGACGTTTACGCTATCCCGCTTGCTACGAATATGGGAACTGCGGAAATCTTAATTCGTGGATTAAAGCGCGGTGATTTTACATGGAGAACGATTGTCCACGAAAAAGAGGAACAGCAATGACAAGTTTAGATATTCTAGCATTTGGTGCCCACCCAGACGACGTAGAAATCGGTATGGGTGGGACCATTGCGAAATATGTGCAAAAAGGCAACAAAATAGGCATATGTAATTTGACGTATGCAGAACTCTCTTCCAATGGCACGAAAGAAAATCGTCAACTAGAAGCGAAAAAAGCAGCACAAACGTTAAATGTTCACGAACTGATTCAATTATCCTTACCAGACAGAGGATTATACATATCGGATGAAAACATAAAGGTGATAAGTCGAGTTATTCGTACATATAAACCGAAAGTAGTATTCGTTCCCTATTCAATTGACAGACACCCTGACCATGGAAATTGCGCAAAACTCGTGGAAGAGGTATTATTTTCTGCAAAAATACGAAAGTTCGATGAAGAAAGTAACATGCAGCCACATAACGTTTCCAAGCTTTATTTTTACATGATTAACGGTCTTCATAAACCTGATTTTTACATAAACATAAGCGAGTTTATACATATCAAAAAAGAAGCACTACAAGCATATGAGAGTCAATTTATCCTAACGGAGGGTAGTGTAGCTACACCTCTAACAAATAACTACATACAAAGAGTAATCGATAGAGAAAAGTTGTTCGGTACGGAATGTGGCTGTGACTATGCAGAAGGTTTTTTTGCAAAAGAGCCACTCATACTAGAGGACGATTTATTAGGAGGTGCATAACACTTGAAACTAAAGATAGGTATAACATGTTATCCGTCGGTTGGCGGATCAGGTGTTATTGCAACGGAGTTAGGAAAACTGTTAGCGGAAAAAGGACACGAGATTCACTTTATATCATCGAGCATGCCATTTCGCCTGAACAGAGTATATAGCAACATTTATTATCATGAAGTACAAGTGAATCAATATTCGGTGTTTCAATACCCACCATATGACTTAGCACTTGCTAGTAAAATGGCCGAAATCGCTCAAAGAGAACAATTGGATATTCTCCACGTTCATTATGCAATCCCGCATGCCATTTCTGCTTATTTAGCGAAAAAAATGACAAACGATCAATTGAAAATAGTAACAACCCTACATGGAACCGACATAACCGTTTTAGGTTACGACCCTTCCTTAAGTAATATGGTTAAATTCGGAATAGAAGGCTCAGACATCGTAACAGCTGTATCTCATTCTTTAGTGGAAGAAACGTACGAATTACTTCAACCAGAAAAAGAAATCGAAACAGTATACAACTTTATTGATGAGCGGGTTTACTATAAACATGACAACTTAGAGTTAAAGCAACAATATGGAATTGAAGAAGATGAAAAAGTCATTATTCACGTTTCCAACTTCCGTAAAGTAAAACGTGTCGAAGATGTAATCAAAAGTTTTGAACGAATTCAAAAGAAGGTGAAAAGTAAACTCCTTCTTGTTGGAGATGGTCCAGAAATTTCCGTCGTTTGTAAGCTAGTAAAAAGCTTAGGATTAGAAAAGCATGTTTTATTTTTAGGTAAACAAGATGGTGTAGAGGAGCTTTATTCTATAAGCGATCTAAAGTTATTACTTTCTGAAAAAGAAAGTTTTGGGCTTGTCTTACTAGAAGCGATGGCTTGTGGTGTGCCATGTATCGGTACTACTATCGGGGGAATACCTGAAGTAATTGAACATGGTGAAACAGGTTATCTTTGTAGTTTAGGGAACGTGGAAGATATCGCAGATAAAGCAATACAACTATTATCAAATGAAGCGTTACATAGAAGTTTTTCTGATAATGCCATTCAAAGAGTGAAAAGTCATTTTAGTTCCCATATAGTGGTGGAGCATTATGAATCGCTTTATGCAAAGCTAATACAAAAATAACTGTACGCAATCCTGTATCATGTTAGAGGTGAATACGATGGATCCATTGTTTTTTAAAGCAACGCCAATTATGAAACAATTACATAATCATGGGTTTGAAGCTTATTTTGTTGGTGGATCTGTACGAGACACCGTAATGAATAGACATATCCATGATATTGACATTGCCACATCGGCTACACCTGACGAGATTATCTCTATTTTTCCAAAAACAGTAGATGTTGGTGCACAACATGGTACGATTATCGTTGTAACAAATGGGGCTGAAATGTACGAAATCACTACTTATCGTACAGAGGGAACGTATTCGGATAATCGTAGACCGGATGAAGTAGTATTTGTAACCTCATTAGAAGAAGACTTGCGGAGACGTGATTTTACGATAAACGCAATGGCGATGTCTATAGATGGTGAAATTGTTGATCCTTTCGGTGGCCAAGTGGATATAGAAAACAAGCTGATAAGAACTGTCGGTGAGGCGAAAGAACGATTTAATGAAGATGCACTTAGAATGATGAGGGCAGTCCGGTTCTCGAGTCAGCTCGGGTTTGACATTGCTCCTGCTACATTACAGGCAATGAAGGAGTATGCCGAAAGATTGGCCTCCGTTTCGGTGGAGAGAAAAACAATCGAATTTCTTAAATTACTAAGAGGAAAAAATTCCGAAAAGGCTCTTCAATATATGATAGAGACAAAACTTTATTTGTTTTTACCTCATTTGGAGAAAGTAGATAAGGAAATTTTAGAGATGTCTAGGTTACCTTTACATGAACTAACGTCTGATTCTGTAATCTGGACAGCGGTGGTAGTTTCATTAAAGGTACAAGATGTGAAAGCATTTTTATCGTCATGGAAGCTGCCTAGTAAAATTATTCAACAAGTAGTTAATAATACGAACTGTTTGAATGAGCTTGAAAAAAGTAATTGGACAAACCTTTTATTATATAAAGCAGGGATCGATACGGCACTAGAAAGCGAGAGAATATATTCCATCATGCGTAATCAATCAAGTCTTTCTAAGGACCTATTAGAAATGTACAGCCTACTACCGATAAAGAGTAAGCACGACTTAGCTCTAAATGGTAATGATATACTTCAAATCGTTCATAAAAAACGTGGGAGTTGGGTGAAAGAAGTTTTAGAGGAATTAGAAAGAAAAATTATTATAGGTGAATTAGAGAATCGTTCTGAAACACTCAAGGAGTGGGTAGAAAATTGCAAACAGATATAAGAAAAAAATTACTTATGATGTTTACGGATGCTGATGGAGAATTTGTTTCAGGTCAAAAAATTAGTGAAGAATTAGGTTGTTCAAGAACCGCGGTGTGGAAGCATGTAGAAGATTTGCGTCACGAAGGTTACGAACTAGAAGCTGTTAGAAGAAAAGGATATCGCATCATGAAAATCCCAAATAAAATTAGTAGCAATGAAATACAACTAGGTTTAAAAACAACAACGCTAGGATCTACCATACATTTTGAAGAATCTGTGACAAGCACACAAAAAATTGCGCATCAACTTGCATATAATGGAGCGGAAGAAGGAACGTTAGTTGTCGCAGAAGAACAAACAGAAGGACGAGGAAGGCTAAATCGTGGCTGGCATTCTCCTAAATATACTGGGGTATGGATGAGTTTAATTTTACGTCCGAATTTACCACCACCAAGAGCACCTCAACTAACTTTATTAACGGCTGTAGCGATTGTTCAAGCAATCGAAGAGGTAACAACTGTTCAGCCTTCTATCAAGTGGCCAAACGATATATTAGTTAACGGCAAAAAGCTTGTAGGAATTTTAACGGAAATGCAAGCAGAAACAGATAAAATTAATTCTGTTATTATCGGTATAGGGATAAATGTGAATCAAGAAAAAGAACACTATCCTGAAGAATTACAGTCTATTGCTACATCGCTAAAAATGGAAAGCGGAGAAGACGTTAACCGAGCAGAACTAATACAAGTATTTTTAACGAAAATGGAACAACTATACCTTAACTACTTAAAACATGGTTTCTTACCAATCAAACTATTATGGGAATCCTATGCAGTAAGTATCGGAAAAAAGATAATTGCACGAACGATTACTGGAACATTAGAAGGAACTGCACAAGGAATAACCGACGACGGCGTGCTAATACTAGAACAAGAAGATGGAAACATAACATACATCCATTCTGCTGATATTGAATTGAGTAAGTAAATTTAAATTTTATTTCTAATAAAAGAAATGTTAAGGATATTCTAGATTTTGTATCCATTCTAGCAGTTGATTTTCGCGCAAGCCGGAGACTCCTGCGGGAGAATCAGGGGACTGGAGACCCCACAGGCGAAGCCGAGGAGTAGGTTTTTTCACGACAGTGGAAAATAACCTTCCTTTTTACCGCCCGCGGAAAGCGAAGACTTGCGCGAAAATCAACAGCGGAGTTTAAAAAGTAAAAGAAAAAAAGAATGGATTCTTTTTCGAATATTTCTTATAATGATGGTAAATGGGCGGTATCATTCTGAACTGCACCACGAACACTAGAAACAAAAAAACTAAAGAGTTCTGCCTTGATCCGATGGCGACGGGGACAGTAAGAAATGAATACGCACCACTTTCATTCTTATCGTTAACTAACACCCTTCTTTCTCCATTGGCAGAAAGAAGGGTTTTTATATTTAGGATTAGGTGTTTTTGAACGATGGATGATTGTAGAGGATGTAGTTTTATACAATCTTAGTTGACTGAAGCGTAAGGCACTCGACTCCTGCGTGAAGTAGAGGGAAGTGCGAGACCCCACAGGCGAAGCCGAGGAGGCTCGCATCCCTCCCCGCGGAAAGCGAGTGCCTGGAGCGGAAGTCAACGGATTGAAAAACCAATCTAAATTATTCGCGAAACACCTTTATAAAAAAGTCGTTCTCAACTAATCGGTGGTTGGCTCAAAGGGGAGGAAAACCAAATGAAAACCTCAACACAACTAATCAAAATGAAACAAAGCAACGAAAAAATAGCCATGGTAACGGCATACGACTACCCATCTGCAAAACTTTCACAACAAGCAGAAGTCGACATTATCCTAGTCGGTGACTCCTTAGGAATGGTCGTTTTAGGCTATGAATCAACCGTACCCGTAACAATAGAAGACATGATACACCATACAAAAGCAGTCAAAAGAGGCGCAACATCTACATTTGTCGTAACAGACATGCCATTCATGACATACCACCTATCGATAGAAGATACATTACGCAACGCAAAAAGAATTATCCAAGAAAGCGGAGCAAATGCCGTTAAATTAGAAGGTGGCGACGAAGTCATCCCTCATATTAAAGCGCTAACAAAAGCTGGCGTTCCGGTTGTCGCTCACTTAGGTTTATTACCACAAGCAGTTGGTGTGCTTGGAGGATATAAAGTACAAGGAAAAGATATGGAAAGTGCGAAGCAAATTATGCTTGATGCGAAAAAAGTAGAAGAAGCAGGTGCACTTGCTGTAGTGTTAGAATGCATTCCAATGCAACTTGCAGAGCAAATTTCTAAAGAATTAAAGATACCTACTATAGGAATTGGAGCTGGACCAAATACAGATGGTCAAGTACTAGTGTTTCATGACTTAGTAACATATGGTGTTGATCGTGTTCCGAAATTTGTAAAACAGTTTTCTAATATCCAAAATCCTGCATTAGAAGGCCTTACTCAATACGTAAAAGAAGTAAAAGAAGAAAACTTCCCACAGGTAGAACACTCTTTTACAATGAGAGAAGAAACAGTAAAAGCTTTATATGGTGGAGGAACTAATGAAGATCATTAATCATATCAAAGAGTTACAAGAGCAATGCCAAAACTTTAAAAAAGAAGGAAAAACAATTGGATTTGTTCCTACAATGGGATTTTTACATGAAGGGCATCTTCAGCTGTTACAACAAGCAAGAAAAGAAAATGATATTGTCATCTTAAGTATTTTTGTAAATCCATTGCAATTTGGACCTAATGAAGACTTTGATGCTTATCCACGTGACATGGAGAGAGATGAAAACTTAGCCAAAGAACAACATGTGGACTATTTATTTTATCCTACCAAAGAAGAAATGTATCCGAAAGAACGTACAACAAAGCTCCTAGTAGAAAAGAGAACAGACGTACTTTGTGGAAAATACAGACCGGGTCATTTCGACGGTGTTGTAACAGTAGTGTTAAAACTA
This sequence comes from Bacillus alkalisoli, assembly GCF_002797415.1. GTDB lineage: Bacteria > Bacillota > Bacilli > Bacillales > Bacillaceae_I > Bacillus_CD > Bacillus_CD alkalisoli. The sequence goes on from NZ_KZ454944.1 coordinate 1,720,622, forward strand.
TTTAACATCGTAATGGCAGACAGGGCTTATTTTGGAATGAAAGATGCACAACAAGTCGCTGTAATCGAAGGACTTGTGGAAGATTTTAATGTACCTGTTGAAATAGTTAGGGTGACAACGGTAAGAGAAGAGGATGGTCTTGCTAAAAGTTCTCGAAATGTATACCTATCGGAAAAAGAAAGATTGGAAGCACCAATTATCTATAAAACGCTACAAGAAGGTAAAGAGTTAGTACTAAATGGTAACAGTACCCAAAATGTGAAACAATTTATAAAAGAAAAGATTGAAAAAGAAACGTCAGGTGCATTAGAATATATAGAGGTTTTATCTTATCCAGAATTACAAGATGTAAACAACAACTCAACAGCGATAATGGCAATTGCCGTAAAGTTTTCAAATGCTCGTTTAATAGATAATATCGTTTTTTCAACATAAGAGGAGGTATCTATATGTTTCGTACAATGATGAATGCAAAAATTCATAGAGCAAGAGTGACGGAATCCAATTTAGATTACGTAGGAAGTATTACAATAGATTCGGACATCCTAGATGCGGTTGGAATGGTTCCAAACGAGAAAGTCCAAATTGTAAACAACAACAATGGTCAACGCTTTGAAACGTACATCATCCCTGGTGTTCGTGGAAGCGGCGAGTTTTGTGTAAACGGTGCAGCAGCAAGACTAGTACAAAAAGGCGACGTTATTATTGTTATCTCTTATGCAATGATGGCGGAAGAAAAAGTACTAACACATGAGCCAAAAGTAGCCGTTATGAATGAGTATAACGAAATCCTCGAAATGATTGGTACAGAACCAAGAGCAACAGTCATGACCCCATAACAAAAATCGCCCCCTATACTAAGGGGGCTTTTGTATGCATACAAAAAGAAATACCTATACTATATGCATAGAATAGAATCAGTTCACAAAGTCCTAAAGAAGAGGACGAATTATTCATTCTGCTTTTAATCTCACGGTGTGTATGATACTTTTAAATAAATGCTTTTTGATAATAAATGTAATAGAGCCAGTGTAGATTGTCTTTAAATACATATACACTATTTGATTAGTATTTGAACTAATGTTGATGTTCGCTACAGGTACGAGACTCCCGTGGGAGAAGTGTGACAAGGGAGACCCCGCAGGCGCCGTGCGCCGAGGAGGCTCCCGAGACCATGGCTTATGACTCGAGGAGCTAGCCGTAAGACCTAGACAGGCCCGCGGAAAGCGAGTACCTGTAGCGAACATCAACAGCTGTAATCCTATATAGATAGTTTAGCGCGGTAGTTATGAGGTGTTTGAATGAAACAGCGATACTTAGTCGTCGATCTAGAAACGACAGGAAACGCACCAAAAAGAAATGATAAAATAATACAAATTGGCGCTGTTTTAATAGAAAATGGTGAAATAACAGAACGGTTCGCAAGCTTTGTTAACCCAAACTGTTCCATCCCACCTTTTATTGAACAATTAACAGGCATATCCAATGAAATAGTAAGCAATGCCCCAACATTTAGCCAAATTGCTCCAATGGTAAACGAAATGTTAGAAGGGGCTACCTTTGTTGCGCACAATGTTCCGTTTGACTTGTCTTTTTTACAACATGAATTTGAAGAGAATGGCATAGCTCCATTTGAAGGGAAAGCTATTGACACTGTTGAGTTAGCGAGAATATTGCTACCAACTTCTCCTAGCTATAAACTAAATGATTTAGCTGAGTTATTTAACGTCCAGCACGAAAATCCACACCGAGCTGATAGCGATGCGGAAGTAACAGCTCATATATTATTAAAATTACTAGATAAAATAGATGATTTACCAAAGAAGACCATTCAAAAACTTAGAAAATTAACGAAAAAATTAAAAAGTGATGTGTATGCTGTTTTCGATCATGAACAAAGGGGAATACAATTTGGAGACTGGATTGAAATACATAATATACCGACAAAGAAACTTTCGCCAATCCAATCCATTCGATCAGATTATACTTTTATTGAAAAAGAGCAAAAAAATATACCAATAGACACGTTATTCTCTAACCGAGAACACGCATTAATAGAAATGCCAAGTAAACTTAAAAGTATGGAAGACTACGTTCATAGTGGGTTACGTTTTGCGTTAGAAAACCAAAAACAAGTAACCATAAGTGTATCTTCCTATGATAAAGAAAAACGATTATCCAAATTAATGAATGATATACCATATGTACCTTACTGCTCTAAAAAAGAACCGAGTTACTATTTACATATAAGCAGATTTGCAAAGCTGTTACATGAAAGAGACAGTAACTACGATACACTCCTGACAAAAGCTCAACTGCTCGTCTGGTTAACGGAAACAGAGACAGGAGATGTGGAAGAATTAACGCTTACTTCAGGTGGCAGACTATTGTGGGGTAGTATTAACTGTGAGTATGAAACCAAAAAAGATAAAACAGTCGAAGAGTCTTTCTATGTTCGGGCACAAAAGCGACAAGAAGACTCTTTGATGATCATAACAAACCATGAATCATTGGCAAAACAAATACATCTAGATTCAATGAATGCAACAAGCGATTATTACATTATTGATGAATCACACTTATTTGTGAATGTCTTGAGAAAAATGAAAGGAATTCAGATAACTTATGTACAAATAAGTTATCTTCTTTCTAAAGTGGTAGGCTCTAAAGTAACAGAAGAAGCAAAATTAGAACTAGATGAACTATTTACGATGTTAAGAAACTATGCGCTTAAAAGAACAACGACGAAAACATCGAATTCTAGTAAGCTAATTTACAAGTTGCAATACGAAAACGAACCTGTGAAAGAATGGGACTCTATTTTAGAAGCTGCGAAAAGACTGCTAATGAGATTGTTGGATGTTATTCACTATGTTCAAGTGGAAAAAGACAAGAATGCGCATTTATTAGCTCTACAGCTAAAGAATTGTAAAGATGATTTGGAATCTTTATTATTTAGCGAACAACAGGGTGAACAAACTTGGATGGAAGTAGAAGTAAAAGGGGCAAAAAATGCATCGGCACTCATTCGTATGCCAGTTTCCATTTCTGAAACTTTGGCAACGAACTTTTTCCAACAAAAAAGCTCTGTTGTACTGTTATCGCCGGCCTTTCACATGGACGGAAACTATAATATGGTGATGGAAGAACTAGGTTTATCTGATTTTTTCCCAACGACCTTATCTGTAAATGATGGAGCAAAAAAATTAGAAGTGTTTATTCCAGATGATATGCCACTAATTCAGGAAGTTACGTTAGAGGAATTTCAAGAAACAGTTGCGATTTACTTAAGAGAAATTGCCTGGGTGACAAGCGGAAAAATGATCGTGTCGTTTTCGTCTTTAGAAATGCTACAAGCGGTTTATGAGTACATGAAAACCTCCTTTCAAATGGACGACATCGTCATGTTAAGCCAAAGTAGTTTTACTGGGTCCAAACACAAATTATTGAAGGCAGCTAGCGGATTTGATAAAGCAATAATTTTCGTGACAAATCAACTTATAGAAGAAATCACACTTTCAGAAGAAAATGTGAACACATTAGTGATTGTTAGACTTCCTTTTAAAGCTATTCAAGAACCATTAATGGCGACAAAAATCGAAGAATCAGAACAAAAAGGCGAAAACTCATTTTTAGAAGTATCACTGCCAATAGCTGTGCTACGATTTAAAACGATGTTGCATTCGTTTTACCAAGAAGGTAAGCAACAACAACTAATAATCTTAGACAGAAGAATTATCGAGAAAAAATATGGGGAAAAGTTTTTAGCATGTATGAACGAAGAAAAAATAGAGAAAAATAACTTTTTCACGTTATTAGATATGCTATCCTAACGGTTTACAATATAGGAATGGATGATATTTCATGAACATTTTCTTCATAGTTCTTTTAGCTTTTAGTTTTTTTCCAAACCCAGGAATTCCAGCTGAAGTGAATAGAATCGATTTAAAGTTACAACAAAACGAAGTTGCATTCACATTTTTGGATTTAGTGGACGGTGAAAGTACGTTAATTCAAACATATGAAGGTGAAACGATATTAATAAATACTGGCTCTGAAGCGGCAAAAGAGGAATTAGATTATTACCTTGAATTATATGGTGTCGATAATATTAGTACATTAATTTTGACGAGTACGGAGCCAGAATACGTTAGTAATGTCTCTTCTCTTTTGGATGAAGTGGTAGTGGGGAAAATTGTCTCTCCAATCAGCATGGAGTCCGCAGTGAAAACCCTTAATACTCCAATTGAAACGTGGGAGTCGGGAAAAACGTATGAAATTTCCAAAGGTCTTTCGGTAACTGTTTTACACGAAAAAGTAGAGCCAGAAAGTGATGAAGGAATGGATTTGTTGTTTTCTTATTTTGATACATCTATACTTTATATGACTTCTGCGAACAAAAAAGTCGAAGATCAGATTGTAGCTGATTACCATTTAGAAGAGGTCGACATTTTAAAAGTCGGGGATTTCGGTAATAAAAATGGGACAACCCAACCTTTTCTTAATGAATCAGACCCACAAATTGCAATTCTGTTTAAAAAAGAAAGTAAAGAATCCATGATTGATGTATTAGAAAGACTTCACGAAACATGGATTGAAATCATTCAAACAAAATTAACCGGTAACATATCCATCAAACTTAAAGAACACGACTACCAAGTCATCACTCTTACCATTGAAAGCCTAAAAAGATTACACACAAGTTCATAACAATTTATAAAAGAATATTTTTTTGTTTTGAATTCTATTCAGCTGTTGATTGGAGCGCATGTCGTAGACTCCTCGAAAATGCATACGCATTTCCTTCGTGGATGCATCGCTTGGAAGCCTTCCTTGTCCTGCGGGAGTAGCGGGGAGCAAGAGACCCCACAGGCGAAGCCGAGGAGGCTCCCGGCCCGCCCGCGAAAAGCGGAGACTTGCGCGGAAATCAACAGCGGTGTTAATAGAATAAAATAAAAAAAGGGCTTGCTCTACGTATGTAGCAAGCCAAAAAAGGTGTGGGATAAGAGACAAAATTTGTTTTGGAAACTTCATGCCTTTATGGAAATTAATTTTACAGAATTTAAGGTTGTTCTAAACAGAGGAGCTCTAGATGCCTAAAAAAGCACCTTTTACAAAGAACATTGTACGAAACTGAATAGTAGCTGTATAATGATTTTGGAAAGCTATTTGTCATTCAGTAATTATATTGTGGTCTGATTCATGTCACTTTATGAATTACAATAATTACATCATGCCTGGGAGGATATTATGGAAAGTAAGATTGAAGTTATTTCGACCGTCACAGTACAAAACTCTCCAGACTTATACAAGATCGTGGACGCATTAAATAAATCATTAAAAAGACAAGACTTAATGTTTGGACTCGCTCTAGACGAAAAAAATAAAGAAAAAGCTGTATTTACAATATACCGTACATAAGAAGTGATAATATGAAAAAATGGATAATCATAATACTTGTAGTAGCTCTTATAATTTTTTTATGGCAAGTTATTTCTATTTATCAATCCACCATTTCACCTTTGAATAGTGAAAAAGAATATGCTGGAGAGATTGTAAAAAATAAGACAGAAATCCAAACAATACAAGCTGTAGACGTATATAATGGAACGAATGTATACCACATTGTAAGTGGGACGAACGCTAACAATGAACAACTCATTGCATGGCTTAACGAAGAAGACGAAGTAGTTCTTATGAAAAAGGCCGTTGAAGGTATTAAAAAAGAAGAAGTACTTCAATTTTTAAATACAAATCGAACACCTAAAAAAATAATATCCATCACACTTGCAATGGAAAAAAACATTCCGTTATGGGAAGTGAAATTCACAGATACCGATGATCGATATCATTTTTATTATATTAAGTTTGATGATGGGGAATTTTTCCAAAGGATTTCTTTTTAATACCTAACGGTAATTTCATGAACTTTTTAGGGAGGATTAGTAATGAATTTAGCAAAGCGAGTGTCAACGTTAACACCTTCAACAACTTTAGAAATAACGGCTAAAGCAAAAGAATTAAAAGATGCTGGTCATGACGTAATCGGTTTAGGAGCAGGGGAGCCTGACTTTAATACGCCAGAACATATTTTAGATGCTGCCAAAAAAGCAATGGATGAAGGATTAACAAAATATACGCCATCAGGTGGATTACCAGCATTAAAGAAATCAATTATTTCAAAATTAAATACGGACCAAGGGATCACGTATAAGCCATCAGAAATTATCGTATGTTCTGGAGCAAAACATGCTTTATATACGTTGTTCCAAGTTATTTTAGATGAAGGCGATGAAGTAATCATCCCTACGCCATACTGGGTTAGCTATCCTGAACAAGTGAAACTAGCAGAAGGTGTGCCTGTATATGTAGAAGGTAAGGAAGAGAACGGGTTTAAAATTACACCAGAACAACTAAAGCAGACAATAACTTCTAAAACGAAGGCAGTTATTATTAACTCACCAAGTAATCCTACTGGTATGATTTACTCGAAGGATGAGCTGGAAGCGTTAGGTCAAATTTGTTTAGAGCATAACATTTTAATTATTTCAGATGAAATTTACGAAAAGCTTTTATATGATGGCAATACACATGTATCGATTGCTCAAATTTCTGAACACTTACGTCAACAAACAATCATCATTAATGGGGTATCAAAATCGCATTCAATGACAGGATGGAGAATTGGTTATGCTGCAGGAAATGCTACTATTATTAAAGCAATGACGAACCTTGCAAGCCACAGTACATCCAACCCAACATCTATTGCACAATACGCAACTATTGCAGCATATGATGGGCCTCAAGATGCAGTAGAAGAAATGCGCCAAGCATTTGAGCAACGTTTAAACATTATTTTTGAAAAGTTAAATCAAATTCCAGGCTTCCGTTGTCTAAAACCACAAGGTGCATTTTACCTTTATCCACACGCGTTAGAAGCGGCAAAGATAGCTGGCTTTGAAGATGTCGATACTTTCGCAAAAGCATTGTTAGAAGAAGAAAAAGTGGCTTTAATTCCTGGTTCAGGCTTCGGAACTCCTGACTACGTAAGACTTTCATACGCAACATCATTAGACCAACTAGAAAAAGCAGTAGAGCGAATTGCTGCTTACATGAATAAAGTGACAACAAGATAATACCTCCTTACTAAACCCGCCAACACTGTTTAGCGGGTTTTATATCTTTTAATGGTTTATTTTATTAGAGTAATTGCTAGAATTATTTGAAATTTAGAGTGGATTGGAGCGGAAGGAAATTGACTCCTGCGGGAAGAAGAGCGAAACGTGAGACCCCACAGGCGGGACGCCGAGGAGTAGGTTTTTTCACGATAGTGAAAATTAACCCTTCCCCTGCGCTCCCCGCGGAAAGCAATTGCCTGCAGCGGAAAGAAACGGGCAAAATTTACTTGCAAAATTAATTAAACAACAAAGTACTTTCTTTAAAAGAATTGCGTCCAACCCACTACACTAGTATAATAATGGATATGTTTACATAGTTGGAGGGAACAATAAAGTGAAAACAACAATTTCAGAAGTACATAAACATGTTGGCGAAGAAGTTACCATCGGTGCTTGGATTGCCAACAAACGTTCAAGCGGCAAAATCGCCTTCTTACAACTACGAGATGGGACAGGCTTCATCCAAGGGGTTGTAGTAAAAGCAGAAGTAGAAGAAGAAGTTTTCCAAGCAGCAAAATCCGTAACACAAGAATCTTCTATTTACGTAACGGGAGTTATCCGTGAAGACGAAAGATCTCCATTCGGATACGAAATGGGTGTAACAGGAGTTAAAGTAATCCATGAAGCAGTTGATTATCCGATCACACCGAAAAATCACGGAACAGAATTCCTAATGGACAACCGTCACTTATGGTTACGTTCTAAAAAGCAACATGCTGTAATGAAAATTCGTAACGAAATCATTCGTGCTACATATGAGTTCTTCAATACAAATGGCTTCACAAAAGTAGATCCGCCAATTTTAACAGGAAGTGCTCCTGAAGGAACAACGGAACTATTTGCGACGAAATACTTTGATGAAGATGCATATTTATCCCAAAGTGGTCAGCTTTACATGGAAGCGGCAGCTATGGCACTAGGAAAAGTATTCTCATTTGGTCCAACATTCCGTGCGGAAAAATCGAAAACTCGTCGTCACTTAATTGAGTTTTGGATGATTGAACCAGAGATGGCGTTTTATGAGCATGAAGAAAGCTTAGAAGTACAAGAACAATACGTTTCTTATATCGTTCAATCTGTAGTGAAAAATTGCAAATTAGAACTAGGTATATTAGAACGTGATGTTTCTAAATTAGAGAAAATTCAAGCTCCATTCCCTCGTATCTCATACGATGATGCAATTAAGTTCTTAAACGAAAAAGGATACGATGATATCAAATGGGGAGACGACTTCGGTGCTCCACATGAAACGGCAATAGCGGAAAGCTATGATAAGCCAGTATTTATTACGCACTACCCTAAAGACTTAAAACCTTTCTACATGCAGCCACATCCAGATCGTGATGATGTTGTGTTATGTGCAGACTTAATTGCGCCTGAAGGTTATGGTGAAATTATTGGTGGTTCTGAGCGGATTCATGACTATAAACTATTAGAAGAGAACTTAGAGAAGCATGGTTTATCTCTAGATGCATATGGATGGTACTTAGAGCTTCGTAAATATGGTTCTGTACCACACTCTGGTTTCGGATTAGGATTAGAACGTACGGTTGCTTGGATTAGCGGCATTGAACACGTTCGTGAATCTATTCCATTCCCAAGACTATTAAATCGTTTATATCCTTAATAAATTGCCGGCCACTTACAAACGGATGAGTGGCTGGTGTTTTTTTCTAAAAAAAGAAGAAAGCGTAGCCAAGGTACTGCATCACAGCCATCCACTCTTCCTAGCGAATTTTCAGAAGAAACTTTCCTTACAACCACTCTCATATTTCTGCTATACTTACTTCAGAGGTGTTATCCGTTAATGAAAAAAGACCATTTTATCGAGTTCCTAGAAGAAGGGAACCTATCTATACCGAATTATTTATTGAACAACTACGTACAGCTCGGATTGAATGAAACCGAATTAATGATTATTATTCATGTACATGCATATGTTGAAGCGGGTGTTGTTTTCCCTACACCTGAAGAAATTGCTGAAAAAATGACAATTAACGAAACTCAATGTATGGAGCATTTACGACAATTATTGAAAAAAGGTTATTTAGCCATTACAGACCAGATGGATGAAAACATAATCAAGTATGAGTGCTATTCTTTAAGGCCACTTTGGGAAAAAATGATTTATTTTATGATGAACGAAAGTAATCAACAACAAAAAGTGGAATTAGAAGTTAATGAGAAGTCGCTTTACAACATATTTGAGAAAGAGTTTGGCCGCCCGCTTTCTCCGTTAGAGTGTGAAACGTTAGCGATTTGGATTGATCAAGATCATTATGATGCAGAAATTATAAAAGCTGCCTTACGTGAAGCTGTATTAAGTGGAAAGCTTAACTTCCGTTATATAGACCGAATTCTTTTTGAATGGAAGAAAAACGGTGTGAAGACTATCGTCCAAGCACGAGAGTATAGTAAAAAGTTTCGTAAAGCCCCAGCTAAAAATGCGCAACAAACACCACAAAAGAATGAACCTTCAAGCAATACAGTACCATTTTATAACTGGTTAGATTAAAATAAAGAATGTGGTTAATTTACTCTGGCCAATGTCAGAGTTTTATTTTATTTTTAATCTGTGTTAAAGCTTAGTGTTGATAATTTAGTACTAATACCTGTTGATTTGCGTGCAAGGCTGAGACTCCTGCGGGAGAAGCGGGGAGCGGGAGACCCCACAGGCGCATGCGCCGAGGAGTAGGTTTTTTCACGACAGTGAAAATAACCTTCCTTTTTACCGCCCGCGGAAAGCGAAGCCTTGCACGCAAATCAACAACGAACTTTAACACAGCCTATTTTTAACTAAGTTACCAAAGTGTTTATATTTAACTACTTATTAGCTGTTGATTGCCGTGCACGGGAATTATCAGCGGTATATAACTCAGCTATATTTATTAAGGATGATGATTTATGTTAAACCTGAAAGAAATTAGACGTTGTTTAGATACATTTGCTGAAATGTTCCCAGAGGCTCATTGTGAGCTTGTTCATAAAAATCCTTTAGAATTAGTGATCGCTGTTGCATTATCTGCGCAATGTACAGATGTACTCGTAAATAAAGTAACAAAAAACTTATTTCAAAAATATGAAACACCTGAAGATTACTTAAGCGTATCGTTAGAAGAATTACAAAACGATATTCGCTCGATTGGGCTGTATCGAAATAAGGCGAAAAACATACAGAAGTTATGTGAGATGATACTAGAACATTACCATGGCGAAGTACCACGTGAACATTCAGAGTTAGTCAAGTTACCTGGTGTAGGTAGGAAAACAGCGAATGTTGTAGTATCCGTAGCGTTCGGTGTACCAGCCATTGCGGTAGATACACATGTAGAAAGAGTTAGTAAGCGTTTAGGCATCTGTAAGTGGAAAGATAGTGTATTAGAAGTGGAGAAAACATTGATGAGAAAAATTCCTGCAGAAGAATGGTCAGACACGCACCACCGTATGATCTTTTTCGGGAGATATCATTGCAAAGCACAGTCACCACAATGTGAAGTGTGTCCACTGCTTGATATTTGTAGGGAAGGGAAAAAGCGAATGAAAGTGAGAATGTCCAAAAAATGAGAAACATTCAAGTCTCAGCCGCATTCGCCAACCACCTATTTTATAAAGAAAGTGATGTAATAAAAATAAAGGAGGAATTATCTATAGAAGATGTTTCCTCCGTTCCGTTCCTTTTTGATATCGTCCACAGCCATGGAATATCGCTCGAAATAAAACCTTGGGAAAGTAGAAAAGAATCGGTAAAGCAAATCATTTTAGTGTGGACAGTTAAAAGAGAAGAAATCAGTATTTTACATAAACAAAGAAATAAAGAGAAAATAATGAAAGAAATGCCTAGTGCCATTGCACTTTATATCAATTTATTATTCTGGATCAACGGACAGCCGGTTACAAGTTTAGTTAACCTTGAATCTGACCTTGAGGAATTAACTTGGAAACCAGTTAATATTGCAGAAAGGCTATCCTTTATCATGAATAGACCTTTTCTATACCATAGTTTTGTGCAACTAAGTGAACTATTTACTGAAATGGAAAAAATGTTTGAAAAGGTAAAAATCAAGGAGAAGCTTTAACTTGAAATAGTTTTATTATATTTATTTTTACAAAATATCAAAGTGATACGGGAGATAATTTTTACTACAAAAACAAGAAGAAAAGAATATATCTAATTCCTATTACTCATCCTCATTTTCTCGTATTATTGGCGATAAATAAAGATTTATTCGACAAAATTTGACGAATTTGGAGCGTGTTTTCTTAGTTCTAGCATGAATGCTAGGGCTTTTTTTGTTGTTAACGTAACTTAAATAGAATGCTACTTTTTGTCGCAACACGTTGTTTTTAAGTGAATATATTGTCTGATTTTGCGCTTGCCCAGGAAATGATTTCTCGGAAATAGCTACTTCTTAACAGTTAAGATTTTGTAAATATTCTATATGAAAAAGGAAAGCGACTACATGAAAGAGAATATGCTAGTAGTAATAATTTGTTTTCTCCTTAGAAATACACAAAGATCCACAGCCAAAAAAAGTATCTGTTAGGGAGCTGGTACAGATGAAGAGTAGTAATCCTTTTTCGTATAGTAAGATTTTTGTCATTGGAAGTGGATTTTTTGCATTAACGTTAATTTGGACCTTTTACAACGCATACATGCCGTTAATTTTAGGAGATTACATCGAGAGTAGAGCTATAAGAGGAGCTATTATGGGTCTAGATAATCTTCTAGCAGTACTACTGATTCCAATTATCGGAGCATGGTCCGATAAAGTAGACACAAAACTAGGTAATCGTTTGCCATTTATCGTCATTGGGATGCCACTAGCAGCTATTCTTTTTATCTTAATTCCATTTGGAGCCGCAACGGCACTTTGGGTTTTATTAGTGGTAGATATTATTTTCTTGTTTGCAATGACCATCTACCGAGCACCTGTTATTGCATTAATGCCAGACCATACTCCTAAGGAAAAAAGATCAATGGCGAATGGGATTATAAACTTTATGGGTGGTATTGGGGCAATTGTGGCCTTGTTTGGTTTATCAACGTTGTATGGAATAGACAGATCTTATCCGTTTATTGTGGCAGGATTATTATTAATGCTAGCATTTTTACTACTATACTATACAGTGGACCGAAAACCCCCATATTTTGAAAAGGTAGAAAATGAGTTAGAAGAAGTGCATGCATCAAGGTCATTCTTCAAAGGGTTGGCAGTATTGAAAAAACCTGAATTTCGCGGGCATTTATTAATTTTAATTGCAATCTTCCTTTATTTTATTGGCTTTACGGGTGTAGAAGCTTTATTTACCGTATATGCAGTGGAGCATTTAGGATTTGAGGAAAGTGCCGCTGGTTTAACGTTAGGATTTTTTAGCCTTTCTTTTGTTATCTTTGCAATTCCAGCAGGGCTGTTAGGAAGCAAGTTAGGAAAAGCACCAATGATGTTACTCGGATTAATTACCATACCATTTATCTTTTTATCCATACCATTTTTACCACTTTTAGAAAATATTTTTCCAACTATCAACCTAGTACTTACATTACAGCTTGTGTTGTTTATAGGAGGAATTGCTTGGGCATTAATTAACGTGCAAGCATATCCATTAGTTGCGGACTTAGGTGGGAAAAATAAAATCGGATTTTTCACAGGTTTATATTATTTGTTTTCTATGTCATCTGCAATTGTGGCACCTGCAATGTTAGGCTTACTTATGGATCTATTTACACATCCAGCCCTTTTTTACGGAGCATCAGCTAGTTTCTTCATTGCGTACTTCTTCTTAAGAGCTGGAAGTAAAAAAGTAGCAGCAAATGCCATTGATGTAAATACAAACAGTACTATTCACAACTAATTTATAAGCAGCAATATTTACATTAGATCTAAAAATCAAAACCTTCCATCCTACAGGAAGGTTTTTTATTTCAAGAAAATTACAGGTGCCAGGCACCTGTAATTTTCTTGAAATAAATAGATATTAGTAGATTTTGTAAGTATACTTGCATTAGAATTATTCATATGCTGAAGGTAAGGAGTACAGGCTATTGAACGAGGTTGAATATGATAAGTTATTAAATATCCAAACAATAGAGGAACAAAAAGGGTTCAACGATAGTGTTCATTATCATCGTTATGAAGCGACACCTTATAATCATCTTGCTATATTAACGTGCAATTATGAAATTACAAGTAGTCATAAAGTGATTGATGTTGGATGTGGTAAAGGTAGGTTGAATCTTTATTTACACCATCACTATCAAATCCCTGTCACTGGAATTGAACAGAATGAAGGGTTTATTCGTAAAGCAGAAGAAAATTCGCAAAGTTATATGAAGAAGCATACAAACTCTTCGTCAGAGAAAATACAATTTTTTCATGGTTTAGCAGAAGCGTATCCAATTCAAAGCGATGACAACTGCTTTTACTTTTTTAATCCATTTTCTGTTCAAATATTCCGTTCATTTGTACAAAAGATTCTACTTTCTTGGGAGATGAATTCAAGGAAAATAGATGTCATACTGTATTATCCAGATGATGAGTATGTGTATTTTTTACAAACTAGTACTCCGCTTAAATTTGTAAAAGAAATCGAACTACCAAGATATAAAAAAGACATTCGGGAAAGATTTATTATCTTTACAATAGATTAGTGCAAGGAGATTATTGAAATGAATAAATTAAAAATGGAGCCAGTGGAAGCCGCAATAGAAATAGTTCAGAAGCTTTTTCCAACGTGCCAAGGAGCACTGTTAGCAGGAAGTATCGTAAGGGGGGATGCGACGCACAAATCCGATTTAGACATAATCGTTTTTGATGTGGCCATTGAAAATTCATATCGAGAGTCCTTTTTTGCAAATGGTTGGCCAGTAGAACTATTCGTTCATAACCTAACTTCCTACAAACCATTTTTTCAAGATGATTGTAAAAGGGGAAGACCTTCTTTACCGAACATGGTAACAGAAGGAATTGTGTTAAAAGGTGACGAATTTATTAAACTAGTGAAAACAGAGGCACAACAACTGTTGAACGCAGGTCCAGAAAAGTGGTCAGAGAAAACTATTAATATTAAACGTTATTTTATAACAGATGCATTGGACGATTTTGAAGGTACACAGCTTCGAGAAGAAGAGATCTTTATCGCGAATAACCTTGCGGAACTTGTGAATGAGTTTTACCTAAGAACAAACGGTCAATGGATTGGTAACTCTAAATGGGTTGTAAGAGCATTGAGAAAATACGATGAATCATTTACTGAACAATTTGTTCAAGCATTTGATGTATTTTATAAGACTGGAGAAAAAGAAAAGATTATGCATTTGGTTGATGATGTTTTAAAGCCATTTGGTGGTAGGCTCTTTGAAGGTTTCTCAATTGGAAAATAGCAATCTATTATAACAGGGGAAAAGGGGAGTTGGTGGAGAATGCAAGATAATACATTCGATTATGTATGGGGTGGATTTTCCGGATTACTTGTTGGTTATTTAGTTGCAAAGGTGTATCAAACATGGGCTATTGCTTTTTTAACAACCGGAATACAACTAATGGCAGATCCAATAAAAGGATGGGACCAACAACCATTATGGGTTATCGCAACAAAGTACCCTACTAGTTTTACAGTAATAATAAGTATAATCTTTGGTATAATTGGTATCTTCTTTGCAAAATATTTGCGTCAACGGGAAAAATTAGTTAGTGTAAACAGCTTCTCACATATTTGAGAAGCTGTTTTTTTATACTATTTTCACATAAAAGTTTCTTGTTCTTGGTCCATCAAACTCACAAAAGTAAATCCCTTGCCATGTACCAAGTAGGAGTTTGCCGTTTGTAACAATGATATGCTGAGAAGCACCAACCGTACTTGCTTTCATATGTGCTGCAGTGTTGCCTTCCATATGTAAATCTTGTTCATGGTGCCATGGATAGACTTCATCAAACCGACGAATCATATCCATTTTCACATCCGGATCAGCATTTTCATTTATTGTAATACCGGCAGTAGTGTGTGGACAATAGACGATAACTGTTCCTTCAGAAACATTCTGCTCCCTTATAAATTGTTCTACATTATGAGTTATATCCAACATCACGTCTCGACTTTTCGTTTGAAGTGAGAATTTCTTAAGCATACAACCAACCTTTCATACTTTTCCTGCATTTTACCATATGAACTATTGTTCTACATATAGATTTGTTTTGACAAAATGGAATAGAGTCCGTATAATCCTAAATAGTAATCATTACGATTTATAAAAAGGAGACAAATTATGAATAACATTATTCCTGTTACGGTTTTAAGTGGATACCTTGGCTCTGGTAAAACAACTTTGTTAAACCATATTCTGAAAAATAGAGATGGATTAAAGGTTGCAGTTATTGTGAACGACATGAGTGAAGTTAATATAGACGCAGAACTTGTGAAACAGACAGGTGAGTTAACGAGAACAGAAGAAAAATTAGTGGAATTAAGCAATGGTTGTATTTGCTGTACTTTAAGAGAAGATTTACTGATTGAAGTAGAAAAATTAGCTCTTTCGGGAAACATTGATTACATCGTCATTGAATCTACAGGAATTAGCGAACCAGTACCTGTTGCTCAAACTTTTTCATACATAGACGAAGAACTAAATATTGACCTAACTAAATTTTGCAAACTAGATACAATGGTTACAGTTGTCGATGCAAACCGTTTTTGGCATGATTTTGAGTCAGGAGATAGTTTACTAGACCGTAAAGAAGCACTAGGTGATGAAGATACGAGAGAGATAGCAGATTTACTCATCGATCAAATTGAGTTTTGTGATGTTTTATTATTAAATAAATGCGATTTAGTTGATGAAGAAAATCTGGAAAAGCTAGAAAAAGTACTACGCACGCTACAACCTTCTGCTAAGATAATCAGAACAACTAACTCTGAAGTTGATTTATCAGAAGTGTTAAACACTGGATTATTTAATTTTGATGTAGCAAGTAATTCAGCAGGCTGGTTACAAGAATTAACGAATGGCCATGCTAATCACACACCGGAAACAGAAGAATATGGTATCTCCTCGTTTGTGTATTCCAGAAGAGAGCCATTTCATTCCGTAAGATTTGATAACTGGATTCATAATATGCCTTCAAATATTGTAAGAGCGAAGGGAATTGCCTGGTGTGCTTCAAGAAATAACTTAGCATTAATGATGTCTCAGGCTGGACCATCTGTATCATTAGAGCCTATCTCTTATTGGGTCGGTAGTTTACCAGAAATAGAGCGTAAAAATGTTCTACGCCAAAATCCACAGTTATTAGATGAATGGGATGTTGAACACGGAGACCGCCATACGAAGCTTGTCTTTATTGGCACAGAATTAGATAAAGAAGAAATAATGAAAGAGCTAGATCAATGCTTACTTACAGACTCTGAATACAATTCAGATTGGTCTACACTTGAAGATCCGTTTGAGTGGACTATTGAAAGAAGTTCAGAGGTTGTATAAATGTAAAAGCATTCTTCCTATTTTAGAAGAATGCTTTTTTTAGATTATTGTATGCTAAAAGGCAGCTTTTACTTTTGTTTCGACTTCATCGATCAGTTTACTAATATGTTTAGAGGAGTATTCAAATATTTTTGTATGTACATTTCGCGGAAAGAGTCTTCGAACATCATCCGCATAATAGCTTCCGTCGCCTGGAATATAATGCTCCTGAATTTTAAAAGATTGCTGTTCCGTTGAAACTTTTAATACTATTGGAACAGACATACCAGAACCTAACTGAACAAGGGACCCTTCATGATAATACTCTTCCATTAATGCCCATAAATATATTTCTCCTGCGGAAGCATCTGATTCCAATATTTCAAAAGCACAAAACACGATGCCATCAAAATTAGGGTTCATCACCATTTCATTTAAGTATTTTTCGATTTCGACTTTGTTCATTGCAGATACTGTGATTTTTCCCGATGTCGTGATGGAACAAGCAGATATAATTAAAAACACACATGCTAAAACTCCGAGGTAACCAGAATGTTTTCTCAACCTATCATCCTCCAATGAACAGATAGTCTGTGCGAAAAAGTACCTAAACAAACTCTTGTATAATTTTAACACTAATTTCCATATTTTAAAATACAAAAAATTCAAAAAATATATTTCCTCCTAAAAAAAGACAAAGAGCTTATGTTTCTGCTCTATTGTCTTTTTTAATCAACCTTTTATTAGTTCAATCAATGGCATAATTACGGTTCGTTTAATTAGGTGTATAAATACAGAATACGTTTCTATCATTCATTTTTCGTATAGTATTCATACAATATGAAACGGACTCAACTATTCATCTCCCTCAACTTCTCATCAGAAGGAAGTAAAAAGGATAACAATCCGATGAATGGTAGAGTAGCAGCGAAGATGATTGTATTACCAAGACCAATCATGTCAGCTAACCAACCTAAGGCTACAGATCCAATAGCACCCATACCAAATGCTAATCCAACTATTAATCCAGAAACAGTTCCGATTTTTCCTGGTACTAATTCTTGCGCATACACAACAGTTACGGAAAAGCTTGATAAAATAATAAATCCAATAACTCCAACTAATACGTAAGCTAAATTTGGACCAACAAACGGTAGAAGTACAGCAAGTGGAGCAGAACCTAACATAGAAAGAGAAATCATATTTCTTTTCCCGTATCGGTCAGCAAGGGGACCGCCGAAAAATGTTCCAAGAGCTCCTGTTGCAAGAAAAATAAAGATGTAAATTTGGGACTGTTTAATGCTGAAACCATACTCTTGAATAATATAAAAAGCATAGAAGTTCGTTATCCCAGCATGAAACCATGATCTTGCAAATACTAAGAAAATTAATAAGCTAATAGATAGTAAAATTAGTTGCCGATGTTTTTTCGATTTAGATGTATTTTGTTTCTTTAATTGTTTTTTACTTTGAGATTTTCGTAGTTCTTGCAATTCCTTCACTTTATCACTGTACCAACGAGCAATATACATAAGGAGAACAATGGCTAATCCTGCAACTAATGTAAACCATAATGCGCCTTTTTGACCAAAAGGTATTAATAAAAATGCTGCAATTAAAGGAGCCAGTGCTTGGCCTGAGTTACCACCTACTTGATAAATGGATTGTGCCAGACCTCGTCTTGAACCTGCAGCCATGTATGCAACGCGTGAACCTTCTGGATGAAAAGTGGCTGAGCCTAGTCCAATGAAGAGTACAGAAATAACAATCATCCAAAATGTTGGGGCTAACGCAAGACCAACTATTCCAACAAAAGAAAAACAAAGGCCAATTGGCAATGCATAAGGAGAAGGTTTTTTATCTGTATACATACCAACAACTGGTTGAATTAAAGAGGAAGTGAAATTTAATGCAAAACCTATAATACCTAATTGTGTAAATGTTAAGCCCATGGATTGTTGTAAAATAGGAAACATGGCTGGTACTACAGATTGTAGAGCATCATTTAGTAGATGAACGAAACCAATAATAAAAAGGATAGAATATATCGTTTTATTTTCAGGTTGTGCGTGTGTTGTGCTAAGTTTTTGTGCTTGAGCTTGCATATAGAAAACTCCTTTTTTAAGAGTGAATGTTGTATTGCTAAAGTATAATATAGCATGGTTTTATTTATTACGGTTATTATAAATTACGTTTTCCTAAATATTTTATATTGTTTTTGTATTGGAAAATAAGATAGACTAGTTGATAAATAAGAATAGTTTTTTATAAGGAGAGTTTTCCATGATTGATTTAAGAAGTGACACTGTTACAAAGCCAACCGAAGAAATGCGAAGAGCTGCATTTGAAGCAGAAGTAGGGGATGATGTTTATAAAGAAGATCCTACCGTAAATAAATTGGAAGAAATAGCTGCTGATATTTTAGGAAAAGAAGCAGCACTTTTTGTTACAAGTGGTACACAAGGAAACCAAATCGCAGTGTTAACTCATTGTCGACCTGGTAATGAGATTTTACTAGAATCTGAATCACACATTTTTTACTATGAATCTGGTGCTGTAGCAGCCTTGGCAGGTGTGCAAACGAGAACGATTCAAGGAATAAATGGCCAGATGGACCCATTAGCTGTAAAGGCTGCGATAAGAGGAGAAGATCAACATTTCCCTGAAACAGGTTTAATTTGTATAGAAAATACACATAATCGCGCAGGTGGAGCTGTAGTCCCAGCTGAAAATATGAAAGCTATTTATGAAGTGGCACAAGAGGCGAATATTCCCGTACATGTCGATGGAGCGAGGCTTTTCAATGCAGCAGCAAGTGTAGGTTGTTCGATAACAGAATTTACGCAGTATTGTGATACGGTACAAATTTGCCTTTCAAAAGGATTAGGAGCTCCGATTGGCTCTATTATTGCTGGACCAAAAGACTTTATTACGCGAGCAAGAAAATGGAGAAAACGTTTAGGTGGGGGATTGCGCCAAGTAGGGGTAATTGCTGCACCTGGATTAGTCGCACTAACGAAAATGACGGATAGGTTAGTAGAAGACCATGAGAATGCAAAGTGGTTAGCAAGTCGCCTTCGCGAAATGGAAACGCTAGAAGTGGTAAATGGTGTAGATACTAACATCGTCGTAGTGAATGTAGAAAAAACAGGGTACAACTCGGAACAATTTGTAGCATTATTAGAGTCCAAAGGAGTAAGATCCGTAACATTCGGCCCAACACTCGTAAGATTCACGACACACTACGATGTAACAAAACAAGACATACAACAAGCAGTAGACATCATCACTAACACTATACAAAAATAATTTTCAAAAGCGTTACAAGTGCCTGGCACCTGTAACGCTTTTTTAATATGGCTGTTATTTTTGTTACTGTTCTCCTTTACCTGAGATTCCGTAAAATAATATTTTCGTTATGTCTTCTGTAAGAGGGAGAACTTTTGTATATATGTCTTCTCTTTGCATATATTCTTTCATCATTTGGAAGTAAAACATAACTGCCTCGGTAGAGAGAGTGGGGTCTACATATCCTTGTTCTTTTCCTTCATCTAGTAATTGAACGATGTAGGGGAAAATTCGCTGCACATAGATTTGTTCAATATAATTTACATCTTGTTTATATTCTTTCATAAAGTATTGGTACAACTCTTCATGAATCGAACTCGCTGCTTCTTTTTTATTAAAGATGATCGTCTTCACTTTATCTGGAAAAGGAATGTCACTTCGCATTAACTGTTCAAACTCATCAGACACTTTATTTATGTAATAAATAAACACTTCACGTACTAAATTATGTTTACTTTTAAAATAGTTATAAATGGTAACTTGCGACACGTTAGCTTGCTTAGCAATTTCGGCAATAGACACTTTTTGAATGCCAAATTCCATAAATAAATCTAAAGCACCTTCTAAAATATTCACTTTCTTCTGTTCACGACGTTTTTGAAACCCGTCCATTTCGTTCACCTCCTTTTTAGTGTATTAAAAATTATGTAATAAAACAATAAATATATTTCATAAATATATTGTCAAAGGGATAGTTGTTTTATATTATGAACTATATAGATAAAAATATTTCAAAACTTTAATTCGCTCAAAGTAAAAAGGAGGTCCTACAATGACCGTTCTAAAAATTACTAATCTATCAAAGCATTTTGGAAAGTTTACAGCTTTAAACAAAGTGAACTTAGAAGTACAAAAAGGTGAAGTGTTTGGCTTTATTGGCCCTAACGGTGCTGGTAAATCAACGACAATCCGCGTCCTTCTTGGCATTTTAAAAGCAAGTGAAGGTGAAGTGAAAATCTTTGGGCAAGACGCTTGGAAAGATGCAGTAGATATTCATAAGCGTCTGGCATATGTACCTGGTGATGTTACACTATGGCCGAACTTAACTGGAGGAGAAGTAATCGACCTCTTCATCAAATTACGTGGTGGTACAAAAAATAATCGTCGAGACGAGCTGATTGAACGATTTCAACTCGATCCTTCAAAAAAATGTCGGACTTACTCTAAAGGTAATAGACAAAAAGTAGCACTAGTTGCTGCATTTTCACAAGAAGCAGATTTATATATTTTGGATGAGCCAACCTCAGGACTTGATCCGTTAATGGAGAGAGTATTTCAAGAGTGTGTGATGGAAGTAAAAGCAGGTGGCAAAAGCGTTCTATTATCAAGCCACATTTTATCAGAAGTAGAAAGATTGTGTGATAGAGTTGGAATTATTCGTCAAGGTGAAATGATTGAAACGGGTACACTACAAGAATTAAGACACTTAACGAGAACTAGTATAGTTGTAGAAACAAAACAACCGATAACTTCTATCCAATCTATAAATGGGGTCTATGATGTAGAGGTGAACGGAGTAACCGTTCGTTTCCAAGTCGACACAGAAAAGCTAGATGACGTCATGAGGTATATGAGTGAGTTTGGCATTATGAAATTAGAAAGTTCCCCACCGTCGTTAGAAGATTTATTTATGCGTCATTATGACACAACTACCCACGTACAATCAACGGAAACAGGAGTGGGAGGTGCTTCCTAATGAAAAAGCATTTGTTTTACCAAACAGGCACCCTTGCTGCTTTTATCTTAAAAAAAGATCGTTTGAGATTGCCAATCTGGATTATATCTATCGTTTTACTAACAATTGTAACGGCTGGGGCGTTTAATGATTTATATAAAACAGACCAAGAGCGTCAAGCAATAGCAGAAACGATGAAAAATCCAGCAATGATTGCGATGGTCGGTCCCGGTTATGGTTTCGATGACTACCATACTGGAGCTATGATGGCTCATCAGATGTTACTTTTTACAGCCCTTATGGTTGCGGTAATGAGTATATTACTGGTTTCGCGTCATACAAGAGCAGATGAGGAAGATGGTCGGCTCGAGCTTATTCGGTCGTTACCAACAGGTAGACTAGCTAACTTAAGTTCTACGATATTCGTAATGTGTGTAACGTACTTGGTATTAGCAGTTGCTGTTGGAATAAGTTTATATGCCTTGCAAGAAGAGAGCTTAACGTTTCAAGGCTCGCTCTTATACGGGGCAGCACTCGGGGCGACTGGCATTTTTTTCACAGCAATAACAGCACTAATGGCACAGCTTTCCGAAACTTCACGAGGTACGATTAGCTATTCGTTTGCCTTTCTTGGAGGAGCTTATTTACTAAGAGCTGTTGGTGATGTTTCAAATGAAACGTTATCATGGTTTTCACCATTAGGTTGGATTTTAGGCACGGAAACTTACGTAAATAACTACTGGTGGCCGATTGTGTTGACTGCTTTTGTATCAGCAGTCATTATGGTGGTTGCGTTTTATTTAAACAGTATTCGAGATGTTGGCTCTGGTTTTATACAAGCGAAGCCAGGGAAGGAATATGCAACTAGCGGGTTGTTGTCGACGCTCGGGTTACCTCTTCACCTTTTAAAAACATTAATCATTAGCTGGGCCATTGGGATGTTTGTGTTAGGTGTATCTTATGGGTCGGTGTTCGGGGACTTAGACACGTTTTTTGAAAGTACCGAAATGATGGAAGAACTACTAAATCCAGTGGAAGGTTTTTCGTTAACCGAGCAGTTCCTAGCTTTATTAATGTCGATCATTTCAATGCTTTGTACTATAGCTCCATTATTAATGTTTTTGAAATTACGTGGGGAAGAGAAGAAAGGACGTCTTGAACATGTGACAGCACGAGCCGTTTCTCGAACACGTATTATTGGAAGCTACTTAGTTATTGGACTTGTCGGAGCGGTTGTGATGCAGTTATTAGCCATGTTAGGGTTATGGACGGCGGTAGTTTCGGTGATGGAAGATCCGATTAGTTTAAGAACCATGTTCCAAGCTGCCATTGCTTACGTGCCAGCGATGTGGGTAATGGTCGCGATTGCTGCATTTCTAGTAGGATGGGCACAAAGGTGGACGAATTTAATCTGGTTATACTTAGGCTATTCATTCTTCGTTGTATATCTAGGTGGGATGCTTCAAGCACCGGAATGGATGGGCAAAATCTCCCCATTCGGAAACGTACCACAAATCCCAATCGCAGACATGAACTGGTTACAAATAATAAGTTTACTAGTCATTGCATTAGTTGTCTCTCTCCTAGGCATAACAGGCTTTAGAAAAAGAGACCTAGAAGGATAAACAAAGATTACAAGAATGTAACAAGTGCCTGTGGTCAAGCCCCCAAAAAATAGAGTCGAAAAAATAATTAGTTACGTTCTCTTATAACTACCGCGCTTACGCTTGGTGGCCCAGTCATTTGGTGAGGAATTTCACAATTCCACACCAAATGACTGGGATCATTTTTGTATATATTACGCTACCTTTATAAACTCTTTATAGTACTCTTTTGGTGAGTCATAACCCAGGCCTTTTTGGATTCGTTCTTCATTATAATACATGATATATTTCTTTAAATCTTTCTCAAATATAGCCTTTTTAGTGTTTGGATAGAAACATGGAAATTCAACTTTTAATTGAGAAAAGAAACTTTCAATCACGGCATTATCCCAACAGTTTCCTTTCCTAGACATACTTGGGGTAAACTTAAGTGTTCTCGACAATTTATTATGTTCAAAAGAACGGTACACGCTTCCTTGATCACTATGAATTGTAACCCCTTCTAAATCCTTTAGCTGACGCTGCTTTTGACCGGCTTCGATCGTACGCTTAATAAGCTCAGTGTCAGGGCTGAAACTAATCTCAAAGGCAATAACTTCTCTATTAAAAAGATCCATTAACGCTGAAATATAAAATTTCGTATTAAACACTTTAATTTCAGTCATGTCCGTAACCCATTTTTGGTTTGGGAACTCTGCATTAAAATCCCGTTCTAGAAGGTTATTGTACACATATCCAGCAGCTTTTTGTTTCTCTGTTTTCGTAGTGTTTTTTTGTCTAACAGTGGCTTTCATATTTGCTTCCTTCATAAGACGAGCTACTTTTTTATGATTTACTATGATACTCATCTTATTTTTCATGTACCCAGCAATCCTTTTTGCACCGAAGGTTCCCTTGTGCTTCTTAAAGACATTGCTAATCTTTTTAAATAGCTCTTTATCTCCATGTGAAACCTTCTTCTTAGGCCGTTTAAGATATGCATAATAACCACTTACAGATACCTCTAATACACGACATAATATAAACACTGGATATTCCTTTCTCAAAGCGTTGATACACTCATATTTCTTACTTACTTTTTCTCTTTGAGAAAGGTTTGGAACTTTTTTAGAATTTCGTTCTCCATTTCCTTTTCTTTTAATAATTTCTCTAATTGTTGAATACGTTTTTTATCATCTAAATTCACTGAATCAAAAGAGTTTACATGCTTATTAGTAGCTACTTTAAACGCACTAGGACCACTGTGTTTATACGTATTAACCCACCTATTTACTGTTTGACGAGTTACGTTAAATTCATCTGCGACAACTCTTACAGACATTCCATTCAATACTTTTTCTACAGCCTCTATTTTAACTTTTCCACTCAAATTAACCGATGGTTTCTTCTCCATTGTTTTTACCCCCTTATAACAGTAAAAGTCGTAACTATTTGTAACTACTTTATAACTCTATTATAAGGGGGTCAACTACTGGCACCTGTTACATTCCTGAAATAATTACTGTAGAGATAAGAGCAAATCGCTCTCTCTACAGTTTTTTTGTATAAAAGTGTAACGAAACCCGAATTACATTCGTCTAAAAAGAAGGAAATAAATTGAAAATATCGAAAGTTACTTATAACTTCAAATTAACAGAAAGTGGTGTTACATTGTACAAATTTAACATCGTATCAGAAACAGACAGATTAATCATTCGTCCATACACGATACATGATTATTGGAACTGGTACACTGGGCACGATAACCGACTACCTTCACAACATAAATACGACCAAGGTAGAGTAGACTTATCTCAATGCTCGGAACAATGGTTTTACGACATGGTATATAAACATCAACATCTTGCACAAAAAGATGAGCTTTATATATACGGTATTTTTTGCAAAAAAGACAAAAAGCACATTGGCGCACTAGATTTTTCAACGTTACTACGTCTTAATTTCCAATGGGCACGCTTCGGCTACGGTATTCACAACCAATTTTGGCGAAACGGCTACGGAAAAGAAGCAGTAATTCGTGCACTAGAATTAGGCGCAACAAATCTTGGTTACCATCGAATCGAAGCACATATTAACGTAGATAACGGCCCGTCTATTAAACTTGCAGAAAGTTGCGGACTAAAGTACGAATGTACAAGAAAAGCCTTTATCCTTGAAGACGGTAAATGGACGGATAACGCCATTTACTTTATAAATACAACTCAATAGTAGAATAGGTGAAACAAATGAGAGATTGGCAAACTGAAATAAACTTTATACGCGTAGGTAAAAAAGATGCATATACTCCGATTATAGAGACCTATGAAAATGAGTTCTTCCAAATGTTATCTTCACTCCAAGTTCCAATAGAGAGGTCGGAAGAGGTAATCGTTGAAACATTCGTTCACCTATACAACGAACTCTCTAAACAACAAGAAACAAAACCAATCCACGAGTGGATCATTTATACATCACTAGATTATATGCTAGAAAAAGTAAACACGATTACTATCCATAAAGCAGATACAGATAAATTAGCCTCATCCCTACAAAATTTAAGCATCGAACAAAAAAAGCTAGTTTTTTTAGATGTGCTTTTCAACATAACAGGGGATGAAGCAAACGAAATAAAATGGAAAATCATCCAACCTACGAAACACGGGAGTCTTAAGCCAGATTGTTTATCTAACGAGACATTATTTACATACAACATGCAAAATGGACCAAAAGAATTTGTAACAGATGTAGAAGACCATTTAGAATTTTGCCCAGATTGTAGGCAGACAATCAACAAGATGAATCATCAATTAAAGAAGTTGTCTCAATACATAAAAGCAGAAACACTAGAACATTCTCTTGCAGAAAAAATTCTCCCTAAATTAAAACGACAAAAAACGAAATTTTCCTTTTTGAAACAGTTGGTCGTAGCCATCACCATTATCACACTGTTCTCATCTATTATTTATATCATGCCAAACGTAGATAGATGGAGTACGCTTGCTAGTAATTACATCAAATATGGAGATTTTTATAACGTTTGGGCAGAAGGGACACATGTAGCGACGGACAAAGACATATCCATAGAACTTTTATCGATTGATCTATCGGACACATTAACAAAGATAGATTTCCGTATTAGGTCAGACAGAGAGTTCATTGAAACATATGATAATTTTGGAGAACATCTTCTGACTTCTAAAGCACATGGTATGTTTACCATTAAAATAGGAGAAGAAACATATCCTCTTCATGACGCTGCAATCGTAACAACGAGTGAGGATTTATTAGAAGGCTCATTCTATATAAACATGAATGAAATAGAACAAAAATTACTACAAGATAACATGACGCTTGCTTTTCGAGTAGTTAGAATTGGTGGGGTTTTTGGCGACTGGAATGTAGAAATTCCATTAGAATATACGAATGGGTTAAAACAAGCGGACACGTTTGTGGAAGGAAAGGAATTAAACTTGTTCAATACATTTGTCGTGCATATAGACAAATTTAGTCAAAATGACTTAGGAAGTGACCTGGAATTTAAGATAGTTTTTAATGAAGAAGAGCAGGGAAAGTTTGATAGGATGAATGACTTGTATGCAAACAAATTCAATATGGATTATCAGGCGTTTTATTTTAAATATAGTGTTGTAACAGAAAAAGGGGAAAGGCTTCTGCAATTTCCATATAACTATCTATACAATATCTCTTATGATTATTACGATTACCCAAACGAATCAGATACAATGAAAATGCAAACCTTTACTCCTTATATTCTTACTAATTACGATGAACAGGAAGTCCCAACGATAAAAAGGAGATTAGATGAAGGAGAGGCATTATATTTACAAGTAGATGAAATTAATTATAATCAAATTGTCGATGAGGAAATAGAATTTATCTTAGAAGAAGTAAATGAAAAACCATTAAACATTGAGATAGATGATACGGTCCTAGAGCATCTAACAATTAGAAAACTAGAGGCAACAGAACACTTTTCCGAAGGACTCCTGATATACATTACAGGCTTTCATAAAGATGAGAACGTAGAAAAGAGATTCTCTTGGGACTTTGCGGACAATTACTATGAAGGTTATCACTCTGATTTTTACGGGGATGATCACATGAGTAGGTATAATCAGTTACAAGAAGAGCTTTCGAAAGACACTATTTTATTTACGATCTTACCAGCACCAACAGCACCAAATCAAAAAGTTACATACAAAGTAGACTTTATCTCACACACATACAAACCTGGCCCACAACACCGCATCCCACTAAACAAACACTAACATTACAAAAGCGTAACAAGTGCCTGGCACCTGTTACGCTTTTGTAATTTATGAGTAAAGATTGTAACGTGGTAAATGCTAAGGGATGGTTATAAGTTGACATGGTGCAGACTGAAATGTTATATTTATCTCGAATTCAAGATAATTTTATTTAAATTAATTTAATAAGCTATATTAAATCGCAAAGTTTACATTCTAGGAGGTAACTATAATGAACGGACTAAAAGGTATTCATCACGTAACCGCTATCACAAGTAGCGCCGAAAAAAACTACGAGTTTTTCACATATGTATTAGGTATGCGTTTAGTGAAAAAAACAGTCAACCAAGACGACATTCAAACATACCACTTATTTTTCGCTGACGACACAGGAAGTGCAGGAACAGATATGACTTTTTTCGATTTCCCAGGCATACAAAAAGGCACGCACGGAACTAATGAAATTTCCAAAACTGGTTTCCGCGTACCAACAGACGCAGCAATCGAATACTGGGAAAAGCGATTTGAACGTCTTAACGTAAAACATAGAGGTATCCAAGAACAATTCGGAAAGAAAACAATCTCTTTCGTTGACTTTGATGACCAACAATACCAACTAGTATCAGACGAAAACAACAAAGGTGTCGTATCCGGTACACCGTGGCAAAACGGCCCAATCCCACTTGAATATGCCATTACTGGACTAGGACCATTACACATTAGAATCGCTAACTTTGACTATTTTAAAGAAATGGTTGTAAAGGTACTTCAATTCAAAGAAATTGGTCAAGAAGAGAATCTTTACCTTTTTGAAGTAGGCGATGGAGGAAATGGAGCAAGTATCATCGCGGAACATAACGACTCGCTACCTCAAGGACAACAAGGTTTCGGTACAGTCCATCATGCAGCATTCCGTGTTGAAGACCGATCCGTCATAGACGAATGGGACAACCGATTAAGAAGCTTCAGTTTCCAAACATCAGGACATGTCGACCGTTACTTCTTTGAATCGTTATACGCAAGACTAGCTCCAAACATATTATTCGAATTCGCAACAGACGGCCCAGGCTTTATGGGAGACGAACCATACGAAACACTTGGAGAAAAACTATCCCTCCCACCATTCTTAGAACCTAAACGAGAACAAATCGAAAAATTAGTTCGACCAATTGACACGGTTAGAAGTACGAAAGAAATAAAGAAAGAATATGAATCATAAAAACAAACCAAAAGACTGAGCCAATTTGGACTCAGTCTTTTTCTGTCTACTCCCATTCGATCTATAAAAATATGGTACAATACCATTATCCAAAAACGAAACCAGCCCTAGTAGAAAGGACACAACACACATGAGCCAAACACAAAATCAAAAAATCATACTCAACAACAAAATCATCCAGGACATGTGTGGGCCTACTTCCTTTAAACGTGGCGAAACGTTCCATCGTACAGGCAAAATTACAATGGAACAAATTAACGAACAACAGTACGTTGCAACCGTATTAGCAACATCGAAGCAATCCTTTATAGTAAATCTCAACATCACAGAAGATGGACACGTCCAACCAACTTGTAGCTGTCCAAAGCTTTCATCGTTTCAAAAGGATTGTCAACATATCGCTGGTGCCTTAATTTTTCTACTAAACTACATAAAAACAAACAATCAACAAGATATTTTCTCTATTTTCAACGAAAAACAAAAACGCACACTCGGCAAACAACGTCATTTTGAAACGAGAGAAATTATTACACCAGAGTTCATTCTAACAACAATCGGGCAATCTTTCGGCCTACAACTTGTTATCGCAAACACGAACATACCGAATGCTCTTGAATTTTTACGAAAAATAGCCGATGGCAATTCTTCAAGAGTCTCGCCATCTTTCACATTCGACCAAACTAAACACTGCTTCCCACCAGAAGCGAATGAAATAATACAACAATTACTAGATGGCTCATTACACGAAAAAAACAACACAATAATAGTAACGCCAGCTACATTCAAAGTTCTTTTTCCATTATTGAAAAAAATGCACGCTCTACCATTCACTCATAACAAAAAAAGCTACCCGCACGTCCATATGTCGGCAGAGCCACTCGACCTTTGCTTTACCTTTCTAGAAGGGGCTAGCAAAACGTACGAGTTAAAAATAGACGGGCTAGAAAATCTCACATTAATGGAAAAATACGAAGTCGTCATCGACCAAAACAAATTAAAACCGCTAGAGCAAGAAGACATGAAAAGATTAGCGGAATTAAAACGATTAACGAACAAAAATTCAAACGTCATTACCATACCACCAAATCAAATTGGTCTATTCCTAGAAAAAGTAGTTCCTGGTTTGAAAAAATTCGGGGAGATAAAACTACCTGAATCTGTAAAAAATAATCTAAACCAAACACCTTTAGTAGCAAAACTTTACTTAGATCGCCTGAAAAACAAATTACTTGTTGGATTGGAGTTTCATTACGATAACATCATCATTAATCCAGTGGAAGATAAAGCACCCAACATCCCGTTCTTCCTTCGAAACGTTGAAAAAGAAGAACAAATATTAGAGCTTTTAGAAGAAAGTCAACTGACACAAACAGAGAGTGGCTATTTTTTGCAAAATGAAGACCTAGAATATGAGTTTCTTTATCATGTAGTGCCAAAACTTCAACATCTAACACAAATTTACGCAACGACAACGGTGAGAAATCGTGTTTCTAGGGAAAATGTCAAACCGAAAATTCGTGTCAAAATACAAAAAGAGCGGACAAATTGGCTCGAATTCAAGTTCGAATTAGACGGAATTAAAGACATACACATTCGAGATCTAATGCAAGCCCTAGAAGAAAAGCGTAAATATTACCGCTTAAAAAATGGTACACTCTTGTCACTTGAAGCAAAAGAATATGAAGAAATTCAACGTTTTCTTCAAGCAGTACCTGAACAAATGGAAGACCTAGAGTCAGGCTTAAATATGCCAATCGTAAAAGGATTAAAGCTTCTAGAAACTATCGAAAACGACGACACTTTAACGTTAGAAGACTCTTTTAAATCTGTTTTAGAAAAACTGCAGAACCCAGAAAATGGGGGCTTTATCGTACCTGCAACGTTAGAGCCGATTTTAAGAGACTATCAAAAACAAGGGTATCAATGGCTAAAAACACTTGCGAGCTACAGTTTTGGCGGGATTCTTGCGGACGATATGGGACTCGGTAAAACATTGCAAAGCATCACATACATCGCAAGCGAACTTGATGAAATTAGAAGAAGGAAGCAACCTATTTTAATTGTCTGTCCATCTTCCTTAACCTATAACTGGCTACAAGAAATACAAAAATTCGCACCAGAAATAAGCGCTGGCCTAATAGATGGAAGCAAACAACAAAGAACAGTCGGAATAACGAAATGTACTGATTTTGACTGTGTGATTACATCCTATCCGTTACTTCGAATGGATATAAAGCAGTGGGAACAGATCGAGTTTCACACTATCTTTTTTGATGAAGCTCAAAACTTCAAAAATCCGATTACACAAACAGCTCGCGCGGTGAAACAACTAAAAGCAGAACACCGTTTTGCTTTAACAGGTACACCAATAGAAAACTCAATCGAAGAGCTATGGTCGATTTTTCATGTTGTCTTTCCAGAACTATTCCAAGGTTTAAGAGAGTTTAGCTTTTTGCCGAATAAAACCATTTCGCGTAGAGTTCGTCCTTTCCTGTTGAGACGTTTGAAAGAAGACGTACTAGGAGAACTTCCAGGAAAAATCGAACAAGTAGATTCAGCGGAACTTTTGCCAGAACAAAAAAAGCTCTATGCAGCCTACTTAGCAAAGCTACGTGAAGACACATTGAAACATTTAGACAAAGATACGTTTCGCAAAAATCGTATCAAAATATTAGCGGGATTAACACGATTACGACAAATATGCTGTCACCCAAAACTGTTCGTCCAAGAATACAACGGAAGCTCAGCGAAAATGGAGCAACTTTTACAAATTATTGAAGAGTCTAAACAAGCAGGGAGAAGGGTACTCATCTTCTCACAATTTACAAAAATGCTAGATATAATAGGGAAAGAACTAGCCTATAGTGGGGTGTCATATTTTTATTTAGATGGACAAACACCTTCGGAAGAAAGAGTGGAACGTTGTCACCGATTTAACGAAGGGGAGAGAGACTTTTTTCTTATCTCGTTAAAAGCTGGTGGAACAGGTCTTAACTTAACTGGAGCGGATACCGTTATTCTTTATGACATTTGGTGGAATCCAGCCGTGGAAGAACAAGCTGCAGACAGAGCCCACCGAATGGGACAAACAGAAGTAGTTCAAGTAATTAAGTTGATTGCTCGCGGTACCATTGAAGAAAAAATGAACGAACTTCAAGAGAAAAAACGAAACGTCATTCAACAAATTTTAGACCCAGACGAAAGAACATCTACTTCGCTTACAGAAGAGGATATTCGTGAAATATTAATGATTGATGGACGAAACTAGAACCGATGTAGGATGGCTCTAGTTTTAAAATGGACGGTGTGCTATATGACAGAAAAGAAAAAACTATTAGAAGTAGATTTATATAAACCAATCCAAACCTATTTGAAAAAGCAAGGCTATGAAGTACGCGGCGAAGTAAAAGATTGTGACATTGCAGCAGTAAAAGGGGACAGTCTTGTTATTGTGGAGCTAAAGTTAAACTTAAACATAGACCTTCTTTTGCAAGCGACGAAACGACAAAAGCTTACAGATTCTGTTTATATCGCGATTCCACGTCCAAAAAACCTTCGCACGAAGCGATGGAAGGAACTTTGCCAGCTTGTAAAAAGACTAGAACTCGGACTGATCGTTGTTGCGTTCACTGCAAGCCGGAAACGAGCTGAAGTTGTATTTGAACCAACCACCTATCCTGGTAAAGTGAGAAAAAACAACCAAAAGCGTGACGCCATTTTAAAAGAAGTAAACGGAAGAAGTGGAGATTACAACCTCGGTGGAAGTAGCAAAACAAAAATCATGACAGCATACAAAGAAAACTGCATTCAAATTGCTAGCTTACTAGAAAAACACGGGCCATTGTCACCAAAGAAACTAAAAGAACTAGGCACAGGAGATAAAACCCCATCCATCCTAGCCAAAAACTACTACGACTGGTTTGATAGGGTGAAGAGGGGAACGTACGTTGTTAACGAAAAGGGGATAAAGGAAATAAAAGAGCATATAGAGCTTGTTGATTATTATGTTGGTGATTAGCGGTTTCGTTTAAGTTAGATTTGATAAGTTGATTTCTCAATTTGAAGGTAGGGGAATTAGCCGTCAAGCCCACTTTCGTTAAAAAAACAGAGGAAACCGGTCTTGAGAGCAGTCATCAAGACCACTTTCAATCAAAAAACAGAGGAAACCGGTCTTGAGAGCAGTCATCAAGACCACTTTCGATAAAAAAACAGAGGGAACTGGTCATGAGAGCAGTCATCAAGCCCACTTTCGATCAAAAAACAGAGGGAACTGGTCATGAGAGCAGTCATCAAGCCCACTTTTGATAAGAAAACAGAGGGAACTGGTCATGAGAGCAGTCATCAAGACCACTTTCGATCAAAAAACAAAGGAAACCGGTCTTGAGAGCAGTCATCAAGACCACTTTCAATCAAAAAACAGAGGAAACCGGTCATGAGAGCAGTCATCAAGCCCACTTTCGATCAAAAAACAGAGGAAACCGGTCGTGAGAGTGTTCATCAAGACCACTTTCGATCAAAAAACAGAGGAAACCGGTCTTGAGAGCAGTCATCAAGCCCACTTTCGATCAAAAAACAGAGGGAACTGGTCATGAGAGCAGTCATCAAGACCGCTTTCGATAAAAAAACAGAGGAAACCGGTCATGAGAGCAGTCATCTGGATCATTTTTGATAAAAAAACAGAGCGAAATGACCGTGAAACTTGCCACGACCATTTTCCATGAAAAAGAGTGAAGAAGAATAGTATTATTCCTCTTCACTCTTTTCTTCATTAAACCAAAGCGGATCATCAATATCCACATCACCGTTATAATTGATGAAAATCTCATCGCCAGCCTTTATATCCTTATGGGCAATATAAGTAAACGTATGCGTCTCAAAACTAATCTCATAATACGCATTCGGATCATACGAATGATTAAACAACATCCCATACCCTAAAACAATCGCACTATGATTTATCCCATACTCATAAACATAATCCGCTAAAACTGTATGCTCAATTAGCATATGCTGTTCATTCGGGTAAGGTATAACAGGAGCTACATGTATGATATCGCCTTTTTTTATATCATGTGTTGCAAAAACGCCACGCTGGAATTCACCATCACTAACAGGTGATCTTTTTACTTCAATTTTTTCTGCTGTCATATTCCACACTCACTTACGTACAAAGTTATTTTTCTATATGACTTTACCATTCATAACGATGCAAAACAAGTAAGAGGTTTTCGATTTTAATTTTTATATAAATTTAGAAATAATATCTTATTCGTTTCTTTCAGCTGCAGGCACTGGCTTTCCGCGGGGAGCGCAGGGGAAGGTTATTTTCACTATCGTGAAAAAACCTACTCCTCGGCGTCCCGCCTGTGGGGTCTCACGCTTCGCTCTTCTTCCCGCAGGAGTCCAGTGGTTTCCGCTACACTCCACTCTAATTTTTATATAATGTGAAAAATAACATCCTCATATCTATGGTTTAATTAGACCCTAAAATATGCTGCGCTTTTTTCACGCTTTCTTCGGTAGGGGGAGAGACTTTCGCAAGGGGATATGGAATGCCTAACTGTTCCCACTTATAAACACCTAATTGATGATAAGGGAGCACTTCCACTTTTTCTACATTAACTAACTGACCTACGAAACTAGCTAAAGCAGTTAAATCTTCCTCGCTATCTGTTTTACCAGGCACAAGTACATGTCGAATCCAAACAGGAACTTTTCTGTCTGATAAAAGGCGAGCGAATTCAAGAATATGAGAGTTGCCAACAGAAGTTAGATCCTTATGTTTTTCATCATTTATTTGCTTTATATCTAGTAAAAACAAATCCGTATATTGTAACAGTTCATCAAGAGATTGCAAAAACTTACTAGATTGATTGAAACAACCAGCAGACGTATCAACCGTAGTGTGAAGCCCAAGCTTTTTACAACGTTTAAATAACGCGATCAAAAAATCAATTTGCAATAAAGGCTCGCCTCCGCTAACCGTTACGCCACCGCCAGATTGCTTTAAATAAGGAATGTACGTCTCAATATCTGCAACTAACTCATCCACCGACATTTCATTTCCTTTTTTCTGCTCCCACGTATCAGGGTTATGACAAAATTGACAACGCAACAAACAGCCTTGAGTAAAAATAACATAACGGATTCCAGGCCCATCGACCATACCTGACGTTTCTACAGAGTGAATATAACCTTTCATATCAAAAACCTTCTTTCCTATTAGAAAACTAGAAAACAACTTAAAGGATTAGGCCACTCTGTAAAAAGTGGCCTAATCCTTAGCCTAAAGATGCATGGAACGTACGATTTATAACATCCAATTGTTGTTCTCTTGTTAATTTAATAAAGTTTACCGCATAACCAGAAACACGAATCGTTAATTGTGGGTAGAGCTCTGGATGTTCCATCGCATCTAACAACGTATAACGATCGAACACATTAATATTTAAATGGTGGCCTTTCTTTTCTGCATATCCATCTAAAATAGCCACTAAGTTACAAACTCTCGTATCCGCTTCTTTACCAAGCGCTTTCGGTACAATCGAGAACGTATTCGAAATCCCGTCCATCGCATGCTGATACGGTAATTTCGCAACAGAGTTTAACGATGCAAGGGCACCTTTTTTATCTCGACCGTGCAGCGGATTTGCACCAGGCGCAAATGGCTCGCCATCTTTACGTCCGTCTGGCGTGTTGCCAGTCTTTTTCCCATAAACAACGTTGGAAGTAATCGTCAAGATTGACATCGTCGTTGTAGAATTACGGTACGTATCTAATTTCTTCAATTTTTTCATAAAAGAAGTTACAATTTCTTGCGCAATAGTATCTACTCGATCATCGTTGTTACCGAATTGAGGGTACTCGCCCTCCATCTCGTAATCTACCGCAACCCCATTTTCATCACGAATTACCCTTACTTTAGAATGTTTAATCGCACTTAACGAATCTGCCACAACCGATAAACCAGCAATTCCAGTCGCCATCGTGCGAACAACATCTTTGTCGTGAAGTGCCATTTCGATACGCTCATAATTGTATTTATCATGCATGTAATGAATAACATTCAACGTGTTAATGTAAAGATCCGCTAACCAATCTAACACTTGATCAAATTTCTCCATCACTTCATTGTAGTCTAAATACTCGCTCGTTATTTTTTCAAACAGGGGAGTAACTTGCACTTTTTCCTTCTCATCGACACCGCCATTAATCGCGTAAAGTAGCGCTTTCGCTAAGTTCGCACGAGCACCGAAAAACTGCATCTGCTTTCCAATTTTCATCGCCGATACACAGCAAGCAATCCCGTAGTCATCTCCATAATCAACGCGCATTAAATCATCATTTTCATATTGAATAGAACTCGATTGTATCGACATTTTCGCACAATACTTTTTAAAGTTCTCCGGTAACATCGTGCTCCAAAGAATCGTTAAATTCGGCTCCGGCGCCGGACCTAAATTCGTCAACGTATGAATAAAGCGGAATGAAGTCTTAGTAACTAACGGTCTACCATCCAAACCAATACCGCCAATCGACTCTGTCACCCAAGTAGGATCTCCGCTGAATAAATCATTATATTCTGGCGTTCTAGCAAACTTCACAAGACGAAGCTTCATAACAAAATGATCGACTAACTCTTGCGCCTCTTCTTCTGTCAATCTACCTTCCTTTAAATCATTTTCGATATAAATATCTAAAAAAGTAGAAACTCTTCCAAGACTCATCGCCGCTCCATTTTGCTCTTTAATCGCAGCTAAATAGCCGAAATATAACCATTGAAACGCTTCTTTTGCATTTTGTGCAGGGCCGCTTAAGTCAAAGCCGTATACGCTTGCCAATTCTTTTAACTCTTGAAGGGCACGAATTTGTTCCGACAACTCTTCACGAAGACGAATCACGTCCTCCGTCATTCTAGTCCCAGCATCTTTTAAGTCTTTTTTTCTTTCATTTATGAGAAAATCTACGCCATACAGCGCCACTCGGCGATAGTCCCCAATTATTCGCCCACGGCCATATGCATCTGGTAAACCAGTAATAATACCAACTTTTCGTGCTAATTTCATTTCATTTGTGTAGGCATCGAACACACCTTGGTTATGTGTTTTACGATACTTCGTGAAGAAATCATTTACTTCCTCGTTAATTTCATATCCGTAAGATTCAAGAGCAGTTGCCGCCATTCGAATGCCACCATAAGGTTGAAGCGAACGCTTGAATGGTTTGTCTGTTTGAAAACCAACAACTGTCTCACTATCTTTATCTAAATAGGCAGCACCGTGAGACGTAATAGATGAAACAATTTCTGTATCTAAATCATAAACGCCACCGTTCTCACGCTCTTGTTTCGTTAACTCCATTACGTTAGACCAAAGCGATTGTGTACGTGAAGTAGCCTGTGCTAAAAATGATTCATCTCCTTTATAAGGAACATAGTTTAATTGAATAAAATCTCGCACATCGATCTCCTTGTTCCAATTGCCTTTTCGTAAAAAATTTGGAAAGTTCATCATTTACACTCCTTACTGAGAGTTAATAGTGTGATAAAACACACTAGATTATGCTTTAACTATAGCAAGTAAAGGCTTTCATCAATGTGATAAATATCACATGACACAATTCTGTAAAAACTTTTAGACTAAAATTTGAAAATGTGATAAAGCTCACATTTATTTTTTTGTTAGTCAGTGTATGCTTTGCCCATAAAGGTAAGGCAAAGTAGTTATTGGAGGAATAAACAATGGGACGAATTAAAGAATGGAATCCAGAAAACAGTGAATTTTGGGAAAGAGAAGGGAAGAGGCACGCTCGTCGTAACTTATGGATCAGCGTACCAACATTAATGCTAGCTTTCATCGTATGGCAAATGTGGTCCGTTGTTGCCGTTAGATTAAATGATATCGGCTTTGCATATACAGCAGAACAACTTTTCACATTAGCAGCGGTGCCAGGTTTAGTTGGAGCATCTTTACGATTTATTTATACATTTGCAGTTGGAAAGTTTGGCGGACGTAACTGGGTTGTTTTTTCAACAGGTATATTAGTGATTCCGACAATTGGTATAGGCTTTGCGGTACAAAATCCTGACACACCATATAGTGTCATGTTAATACTAGCGGCTCTTTGTGGTCTTGGTGGAGGAAACTTTTCTTCTGCATTAGCAAACATCAGTTATTTTTATCCGAAAAAAGAAAAAGGAACTGCGTTAGGAATTAACGGTGGGTTAGGGAACATGGGGGTATCTGTTGTTCAGTTCGTAACTCCGTTAGTTATCACAATAGGTACGTTTTCTTTTCTAGGAGGAAAAGGTCAAGTGTTACCTGACGGATCGGAAGTGTGGTTACAAAACGCAGCGTTTGTATGGGTATTGCCAATCATCATTATGACAATAGTGGCGTACTTTGGAATGGATAACTTACCAACAGCGAAGCAATCTGTTGCGGAACAATTCGTTATTGTAAAAAGAAAGCATACGTGGATCATGACGATTTTATATGTAGCGACATTCGGTTCTTTTATCGGATACGCAGCAGCATTTCCATTATTACTAAGAACATCGTTTCCAGAGTTTGTCGGATTAGCCTTCTTAGGAGCCTTTTTAGCAGCAGCGTTCCGTCCGGTCGGTGGATGGTTATCAGATAAATTTGGTGGAGCAAGAGTGACAACTTATGTGTTAGTCGTTATGTCGATAGGGGCACTTTCTGTTATTTACTTTATTGGTCTAAATAATTTTGCAGGTTTCCTTGCTTCTTTCTTAATCTTATTTATCTCAGCAGGAATAGGATCAGGTTCTACCTTCCAAATGATTCCGGTTATTTTCTCCGTAAAAGAAGCGGCACCAGTACTAGGCTTTACAGCCGCGTTTGCAGCATATGGCTCATTCTTTATCCCTAAACTATTCGGTTGGTCCATGGGGAATACAGGTACACCAATTACAGCATTATATTTCTTCATCGCATTCTATGCAGTTTCTATCGTACTAAACATTTACTATTATCATAGAAAAAATGCAGAAGTGAAGTGTTAAGTTAGTATTACAAGTGCCTGGCACTTGTAATGAACCAGTAATAATATTGAGATAAATGTAAAAGTCCCCAAAGTAAAATTGGGGACCTTCTTGTTCTAAAAAGTAAAAAATATTCTATCGTTTTTCAACTAAAGGATTTGTTTTTTCCCAACGGGCTCCAACTTGTAATAAAAGTTTTTCAGAAAAGTGAGCACCAATCAACTGCATTCCAACTGGCAGCCCATTCGAAGCTAAACCTATTGGAACGGATAAACTTGGTGTCCCGGTATTGTTTGCTGGAGAAGTAAATGGCATGCACTTTTCCGTAACGGAAAGGTTTTGCTCAACGAAATTCTCAGCAAATGGCTTTGGCACAATAGGAATCGTAGGTCCTACAAGAATATCAATCTTTTCAAAAACCTTATTAAATGCGTCGGTTAACTTTCGTCTCACTTGTTGAGCTCTAACGTATTGTGGTGTATTTGTTATGACTCCTGTTTGGAAAAAAATACGAACATCATCTGCGAATTTCTCTGACTGTTCTTGAAGTCTTTCATAATGATAGCTAGAAGCTTCACCTGTCGTAATAACATAGTTAGCATACGAAGACATAGACAATTCAGGAATTTCTATTTCTACCATTTTAGCTCCTAATTGTTCAAGCTTTAATACAGCGGCTTTGAACAATTTATCTACATCTGGTTCAAGACCTTTCATGAAGAAAGAAGGTACTCCAATTTTCACTCCCTTTATTCCTTTTCCTATTGTTTTTGTATAGTCGTGATTAGTTGTTTTCATACTTCCAGGATCTTTAGGGTCGTAACCTGCCATTTCATTAAGCATTAAAGCTAAATCGCTAACGGATCGCGCCATTGGACCTACGTGGTCTAAACTCCATGCAAGAGGAGCAACACCGTTAGAGCTAACAAGTCCGTAAGTCGGTTTTAATCCGTAAATACCACACATCGATGCAGGAACTCTAATGGAACCAAATGTATCAGACCCTGTAGCAAGTGTTGTCAAACCTGCTTTTATTGCTGCGGCACTTCCGCCACTAGACCCACCTGGCATAAAGTTTTCATTCCACGGATTTCTTGTATTTCCAAAAGCCAGATTCGTATTTGTTAGACCTCCCCCAAATTCATGCATATTAAGTTTCCCAGTCATCACACCTCCAGCACCTAGTAACTTTTTAACTACCGTTGCATTATAGTCAGGTTTAAATTTTTCTAGTGTTGCAGAGCCACCCGTAGTGCGAATTCCTTTAGTATATAGATTATCTTTCATTCCAATTGGAATCCCATGTAAAGGCCCTTGATTAAAACCTTTCATAATGAGATTTTCTGCATTTTTAGCCTGTTGCAATGCTAGTTCAGGAGTTAATGTTATATACGCATTTATCCGTGGTTCCATTTCTTCGATTCTAGTTAAGATAGACTTCATTAATTCTACAGGAGAAACTTGTTTTGATTGTATTAAAGGTGAAAGTTCGGTTGCCGTTAAATTATATAAGTTAGTCATGTTTTATCACTCCAGGATCCACAACGACAACCGGTACTTCTTCATTTAGATTTGGAAAAATGGTAAGGTTGGTCTGTTCTTTATAAATAGTAGTTAAAACATCGAAAATATACGGTAAATCGTTCTCAATAACAGGAATATTGTGCAGGTGTAAGGTTTGCTTAATATAGTTTTCTGCTTTCATCTAGAGGGAAGCCTCCTATTCTACTTGTGCTCCGTTATTAACCTATGTATGAAACAAGTCATCTGACACGATGAAGTAGGGAAGACAAGGATGAAAGAAGAAGGAATGAACAAAAAAAAGACGAATACACAAGTTGTGAGTCGTCTCAACATTTTCAAAATAACAGTCTCCTAGAAGTCCTAACCTACCATCTATAAGCACCTTCACATGTATCAGCAATTGGTTCGTAATAACAATGTTGCTTATATTGTCCTGCAAATGGTTGATTGTACCATGTAGGGGGACATGGAGCATACGGATTAAAATACCAAAGAGCAAACTTAGAAGGCTGCTCTCTCCAATAATCTAACGTTCGTTTCGCTAATCTTTTCTCTTGCTCTCTCGCTCTATTATAAAAGACATTTCCTTTTTGTACTGCTTCAAACGAATAATTCCCTCCTTGTATTTGGAATATCACATCGTTTACAGACTTTAAATCTAAAAAATCTAAACAATCGGCTTTTAATCGATTCACAATGACATTCCCAACCATAAGCATCCCAAGTTGCCCTTCGCCCTCGGCTTCAGCCCTCATCATCCTTGCCATTAAATCAATGTCTTTGTCAGTATATTTTACTCTAGTCATTTTAATCACCTCTACAAGAAGTGTATGAAGAAAGATAGCAAAAATTGCATTCTAAATAAACAATTTATCATTCAAAAGGGGGATGGGAGGTAATAGGAAGAAGGTGAAGCTGACTAAGTGTGTTTGTTTAGACTAAAAATAGAGATTATTATATCAAAGTGCCGGTTGTATGGTTGACTCCTCGAAAATGCATACGTATTTTCTTCGTGCGATGCATCGCTCTCGAAGCCTTTCTTATCCTGCGGGAGAGGGCAGGAGGGTGAGACCCCACGTAGCCCTTGTGCCCCAGCAGGCATCGCCTCCCCCGCGTAAAGCGGTCATACAACCGGCACGCTTTTTATTCTAAGAGGCTTTCAAGAAAAAACTCTAGTGGATTATTCTTAGTCCTACAAATAGGGACTCTCATGCTTCGCTTTCAATTGCTGCCAGCGGCGTTCCACTTCATCGTTAAACATTTGAAGCATTTCTTTGCTTTCTTCCTTTAGTAAATGTTTGGTTTTCCCCATCATCTCTAACCAACCAGTTACGTCAATTCGCTTGTTCTTTTCTTCCGGATTATACGTTACCGTTGTAATGCCACGTTCCACTTCATAAAGAGGGAAGAAGCAAGAGTTAACCGCAGCTTCCACAATCGACTGACCAAGATGGTCTTTTGACTTCCAGTTTAAAGGACAAGTGATTAATATTTTCCCATACACGAGACCGACATTTTGTGCGTACCATTGTGCTTTCGCTGCTTTTTTCAATAAGTCACGATCAAAAGCTTCTGTGCCAGTGAAAACATAGGAAATATGAGTAGCAGACATAATTTGGGCAGTGTCTTTATGATGGAACGGTTTACCATTTTGGAAACTACCAACATTAGAAGTACTCGTCATATGTCCCATCGGTGTAGAGTAGGAGAGCTGACTTCCTGTATTCATGTATCCCTCGTTATCATATTCTAAAATGATCATTTTATGGTTTCGTAAAGCAGTCCCAATTGCTGGCCCCATTCCGATATCCATACCGCCGTCACCAGTTACCATCACGAAAGTAAAGTCATCGCTCAATCCGAGCTCTTCAAACTCGCCACGACGTTTTCGTTCATGGAACATTTCCACAAGTCCTGATAAAGTAGCTGAACCATTTTGGAAAAGGTTATGAATGTACGTAGCTTTATGAGAGCTATAAGGATAACCCGTCGTAACAACCATCGCACAACCAGTGTGGAAAAGGGCAACAATGTCACCTTCGATTCCTTTAAAGAACAATTCTAACCCAGAGAAAATTCCACAGCCAGGACATGCGCCATGACCAGAAGCGATACGTTTAGGTTTTTTCGTTAAACTTCGTAACGGTGGTATTTTAACTTTCAACTCACCGGTATCTTGATCAGGCGTAACGGTAATTAACCCAGTTTTTAAATCTTCTTTTTTCAAAGGTTCAACCACTCGTTTTGGAGCTAGTTCAGGATTACCTGGAGTATGCCCATAATAATCAAATTGCTTTTCCACCATATCGACTTCAACAGCATCAAGAGCTAATTCAAAAAACTTCTCCGCATCATCGGCATAAAAATCTTTGCCACCTAAACCGTAAACTCGATTAATTACTTTCGTATTTATGTTTCCATACGTTTGAAGAGTTGCACGAACTTCAAGTGCCATGTTACCGCCATGTGCTCCATAAGAGTCAGCACGATCTCCAACGGTTACAGCTTTTACATTTTTCAACACTTCCGCTAATTGCTTTTGTGGGAAAGGTCGGATCATATTTGGAGAGATGACCCCAGCTTTTACCCCTTGCTCACGGAAGCGATCTGCAACATCCTTACAAACTTCAGCAGCCGAGTTCAGCATAAACACGGCAACCTCAGCATCTTCCATTCGATACAAATCAAGAACTGGATATTCACGACCTGTTAGCTCCGCGTATTCTTTAGAAATACGCTCAAAAACCCGTTCCGCATTATACATTGCCTCTGACTGCTGATAACAGTTATTAATGTAATCCGGTTCATTCATGTAAGGGCCAACAGTAACAGGGTTTTCTCTATCTAATGTGTGAGGGAAGTCCGTTCTGACTGGTCCAATAAAGGATTGAACATCCTTTTTATCTTTCAGCACTTTTACACGACGTTTTTGATGTGAAGTAAAATAACCGTCAAACGAAACAATAACTGGTAAGCGAACTTCTGGATCTTCTGCTAGTTTAAT
Organism: Bacillus alkalisoli; assembly: GCF_002797415.1. Taxonomy (GTDB): domain Bacteria; phylum Bacillota; class Bacilli; order Bacillales; family Bacillaceae_I; genus Bacillus_CD; species Bacillus_CD alkalisoli. The sequence continues at coordinate 1,763,881 of NZ_KZ454944.1, forward strand.
AGCTAAAATGTTCATATCATATACAATCTGAGGGTCTCTTGCCATTAAAATTGGCCATCCTGTATTTAAGGCAAAATAAAGATCGGAATGGTCTCCATGAATATTTAACGGCCCAGAGACAGAACGGTTTACTAGATTAAGTACCATCGGAAAGCGCGTGCCAGATTGAACTGGTAATTGCTCAAGCATAAATAAAAAGCCGTTTGCACTAGTGGCATTAAATACTCGTCCACCACCAGTAGAAGCACCGTAACAAATACCAGCAGAACCATGCTCTCCATCGGCAGGAATTAATACGATATCATGTTCTCCTTTAGCTTTCATCCCATCTAAAAATTGCGCAACCTCAGTAGAAGGGGAGATTGGATAATAACCCATTACATGATAGTTAATTTGATGAGCAGCATAAGCCGCCATTTCATTACCTGATTCAAAAACGACACTTTGTTCCACAGTGCCAGTATGAGGACTTTTATTCTCACTTTTTACATCTATGCTCAACGGAAATCCACCTTTCTATTATATAATCACTCTCTCATTTTACTAATTGAAACAAATGGGGAACTCGATTTTTTTCAGCGTACCCATCATCATGTTCACGTTCTTCTGTAAGCGCTTCCACAGGGCAGGCGTGTACACACTTCAAACAGCCTTTACAATATTGATAGTCAATACCTTGTAAAAACATTTGTGGGCGACCACGCTTATCCGGTTTTTCTTCCCATACAAAACAGAAATCAGGACAAACTGTATCGCAAGCAGCACAATTAATACATTTATCGTCATGAAAATGAGGGAGCATACCAGCTCGAGAAATACTTAAATCTTTTAAAATACTATTTCCAGGGTTTATGACCATGCCCCCTATTGGTTGTGTTTTGTAACCAAGTATAGGCTCAGGTCGTAAGAAAGGAGCAACATCTAAACCTTCTGGAGCATCAAAAGTTTTAAACTCAACTTCATGATAACCTCTGTCAAACGTTCGGATGTTAGGCTCTACTAGGTGAGGATATTTTGTTTCAAACGTTCGGCGAATCGTATTGCGCATCGATTCAGGATCTAAAAAATTTAAAACTCTGTATAGTGCACCTAACATCGCTGTATTCACTTTCGTTTGTTCTTCTAAGGCGATTTCCGTTGCATCAACAACCGCAATGACGCCACCTTGAATGTTCATTAATTCTTTCAGTTGTTCTGGGGATTTTTTTGAGTTTACTAAGATGTTGCTGTCTGGATAAATACCGCTTGTACAATTAATTGTTTTAAAAAGTGCATCGTGGAATATTCCGACTACATGAGGACGTTCAATAGGTGTGGTGTCGCGAATAGTAGTGTCAGGATCACAAAAACGAATGTGTGCTTTAACTGGTGATCCCTTTTTTTCTGAACCATAGGAAGAAAAACCAACGCCATTTAGACCGTTTCCAACAACGCCATCTTCTGATAACATTTTTCCAGCTAAGTTAGCCCCTAATCCACCAATCGACTCAAGACGAATTTCAAAAAAACCTAAGTCATTTACTTTAGGTAACTGTGTCAAAAAAGATTCCTCCAATCTTATGTAGTAATTTTTAGTTCAGTTGAGTTCATCATTGTATTTCGTTTACTGAAAAAAGAATATCAATTGTTAATACTGTGATTTGTCCTTATTATGTTTATATTTACCAAGCATTAACTAGTTAATATTCGTTTTTCGGTTACTAGAAATACATTATGAAACTTCGTTGTTGTAAAATTTAGATAATTCAAATAATTTTACAACTAAATTGTAACAGGAGGAGATTGGAAATACAACAGATTTATGTACAAAATATATATTTTAAGAGTATTATAGCTTTTAAGAATGTTTGCTCCCTAAATTTCGACACTCTGTATTAGTACATGAGTTTATTGTGTTGTAACAGATGGTAAATTAAAAAAACCTATCTCATTTAATAGATAGTTTTTTATAGTAGATCCATTTCTTCCGCAAAATTCGTTTTCAGTATTAGTAGATATGTTCTTACATTTGTATGTAACATGGTATTGTACTTGACCATGTTTTTATGTTTGTTTTGCCCTTCTTCTAGATTGTCTATTTTGTCTGAAAAATTAAACTCCTTTTGCTTAAAAAAGTAATTAAATAGCTATACTATAATAGCTAATAAAGTATGAGGTGAAAGATATGTTACATTATATAAGAAAAGGTAGTGGAGAACCCTTAGTGTTAATTCATGGTTTTCTTGGAACGCATGAAGATTATAATAAAGTTATTGACAAACTAGCAGAAACGAATGATGTTATCGCGATAGATTTGCCAGGGCATGGGAAATCGAAGCTGCCAGACACAGTTCACACTGTATATAATTATGCGGAAGAAATCTTAAAACTTCTTCACCATTTAAACATTCCAAAAGCAACATGGATAGGTCAGTCATTTGGCGGGTATATCACTTATGCTGCAGCAGATAAGTATAAACAACATTTATTTAGAGCTGCCGCTGTATATTCTACCCCAGCATCTGATGATACAGAAACGAAAAAAACTCGAGAACTGAATATAAAGGTTATAAAAATTGAAGGTATTCCTTCCTTTGCAGAAGCAAGAATACAGAGTTACTTTTGTGAACAAGGTAATATAAATGACATTCAAACAGCAATTCAATTAGCAAAGCAAACATCCAAAGAGGGTGCTATTAGAGCGCTAATTTCGATGAGAGATCGACCGAATCAAACGATACTTCTTGATACATTGGATATTCCATTTTTAATTATCCGTGGTACCCGAGATAATTGGGATGGAGAATTCAAAACATCAAACCCTTCTAATTATGTAACAATTAGAGATACAGAAACATCTCATATGGGAATGTTAGATAATCCTAATGAGTTTTTGGATGTAATCAACAAGTGGTTAAATACAAAGGGTAACAGTTGAACCAATTACTATTCATTGAGTAATTGGTTTTTTGTGTGAGTTAACTTCAAGATGGCGTTCCGCTTATTCAATAGCTAATTTCGTTTTATTAATTGATTCCGTTTCACTTTGTTTTTTCTACTATATGAGAAACGAATAATTACAACATAAGTGGCCGAAGCGGAGTGCAAAGTGACCGAAGCTTGATGCAAAGTGCCGAAGTAAGAGTCAAAGTGACCGAAGCCGGGTGCAAAGTGACCGAAGCGTGGTGCAAAGTGACTGAAGCGGAGTGCAAAGTGACCGAAGCGTGGTGCAAAGTGATCGAAGCTTGATGCAAAGTGCCGAAGTAAGAGTCAAAGTGCCGAAGTAAGAGTCAAAGTGACCGAAGCGTGGTGCAAAGTGACCGAAGCGAGAGTCAAAGTGACCGAAGCGGAGTGCAAAGTGACCGAAGCGGAGTGCAAAGTGACCGAAGCCGGGTACAAAGTGACCGAAGCGGAGTGCAAAGTGACCGAAGCCGGGTACAAAGTGACCGAAGTCGGGTGCAAAGTGACCGAAGCAGAGTCCAAAATGAACAAGTTTAGAGGTAAGCGTTATTGCAAAAATCCAGGTTAATAAATGACACTCTAGCCTTAAATAAATTATAATAAAAGCATATACATACAAAGGTGGAGGAGAAATGGTCATCGAAAACATTCTTGTTGCTGGAATCTATGAAGAACAATTTAATAGACAGTTACCAAACGAAACGAATCATAACTATCGATTTATCCCTTTAGAAAAGATTACGATTGAAGACCTAAAATGGGCAGATGTCTATGTTGGTTCAAAACCATGTGAAAATTTTAATCTAAAACATCTCAATTGGGTACATACATTTAACGCCGGAGTTAACAACTTCTTAGAAATTCGAGGGTGGGAACAAAACAAAATCCTCCTAACAAGAACAGTTTCTTCTTTCGGTCAAAGAATAAGTGAATATTGTTTAAGTTACATTTTAAAAGACCTTCAGCTTCATACCTTTTTTGCTGAAAATCAACATTACAAAAAATGGATACCAAAAACGCCTAAAATGATAAAAGATATGTCCATCCTTGTTTACGGAACAGGTGAAATCGGACAAGAAGTAGCGAGAACTTTCAGCTATTTCGGTGCTGAAGTACACGGGGTTTCCCAAAGTGGCAAGCAAAAAGAACATTTCAGAAAAATTGTGAAAGTAGAAGAAGCTTCTTCCTTTGTCGAGAAAGCAGATTGGATTATAAGTACACTGCCGCTAACAAAAGACACGAAAGAACTTTTTAATAAGAGGTTCTTTGAAAATATGAATGGAGCATCTTTTATTAACGTTGGTAGAGGAGCGACTGTGGACGAACTTGCTTTAATAGAAGCTCTTAACAATGGAAATGTAGCACACGCCGTTCTTGACGTGTTAACCACAGAACCATTACCTGAACAATCGGAACTTTGGAGTAGAGAAGATGTAACAATCACCCCACACATTTCGGCGGTAACAGAAATAGGAGAAGCAATAGCATGCTTTTTAGACACGCTTGAAAGAATAGAAAACAATTTAGATTTAATTAACAGTGTGGACTTTAGTAGAGGATATTAAATATCATTTTCGTAATGATTATTGCTGTAACTATGTTTAAAACCTAAAGTGGAATGCAGCGGAATGTAACGCCAATGTGTTTTTGCAGCAAGTGTATTAAAATAACAAAGCCGAGGCAAAATGGTGCCTCGGCCAGTTCTTTATTTTTACCATTGAAAAAATAGCTTTAATGACATCGTAATCGTAGTATAAGATACAACCCCAATTAAAAAAGTAAAAAAATGCGCTTCATTATCAGGTGGCAATTCGTACTTAAGGACGTTTAATATCATCGCTCCAGCAATAAAGGCAAAAATGATAGATTCCATAACAGGAGACAAATTTAACAACATCCCCATGCCCCAACCTAAAACAATCCCTAAAGTTAGTACATATCTTCCAACCTTATTATAGATATCCGCATATTCTCTCCATAAGTCGTGAGCTACAGCAATAAAATGCATCCCCACTGCTAGCCCGTAAAAAATAGCTTGTATTCCAGCAACATTATGAGAAATAACCGTATAAGAAACTAACATATTGTAGATTCCAAAAAACAATATTTGAAGCCAAAAAAGAGATCTCGCTTTTTCCGTCTTGTTATCCATTTGAGCTTTTCTAACAACTTTTTGAACTCCGTAGAACATTAAAACTCCAACCAAGCCAACAAAATATAATTCAGATGGCATCGTTAAATGATCATAATATTGCTTTACTAGAATTTGCTCCTTATGTAGAGTGGGTAACACATACACAAAAACATAAGAAACGGCTAACCCGCCAGAGAAAGAAAACCATTTCAAACGGTGTATACGATTAGAGGGAATGAATTTATTCGCAAGTAGATGTATTAATATAAAAGCAATCCCCATCAAAAAGGCATCTAGCGTCATAAAAAACCTCCATCACATACTGCTTTTATGAAATAATATGGCACGCCTTTAAAACCTATGCCACACGTCGGATAACTTCCTTCCTAAAATACCATTTTAAAACGGTCGGCACAAATAGAATAATAATTAAGATGCGAATTAGTTGAAGGGCACTTACAACCGCAGGATCTCCTCCAACAAATGAGGCTGTTAAAACCATCTCAATTAAACCACCTGGCGCTATACTTAAGATAGCGGTAGCTAAATTTAAACTAGTGAAATACGCTAACAAACCTCCTAAAGCAAAAGAAATAAGGATCAATAACAAGGAAACACCAAAATAGACGAAACTATATTTCCCACCTAACTTTAGATCTTCAAAAGATATATTTTTTCCTAATCCAACCCCAACTGATACTTGTGCACAAATTAATAGAATAGAAGGAATGGATGCCATTTCCACAACACCAATATTTAAAAAAGCTACAACAGCTAATGGACCAACAACTATCCCTGCTGGCAACCTATCCCGAACTAAAACCCCAACTATGACAGGAATCAAATATAGGAAATAGGTATATGGAGAAGATGTTCCAGCTTGATTAGTAAGTGCGGCGGTACTTGTTTGTTGTACGCTAAAAAAATACATAATAAAAGCAGGAACAGTAAATAAAACAGTCATTAATCTTACTGTTTGAAAAATGACTACATACGAAGTCTTTGCGTTAAGAGCTTCGCTTGCAATCACCATTTCCGATAAACCACCTGGTATGGATCCAAACACACTAGTAACTTTGTCTACTTGTATCCATTTCGTTACGTAAATAGCAACTGCGATACTACAGGCAATAAGAACGATTGTTGATAATAAATATGGAAAAATATATGGCCCAATCGTGTAGAACGTATCCATTGTAAAATATAATCCAAAATAGATTCCAAGAATCATAAATCCGGAGTTTTTTAATATATTCGGCCAATAAACCTCTCTCTTTGTTACACCTTGCCATACTAAAATAAAAGACAAAGCACCAAGAACCCACGGAAGAGGTAAGTTAAGCAAGAAAAATATATACCCACCAATAACGCCTATCGCCATGGTCTCAATTAAACGCAACAAGTTATTTAATTTCATAAAAACAAACCCACCTAAACTTTTTCGTATTACGAAATATTATACAGGAAAATTAACTTAAATAGTACGAATTGTATATTAAACGTTGATTTCAGCTGTAGGTGTTCGTTTTCCGCGAGCGGTAAAAAGGAAGGTTATTTTCACTATCGTGAAAAAAACCTACTCCTCGGCGCTTTTGCGCCTGTGGGATCTCCTTTGACGCGCTTTCCCGCAGGAGTCTCACACCTACAGCTGAAATCAACTTATTCACGTTGGAATATTAATGCTATTTTTAAATCTTCATCTTAATCAACAGCGGTCTTTCCTAAAGCAAAAAAAGTTTTTTAAAACAAGTAACTATTTCTCCAACCCCTACGTCTATAGATTTGAAAAAGAAAAACAAAAATAAATAAAAGGGGTCATAAAAATGATTACACGAAAATTATGTTTATTCCTATCGTTTTTACTCACATTTAGTTTACTAGTAGGCTGTGGGTTAAGTACAAATTCATCTGGAAGTGGCAATGGATCAGACAAAGAAAAAAATCCATTCCATACAACGATTGAAACAAATGAAGAGAACGGAAAGGTAATAGTTCGCTATAAAGTGAAAAACACTTCCGAAACAGAACAAAAACTAACTTTCCCAAGTAGCTTAGAAGCGGATTACATTTTATTTGACAAAAGCGGAAACAAAATAATCCAACTATCTGACGACATAATGGCTACTCAAGCAATAAAAGAAGTAACTTTGGCAAAAGGTGAAGAGCTATTCTTTGAGTTTATTATCGAGAATCTTGTAAATGGCGAATATGTAGTCGAAGTATTTTTAACAGCGGATAAAGAGCAAACAAAAGTTTCTATGGATGTTAAAGTGGAAAACTCCACATTAGTTAGAGCTGAAGGGGTATTAGTAGGTTTAGCTGACAGCCATACAGTAGAAATTATCGTAGATGGTAACCCAATTGCTTATCAATTATCAGATTTAGCAAAGGAACAAGTAGAGTCTATTAATGAGAAGGACGAAGTAGAGTTTTACTACACAGACGGGGAACAAGATGTAAGAACAATAACGACGTTCCTAAATATAAACTAATTAAGAAGAGAGCTATCGAGAAAGAGGCGATAACTCTCTTTTCTATTGTACCTGCTGCATAAATCTACTGTATAATGAACTAGAATACGGAAGATGGAAGGACTATATATTTTGAATACAATCTTAAATTACGTATACAACTACACGTGTGAACCAAATGAAAGTTCTCTGTGTGACTTAGAAAAACGAACCATTTTCGGAATGCAATCTGAAGAAAGATGTTTTGAAAGCACAATAGAATTTAACCCGAGTAGAAGTCCCTTTATTCGGGAGCGAATAGATGTACTAATTAAAGCAACACATTTTCAAGAGTTAATCGAAAAAGCGAAAGCTCTAACAGAAACTGAACAAACGTATAAAGTGAAGTATGTTCATAATGTAGACCATACAGAAGCAGAAAAGGCTTCTTTCAAAAAAAGACGTGACTTAGAAAGAGTAGTAGGAATGCAAGTACCTGGAGAGCCAGATTTATTAAATCCGGATGTAACATACGGGTTAATCCAACATAACGATCATTGGTATTTAGGATACTACCATAAAAGTGAGGCTGTATGGCTTCATCATCAAAACAAACCGAACAGCTACTCCGTTGCATTGAACACGAGAGTGGCAAGGTCGGTAGTAAACATCGCAGTTCCACAACCTAACCCAACTTCTATAAAAGCGATTGATCCTTGTTGTGGAGTAGGTACTGTATTAGTGGAAGCATTATCTATGAATATTAATATGGTTGGAAGCGATGTGAATCATTTGATCCTTCCGAGTGCGAGAGAAAATATTGCCCATTTCGGTTACCATACTTCCGTCATAGTAAAAGACATTCGTGACATTACAGAAAAATATGATGTTGCAATAATAGACTTACCTTATAACCTTTGTTCGGTTATAACTCCACAGGAACAATTAGAAATGCTACAAAGTACATATAGCTTTGCTCCAAAACTCGTTATTATAACTGTTGAACCGATCGATGAAATTTTGCAAGAAGCAGGCTTTAGGATTGTGGATAGAGGAGAAGTGAAAAAAGGTTCGTTTACAAGGGAGATTATTGTAGCGGTAGGGAAAATATAGTAAACAAGGCTGGGACAAATCCAGGTGAATGAAATGAAAGAGGCTCGAAAGAACATTTTTTTGTTCTTTCGGGTCTCTACTTACTGATGGAACAAAGGTTTAAGCCAATACGAAAGATTGTTCGAGATTACTCTCTCCAAAAGAACATCATCACCTTCATGAAGTTCAAGTGGAACAAATTTTTAAGGCCGATTGAACTTCATAGGCCAGATGAAGTTCAAGTGGAACAAATTTTTCAGGCCAGATGAATTTCATAGGCTATATGAAGTTCAAGTGGAACAAATTTTTAAAGCCAGATGAACTTCATAGTCTTTATGAAGTAGAACTAAAACAAACATTTAAGAGAAGAAGAACGTCACGTAGGCTTATTAGTTCCAGCCTCGTATTTATCGTATTGCCCCATAAGGTAAAACCGCATGTACGCCTTTTACCCCATTCACCACTTGCGTAATGCGTAAATCTACCGCGACACTGGCTAAACCAGTGGCATTTTCTTTACTAATACCATACAAATCTTGCATTAGCTTAACCATTTCATCTAATGCTACGCCTGCTGCTTCATTTAAATTTTCATGAAATCCAAACGTAATCCATCCTGAGGGAGTTTTCGCTCTCGGAAGATTCAAGTCCATATCCTCATGCAAAATAAGTGTGACATCTACAAAATCCATCGGGCATTCTATTGCTGTACCAGAACTTTCTCCATCACCTTGTAGGGCATGCCCATCTCCAATAGAAAAAAGAGCTCCATCAACAGCAATTGGTAAGAATAAGCTGCTACCCTTTACTAATTCTTTACAATCAATATTTCCACCACAATAACGAGGAGGTGAGGTCCTATGAACGCCAGGCTCTGCAGGCGCTACGCCCATTAATCCCATAAATGGAGAAAGCCCAACACGAAACTCACGTCCATCAATATCACAACAACCTGTCATTGTTTTTGCATCAAGTTTCCAGTCTAACTGAATACCCTCACAGTCAACTAAACCTAACTTTTCATTTTGCCAACTTTTCCCTCCACCAGCCCAATTCACACCATACCAACCTGGTTTAAGGTCATTTGTTCTAACTTCCAACACCATACCAGCCTTAGCACCTTCTACTGCAATCGGACCAAAGATAGGATGTCCTGGCTTTTCTTCTTTTTCCCTTGACTGATATATTTTTCTTTCGGTTCCCTCTGAACCCGAATAGCCCCATTGAATATCTAGAGTTTGTAATTGTATCGAGTCTCCAGACTGAACCGTTAAAATAGGTTCATAGTCTTTACTAAATGAACCGTGTATATTTCTTTCATCTATCTCAATCTTATGTATCATATTCACCGTCTCCTAAGATAAGATTTATTTAAATTTCGTACTACGAAATAGTATACAACACTTTTTTGGAAAGTAGGTTCTATATTTTAAAGAATATAAAGAATTGAAATATAAAGGGAATTAACAATAGGTTGTACAATTTAGATATAGGTAGAAATGTAATGAATAGCCATTTAGTAAATTTATAGTTAGAATATAAAAATAACGTATAGACATTAAAGGAGAGAATTAATTTGACAACTATAAAAGAAGGATTCATTGAAGTTACTGGTGGGAAAGTTTGGTATCAAAAACATGAGAGTGAAAAAAATACAACACCAGTCATTGTGTTACATGGTGGTCCAGGTTCGTCGCATTACTCATTACAAGGTTTAAAAGTACTATCTGAAAATCGTACAGTCATTTTATATGATCAACTAGGTTGTGGGAATTCGGATCGTCCATCAGACAAATCCTTATGGAATCTAGAAAGATTTGTAGAGGAATTAGAACAAATAAAAGAGGCACTTTCACTAGAAGAATTTCATATTTTAGGTCACTCTTGGGGGACAACGCTTGCAGCAGCGTATTATTTAAAAAAACCAGATGGAGTGAAGAGTATTATCTTTTCTAGCCCGTGCCTAAGTGCACCATTATGGGCGGAAGACCAAGAGGAAAATAGAAAATTGTTACCTGTTGAAGTGCAACAAACATTAAAGAAGTGTGAGGAAAATGGAACTACCGATTCAGAAGAATACAAAGAAGCAACGAAAATATTTAATCAGCATTTTGTATGTAGACTGGATCCAATTCCTGAGTTTCTAAAAAAGGGCCAACAGTATAGAAATCCAGAAGTATACAATACGATGTGGGGCCCATCGGAATTTCATGTAACAGGCAATCTAAAAGATTTTGATTGTACGTCTGAATTAAAAAATATTCAAGTTCCTACTCTTTACACATGTGGTCGTTATGATGAAGCAACACCGAAATCAACGGAATACTTTAGCTCATTAACGCCAAATGGCAAGTTCCATGTGTTTGAAAAAAGTGCCCATATGCCATACATAGAAGAAACTAATGAATTCTTACAAGTGGTAAACAAATTTTTACTTGAAGTCGGAGAAAATCATTAATTAAACGTACTGTGCAAACTAAACGATACCCTGTCGTAAGTAATCTTACTTGTGATGGGGGATTTCTTTTTCAAACGAACGATCAAACCCCTTACAACTAAAGTAGTAGAAGTAATACATTCTAAAGCTGCAATACTAACTTTGTTTTTCCTGTTAAAGTATTTGTAAGGGGTGAACGAAATGAAAATATTGAAAATAACATTAAAAACATCTGAGTTACACAACACAATTGCTTTTTACAACAACGTTTTAGAGCTTCCCATAGTACGTAAATGGGAAAGTGGTGTAACATTTCAAGTCGGTAAGTCTCATTTAACTTTTTTACAAGAAGGTGGAAGTAAAACATATTATCACGTAGCTTTCAGAACAAACTCTATGCACTTTGATGCAATGTATAATAAATTAAACAATTTAGGGGCATTGTTGCAAAATGAAGATGGAAATACGAGCATGTTTTGGAAAGGAAAACAATTATACTTTCTAGATCCTAGTGGAAATGTATTTGAAATTTTAGAGAGGGAAAATCCATATGACCATCAAATCGATGGCTTTTATGATATTTGTGAAATAGGCATTCCTTCACATTCAGTGGAAGAAATGAGTCAATAATTAAATAGTATCCCTAGTTTAATTAACTCTGAAAGTGATACGTTCCGTTTTTTTGGTGATGAATTAGGCGTATGCGTATTAGTGATAAAAGGTCGACACTGGTATCCGACTAGTAAGGAATCACAAATAGACCCACTTATGATAGAGGTAGAAGGGGATATAGAAAAAACCTTACAGCATCCTAAATATCCTTACACAATCAAAATTAAAAAGCCTGAATGGTGGTGATCTGTCATTCGAGTGGAATCTAGATTAATAATTAGTGGAAAGAGTCGAGGTACTAGTTACCTCGACTTTTTTTGAGTTCACATTTAATAAAGAGTATGGGTAAAAAGTAGTGTTTAAATATTTATTAATAAAAATGTATATTTATTCTTTCCAAACTCGAAGTAATCTGCTATTCTTTTCTAGTAATCTTAAAAAATAGGAGTTGTAGAAAAAGATGAAAAGAATAGTTTCATTATTTACCGCAATTGTATTGCTTGTATCTCTGTACGTACCTATTACACCGACAGTACAAGCAAACTACACACAAGAAGTTACACAAGCTATAGAATTAGAAGTAAGTAAGTCGATTTTTTCTTTTACTGAAGTAAGAACGGTAGAAGTACAAGCTGACTTTGGTGAGAATGTAGATTTAAGCCAACTGAAGTTCACATTCGGAGGAAAAGATCTTTCAGAATGGAAAAAGTGGACTAGTGGCACAAACTTTAACGGTGCACCAATCATTACGGTAGTAGAAGCACCGCATTTTGTTGAAGACACTACGGTAGTAAAAGCAACATTAGAATTTGGCTTACCATTTAACACGACAAATCTATCTAATAGAACGATTCGTGTACAATATCCTCAATTAATTGGAGATTATGAGTTAGCTCTAATTAACAAAGATACAAATGAAAAAGTAGCAACAACAGTTAAATGGAATGTATATGATGAATTTTTATTCAACGAAGAAATAAAGCCAGCAATTGATGAAGTATTTGCAAAAGCGAGTGCAGATGTAGAAAACAGTCGCTACATAGAATATGAATCAGTAGGTAAATCTGTTGAAGGTCGTGACATACATTTCGTAGTATTAGCAAAAGACAAAGCAGCAGTAGACAAATATTTAAATGAAACATTACCAACAGCACTAGAGAATCCTGCAAGTTTAATAGAAAAGCTACAAAATGGAACAATGAAAGATTACCAAGTTCCGATCTGGTTTAACAACATCCACCCTGATGAAGTAGAAGGGGTAGATGCGCAAGTTGAATTGTTCAAGAAATTTGCATTAGAAAAAGAAGTAACGTTTACAACATCTGATGAAGAAAATAAAGAAAAACAAGTTACATTAAATGTAGATGAAGTGTTAGAAGATGTGATTATGCTTTATTTATTCACAAGCAATCCAGATGGAAGAGTGGCAAATACGAGAGCAAATGTTAATGGTTTCGATTTAAACCGTGACAATGCTTATCAAACACAAGTAGAAACTCAAGCAGTAAATGAAGTTATTGCAAAATGGACACCGTTATCGTTCCTTGATATGCATGGTTATGTAAATGGTTTCTTAATTGAACCAACTACTCCACCTCATAATCCGAACTTTGAATATGATTTGTTACATGGAAGCATGATTTCTCAAGCACATGCGATGGGTAAAGCGGGTGTAGGTAACTCAAACTTAACTTCTTATTTCATTCCTAAGCTAAGTTGGGATGATGGTTGGGATGACATGACACCAGCTTATACAGCTGTATTCTCTATGTTACACGGATCCCTTGGACATACGATTGAAGTGCCAACTTTAAGCCAAGATTCCCTACATGCGATGGTTGGTACAGGTTACGGAGCAACATTATTTGTAACAGAAAACAAAGACGAACTATATAAGAAGCAATTAGAAATATTTAAACGTGGGGTTAATGGAGAGGACAATCGTGCCGTTGATCCATATTATGTTAACGCAAAAGGCGAATCAATCGGACGTGTACGAGGAGAGAACGAAAGCTTCTTCCCAGATTATTACGTAATTCCTACTGGGAAAAACCAAAAGAATGTATTAGAAGCAGAAAAAATGGTTCAATACTTACTTCGTAACGGTGTGAAAGTAGAAAAAACGACAGAATCTACTACAGTAAATGGAACTACATATCCAAAAGGAACGTTTGTAGTCCCTATGAAGCAAGCAAAACGCGGATTAGCAAACGCAGTTCTTTATAAAGGCGATGATGTATCTGATTGGGGAGCTATGTATGATCCGATTGTCGTAAACTTCCCTGCTTTAAGAGGTTTTGATATTCATGAAATTAGAACTTCTGGTGCTTTTACAAAAACAGTAGAATTAGCAAAAGTTGAATTAACGAAAGGTACAATTGTAGGAAATACACCAAAACAAGCGTTAAAAAATTCAAACAACGATACAATTAAATTAGTTAATGAACTACTGAAAAATGGTAAAGAAGTGCAAGTAGCATTAAAAACGAATAGTGGGGTTAATAAAGGCGATTTCATTGTGAACTCTGCAGACTTACTACCATATGTAAATGTGTTTTATTTTGAAGCAACATCTCTAGTAAACACCAAAAATATGAAAACGAACAAACTATCAAAACCAAATGTTGCAGTAACGGGTTCTGCACAACTTTTATATTCGGTTAAAGAGCTTGGATTTAACGTTGTAGATGTCGCTTCTTCAGATGTCGTTGTAAGTGATAACAACTCATTCAATGTTAACAACATCGCTGGAAAATCGTATATTGGTATTGGCCGTTCAGCTTTACTAGCAGTTCAAAACAACGGTTTACTTCCTGGTTATTCTTACGGATTTACAAATGGTACACATGAAGGGTTAGTTCATGCTAAAGTAAATAATCACTTATTAACTGCTGGTTACAACGAAAATGAATTATTATACGTTACATCTGGATCATGGATTAATTCTGTTCCAGAAGGAGCGGAAGTATTAGCTTCATTTAGCGATCAAGATGATTTTTATGTATCTGGTTGGTGGCCAAAACACGACGGTGCAAAAAGGAAAATAATGGCCTTTACAAAAGAATTAGAAAACACAACGATTACGTTATTCGCCAATTCCTTAGCATTCCGTGCTCACACAGAACATAGTTACCGCCTACTTGCAAACAGTATTTATGCTGCAGTAGGAGAAGAAGTAGAAAACGTAGAAAATGATTCAAAAGTAATCACAGTAGAAGACCTTAATATGGATTTAATAAAAGAGCAAGGTAACACACTTGTTGTAAGTAACGGAGAATCTATCACATCTGCAGCATTACAAATTCTATCTCAAGAACTAGAAAACGCGAAGTTATTAATTGAATTAGATGGGCAAAAAATAAACATTCCGCTTTCTGCATTAAAATTAGAGGAAGACTTTGTTTACACGGTAGAAGATGTGACAGCCCAATTTACAGATGCAAAAAGTAAAGTGTATGATATTGAAATTTCCAACTTAACCGGAACAGTAAATGTATCTTTCCTAGTAGAAGCATCTAAAGTGACAGATAAAAAATTATTAAAAGTTATATATGTAGACAGCCAGGGTAATCGTGAAGTGAAAGCGACTACTATTACAGATTTAGATAATGGTTACTATGAAGTTTCTGCATCAGTAAACCATTTTAGTATTTATGGTGTTTTTGAAGTTGTTGAAGAAGAGGAACCAGTAACAGGTGAAGAACCACCGGTAAATGAAGAAAATCCAGCTACAGGTGAAGAGCCACCAACAACTGGAAAACAACCAGAAGAGACTAAAGCACCAAAAACAAAAGAGGAAACTAAGAAAGATAAAACAAAGGATGGTTCAACTCCAGCAAAAGACGGTAAAAAACTTCCTGGTACAGCAACAACAATCTATAACACGATACTAATAGGGTTAGGATTACTACTAGTAGGTGTGATGTTTATCTTGTTTAAAAGAAAGAGAAAACTAGCTTAATAGAAATAAAGTGTCCATTATGAACAATGGTCAGATGAACCGATTGTGTTTTAAACATGATCGGTTTTTTTGTTAGTAAAAGTAAACGGTTACGTGTGTCATGATAGAAGCTGGCCAGTCCCAATTAGGAATTTGTTTATGTTCAAGCGCATAATATGGACAAAGTGAGTTGTTTTAATAGAAAGGAGCTACAACAGGATGAGTGGTGCATTGGTTTTACAATCAGATTTTGGTTTAAGTGATGGGGCTGTAAACGCCATGTATGGGGTGGCCCAGTCGGTGGATTCAACCTTGACTATTTTTGATCTTACTCATGATATTCCTCCATTCAACATATGGGAAGCTTCCTATCGATTGTTCCAAACAGTTAGTTATTGGCCAGAAGGTACTGTATTCGTATCAGTTGTAGATCCAGGCGTTGGGTCTGACCGGAAAAGTGTAGTGGTGAAAACAATTAGTGGTCAATATATTGTTACACCAGATAATGGAACATTGACACATATCCATCGTAGTATTGGTATTGAAGAAGTACGAGAAATTGATGAAAAAGTAAATCGCCTACCTAAATCAGGTGCTTCTCATACTTTTCATGGTAGAGATGTTTATGCGTATACAGCGGCAAGGTTAGCAGCTAACAAAATATCCTACCAAGAAGTCGGACCAACTATTCCAGTCCAATCAGTGGTAAGCCTTTGCTGTAATGATGCGGAAATAAAGGATGATAAAATAATAGGAATAATAGACATACTAGATATTCGTTTCGGAAACCTCTGGAGTAATATAAGCCGTGAACTTTTTGAAACTCAAGGGATCTCCTATGGAGACATTGTAGAAGTAATGATTAAGCATGGTAATAGAAAAATATATTCGAACCAAATGACATATGGCAAATCTTTTGCAGATACGAGAATTGGCCAACCACTTGTATACGTAAATTCGCTAGATAATATGGCAATTGCTATTAATCAAGGTTCTTTTGCGAAAGCATATAACATTGGAACTGGATCAAATTGGACTATTACATTACAAAAGTATTAAATTCCAAATTATAGTTAATATAGAAAGTGCTAAGAGTTTCTTCTGATACTCTAGCACTTTTTTTGAGGGTATTTGGCAATTAATGTAGAATATACATATTGAATCGCTATTTTAATTGAAAGTAAGTGTAAAGGAAAGATTAGGAGAAACCATGAAAAAAAGAAGAACCATCTCATCACACAACATTCGCGTCATGTTTTGGGTACGCTTTTTTGGCACGATTAATTTTATTGCGCCAGTTTTGACGTTGTTTTATTTTGCAAGAGGGTTAGAACCTGTACATATTCTCTTTCTTCAACTATTTTGGAGTGGAGCTGTTTTACTGGGAGAAGTGCCTGGTGGGGTTGTGGCCGATAGATTCGGTGCAAAAGTATCCTTCCTTATTGGAGTTCTCTTGAAGATAAGTAGTATTATTTTGCTTATTTTCGCATATGACCCATGGATGTTCTTTCTATTTAGTGCGATAAACGGATTTGCGGTTACTTTTTTCTCAGGAGCAGATGAAGCACTAATATATGAGTCGTTGAAAGAAGATAACGATCATCACCGAATGGACAGGGCGATGGGGAAAATACAATCGGCTGGATTTGTCTCTATGATTCTAGCAGTCCTGTTTGGTGCTTATTTAGCGAGAGATTTGCACAACGAACAGTTTGTCATTTTACTCTGCTTAGGATTAATATTCCATTTATTCGAGTTACTATTAATCTTTCACGTAAAAAGTCCAAAAAACAGTGCATTCTATCGTGATAACCCGTTTACGCAAGTAGTGTCTGGAATAAAAGCGATTAAAAAAGCACCTACATTATTGCTTTTATTTATGAACTTCACACTTGTGTTTATTGCAGCAGATTCTGTCTATGAAGCTTTCAATCAACCAATATTTACAAACGCTGGCTTACCAGTCGTGATGATAGGAGTAATATATGCAATTGCGGCAGTTGGCGGATTTGTCATTTCACAATCTGTAGGCTGGTTTACAAGCCAATTTTCTAGAAAACTCTTGATGGGTGTAACTGGTGGTTTGGCCGCGGCAGGTCTATTTTTATCAGCAGTTTTTGGAGAAATGCTTTGGGTTATTATTGGTGCGTTTTTCGTCCTAAGACTTGGACAAGCAATACGAGATCCAATCTATTCGCAGTTAAAAAATGACCTCATCCCATCAAATATCCGGGCAACAACCCTTTCATTAATTTCTGTATTAGACTCGGCATTTGATCTTTTAATCTTTGGCTTATTAGCCGTCTTCGCGTTTAGTGGAGTAAGTGGAATATTACTTGCTAGTAGTTTCGTAGCGTTGATAGGAACTTTAATACCTTTACAGGCAAAGCAGAAGAAGTTAGTCGCTATGGAGAAGAAAGTAATTTAATATAATATAAGGAAGATGGGATAGTATCGTAGAAAGCGGTGGAAGCAATGTTCGAATCTGCTGAAAGAGGGTATAATCTAGAGATTATTTAGGAAAGCTATTTAACTTGGAAAGTGACTAAAACAGAACATTCGTTCTTTATTTATGGTATAATATATTTATAATAGTTTGGTTAACTCAAGGGTGGTCAGCATTTCCCCGGTGTGAAAGGGGGTGATGCTTATGATGACAACGTTTCAAACACTAATGCTTATGATAGCGTTTGCTAGTTTAGTGTTGTCTATCGTATCTTATAGAGACAAAAAATAACCCACCCTTGAGCCTGGAAGCAAAATAGGGTGGACTATACTCCAAATTGCTGACTCCCTTGAAGGGAACCTGCTATTGTATGGACCGTTTGGTGTTGACGCACCAGCGGTCTTTTTTATTATATGCATATGTGTATACTAATATTATAACAGTTGTAACTAGATTTGAAAACAATAATGAACATAATAGCTTCAAAACTAGAATGAAACTATTCTAAATAGCATTCGTCTAATATTAAATAAAGGGGGAATTTTCTTGATAAAACGATTTCTGTCTGTTTTCGTTTTCTTCTCATTTATTCTTTTACTTACTAGTTGTAACAGTCAACCTGAAGAAACTTTACTTAAGGAAGAAGATTTAAATGAACAAACAATACAAGCAAAAAAGCACTTAGAAGACATGGGATATGAAGTACTCTCATTCGATAAAGAAGGGTGGGAAGAATTTAAAGAAAATAGATTATCTATAAAACCAAATCAAGATTTTTGGTCCGTTCAGAACGTGGATCCTACAAACTTTTTAAACAAAAAGCTAGATACATACTACTTCACGATAAAAAATCACCCATTAGACGAAATATTTAACATGGGAAAAACAAAAGTTTCTGTATATATGTTGGATGGAGAAGTATTCGGAGGGTGGTCATATCCAATTTCTGAAGACAATGACGTAATGGGAAGTGTATCCTCTTTAGAAGGATTATCAGCAGAAGAAGTACAAGGAGATTATCAGAAATGGTTATTACAATGGAATGCTAAGTACGGGAATTAAGTGGTGAGTCTGTATTCGAAACGGGGGAGGGTTATAACCAACGCCATCCCCTCGATTGATTTATGATATAATGTGGGTAACACTTCATCTATGGTAATAAACTGGTAGTATGAATAATATACCAAATAGGGGATTTTTAAACACAACCCAAGTTTATTCCATTTTCACAAGTGAGTAGTACATGATAATGTAAGGCAAGTATCCAAGGTGATTTTAATAATGGAGGCGATAAAATTGACTCATACACCAATTATATTAACAGGTGGAAAGCAACCAATCACGTTACAACCAACCAAAATGACCATTTACTTACAAAGTACAATAATTGAAGCTAACAGTTTAAACGATGAAGTGTACTATATATTTTATTATAAAAATAATTACCTTACCACAAAAAAGACTTCGAAAGTTCGACTAAACTCCCATATCCACAAGGCTCTTACAAAAGGAATAACCTTTTATTCTCCTCACCCAATAATAAATGAGATACTACCAGAAAACAGAAGATTACATAGCCATACGTTTAAAGAGCTCTTTAAACAACTTGATTCCAAAAATTCCCCAATCGAAATTGCGCTAATTGCAACTTTTTTCGAGTCGTTTATTCCTCATAAACCTTTACTGAAACTTATTCAATCCAATTATTACAAATATGCTCGTGATGGAAATTTGTTCGCATGCTACCAAATTATTCGGTTGCTTTTATCATTATCGCACAAAGACACCTGGATAAAGGAGTTCTCTAGTAAGAGAGAATACTACAAATATAAATCCCAATATGAAAATCCATCAAAAGAACTTTTAAGAAAAGATGTAATATGTGCAGAGACACAATGGTATGCTGAAAAAGATAGCAGCATAGAAAGTTTTCTCCAACTCATCTCTCTATACGAATCTGAAAATAGATGGTGTGATGTAATAGCTTTATCCATCGAACAAGTGAAGAAACAACCTACAGTAGACCAATATAAGATTCTTTTTAGTAAATTGAAAAACCGGTATGAACTAGAGGAAGTTATGGTTATTCTTGAAGATATGATGAAAGAAGTACCGAATTTTGATGTAATAAAGATGGATCTATTGAATATGTATCTTCATCTTCAACATTTAGAAAAATCGTTACAACTATTAAGGAATTATCCAACAAGTATAAAAGATTCACAATTAAATCAGTTAGTAACTCTGTTAGATGATCTGGATTTGGAACATAGCTCTATACCTTTTGAAGATTTTGCAAAGTTAATTTTGACTCTATTTAAATCAAATTCTGAAAAGTTAGAACAATATATTTTAAAATTTGTTGTAGTTTTGCTTAAGAAACATGACCTTTCCTTTGTGATGAAATTCATAGAACCTTTCCAGCCATTAAAGGGAAAATTACCGATAATAAATAAATTAAACAAAATGTATAAATTAAAAAATGATCCAGATAATCAACTATTACTAGGAGAAATGTATTATCAATTAAAACAAATAGATCAAGCCATAGAGTGTTTTAGTTGGGACATGGAACTGAAGGAAAGAGATCCAAAACCAGTACAGTGGTTGGCAAAAATCTATCGCGAAACCGGTAAAATGTACGAATACAAAGCCTACCAACAACATTATATGAATTTACAAAAAAATACAGGCGCATAACTAGCAATAGGATTAGGACTTAACTCGTTCAAGAACACCTACAATAATAAGTTATTAAAATCGAATAGTAAGTATAGAAAATAAGAGGCGGTGTACATCTCTTATTTTCTTTTGTCTCTTTTAACAAAAAAAATAAAGCCAACTATCTGAAAAAGTAAAATGAATGATACTAAGATAATAAAAGGAATTCGTAACCAGTTAGAATGATCTGTAAAATGTAGAAATAAAAAATAAACAGTATGCAGGACCACTAATAAATACAATGTCGTAGCTTTACTTTGAACATATTTCCAAGCTTTTTTGCCTAATAATATCTTGCTCTTATTGTTAGAAGTAGCAAGTAATAATAGAAAATAAACTAATCCAATAATACCTATCAAATTAGCTAGTGCAAAACCAGGGTGGATGATCCAATCTCCTCCAACCGGCGTGAATATAAAAAACAACCTCTCAAACTTCCATTCGATCCAACCATTAAAAATGATAAGAACATGTGCAATTGCAGTTAATGCAGCCCAAATACCAACGGTCCTTCTCCAAGGTATCAGTTTCCTTATAGATGTAAATATTCTTGAAAGTGGACCTAAGAGGATAATCACCGCCAAATATAAAAGTGAAACATCCGCAAACGCCCTGTTCCAAGCATGCATCGGTTGCATATCGGACCTGCTAAATACGAACAAGGACATTAAAACACTGGAGATAAATACTAAAACTGCATGCTTTTTCATGTTCCGTCCTCCTTTTCCATATCTACTAGTTAAGGTCCTACACAACAATCTGTATCTAACTCAATAATATACAATATTCAAAACTACATAGCCTATTTCTAGAACTCCATAACAAAAACCTTCATATTGTAAAACAAAGGAGGGGGAATATGGAAGATAGATGGAAGATGCAACATGAATATAGAATAAAATGTGACAATAATTATAAAGATGAAAAGCACAACATTACTGGAATAGTGTGTCATGTTGGTGTTGGATATGTAGATATTCAATTGAGTAACACAAATGTTCAAAGAGTACTAGTTTCAAAAATAAAAGACTTTAAAAAGTTCGATGAAAATTGTGTGAACGATTGTTTTAATAATGTTGCAGATTGTAGTTGCTCCAACTACAGAAAGAGTTCAGACAGTTGTTCCTGCCATAATAGTCCTAAATCGCAATGTAACAAATGCAGACACCATTATCACAATTGTCGCTGTGCACAAAAACAATTGAAAAAAAGTAAGATAAAAGATTTTGTCATTCCTTTTTGTGATGATAGGCTACAACTTAGGCTTTCCGGTTTAACGGATACGATAAGTTATGATTTGCTAAGAGTATTAGGATGTAAAGTTAGACTAGAGATAGATTGTGATTAAAAAAAGAAAGGTAGTTTACACCAATCTGTGAACTACCTTTCTTTAGTTAAACGTTAGTTTTTAGTACAAACAATGTTTAAAATACATATCTCATCAAAATCAACTGCAAATTTTTCACCGAATTCTTCCAGAATAATGGATCGATCATTTACTTCTACAATTCGACCATACACTTCTAAAGCAGAATTCTCCTTTTGAACATAAGCATAACAACAAACAAAGCTCTCCATCAATAACGGAAGACTAATGCCAATAAATATATTTAGTAAATATGGACTTCTCGAAACCACTTCACTAAAATGAAACGTCAATTCTCTTCTCAAACAAGGGTCAATGGTCAGCAGCTTAGGTTCGTGAAGAGGCTGCTCACATTCCTCTTTTTCTATCGAAACGATTCTCTCCATTGGAATAATACTTAAGCTTTCTTTTTCCTCTAAAATGATAAAATCTAGCCCCGCATCTCGTAGTATGCCGTTTACTTTATTGTTATTTTCGTGGCAGCAAGCCGTAACAGAAACTCGTTCTTCACGCAAAGGGCGCAAACTTAGTTGTAGTGCTCGATCTGTCACGTCATCTCCCAATGCAATAGCTAAAAGTAATTCATTTGCCTCTTCGATACAAGCTTCTAATTCCTCCAATTCCCTCCGTGATAAGGAACTAGTGGGGGAAGGGAATTTTGGTTGTGGAATAGATTCAGGACAATCGCAAGGAATACAAAAATCTTCGTCCGTTTTAGTAGCAGGTACAGATTCTGGACAACAAAACGTAGTTAGCCGGATATCTTCCATTTCATCATTACAAGCTTCTGTATTATTAGGATAAAACCGTTTAAACAAAGTTTTATAATAAGAGATATTAATCACCCTCTTTCTTTCCTTATTGATAATGTATGGGTGAATTACCATTTGTTGTTGGGCAAAAGGAGGAATGTTACAACTTGCTTATAGAAACTTTTGTAAATAAGTATAGGCCAACCTCTCTTCATCATAATCCTTTATAGTGAGGAGAGGTTAGGCTATGTTGAATCTAGGTTATATCCTTTATGGAAATGTATTATTAACGGGATTATTATATGTGTACTTACTTAAAGTGAGAAAACGAATAGGGTTTCAGCTAGGTATGAGTCTATCTATGCTTATAAGTAGCTTTGTTGCGCTCGTATTCGGAGTCATTCTAATTTTCCAGTTTCCTCTTCATTTTATCTTCGTAACCATCGCTTCTACTTTAATTGGATTAGTGGTTGGGGCATTATTCGGGTTATTGTTTGATTATCAGACGATGATAACAGGCTATACTGCAGGTCTAATGACGGGAATTATGGCTCCTATGATTGGAGCATCTGTAAATGATAGTTTTCTCTTTTTATTATTATTAGAAGGTGTTTTTGTGACGACCATTTTACTGGCGTTTCTATCTACAAAGCACACATAGAGGCGAGGTAAAGATATATGACGCTCGTTTTGTTTTTCTTCGTTCAACTTACATTACTAGTGATTAGTATCCGGATGTTTTATAAAAAAAGAAAATTATTTACGAATCGATTTAGTATGATTATGTCCATCACGTTTAGTAGTGTGTGGAGTTTACAACTTTCATTGCTCCTTTTTATGATTAGTTTAAAAAACACACCAACGTTATGGGGTATAGTTGTACTACTTGGAGCGTCAATTGGAACCATTTTTGGTTCCATGTCTAAATTTCATTCACTGATTGCAGGATTCTCACATGGTGTGATAGGTGCAATGATGGGTGCCTCACTAGCAGCCGTCATTTTAGATCCTTCCATTTGCAGTTTACCAATTAACTATGCAACAACCGTCGAGCAAAATTTGCTGGTGATAAGTACATTTGGACTTTGTATTAGTGTGACCACTTTTGGTGTCATGTTCTATTCACTCAAAGTGTAGGCGCTGTTAAGGTTTGTATTGATTTTTGATACCTATCCAGCAGTTGATTTCCGCGCTAGTCGTAGACTCCTGCGGGAGTAGCGGGGGACTGGAGACCCGCAGGCGAAACCGAGGAGGCTCCAGCCACGCCCGCGGAAAGCGGAGACTTGCGCGGAAATCAACTGTGGTCTTAACAGAGCCAAAGTTAAAGGAAGTGATGCAATGGAAAAGAAAGAACAATCTAAATCTGTTATCTATTTAAACGATTATATTCGAGCGTTAAATGAAAAGATTCAAAAGGAAGAGAAAGTAGAAGATTACGAGAATGAATTAAATGAAAAAACAGGGAAAGGTCTAACTTCTCCAACATCCATACACTCAAAAGAAAGAGCACGTTTATTAATGGAATATATTGAACATACGAACATTCAACAGTTAACTAGGATAAATGAAGAAAGGGGAAGGATCCTCAACTTAAAAAAGTTTTTAAAAAGTAAAAGAAACCAACAAGTAGAGGTTTATTTTAAATTAGGGAAAGAATCAATTCGTAAAGAAGGGAAAATAGA
This sequence comes from Bacillus alkalisoli, assembly GCF_002797415.1. Classification (GTDB taxonomy): domain Bacteria; phylum Bacillota; class Bacilli; order Bacillales; family Bacillaceae_I; genus Bacillus_CD; species Bacillus_CD alkalisoli. Next base: position 1,788,453 of record NZ_KZ454944.1, read on the forward strand.
TACAGTTGGCAGAGATTTTTTTATATTAACGAATTTGAAAAACCGCATATGGATTCCATATTATGTGATCCAATCAACAAACATTGTTTACGGAGTTCCCACCTACTCCAACGCACACCAACATTACTTATATGACAACAACTTGCGAGAAAAACTAATTCACCAATTCGGAGACACAGTTAGAAGGAGAGATGCTTTAAAACAGCAGTTTTTTGAAGAATCATTAAGAACAAACCTAGAAAGTTGGAGTCAAACGTGGGTAACGATTTATGAAAGCGATACAAAAAAGCATGTTGGGAAATTAGAGCATATTGATGAAAAAACAGTAAAGCTTTCATTTTTCATGGGAAGTACAACGGTACATTTAAAAAACATAAAGCTCGTTGAAACAGTTCGTTTATTAACACTGCTAAGGTTTTCGGTGCAAAAAATAAAGGAGGGGTTCCATGTCAAATAATGAGCCGAATCAAAATCCATCAAACCCGGCACAAGATGATTTAGTTAGGCAACTTACCTTTTTAAAAGGGGAAGAAATACTTATCGTAACAGAATCAGACCAACTGAACTTGTTTGGTCAAACATTCAGACCTATCTTTTGCGGAACGATTGTTGAAGTGAATTTAGGAAGTGTCACGCTCTTTCCTATCAATATAAAAATAATAAATGCGCCACAATTCCAATTCCCTACACCACTAACGATTCCTCTCGAAAAAATAGCTCAATTTTCACCTGAATTCGACTGCGATACACGTTTTCCATTAACATAAATCAATTCATCATTAGGGTTCGTTTTTCGTCACATTATGATACTGACTCACCTAAAAAGGGGGCTTGTTACGTTTTATGAGTAATCCTATGCACTTACAAAAACTAGCGGAAACTTCCATTAACCCGATACATGACCAAGCGCTTGTAGAACAATTCATTAAAGGAATTGGTAAAAAAATAATCGTTATCACTCCATCCTTTCCATTTGTTTTTATTGGAAAACTAACAGATGTTATTGAAGATTATGCTGTCGTGAACGTATCGGTAACCTCTATATCAGAACTAGAAAACAGAGATTGGTATATTCATATTCATAATATCGAACTGTTTTATATTCAACAAAAAGGAATGCCTCCAATACCAGAACTTAGAGACAAATTCTAGAGTGGGAGGGGGATGTATATGAAACGTCATTTTCATGTTGTAGCAATTCCGATTAATATCGTACTGAATAATTTTGGTGACTATAATCGGGACGGTATGATGTATGTGCTAAAAGAAAATGAAAAAAAAGTAAAAGAGTTAGTGAAAAAGAAACCATTCACCCCAGTAGATTTAGTTCAACCTTTATGTTTAAGAGCAAATGTGGGAGACGAAGTAGAAGTTCTTTTTGAAAATCAAATTCATTACGCAACAGGTATGCATTTTCAGGAACTAGATTATAATGTTCTAGATTCAGATGGAGCGCTTGTTGGTTATAATCCAAGTAGTTTGGCAGAACCTGGAAAGAAGATCATGTACAAGTTTCATGTAGGTCATGAAGGGATTTGCATTTTTTCGGATTTAGGTAACCCTTCTTCTAACGAAAAAGGATCTAATATAAATGGTTTGTTCGGCTGTTTAATCGCAGAAAAACGAGGTTCGTGGTGGACAGATCCAAAAACAGGATGTGAATTGACATGTGGTGTAGATGCAGATGTACACCATCCATTCTTACCTTCTTTTCGAGAGTATACATGGATTTTTCACGATGAAATGCCAGGGAAAGACATCACAGGTAACTCGCCATTAGATCCTGCGACAAACCAAGATCGCGATTCAGTTCATGCTATAAATTACCGTTACGAACCTTTGCAAAACAGAGTAATGCTAATAGAAGAAGGGGTAGTATGTCCAGATTGTGATGGAGAGGAAGTGCATCACGATTCGTGGGTTTTCGGTGATCCGGCCACTCCGATCCTTAAAGGATATCGGGGTGATCCTGCAAAAATACGACTTGTTCATTGTGGAGTAAAAGAAACACATGTCTTTCACTATCATGTTCATCAATGGTATAAAGACCCTTCCAATACAGAATCAGAAATTATTGACGCGCAGGCAATTAGCCCGCAAACATGGTATACAGTGGAACCACATTACGGCCTAGGTTCTTTATCAGGATCAATCGGTGATGCAGTTATTCATTGTCATCTATATCCACATTTTGCTGTAGGTATGTGGGGGATGAACAGAATATTTGACACGTTACAGGATGGAAGTCAATGCTACCCAAACGGTGTAAAGATAGATCCGTTACAACCTTTACCAGACCGACCTTGCCCTCCTAAACCTACAAAAGAAAGACCAGGATTTCCAAACTTCATCCCAGGAAAAGTTGGGTGTAAAGCCCCAAGGCCACCACTTTCCATTGTCGGTGGAAGAGGGATGACTGAATTAGAAAAAAATGCTGCAGTACCAAACGCACGTCCAGGAGCTGTATTTACTGACCCGTGTGTAATCGTTGAAAATCCAGTAGTAAAAGAATTTAACATTTCACTTATCCAATTAACAATTGTGTACAATAAGGCAGGCTGGAATGATCCAGAAGGAAGAATTTACGTATTAGATGAACATGTAGACGACGTATTACACGGGCGAAAAGAACCAGAACCGCTAATCATTCATATGACGGCTGGTACATGTATTCGAATCAACTTTACAAATCGTACTCCTGAGTTACTTGGAGGTAATGCATTCCAATTAGTAAGTAGAACGTATGAAGCAGCTGTTCACGTTCATTTTGTAAAATTTGATGTACTCGTTTCAGATGGAGCTAACGTAGGCTGGAACTATAATTCTAGTGTTCTTCCAGGTGAAACAATTCGTTACGAATATTTTGCAGATGTTGAATTAAAAGCATGGTTCTTTCATGATCATTTATTTCCAGGAATTCACCAACAACATGGTGTATTTGGTTCTGGCGTGGTACATGCACGATTTAGCGAAGTAATGGACTCCTCGACTGGAGAAGAAGTGAAAAGTGGAGCACAGGTAACGGTTACACATCCTTTCATTCCCGATTATCGTGACTTAGCGCTGATGGTTCAAGATTTCACCATTCTTTTTGATAAAGATGGATGTCCAATTGCACCGCCGCCATATCCGAACTCACAAGATGATCCGGGGGTTTTTGCGGTTAATTATAAAAATGAACCTTTACAATTCCGGTTAGGGGAAGAGTGTGATCCAGCATATTCATTTAGTTCTTTTGTTAAGGGGGACCCTATTACACCAATTTTGCAATGTTATGAAGGGGACTCATTAAGAATTAGGCTTCTACAAGGCGCACAGGAAGAATCTCATAGCTTTAACATACATGGATTACGGTGGAAAGCAGAGAGGCCTGACCAAGAAACAAGTTTTAAAGCGCAACAGCATATCGGAATATCCGAATCATTCACTATTGAAACGTACGCGTCTCGACACGGCGACTATTTATGGACTTTTGAAACAGAAGAAGATTTATGGAACGGATTATGGGGGCTAATCAGGGCACATAATGAGGAAGTAGATTGTCTCATACCGCTACCAGATCGCGCACCACCTTCTAAGAGAACAGTTCCATTACCAGAGCCCACGTGCTTACCGCCAGCCCCTGTAAAAGAAGTACCATCACCTGGGCCAGTTAATGCACCTATTAAAAAGTTTGATATTGTAGCATTTCATGTCAAAATTCCGTACAGCAAGTGGGGAGAACATGATCCGTTTGGTATAGTTTTTTCGTTAGCGGAAGACGTAGAATCAATTAAAAAAGGAAAAAAACCTATAGAACCATTAGTAATTCGAGCAAACCAAGGCGATGTTGTTGTAATAAAGTTAACCAATAAATTAGAAAAAGGACGATTTCCATACCCAGACGGAGTTTGGAAGTATCCACCTGTAAAAGAGCAAGCTTTTTATCCTCCATCTTTGCGAATTTCTTTACATGCACAATTAATAGATTACGATGTAAAAACATCTGCTGGAGAAACGGTAGGCTTTAACCCAGATCAAACCGTGGGAATTGGAGAGACTATAACGTATAAGTGGTATGTTGATTTACAAGTTGGAGCATGTGGAATGTGGGACATGGCAGATATTCGTAACCACCGATCATTAGGAACGTTTGGAACATTTATCGCAGAACCGAAAGGAACCGCTTATCTACACCCAAAAGATGAAACCGAAGTAAGAACAGGAAGTAACGTTATACTAAGGAATCCATTTTTACCTGATATGAGGGAATTTGTACTAATGATGTATGACGGAGCACGGTTGTTAGATAAAAAAGGAAAGTTAATATTTGATCCTGTCGATGGTGTGTTAGGTGGTGTGGACCCTGATGAATTGGATGATTTATTAGATACGTATGATAACGGATCAAGAGGCTTTAACTACCGAACAGAAAGGCTAATAAACCGATTAAACGCAGTTCCTTCTTTAAAGGACTTATTCAGCTCAAAAGTTCATGGTGATCCTTCTACTCCGTTATTTGAAGCATATCCGGGAGATCCAATGATTGTGAGGCTAGTAAATCCATCAGAGCGTAGAAGAGCACACACATTCCATATTCATGGACACTACTGGAAAACAGATGACAAAGATCTTACGGCACAAACGAAATCATTTGAGGGTGAAATAGTGGCAGGGTATGCTACAAATTTAAAAATACACTATGGTGCTGGTGGGTATTTGCGATTACCTGGAGATTATATGTACCGCTCTGGTAATATTCGCTGGGATATCGAACAAGGGATGTGGGGAATATTACGTGTTCATCGAGACAAAAAGAAATGGTTGCGACGTTTAAGAAGGTAACGAAAACGGGTGCATAACATGAATAAGATTGGAAAATGGATTCTTTTACTCCTAAGTGGTGTTGGTTTTTTTCTAGTTGGTTGGCTTTGGCCGAATGAAGAAATTTTGCCAAGTTTAAAGCATGTGGAGCCGTTTGTAGTAGAAGAAGTTGTTTCTGAACAAATATACAAGTTTGATAATGAGAAAGTAAAGTTAGTAGCTTTTTACTTTACCTATTGTCCCGATATTTGTCCAACTACGATGGTTGACTTAGCCCAGTTACAAGTTCGGTTAGAGGAAAATGATTTGTTAGGAAATAAAGTGGAACTCGTGTCGATTACATTAGATCCTACTAATGATACAGAGGAAGTAATCCAAAACTATGCGGAAATCTTTCAATCCAATCCTTCTGGGTGGAAGTGGTTAAGGGGGAGCGAAGAAGAAACGAGGAAAATAGCAAGTGCATTCCAAATGCAATACCAAATCCAAGACGGAAAGGTAATTGCCCATTCTGTTAATATGTATCTGCTAGATAAGGAAAATATGATACGTGCCATCTATACTATGGCGAATGTAGAGAAACCGATGAATCTTGAAGGAATTATAAGAGACATGGAGCTTTTGAGTTCTGAGTTTAAGTAACTAAATGCCCGCCCCATAGTGTTAATGAATTTAACTTGGGGAGCGGGCACTTTTTTTTTACAATGTATTTATTTGTTAAACGTGGACCAATGTATGCTACACCTACTCCATAAAACCTATCCCGCAGCAAATTTAGTCAAGATTCCATTTGAAAATTGAAAATAATTATAATATAAACGCAACCCTACCTGATAATTAGCTTCGACACACAAAATTCAACTAATAACAAACAACCTCATCACCGGATAGTCCCTGGTGAAACTATAGTAGTTTGAACATCAACGACTACATTCGCATTTTTAAAAGCCTTATTCCATTCTTCTTTAGACCAATTTTTCGCATTTTTAATGTATACTTTTTTTCCTAAACTAAGTGGGTCAATTTCTAGTTCTTGAAATAGTTGGATTACTGTTTCTAGATTATTATTTAACTCTTCATTTATTTTTTGTTCAATTTCTATTTGATGTTGAACTTTATCGAATTTCATAGTACCCTCATAGTCCACAAGACTTCCTTTTACATTTAAGTTTAAGTGTATGGTTAAGTTTTCTAAATCACTATTAGTTACAAGCTTAAAGTCAGTATTTACAAACCGTAGGACTGCTATTTTATCATCCTGATAATTAACACTCATATCTGGTATTTTCTTTCTTTTTTTTAGTCCTTCAATCAGTTTTGCTTCTTCAGGGGTAATGGCTCTAATTAATTTATCTCCTTTGAATAGTGCTACTTTTGTAATTTTTACGCTGTCCTCCATTAATTCTAGATAGGGGGTAATAGGATCAGAAATTTGATCTGTATATTTATTTATAAATGAATGAACAGTAGAGAATGGATTAAAGGTAACAATGGTTCTAGGAGTAAGTAGTTCATTGAAATATATATTTATTTCGGGATTATTATTGTAAGGTTGAGAGAGTATATCTTCAACCGAACCTTTAACAACAGCAATTAAAACGTTAGACCCTACCAAAGGGTCGCGATAAAGATGTTCCAACATTTCAAATATGCCTATTTTAGTAGCGTATTCTTCACTAAACAAAATCACTCGTAATTGTGCTAGGGATAAAAGCTTATCCGATTGAGTGGAAACTTCTAAAACTGCTTGATGTGGTACTTCCACGATTGCTGTCCCCATTTGAGAAGACTCTTCTTCTCTAGATGGAGAAAGAGTAACCGTAACTTTGGCATGTTTTTCATCCACATAATCAAACCCCATAATTCCTACCATCCCTAAATCTTCTATCACAGGATATTCTACAGAAGGGTCATTACAACCAAAAAGAAGAGGAAAAATGAGAACTACAACAGCTAGAATTTTAAATTTTCTCACTGATTTCCGCTCCTTTTCTTCATCATACTTCTTAGATAGTAAGTAATAAGTAATAAAATCGGTAGTAAGAGTAAAATATAGCCGTAAAATACGCTCCATTCGGCAAATAGAAGAAGTTGCATCGGAAATGGAATGGGCCCATTCATCAAAAACCAAGAAGCAAACGCAACAACGTATAAGTGCCAAGTTCTATTTTTATGATTAGAGATGAAGGAATCTAGCGACTTCTTTGCTACCCATAAATATGCCGCTGCAGTAGACAATACTAGAAATACCCATAGTGAAGTTCCAAAAACTTCAATGCGCTCAACAAATGCTAATTTTACTGCCTGAAACAAGTTCAAAATAGGAAAAAGTAGATTATTTAATTGCCATTTTGAGAAATATACAACACTAGCTATTACGATTACCGTATATGTAGCGACCGTAATCCATATTCCAATGGAAGCATGAAGTAATGCTTTTCGTTTATTGATAATATTTGGATAAAAAAATGCAATGAGGCCAAAACCGAAATAAGATTGGAAACCTTGATGAATGCCTAGGCCCCAATCGGCCCAACTAACCTCAAAGGTAGGAATAAGATGTACAAAATCACCTGTCTGGAATGCCCACTTTAGGAAAAAGACCATCCATATTGTTGCAAAGAAGGAAAATATACAAAACCTAGCTATACCTACTATCCCACCTTGAGCAATAAGGATGAGTGAGATAAACAAGAGAATAGAAGTAACAAATAACGTGAAATGAGGTAGAATCACGGATTGTACTAGTCGCAAATAGGTATGACTAACGGTGGCCACTTGGATTACGCCGTAGAGTAAAATAATAAGTTGAATAAGTTTTCCTAACCATTTCCCCCATACTTTTTCCACAATTTTCAAAAAATGATCTTGTGGAAATTTACTACATAATATAATGATGGGCACTAAAAGAATATTAGCGATAATTCCAAGGATAATTGGAACAAGCCAAGAGTTGTACCCTAAAACACTAACCTCATTTGGCAACGAAAGCAAACCAATACCAATCATGATATTTTGGACTAAAAATATTACATGATATTGATCGAGCTTCTCAATTCGCTCCTTGTTCATAACCCTTACTCCTCATCTAATGGTCTAATCAAGTCTTTCTTTGCTCTCGAAATACCAGGTCTTTTAATAATGTAATTTACAGGTACGCGTATGATACTATTTAATAAATCCGACCATTTTCTTGGTATTACCGGGGAAAAATAGGATGAACCAAGTGAAGTTAAACTTAGCAGATGATTCATAAGCCAGGCAAGAGTTACCAATTGTCCAAACATCCCGAATAATCCAGCTGTAATGATAAATAAATAACGAATAACTCGAATCGCATTACTCATTAAGAAGTTAGGCGGAATAAAGGATAGTAATGCAGATGTTGCAACTAATACAATTAAAATATTACTTGCTAAACCGGCTTCTACAGCAGCTGTTCCAATGACAATACCACCTACGATACCAATTGTTTGTCCGATTTTTGTAGGCATTCTAGAACCGGCTTCCCGTAAAATTTCAATGACCAACTCAATAATTAAAACTTCCAAAATGGGTGGAAAAGGAACTTTTGCTCGAGAATCTGCTATTATAGTCAGTAATTGAGGCGGTAGCATAGATGGATGAAAAGTTAAAACGGAAACATAAGTGGAAGTTAATAAGATAGAGAGAAAGAATCCAGCTACTCTTATTGTTCGTAACAACGTTGCAGTTGTCCATCGATTATAAGAATCTTCCGGAGAAATAAACATTTCTAAAAAAGTAGCCGGTAAAATAGCCGCCTCAGGACTCCCGTTTAACATCACCAGTATTTTCCCATTTAACAATTCGTTCATTGCGTTATCTGTTCTTACTGTTATGCCGAATTGTGGAAAAGGAGAGAAAGGCTTGTCCTCTAATAATTGCTTTAAGACAGGCATACCAATAAAACCTTGATATTCTATGTTGTTCAGTCTTTCCATTACCCTTGCTACATTTTCATCGTTCGCAATATTTGCCATATACATGATTGTGACGGAATTATTCGTTTCCGTTCCGAGGAAGATGGTTTTTGACTTAAGTTGAGTGGATCTAATTCTTCTTCTTAAAAGAGATATATTCGTTTCAATCGATTCTATAAAAGCATCTTGAGGCCCTAAAATAGTCGTTTCATTTTCTGGAGCTGTTATCGAACGTTCTGTCACACTAAATGTAGGGACTACCCAAATCTGTTGAGTTGTTTCAGCAAACACAACTGTGGAACCACTTGCAATATCATGTAATAGTTCCTGGATTGTTTCGGAAGAAAACGATCTATACTTATTTAACGTAATATGCACTTCATTAAGTAAAGTGGCTTTGTTCAAAGGATCAATTAGAAGGTCATCAATTCTCATCACATCAACTAATGTAGATAAATAAAATAGAGTGATTGTTTCATCTTCAACAAAAATTTCCTTTTGAACTAAGTCATGTATATCTTTCAAATGAAGAAGTAATAACTCTTTTGTAACCGCTTCATCCGATGATACATTACACTTCTTATTAGAGGTTAGTTTCTCGGACAAAATACTAACTTCCCTTCATTTCATACTAAAAATATAGATGCTACCCTGAAAAGAAATAGAAACGGTATTATATGTTGATGATAGCAAGAGGAACTCGCTTTCCGCGGGTGGTCAAAAGGAAGGTTATTTTCACTGTCGTGAAAAAAACTACTCCTCAGCGCTTTCTTGCCTGCGGGGTCTCCCTTGACGCACTTCTCCCGCAGGAGTCTCGCACCTCGTGCTATCATCAACTTGTTTGGGATACGAATTCAGAATGTTTTTCTAACTTTTCATTTCCTATACTACTAATTTTTAACTTGTATGGAGTTCTAGTTTTTTATGTATGGAAGCTCATTAATTCTTTTATGAATCTTCAAAACATATGCAATAATAACGGAACTAAATATACTAGATAAAATGGCACTTCCAACTCCCATCCAAATAACCATTAATAATTTTCCTTTATAGTCTGCAAACATAAAAAAACCACCCCATAAATTTAATAATGTTAGATTATACAGAAATTATAAAAATATACAAATGAACTTAGGGGATAGGGAATTTAACCCAAACGTGCCTAGGTCTTAAGTAAACTCCAAATAAATTATTATACAATAGGAAATTCTTAGTCTTCGTAACTTTATATGTATAAAGAAACTCAAAAAATTTATGCATTAGAAATTAGAAGAACTTTACATAGAAAATAATTTGGTTGGCTATCATAAAAAAGTCTATATTTTAAAAGAGGATTTTTCAAAACAAGGTAAATTTTGGAACAGGATGTTGGCTCAAATGGATCAATGGAACTGTCCCAAAAATTCACGGGAGGTTTAAGATGGATAAATTCACCCATAGTACTAGAATTACTTCCACAGAACTGGCAAATCTATGGTCACAATACATAAACGATAGTTTGTCCCGATGCATGCTTCGCTATTTTATTCACAATGTTCAGGATAAAGATATAGCGGCTGTCTTGAGGTTTGCGCTTAAGTTATCGGAGAGTCATCTTGAAAAAGTAGAAAGTATTTTAACAAATGAAAAATTTCCAATCCCCAAGGGCTTTACAGATGAGGATGTTAAAGTAGATGCTCCAGCATTATTTACTGATACTTTTTTAATTGTGTATATTCACGTTATGGCGATACATGGATTAACAAGATATGCCGGTGCTTTAGCTTCCACAGTAAGAGCAGATCAAAGAAAATATTTTATGAAAGTAATTTCCGAAACAATGGAACTGCATGATATGGCAACTGAAACCCTTTTAAATAAAGGAATTATTTCTAAACCGCCAACTTTTAACAACCATCAATCAGTTGAATTTATAAGTAAACAAAAATTTTTAACTGGTTGGTTTGGAAAACGTAGACCAATCTCTGCATTAGAAGTTAGTGGTGCTTTTCTTAACATGAAAAAAACAATGTCAAAATCGGTTTTAGAATTAGGTTTTAGTCAAGTGGCTCATTCGAAAGAAGTTCGCAAATATATGGAAAGAGCTAGGCATTTATGTAATAAACATTTTGAAGTTCTAGCATCCATGTTAAAAGAGGACAATCTACATATTCCGAGTACTTACGATACAGAAGTTACGGATTCTACTATTGCTCCTTTTTCCGATAAACTGATGTTGTACTTAGTTGCCAGCTTACTTTCTTCAGCTATTGGGTATTATGGAGAAGCGATGTCTATGTGTCAACGATTGGATTTATCGGCACACTACGCTAAAATGATTGCTGAAATAGGAATATTGGCAGAAGATGGTATGAACCTTCTTATCGATAATGAATGGATGGAACAACCACCAATGGCAACTGACCATGAAAAATTAGCAAAAAAGAAATAATATTAGGCGGATGTAGAGGGAGAAGAAGGGATTTTAGTACCCCTAAGTACTTATGAACTATCAATCTGTCGCTCAGTAAACAAAGAAAAAAGCATTAAATTGCTATGCAATTCAATGCTTTTATTCGTGCGGGGACAAACACTATTTTGAGAAACCATCAACCTATGAATAGATGGATGCGTGCTGATGGGAGTGTAACTTGGTGAAAATTCCATTTTTGTTGGCAAGCAATTCCGCATGAGTTCCATCTTCTACGATACCATTCTCGTTCACTACTAGAATTCTGTCGGCATTACGTATCGTTGCCAATCGATGTGCAATAACTAGTGTCGTACGATTTTTAGCAAGTTCTGTCAATGCTTCCTGAATAATAGACTCTGTTTCTGTATCTAATGCAGACGTTGCTTCGTCCAAAATGAGAATTCGTGGATTTTTCAAGAACATACGAGCAATAGACAAACGCTGCTTTTGTCCACCAGACAGCTTCAATCCTCTTTCACCAATTTGAGTATCATACCCATCTGGTAAGGAAGCAATCAATTCGGTAAGGTGGGCACGTCTACAAGCCTCTTCCATTTCCTCTTGTGTTGCGTCCAACTTTCCATAAGCGATATTTTCTCTTAAAGTACCTGTAAATAGAAACACATCTTGCTGTACAATTCCGATATTAGAACGAAGAGATTCTTTTGTCATATCTCGAATGTCCATTCCATCTATTGTAATAGAACCTTCTTCCACGTCATAGAAACGAGGGATTAACGAGCAAATCGTCGTTTTTCCAGCTCCAGAAGGTCCGACAAATGCAACAGTCTGGCCAGCTTTAATAGAAAAACTTAACTCATTTAAGATAGTTCTATTTTTATCATAGCCAAAGCTCACATTATTAAATGCAATATTCCCATTTAATGCGGGAACTTCTATAGCATCCGGACGGTTCTCAATATCTGGTTGTTGATCCATTAACTCTGTGAATCTCTTAAAACCAGCCATTCCTTTTGGATATAACTCTAGTAATGCACTAATTTTATCAATTGGCTTAAATAACACGTTTATATATAGAATAAACGCCACTAATTCACCGTAAGTCAATGCACCCGAAAAGCTTAGCCAAGCTCCATAAACTAATATAACTAAAGTCATGAGGCGAGTCGTGATGTAAATTCCTGATAAATTCACACTCATCACTTTATAAGCTTTTAATTTTGAAGCACGGAAGAATAGATTGTTTTCATCAAAGCGCTTCTTTTCATATTCTTCATTTGTAAAAGATTGAACAACACGTGCGCCTGAAACGCTATCTTCCACTCTAGCATTCACGTCCGCAATATTTCCGTACATCTTCGTCCATGCTTGATTCATTTTTATGTTGGAGTAAGAAATAAGCCATACGAGAAACGGAACAATAATAATCGCAACAAGTGCAAGTTTAGTATTGATGACTAGCATAATCCAAAACGCACCGATAAAGGTCATAATAGCAATAAACAAATCTTCAGGTCCGTGATGAGCAAGCTCGCCAATATCCATCAGGTCGTTCGTAACCCTACTCATAACGTGGCCTGTTTTTGTATTATCAAAAAAGGTAAACCCTTGGCGCTGCACGTGATAAAATAATTCCCTTCTCATATCTGTTTCAATATTAATCCCAAGCTTATGTCCCCAATAGTTGACGACAAACTGCATACTGGAGCTTAATAGATAAAGAGTAAGTAATCCAGCACTAACTGCAAGTATCGTACTCCAATTTCCGTCAGGAAGTAGACTGTCAATAAACCAGGACACTGCTAGAGGAAAACCAAGCTCTAATAAACCAACAAAAACCGCACACACAAAATCAATGTAAAAAAGCTTTTTATGTGGCCTGTAATAACTAAAAAAACGTTTTATCATAAAAGGCACCCCCAAAGTAACTATTAAATTTTAGTTGAAAAGAGAAAAATTAACAATAGAAAAATTTCTAAAATTATGAAAAGGGGGAGTTGGTTTGCTTTCATAAAAAAAGCTGTTGAGTTAGCTTCAACAGCTTTTAACATGAAGTTATAACAAATAATTATAATTAACTCTTGCTTCAGAAATAATGAAGACTTTATCGTTTTTTCGCTCCACTTTCACACTAAATTTATTTGGATTTCCTAACACATGTATTTCAGCATGAGGTGTCATCTCAAGGTGATCGAGAAAACGTGTTCTAAACTTTACATACGATTGCTTTCCTAATTGAAAACGAACAAGTAGTTTTTTATGTTTTTTCTCACAAAAAAGCGCTTCATGTAAATGTTCATCCGTTAATTCTTTCCCAATTAAACCGTTTAATCTTTCCGTAATATCTCCATTTTGAATCATAATTCTCTTACCTTCCTTTATATATAACTTTCCAAGATAATTATATCATGTGGATTGTTTCTGTTTACACCATAATTCTAAATATAGATAATTTAATACTAATGCCTGTTGATTTCGTGCAAGGCTGATATATTAATAAATAAGTATTTTAATTTTTTTAAAAATAATGATACACTATGAATAGGTTAAAATGAATTCAAATTGGTGTGTGCCTAAGTACTGCTTGGCAGACGACAGGGGTTATAGTAGGTACGCCTACATCCTTTTTGTAAATCATCTTAGGGGATAAGGAAGGTAGAAATGAGTAGCAGACAAACAAATTCAGACGTTATCTTAATTGGTGCTGGTATCATGAGTGCGACTTTAGGGGCTATGTTAAAAGAATTAGCACCAGACTGGAACATAAAAGTGTTTGAAAAGCTTGAACGTGCAGGAGAGGAAAGTTCTAATGAATGGAACAACGCAGGAACTGGACATGCTGCATTATGTGAGCTGAACTACACGAATGTAAAGCCAGACGGCACGGTTGATATTAGCAAAGCAATAAAAATAAATGAACAATTTCAAGTGTCGATGCAATTTTGGTCATACCTTGTTGAAAACAAGTTGATTAAAAATCCACAAGATTTTATTAAACAATTACCTCATATGAGTTTAGTACAAGGGGAGCTGAATGTTTCTTTCTTGAGAAATCGATTTGAAGCGCTTTCACGTAACCCTTTATTTGCTGGAATGGAATATACCGAAAATCCAGAAACGCTAGAGGAATGGGTCCCGCTGATTATGCAAGATCGGAAACAAAAAGAACCTATTGCGGCTACTAAAATTGATACAGGTACAGACGTCAACTTCGGCGCATTAACGCGTATGTTGTTTGACCACTTAAACAAAAAAAATGTTGAATTAAATTACAACCATAGCGTAACTGGTATAAATCGTACTAGCGACGGCAGGTGGGAGTTAAAAGTAAAGAACCTTGCTACTGGTACAGTTGAACGTCATACGGCAAAATTCGTCTTTATCGGAGGCGGGGGAGGAAGCATCCATTTACTTCAAAAATCAGGTATCCCTGAAGGAAAAGGTATTGGAGGATTCCCAGTTAGCGGTATTTTTATGGAATGTAAAAATCCAGAAATTATCGCTCAACATCATGCAAAAGTATACGGAAAAGCAAAAGTTGGTGCTCCACCGATGTCTGTTCCGCATCTTGACACACGCTTTATCGATAATAAAAAATCATTACTATTCGGACCTTTTGCTGGATTTACACCAAAGTTCTTAAAAACTGGTTCTATGTTTGATTTAATCACTTCCGTTAAGCCGAACAATGTGATAACAATGTTAGCAGCTGGTGCAAAAGAAATGCCATTAACGAAGTACTTGATTCAGCAAGTGATGTTATCGAAAGAACAGCGTATGGAAGAACTTCGCGAATTTATCCCGAACGCCAAAAGTGAAGATTGGGATTTAATTGTAGCCGGACAACGTGTACAAGTAATAAAAGATACAGAAGCTGGCGGCAGGGGAACACTTCAGTTTGGAACAGAAGTAATTACTGCTGAAGATGGCTCGATTGCAGCATTACTTGGAGCTTCTCCAGGAGCTTCAACAGCCGTATCTGTAATGTTAGAATTAATGGAAAAATGTTTCCCGGAATATATCCATTCTTGGGAACCAAAGATAAAAGAGATGATTCCTTCATATGGCTTGTCATTAATGCATGAGCCTGCACTCATTGAAGAAATTCATGCAACAACTTCAAAAACGCTTGGATTCACAGGCAAAAGGTCAGCAACACTTAAAAGAAAAGCAAAAATGTTACAAGAAGCATAAACTGCCAATCTGGCGGTCTATGCTTTTTTTTGATTTCATCCGGTTCTTACACATTGTTTCTCTTATTTGAAGTATAATAAACATAGTCAGATTTTGAAGTATGATGTAGAAGTCGGATAAATTATAATAAATGAGGTAAGTAGATGAACAAAAGTTTTGAAATGTATGGATTAAGTGAAGAAATTAGCAGAGCACTTAATGTGCTGAAATATACAACACCAACAGAGGTCCAATCTGAAGTAATCCCAAAAGCATTGGAAAAGAACGACCTAGTTGTAAAATCACAAACAGGAAGTGGAAAGACAGCTGCGTTTAGTATTCCGGTTTGTGAATTAATTGATTGGGAAGAAAGAAAACCACAAGCATTAATTCTTACCCCAACTCGTGAGCTTGCCGTTCAAGTGCGGGAAGACGTAACAAACATTGGTAGGTTCAAACGAATAAAAGCGATGGCGGTGTATGGTAAAGAACCGTTCGCCAAACAAAAAGAAGAATTAAAACAAAAAACACATGTAGTAGTAGGTACACCTGGTCGGGTAATGGATCATATTGAACGAGAAACACTAGTCTTAGACGAAATCAAATATTTAATCATAGACGAAGCAGACGAAATGCTAAACATGGGCTTTATTGATGATGTGGAAGCTATTATTTCTAAAATCCCATCAAACAGAGTTTCCATGTTGTTTTCAGCAACTTTACCAAGTGACGTAGAAAAATTATGCAGTAAGTTCATGAGAAATCCTATTCACATTGAAATTGCTTCTACCGGAATCACAACAAACACAATCGATCATCGTTTAATAGAAGTGAAAGAGGCCGATAAAATTGCGCTTTTAAAAGACATTACCGTTGTCGAAAATCCAGACAGTTGTATCATTTTCTGTAAAACAAAAGAAAACGTCGATACTGTTTTTATGGAATTAGAAAAAGCGAATTACTCTTGTGAAAAACTGCATGGTGGACTGGAGCAAGAGGACAGATTTGCTGTTATGAATGGTTTTAAAATGGGGAATTTCCGCTATCTTGTTGCAACAGATGTAGCAGCTAGAGGAATTGACATTGATAATGTAACGATTGTTATAAACTACGACGTTCCAATGGAAAAAGAAAGCTATGTTCACCGTACCGGGAGAACTGGCCGTGCTGGTAATAAAGGAAAAGCAATTACTTTTGCAACACCTTACGAAAATAAATTTGTCAAAGCAATCGAGCGATATATCGGCTTTGAAATCCCTACAATGGAAGCACCTGAAGCTCAAGAAGTTTCAAAAGGACAAGCTGCATTTGATGAAAAAATTAGTGGTCGCCGTGTGGTGAAAAATAATAAAACAGCACGAATCAACAAAGATATAACAAAACTACATTTTAGTGGTGGGAAAAAGAAGAAACTCCGACCAGTTGACTTTGTTGGAACAATCACAAACATTCCTGGTATTAATTCCGATGACATCGGAATCATTACCATTCAAGACTCCATGACATATGTCGACATCCTGAACGGAAAAGGTTCACTAGTCATTCAAGCAATGCAAGATTTAACGGTCAAAGGAAAGAAACTGAAAGTAAGCAAGGCAGTTAAATAATAATACTTTTTAGGACCTGACCTACGGTTTATTCATACACTGTGGGTCAGGTCCCATTTTCTGTTTGCTACTCTTCATAAAAAATCCTTCTCGAGGAGGGACTAACACCTGTCCGCGATTTCGCATTTCTGTTAAGATAGAAATCAGGTAATTGGAGGGGTTTATACTTGAACATGATGTTAGATAAAATGAGAAAAATAACATACATACAAATTACGTTGTACACGTTTTTAGCAGTCTGCTTTGTTGCGTCTATTGTTTTCGTTTACAATAACCATTCGTTTTATGAACAACCGATTGCAAAAGTGCTAGAAGTGGAAGTAGAAGATACGAAGGAAACGATGGACATGTTTGGGAATGAGGATGTTTTACATAATCAAAGAATCATAGCGGAAGTGTTAAACGGAGAGGAAAAAGGTCATTTTTTTACGTTCGTTAATGAATATTCTACATCTGGTGCGTATGACAATCCGTATAAGGTTGGTCATGAAGTGTTTGTAAATATAGATTCGAAGGTTGATGAGAATTCAGGCTTAACTGGTACAATATCTGACCTGAAACGTGATAAACATCTTATGATTATTGCTTGGATATTTATTTTCATGCTACTTATTGTTGGGAAAAAACAAGGACTGTATTCTATTTTAACTTTAGGGATCAATGCTGTAATTTTATCTTACACGTTAGATGTCTATTTAAGTAGGCCACATTGGAACTTAGTATTAATTGCTGGAGTGAGTGTACTCTTCTTTACGGTTATTTCCTTTTTGTTCGTAAACGGCTTTAATGAAAAAACGTATGCAGCCATTATAGCGACATTAGTAGCAACATTCGTATTAATCGTTATAGCCTATCTCGTCATTTGGTTAAGTAACAGTCAAGGGCTACGTTATGAGGAAATGCAATTTTTAACCCGAAATCCAGAAATGATTTTTCTCGCCGGTGTGTTAGTTGGATCACTTGGAGCAGTAATGGATGTTGCCATTACGATGTCTTCTTCCATCTTTGGATTGTATGAAAAAAACAACCAAATCTCGGTAGAAGCGTTGAAAGCTTCGGCGATGGATATTGGCAAAGATATTATGGGAACGATGTCTAATATTTTGTTTTTTGTATACATAAGTGGTTCCATCCCAACGCTTGTATTGTATATGAAAAATGACATTATGTGGAGTTACATGTTTACAATGAATCTCTCACTGGATATAGCAAGAGCACTAGCCGGTGGAATTGGCATCGTCCTTACAATCCCAATTGGTATGTATATCACGATTTTCTTTATTAATAGAATGAGGGCAACACAATGAATGTGTTAATCGTATTATCGCTAATTTTATTTATATTAATGGTGCTTATTGGCGGAAAAAAAGGGGCCAGGTCGTTTATTGCATTGTTTTTCAACTTTGTTGTGCTCTTTTTTGCGGTTCTCTTTATGACCGACCCAAATGCCAATCCAATTGTGTTAATTTTAATTGCATGTACGTTGATTAGTTGTGTGAATTTGTTCTTTATTAATGAAGTAAATATAAAAACAATAACTGCTTTTATTTCCACAATCGTTACGTTCATTATACTGTTATTTTTTATCGTACTAGTGACGGAGAGTACCATGATTCAAGGCTTTGGAGTAGAAGAAATTGACGACTTTAGCACGTTTTCTCTTTTTATTGGCATTGATTTTATGAAGCTGGCAGTCGCGGTAATCATTACGAGTACGATTGGTGCGATTGTAGACATTGCTATCTCAATCTCCTCTCCGATGCGCGAAATAGCTTTTCACAATCCGAAGTTGGGAAGGAAAGAATTATTCCATTCAGGTATTAGTATAGGTAGGGACATTTTAGGAACAAGCACAAATACGTTATTCTTCACGTTTTTTGGTGGATACTTGGCATTACTTATCATGTTTAAAGACGTTTCTTACTCGTTTGGGCAAATAGTCAATTCCAAAGTATTTAGTGCAGAAATGCTAACAATCCTCGTTGCAGGAATCGGCGTAGCGCTTACTATACCGATAACGGCTATAATTACGGCGTTTGCGTTGGTAAGGAAATAGATGGTTTGAGGGCAACCAACCAAAAATTGGTTTGTCGAAACACCTGACCCTATTTCTCATTAAAGGGCATACTAAGGCTATATGTATTTATTGGGAGGTATTATCTTGAACCAAAATAACAGCATACTATCTATTTACGCCCTAGGTGGGTTGAATGAGATTGGCAAAAACATGTATGCAATCGAATATGAAAACGATATACTTATAATCGATTGTGGCAATAAGTTTCCGGATGAAAGTCTATTAGGAATTGATTTGATTATCCCGGATATGACGTACTTAGAAGAAAATAAAGAGAAAGTTAGGGCTTTACTTATAACGCATGGACATGAAGATCATATCGGTGGAGTCCCGTTCTTTTTGAAAAAATTCAATGTACCTGTATACGCTACACGATTTACATTGGGCTTAATTGAACTAAAATTAAAAGAACACAAAATATTAAGGGAAAGCGAACTTATAGAAATTAATTCGGATTCAAACTTGAGTTTTGGAAACATAAGCGTAAGCTTTTTTAAAGTGACCCATAGTATTCCAGATTGTTTAGGAATCGTTTTTCAAACACCAGAGGGAAATATTGTGCATACTGGTGACTTTAAGTTTGATCTAACCCCTGAAAATGAACAACATTCCGATATTCATAAAATGGCTGAAATCGGTAATGGAGGAGTATTACTATTACTGTCGGAGAGTACAAATGCAGAACGTCCTGGCTTGACTCCTTCCGAACGGATGGTCGCTGAACATATGGAAGCGGCTTTTATGAAAGCAAAACGAAAAGTTATCGTTTCTACTTTTGCATCTAATATTAGCAGGGTTCAACAAGTCGTGAATGCCGCACAAAAAACGAACAGAAAACTAGCGTTACTAGGTCGCAGTATGGTGAATGTAGTAGATGTTGCGATGGAAAGAGGGTATTTAACCGTTCCAGATGGTATGATGATAGACCAACAAGAAATCAATGAACTACCTCCTGAAAAAGTAACGATTTTATGTACAGGAAGTCAAGGAGAACCAAATGCCGCACTTGCTCGCTTGTCTACTGGAAACTTTCGCGGTGTCGAAATTTTAAGTGATGATATGGTAATTTTCGCGGCAGGTCCTATCCCAGGTAATGAACGTAAAGTAACGAGTATTGTAGACAACCTAATTGGGATTGGAGCAAACGTCATTTATGGATCAGGAAGTTCTTCCGGAATGCATGTTTCTGGTCATGGTTATCAAGAAGACTTAAAACTTATGATAACATTAATGAAACCGAAATATTTTATTCCGATTCACGGGGAATTGAGAATGTTACACCATCACCGTCAGTTGGCAGAACAAGTAGGAGTAGAGCAAGGAAACACGTTTATTCTCAAAAACGGGGAGGTAGTGGATATTGAACAATCTATTGCCCGACAAACTCGAACCGTACCTATTGGAAATGCATACGTAGAAGGTGGAGCTGTTGGAAATGTTGGAGAATTTGTATTACGAGACCGTCAACAGTTTTCAGAGGATGGAATGCTCATCATTGTATTTACTATGAATAAAGTAGAAGGAAAACTACTTTCTGAGCCCGAAACAATCTCTCGTGGATATACCGATGGCGATTTCTCACAACTACGAAAAAACATCAACCGAATCACGAAAACAACGATTAGTGAGCTTAAAGAAACGAATAAAATAAAAGCAAATGTACTAAAAAAAGAAATAAAAAGATCCATCCAACAATATGTGTTCAATCAAACGAGGAAAAAACCAATGATTGTGCCTATAATTATTGAATTATAACGGAAGAAAATCAGAGGTCATCGATAAGACTCACCATTATTGGTGGGTCTAACTTAACTGTTTAACATATTATTCAAGGAGGTGTTGAGATGAGTAAAGCTAAATCAAAAGGTGGAACTGGAAGAGGGACAGGCAAAAAAGGCTGGAACCGCTGGCAATCAAGTGCAAACAAGAAAAAGAGTGCAAAACCTTATAAAAGTAAAGGCGTGAAAAACCCTACTGATGAGAGAAACGGGGACGGGGTTTAATATCGCATTATAAGGCAATAAATTATTGAAAATTCAAAAAACATGAAACTTTTCTTCTCCAACCAACGTATAGAAAGTAACAACTTAATGGGGGAGAAGACCATGTCATGAAACTTTTGCACCTTATCTCCTAAAATACTATTCTAGGCATTGTCAGGGGGAAACAATATGTATTACGAAAGCGTATTATCCGCAATTAATTCCATACTATTTTGTTGGGTAGTATTTCTATTTTTCCAAAGAGTAAACAATCGCTATCCTTATCGAAATTCCTGGAAAAAGGATATCATACTTACATTTGTTCAAAGTGTGGTTATAGTCTTAGTTGCATTACCAATTTTATTCTACTTTATCAATCTATATAATTGAATCAATTTCGTAATTACGTTGAAAAAGAATAGTTTAGTGATATACAAAATAATATGTTTTTATTAAGGTGTATAAATACAGAATACGATGCTATTATTCTTTTTTCAATTAGTAGTCATACATTATGAAACGGACTCAATTAAAATAGTGCTAAAAAAGTGCCAGGCCCCCAAGCCTTATAAAACATTAACTAGGCGGGGGGCTGGCACTTTTTTATCTTACTTATTTACGACGATCCTCAAACCATCCAATCAAATGCTCCAATCTTTCCAAACGATGCTTTGGCTTACCAGAACGGGACAAGTCATGATTCTCATCAGGGAAGCGAACTAACTTTGTCTCCACACCTAAACGCTTCAACGCCACATACCATTGCTCTGCTTGCTCCATCGGACAACGTAAATCTTGTTCACTATGCAAAATTAACGTTGGTGTTTTAACATTACGAGCGTAGTGAAGAGGGGACAGCTTAATCAATCTTTCATAATCCTCCCACAGATCAGCCTTACCGTGTTGCCATTCCGTAAAGAAGAAACCAATATCACTCGTTCCGTAGAAGCTATGCCAGTTACAGATGCTTCGTTGCGTAACAGCTGCTTTAAAACGGTCTGTACGAGTAACAATAACGTTCGTCATGTACCCACCGTAACTTCCTCCTGTAACAAATAACTCCTCTTGATCAATATAATCAAAGGTCGCCAACGCATAATCCACACCAGCCATAATATCTTCATAATCCATTCCACCGTAATCACCGATAACAGCATTTACGAACTCATGACCATATCCATGGCTTCCACGCGGGTTCGTATATAGAACTACATAGCCTTTAGCAGCCATTAACTGCATTTCATGATGTAACCCGTTCCCATACGCAGTTGCGGGACCACCGTGAATTTGCAGGATCATTGGATATTTTTTGCCTTCTTCATAACCGAAAGGCTTCAAAATCCAACCCTCCACATCCACACCATCCGTACTGATATAATGGATGTTTTCCGGTGTGCTTAAGTGCACTTCTTTATAAAGCTCCTCGTTCCAATCCGTAACTTTTACCACATTTTCCACTTCACTCAAATCTTGCACAACTAAATCACCAGTAGAATGAGGAGTAGCAAGTACAAGAACTGCTTTGTCATCACTCAATACATCATACGAAGTAACACTTGCCACAGCCGGTGATAGAGCAGAAGAAACCTCGCCGTCCACACTCACCTTAAATAACTGACAATCGCCACCAACAGTAGCGTTGAAGTAAATGTTCTTACTCGCATCATCCCAAATTAAACGAGTTTCGGCCGTATCATACTTTGCATCAACCCCAACAAGATTTCCAACTGTGTAATCAAAATGCTCCGTTAAATTCTTACATTCACCAGTTTCTAAAGATAGAAGAAGAACATTTGCATTACCTTGGCTTCTTTCTCCACGAGTATGTCCAGCAAACGCTAGCCATTTCCCATCAGGCGAGAAGGATGGTGCCATAATGTATCCATTTCCATCGTAAACCAAAGACTCTTCTTTCGTATCCAAATCATATTTCCAAATCGCAGGTAAGTAACCCCACTCTTTATCTTCCGCCTTCGTACCAACATAGATCAAGCTCTTGCCATCCGGAGAAAAACGAGGTTGACCGAAATCATGCTCACCTTCCGTTACCTTCTTAAACGCTTTTGTCTCGATATCAAACAAGTACACATGCTTACGATCTTCATTATAAATCCCAACCCCATCACCTTTATAACGAAGTCTAGTAATCACTTTCACATCACTTTTTTTCTCATCTTCTTTTTCCTTTTCTGAAAAATTATCCAATGCACCATGCACAGTCACAGCAAGCTGCTTTCCATCAGGTGACCAAGTAAACTCACCAATTCCTTGCTTCACATCTGTTAGTTGGATAGCCTCACCGCCATCCGTATGTAAAAGCCAAACCTGATTTTTGCCAGTACGGTTAGATCGAAACGCAAGCGTACTTCCATCAGGAGACCATTTTGGAGTAACATCTTTCACTAAGTGATCTTTAGAATAATGAGAAGTGAATTGTCTTCCGTTTCCATTAAGGTCTGTTAAATAAATATAAGAATAGTACCCATCTTTTTCCTTATCTACATGCGTTAACACATAGGCTACCTCATCTTTCGTAGGGGAAACTTGCGGATCTCCTACAAACTTAAATTTACACAAATCATCTGCCGTAATAGGTCGTTTTGCCATCATCCATACCTCCATTGAGTAGAGGGGACAGACACCTTGATGCATCGATGAATCTAGGTGTCTGACCCCATAATGTAAAATCTATAAATCTATCATAACATTTCGAGGAGCGAAGTAAAAATGATTTATTCGATAGTTCAGTATTTTCAGTGAGAAATGAGGACGGGGTTCATTTCTCATTTTAAAAATGAGTAGAGGGGTCAGGCACCTTGATGCATCGTTGAGTAAAGTAGGAATTGTAATATTTTTGTAGAATACATATGTAGAAGTAATAACAGTAAATAATAGAAAAAGGTGAAATTAGTGATTGATAAATTAAAAACGTACCACATAAGCTGTTATTTGCAGTTGGTTTCTCGTTAGTTTTAGTTAGTGGTTTACTAGCTTTTACTAATTTTTGGTTAAATATTATTTCAGCTTTAACGTTGTTTGTTGCGGTGTTAATTATACTACTTGCTGCAGATCAGAGACACCAAGCTACTAGAAAGTGAAAAATGGGAACGGGGTTTCATTTCTCATTAATATTGCCAGCCCCAGAAACGTATAAAAAATTTTAACGTGTAGAGGAACAGGCACCTAAGTTAAATGTATTTTATCCACGCTTTAAACCATCTTTTTTTATAAATAAAAGCAACGCTATTCAAAAGAAAAGTGGGGATTTGTTTAGGTATGAATCTTCTTCTGTAGAGTTTGTATGCCTTCTTTAAATCTTCCCATTGAGAACATTCTCCTCTTTGGCGAAATCGTGCCACATCAATCAATTTCACATGGCCATCTTTTGTAAGAATGATGTTACGTAGATGCACATCAGAAGGATTTAATCCAACACCTCTGACCAACTTTAATGCCATATCAACTTCTAAAATGTGCTTATACTTTATCGGAATACCTTTTATAAGGCAATTGAAAAATGTTTGACCGGAAATATAATCTATCACAATATAATTCTCTCCATAAGCATGTAATGTAGGGAAGAACGGGTTTTCTTTTAACATGGTGTAAACAGTAGTCTCTTCTTTTCCTATTTCTCTATGTGTAGGAAAGTACACTTTTATAACTAAGTTTGTAGATTTAATTTTGAATGCATACGCACTTCGTCCTTTACCAACAAGCTCTAGCTCATTTGCCTTGTCAAGCAATCTAACAGTAGATCCATATATTTTATATATAACGCTATTAGCTAGTTCTTCATATGTTTTCATTGTTCGTTACCTCCTGATAGTCTGCTAGAAAAACAAAAAACCTTTACCATATATGGTAAAGGTTGGTTAACAGAATATCTAAAAGGCGCCTTACCATCTGGTAAAGGTCTTGCTAACAACGTAATGTTGCCAATACTGCCGAGAGCATATTGCTCTGTCATGACGACATGTATTGTAAAAGCTACTCCCCTTTAATAGGAATATTTATTTGTAAAATAAGAATAAGATATGGAAGGAGTTTTGTCAATGTATATTATATACTTGTAAACTTCCATAGGTTGGACAAGAACTAATTACTACTATGACTTTATATTATTAGACGTTTTTGTTAAAGTGGAGTATATATATAAACTGAAATACATAGGGGGGATCTAGTGATGGGATACTTAGAATTCCTTTGGGCGTACATAGTAGTATTCGTTTTAGCAGCCATTCCATTTTTTGAAGGATACGGAGTAATTGCTCTAGCTATTTTCGCGGGCTTACCAGTAATACCAGTTGTAATACTAGCTATACTTGGCAACATATTGACTGTCATTTTGCTGATTATTTTTATCAATAAACTTAAAGAATGGAGAAAGAAACGTAAAGGTGAAGAAGAGGAAAGGGAGCCGAGCAAAAGAGCATTACGTGCTCAAAAGCTATGGCAGAAATATGGCTTGCCAGGTCTTGCATTCATCGGCCCACTTATTGTAGGTAGTCATCTTGCCGCATTTATGAGTCTTTCATTTGGAGGAACGAAAAAAGGAACCTCTATTTGGATGACGACAAGCATCATCGTTTGGAGCATTGTTTTTGCTGTATTAACTCATTTTGGGGTAGATTTTTTAGGATATGGGGACAGAGGATTTTTTAAGCAAATCATTGAAAACGAATAAAGATTAACGTTGTAGAAATTAATTGAGTCTTTAATCGAGAAAGAGTATCCTACACATAAAAAATCGTCTAGTTTTTAACTAGACGATTTTTTTATAAGACTTGAAACTTCTTGATCTTTTTTCTTCGGAATATAGTCAAATATTTTGTTTGATTCCAAATCATCGACAAGTCGGTTTAACCAATCATAATATTCTAAAGCATAATGGAGTTTGTCGATATCAAATTTAGTCATTGTTTTTAAATCATCAGGTGTAGACGGGTCCTGAATGATCTCTTCTAATTCTATTAATGATTTGTCTATCATTGCTATATTAGTATGAATACCTGCGCGCCATTTAATAGAGAAAAGACCAACAAACGATTTAAACCAATCATCGTTACTTTCGTAATAATCTTTACGATCTCCTTTTTTCCACACCTTGTCTACCATTTGCATTTCCTGGAGCTGTCTGACTGAAGTGCTCATACTTGTTTTGCTCATGCCTAGCTCTTCTTTCATTTCATCTAGCGTCATCGGTTTTTCACTAAAGTAGAGTAGACCATATAACCTTCCGACAGAAGGGGTTATACCATATAAACTCATGTTTTGTGCCATGCTATCAATAAATCGCTCTCGAGCCTTTAAGAGCTTTTCATTAGTGATTTCCATTACTTCACTTCCTTGAAATTTCTACCTTTAGCGTATCATATTTAATTATAAAATAAAATTTGTAATATAACTGTAATATGGAGCATTTGGTCGCAATTGTAAGAATTCAGTGTGTTTTATACGTACAGTATAAACTGTACGGACTATACGATAGAAATATCAAGGTATATGGACTTTGTGGAAAAAAAATGCACTTTGTATAATAAGAAAGTACCAAATAAGGGAACAAACATAGACAAAATTATTGAATATATTACTTTTCACCTGTTTTTATGACTAGCAACAAGAATGATTAACGGAATAATCCGTGTATTCAGTGAGAAGCTTTCGCCAAAGGAGAAATACGAATGAATAAAATTGAAGTACATAATTTAACAAAGGTTTTTGGGAAAAATCCAAAGGAAGTAATTAATAGATTGAACCTAGGTCAAGACAAAGAACAGATTTTAGAAGAGACTGGCCTTACTGTCGGTGTGAATAAAGCTTCTTTTGAAGTAAAAGCTGGTGAGTTCTTTGTTATTATGGGTCTTTCTGGTAGTGGAAAGTCTACATTGATTCGTCTTGTTAATCGATTAATTGAACCGACAGATGGAGAAGTACTTATCGATGGAGAAAACATTACTAAGATGAACAAAAACGAACTTATTGATATTAGACGAAAAAAGCTTGCAATGGTCTTTCAAAAGTTCGCCTTATTTCCACATCGAACAGTTAAGGAAAATGTGGAATTTGGTCTAGAGGTTCAAGGTGTCTCAAAGAGTGAAAGAGAAGAGAAAGCATTAAAGTCTATCTATGATGTAGGCCTAAAAGGCTATGAAAATAGTTATCCAGACGAGCTAAGTGGTGGAATGCAACAAAGAGTTGGACTAGCTCGTGCCCTTGCTAATGACTCTGATATTCTACTGATGGATGAAGCATTCAGTGCGTTAGACCCTATCATTCGAAAAGAAATGCAAGATGAGCTATTAACCTTGCAGAGTAAGTATGGCAAAACAATTCTATTTATTACGCATGACCTAGATGAAGCATTAAAACTAGGAGATAGAATTGCCATTATGAAAAACGGTTCAATTGTCCAAATTGGCACAGCAGAAGAAATTTTAGAAAATCCAGCAAATGAATACGTTTATAACTTTGTAGAAGATGTAGACCGTTCAAAGGTTTTAGTTGCTTCCAACATTATGAAGAAGCCAGATGTCGTGACTGTTTGGAAAGACGGCCCAAGAGTAGCGGTGAAAAAGATGGAAGAAGCGGGTATATCTAGTATTTTTGTTGTGGATAAAGATAAAAAGTTAAAAGGTATACTAACGATTGATGCAGCAATTGAAGCTTATAAAGAAATTAAATGGGTGGAAGATGTATTAGAACAAGGGTACCACACAACTGCACCTGATACGCCGTTGAGTGAATTAATTGGTGTTGCGGCGGAATCGAAGTATCCAATTGCGGTAGTAGAAGATGATAGATTACTAGGAATTATCGTGAGAGTATCTATTTTATCTGGTCTCGTTTTAGGTAAAGAGCAAGGTGAGGTGACAACATGAATTACTTCACACTTCCATTAGAAGATTGGACAAATCATTTCGTTTATACGTATTTAATTCCCATATTTGGTGGCTTCTTTGATTTCATCAGAGGCATTATTTCTTTCTTTATTAATGGTGTTGCAGATTTATTTACTTTTATACCAGCAGAGATTATGGCACTTATTCTAGTTATCTTAGCTTGGAAGTTTGCAGGGAAAGGGATCGCTATATTTACCGTTTTCGGTGCACTTTATTTAGGGTCTGTTAACTTGTGGGATGCAGCAATGCTTACATTAGCAGTAGTAGTAGTTGCTACGTTATTCTCTATTATTATTGGAATCCCATTAGGTATTTTAACAGCGAAAAATAAAACGTTAGATGCATTAGTGAGACCAATCCTAGACTTTATGCAAACTTTACCAAGTTTTGTATATTTAATTCCAGCTATCTTACTATTTGGCTTGGGAGAAGTACCGGCAGTTATTTCTACCTTTGTATTTGCTACACCTCCAGCAGTAAGAATGACAAGCTTAGGTATTAAGCAAGTACCAACAGATATGGTAGAAGCAGCTAAGGCTTTTGGATCCACACCTTGGCAAATGCTGACGAAGGTACAATTACCGATTGCTATTCCAACTATTATGGCTGGAGTCAATCAAACTATTATGCTAGCACTTTCCATGGCTGTTATTGCCTCTATGATTGGTGCACCAGGTTTAGGTTCGACCGTTTTAGCGGGAATTTCTAGTGTAAACGTAGGAAAAGGGTTAGTCGGGGGACTAGGTATTGTAGTGTTAGCTATTATACTAGACCGCATTACACAAGGATTAGGTAATACAAAAAAGAGAAAAGGGTGAGTGGGGAATGAAGAAGATTAGTGTATTGTTTATTTTAGTTTTTACTATATTAGTAGGGTGTTCAAGTAATGATGGAAGTACAGGTGGAGATTCAAAGGATGTAACGATTAAGTTTGGTGTGACACCTTGGACTAGTACAGTACCTCCAACAAAAGTAGCAAAATTACTTTTAGAAGACATGGGGTATAAAGTGGAGGAAACAAACGCAGATGCAGGGGGAGTTTATACTGGCTTATCCCGTGGAGATTTAGATGTATTTATGGATTCATGGTTACCAGTTATGCATGCGAATTATATGGAGCAATTTGGGGACAATATAGCAAGTACTTCTATAAGTTATCTTGATGGAGAATTAGGTTGGGTTATTCCAACGTATGTAGAAGGAATCGACTCTGTTGAAGATCTGATTGGTAATGAAGACTTATTTGATGGAAAGTTATACAGTATTGAAGAAGGTGCAGGTATGACCATGACATCTCGTGAAATGATTGAAGAATTAGGACTAGACTTAGAAGTTGTTCCGTCAAGTGAAGGTGGAATGATAGCACAAGCACAACGTATGATGGCAAATGAAGAACCAGTACTATTTTTAGGATGGAGACCACATCCAATGTTTGCGAATTATGACTTAAAGGTTTTACCAAGTCCGGAAGGCTTCTTTGATACTTCTGAAGTGCATGTTATTACGAATAATGATTTAAAAGAAAAAGCTCCAGAGGCTTACGAATTCTTAAGTAATTGGAGTATGAACGTATCGGATATCGAAGCGATGATCGTACAAATCGAAGACGAAGGTCGCGATGCTGAAGAAGTTGCTCAAGAGTGGATTGATAACCACCAAGATGAAGTGAAAGCGATGACTGGTAATTAATTTTTAAAATGGTAAGGATGAATCAAAGGGAAAAGCCTTTTGATTCATCCTTTTTTTATGAAAACCTTTACAAAATCTTTTTGAAAGGATATAAATAAAAAAAATAGCTGCATATATTGTAACAGAGGTTAGAATAAATATTATTTGATTTTACTCAAAATATACAGAAAAGGGGGTTGTTCTTGATGCAAAGGTCCGGCTTTCTATTGCTTTCTTATTTTGTTGCTTCCTTACTGTTTATGGAGATACTATTTCGTATCATTTCAGATAACCATGCGATTGAACTTATTTCAACAGGGCTATTTTATTCAACCTTATTTTCTATTTCATTAGCATTTTTACTATGTGTTTTTGTATCTACTAAGTGGATTACGTTAAATAAGATTCTTACCATAATTGTTTTATTTATAATGGGTATTCTTTACACCAGTCAATTTATATACCACGATGTATTCAAAACCATCTATAACTTTTCGTCTGCTGGGAATGCTGGGCAAGTTTTTGGGTTTAAGGATACAATGTTTCGAACAATTAAATTGAATTTCCATTGGATTTTACTTACATTATTACCCGCGATCCTACTTCCATTCCTTTTCATACGAAATAAAATGACATTCCATCCATTTAAAAAACAAGTAGTTCTTCTTTATCTCTTCTTATTCTTCTTATTTCATTCTGTTGGTCTTTTATTTATTTCATTTGGAGATGATCATCAGGCGAATTCTGCTTATGATCTTTACTATAAAAGTAGTTCCCCTGTTTTATCTGTAGATCGTTTAGGG
Organism: Bacillus alkalisoli; assembly: GCF_002797415.1. Classification (GTDB taxonomy): domain Bacteria; phylum Bacillota; class Bacilli; order Bacillales; family Bacillaceae_I; genus Bacillus_CD; species Bacillus_CD alkalisoli. Next base: position 1,818,822 of record NZ_KZ454944.1, read on the forward strand.
CTGTTTACTACTTTAAGGTTAGATATTCAACGTCACGTGACGAAATGGAGCCCTAGTGTAAACATTCCATTACCACCTGTTGAGGCTGGGGGGAAAACAGAAGAGGAGAAAAAGCCCCCAAATAATAAAGAAGTTGAGATAAAATACAATGAACTAGAAATTGATTTTGATACATTAATAGAGAAAGAACAAGACGAGGGAATAAAACAATTACATTACTACTTCCAACAACGCCAACCTTCAAAAAAGAATGAATACACTGGGAAATTTGAAGGGTACAATTTCATTTTTATCACTGCAGAAGCGTTTGCTCCTTATGCTGCACATAAAGAAGTAACACCAACTCTTTACAAACTAGTAAATGAGGGATTTCGTTTTACAGATTTCTATGTACCTACTTGGGATGTGAGTACTTCTGACGGTGAATATGTAGCAACCACTGGGCTTATACCGAAGCCAGCCGTTTGGAGCTATTCTCGTTCAAGCAAAAATCATCAACCGTTCGCTATGGGGAATCAATTAAGAGCCCTAGGTTACACAACGAAAGCGTATCATAATTATACCTATTCGTATTACGACCGAGATAAATCGCATCCTAATATGGGATATGATTATAAGGGGATTGGGAATGGCTTAAATGTAGAAAAGTCATGGCCTCCTTCTGATTTAGAAATGATGAAAGAAACCATTCCAGAATTTATCCATTCCGAATCATTTCATGTATACTACATGACAGTAAGCGGGCATTTAGAATACAATTTCTTCGGTCAAGCAATGGCATGGAAAAATAAAAGCTATGTGGACCATTTAGATCTTTCAACGCAAGCACAAGCCTATCTTGCGACACAAGTTGAATTTGATTTAGCAATGGAATACCTTTTGAACGAATTAGAGGCAGCAGGAGTGTTAGAGAATACGTTGATTGTGATAAGTGCGGACCATTATCCATATGGATTGGATTTTGAAACGATAAATGAATTATCAGGCAAAGAAGTGGATATCGACTTCGGCATTCACAAAAGTGAACTAATTATTTATGCGCATGGCGAGGAGAGCATTGTTATTAATGAACCAACCTCTAGCCTTGATATTATGCCTACCATCTCAAATCTATTAGGAATAGAATTCGATTCTCGTTTACTAATGGGAAGAGATATATTCTCTGATATAGAACCATTAGTTATCTTTAGAGATAGAAGCTTTATTACAAAAGAAGGAAAGTACCTTTCTCGTACAGGGGAATTTACTCCAAATGAAGGTACGGATGTGGACCAGCCGTATATAGATCGTATAGCAAACGATGTAAACCAACGCTTTTATGTTTCTTCTAGAATACTAGACTTGGATTATTATAGAAGACTTTTATTTGATAAATAAGCGAAAATGTAAAGGTCCTATTCTCTTGCAATATTAGGTGCCTGAGCCCCAGTGTATTTAAAGTATTAGCCAGGGGGGAGGTACCTTAATGTTGTGAAAGGAATTACAATTTTTAGCAGGTGATTTTGTTTTTAAAGAGAATATTTAATATAAATAAGCAAGAAATTAAAGGAGGAAACAATTTGAGCCAAGTATGTGTTATTGGTATTTATGTACCTAATATTCAGAAGGCTATTGATTTTTACACTACAGTTTTAGGCTTCGAAGTAAATAAACAATATGGGAATAAGATTGTAACACTCGTTAACGGAAATCTACCAATAGTTTTAGAGGAATCGGAAAAATTTTCATACAATGCAAATAGCAATACTACAGGAGTAGCTTTAGGATTAAAAACAGAGGATATTGAACACACAGTAAAAATGTTAAAAGAACATAAAGTTGATTTCATTTTGGATGAGCCTACTAAATGTCCTCCAGGAAAATATATTAGTTTTCGAGATCCATTCGGAAATGTCTTAGAATATCTACAATTTGACGTCGAAGGGACAGACCCCTCGATGCATCAATGAATCTTGGTGTCTGACCCCCTTGGTGCGTTAAGAAAAGGTGTCATCCCGACGTATTTGGGGATGGCACCGCACTTAATTTTTAAATCCTGTATAGACATGAATAGCATCTCTTAAAAATTCAGCGACCCCCTCCTGATCTTTATCATAGTAGGCTTTAAATCTTTCGTCATCTACATAAATCCGGACAACACCAGCATGAGCCTCTTTACTGTATTCAGACCAGTAGAATGTTAGCCATCTTTTATGCAAATCAGCTGCTTTTTGTGCAAGATCACTCGAAGGATCACCCGTTTTAAAAGCTTAACGGTATATTCTATCTTTTCACCTTCTACCTAAACTTTACTTTACACCTTAACGTTGCGTTAATGTAAATAGGTAATTTTAAATAACTGCGTCTAAGGGCCAGAGTACGTAAAAGTATCACTTACTGAATCAGTTAATAATGGTGTCACTATTGTTGAAACGAAAATAAGTCTTGAGGTTCAACTGACATAAAAGTTTGTTTATAGCTGAACTTCATAAGGCCAATGAAGTTCAATCGTGATAAAAAAATGATAGTAGTTGAACTTCATAAGGCCGATGAAGTTCAATCGTGATAAAAAAATGACAGTAGATGAACTTCATAAGGCCGATGAAGTTCATTTGGCATAAAAAAATGTTTGCAGATGAACTTCATAAGGCCAATGAAGTTCAATCGTGATAAAAAAATGATAGTAGATGAACTTCATAAGGCCAATGAAGTTCAATCGTGATAAAAAAATGATAGTAGATGAACTTCATAAGGCCGATGAAGTTCATTTGGCATAAAAAAATGTTTGCAGATGAACTTCATAAGGGCGATGACGTTCATTTTGCATAAAAAAATGTTTGCAGCTGAACTTCATAAGGCCAGTGAAGTTCAATCGTGATAAAAAAATGATAGTAGATGAACTTCATAAGGCCGATGAAGTTCATTTGGCATAAAAAAATGTTTGCAGAGGAACTTCATTTAATATAAAAGTAGAATCTTGGTGTCTGACACCTTTGTCCGTTTTATCTTGATAATGGCTATTTTTCTGTTTTATGAGCAAGCAAAAATACTACTTGTTAATTGATTACAAATCCATGGTTAAGCAAGCTTTATCTGGGAAATATAAGGAGGTATCAAACGAAAAAGGTGTGATAATGAAACATGAATGAAAAACAAGAAAAAATGCTACAAACTATTCGGGATGCTAAGGAAAGTATCTCTAAAATGGCAGTAGAATATTGGAAATTGTACTCCTGGTTCGATGATTGGCAATTTTGGGTTGTTGCAACAATGTTAATTGTTCCACTGATTGTCCTATTTATTAAAATAGATAGGAGCAAAATGCTTCTACTTGGGTTTTATGGGTTAAATTATCACATTTGGTTCGCTTATACGAATTCAGCAGGGATTAGAATGGGATTGTGGGAGTACCCATACGAAATTCTCCCGATTTTACCTAGTTTTGCTTTAGATGCCTCGCTAGTACCGGTTGCTTATATGCTCATATATCAATGGACGATTAATCATAGAAAGAATTTTTATTTGTACTCTACTTTATTATCAGCTGTTTTTGCATTTATATTAAAACCTATACTAGTAAGCCACAATTTCTTTAGAATGTTTGAGTTTGTAAACTACTTTTATTTGTTCTTATTCTACGTAGGTTTTTTTGTAATTTCTAAGTTGATTACAAACTTGTTTCTAAAGCTTCAGAAAAGTGCATCGAAAGGACATACCCTTTGATGTATAAGTGAATTGTGGTGTCTGACCCCATGGTTCATAAAGTAAAAAACTCCCAAGTCTAATTAGACAGGGAGTTTATTTCTAATGCTAAATTATTTTATACTGTCACACAATTAATTTTACACAAGCTGTCTTCCCATTTTGGCTAGTGCGTATTGAATGCCGTGTTGCAACGTTTGGAAGAAATAAAATTTCGAGAAATCAATGTTTGACTTAGAAATAGACATACTCAGTTCGGAAGAGATTCCTACGAGGATTACATCTGTTCCGATTAATTTAGAAGCTAGGCATATTTTTTCAATAAAGCTAGTTGTGTTTTCACAAATATTTCGATCTATACCTGTTAAATCCAATATTAAATAATTTGCTTTGTATGAAGGGAGGTTATTTAATGTTTTTTCAACTAATTCTTCCGAACGTTCTAAATCATATTTCCCTACTAATGGAACAACAACAATTCCTTCCAGTACTGGGATGATAGGAGAGGAAATTTGTTTAACAAGTTCCTGTAGTTCTCTCGTTTTGTCATTAACCATGCTTTCTAATTTAACGATTTGTTCCGATTCTTTTTTTCTTGCTAGTTGGTGTATATTTTCTGTAACTGTAATATCAGATGGAAAGTAATTAATAACCGTATGTTCATTACCTTCCACCTGGTATTTTATTACTTTATACCAAATATTCTTATTAAATAATCCGGAAAATACGCCTGCAAAGTGCGCAGGAAGAAAGTTTCCACCAGTTGTTTTACCTTGAGCCACATTTAATTTGTGCTCCCAACTATCTTTTAATAGCACGGTAACTGTTTTAGCGTCAAAATCTAAGTTTTCAATTGTAGTACGTCCCCACCCTGCAGCTGCATATGTACTTGCAATGGCTTCCGCTGCTTCTGCAACACTAACTTGCTTCATTTTCTCAAAAAATTCACCAACAACAAGTCCTTGGCGAAATCCTGTTGCTTCAAAAACTAAATTGGATGATTCTTCACCTGAGATTTCCTCTATGGTATCAAAGAACGTTTTCATTGCTGTTGTTATCCAAAAAAGAACAGAATCTCTTTCTTCAAAAAGAAATTCTCCTTTTTCTACATCCCATTTAAATTCAGTTCCTTCGATTTTTATACTTGTCTTATCCGCCATGCTATTTTCCCCCTCGTATAAAATTCTTTATATTTGAATCGATTTCATAATTACGGTTCTTTTAGTGAAAAACGAATTATCTTCTCTAAAAAACATAGTATGTTCATCTTTGAGAGTCTTCACAAGTGAATAGAGCCTTAAAATTCGTTTTTCGTGTAGTAATGATTCTTTATGAAACGGACTCATGTAGATGGATAACCTCATTATAAAGGATTAAATAAAAACATGTCTATAAAAGTGGTTATGTGTCACGAAGTGCACCGAGGAGACAGACCCTTTGAGGCATTATTGAATTGCGGTGTCTGACCCCTCGATACACTATTCACTCTTTAATAACTCTAACTGAATTTCTATTATTTCTGGTCTATTAAAAATTCTAAACGGTATGATGCTATTACCGAGCCCTCTGTTGACAATCATGACGGTGTTATCTTTAGTATGTGTACCTGCTGTATATTTCGGAAAGAACCCGTGATTAGGAGCGACTAATCCACCTACGAATGGGATTCTAACTTGTCCAACGTGGGCATTGCCTGATAAAACGAGTTCCAAACTATACTGGACATCTAAAGAAAAAAATTCAGGTCGATGGGACAGTAGTATTTTGAAACTATCATGATCGAGTCCGTCTAACGTATCTTCTAAAGCTTCCTTAATAATTCCTGACTCACCATAACTGTCATTTGTTTTGGCAGGTTCATCAATTCCAACTATATGCATTTGACTATTACTACAATTACCTATATAAGAGATGATGATTACATGAAGAAGAAACTCATAAGAAAGTTAACCTTATGCTTACTGGCTATTTTCATCTTTATTTTTTCCTATATTTTCAAAATAATTCTATTGTGACAACAGAAACAACGATTAACTATTATTCTATTGTTGCCGTTATATGCGGTGCTGATTTGGGCGTATCTTGATCCGGAGGATAGTATGAAATTCGGGCAGAAATGGCAGTACAAAGGGGAGCCGGAGTAATCTGATATGGCCATAGCTTATACGAAGTTTGTGGCGAAGTTTGGTTTGATTTTCTTAACTGTTATTGTAGGAGCTTCTATTTTTGAAAGTCATTTAGTTAGGTTTTTCTGTTTGTAACGCAGCGGACAATGACGTTAGGATTTTTAAGTCTTATTTTCATAGTCATTTTTCCGTTTATTATTAAGTTAAGTGAGAAGGATGAAAGTTTGTGGTGAGTAAAAACAAAGATATATGTTGAAAGACGATGATCAAATAATATACTTTGTCTACAATATTAACTGGTTATTACCTAAAGATATCCAAGAGGAAGCAGGAAGTAATAAAAATCCTTTCGGAGTTGCCTGAAGATAAAGTACACTTACATTTATTAGTCCCTATATACAACTTACATTGAACCCAAACTAGTTAAAACAAGAAACGGTCCATAGCCCAACCAAAAGTACCGATAGAGGTTAAAAGTATAGAAAGGAGTCCAAAAAGTACCTATAGAACGAAAAAAAGTATCCATTGGAGTAGAAAAAAGTATCCATAGCCCAACCAAAAGTACCGATAGAGGTTAAAAGTATAGATAGGAGTCCAAAAAGTAGCTATAAAACGAAAAAAAGTATCCATTGGAGTAGAAAAAAGTATCCATAGCCAATCAAAAAGTACCGATAGAAGTTAAAAGTATAGATAGGAGTCCAAAAAGTAGCTATAGAACGAAAAAAAGTATCCATTGGAGTAGAAAAAAGTATCCATAGCCAATCAAAAAGTACCGATAGAAGTAAAAAGTATAGATAGGAGTCCAAAAAGTAGCTATAGAACGAAAAAAAGTATCTATTGGAGTAGAAAAAAGTATCCATAGCCAATCCAAAAGTACCGATAGAAGTAAAAAGTATAGATAGGGTGTCCAAAAAGCACCTGTCACTGGTCTTTATTTTCGATTTGGCAGTTATTCGAATCGAAAGAATCGTTAGTAACTTCAGATCCCCAAAATCACATTTGACAATCTAAAGATGCATGTATTAAATTATATATAGACCAGTTGTTATAAAAGTGAGGTAAGTGTTATGACAGAGAAAAAGTCTTCTAAAGAAAAAATTATCGAAACAGCTTCTAGATTGTTTCAAGAACAGGGCTATCATGCAACAGGTTTGAACCAGATAACAAAAGAAAGTGGTTCTCCTAAAGGCTCTCTTTATTATTACTTTCCAGAGGGAAAGGAACAGCTTGCATGTGTAGCAATAGAAAATACAACGGAAAATGTGGCATTTCAGATTAAAGAAGGCCTTATGTCTGAGGATGAACCGATTAAAGCCATCCAAACATTTATTCTCGAATTAGCCAATGCTTTTGAAGAAAACGACAAAAGGATAGGAATTCCTGTGGCAGCTGTCGCACTAGAAACGGCAAATACGAGTGAAGTGTTACGAGAGACTTGTAAAAAAGCATATGATAAATGGCACGAAATTTTCGCTTCTAAACTGATAAAAGCGGGATATGAGGAAAGTGAAGCGAAGGAAGCAGCATTAGTTATAAATGCATTGATTGAAGGTGCATTTATTAATGTGTTGACAAGAAAGAACGGCGATCCATTGCGACTAATAGCAAAATACATACCAAACATCTTACAAAAATAATGCTCGAAACTTATTCATGTTATGAGCTTTTGCATAATATATATAGACTGGTCTATAAAAAATGCAGGAGGGAAAATCATGAGTAAATCGAAAATTTTAGTTACTGGTGCAACAGGAAATATCGGTTATTATGTGGCCCATGCTCTTGCTGATAAAGGAGAAAGGGTGAAGATAGCGTTTTTCCAAACAGATAAAGCTGGCGATAGATTTAAGAACATTAAGGTTGAGCCAGTTAAATTTGATTTTCTTGATCCATTCACCTTTGACGGAGCGCTGGATCATGTGAAAAAGGTTTTTCTCATTCGCCCTCCACAACTCGCGAATCCAACAAAAGACATGAAACCATTTCTTACGATGGCAAAGGAAAAGGGGGTAGAACATATTGTTTTTGTTTCTCTCATGGGAGTAGAAAAAAACCCTATTGTACCTCATAGAAAGATAGAGAATTTAATTCGAGAATCAGGAATTAATCACACGTTTTTACGCCCTTCTTTTTTTATGCAAAACTTAAACACGACGCATCTAGAAGATATCGCTTTAAGAAATGAGTTGTATATGCCAGTAGGAAAAGCGAAAACAAGTTTTATTGACACAAGAGACATTGCAGATGTAGCTGCCGTTTGTTTGACAGAGAATGGGCATTGTAACAATGCATACACATTAACAGGTGCTAAAGCGTTGGATTACCATGAGATTGCAGAGATTCTATCAAAAACTTTAGGTAGAAAAATAGAATACAAAAATCCAAGCATATTGGTATTCCGAAAAACCTTAATTCATAGGGGGATAAAAAAAGAGTTTGCTAACATCATGACGATGCTCTATGTTATAACACGATTTGGGTCTGCAAAGAAAATCACCGACGATGTTAAGAAAATTTTGAAGCGGGAGCCCATTTCCTTTGAGCAATATGCAATAGATTTTCAGAACGCTTGGAATAAATAATTTTAGAGAGGGAGTATTTATAATGTATAAGAATAAATTTAAATCATATTTGAAAGCAGGTTTACTTGCAGCATTAATTATTGGAGCAATTGTGAACATTATCTTTATCCTATTCGGTATATTAGTTGGTCACGACATTGGCCTTATCGGTCAAAATAGGGACACACTATATATTGTTTTTATTACGTTCGCAACAGTGGTGGCTGTATTTGTTGGAACCATTATCTTTTATATACTGCAAAAATTCACAAAAAAACCTGTAAGATGGTTTACCGTAATTGTCCTAATGGGTTTCCTATTCAATACGTACACAGCCGAAGCGGATTTGGCAGATGCATATAAAATAACGGCTCATGTGATGCACGTTTTTGTCAGCGGTTTTGCTCTATATTTAATACCGAAGTTTGTAAAAAAATAAGGATAACTGGTTTTGGAATTTGACATGGGGACAGAGATAGTTGCCAATATAAACCGTTGATTTGAGCCCCTTGGATAAGACACCTTTATCAGTGACTCACTCTGTCTGAACCCATGGTGTACTTTTTTTATTCTTAATCTCAATCTCCGCTAAATAAGGCAAATGATCGGAAGCTAGTATATCTGTCTTTAAGGCTTTTGCACTTACAACCTTTAGCTCCTTACTAACGAAAATATAATCTAGTTTCATAAAAGGTCTATTAGAGGGGAATGTATGGTTGTGCCCTTGTCCATTGTTTACGTCTATTAAATAGCTCGAAACTTCTCGCCAGCTCGCGGAATATGGTTTCATGTTCCAATCGCCCATGACGATAGTTGGATTTCTCTTTTTCTTAACTTCTTCTATTATATAAGTAGATTGTTTTAGATGTTGTAAAGGAGTGAAGCTTAAATGTGTTACAAAGCAAGATAAAGCGCTATTGTTTACTTGTACATCCACTTCTAATAGCCCTCTGGCCTCGACAAGTCGAGGTAAAAAATCAAACTTATGGTTACGACTACTAACAATAGGAAAACGCGTTAAAAGGGCATTCCCGTATTCCCTTGCTGTGGAATTTTTCTTTTTTTGAATAGATATCGTTGAACCAAATCTATAATTCATATTTAACTCATCTGCAAGCCACATAGCTTGATTCACAAATTGGCTCCGCTTAGAAAATGCTTGATCCACTTCGTTCAATCCTATAATATCTGCTTGTGATGACTGTATAACGTCTTTAATTCTACTTAAATCTAATTTTCTATCCATACCTTTCCCGTGATGAATGTTGAATATTAAAACTCTCATTGAAGTTGCTTCACTCTTTTCTTTTCTGAAAATGGAATATATAAGAAGCATCCTTATTTTACTAAAATAGGAACAGTTTTATCCTCTCCTTTTTTGAAAACTGTTCAAAGGCGAACTCCACGACGGAAAAGTTAAGTCCTAATATTTGTCAAATGGTTTTAAGTAATCTATTAATGGGTAACTCAAGATATAGATTACTATACAAAGGGGAAAAGTGAATGCAAACGAAAATGAAAAAAGCGCTTTTAACAAAAGAAGACATGACAAATCCAGAAATAGTTCCAGAGTGGGTAATTGAAGAGTACAAGACATTCCGTGACATTGTAACGATGAAGACTTTTCCTTGTTATTTTGGGATGACTGCTGAGAAAAAGGGCGAGCTACGTTATGCCTACCTTTCAAAAGATGATTGGTCCAATTTACCGAAAGCGGTAGAGGACTTTTTAAAGCTGTTTAAGGAGCCACCATATGTTCGACATGGCCTTTTTGTTTTTGTGGAACCGGAAGAAGAAGAAGGCGATATAGAACATTACCGTAAAAAGTTTTGGGATATTCTACAAAACTTACATGAAAACGATAAGAAAGAGTGGCCTGTAGAAAAGCCGAAGGACCCTGATCACTTTTTATGGGATTTTCATTTTGATGGGGAACCTATCTTTGTTTTTGGAAATGCCCCTGCTTATAAACAAAGAAAAACGAGAAATTTAGGTAAAGGACTTGTTATGGGGTTTCAGCCACGAAAAATCTTCGATGGACTTGAAGGGACAGAAAAGGGTGGAATAATGTCTCGTGAAAAAGTGAGAGAGCGCGTGGAGAAGTGGGACAACCTTCCGAAGCATCCTGACATTTCGCACTATGGTGATCCAGAACATAACGAGTGGAAGCAATTTTTCATTGGTGACGACAGTGAACCGATTAAAGGAAAATGTCCATTCCATCATAAAGATAACTAAACTGTGATGAAAATTAATGTAATGGGGGATTGATGAACGAATGTCCACGCTAGCGAAAACCGCACTAAAACCTTTAGTCAGAAGCGAATATGATGTGTTAAGGCAAGTTATTGTTTGTGAGCCAGAGTTTATGGAGATTCGAGACGTAATTAACGAAACGCAGAAAAAATATAAACATGTTGGAATTCATACCGAATTAGCCAAAATTCAACACCAAAATTTTGTCAATTCAATGGAGGCTAACGGTGTAGAAGTAATACGCTTAACCCCTCAATCACATTTTCCGGAGCAAGTATTTACACGAGATATCGGATTCACCTATGGTCCTGTCATATTTGTTGCAGAAATGGCACATGAGCTAAGGCAAGGAGAAGAGCAAGTGTTAAAGGATTGGTTAGAGGAAAATGATATTTCTTATTTCAATTTAAAAGGGGACAAAATTGAAGGTGGGGACGTTATCGTTGATGGACATACCATTTATGTTGGACTTAGTAATCGAACAAACCATCGAGCAATTGAACAACTAAAAGCAATTTTCCCGCAACATGAAGTGGTGATGCTCCCATTTGAGGAAAAATATTTACACCTAGATTGTGTGTTTAATATTATTTCTCCAACAGAAGCCATTTACTTTCCGGAAGCTTTTACTCAAAAAGAAATCGACATTCTTGCTGCAAGATTTGAGCTAATAGAAGTAACAACTGAAGAACAATTTACTATGGGCACGAATATGTTGAGCATTGGGAACAAGAAAATCTTCAGCTTGCCGATTAATAAAAAAATTAACAGTAAGCTAAAGAGGCGCGGCTATGATGTAATTGAAGTGGACATTATGGAAATAATCAAATCTGGAGGATCATTTCGTTGCTGCACATTGCCTGTGGTGAGAGAATAGGGACAGGGTTATGCATTGAAGGGTCAGACACCTTGATGCAGCCGTGAATCGCAATGTCAGACCCCTTAGTGCATTAGGGGTCTGACACCGTTTTAATCGTTCATTCCAAGTGCTATTCGATAAGGAAAAACTTCAGCAGTCATAATGCCATACTTTACTGCCGGATCATCATTTTTAAATACTTCAGCTTTTTCATCGTTTTCTTCTTTAAAAATAACAATTTCAAATCCTTTTTCATCTACTCTGTCTGTTTTACCAGCCAATATTACTTTTCCTTCATCACAGTAATTTTTCAGTCTTAAAAATGTTGTCCAACTATATCTCTATCTTCTTTCTATAATTACTATTGTCTTAAGATCTTCTCCATCGCTTTTCCTTTTGCTAACTCATCAATTAGTTTGTCCAAATAGCGAATTAACTTCATAGTTGGCTCTTCAATGTCTTCTACCCTCACACCACAGACAACACCTTTAATTAACGTTCTCGAAGGATTTAGTTGCGGCGCATCTGCAAAAAATGATTCAAAGGCTGTCTGCTTTTCCAGTTGTGCTTCTAACTCTTCCTGACTATATCCGGTCAACCAACGGATGATTTCATCGACTTCCGTTTTTGTACGTCCTTTTTTCTCAGCTTTCGTAACATAATGCGGATAGACACTTGCGAAACTCATTGTATAAATCTTATGTTTGGTCATAAAACTTTCCTCCTTATGTAGAACTCTTTATTTTAGTATGAAAAATAGTAGAGTTCAATCGAACAAACCGCTGAAAATAAATAAAAATGTGTATGTTTAATCTACCACAATAACAACATTATTTTTTGTTTATCGGCGCTTTTTTGCATCGGGGGACACCTTGATACATAAGAAAATCGCAGTTTCTGACCACTTGGCGCACGATACTAATAGAAATATGAAGAAGAAAGTGTGTATGGGAGTGGGGGACTGGACCTTTCTAAAACAATTATTAGTGTTCAAAAATTTACATCAATTACTTTGTACAGTGTACCATCTTTCTTCTAGGTGAATATCATGTATTAGAGGAGTTGAAATAAAATATGAATAAAGAAAGTTATGATTACCAAAGCAACTTAAGGAATATACATGATGAGTGTAAAAAATACATGTCTTATCATGTTACGATTACTATGGTAGATGGAAGTGCTCTTGATGGCATAATAGAAAATGTTGACATGGATAATGTCACGGTTTTAGCTGGCGAGGATGTAATGGAGAAGGAAAGTGAGTATGAAACGGATTCAAGACAATATTATGGTAGCTACGGGCGGCCTAGAAGAAGGTACCGACGATACAGACGTCAACGTTTTCCACTAGCTTCTTTAGCTGCGTTAGCCTTATTACCTTATATTCTTCCGCAACCGTATCCGTATCATCCTTACTATTAATGGTACATTCTGCTTTTTTAGTCTTATTATGGGCCAGTCCCCCACTCTGTTAAAAGCTTAACGGAGTGGGGGATTGGCCCTTCATATATAAAAAATATTTGACTTATTAGAGAACAGATTTTTTAGTAACTGTTACTTCTTTCAAAATGTTGTCATTCATTTCTTTGATTTCAAAATGGAGGTGTTGGTATTCAAGTGTTTCTCCTATTTCAGGTATATGTCCGAGCTCTCTAAAGATAAAACCAGACAGTGTATCTGAATCTTCAGGAACTTTTGCCTTGAAAATTTCGTTAAATCGACTTATAGAAATTTTCCCATGACATGTGATATGATTTTCTGTAAGCTCCACGATAAGGACCTCATCAGCCTCGTCTGTCTCATCTTCTATTTCTTGGCCAATCATGGCTTCAATAATATCTTCATGAGTAATGATTCCAGTTGTTCCTCCATATTCATCGATAACAATGGCTAAATGTTTCTTTTCTTTCAACATCATTTTAAAAACTCTTTCTATCGGCATAAATTCAGTAATAAACAGTGGATCACTATCCATAAAATCCTTTATTTCTTTAGAAGGATCAAACGACCAAGAAAGTAGTTGCTTTGCGTGAAACACTCCAATGATGTTGTCCATATTATCTTTATAAACAGGGTAACGTGTGTATTTACTATCCATTACAAAACTTCTTGAATCTTCAAAGGATAAATCACATGATAGGCCATGAATATCCATTCGAGGGGTCTTTAGTGCATCTCGTACATCTTTCGTATAAAAGTCAATAGCCCCTTTTATTCGTTGAGATTCTTCCTTTACAAAAGTTCCTTCTGTTAGTCCAATATCAACCATTGTTTTTATTTCTTCTTTAGAAAAACTTAATTCTGCTTGATTTCCTTTTGATAGAAAACCAATAATAAGTCGTGTAAATCGTGATAGTAAGAAGATGAGAGGCTTTAATATTATTATAAGAATGCTAATGACTGGTGCAACGAAATAGGCTATTGTAGTAGAAAACGTTGCGGCGATTGATTTTGGTAACACTTCTGCAAAAATAATTATTACAACAGTCAGTATACCAGTAGCAATTCCAATATTGGTTCCATGTTCAATTGCAATAATAGTAACAAGAGTAGGTAACATAATATTTGCAATATTGTTTCCTATAAGGATTCCTGTAATAAACTCTTCTGGTTTTGAGATAAGTTTTAGTAGCTTTTGAGCATTTTTATCATTATTCTCAGCTCGTGTTTGAATTTTCATTTTGTTCGCAGCTGTTAAAGCAGTCTCACTTCCGGATAGAAAGAAAGACATAAATAAAAAGAAAATTAGTGCAATAAACACTAATTAGCACCTCCGCAATTATAGTTTAATTAATAAAGTATATCATTATTGTAATAATTATCATAATAATCGCAATCAATTCTAGTCTTTGGTTCAGTTTGCTATACTGTTGTTGAAAAGATTTAGTCTAGCAGCAATTAAAGAAACGATTTTTTCTTAGAAAGGTAAACTGCTGTCCCAGTGCCCTATAAAACTCTGTTAAAGAATTGTTGTTTTATTTATGCGACCATCCCTTGATAAGTGAAAAGTTATTGTTGCATTCAGCATTTTTGTAGCAATTGAAGCACCTGTAGCGAACATAAACAGATAGTACCCCTAAATAAACTTTTCAGGGTAGACACCCATGCAAGGAAAATATTTGCACCATGGAGAATGAAAATTATTCGTGTTTTTACCTACACAATTGATTTCAGCTGCAGGTGTTAGGCTCCCGCGACCGCCCGCGGAAAGCGAACACCTGCAGCTGGAAATCAATATTTAGTACCCATAATGTATTTTCAGGGTAGCCATATATAAAAAGTGTTGACATCCTAAAAATATAATTATATTATTAATTTAATAGTCTGAGAGTTAAGGCTATCGCTCCTTGTGAGCTTATAATACTCCAAAGGGGAGTAGCTTACAGTTACGTCGACATTACGCGACTCTAGTCGCCGGCTTAACTGGCAACATTACAGTTGTTTGCGAGACCTTTGCCAATCTGGTAAAGGTATAATATAGGTGCTTGTAGACCTTTACCAATTAATTGGTGAAGGTCTTTTTGTTTTCTTTCGGGAATTTGTTGTTGCTAGTATTCTCTTTTGACAGCTACATCAATCGACAAGATAATTGTTCTATTCAATTAATGGAGGGGAAATACGATCTGATACTTACTATTAAATAACATAAAAATAGTGAATACAGTTTAAATTTAAGATATAAAGGAGAACACAGAAATAATTGGACGTAGATAGGCGAAAAAAATTATTTATTTTGCTTGCGTTATTAATCATTGGCAAGTTGTACGTAGTAACAATTATTACACTTGATATAAATCAACCACCGAGAAATATAGTGGTATATACAAAAATAGAACATGGTAAACAAATCTTTGAAAATATTCATGTTAATCTTATAAACAAAATAAAATATAACTCTTTTGGAGGAGAAACTTTAATTGGACACAGCTTTGATTATGGAATATGGATGGGTACTTCTAATTCTAATTGGAATAGAGGGGATATTAGCCGCAGATAATGCGCTAGTAATAGCAACAATGGTGAAACATTTGCCAAAAGAACAAAGAAAAAAAGCATTGATTTATGGATTAGCTGGTGCATTTCTATTCCGCTTCAGTTCTTTGTTCATTATTTCCTACCTAATTCATATATGGCAAATTCAAGCAATAGGAGCGGCTTACTTAATTGGTATTGCAGTTTACCACTTAATGAAAAAGCATGTGTTAAAAAAATATTTAAATAAAAAAGCAAAAGAGTCAAAAGGATCTGGCTTTTGGCTTACAGTATTAAAAGTAGAGTTAGCTGACATTGCATTTGCTGTTGACGCTATACTTGTTGCTGTTGCATTAGCAGCTACGCTTCCAACAACGAACTTACCTCAAATAGGAGGACTAGACGGCGGGCATTTTGCTATCGTTTTAGCTGGTGGAATCATAGGGTTATTAATTATGAGATTTGCTGCCAGTAAGTTTGTAGATTTACTCGATAAAAGACCAGGTTTGGAAACAACCGCTTATGTAGTAGTAGCATGGGTTGGAGTGAAACTAGCAGTGTATGCTTTATCCCACCCCGAACTATCCATCATTTCACAAGATTTTGCTAAGAGTATAACGTGGAAAGTAATCTTCTGGACTACGCTTTTAGTAATAGGAGTAGCTGGGTGGATTTTTTCCAAGGATTCAAAAGCTATAGCTAGTACTAATGTGAATCAAGATGTTGCACAACCAACACGCCTATAAAGGTTGACCAACTAATAAGGGACTTTAATTTTTTGGTGAACTTGAAATAAAACATATAAATTACCCCGGAATCATAAAGACTGGTTCTGGGGTATATTTTATAATACCGAAAAGGTAGTGAAAAAAATCACTACTTAAAGTTTTACAAATTTAGTTAACTTTTTAAGTTTTTATTCTTTAAAGCTTTACGATTTGTTGCGGTAGGTGGCTGTTCTAGCCATCCATTTTTAATCATAATATTGGCTCCGTCTTCCCCATATTTTAAGACTTCCATGAATAATCTTGAATAATGTAAGCCAATATCTCGCCTAGGACTTGTACCAATACTAGTTCCATAATGACTTGTACTAGCAGCAGTCAAGGCGGCAGAATGGAACATTATTAATTTATCAGAGAAGGTAAAGTCTGTGGATTCAGTAGCAAGTGAGTTCCAAACCATTGGAGTTGGTATACCAGATTCACTTAATATCGAACCAAATACTTCAACATGTTTAGAAGCAATTTGAATTCCTTTTGATAAAAATTCTTTTACATCTTTGTCTTGAGCAACCTGTTGAAACCCTGTTAATAAGGTACGTCCTAAATCATTACGCTCAATGTTGAAGGATAAATTCATAATCTCCACTGAAGTTAATGGTCTTCTAGCTCCTAACCAACCTGTAAGAAAGCTCTTTTCTGTAACAAAATCTACTTTTGTTGGTATATTAATTTGTGGTGGTCTTACAAAAAGCCCCTTTTCTAACAAAACGTCAACAGTTTTGTCATATAGTAGGGAAGTACTTTGAATGGCTTTGATATAGAAGTTACGTACATCTTTACGAGCAGCGTTTCCAAGGGCTAGGCTGTATCCATTTCCACCAATAAAGGCCATACCTTTAAGATAATAAAGATAAAATTCATCTGAATACAATCTTGAAGCATTTTTATTAACATCCTGTTTATGAAAACCAACAGGTATTTGGAACTTATTTTTTTCAAATAGATCAGTCAAAAAAAGCAGATGGTCTTGCGAGATATTTAGCGCAAATTGTAATAGACCTTTAACATCATTATTTTCTACATTCAATAAAAAATATTGGAGAACACAGTTTGCCATACTATCGTTAATATAGGTTCCCCATAGATGAGCGATTTCTGAAGTAGATAGCTTTATATCCATCATAACTTCCCTCCAAATTTTGGTCATTATGTATTATGGACATATAATTAAAATTTATTAAATTTTTTGCGTGTATAAGAAACGATACTATTAAAGATTCGATAGGCACTTTTTGTTTTCTAAAGAACGTTTGATTGGGCATATAAGCTAAGCGAACAGTGATTTAAGCTGTTCGCTAATTTTTTATAAAGTCTTTATTTAAATCATTGACTTTAGTGCGTATACTCATATAGTCATATATAACCATATAACAAATATGGAGGTGAGGTACCCATTGAGTAAAACTTCAGATGAAAAAAGCCAATATTTATTCAAATAAAAGAAGTGATTGAAAGTCAGATTCTTAACAATCAACTAAAAGCGCATGACCAAATTCCATCAACGAATCAGCTTGTTCAGTTTTATAAGGTGAACCACATTACTGTAGCGAAAGGAATTAATCTCCTATTCTCTGCTTTCGCAACATAATGCGGTTAATCACTTGCGAAACTCATTGTATAAATCTTATGTTTGGTCACGAAACTTGCCCCCTATGTAGTTAACTTCATAGTTGGCTCTTCAATGTCTTCCACTCGCACACCACAGACAACACCTTTAATTAACTCTCTCGAAGGATTAAGTTGAGGTGCTTCTTCAAAAAATGATTCAAAGGATGTTTGCTTTTCCAATTTTAGTACGAAAAATAGTAGAGTTCAAACGAACTAAAGTTGAAAACGAGTAAAATTGTATATGTTTAATCTACCACAAAAACAATATAATCGATTTTTGGTAAGAAATTCGGATAGGAATTTGAATGGTTATTTGTTTATCGGCGCTTTTTTTGGTTTTATCGGCGAAAATTTGTATTCTACCGGCGATTTTTCGGGTTCTATCAGCGAAAACTTAAGCATTAATCGGCGAATACGTAACTCCAATCAGCGATTAGCCAGGTTTATCGGTAATAGAACTAATTTATCGGCGCATTTTTGAAAATGGACCAGTCCCAGCATGATAAATTTTTAACGCTCTTGGGGTCTGGACCTTTCACCAACAATAACTACCGAATTTCAATGTGAATCTTGATGTCTTTTGTCTCTAGTTATGATAAATGAAACATAGTTTTAGTTAATCTATCTAAAACTCAAGTAATGTGATTGAAATCTACCATCGCAAGTTTTAAAGTTGTAATTAACTAAGATAACTTTTTAGGGTAAGAGAGGTTTTTAGATAATTAGTATAAGTCGAAATCAAAACTGTCCGTGTGGTAGCGGGAGGGAAAAAATATAAAAAATGTTGTATGAAAAAAGAAGATGTAGTATATCCAAGCGGTACTAAGAAAATAACCGTGAAAGCAACAGCAACTGTTAGCACAGTAAGGAGAAATCTTAAACTACTATGAAGAAGCGAAACAAAGGTAAAAGTAAGAAGAAGGAATTTTGGGGACTGCTAAAAGACGTACGTATGAAAAAAGGAAAAGAATGGATTGAAACGTATCAAGGAAAAAACATTATAACAAGTTATTCGAAAACGTTCGGTCTTAATCTAAAAAATTCGAAGAAAGAACTCCAAATGCTTGGAGCCAAAATTAGTCAAGAAGAAGAAAAGTATGTTACTAGAATTATGAAAGAAAAGAAGCAAGCTAAATTAAGAAAAAAAGAGAAAAAAAGAAACGAAGCTCTAAAAGAATTAATTGAATCTGATGAAACTTTTGCATTCATAGCAGGATGTACAGAAGGTGGAGCGCCTTTTGGAATTACGCATGAAGAATGAGAAAAAATAGACAACTAAGGTTGATTGAGCTGTAGGATGGGCTCAAAGTTTCAAATTTGAATAAGGTCTGCTAGTATTCGACAAAATTCGGGTGGTGCCTGGCACCTGGCACCTGGCACTTTAATTTTTTAACTAGGAGGGACCTAGATGGCAGATACTATTTTAACGATTATTCTATTGTTTCCGCTGACCTCAAGCGTCATAAGATTGGTGTCAGGGCTGGCTCCAAGTCTCGAGTCTTAATATTGTATTTAAAATAGAACTAATATATTATGAAATTTATAGTAAAATTTAACTATTTCCCGAGTAAATATAACATTTTATCAACATGAGTGAGAGGTCGAGTATAGTGAATATGGTTCTAAGACGAAATAATGTAACAATCGCTGGAAAAGGGGAGCAGGCTATTATCTTTGCACCTGGATTTGGTTGTGATCAAAATATGTGGAGGTTTGTGGCACCAGCTTTTGAGAGTAATTATAAGGTAATTCTTTTTGATTATGTTGGTTCAGGAAAGTCGGATTATGAAGCATACAGTTCTAATAAATATCGTGAATTA
This sequence comes from Bacillus alkalisoli, assembly GCF_002797415.1. Taxonomy (GTDB): domain Bacteria; phylum Bacillota; class Bacilli; order Bacillales; family Bacillaceae_I; genus Bacillus_CD; species Bacillus_CD alkalisoli. The sequence goes on from NZ_KZ454944.1 coordinate 1,838,490, forward strand.
CACGGTTATGCACAAGATGTTCTGGAGATATGTACAACATTGGAGTTGAATAAAGTTATTTTTATTGGACATTCAGTTGGATCTGTTATTGGTATGCTTGCATCGATTCAAAAACCTGAATTATTTCAAAGGTTAATCATGATTGGCCCATCTCCTTGTTATTTAAACGACCCACCTGAATACATAGGTGGATTTGAAAAGGAAGATCTTGAAGGATTAATCAATATGATGGAATTAAACTATATAGGATGGTCTAATTATCTTTCCAACCTGGTGATGAAAAATCCTGATCGGCCGGAGCTTTCTGCTGAATTAGAAGAAAGTTTCTGTACGACAAATCCTGTAGTTGCACGTGAATTTGCAATAGCAACGTTCTTTTCTGACTATAGAAGTTTATTACCGGCTGTGAAGGTTCCTTCGTTAATTTTGCAATGTTCGGATGACGACGTTGCGCCAATAGAGGTTGAACATTATATCAAATTAAATATGCCAAACAGTGAACTCCGCCTAATGAAAGCTACTGGACATTGTCCTCATATGAGTCATCCAGATGAGACGATACAGTTAATAAAGGAATATATTACTACTACCGGGAAAACCAATAATCAAGAGGTAGGTTCATAGATATGGACGAAAAGTTGAACTATGCTCCATGCGGCTATTTGACACTTTCCGATAACGGTACGATTTTATGTATAAATCAAACTTTGCTTACAATACTTAACTACGATATCGAAGAGGTGCAAGAGGAACATGTTAATCTTATATTAACAAAACCTAGTCGAATAATTTTCCAAATTTACTTTTTTCCTAGGATGAAAGTAGAAGAAAAAGTAGAAGAAATGCACATTACATTAAAATTAAAAAACGGTCAAAATCTGCCTGTTCTTCTTAATGGGGTGCGTATAAAACGAGATGGTTTGATTATAAATGATTGTATCCTATTTCCGATGAAACAACGGTATGAGCATGAAAAAGTAATTTTAGCTGCAAAAAAAGATGCGGAAGAAAGTGAAAAAAAGAAAGTACAGGCAATTTCTGAACTTGAAAAAGTGAAAATCGAGTTAGAATACAAACAAAAGGAATTGTTAGAATTAAATAGAAAATTACAACGATTAGCTGTGACTGACGAATTAACTGGGTTATTTAATCGGAGGAGTTACAAAGAAGCATTATATAAGAACCTATCATTGTTTAAAGAAACATCTATTCTATTTTCACTTCTCTTAATTGACATTGACTATTTTAAAAGGATCAATGACAATTTTGGTCACTTAGTAGGGGATCAAATTCTTCAAAAGTTTGCGAACCTACTAAAGCATGAGTTAAGAGAAGATGATTTTGCTGCCCGTTATGGCGGAGAGGAGTTTACATTGATTCTCCCAAATACAAATATCAATGAATCCATCATTGTTGCAGAACGGATCCGAAAAAGTATAGAAACCGCAGAGTGGACAATCCCTTCTGTCACAGTCAGCATTGGGGTGGCAACTACTAGGAAGGGGGATACGAAAAAATCAATTCAATCTAGAGCTGATGCAGCGTTATATGCATCAAAACATAAAGGTCGAAACAAGATCACACATGCTTCACAAATGGTGTGATCACGTTGGTAGTTCTAATTGTAACTATCATGAAAAAAAACAACCCACCCTTGAGCGTGAGAAGCTTAATGAGGGTGGATTATCTCCTTATTTGCTGACTCCCTTGAAGAGAACCTGCTATTGTATGGACCGTATGGTGTTAGCGCACCAGCGGTCTTTTTTAGTATATGCTTGTTTATATACTTATTATAACCATTTTTAAGGCTAGATAAAACCATAACGTTTTGTGCTTCTGCGAGACCTTGTAAAAGAATATTATGTTGTTCAACATCAAAAGGCCACCTTGATGCATCAACAGTGAATCGCAGTGTCAGACCCCTCGGTGCATTCCCCATCTTCCAACATCTTCGCAAACACGTCAAACATAAACTTATGATAATTTTCTTTCCTTTTTTCCACAATAAAGTTCGCATACAATGTATTGTAAAAATAGCCCGCAAATGACTTATGAATCTTTTTGTTTTTTTGCATAAAAAATAGATACTTTCAACGATTGAACAACTGTAGGGATAAGTTCCTCTAATGGACGATCAAAATGTATTTTGTTATAGGCAGTATTAACACGACCCCATAGGGAAAATATTTCAACTGCAGTAAAAAATGGATCAGCAACCTTCACAAATTCCGGATGGATAAAACTAGGTAAGTAGCTGCTATCAATATATTCAGTAGGATCTTTCTTTAAATTTTTCTTATCCAAAAGGGAAGAAAATAGGGGATTGACCGATTTTCCCTTTTTATCGTAAATAGGTTTTTTATTCTCACAGAGTGAATCTAGTTTCTTACTAGTTTTATTAGGGTGGTCACCTGCCTGGTCATGATAGGTGGACACTTTGGTTGAAAAAAAAGGCACAATGACTAGCAAATTGACACCTTGCTTGCCATTCTCCCGGAAAGTATGTATTTTCTTTAGGATACCAAGCTCGACTAATTTCGAAATAGAACGTGTTACCGTTCGTAAACTAATATTCAATGCATTTGCGATCGTTTCGTTTTTGGAAAAAGAGACACCAATTACTTTACAAGAATGTTTGGCAATATACCGAACGACTTCAATGGCCGCATTCGACAATGATGATTTGTACGTATATAAAAACCTCCGCACCACCTCGTTCATTTCTTTCAAACTAGCAAAACTTTGATAGCTTTTGATATTTTCAAAAGTGAACGTTTCCATACTAAAACTGCTCCTTTTCTATGTAGTTTTACAAAGATTTTAATAAAAGAGCATGAACAAGCAAAAATAGTAAACGACGCATATCCAGAAGGGAAAGAAGGGTAAACGCAACGTTTCCTTAAGGAAAACGATAAGTTTACTAGAACTATTTTAGGGAGAATGATTATTTTAGTTAAAAATGTGTCACAAACGTTACGAAGCTTATAAATGACAAACAACGAATAGCCCAATTTCCATTGGAGGTGACAAAAATGAATCAAACGATGTAATAGCATTTGGCTATGATGAAGCGTACAACAAAGAGACATTTCTTCCTGGAGGTCATGTTAGGTATGAGTTTGGGAAGGTACCAGACAATAAAAATGGGGATATTCGAGTTGCATATAATCAGGAAGTGTTTAGTGCAGCTGCCATAACAGATAACAAACCGATGCTTTCTGAAATACTAGCTGCCAAACAACTCTTATTGGATAAAGAGATTGCAAGAGCAGAGAGGAAAGAATGGCTAGAATACATTGGAAATTTTTAGTTCCATTCATCACCATTTTAATGATTCTACTTTTACTTAATATTTGGCTAAAAGCGAAAAATGAAAAGGCTACTGTGCTACATGCATTGCCACAAGATTTCACTGTTCCGAAACTAATTTTATCACTACCCGCGACAATCTCGTACATGAATTATCAGCAAGTATTGCCGGAAACTACCGCAGCCGCAATATTAGACTTAGTGAGAAAAGGGAATGTAAAAAAGGTTGAAGAAGGCAGATTTCTTTTAATACATAGTAACGGTTTACTAGAACATGAGCGTTGGCTAGTAGAATGGTTATTTGACGAAATCAGTGCTAAAGATGAGTTTACATTTGACGATATAACACCCTATTTACAAAATAAAGAAAACCACACAAAATACGTTAAAATGGAATGGGAATGGAAACAAGCGATAAGAAAAGAGGTGCTAAGTGCAGGCTTTTATGATAAAAAGGTAGGTTTCCGCCTTTTGCTTGGCTTTCTTAGTATAGCCTTCATACCACTCATTGTCTTATTTGCAATTCATGGGTTAAACCTTTTTGGTGTGACGATGACAGTAGTAGCTTTATTTTTGTTAGTGATTTCTGTTTTTTACAGTCCAAAAACGTTGGATGGGGTAAAAACATCGATAGAATGGAAAAACTTTCAGCAAAAGTTACAACATATTACACAAGCAGATTGGCTGAAGCTAACGGAAGATGAAAAAATGCGTGCGTTTATTTACGGTCTAGGGAAAAATGATAAGATAATAAAAAAGCAAAATGAATCGTTTATTAAAGCTTTTCAAGCTCCATCTAACCAAGTAAACGTTTATAGTTTTGATCCAAGCTGGCTTATCATAGCCACAATTGCATCAACAAATTTCCGCACAGCAAATGAAACGACAACGCCTTCTGGCAGTTCAGGAGGTACTATAGGTGGAGGTGGTTCTGGTAAAGTGGTGGTGGAGGTGGATCTGGAGCTTTTTAGTTGGGGTTTAAAAGGACAGAAACCTTGATGCATAAGTGTAATAAATGTCAGAGCCCAAGTTTGGAAAAGTTTAAACGAACTGGGGGTCTGGCTACTTTCATATGGCACAAGGTTCATATATATAAGCGAGCAGAGATACATACTGTTCGCTTTTTTGTGCTTTAGGCAAATATAGAGGCCCAACCACCTTATACTAATGATAATTTGACGTGTTTGGACCTTCAACTCGATAAACGATATTGTGTATAGGAACTATTAATATAGTCAATCCTATTCAAGAAGGAGGTGTTGAACTTGACGCAAGAAATTTTATGTGAAGTAAGTAGCTGCGTACACAATATAAGTAGGGAAAATAAGTGTGGCGCAACTCAAATTTATGTAGTAAATAATAAAAGCAAGAATGCTTCAAATAGTGAAGAAACGGACTGTAAAACATTTGAACCAACTGACTAATTTATTTGATAAAGACAATCACACCACTGGTTGTCTTTATTTACTTTTATTATTGATAATAATTCTCATTTTTATTCAAAATTAATTAATTTTTCTTCCTCTTACTCATATATATTAGAAATTACGTAATGTAGGGAGGAAGAAATGAGTGAACGGACATGAAGACCGACTAAAAAAAGTACAGATGATGGCGCATGAAATTATGGATGAAATGAATTTCAATAACAATACAATAGAAACAGATGCATTAAAAGTAGTTGTCGATAACCTATCAAGGGCAATTGGTGATTTAGCCGATCCTTCTGGTCACTATTCACTTGAATATATTGAAGAAAAGGTAGGCAAAGCGCATTCACTGTTAGCGATTAAAAAAAGAGGAGTACGAATATAAAATATTGTTATTTGAGGCACATATACAATAATCGTAAAACAAATATAAACTAGTGTACGTTTTCATGTCCCATGGTGCGCATTTCATTTTCATGAGTGTCTACTCTAATAAAACTTTCACCTAAAGAATCTTGGTGAAAGTTTTTTTTCATCTAGGAAATTATTAACGGTTTGTGATTAACCACAAAAGGTGTTTGTTCTACGGCTAGCTCCTGACGCTAGGGCTATCAAACTTCCCAGTCCGTCCGTACGATAAGTCAACATCGAATCGCTCCTTGCGTTGCTCTTCGTGTTTCCTTTATGTCCAGTTTGTACGCCGCTAAGCGAGCTCCCTCCGCTTTTGTTCTTCAAGTTATAACAACAACTCTTATCTCACTTACAAATTACCACGTTCTTTTTATTCAAAAATTTATTATTTTCTAATTGACAATGATTATCATTACCATTAATATTAACTTAATGAAAATAATTCTCAATTATAAAGGGGATGTACTTATGACAGCTAAAATATTAATAGCTTATGCTAGTATGTCAGGAAATACGGAAGAAATCGCAGACCTTATCAAGTCTAGCTTAGAAATAAACCCGATTGATATAGAAATAAAGGAAATAGAACATATGAATGCAGAGGAATTACTCCAGTACGATGGAATTATATTAGGTTCATACACATGGGGAGATGGAGAATTACCTTATGAGACAGAGGATTTTTACGAGGGGTTGCTTGATGTGGATTTAACAGACAAGGTTGTTGCAGTATTTGGTTCAGGGGACACAGCTTACCCAAAATTTTGTGCGGCTGTTGATCTTTTGGAAGAACGTTTACAACTACAAGGTGCTTCCTTAGCGGTGGAGGGTCTTCGTATTGAATTCACACCAGACACAGATGAAGAAGTAGAAAGCTGTGCCAATTTTGCAGTGATGTTTGCTGAGAAACTAGGAGTCTAACACGATGGAATCCTTAATGAGTGCAACTGCTGTCATATGGTTACAGGATGGTAAATTACTATTAGCAACAACAGAAACAGGAGTTTTTATAAAAGAAAGAGGAAAATGGAATCCATGTCTTCATACTGGATCCAGGAAAATAAGAGACTTTCATGAAAGTGGGGAACATATTTATGGAGTCGGTGACGCTGGTTTGTTTATTCGTAGTTCAAGTGGAGGATATGGTTGGACAATCAAACGTTTTCCTACAAAAGCAACAGTTTGGAATGTTAGTAGTTCCGAACTTGGAATAGTAGCAGCTCACGGAGAGAAGCTATTGTTTTTATCTTTTAACTTCGGCGAAACGTTTCGGGTAATCGACCCATTCTCACATATTTCTCATAATAAACCATCTATAAGGTCTTTAGTTCTTAGTATTTATTTATAGGCACTAAAGTTCATGAAGAACATGGTGGAATATGGATGCTGAACGTAAATACGTTGAGGTGTGAACAAGTAAAAAGAGAAACAGAAAGAATGACTGCGTCTTTGACGCTTATTGACGGTTACTTAGTCGCTGGTTTTGGTTCAAGTAAAGGAAAAAACGGGTCGATAGAATATAGTTTAGTAGATGAAATAGAGTTCTTTCATGAAGATGCAAAATGGATGTCATGTACGAGCGAGTTAAAAGAAAATAGCTATCTACATATTAGTGGAGATAAAGACTATATTTACGCTACTAGTAATCAAAATGAAACAGGTTATAGTACAGTTTCTAAAATATGCTTAGCAAACGGCCAAATAATGCCATGTTGGAAAATAAAAGGACATGGTTGGAGAGTCGCTAGTGATAGAGAGGATTTTGCAGTAGCTGGGCATTACGAGTCTATCTTCTATCAAAGAAATAAAGATCAACTATTTCTACACTAACTCTAATAATAAAGGGTTGTATATAACAGTGATAGTTCAAAGTTAGATGATAGGAGGTGCCAAATGAACACAATTGCGAAATGCTATTAAACAAAGAAAAAACATATTATCGCAAAACTATTAAGCTTAGGTATCTACAAACTAGAAAATGCGCAATTATACGAACTCCCTATAAGTGTACAAGAATGGGAAGTTAGGGACATACAAGATAAGGAGAATATAAATGAGGAAGAAAACATTAAAGCAACTAATTCTAGAAAACAAACTGGACATAATGAGAGATGAAAAACTACTGGACAAAATATAAACAAAAATTGAAGAAAGACAGATTGAAAAAAAAGAAGTTCAAGAAGCGTGAGAAATCAGGGACGTGGGTTGTTTTCTCATCAAAAATGAGAAAACAACCCACGTCCCTAATTGTCATTGCTTAAATAAATTCAAGAATTGATGGAATGGGCATTTGGTCCATTCGAAATTATCCTCTGAACCATAGCTGTTTAAATCCGGATGAATTTCAATGGAATCATATTTTTCCATACGTTTTCTTACCTGCTTTTTTATATTACTGGCAAAAGATTCGCTTCTCCCAAACTCTTCCAATACACTTCTAGGTGTAATCGCGAGCATCATCGTCTCAAAATGCCGGCTTTTACGGTTTTTATGCGCAGGTGTGGCACAATACATGGAAAACTTTTCCCCATTGAAGCAAAACTCCCATAATGGATGATGTGGATTGTATGAAATATTTTTGGGCCAGTCCATTTCATCACATACAGAAAGTCCAGCTAATTGCCTCCAAAATAATTGTTCATACACCTCTACGGTGTAATCCTCTTTCATATTGTCAGTTATTTCATAAAAAACAATTAGTGATGTATTTGGACCGTACATTATTGCCTCGTTTGTGAAGTTTTTCATTAATTGCACTAGTTCGACTGTTGTAGTATTACTTCTTGGATAACCAATATAGCCATACCTTAATTGGTTTGTTTTATTTCCAATGGTAGCTGGAATGCAAGGAAAAGGATTCTCCTTGTCTGTCATTTTAGCTCCAAATGCCTCTAATACTGCTAGTTCCCACTCTTCTAAATCCTGACGTAACGTTGCAACATCCTTATATATTCCTCTGATAGTAATCACCTCACAGAAGTCTATATACATTATTCATCACACATTTCTGTTGAAAGGTGTCCTTAAAAAAATGGGCGAAATTAGGGACGGGTGTGAATTTCTCATCCAGAATGAGAAATTCACACCCGTCCCTAAATTGAATATGTATAAATTCCTTGTTTATTAAAATCATAATAAAGATAAGGGGGACGGTTATGGATTTACATTTTATATGGAAAGCAGTAGTTATTGTGTTTGGTGGAGTACTAATTTTACGATTAGCAGGCAGGAAGTCTATTTCACAATTAACCGTTGCTCAAACAGTGATGATGGTGGCTGTCGGCTCACTCATTATCCAACCAGTTGGTGACCGAAACATATGGATTACGATGCTTATTACTCTATTCCTTGTACTAAATCTTCTTTTCATTGAGTATATCGTGATGAAAGTAGATAAACTGGAGAAGTTCTTTTATGGACAATCCTTAATGATTATTGAAAACGGAAAAATAAACGAGAGGAACTTGAAGAAACTCCGTTTAACGGTTGACATGCTAGAATTACGATTACGTCAGCAAGGGATACAAAACATAAGTGACCTTCAATGGGCAACGATAGAATCTAACGGACAGTTAGGATATATGTTAAAACCTGATAAACAATATGCAACAAAAGGAGATATTCAACAAATTATATCAATGCTACAGGGAACAAATCCTACATCATCACCCGCTCCCAATCTCTTTAACTCTTCTGATGAAACAGAAAATATTTTTACAGAAGTTAAAGATAATAAACACCAAGTGGCACCTCCAAAATATTTGGAATGAGGAAGCAGCATGAAAAAAATGGGTAAGTATAAATTATTTCTTTTTACCATTATCAGGTGGATCATTTTTGCATTAATTATTGGAATAATAATCGGTTCTACAACAGCCTTTCTATTAAAGACGAATGATTTTCTTGGAGATGGAATTCGAAAAAATAACCCTTGGCTCATCTATTTTCTTCCTTTAGGCGGAATTTTGATTGGATTTATGTATATGAACTATGGGAAAAAGAACGGTAATGATATTGCGAAGGGAAATAATTTAGTAATTGAAGGAGTACATGGAAAGGCAACCGTACTTAAAAGATTAGGTCCCTTTGTCTACATAGGTACGTTTATTACCATTCTCTTTGGTGGCTCAACAGGTCGTGAAGGAGCAGCCATTCAAATGGGGGGAAGTATAGCTCAGTCCGTTATTCAGTTTCTTAAAGTGAATAAACTTGATACTAAAATAGTATTAATGAGTGGAATCAGTGCAGGATTCGGTGCTGCTTTTGGTACCCCAATCACAGGCGCTATATTCGGTATGGAAATGGTAGCAGTAGGTAAATTAAAATATGAGGCACTTGTTGCCTGCCTAGTTGCAAGCTTCGTTGGGCACTATGTGACGGAGGGGATTTGGGGAATAAAGCATGAAAGCTTTCATATAAAATCTGTTCCAGAAGTTTCGGGTTTCTCTTTTACAAAAGTAATCATAATGGCTATTATTTTTAGTCTTGTAAGTGTACTTTATTGCCAATTAAGGCACGGTATACAAAATGTTTCTGAGAAGATTTTCAAAAAGAATCATATGAAAAGAGCTTTTGTTGGTGGTTGTGTTATTGTGCTTTTAACGATTGTACTTGGAACGACAGATTACAATGGCCGTGGATTAGATATGCTAGAGCAATCTTTTCTAGTAGATGTACCGACGTTCGCCTTTTTAGCTAAACTAGTATATACAGCCATCACAATGGGAAGTGGTTTTGTTGGAGGAGAGGCGATCCCACTATTCTTTATTGGCGCAACGTTAGGAAACACTTTGTCCTCATTCATAGACTTGCCATTGTCTTTTATTGCAGCTTTAGGAATGATTGCTGTTTTTGCAGGTGGTGCCAACACACCGATTGCGGCCTTCTTGTTAAGTGTGGAAATGTTTGATGGAAAAGGGATAGAATTCTTTTTTGTCGCATGTTTCGTGAGTTTTATTTTTTCTGGACATCACGGACTTTGGCCTTCTCAGAAGGTTTATGAGCCGAAAAGTAGATTGTATCGTTTCATAAAAGGAGAAACAATAGAATCGGTGGAAAAGAAAGATGGTTGAGTGGTGTGATCGTAGGCTCTATCAGTATAATGGGTGGACAATCATTTATTCGTTTGTTTTTTAAAGCATTGTAATGTTAAATAATCTTATTTTTGTAAAAAAGCTTCATCAATTATAGAGCGTTAAAAAATCTAGGGCCAGTCATACAGTTTGTAATTTCTTTACTAACAACGACTAGCCCTTTTTCCATTGGAGGTGACAAAAATAAATACAAGTTTCCCTAATCTATGTTTAGTAGATAGCTTATAGAGGTAACTAGGCTATAGATGGTAACAAGATTTGTTAAAAGGGGAATTGAATGATGAAACTAAGCAAAATCGGCGCTTTACTTTTAAGTGTATGTATCGTTCTATCATTAGTGGCATGTGAGCCAGGTCAAATTCGCTCTGTTCAGGCGGAGGATGGAGGGGTAAACATTGATTTTTGGACATTTTGGGAATCAGAATCTAGTAATGCAATTATTGAAAAAATAATAGACGATTATAACAACTCTCAAGATGAAGTAATTGTAAACCATACAGCCTTTCCGAAAGGGAAAATTTGGACAAACAATATCGTCTCTATTGCAACAGGAAACCCAGCGGATGTCATCATAAATGATATGCAGTCCGTCACATATCGAGCAACACTTAACCAGGTTACAGATATAAGTAGTTACATAACGGAAGAATATAAAGAGATGTTTTATCCACACCTTTGGGAAGTAGTAGAATCCGAAGGGAGAACATATGCTATTCCTTTTATGACCAATACAAACGTATTATTTTATAATAAGGCAGCATATGAAGAGGTAGGCATAGATCCTAATAACCCACCTTCTACGTGGAAAGAATTAGAGGAGTATGCAAGTTTTCTAGATTGGAAGCAAGGAGATCATTATGAACGTATCGGTTTTCATCCTCTTTGGGGTGGATTTGGTGCCACTTCATGGATGGTCAATGCAGATGATGGACAATCCTTCATACAGGACACCAAGTTAAACATTCATACAGATAAGAAAGCAGAAGGTTTAGCATGGTTGAAAAAATGGCGTGATAAATATGGAGTAAGTCCAGTAAATGTATTTACTGCAAACTTTATGGAAATTCATTCAAACCCGTTCCTTGCAGAAAAAGTAGCGATGTGGGTAGGTGACGGAAGTTTATATTCTTCCATTCGCGAAGATGATACTACTATTGATATAGGTGTTGCACCTATTCCAGCATATAGTGATTCCACTGACCATTGGAGTACAGGCGAAGGACTTGTAGTAGAAATACCACGTGGTGCGAAAAATCCAGACGAAGCAATGGATTTCATTCAATACTTAACAGGTCCAGAAGCACAAAAATATTGGGCAAGCCAAACTTTCGATATCGCAGCAAATAAACTAGGGGCAGAAGCAGCCTTAGCAGAATTTACTGAAAAAGAAGCTGAGATTTACTCCTTCATGCTTCAAAATCTAGCAGTAACGAAAGTATTCTCAACTCCGACTGAATACGCCGACTACAAGAGAAAAATTAACCATATGATAGACCATGTTATGGTTAACAACCTATCACCAGACGAAGGCTTAAAAAGAGCGGAAGAGGTAGTGGAGAACTTACATAATTGATGGAGAGATTTCAATCCAATGAAGTTTAAACTTGCTTTAGAAATTAGTATGGTAAAAAAATGATAGTAGTTAACTTCATAGGGCCGATGAAGTTCATCTGCCAAAAAATATATCGTAGTTGAACTTCATAAGGCCAATGAAGTTCATCTGGCTTCAAAAAATGATCGTAGATGAACTTCATATGGCTAATGAGTTCATCTGGCTACAAAAATTTAACCTAGATGAACTTCATAAGGCTGATGAAGTTCATCTGGCTACAAAAATTTATCCTAGCTGAACTTCATAAGGCCGATAAAGTTCATCTGGCCAAAAAAATATATCGTAGTTGAACTTCATCTAATTACAATAAATTATCAACGTTGAACTTCAAATTCAAAAGGCTAATGAAGTTCATCTGGCCAAAATAATATATATAAAGAAGATACACTTCATCAGCATTTAGTAAGTATAAAGGGATTGTAAAATCCGGTTAATTTAAATGGAAGAGGCCCAAAGATCAAGATTTTTAATCTTTGGGCCTCTTCTTAAATATTTTCCCCCCCCAATTTTCTCCCAGCCTCTTTTTCACGTGCTAGTTACTTTCAATTTTTATTACTTTTTAAATATAGGATACGATACTTGAATTTTGGTGGATAAGCTTGACGGTCAGGTCACGCTAACAACTAGTCTCAGGGCAACAAAATATGCTGGTTCCTATTGCGTTAAGCGTATTTTTTCACCAGATAGAATTATTTGAAAAAATGTGAAACTATTTTGACTATTTTACGACCTATTAGATGAAAGATAAAAATTGGAGGTAGATATTTGTGTTGAAAATGAAGAATCTAGCTTTAGTATTGGGTTGTTTCTTATTAATATCAGTCCTAAGTGCATGCGGGTTTACCGGTCAAAAAACCAATGATATTGGGGATGAGGCATCAGGTGATATAAGTGGTATAATGCTTGCTGGTGGAGAAACCACTGAAATTACTGGCATAGTAAAGAGTATTAAGACAGCAGAAGATGAAGTTATTATTACGGTGGAAAATCAAGATGTGAATTATCGTCTGTCAGAAGAGGCAAAAAAACAAATTGAAGGAAAAGAAGTAGAAATAGGTAGCAACGTTTCTTTTACAACTTTCTCCATTGGAGATAACAAAGAAACGATAGAAAAATTTAATAGCCAATAGTACAAAAACAGGTGCCAGCCCCCCGTGTATTGGGAGATGGCACCTTTATCTATTTTAACTCGCATGAATTACTTAACAGTATATCGAATTCTTCTTTATCCTTAGACAACAAGATTAATTAAACTCGAGTTTAAACGGTATGAATACCCCGGGATTTTATAGAATAGATCCCAGGGTATATATTTATTTGCGGTACGACATTTTAGCGTATGCATCATGTTGATGAATAGATTCTTCATTACGACATTCAATGGTAAATGCTTTCACCCAATCTAATAAATATAGATCTGCAGCAATTAAACGAATAAGGTCCTCTACAAATCTAGGATTTTCGTATGCTTGCTCTGTTACTTTCTTTTCATCTGGTCTTTTTAAGATGGGATGAAGTTTTGCACTTGCATTAGACTCCATAACATCGAGTAATATCTCTTTTATATTTGAAGGTGATGAACCATCTTGGGATAGTTCTACTTGTACGGTTACGATTCCTCGTTGATTGTGTGCACTATACTCACTAATTTCTTTTGAACATGGACAAAGAGTGGTAACAGCTGCAGACATGGAAATTTTCTCTTTCCATCCTATACCTTCCTTGTATGTCGTTTCTAAAGTAACATCAGCTTTCATTAATCCAGCAAGATTCATAGAAGGGCTTCTTCTTTCAAAAAACCAAGGGAAGCTTACTTCAATAGTGGATGAGGATTGATTCATTCGTTCTGCTAATAGTTTACTAACATCCGCTAAGGAAGAAAAGTCTAATTGTAATCCGTTTTGATAGAAAGTATGTAATACTTCGGGTAAACGGCTCATGTTTATACCTTTTTGATTGCGAACTAGACTAGTGGTGAGCATAAAGTTACCAATAGAATGCTGTTCCTTTGGTTCCATCGAAGAAGTAATAATAACAGGATATGTTATATTTTTAATACCTACATGCTCGATTGAAAAGTAAAAATCATTGTCTGTATTCTGCAAGTCATGCATTTTTTCTTTTTCAGTAGGCTTTGTTCCGACAATTGGGTCAACTGAACCGAAATGACGGTGTCTAGATGTCTTATCAGGAAGATTAATTTCTTTCATGGTTATTCTCCTTTTTTGCTAATCGTAATAATTCTTATTTATTATGCACTTCCATTGTGTGATAAACAAGACTTAATGTGTTAATAGTCTAATAAATGAAGGGTTTTAGCAGAAGTTGATCAAGAAGCTAATCCTTATGCAGGAAAATACGTTGGACAGCAAAAAGCTACAGCAAGTAGAGTGTTTGAAGATATAGAGCGACAATAATAAAAAAACATCATTAGGAAAATACCTTCAACCATGCATGATAGGGTGGCTGTCTACCTTCGAGGGAATCCGCTATTGCATGTACATGTATTGTTAGCAGCACAATCGTATATTTCTTTTTTATTATTTAGCATTGTGTAGATTTTACATGTAAGGCGGGTTACATGTCTGTAAATGGGACAAGTAACCTGTCTCTTTTTTGAGGTTGGGAGCTTTTATAATTAGATTTAACCAATAAAGATTTATTTTTAAAAGAAAAAAAGTTTAGTATAATAAGTCTAGCTATTTATTTAGGGTTACTAATAAATGTTGCCCATAGGGGGATTTTTCATGTTAACTTGTCATAACGATGTTTTAACGATAACAAAACAACTTGTAAACATTGAGAGTATTGTTAATACTTCTGGTGAAACGGATATGGCTAATTTTATTTATAATTGGCTTAAACAATTGCCTTATTTTCAAGCGAATTCTTCTTCTATCGTTTTGGAAAAAACAGTGGACGATGACAAGCAGCGTTACAATGTGCTTGCTTATATAAAAGGAACGAAGCGGGTTAGTAATAAAACTGTTATGTTAATGGGGCACGTAGATACGGTTGGGATAGATGATTTTGGACAAATAAAAGATGCAGCTTGTTCTCCTGACGATCTCGTGGAAGAAATGTTAACAGAAGCGGTACCGTCCATGGTTGAAGAACATTTAAAATCCGGAGATTGGATGTTCGGCCGTGGATCGCTTGATATGAAAAGTGGATTAGCTAGTCATTTATATTTAATAAAGTATTATAGTGAAAATCCTGACAAATTAGAAGGGAACATAGTTTTTGTGGCAGAGTGTGACGAAGAAGATGGTTCACACGGAATATTATCTGCATTAAAGACGTTACGCAAATGGAAGAAGGAACAAAACTTCGAATATATCGCTGCTATAAATGCTGATTTTGTTTCTCCTCGCTACGAAGGGGATGAAAATCGTTATATTTATAAAGGAACAGTTGGGAAATTGTTGCCATCTTTTTTCATTACCGGGGCAGAGACACATGTAGGTTCTTGCTTTGAAGGAATCGATCCGAATTTCATAGCCTCCTATTTAACAAAACAAATTAGTTATAATCCTGACCTTTGTAATGAAGCTTACGGAGAAAGAACGGTTCCACCAGTGTCGTTAAAACAAACCGACTTAAAGCCGACCTATACAGTGCAAACGGCTCTTTCCACTTATGTGTATTACAACTTTTTTATTCATTCTTGGTCACCGAAAGATGTGCTAGATTTATTAAAAGAGCAAGCAACAATTGCTTTTTCCGATGCATTGGTAGACTTTAAGAAAAGTTATCAAACGTATAGTGAAACAACGGGAGAACCAATACGTGAAGTCGCTTGGCAACCACGTGTCTTCATTTACGAAGAAATGGTAGAAAAGCTAGTAGAGAAATTTGGAGATGAGTATGAGTCGGCGATGAATACGTTTAAAGAAAAACTACTAGAAGATTCATCATTAGATACGCGAATGTATTCAGCAAGAGTAGTCGAAGAAGCATGGAAGTGGATGGAAGATAAAAGTCCTGCCATTATTCTTTTTTACTCCTCTTTATATTCACCCCGTATTGAAGTAACAGGAAAAGATGAAAACGAACAAAACCTACTTCAAGCATTAGATAATGCCGTTCAGTTTGTCCAACCACACTATGAACATCCGATTGTGACGAGAAACTTTTTCCCTTACATTTCGGATATGAGCTTTGTTGCATTAAGTGACGACGAACAAGGAATTGAGGCAGTTTCTCGAAATAATCCAAGTTGGGGGAAGAAACATTTTATCAACTATGATGATATTCGAGCTATTAACGTTCCAGTTATCAATATCGGCCCATATGGCTTTGATGCGCATAAAAAATATGAACGAGCAGAACTGAACTTTTCTCACTACATCGTACCGAATTTAACAAATGAAGTGATAAAGAAGTTAATAGGTTAAAATTCAATTGGCTAGGACTTATGATCGGTGAGGTCAATGCTCTCGTATTCAATTTCACAAAAGAAAAAGTCGGAAATGATGGTGAAGAGGTCTCCCACAATCAATTTCATGAAAGAAAAAGTCAAAAATGAACGTGAGGAGGTCTCCCACGATCAATTTCACAAAAGAAAAAGTCAAAAATGAACGTGAGGAGGTCTCCCACAATCAATTTCACAAAAGAAAAAGTCAAAAATAAACGTGAAGAGGTCTCCCACATTCAATTTCACAAAAGAAAAAGCCGAAAATGAACGTGAGAAGGTCTCCCACGATCAATTCCACAAAAGAAAAAGTCAAAAATGAACGTGAAGAGGTCTCCCACAATCAATTTCACAAAAGAAAAAGTCAGAAATGATGGTGAAGAGGTCTCCCACGATCAATTTCACAAAAGAAAAAGTCAGAAATGATGGTGAAGAGGTCTCCCACGATCAATTTTTTACAAAAGAAAAAGTCAAAATTGAACGGCTGAGAAAAGTTTAATATCTCCCCACTTTGTATAGAACGCTAGTTCGCACTTGTGCTATAATATTTTTATAATAGTATGGGAAACTCAAGGGTGGTCAGCATTACCCCAGCAGGAAGGGGGTGATGCGGATATGATGACTACTTTTCAAGCTTTAGTGCTTATGATTGAATTTGCTAGTTAAGTTGTATCTAGCGTAAAAGACAAAAAATAATCCACCCTTGAGCGTGACAGCAACCTTGGGTGGATTTTTGTACCAACAATGCTGACTCCCTTGAAGGGAACCTGCTATTGTATGGACCGTTAGTGTTAGCAGCACTAACGGTCTTTTTTAGTATATGCTTGTTTATTTAGTTAGTATAACCGTTTTTCTAAAGGAGTAAAACTATATAGATAGTTAAAATTTGATTATGTCGTAATGCTATCCGGTTCTTCCACTTCATCTGTTAAAGCTTTAGAGAACGTAGACATCATATGTGCCATATGAACGACACCATCTTCAAAATCTTTTAGGCGAATCGATTCGTTTGGGGCGTGTGCCTTAGATCCAACCCACCCGATACCAGTACTTACAATTGGAAGTTGTAGGTGAGTTCCAAACTCATACATAGGTCCAGTTCCAGCTGAATTTGGCGCTATATAAGCTTCTGTTTGATATGCTTCTTTTGCCGTATGTAACACGTGTTGTACAAATGGATGGGAAAAGTCTGAACGATAAGCTTTTTGACCAGTTAACAACGTAACATGTACATCTTCAAAACCGTGTTTTACTAAATGGTTTTGGACAGCATGAAATACTTTATTAGGGTCTTGACCAGGTACTAATCGGCAATCTAGCTTTACTTTTGCACTTTTCGGTAAAACAGTTTTCGTTCCTTCCCCAGTATAACCACTTTCGATACCACAAATTGTCATGGTTGGTTCAAATACCATTGCTTCTCTCGGATCGATTCCTTTTTGCTTTGTAATTAAAGGACGTTTTAACCCATATAATTTTTCCACGGCTTCTTCATCAAAAGGTAATGTTGCTACCGCTTCTAGTTCACTATCTTTCGGTTGTTCGATGCCATCGTAAAATCCTTCTACTAAAATATGATGATGCTTATCTTTCATTGTTGCTAATGCTTGAACTAATCGCCATGCGGCATTATCTACATAAGCGCCAACGGCCGAATGCATGTCAATATCAGCACCAACACAACTTAGTTCCAAATACGCCATTCCTTTAATACCGGCTACCATACTAACAAGATCTTTCTCATCTTTTGATCCAAATTCCCATATACATGCATCCGCCTTGAAAAGCTCTTTATATTTTTGAATATAAGGTGCTAAATTCGGACTGCCAATTTCTTCTTCTCCTTCTACCATAAACTTAATATTACAAGGAAGTCCGCCAGCTACTTCTTTTAAAACTTTGATTGCTGTTAAACGAGCAATGAAATCTCCTTTGTTGTCGGATACACCTCGGGCGAATAGTTTTCCATCTTTTACAGTTGGCTCAAAAGGATCTGTTTTCCACTCGTTAAAAGGCTCAGGTGGCTGAACATCATAATGGTTATAAAAAAGTAACGTTTTAGCTATATCTGGATCTTTTGTTGCAGCGAAGTAACCATAAACAACAGGATTACCACCTAAATCATCTAATACTTCTGCTTTTCCACCAGCGTTTTCAATCAAGTTAACAACAAACGCCACTGTTTCAGGAATGGCTTTGTTTTGGGCGGATATAGTAGGTAATCGTAAATAGTCTTTTAAACTTTCTAATGAATGATTGACTGCTTCTTTTGTATATACTCTTATTTCTTCTAATAAGACGTGACTCAAATTAAAATCCCCTCCCTAATCATAACGTACATTAATTACTTCGAGATTCGAAATGAATATTCCTTTAAAAAATTTGAATTTTTAGAAAAATAAGTGTTACTTTGATTGAGTACAATCGAACATATCGTACAGATATTTTATGGAGAAGTTTATAAAAATACATACACTTAATGAACTAAGCGGTATTATAAAATAAAGAAAAATTATGAAGGAGCAATTATATGAAAGACAATATTATATTTAGAGATGCAAGTATGGAAGATTTACCAATGATAGTGGAGATTTATAATGCCACTATTCCAAGCAGAATGGTAACTGCTGATACGGAAGCTGTATCTATAAGCGATAGGGTAGAGTGGTTTAACGAACATAATCCTGATAAAAGACCTTTGTGGGTTGTAGAGTATTTGGGTAAAGTTTGCGGGTGGGTAAGTTTTCAATCTTTCTATGGAAGACCTGCCTATAATGGAACTGCCGAAGTATCTATTTATTTACATAAAGAATTTAGAGGTAAAGGACTTGGAAAAATAACATTAAACAAAGTGATAGAGGAATGTCCTAATTTTGAAATTGATACTTTGCTTGGCTTTGTTTTTGCACATAATGAGCCCAGTATTAAACTTTTTTCAAGCATTGGTTTTGAAAAATGGGCTCATCTACCAGAAGTCGCTAAATTGGATGGAATGAAGAGAGATTTGGTTATTCTCGGGAAAAAGATTTCTTGAACATAAGCAATTTATTTAGCTGCCAGACCCCAGTTCAGTAAACCTTTACTGCGATTGGGGTCTGGCACCTTTTAAGGAATAGATTAAACATTATTTGAAATAGAAAATGTATTCCCGTCCCGAACGGCACCATACCCCCAACGTGTTAAAGTTTTTAACGTAATGGGATTATGGCCCTATAACCAGTCTATTTGTCTGAAATTTCGGATGGCGAAGAATGGTTGTTTATAACCATTTACAGATTATTCAAAAAACTTTACTCTTAAAGAGAGCTTGTTTAAGCCATAAAATAAAGAGATTAAAGGAGGATTTTATGAAAAAAATTTACAAAAAAATGTTAGCGTTATCATTAACAGGTGTGATGGCATTTGGCGCATTAACGTCAGTTGGTTTACCTGCTGGGGCGGTTGGAAATGGGCCGAATTATAATGGAAATGAATCTATTCAAACATCGATTTTGACTACTTATGAAGAACTAGTAGACTACTTACATAAACAGGCAGAAAAACAAGATGCGTTAGAATTAGAAGTAATTGGTCAAACGGTAAAAGGCCGTGACATTTACATGGCGAAATATATTACAAATGAAGAAAACCCAACTATTCTCTTCTTAACACAACAACACGGCAATGAACAGTTAACAACCGAAGGGGCATTAGAATTTATTAAACATTTAGGTACTGGAAAAACAAAATCAGTACTTGATGGAGTAAATATTCTCGTCATTCCAATGTTAAATGCTGATGGTGCAATGGGGGATGTGAATTTTTCTACGGATCGATATATCGCAGCTGGTGATCGTCATTTAACGCGGGCGAATGCGAATAATTATGATTTGAACCGTGAACACGACAAGCAGGTAGAACTCATGCAACCAGAAGCGAGAGTATTACATGAGAATGTACTAGCAAAATATAACATTGATTATTTAATTGATTTACATCATCAAGGAACACAAAGTGAACGTGATGGCAAATATGTATCAGGTTCCATTTTATACCCGACAAATCCTAATGTGAACCCGGAAATAGTAGAACAATCAAAGAAACTTGGTGCAGTTGTCTTCCATGAGATTGAATCTAAAGGGTGGGGGCATCTTGGAAAATATAACGGAGGTTCTGGTGCTAACATTGGCCGTAACGGAATTGCGTTAAGATATGATATTGCTACATTGTTGTTCGAAATGCGAGGTATGTCCGACCATACGAACCCTTCTGCCGTCCTTGGTCAAAAAAGTAACGGTTATTTAATTCGACAAACGGTAAACACACTTGATGCAACTGTTAAAGCAATTGCAAATGGTTCCATTCAAACAGTAGATACAAGCTTCTGGGATACACTTCCATTTCAAACAACTCGTCAAGGGGAAGAATCCGACGAATAAGTAATACTAACCATATCTATCATAAAAGAGAAAAAATAACCCACCCTTGAGCCGGCAAGCATAATAGGGTGGGTTTTTTTACTACCAATGCTGACTCCCTTGAAGGGAACCTGCTATTGTATGGACCGCTTGGTGTTAGAGCACTATCGGTCTTTTTTAGTATATGCATATTTATAGTATTATTATAACCGAAAATACAAGACTTGAAAACAGAGTTAATCGAAAGCACCTTATTTATTGACGGTTAAAAAACTGTGTTCAAGTATGACTATTAACATACATTCTTAGGCGCTTAATTATTCGTAAATCGTATGGAAGTTCAAACTAATAAATAACAAAAGATTTACTGCTTTCACAATGTATTAACGCTTTTTTGATATTTAACTACAGAAGCTAAATGCTAAAAAAAGATAATTACATAGATTAGAGTGGAACACACGTTCTTGTGGATGGTATAATATCTATACAATAGCATGGTAAACTCAAGGGTGGTCAGCATTACCCCAGTAGAAAGGGGGTGATGCCGATAGGATGACAACTTTTCAAGCATTAGTGCTTATGATTGCATTTGCTAGCTTAGTTGTATCAATCGTTAAAGACAAAAAATAACCCACCCTTGAGCCTAGCAGCAACCTAGGGTGGATTATATACCCACAATGCTGACTCCCTTGATGGGAACCTGCTATTGTATAGACCGTTAGTGTTACTAGCACTATCGGTCTTTTTTAGTATATGCTTGTTTATATAGTTATTATAACCTCTTTTACGGCAAGATAAAACTATAAAGTTTTGTACTGACTTGTTTAGTTATTTTAGTAGAAAGTGCCCTTTATGCATTGATGGCCATGGCATCTGGCCCCATAGGTAAAATTAAGTAAACATCATCACTATCCCAACAATTCCAAGAATAATTCCACCAAAAACATTTATTAAAATAGCGGCTTCACTAGGTTCTGAGTCTTTGAGCTTCCACCCAATTTCTAAGTACCAGGCAGACCTAGGCGCAAAGGTTAAAAATGCTCCGACTGCGATGGCAAGTAGCCCAGTAAAAAAGTTCCCCGAACTAGATTTACTTTTCTCTTCACGTGGTACACCATATGTAAGCTCGTATTCCGAAATGGCTTTATCCATTCTCTCCATCATGATTCGATCTTCTTCCATCGTAAAATCATTTTCTCCTATAAACTTACCAGAGCAAGTCGACATGTTCGTCCCAACAGTATTGCAATTATAACTATATTTCGTTCCGTCTGGAGCCAAAACGGTATAACCATAGCCTATGCTAGAGACACTAGCTGTTACTGTAAATTCTTGCCCATCAATGACGACAACACGACTATCACTCTCAGCAACTGCGGTAATTGGTATGAAAAGAAAAATAAAAAGAAGAACGATAAGTTGTTTATAAATTATCATAATATTCACATCCCTTTATATAATTTACGCATATATCATCGAAAAGTTTCAATAATTTAGAATACAAAAACCCCCCATTATGGTAAAACTTTAACGTAGTGGGGCCGAGCACCTTATTGTTGTGAAAGTGGAAAGATAAACATGACAAAGAGGAATATCAGAAGAAATTTTCTTTTATATCTTGTTCAATACGGAACGCTTGTTCGTTCTTTTGTTATAATATTTTAACAATAGTATGGGAAATTCAAGGGTGGTCAGCATTACCCCAGTTGGAAGGGGGTGATGCCGATATGATGTCAACTTTCCAAGCATTAGTGCTAATGATTGCATTTGCTAGTTTAGTTGTATCTATCATAAAAGACAAAAAATAACCCACCCTTGAGCCTGGATGCGATAGGGTGGGTTACGCCTAATAATTGCTGATTCCCTTGAAGGGAACCTGCTATTGTATGGACCGTATGGTGTTAGCGCACCAGCGGTCTTTTTTAGTATATGCCTTTTTATAGTTTTATTATAACCGAAAGAGCCTACTATATGAAAACTATTAGAAGCTCTGATATAGTATCATCTTCTATCAACTTTTAAACCTTCTAACAATCTCTAATATTCCTTCCCCAAACTCTTCGGCTTTCTTCACACCGATACCTTCGACTTTAAATAGTTCATCCTTATTAGTTGGTAACAATTCTAGGATGCAATCTAATGTTTTATTCGTATATATATAGAAAGGTTTTACGTTTAATTTTTTCGCTGTAACCGTGCGGTACTGAGTTAGATCCGATCGTAAATGGTCCATATCAATAGTTTTCGTATTGGAATCTAAAGCGGTATTATTTTTAATAATATTTATGATATCCACACCAAATTCTTCCGTTTTCTTATGTCCCATTCCCGTTACTTCTAATAATTGATTAATAGTAGTAGGTTTCAACGAAACAAGTTCACTTAAAGTATGGTTATTGAAAATATAGTATGGCTTGCAGTTTAATTGTTTTGCTTTTTTCGAACGGTACGCCATTAGTAAATGAGATAAGTCTTCTTTTACGTTTAACTCACTCTCAACTATTGTACTTTCTGTTGAAACATTATCATCCTTTATTGAAGCGACAGATAATAGATAATCTTCTCTATTAAAAGGTATATCTAATGCGTGTGCTTTTACTGCATCAGCGATGGAATAAAGGTATTTATCTAACATAAAGGTAGGAGATTTCTTGTCTAGTTCTGATTTAAGAAATGTCTTAATTTGGTCATGTCGAATAATAGTATCTTTGATGTGCTGAGGTGCATTTTTAGACATATTTATAATAGTTTTATGATTAGCAAATGTGACCGCATATCGTATAGGACATTTGTCTATGACTTCTTTTGATTTCAAAAGCTTTTCTAAAATAGCCACATGTCTTTCTACTTGATTAATAGGGCTATACATTCCTTCTTTGTTAACAATTCTATTATTCTTTGTAATCACACGAAGAAACTCACCTTTATCTGTCACTTCAATATTTCCAAACAATTTCTTCACTTCAAGAACCAATATAAACTTATGTGTAATGATAACAAAGTCCATTTGCGCCTTGTAATTATCATACTCTATAGTGACATCATGAAGTATTACCATTGGCAGCATGGAGTTTTTCAACTCGAATAACACGCTAGATTCACCAGTTTGACCAATTGAAAACGTCTTTAAATGATGGGTGACCTTCTTAACGTCAACAGCAGGATCATTACTATTCAATAAGTGATTTAATCCATCTAAAAAAGGAGACTTGTCATTAAACTCTTTATAAATGACAGGCTCTTTAATATCTCTATTTTCAGTTACGATGTTAAGGATATTTTTAAGAAATGACATAATGTTCCTCCCACAACTTAATTTGTTACTAATTATAGCAATAAACTGGGAATAGATGTGTCTGAATTTGTCGAATAGTAAGGGGTGATGGATATTAATTCAAGTAGAGCTCTCTGTGGGAAACTACACATTAAGAAACAAAAAAACGGAGACTTACAATAAATTAAAAAAGTATTTTACCGTCTAAGAGACAAAACCGGGGACGGGGTAACATTACCCTTTCCCCGGTTTATCCCTTTTACTTGAACAGATGTAATAACCCCCTAGTGTTCTAGTTATTGATAGGCCCTTACTAGAGTAACTAAACTTACTCCAAGTCGTTAGGTGTTGAGTGTTATATACATATAGATGTAAACTACTAATAAATAATAAAACACATTATAACACTGGAGGAAAATGATATGAAATATTTTGTAGTTGATGCTTTTGCAGAAAAGGTTTTTGAAGGAAATCCAGCAGGAGTATGTATCATGAATGATTGGATTTCAGATGAACTCATGCAGAAAATAGCCATTGAAAATAACCTATCGGAAACAGCTTTTGCAGTAAAAGAAGAAGGCCATTACCGACTTAGATGGTTTACACCTGGAGGAGAGATTAACCTTTGTGGGCATGCCACGCTAGCAACGGCATTTATCATTTTAAATTACTATGAAAAGCAATTGGATACCGTTAAGTTTCATACAATTAGTGGAGAGTTAACTGTAAACAAACAAGATGATTTATATGAACTTGATTTCCCTTCTGTTCCTTCAGAAGAAATTTCTGTTACTGATCAAATGATTAGCGCTTTAGGAATCGTGCCAAAAGAAACGTATTTAAATAGAGACCTTGTTTTTGTACTAGAGTCCGAGGAAGATGTAAGAAACATAAGTCCTGACTTTGCCCAATTAGAAAAATTACCAGAAGGATTGGGTGTTTGCGTTACAGCTCAAGGCAGTGAATTCGATTTTGTTTCCAGAGGCTTTTTCCCTAAGTTAAAGATAAACGAAGATCCAGTAACAGGTTCCTTGCATTGCAGCCTAATTCCTTTTTGGGCAAAAAGATTAGAAAAACGGGAACTAGTTGCAAGACAAATTTCAAGCAGAGGCGGAACCCTTTATTGTAAATATGAAGAAGCACGAGTAAAGATGGCAGGAAAAGCAGTCCTATATTCAGTTGCAGAAATTACGATCGAGTAAAATGAGGTATTTAAAATGCAAAATCGGGGACGGGGTTACACTTCTCATTCAAAAAATGAGAAATGTAACCCCGTCCCCAAGTTATCCTCTTTGCCATTGCAGGATTTATTGCAAGTACAGCTCTTGTTCTCCCTGGATTAAGCGGTGCTTTAATACTGACTATATTAGGTATATATGAAATAGCCACAGCATCTTTAATGTCGTTTGATTTGCCGATAATTTTAGCGATTGGTTCAGGTATAGTTTTAGGAGTTTTACTAACTAGTAAACTTATTAGATACTTATTAGAAAATTACACGGCAGAAACTTATGCAGCAATAATTGGGTTAGTTAGTGGTTCAATCTATGCGATTCAGTACAATTTATATAGTGTACTTGGCACTTCGACAATCGTAGTGTCATTGATAACATTTTTTGTGGGCATCGCTTTTATAATTACTTTAAAGCAAATTCAGAACAAAAAATTTGAGTAGAATTACTAAATTTATTTAGGTTATATATTGGGATTATGAAATTCTACACTTAAACAAACGGATGCGTATCTTCAAGAAGGAGTTCGCATCTTTTTTCTTGAAGTAAAGAGCAGTAGAGTTAAAGAGAAGTGAAATTGTATTAGGGGGAATGATTTATGAACAAACAAGCAGTAACATATGTTTCTTTAGGGATTATCATTATACTTATTAGTACCCCTTTAGGGTACAATTTGGTTAACATCGTGTATCGAAACAAGAATTTAACTAGTGAATATGTACCAATTCTTAATGGATTTATACATTCATTGATGTTAATCGGTATCTTAGTATTTAGCATTGGAATAGTTACTTTCATAAAAGATAGAAATTAATTATTGCATTAACGGGGGTTTATCTTTAAGAAGGATAAGTCCCTTTTTTTGGAAGTAATTAAACAAATGGAGCAGTTTTGTTTAATAAAGGGGGATATAAAATGGAACTAAAAATTTGGCATTATGTTCTGGCTTTACTTATAATATCGTTTGGATTCTTCTTTATTGTTGCTACGTTATTGGAGGGGAAAAATGAGGCATATAGAGACTTTTTACTTACTATTGCAGTAGTTCATTTTGTCATGACAAAACTAATAACAATAAATAAAAATAAGGGGAAATATGAAAAATAAATAATTGGATAAACGGGTGCGTTAGTAAATAATTGTTTTCACTCAAATCAGTTACTAACCGAGGAACAGTAAAATCTTTCGGGAGGGCAAATGAAAAATATTATTTCAAAATTCTGGATACCTTGGGTTTTTGGTTCGCTAGTTGGTGTATTCTTGCTGAATTTTATCCTAAAAGGAGTGTTAGGTTGGGAACATATTATATCTATGTAGATAACTGGTCTTATAGCTGTACTTATTGCATCAAGGATAAAGTCTGTTGTAAAGAAATATGAAGACTAAAACCTTCAAGTAGTATTTCAACTCTTACATAAGTAACGGGTGCGTTAGCGAAACAGTGCTATTGCTTCTGCAACTATTGAAGCAGGTTTCTCCAGTAAGGAGTATAAGGGGATTGAAATAATTTATTATAACTTTGGAGGAGATAAAATGAAAAGGTATATTCATCTGACAGGAATTGTCTTGGTGCTAATTGTTATTTCTGCATGTTCTGATGATGAGAACGACAAGGAATCATTAATTTTGAAATACCAAACTCAGATTAATGAGAAAAATATTGAGATTAGTAACTTAGAAGAAGAACTGAGACTTATTAATGATGAATTGGAGCAAGAAAAGAAGAACCAAGAGAAATTGCAAATATTTGATCATAAAGCAAGGAACATTATGAAACATATAGCTAATAACGAATTCGATAAATTAAGAAGTGAGTTTGATGTTAATTTTGAAGTCATCGATGGTAAGGTTAATTTCGGTGAACTTAGTGACTTTTATTTTCCAATAGAAATTGCTGGATTACCTATGTATTTCAATTTTTATAATCCACAGCCTGATTCTACTGAGGTGGGTTATTTTCTATATGGTTATGACCAAAATGGTAGTGAACGAAAGTATGATATTCATTTTCGTTTTGGTAAGAATAATGAATTTCTGTATGTGGGTACAGAATAGGAGTATGGATAATTTATTCAACTAAAGGGTGGATGCTTCAATAACAGATGGTCGTTTTTCTAATTCGAGTAAATAAAGCAGAATAATTAGGGGGAATTTTATGAGTAAAAGAGTATTATTCATTGTTATATCTGTAATAGTAGTAGCTGTTGTAAGTAGTTTATTTATTATCCAAGGAAGAGAGATTACATATCGAGAGGCTTTAGAGGAATTTTTTCCGAATGGCAAAATAGACGAAATATATATTTTACATCTTAATCCCGATGAACACTTACATGTTAAGATTACGGACGAAAATGAAATCTCTAGATTAGTAGATGAACTTTCTAATGTTAAATTAAAAAAGATTTCTAATGGAAGATTAGGACTGCTTAACTATTATGTTACATTAACTTCCAATTCGGAGTCATTACAAATGGTAGTCACTGATGTCGGATATATACAAATAAGAGATAAAGATTATAAAATAATAGGCGATAATTTATTAGAGAAAGTAATTAGTAATCTAGAAATGGAACCACTATTTTAAATTTTTTTCTTTTTTTAAATGGCACTGTTAAAGGTTAGTAATTGTATAAATTCCCACTCGAAAAACCCCCAACTTTGGTTGTCAATTTCCTATTAAACAAACGGGTGCAAATCTTCAAGAAGGAGATTAGCTTCTTTCTGTTGAAGTTAAGGAACAGAAGAGTATAAGAAAACTAAATGGGTGCTTTACTTAAAATAACAGGAACAGTTATTAATGCGGCTGCTCCTGTTTATTTAATTGTAATTTCGGAGGAAATACATTGAAGCAAAACGAAGCAGGACAATTTTCAGAACCGTTTATCCAATCACTCCTAATAACTTGGATAAACAATTGATTCAGGCTATTGGAACAGTCCCCCAGTTTGGTAAAGCTATACTCTACTGGGGGGCAGTCACCGCTTTCGGGGAATGGATACATGTAATCAAAGTATTACTCTGCCATTATGATGGTTTAGGACAGCGGTGAACCTATTCCAATGAAGCCTATAATGATAAGGGGAGTTTATCAGATGTCTAATCCGTTTGATTGTATTACTGAATTTATTTTTGTGGAAAACTCAGTTTCTCCAGCAGATGTAATATTGGTTCCTGGTGCAAATCATCCTCCATTAATGGAGAAGGCTGCAGACTTGTATAAGCAAGGAATGGCTCCTTATATACTTCCTTCTGGCGGATATAAACAGCATGTCGGAACCACTGAGTGGGAGTATTTACGAAAAATTGGTATGGAAAATGGAATACCTGAAGAAGCAATTTTAAAAGAAGATAAGGCACAACATACATTAGAAAATGCTCGTTTATCGTTAGAAGTTCTTCATAGGAAGAGTATAGTTCCGAGAAAAGCGATTGTGGTTTGTAAAGCAGGGCATGCTCGCCGTTCACTATTATGCTATCAGGCTGAATTTCCAATAGATTGTGAGTTCTTCGTTTCACCTTGTGTTGATAGATATGGAATAACAAAGGAAAACTGGTTTCTATCAGAAGTAGGCATTAAACGTGTAATGGATGAAGTTAAGAAAATTGGTACATATTTCGGTGAAATAATTCCTAGTTGGACTAAATAATTACTTGGTTATTGCCGCAAACGGGCGCAATCCTTAAATAAAGAGAAACCTTAATTTGGCCAAATGCGTAATAAAAAGGTACTTCTAAATCAGTGCCTTCGATTTAATTTGATTATGATGGAGTGTTGAAAATGGAATTTAAAGTTTATGATAATGCTCATGATTTTGAGAAGAAGATAGAGTCTTTTTTATTGGAAAAGGAAGATGTATTCAGTCTTTTTTACGGTGTACTGCAAGCGATTAAAGCTGGTAATTATGAGAATCCATTTATGGCGACAATCGAGGAAGATGGAAGTGTGTTAGCCTTTCTCCAAATGACACCCCCGCATCCGTTAAATCTTATTTTTGTCGATGAAAACCGTTTAGAAGAAATAATAGATTTCTTCATAAGAAATATAGTCGAACTTGAAATTGACTTTCGTTCAATTATCAGTCTGAAAGAGTGGGCATACAAAGTCGCGAAGAAGTGGGAAGTTAAAACCGGTAAGGCTCATCAACTCCTTATGGACCAGGGTTTGTACCGTTTAAATACGGTGAATGAAACGCTTGTACATAGTCCCGGTTCATGGCGTTATGCGGAAGAATGTGATTCTGCACTTATCGAGAAGTGGTACAACTCATTTGAAAAGGATGCCAGACTGCCGATCTCGCCAATTGAACAAGTGAAAAAACGTGTTGCAATGTTTCTAAAGGAACAAGAGGTCTTTGTTTGGGAGGATAAAGGAAAGATCGTATCTATGATGAAGAAGTCACGTCCTACAAAGAACGGTGTAACCGTTAGTTTAGTGTTTACGCCAAAAGAAGAACGCAAAAAAGGATTTGCTCGGACGCTTGTTACAGCGGTATCAAGAGAACTACTTAAAGACTTCAACTTTTGCGTTTTGTACACAGATATGATGAATCCGACATCAAATAAGATCTATAAGGAAATTGGCTATGAAAGGATTGCAGACTCTGTTCATCTCGGTTTTGATAAAGGCGAATAATTCAGTTTCAATAACTAATAAATATCAAATCGGATCTTCCATTATCGGACGCGTTTATTTCATGACGCGTCTTTTTGTTATTTAGGACGTTAATCTTGATTCAGCGAAGAAGAACACCAGAACTACTTGCTTCACAGTACAAATATACCGTTCAATAGAAAAAGCATTTTCCACAATCGGGGACTAAATGTATAAATATAAAAATGACAAAAAAAGTATTTTACCGTCTATAGACTGTTCCACCACCGTATAAACGTATAGATAATTATGGTAAAGAGGTTGTCACTAAATGGAATATTTAGTCGATTATTCCAAAACTTCCTTGCCATTACAACCTTTTTTCTTTTATATTCTGAAATCTAAAATATTAAAGGGGATAACCTATGGACATTATCACGGAATACAAGATCAATCCACAAACGATTGCAATGCTACCAAACTTTCATCCAATCTACCAGACGAAAATCATCGAGGAAGAAAGTATTTATGTTACAGAGGAAAGAATAGACTCCATTCTAAACAGAAACTGTTTAGAATACGGTGCATCTATTACAGGTAGAAGAGAAGCAATTATTCACAAAACTAACTACGTACAAAAAACACCAATCTTAATCTCTGAAACACTTAAATTAATCATTTTCCCAACACACTCCCCAGAAAACATGAACTGTGCATGGTTCATGTATCATCAAATAAAGCGGGTAACACCAATAGATAAAAATCGCTGTGAAATCGTCATGCATAACACGACAAAACTTGAGGCTCAAGTTTCCTACCAAGCACTGCTACAACAAATCCATAAATCAGCTGTGATTTTCTCGCTATTTTGTACCGAACAGACAATCAACTTTTCCTTCGAGGTGAAGGGAAGAAATAAGATGCCTACTAGATAATTAAAAATATTTTCATCAAATACACGCAAATACCGTCTACTGACTGTGTAACCCCCTTTTTCCTACCATGATAATTGTGGAAACAGGGGTAATGGTACAATGAGAAAGACTACCATTTTAGGTGAAACGATTGGTGAATCCATTCGAGAAATACGAAAAGCACAAAAAAGAACCATCGAAGAATTGGCTGATGCAGCGGGTATAAATGATAAATTCTTAGGAGAGATTGAGAGAGGAGAAAAAGAAGCTTCTGTTATGACCATAATGAAGATTGCTAGAGGACTGGATTTAAAAGATCCGCTAGAACTACTAATAAATGCAGTCAAAAAAGTTTTCCCTACAATAAAAAAAGGTAATCAAGGTGAGGAGTAATAGTAACACAACCAATAAGAATTATGAATAGTATTGGGAAGTGTTACATGTCTGTAAAGTGGAAAAGTAACCTGTCTCATGATTGATTTTCTCGAACTCAAACTTAACATTTTCAAGTAAGAACCGTATATATAGATGCTGGGAATATCAGCAGTGTATAAGCTTACCATTGATGGTAGGCTTTTTTTGTTGCTCTAGATAAAGAAAATTATACAAACTAACATGAGTTCTGTGTCGAATAAAAGTATTTCTATTACAATAATATTGTAAAAAAATGAAGGGAAAAAGAAAAAAATGTCAAATAGAATACTAGAACACATTACTAGTTGGAGGTTTAAATGATGGAAATGTATATTTTTCCGATTCTAGTAATCGGTTTGATTATTTGGGTAAAGAAAAATCAATCAAAATGGTACGGGGCAATAGGAGAGAGAAGAGTAAGGAAAGAAATAGAAAAACTCGAAAGACGATATCCTGGCACTTATCATTCCTATCATGATCTATATATTCCTATATCCGATGGTACGTACTCTCAAATTGACCACCTAATCATTTCTGAATACGGACTGTTTGTACTAGAAACAAAGTTTTATGATGGCTGGATATTCGGATCGGAAAATCAAAAAAATTGGACTCAAGTAATCTATAAAAGAAAGGAAAAATTCCTAAACCCTATTTGGCAAAACAAAGGCCACATTCGTGCGTTAAAAGAATTGTTAGGTGAAGAGGGAGAAAATATCCCGACACACTCTATCATTGTTTTCTTTAAAACGGCAACTTTTAAAAATAGTATGAAGTTTGAACAAGCAGATGTTATTTATTTGCGAGATCTTATGAACACTATAACATTAAAAAACACAAAAATAGTCAATACACCAACGGTTGAATCAATTTCAAGAAAATTATCTGAAATACAAGAAGCTGGCACTAAAGATAAAAAAACGATAGCAAAACAACATGTAAAAAACATTAAAGCTAAACAGTCATCAATTAAGCAAAAAGTGAACCAAAACATTTGCCCAAGATGTGGAGAAGAACTAAAACTTAGAAATGGAAAATACGGCAAGTTCAAAGGATGTAATAATTTTCCGAAATGTAGGTTTGTGGAGAAGGGGGCTTAGACAGGCCATTTGCTGTATTATTGAGTTTTGTTGCGTTATAGCATAAGCATCTCTAAGTAGTAAAGTCTGATAAGGTACGATTCTATTACCCATACTGGAGGGAATTGTATCGTACCTAATCTATTACATACTAATTGTATCTGTCGATTCACTTTTAAACGGTTTGTATTCAATTGTTTTAGCAATTGGACTTTTGTAGTTAATCCACATTTCTACAAGTTCCAATCCATCTATTAGGTCAATGTTCAATCCTTCTGCATAAATCTTAGCATTATTAGTAAAACCTGAAGTTGAAACAACATATGCTTTGGATGCATTTTGTTTAATCATATTAGAATGTATGATTGCAATTGGCTCATAATCAATATCTTGACGTTCACATTTCACTTGTCCTATTACTTTTCCATCCCCTATACCATGCTCTATATCAACTCCAAAATCACCGGAGCTCTTTGTGACAAATGAGTCAAAACCATACTTATGCTTTAATACATCAGCAATAAAGTGTTCAAAATCTAATGGATTACTTTTGAGAAAAGCCGAGGAGTATCGTTTTTCTTCTACTTCATTACAAAATCTTTGATAGAGCCCCAAAGCAATAGTTCTTTTAAACTCATCCTTTAATAATAATTCCTTATTAAAGTGATCTTCTTTTAAACTTTTACTACTTTTCCATTGGTATATTAATAGTCCTGCAAGTATCGCTATAATTAAATATTCCATTAAAATATATCACCTCAGATTTAATCATTATCAATAAAACAGAAAATTATACTAAACAATTGGTAGGGAACACATTTTATTTACTTATGACATAGACCACTTGCTTCCAAAGAACGACACAAAGAAAAGAACAAAAAGAAATAACCCTCAAATAAATTGAAAACGACCTCTTTATAAGCACAATATAAGTACGTTGCCTGCCCCATGCTGCGCTAATATCTTAAAACCGCGGAGTTCAGCCACCGTAATTAAAATCTAATGACGAATTCTTGGTCTTGATTTGTCTTTCTTTGTCGAAAAGAACAAATTTTAGGAGAATGATAGTAAAATAACAATATATGGATTAAAAATAATCGTCGAGACAAACATATCTATATATGATGTAATGGTTCCATAATTAGAAACATACATCATATATAGATGAGTAATTGCGTTACATGGCGTTAGATTCTCAGTTAAACTAAATTAAAAGAAAGGATGTTTGGAGAATGAGAAAATTACCTAGGTACTTATCAACAACTTTCATTGCTATTTTATTTGCAGGTTGGTGGTTGTATGGGATACCACTTATTGTCGGTATAATTCTGTTGTTTGTACGTAATAAAAAAGAAAAAGCAATAAAAAAGGAATGGGAAGAAAGTGGCTTTGACAATTTAGAGGAAGTGAAGTCTCAATATGAAGAAGCGGAAGTAAAATTACAGGATGTAAAAACCACACTAACTAGTAAAGAGCAGGAACTACAGCAATTAAATAAAAAAATCGAGGAAAATAATGAACTAGTAAGTAAAATTAACAACTTTGATAATACTATTTCAAATTATAATGAGCAAATCATTGCACTAACGACAGAACTTTCCGAACTAGAGGAAACAAAAAAACGTTTTATTGATGAAAATGAAAAAGTGTTGCTTCTTAAAGATGAGGCTGTTAAGACAGAAAAACAACTTATCAAACATCAAAAGCTAATTGAAAAGTATAAAGTAGAAATAGAAGGAATCAAGCAACTAGTTGAAAATTTCCCTAATGCAATTAACTACTCATATATAGAGCAACAACTACTGGAGCTTGACAATCAGCTCGAAGACGGTTATCTACATACTATTGTTGAGTTAGACCTTCATCATAAAGCTTCTAAAGAACTTAGAAAAGAAATGAATGGTAACAATAAATTAATTAAGAAATTGTTAAAAGATTATCAATCCCGTTATACATCTAAAGCAAACAGAACAATATACGATTTAATGGTCATAGGCCTTCAAGCAGAACTACAAAACATATTATATACGTTGAGTTATACGAACTTGGATAAAGCACTAAATAATTCTAAAGAGTTAATTGAAAAATATCTTACTATATGCGGAAATGGAAATGCCTCCATACTCCCTACTATTACACGATTCTTAGCAGAACTAGAGCCATTATTCCGAAATGCGATTCAAATCGAATATAAATACCATATTCAAAAGGAAAAAGAAAAAGAGGAACAAAAGCTAATTAAAGAGCAAATGCGTCAAGAAGCGGAAGAACGTCGATTACTTGAGCAAGAGCGGAAAAAGATAGAACTAGAAGGAGAAAAATATTTAGCAGAAATCAATAAGAATAAAGAGTTGCTATCACAAGAGCAAGACCAAGAAAAAATACTGGCATTGCAACTAAGATTAACAGAATTAGAAGAGCAGTTTAGCAATATTGAGGAACAGAAAGAAGAAATCCTGAAGAGAGCCAATGGAAGAGCAGGATATGTTTACGTAATTTCTAACTTAGGTTCATTCGGAGATAGAACATTTAAAATAGGTATGACTCGAAGGTTAAACCCGTTAGACAGAATTGATGAGTTAGGAAATGCATCTGTACCTTTCAGGTTTGACATACATGCAATGGTGTTTAGTGATAATGCAGTTGATTTAGAACAAAAGATTCATAATCACTTAGAAAAAAGCAGGATCAATAAAGTAAATTTAAGAAAAGAATTCTTTAACATTGACGTATTTGAGCTACAAGAAATTGTTCAAGAAATTGATCCTACAGTAGAATTTACCACTACTATGAAAGCGGAAGAATATCGTCAAAGTCTCAGCTTAGTAACAGAAGAACTAGAAACGACTTTATAAATTATCCTTAAAGGTCAACAACCTATAAGATAATGTTACAACGTATTTTGAATTCAGTATCTCTATTCTTAGATGAAAGGCAGAGCATTTTAAATAGTCATTAATACATGGGAATAAATTAAAGTGAATTTTTGAGCTACAGCTTGAATAGGTTTTGGTGTTTAACAACTGTCCATTTAAACAGATGTTAAACACTTTTTTATTTAGCCTAGAAAAACAGTTCAAAAGGACAAAGATTAGCTTGATATGTGACTAATCACCTTCGAATGAAAAAGAAAAATGATTTAGTAAAAGATGTTCAACTCATATTAGGCCGAAATTACCAAAATAGATACCTAGCCTGTAAAATTATGTTGTATAATAGGGAAAAATAAACATTTTTGGAGCGGACAATTATGGCAGTCACAGTACCTGAAACAATAAGATCCACTGCAACAGCTGGAGAACGGCTGTTATTTAGAACGTTAAAAACATACCTACCTGACGACTACATTGTTTACTATGAACCGGAAATACAGGGAAGAAGGCCCGACTTTGTCATTATCGGTCAAGACTTAGGACTTGTTGTTTTAGAAGTAAAAGATTATACAAAAAGTACTCTTTTTCAAGTTAACCATGATGAATGGCATATTGTTGCAACTTCAGGTCAACAAACCATTACAAAAAGCCCATTAAAGCAGGCACGTGAAAATATGTTTCATCTAGTAGATGTTTTGAAGAAAGATAAAAACCTAATACAAACAGATGGAAAATATATGTTTTCATTAAAATTCCCATACGGCCATGGTGTTGTGTTTACAAGAATGAATTCCAAAGATTTTGTTAAAGAAGGACTATATTCCGTAATGGAGCCGACTCTCTGCTTAACTAGAGATGAAATAGATCCAGATAAAGAAGAGTTTTCAGAAGAGGTTTTAATGGAAAAGATCTTAAACATGTTTGTTGTGCCTTTTCGATTAAGAGAGCCGTTATCGTTAGAAGATATTAATTCCATCCGTTATCACCTGTTCCCAGAAGTTAGAATAAGTGCGGAATTTAAGGCCCCAGTTCCGTATCAAGATCAGCTACTTCTATCTTTACATGATATAAAAACGATGGATTTACACCAAGAAAATTTGGCAAAGCAAATAGGCGACAAAAACAGGCTTATTCGTGGAGTAGCAGGTAGTGGGAAAACGTTAATTCTAGCTAGCCGAGCAAAAATGTTAGCAAAAAAGAACCCTGATTGGAAAATATTAATCCTTTGCTATAACATTTCCTTATCCAATTCCATTCAACAGATGATTACGTATATGTTAAACGAGCCTGAAGACCTTTTTGACTTTGACTTTACAGGAAAAAGTGTAGTCAATGAACCTATGAATAAAAATATTATCGTACGTAATTTTCATAGTTGGCTAAAAAATGAATTAAAAATAAGAGAACCGCAAATTCCAGAGATAGTAGAAAAACTTGTTAAAAAGGAAGCCATTTTACCAACATATGATGCAATATTAATTGATGAGGGACAAGACTTTGAGTCTGATTGGTTAAAACTTGTTAGTTTATTAATAAACGAAGATACACAATCGCTATTATTAGTAGAAGACAGAGCACAAACTATTTATAAAAGAAAGCGATCTTATGTACAAGATACTGGACTAAGCTTCCAAGGACGATCGAAAGTTTTATCCATTAACTATCGAAATACAGCCCAAATAGTCAAATTCGCTTGGGACTTTTATCAGTCAAAATCTGCTTTTAAAAAGAAGGTCGTGAACCGTGAACTAGAAGGAGAAATCATCGCTCCTCAAAGTACAAAAAGAAAAGGCCCAGAACCAGCTATCTTAAAGTCGACTAGCTTTTATAATGAAATGCGAATCGTTTCAAGGCAGATCAAGAAATTGCACGAAGAAAAAAACGTCCCATTAGACGAAATGCTCATTCTTTACCGTGTAAAAAGAACACATAAACTACCAATCATCGATATCATTACACGTAGCCTTTCATCTGAGGGCTTACCATACTATTGGATTACAGAAAACGACCAATCGAAACGATCCTTTGAAAAAGAAGATGGAAAAGTAAAAATAAGTACGATCGATAGTAGTAAAGGTTTAGACTACCAAACAGTATTCATCGTGAACGTTGACTCTATGCCTTTCCCATTAGAAGAAGACAAAGAACGCGAAGCATCTCTTCTATACATAGGAATGACAAGGGCGAAACAATACTTGTGCTTGTCTTATTCCGGTGAATCGGAGTTTACAGAGTATTTTGATAGAGTAGTTGAGGAGAGAGTAGAGAAGAAGTTAGAAGAGAAAAGAAGCTAACATATTTGGGGAGGTAATGATTATGGAAAATAACACTGAGAGATTAATAGAGTCTAAAAAGATGATAAAACTATTAGCAAACGGTATTAATCCATTAGACCATACTCCTGTAAGGGAATCATGCTTATTAAATGATCCACGAATAATAAGACAGCTGTTCTTTTTATCCGAATACCTGGAGAATGATGTGACTACTAAAAAAAGTACCAAAAGAAAGCCTTCAACTTTTATTATCTCAAAAGAAGAGAAGGATCAAGTTGAGCTACCAGTAGGACTCATTGGAATAAATGAATTTGCACAAGCAATCAATAAAGTAATTAATCTAGATGTTAGTAAAAAGCTAAACGGTGCTGTGATTAATAGAAAATTAAGATCAATGGGTATTCTCTCAGTAGAGACCGTAGACAATGGAAAGAAACGTACCGTACCAAACGATAAATCAGCTGGATACGGTATTGAATCCATTACAAAACACTATAATAACGAGCAATACCAACAAGTTGTTTTTAATGATATAGGAAAGAAATTCTTATTAGATAATATTGAAAGCATTTTGAGTTATAAATAAAGATTAGTATTTTTATGAATTGTTACGACCAATTAATTGAAACATGAATATCAACTTCATTTAAGAACCGATACAATTAATGTAAGGCAGAGTCTCCAGTCCTGGAACTCTGCTTTATTTTCATATTTGACATTAACTAGTAACTTCCAATTCCACTCATTCAAAAATATGGTAATATAGTAATGGAAAATACTTAATCGAAACCAACACTTATATAAAAAAATATTGCATTTAAATATACGGAGGTACCCAAATGAACAAATTCTGGCACTTCCCAGCCGCCACAGGTGGAATGATTAATTCCATCAATAACGCTGGACTAGAAACATTTAGAGGAAACGCGTTAGATTCCTTAACAAGAGAAATATGTCAAAATTCTTTAGATGCTGTAAAAGATTCCACAAAACCAGTAGTAGTAGAATTTAATAGATTCGTAGCAGACATGAATTGTTTTCCAGAACGTGAGCAATTACATGCAGTATTTCTCCAAAGTAGGGAAACATGGAGAAATCGAAATAAAAAAAGCGAAGACTTTATTGAAAACGCTCTGGATATAATTGATAGAAGGCAACTAAGTATGTTGCGTATTAGTGATTTTAATACGAAAGGGTTAGAAGGAGCGAAGGAAGGAGAACTAGGTTCACCCTGGAGTTCACTTGTCAGAGAAGCTGGTTCTTCCAACAAAGGAGAAAGTTCTGGTGGTAGTTTTGGTATAGGTAAGTCTGCTCCATTTCTAAATTCCAATTTAAGAACGTTGTTTTACTCTTCTTTAGATACGACTGGTTATAAATCTTATATTGGTGTTGCAAACATTATGTCTTTCCAAAAAGAAAACGGTAAGACAACACTAGGGAATGGTTATTTTACCTATAATGAAAATTCATTAGCAATTCCTGAGCAAATTTTCTTAGACCCTAGCTTTAGAAGAACCGAAACAGGTACGGATATTTATGTTACTGCATTTGATCCTGTTCATGACTGGGAAAAAGAAGTGATGAAATCGGTGCTTTACAATTTCTTTATTACGATTTTTAACCAAAAATTAATAGTAAGGATAAATGATTTTGACATTAATCGTGAGAACCTGGAAAAGCTTATCTATGATTTAGATGATAGCGAAGAAAATCAACATCTAAAGAGTTACTTCCAACTTTTAACCTCTGATAAAGTATTAAAAGTTCCTTATCCAGAAAAAAAGTATAAAAGTGGTATGCATTTTGAAGAAGGGGAAGCTACCCTGTATTTAATAAATGGTGAAGATCATAATAGACGAGTTCTAATGACTCGTAAAACTGGAATGCGTATTTTTGAGCAAAAGGGAATTAGCGGAAGCATCTCTTTTACAGGACTATTGATGATAACTGGTACAAACATGAACAATATCTTTAAACAAATGGAAAACCCGTCTCATAACGAGTGGTCTGCCGAAAGATATGAGAAGGACCCTAAATTAGCTGATAAAGTGTACAAAGACCTGCGTAAGTTTATTAGAGACTCAGTTAAACAATATTTTCAGGAAAAAGTAACGGACAGTATGGATGCAATTGGTTTAAGTGATTTCCTTCCAAATAATAGTTTAATAGATACAACAGGTGTGAACAAAACAGAATCGTTAAATGCAAAAATTAAACATATCGTGACGAAAGAAGTAAAGGAAGATACAAAGGAAAAGAAAAAGACTAAGTCAAAAGGGATAGAAAATACAGAAGATTTAGAAGAACAATTAGCAGGGGAATATGGAATTACGCCAACTGGGGACGAAGGTGGTAACGGCACTGGCAGTCAAAGTGGTGGAGGAAATGACGGGGGCGGTGCAACAAATCCTGGAGGTAATAAAGAATTAGATCCAGAAACAGAAGGTGGAACAGATAGTAAGAGAGAAAGAAAGCCTAGTAGTAAGCCCATTGCTATCTCTCATAAATATGTTTCGACAGATAAAAACAATGGAAAATACCGTTTCATCATCTCATCCAATAAAGCTTTACCTAATGGTCGATTAGCCTTTAGAGTGATAGGGGAGCAGAGTGATTTTAATTTACCAATCAAAAGTGCAACTACGGACGACAGGAATATAACGGTAGATAAATGCAGCAGCAATAATATTCACTTGCATTCTATCCCTGCAAAGAAACATTTTATTGTTGACGTAGAAATCGATTATTCCGATTATTGTGTAATGGAGGTGGAACTGTATGAAGATTAATACATCTTATCCATATCCAGTTCTGTACATGAATAATGAAGACTATAAGAAATCTAGCTTTCAAGCAAATATAGAAGTGGGTGAATCTTTTGGAGAAGTTCGTTTAAAAGTGACGTTCTCCTTAGATAATCCAAGAATTCAGCAATTAATCGACGAAAAGTCAGCAATTTATTTAATCCATGTGGAATGTGGTCAAACTAGTTACCGCATCGCCTTTGAAACAGCTGAAAGAATGCTAGAAATACCAATTCCAACTAATTCACTACGAGGGAAAATATCTATCCATTCCTTTATTATTGCTAAAACTACTATTACAAATTATACGAATGATAGATTAAGTGATTGGTATAAAGGAATTCCAATTTCCTATGAAAAGGGAAACATTCTCGCGATTGGAGACGCGATTGAAACGACATTGATTGATGACAATACAGATATGTTGAATTTGCCATCAATAGTGACAGTTTCAAAGCATCTTAAGAATGAGTTTATGGACGTAGAAATCCAACATGACACCATTACAATCTATTTACCAGAATATGAATACAATCAATATGCGATGAGTGCCAATTCTTTACTGAAAAATACCATACTTTCTACAGTAATTGTACCTGCATTGGTATATGTTTTCTCGAAAATAGGTAGCGGCACGGAAGACCTAGAGCAATATACATGGTACCAAGTATTGGAGAAGATTTTCCAAGAGAATAACCTCCGTTTGGAAGATATAGGGACAGATAAACTTTCTCCACTAAAAGCTGCTCAACTAGTTTTAAGAAAACCACTTAAATCTAGTTTTGAAGAAATCGAAAAGCTTCATAGAACGGAGGACTAACATGAAATTAAAATTTATTTCAGACGAGACGCTACTGGACTTAAGAGGAAATTACGAAGCGTATAAAGAACATTACTATAATGAAAACCACCAATGGTTCAATGATTATCTTAAAGAAGAGGGAAAGGTGCTAGAGTCTAGCATTCCATTTGAAGTTCCAACATTTAACTTGAATGAGGACTATGCAATTAGTGATCGGGAAAATGTTAAGCTAATCTATGACTCTTTAAAACATTTAACCGTTGCCCAAGCTACTCAAGAACGTCTTTGGTCAGGGTTAGCTCATTTACAATTAAGAGACTTTGCTTTCTATCGATTGAAAAAAGATATAGAAGGTAAAAACGATAAACGTATCAACACGTCTCTATTTTTTAAAAACGGAAATAAA
Organism: Bacillus alkalisoli; assembly: GCF_002797415.1. GTDB lineage: Bacteria > Bacillota > Bacilli > Bacillales > Bacillaceae_I > Bacillus_CD > Bacillus_CD alkalisoli. Next base: position 1,879,821 of record NZ_KZ454944.1, read on the forward strand.
CGATCCCTATTCGTACACATTTTAGCTCGCCTTTGGTGGGTAGGTTATATGACATACGATGAAACAAACGAAAGTAACCCATACTGGCTAACCGACTTCTTTTGCAGTAAAGATTATTCTGCAAGAAGCGTTGTATTCTTCTCCAGTAACTTTACTTCAAATCGAAATATTACAAAGGGCATATTAAAAACGTTAGTAAAACTAGAAGAAAGTGGAGTTGCTATTAAGCGTGACCATTTTGTCCAGGCAAACAAATATTTAAATGTTGTTGGTGGGGCGATGATTTTGGATATGCTAAGTACTGAGGAAGTTGAGGACATGGTCGGGAAACATCTGAAGAAACACTTAGATATAGAGATGGAAACAGCTGTATAACAAATCCAATAGAAAACCTATGTCTGTCCCTCAGGTGAATCGAAATTCACGGAGTCTTTTATAGGTGGTAAGGGAAAGGGACAAGGAAAAATTCAACGGGATTAAAAATGGAATTAAATTACAGTTCAAATTTAAAAATAAATAGTTAAGGCTGAATAATCGGAGGAGCAAATGGCTGGATATATTATGACATTTGATAGTCTAGATTCATTGTATGAATCTGCAAGAAAAGGAATTTACTCTACCAAAATAACTATCCCCTCAAATCAACTTTGGCATCCTACAACAGAATCGACTGTAGCTGATTATGCGACGATGAAGGAAGGGGATAATATTTTCTTCTTTAAAAATAGGAAAATATATGGCGTAGGAGAAATGAAGAATATTGTAGGTGATTGTAAGTTCTTAAATTTTCCTGAAGCAAATACCCCAGAAGCAACAATATTTACATCTGTAAAAAATGAGGTGCTTAATTCGAAAGGGAAATGGAAAAATGGAGAACGAGAGTTAAGATGGATTTGTACATTTAAACCATCTCCATATTTCTTTAAAAATGCTGTAGATATGGATGCTGTTCTTATGTCTAATCCTACTGCATTTAAAATGCTTAGAGCATTCCAACAGTTGTCATTCATAAAAATTGACGATATTGAAAATCAAGCGTTGAAGGATATTATTTTCAAAGTAAATGAGGAAAATATAATAAGAAAAAACAAAGCTGAAGTATTCGAGAATCTGTCGCAAAAGACACATGCTGAAATTAGAAATAAAGCAGAAACTGGCAGATATACTTTTGGAATTAAGGAATTTCTAGACAACTCTGCACTTCCAGATAAAACATTTAGACGAGAAACTACTTTAGAACTGGCATTATTACATCAACTTTCTTCAAAAGATAAAGGAACAATCAACATTTTTGGTGATTGGGATTATATTTCACATCAAGTGGTAGCTTCACCTTTTAAACCAATAATATGGATGGATAAAATGGATATATTCGGTTATCGATATATTGATGGATATAAACCTACAATATCAAAGTTTATGGCAATGGAGTTGAAGAAAAAAGATGCAGAAATAGAAGATGTAAATCAAGTGCTAAAATATGTTGATTGGATTAAAAATGAATATTCATATGGAGATTATTCAATGGTTAGTGCGTTCTTAGTTGCGTCTAACTTTCCGAATGAGGTAATAATGTATATTAAAGAAAATGGAAGTAGGAGATACACTACTAATTTACGAGATGATAGAGTTTCTGAAGAGTGGAGGGATATAAAGCTTGTAAAATACTCATACAATTCTACTTTGAAAAAGGTTGAATTTGAGATTATTCCATACTAAATTAAGAAGCCCTCCTTATCTGTTATAGGAGGGCACTAAATTAGAACCAAGACATCTGCACTTCTCTATTAATAGCAGGAATTTCCTCTGCTTTTTCTATTTCGAGTATTCGATTTCCCATTCTCTCAATCAATCCAACAACTAATGCATTTCCCATACAAAAGTACCTCATTCGCTCCGACATTCCGTCCGTCCAATTATCAGGGAAGCCATTAAGCCGTTCGCATTCTACTGGAGTTAGTATTCTAATACGTCCAGTTTCTGAATCTTCTATGACATGACTACTTCTATTAACTGTTGCTTCACTAGTTAACATTGTTCTACCAGGTTTATCTAGAGGTTCAGGGAATGCCATTCCACCTTCAGAGAAAGTGTATTTATGTCCAGTCGCAGAAGTTCTTTCAATTTTTTTAGGTCCTTTTAAGTACTGAAACTTCTCAATTGCATTTTCAAGGAGATAATATTTTTCATCTACACCTGATTGTAATATCTGTGACAATGTAATGGGTTCTTCCGTGACAGGAATAACTTCTTCGGTGTATACTTCGCCGTTTCTCATAATTCCGGAGTTTAAATATTTCATTGAAAACTCGTCTGATACCTCTAATAAATCTTCAGGTAATGTAAAGGAGTGTGGCTTATGTCTCTCGTTAAATTCATCTTTAACAGGGAAAGGTTTTGCGAAAAAACCTTTCTCATGTATTAATGTAAGATCATCTACATTACTTAAGTTTGAAACATACGAAGTATCATTTTGAACAGCAAAAATAAAAATTCGACGTCTTCTTTGTGCTTGTCCATATTCAGCTGCATTTATAACTCGCCATTCAACGGTGTAATTAAGGTCTCTTAAACTCGCTAACATGACGGAAAAATCACGTCCGCGTTGTTTAGAAGGAGACTTTAATAAACGATCTACATTTTCTAACAAAACATATCTTGGTCGAATAGTCCGTAATAGACGTACGATTTCCCAGAATAGGACACCTTTTTTACCTTGAATACCTTTTTCGCCTGATAAGCTACGTGCTACTGAGTAGTCTTGACATGGAAAACCGCCTACGAGCAGGTTTGCATTATATTTTAATAGATTTGTTTCATCTACAGTTGCTATATCTTCATTAGAGTGTATTCCTCTATCTTTAAAGTTTCTAGCGTAACAATCAAAAGCATCTTGTGCTTTCTTTGAAGGCTCCCATTGGTTTCCCCAAACAACTTCAAATCCTTTAGTTGCTTCCAAACCTAATCGAAATCCACCGACTCCGGCAAATAATTCTATTACTTTTATCATTTCGAACATCCTTTCGGTATAAAAGATACCTAACAATCATTATAATAAAAAGTAACAAAAAGATCAACTAATATTATTTACCTTTTTTAATGTATGTAGGTTAATTATATCAGAGTTAGAACGAATGTTCTAATAATATTAGTGAATAAGGGGATAAAAATGATTTATCAAACAATGAATGAATTAATGGAGAAAGCTAGAGAGGCAGAGGGGAAAACATTTGGAGAAATTGATAATTTTAATAGATTAGATAATAAGAAGTCAAAAGGTGGACTTGGACAAGTTGTGGAAGAAAGCTTCTTTGAATATGCAGTGAATTCTGATGCGAGGCCAGATTTTGATAATTTAGGGGTAGAGCTAAAAGTTACTCCTTTTAGAAAGAATACAAATGGTACATTATCAGCTAAAGAAAGACTTGTACTAAACATCATTAATTATATGGAAGAAGTAAATACTGAATTTAAGACATCTAGCTTCTGGACAAAAAATCAGAAGTTACTTCTTATGTTCTATCAATGGGTTCCCGAGGTTGATAGGAAGGACTATCAAATATTTAAAAGTGTCTTATATACGTTTCCTGAAGCTGATCTTGAAATAGTAAAACAAGATTGGGATTTAATCATTAGAAAAATTAAAGAAGGAAAGGCCCATGAATTATCAGAAGGAGATACAATTTACCTAGGGGCAGCATCAAAAGGTAGTAATAAAACCTCTGTAAGAGATCAGCCATTTAGTAGAATTAAAGCAATGCAACGAGCGTTTTCTCTAAAACAATCATATATGACAGCTTTAGTCAGAAAATATATTAAAAATGAAGATTTAATACAGTTTGCTAACGCATCAGAATTAAAGCAAAAGTCTTTTAAAGAATTATTAGAATACAAATTTAAACCATTTATTGGAATGACTGATAAAAAAATTGCAGATATTCACGGAATTACTTATAACCCAAAATCTAAAAGTTTCGTAGCAATAGTAATAAGTGCACTTCTAGGTATAAAGGGCACCAAACTGGGTCAAATTGAAGAGTTTTCTAAAGCAAATATACAATTTAAAACTGTGAGACTTGAACCAAATGGCAAACCAAAGGAATCAATGTCGTTCGAGAATATAGATTTTTACCAATGGACCTCGGAAGAATGGGAAGAAAGTTATTTAAGAGAAAGGTTCTATGATACAAAGTTTCTTTTTGTTGTGTTCCAATATACCGAAACTAAGAAAGAGAACCCAAATCGAGAATTAGTTTTTAAAGGGATAAAATTTTGGAACATGCCTGAAGAAACAGTAGAAAATGAAATAAAGGAACTATGGGAAGAAGTTAATAGGTTAATTAATAAGAATGAGCTAGAGATTGAATATGTTATGCGTGGTAAAAAATTAGTAGAATCAAATAATTTTCCAAAAATCAGTTTTAATGGGGTTACTCATATTCGACCAAAGGGAGCAGATGGTCAAGATAAAGTTGCGCTACCGAATGGCAATAAAATTACTAAACAATGTTACTGGTTAAATAATACTTATGTAGCGGATATCGTTAAGGATTTAATATAAATATTTTAAGATAGTCTTCTCTTTGAAGGCTATTTTTGTTTATTTATTACTATTTTTTTCCTATAATGAAGTTGAAGAGGAGGACAAACATGCCTTTTTACAACAAACTAGTCCGTGACAAAATACCAAATATAATAGAATCTACAGGGAAAAAGTTTACAACAACCATTCTTTCTGACGATGAATACATAAAAGAATTAAAGAAAAAAAGCTACGAAGAACTAGAAGAATACATGGCTACTGAAAATAATCAAGAAGCAAAGGAAGAATTAGCTGACCTTCTAGAAATAATCCACACACTTGCTAACTACCACGGTTCATCAATAGAAGAAATAGAGCAAATCCGTAAAGAAAAAGCGCAAAAAAGTGGTAGATTCCAAGAAAAGATATTTTTAGTAGAAGTAGAGGATTAAGAATTGTGAAGTACTATTAAAACAGAGGGAAGGGGGAAGTCAGATTGAGTCATAAACTTAAAGTAGGTGAACTGCAAGAACATTATTTAACAGACGAGGAGATATGGCGGATTTTTACGATAGTTTTATCAACAAAGTCTGTTAAATCTTCTACATATAAATTCGCACTACTAAAATCACTTATCGAAAATTTGTATCAAGTAAATGATAATTTTGAATTAAGCTATGACCAACTAGCATACTCTTTTACAAAGATCTACTGGAACTTAATAGTTCACCATAATCTAGTACAGCAAAATAGTAATCCAAAGAAAAATGCTAAAGTTGTTTCACTCATTCAAGAGACTCAACAAAAGTATTCTATTCCTTCCGAATTTAATTGGGATAAAATAGATCCTAGCATTCAGATAAACCTAGTAAGTAAAGTTAAAACAACCATGAAGGCGAATGTTTTCGGAGCTCTATACGGGGATACAAGAGGAAAGTTCTATGCATTTGATCATAAAAGAGAATATTTCAAACTAAACCCTGCTGTTCACACGTTTATGTTAAATTATCAACGATTGATTGTTAATCTTACAAATTATCATATGGCTGCCATGATAGAAGAACTAAATGAAGTACCAAGTATTAATTACCTTCTTGGTAAGGTAGAAAGTATTGCAAGACGTACTTCCTTAAGACCTTTTGAGAAGCTATTAATGACCTATTTTGAAGAGAGTTGTTTTTACTGTGGAAAAGCACTAACAGGAATGAAACGAGAAACACATGTTGATCATTTTATCCCTTGGTCGTTTGTGCAATCAGACAACATTTGGAATCTCGTATTAGCATGTAACAGGTGTAACAGCTCCAAAAGCGATAAACTCCCAGAAAAGCAATATTTAGAGTTCATCATCGATAGAAACCAAACCTTAACGGAAAAGAAAGAAGATTCAACCGTTCATCAGTTAATGACAAACTATAAAGAGAAAAAGATCATTATGCTTTACGATTATTCTATCAAAAATGGGTATGATACAATCTGGTGTCCATAGAAAAACAGGAGGACAAAAAGACGTTCCTCCTGTTACTTTTTTCTCTTCTCCTCCAAAAACCCCTCCACCACAACCAAATAAAAATACCTATCAACCTTCCTACCATCTACTACACCTTTATACACACTCCTAATCAACCCCACAAGTACCATCTCCATGAATAATTCTTCTAAAGGTTTCTCTACTTCAGCATTTTCTTTCATAAGCAACTAAAACACATTGCCATAGATGTTTTACTTGTTCAGGAGGTAGGAATAGTTCACCTATTGTTCTAAATTGTATAGGCATGGAAATATCTATTGAAGATTTAGGTGCAGTGGTCATTGAGGTTTTTCTCTCTTTATGTGGAAATGGCTGTATCACTAGTATGTTGACGTCTCTAGCACCACTTTCTCTATAGGTCGGTATTCTTTTCACAATCTTCATCTCTATTAATTTGTTTAATGCTCGATTGACCTGTCTTTCGGAACTGCCGACCTCATTTGCGATTGTTTTTATGCTACAAGAGGAAGCTCCATATACTTCGACAGAATTTTTCCATATGAAGTTCAGTACTTTTTGTGTATTTAGGGACATGGAATTTTTGTAATGATAGAAGTAGCCTCTTACTGTTTGGTCTAATTCCGTGACAGAGGAGAAAGATTGAAAGCTTTTCATCGTTTCTTCATTTGTGATCAACAAGAAAAATCCCCCCAACCAAAATACCTTTCTACTAATATTGTAAATTCGTTAGACGGAAAAGTAGCATGATTAAACAAATTTTTTCCATTAAATGCTATAATGAGTCTATTAATATCTATTTTCTAGGAGGTTATTATGCAATATAACGAACTGAAGAAACAATTATTAAAAGATCATTACATAGACATTGCCTTTAAACGATACTTAGCTTTTAAAGAATCAGAGCAATATAATGAGCAATACAAATTAGATATTCTCTCAAGATTAAATCAATTTTTACGTGAAGAAGTAATTACCAAGTTCACCATTGTGGACATCGTAAAACGAATTCAAAAAGAGAATCCTCCAGCTGGTAGTTTTGTGCATTGGAGTAATATAGCTGATTTGGTACAGTATGCGGAGAGTAGTCCGGAAGAAGTGGCAGATTTATTGAAACAGCTCTATCAGTTTACTGGATCTGTTGAACAAACGATTGAAACGTTCAGGGAACATGGGAAAGCTTTTAAACACTTTTCGGTTTTGAATTTCTTCAACTATAGGATTGTAAAATTGAATCTATCAACAACAGGATAGACAAGAAACTTTACCTCTTAATTGGGTAAATGAGGAAGAAAATGATTATTTCTAAAATATAGGGTTTTTTACGAGGAGTTTTAAGATGAAATTAATTTCTATTTGCCCAAGTAATACAGAAATAGTAGCTTACTTAGGTTTAACCTCTACGTTAATAGGTGTCGATAATTACTCGGATTGGCCAGAGGATGTTCAATCATTACCTAAGCTAGGTCCTGATTTGAATATTGATATGGACAAAGTGGAAAAGCTGAAGCCTGATTTAGTGTTGGCCTCTCTAAGTGTACCTGGAATGGAACGAAATATCGAAGAATTGAAGCAGAGAAATATCCCCTATTTAATTGTACCTAATCCTAAGACATTAACAGAGGTTGGAGAATGTCTATTGTTTGTTGGAAAAGCGACGAATACGGAAGAAAAAGCTAAACGATTGCATGAGAAATACACGTTAATACTAGAAAACTATCGATTGTTAGCTAAGCAAGTACAAAAGCCGAAAACCCTTTACTGGGAATGGTGGGCTAAACCTATTTTTACACCAGGAGCAACGAATTGGTTAACGGAAATTAGTGAGCTAGCTGGTGGGGTAAATGTATTTCAGGATAAGGCACAAGCAAGTGTTCAAACAGATTGGGAGGAAGTTAATAAAAGAAATCCCGATGTGATGTGTATTGTTTGGGTTGGCGTACAGAAGGAAAAGGTTAATCCTAAAGTAATACTTAAACGAGCTGAGTCGGAACAAATGAATGCGATTAAAAACAATCATTTATACATATTAGAAGAACCATTGTTTTGTAGACCATCGCCTAGATTATTACTCGGTTTAAATAAAATAGCAAGTATCCTTCACCCTACTATATTTCCGCCATATATAGAAAATAGTGATTTATTATTGGATGAAGGCTAATGGAAGCTAGGGGAAGTGAAGGAACGGTTCTGTGGCTTCAAAAGCAAGAGTACCGTCCCTATGCATCCAAGAGCTTTCCTATTGCTTCCGGAAATTAAAGAGGGGGGTTAACTTTGGTTAAATTATATAGAGTGATTTTACCAGTTACAGATATTGAAAAAGCAACGGAGTACTACTCCTTTATTTTTAATGTTTCAGGGAAAAGGGTTTCACCAGGTAGGCATTATTTTGATTGTGAGGGGACAATTTTAGCGTGTTTTGATCCTAAAGCAGATGGAGATATTTTTTCATTGAGAAGAAACCCTGATTACATATACTTTTCAGTTTCTGAACTTGAAAAAGTGTATGAACGCGTAAAAATGACTGGTTGTCCAATTGATGAGAGGATTGAGACTCAACCTTGGGGAGAAAGATGTTTTTATGCCAAAGATCCTTTTGGCAATCGGATTTGTTTTGTAGACGACAGTACCGTGTTTTTAGGACATGAACAGGAATAGACTTATGTGTTTACTGCTTAACAGAGATCATTTAAGAATAGAACTTTAACCGTTCCTTAGTGGGTTTCTTATTGAAAACATTATAAAGTATAGTGGATTTGGAATTTTATTGGTGATAAAAAGCAAAAAGCAACTTGAGAGATGACTTTGACTAACAGATAGCTTCCTTCAAGTATGAGGAACATTTTTTTGTGGGAGTTATGGTCGTTAATATGGGGGAGTAAGTATTGTCTGAGGAGAAGAAAAAGCTTTATTTAAATTTGCTTATCGGATATTTAGGGATATTATTAATTTTCATTGCTGGAGTAAGGTATATTTTGATTACAGAAGACATTGTTGGGCGTTCGCTTATGTTACTTAGCGTTATATGTCTAGGAACTTGTTTTCGATATGTAGAATCCCAATTGCTTTCTACTAGAAAAGAAAAGTTAATAATTCAAAGTATTTATATAATCGGAATCTTAATTGTTTTTGTAATTGGTTTGTATATAATCCAGACTAGATGAAAAGTTCAAAAAATATAATACAAACCTATTCGATGGTTTCTTTACCCTCATTAAACCGGTAACTATAAAAAATATTTTTTTCAATAACAGGGACCTTCGTATTAAACGGAGGTCTTTATTAATGTTTAACTCATCCTCCTAACACGAATACAAATACTTATGCTTTAAGGAGAAATGATAATTGGAGATGATATAGATCAAAGATGAAATTGGTTGGGTGCATTGTAGAGTCCTGTCATTTTTAGATAAATTTTAATATTAAGTCTTTAAGGAATGGATAAAAGATAATAGTTCAATCAACGGATGCGTATCCTCAAGAAGGAAATCGCACCTTTCATATTGAAGTTCTCTGATAGATGAACCATATGTTTTATGTTGTTTCAACAAAGTGATTCCTTTTACGAAAACAATCGTCTAACTATTTAGAAAGGAGAGGCGGTTATGACAGATGAGAAGGAGATGGTCAACACGAGACCAATACATGGGGGATATATGAGAATATTCTATGTTTTTATATCTATATTGGTAGTTGTTTTCTTTACATCATGTTCTATAAGCAGCCCAGAAATTACTGAACTGCAGGGACAAAATGAGGATAATAACTTATCTGTTAGTGCAAACGCAAACTGGAATCCAGATAAGAAGTTGTACAAAGTAGAAGTTAAAATTCACAATAAAAGTAATAAAATGATACAGTTGTTATTTAATTGCAATGATTTAATAAGCTATCCAGGAAAATCGTATGAAAATGGTTGTGATGAAGTTTATTCAATGGTTCTTGAAGAGGAACAAACCTATTTTGATAAAACAGTAATCCCAAAAAATCTTTTTAAAATTGATAATGACATATTTAATATAACCATTCGTTATCAACTTGATATTGATAGTGAAAAAACAAATGATGTTACAGTACCGTTAAAAGCAACTAATAAATAGTGGATTTGTGAAAGTTTAGCATTTTAGTAGATGAGCTGGTGTATTGGCAGCTCCCTGTTGTTTTAGGAACATGGCCGATTAGTAGAAGAACAGATATAGTAAGGAGATGAAACAAATGAACAAAGAATTAGATAAAGCAATAGATTTACGGAAAAGGGGAAAACATAAAGAATCAAATGAATTATTAAAAAGATTAGTAGATGAGTTTCCTGATGATGCATCGATTAACTACCAATGTGCTTGGAGTTTTGACCTATTAGGAGAAGAAGCTAAAGCAGTACCTTTCTATGAAAATGCTATTAAGTTTGGGTTACATCCAGCGGATTTGGAAGGAGCCTTATTGGGATTAGGTAGTACATACAGAACATTAGGAGAATATGAAAAGTCAAAAAATACGTTTCTAAAAGGGATGGACCTATTCCCCGACAATAGAGCAATGCAAACGTTCTATTCGATGACCTTATATAATTTGAAGGAACATAAGAAAGCTATGGAGCTATTACTAAAATGCTTGATAGAGACGACAAACGACCCGGACATTTCCAGTTATAAAAAAGCAATTGAATTCTATTCGGATAAATTAGATGAAATTTGGAAGTAGTTATAAATAAATTCACTTAAATTAACGGGTAGTATTTTTATATAAGGATTATTCGTAAAGATGATTGCTTTTAAATATGGATAAATTCACCTTTTATGGCAGACTCATTACAGTAAGTTAATCAGCAAACCGACCATTTAATGGAATAAGGAAGGAAATAAAAGGGACCTTATCGAATTGTAAGTTATGCGAATAAAGGTGCGATTACTGAAAAATAAAGTATAGACTACTACTGTATAGCAATTTATATAATTTTGTTTAAATACATAAAGAGGTAGTGATTTAAAGAATGAGATATTTTTCTATATTAATAGTAAGTATTATTTTAGTTACTGCGGGGTTTGGATGCAGTAGCGATAAAGAAGGTAAAGAAGAATTTAAAAATCTTAACCAAAGGATCAATGAAGAAATTGGTAAAGAAGTTTTTTTGCCTCAATTTGATGACTTAGATTTATCATTTGCATACGTATCGTACAATAATGAGGGAAAAGCGAGAAGTGTAGACGTTCAATATAGTAAGAGTGTGTCGGAAGATATTGTAGAACATATGGAATATCCAAATACTGAAATACTCTACGGCCCTTATAATGTAGATGCTGTGATAATGTTTTCCGTTGATAAAAGTTATGGCGAAATTTCTAATTTTTCAGGAGAACGAATTCATATTAATGAAATAGAGGTAATTATTTCAGAGAATATTGAAAATGACCCTTTCCAAGTTCATATGTTTATATTCAATGAAAGTAGATTTGTAATTGGATATAAACTAGATTACTTTACTCAGGAAGAAGCATTGGAGAAAACAAAAGAAGTAGTTTACAGTATTTCTAACTAACGGTTGCGTTAGCTCAAGAAGAATTAAGTGTTTTTAGACTGTGGCCATATTTTAGTTATTCCACTAAAGGCCGCTTTTCATAAAAAAGGAAAGCGTCTAATAGCAAAAAAGATTGATTTGAAGGCCTGGGGATGAAACAATGAATCTAAAAAAATGTGTTAAAGTTGAAGTTGCAGATAGGGAAAGGGGGAAGACCGGATGAATGAAACCATCCTAACGTCCAAACGGGAAGAGACTAATATTCATGCAATTCTATCTTTGATTTTCGGGATTATGTCGCTTCTGGGAATGATGTTTACTTTGATATTTGGAATTGTTTTTGCTTTACCTGGATTTATCCTTGGAATAATAGGCATTAAAAAAACTAGTACTACCAATCAACCTGGCAGATCTCTTGCTTTAGCCGGGCTAATATGCAGTTTTTTAGGCCTAGTCTTACCATTAATTATTTTTATCATCACTATTCTTTTTTTCACACCATCCGATTTCATTATAGAGTAATACTCGTAGGTAGCTTTAAATGAATAATTAGAGCTTCAATAAACGGGAGCTTTTCTGAAACAAGGAAAGCGTCTTTTTTGCGAAAAAAAGATTGAGTTGCACAAATGAATTTGAAAAAATTAGTATTAATCAAAAGGCAGGATTATTAAAGGAGACTGTTACATTAAAAGGTTGAGAAGGAGATTAAAAAATGTTTCCAACATTAGAGACAGAAAGATTGGTACTTAGAGAAATAACAAAGAATGATGCAGAGGGTATATTTGCTTGTTTTTCAAATGAAGATGTAACACGGTATTATGGGCAAGATACTTTAGAAAATATAGAACAAGCAGAAGCATTTGTTGATTTCTTTGCAAATAGTTACAAGGAAAAAAGAGGGATACGTTGGGGAATTGAAATTAAAGGAACTCAAGGAATTATAGGCACTATTGGATTCAATTCTTGGTCCTCTAAACATAAACGAGCAGAGATAGGGTATGACATACATCCTAATCACTGGAGAAAGGGATATACCTATGAAGCCGTATCTAAAGTAATTGAATACGGCTTTAGTGAATTTGGTCTAACTAGGATAGGTGCAGTTGTCTTTACAGATAATGAGGCTTCTAATAAGTTGCTTACCAAAGTAGGATTTCTAAAAGAAGGTGTTCTAAGGGATTATATGTATCAAAATGGAGAGCCATATGATACATATGTGTACTCATTACTAAAATATTATAGTTAACGAGATTCAGATTACTAGGGTAAAACTGAAGATCAGCTAATTGAACCGGTTATGGCCCTTCTTCAATTATTGGGCAGTTATGTTGAATAAGGAATTAAAAATGTTTTGTAAATAAATAATGTGGGAGCGTTGGAATGAAATCTAAAGTTATTAAACTATTGCTTGGTCTAGTTCTATTCGCTATTATTTTGTATGTTTATCCTATTGGAAAGTTAGCATTAACTGATACTCAAGTTACTAAATCTTTATTCGCAGATGTGTATTATGTAAAGACTTCTTCTGGGGAAAATGACTTTAATATCTTCCGTAATTATATGGGAAGTAGAGGTTGGAAAGAAAACGAAGATAAGCGAATAGGTGGTTTATACATCTTTGAAAAGAACGGTGAAATAAAAGAAGTAATAAATACACAGGTAAAGACAATTTTTGTTGAAGGAAAACTAAATTTTTAACAACTTGTTTCGCTAACGGAGAGCTTAGCTAAAAGAAGGATAAATAATTGAAAGAGTGTCAATAGTTATTGGTTATTTATGTTAAAATGTATGTAAAGTAATGAGGTAGTTTTTGCAAAAGACCTGTTAATGTAAATGAAAATTACAATTTTGATAATAGGGGAAGGAACTAAGATATTTATGATTAAGCAATTTAAAATTAAGATGAACGCATTAAATAGAGAACGAATGATAAGTGTTTATCTTCCGAAAGAATACGAGAATTCTAATAAAGATTATCCAGTTTTATATATGCACGATGCTCAAAATTTGTATCGAGATGAAGATTCATTTTTTGGTTCTAGTTGGAGAATTGCAGATTGTCTAGAGGAAATTGGTCTTGAACTTATTGTTGTTGGTATTGATTGTAACGCAGAAGGAACAAAACGAACAGATGAATTTGGTCCATGGATAATTGAAAAAAGTATAAATAGAGGTTTAGAAATCGATGAATTGATTGATTTAGGGGGAGAAGGAGAACAATATATTAATTTTATAGTAGAAGAATTAAAACCATATATTGATAAGAAGTACAAGACCAAAGTAGATGATACGGCAATGGCAGGAAGTTCTGCAGGCGGGCTTATTTCTACATATGCAATGTGTAAATATCCATCTATATTTAAAAGAGTCGCTGCGCTATCTAATGCTTATTGGCTAAGTCAAAAAGAAATAGAAGAGCTGACTGAAAAAAGTAATTTATCTGATATAAAAAAGTTCTATTTTGATGTAGGTACGAAAGAGCAAACTGCCACATTTGGTTCAGACGAATACATAAACTCAAATATTTCCTTTAAAAATGTAATCGATGTAAAGAATATCAATTATCGTTTTGAAATTGTAGAGAATGCAGTTCATAACGAAGTTGCTTGGCGAGAGAGGTTTCCTGCAATTCTTAAATATTTATATCAAGACTAATAACATAAATTCATATTAAACAATTGGGCGCGATCCTTTAACAAGAATCAGCGATCATTTTTAATTTTAAGGCAATATAATTGAATAAGGTATAAATTAAATTGGATATTTATGTTATTATTGTATTGCTTTTGAGTGAGTCCTAAAATATTGCCAACAACAACTTAGACAAATGACGATATAAATAAGGAATCTCTTTTCAGAACGGAGAATAGTTTTTATGGAACCAAAGATACTAGAATTGCTCAACAAAATATATCCAATAGATTTTACTAAGATTGAACTAGTAACAAATGAAATGTATCGGTGTACTGCAGTTCAAGGTAACTTCTTCGCTAGAATAACGAACTATAAAACATATGCTGAACAGTTAGAAGAAGTTACTTATACAAACTTTTTGTATGATGAAGGATTTGGCGTATCGCCAACCATATCTTCCTTAAACGGTAAATTAATAGAAAGGATAATACTTGATAGGGAATACTTGACTGTATTATATAAAGCGGCTCCTGGTGTACATTTACCAAGGGCTCAATGGAATGCCAGTATATTAAAAGAATTAGGTCGACAAATTGGTAGGTTACATCGTTATTCAAAGAAGTTTGAAAATAAAGAGACGATTAAATATATCAACGATTGGCATGATAATGAGGAGTATGATTTCCTTAAATATATCCCTAAAGAAGAAAGCACGATTAGAGAAATTGCGCAGGAGATTTTATCTACAATAAAAAATCTGCCCAAAAGTCATTCAACTTATGGCTTACTACATGGAGATTTATGGTTAGAAAACATATTGGTTGATGGTAATTCGAATCTGACCATGGTTGATTTTCAGGATTGTGAGAAAAATTTTTATATTTTTGATTTAGCTGTACCAATTTACAGTGCATTGGAGTATTCGTATGTAGGAAATGGTAACATCATTGACTATGGACGTTCTATTACTAAAGCAATAATCGAAGGGTATCAAGAGGAAAATGAAATATCTCCAGAGATGTTAGACAAACTTCCTCTATTTATTAAACTAAAAGAAATATTTGAATACAGCTTAATGCATATGTATTGGAATAAAGAGAAGTTAACCGAAGAACAAATACGAATAATGAACCATTTTAGATTAAGGATTGAACATAATCACTCCATTCTAAGTATTTAACAAACTTTTGTTATTGAACTGAATAAAAGGGGACGTGCTAACTTCAACAGCCCTTTTTCATCTAACCGAGCGCTAATCCTCTAGCAAGGATTAGCGCCATTTTCATTTCCGTTCAGAACGAACAATCACAATATACCTTATTGCAGGAATTTAAATATTATGAAATAATTGGAATTAAGCAATCGGGAAGGATACCTGAAAAAAGTTAAAAATAGAATTATAGTAAAGTTTTGATAATATACGAAAGAGTGGCAGTACATGGAAAACATTCTACAATATAAAAAAAAGAAATCTTATAGTAAGGTAGTATTATTAGTCTTAACAATTATATCAATGAGTTTTGTTATTTGGGCGGGCTTTACTGGTAGAGAGTCTATATTCCCGTTCCTACTATGTTTAACACTGTTTCTCACTATAAGTAATTTACAGCTTGATAATGGAAATCAAGAAAAAAAGGGAATTTATAGGATCTTATTTATTGTTTCATTTCTGTCAGTTGTATTAGCAGTTGCAAACTTAATTATTGCCGGGTAATCTGTGAAAAAATAGTCTAATTCAACAATTTGGAGCTTAACTGCAACAAAGTAAGCTTCTTTTTTGTGGAAAAATATATCTTGAGTAAATACCTAATATTTGTAATAATTGGTATTAAGCAATAGGGCAGAAGAATTAAATTGTAGTAAGGGGAATGATTGATGAACAAACAAGCAATGGTATATTTTATTTTTGGGATTATTATTTTACTGCTTAGTTCACCTTTAGGGTACAGCCTGGTTAACATAGTGTATCGAAACCAGAATTTAACTGGAGAATTTGTACCTCTTCTAAACGGATTTATACATTCATTGATGTTAATTGGTATCTTGGTATTTAGTATTGGAGTAGTTACTTTACTAAAAGACAGGAAATAAATATTGCATTAAATGGAGCTTTTCTTTAATAAGATATTAATAGAAGATCTTCATTAAACGTGCGCTTATCTGTAACAAGGTAATCTTCTTTTTTATGGAAAATATATCTTGAGTAAATGTCTGATATTTGAAATAATTGGTATTAAGCAATCGGGCAGGTTTTTTGTTTTTTAATATTAAATAACTGTTAGTTACTATAGTCTCTTAAATAGCTTCTGTAGGGGAATGCTTTTTTGAAAAGAGGTGGATGGGATTGATTTTTGAAATCTTAGCTAATATAGGAATATCTATGCAAATGTTTCTTCGCGGGATGCCAGAAGATGATAAAGTTAATAAAAACATTGAACGTTTAAAATCTACGGATTGGTTTCAGGAGATATATAAAGATAAAGAGGACTTTTTTTCAAAAAATGAAGATGTTCGTTATCTAATAGGTTGGGCCAAAGTTGATAAGGATTTAAAAAATGAAAAAAGAGCAAATAGGTTAAGAGAAAAAATATTAAGTACCCTAAATAACTAGCATTAGGTGCTTAATAAAAATTGATAGTGCTCTCTCCTGTTTTGTAATCGGGAGTAATTGCAGATTAATAATCGCTGTTCATGTAAGAAATGTGCAATAAGTTGAGTTATAGGGAGAGGATCAAACTGGAATGGTTTAAATTTTTGTACATTTTATCGTTAGTTTTTTGTCTTCTTGCTTCTATTCAGTTTTATTCGTTTTAGAACGTTTTAAAAATTTTAAAATTGGCCATATACTTTCAAATGAATTTGTAAATAATAGCAGGATGAATATTAAAGTTGCAATTGCTTTTTTAGGTATTGGTTGTTTTTTAGGTTTAATAGGAGTTCTGATAAGCCCTTTTTAATTTATTTTGTAGCTTCCTTAAGTAAATGGGAGCGTTAGTTAAACAAGATAAAGGCAGCAATCATTAATATTATCTTGATCCTCCGCAATCGGGCGCATTTCTGAAACAAGGAAAGCGTCTTTTTTTTCGAAAAAAATGATTGAGTTGCAAAAATAAATTTGAAATAATTGGTATTAAGCAATAGAGGCAGGTTAGCTTAATAGGCTTCTGATCTTAGCAGGATTAGTAGCTACTTTTGTTGAAGTAACATGGCAGATTAGTTTAGCTGTTAGGAACGCTACTTTTATTAAAAAAAAATAAAATTTATATTAAAATTATAATTGTGATAATAAGATTATAATAAATAAATTAAAAACATTAAGGTGTTGAAAAGAATGTTAGGTATTATATTTCGAGGCATGGCGGTTGGAATAACAGAAACCGTTCCTGGTATTAGTGGCAGTACAGTTGCTATGATTTTAGGAATTTATGAACGACTAATATATTCGTTAAGTATTTTGACAACAAAACATAGAAGAGAGGCTTTACCTTTTCTATTTACATTTGGGACAGGTATGGTCATTGGATTTGCTATTTCTATCTTTATTATCAATTATTTATTAAGTTACTATCGCACACCAACGCTTATGTTTTTTATTGGTATTATTGTAGGCTTCTTGCCTTACCTTTGGAAAGAAACACTCAATCATTCAAAAAACAAAATTAAATTAAAACATTACATAATAATGTTCTTGTTTTTAAGCATTGTAGTATTAAGTCAACCTTTAAGTGGCATAAATCAAATGGATTTAAATAATTTAGCTATTGCCGACTATATATTCTTTGCCGTTGCAGGGTTTATTGCAAGTACCGCTCTTGTTCTCCCAGGAATAAGCGGTGCTTTAATACTGATTATATTAGGTATATATGATATAGCAACAGCATCATTAATGTCCTTTGATTTGCCGATAATTTTAGCGATTGGTTCTGGTATAGTGTTAGGAGTTCTTTTGACCAGTAGGCTTATTCGGTACTTATTAACAAATTATACGGTAGAAACCTATGCGGCGATGATTGGGTTAGTTAGTGGTTCAATTTATGCGATTTGGTATCATTTAGATAGTATAGTTAGCACTTCAACTATCGTAGTGTCATTGATAACTTTTTTTGGTGGTATTGCTTTTATAATTACTTTAAAGCAAACTCAAAACAATAAATTTTAGTAGTGTTACTATTTTTGGATTAGATATTGAGTATGTGAAAAACTTCACTTCAACTAAACGGGTGCTTTTGTTTTAAAGGGGGAAAATGATGAGTAATGATAAAAAAGAAACTCCTGAACAAAAGAGAGAGAGGTTGAGACAGGAGGAATTAAAAAGAAATCCTACTGGTAATATGAATGATGCTTTTAATAGAGCAAACAGTAGAAACCTAGCTGATTTAGTAGGTAGTTTAGGTTGGAAAGGTACTGGAATTCTTACTCTTATAATCATATTTGGATTTTTTATTGTATCACTCTTATTTAAGTAACGGGTGCGATTGTTGAAGAAATTAATATTGAATAGTTTTAGAATCGAGGAAATTTTTTATGATGAATTTATCAAAAAAACAGTTTTATTTTTTAGTTTTTCTATTATTTATTGCCGCCATTTATGGTTATAAGAAACATCAAGAAGTAAGTAATCTACATAACTATTTAAATCCACTTTTAATGGAAAAGGTCCATGCCATTCAGATTGAAATTCATACCGCCTCAAGTATATTAACGACTGCAATGGATGAAAATCAAATTCCTTATGCACAATGGATACAATTAAAAAGTGCTTATAAGACAATTGAACATGCTAGTTATGAAATCGAAGAAATGGCTAGATCGATATACCCTAATCGTGCTAAAGGTTTAGAGAATGCGACTAAGACAACTTCGTATTTAATGGCAAGTGATTTAGTTTATATAGAAGATAATTTTATAGAAGCTAACTTGGATAGATTAGATATGATAACCTTTTCAGCAGAAGAACGTGAAGTATTAGAACCAATATATAACACTACTTTAGCTTGGAGAAAAATATCTAGTCAATATTATGTAGTGACTTCTATTATTACTCGTAATTATTGGGTGGATATGATGAAAGAAATACAGGAAGAATCTATCTTGTACCAAAAAGATTATTAAAAATAGTAACCTAAGACTTTGAACTAACAGGTGCGAATATGAAACAAGGAAAGGTACTGTTCAGTTGGACACCGTGACAGGAACAATGCCACTTAGAAACGTGTTCTTACAACAGTTTATATTTATTAGTAGATGCCTTTTATGCAATTGGGGGTGGACGATGTTCCTGTCCGAGGCCACTGAAAAAGTCGCCTTTTTTAAAAAACAATGTTTTTTAGGGGGTCAAAAATGTCTACCTATCACAGAAACGTCGCTTAGAAGCGAATCTAGAGCGTCATTTTCTTGCACATTATTTTTACTTTTTAAAAGTTGGACTTTTTCAGTGGCCTCTTCCTGTCCCCATGTCCAAATAGTTGGAACGCCGTATGCGGTGAAAGTCGCACGTACTGGTGTGAACAGGGGGATAAGGGAGCGATAATTTCAAACCCTTACCTATCTGTATCAATAAGAAATCACAAAAGTAATGAGCATTTAATTTAAAATAAGATTAAACGGAGGTTGAGATGCGAAAAGTTTATCTAGATAGAACAGAATTAATTGGAGCCATAAATGTAAATATAGAAGATACTGAAGTTATACTAGCAGGGACAACAATTTTTCCTATGAGTGCTCAATATAAAAATGAAGAGTATCAAAAATGTGCTAGCGATTATGATATTCAATTTATCTTTGACGATGATATTCCACATTTAGAGTTTTTTACGGTTCCACATGTAGATATTATGGCAAAAGATAGTAAAGGTGGAATTATCGGAACTGTTTACCAAAAGTGTGATTCGGAAAGTGACGCACCAATTTGTTATATCAATAGGGATTTAGAGTGCTATATAAATTCAGAAAACGAAAAAGATTTTCTCATTAATATAGGAACGTGGCAATACAACTTGAAACCCTATGATAAAATTACCGTTTATCGTTCGAAAGCAGAAGCAGAAACTGAACTAGAATTTATCGATTTGTCTATCTGATAGTCCTCCATTATTATAAATTCATATTGAACTAAAGGGGGCTTATCTTAAAGAAGGATAAGCTCCTATTTTGTGGGAGTTATTAAGCTAACGAAGCAGCTTAGCACAACAACATTTACAGTAAAAACGTCAATTAAAAAAGGAGAGAGACTATGAGTAAAATACTTTTCGCTTTATTTTCTATTAGTGTTTTTCTGCTAGCTGGGTGTTCTGTCGTAAGTGAAAAGGAAATCGATAAGATGCAAGTGGCAGTGGACTGGGTAGATGCTATTGCTTGGAACGGAAACAAATATTATTTAAATGAGGAGAAAACAACCATAATTACTGAAAGTGATATTGGAATAAAATTAGGTGAAATTACTTTCTCTGTTACCAGAAGTGAGGAAGTCGACAATCCTGAGTATCAGTTGAAAGATGGAGAGGCAACATTTGTTAGTAAAGGAACAAGTGTTTATTCCATAAAAGGTGAAGATATAAACGAATTTATTTATGCACAAGGTAAAGTGTATAAGGTGGGTGATTGAATATATTTATAGGAAAGACCTTTATAAATTCAAAAAGTCTTGTTCAACAAACGGTTGCTAATCTTCAAGAAGGAGATTGGCTTTTTCTTATTGAAGTATAGAAGTAGTAATGTAGATGAAGGGGAGGATGAATGTAATGAAATTATTAGGATCTATTTTGTTGGCAGGTATTTTAGGTATTTTGATTTTCTTTGGACCTATTGGTGTTTATATTTTAGGTACAATAGTATTGGGAATTATTCTTAGGTCATACATGTTGTTAAATGATATACATAAAAAAGCAGTACCAACTGGAAGCGTAGATGAAGTTCAGTTGGCTTATGAAAAGTATTTAAAAGAAAAAGAAGAAAGGGAATCAATTGAGGCAGATTTAAAAGAGTAAACATATTTTTGCTATTGGGTACGTAAATTTTATCGCTTGTTGAACTAACTAGCAGCGGGATAGTTGAATAAGAAGACAATTACTTTTTTTTACAGTAAAATTTAAAGACTTAATATGAAAGTGAGTGAGACTATTGAAATTTGTTTTTGATTTAGATGGAACAGTTTGTTTTAAAGGACAACCAGTATCTAGCAAGATACGTCATTCATTGTCGGAGTTGACAAAAGCGGGTATTGAGGTCATTTTCGCATCTGCAAGACCTATTCGAGATATGCTACCTGTCTTAGCGAGTTAACAGATTCTAAAATCTGTAAAAGACCAGAACAACAGGCAATTTCATTATGAGCATATTGCGAGAGGATACCTATGCTATTAAAGGGGGTAACAACTTGAACTTATTTAATATCATCAAAAACAAACAAGAATATTGGCTTGTTGATCAAATCAAAAAAGATAATATTCCAAAAGAAGCATACTTACATCATTTTACACAAATCTTGGAGGAATGGGGCCACCTGAGGATCGGCTATTTATCTTTACTTATGGATGAAAGTTTTGAAAGCTGGCTACTCGAAAAAAAGTTTCGCAAGATTTCAAGTATTGTTGAGTATACAAGGAAACTGGCGGATTTACCGGAAATTGATGATCAATTTGGTTGGCATTCTCTTTCAGAAGGATTGATGGATGACAATGAATATGCAAAATTATACGACCTTTGCCGATCGAGGTCTGCCAATAAAAATATAAGGCAGCCTATTGACCAAGTCATGAATTCGCTCAACAATGAATTGGGACCGGAGTGGCGCCGGCATTGTTATTATTTCATTAATGATGAAGTTATAATTGGGATAAGTATTCCTCATATTGAAATAGGGACTGAAGGAAGATTATTTTACTTTGGCGTTCTCCCTAATCTAAGAGGACAAGGACTGGGGGGGAATATCCATAAAATCAGTCTGGTATTACTCAAGAAATTCCAGGCCAACTATTATGTTGGCAGCACCGATGTGAACAACTCTTACATGATTAAAATCTTTGAGAAAAATGGATGCGAACTCCGCGATCGAAAAGGGATTTATAAGATAGTTAAGTAAAAACCATAAAAGATCTTGAACGGAACATGGGTATAGGTGTTCACCCTCTTGGATTATTCCAGAATCGAGCGCGTTTCTGAAACAAGGAAAGTGTCTTTTTTTTGCGAAAAAAAGATTGAGTTGCACAAAGGAATTTGAAATAATTGGTATTAAGCAAAAGGGCAGTATAGTTCAACATGAAATGAGAAATGGACGATGAAAGGTTGTTATCCAATGTTAAAACCAAAAGCTTTAAAAAAGGGAGATACTGTTGGCATTATTACTCCATCGTCTCCAGCACCAGTTCTTTTTAGGGAGAGGTACCAAAGAGGGTTAAATCAGTTGGAGAAAATGGGGTTTGAAATAATTAAAGGTTCATGCTCGAATAAAATACAAGCTTATCGTTCAAGTTCAATTATAGAAAGAGCCGAAGAAATAAATGAATTAATATATAATGACGAGGTAAAAGCAATTATAAGTACAATTGGAGGGCTTAATTCCAATTCCTTATTACCTTATATTGACTACGAATATTTAAAAAGTAAACCAAAAGTTGTAATGGGGTACAGTGATGTTACAGCTCTTTTATTAGGAATCTATACTAAAACAGGATTAACCACTTTTTATGGTCCTGCCATTATACCTTCTTTCGGTGAATTTCCAGAAATGATATCAAAGGGTAAAGAGTATTTTGAAGACATAGTGAAATTAAAAAAGAGGGCTCCGTTCTCGCTAGAAGTACCCTTGGAATGGACAGAGGAAAGGTTAGATTGGAACTTACAAGATAGAGGAAAAGAAATGGCCAAAAATGATGGATGGATAACGCTACGTGAAGGGAATGCCACAGGCAAATTGATTGGTGGAAATTTAAATACGATGTCTGGCTTTATTGGTTCAGAATACTTTCCTAATTTAAAAGGAGCAATTCTATTTATTGAAGACTCCTTTAAAGATATGGCTATTCAAGAACGGTCACTAAGTATGTTAAAGGTTGCTGGAGTTTTTGATGAAATTGCAGGCTTGGTTATTGGAAAGCATGAACATTTCAATGATTTAGGTTCGCCATTTTCACTCGATGAATTACTTATTGAAATAATTGGTGATACGAATATACCTATACTATCAAATGTTGACATTGGACACACTTTCCCTTCGCATGTATTTCCAATTGGGATCGAAGTGAACCTAGATACTATTCAAAGAATAATTACATTCCTTGAAGATGGTGTAATCTAATAACAACGCTTATTCAACGCAATAGGAGCTTATCTCCAACACGGTAAGCTTCTTTTTTTATGGTCAATATATCTTGAGTGAATGTCCAATATTTGGGATAATTGGTACTAAGCAATCGGGCAGGATAATGAAATCAGGTAAGGGGAATTATAAATGGTTTATAATTGGGAAACGTGTTCTACAGATATAAAATACTTTATATACAAACTACATAAAGAGATTATCGAAATAATAAATGATGATTTCATCGGTTTCTATATACACGGGTCATTAGCGATGGGAGGGTTTAACCCTAACAGTAGTGATATTGATGTTTTGGTTATCACAAATAAATCATTGACAGTTGTAACTAAAAGGAAATTAGCAAAGTTCTTTTTAACCTATTCTAATTCCCCATTTCCAATTGAAATTAGTTTTATAAATAAAGAACAATTAATAGACTGGCAACATCCTTGTCCATTTGATTTTCATTATAGTGAGTTCTGGAGAGAAAGATATGAAAATGATTTGTCAAAAAATACATACAAATTTTTAAATAGAGATAGTAACACTGATACAGATTTAGCTGCTCATATAACTATAACTAACCATAGAGGAATATGTGTAGATGGCAAACCTATTGAAGAAGTCTTTCCTTTAATTCCAAGGTCAGATTATTTATCGTCAATATTAAGTGATTTTCAGGAGTGTTTAAAAAATATTGAAGCCGACCCGATTTATTCTACGTTAAATTTGATTAGAGTATTTTGGTATTTAAAAGAAGGAGTAATTTCTTCAAAGCAAGAAGCTGGAAAATGGGGATTATTAACACTTCCTAAAGAGATGAGTAGTACTGTTAAAAAAGTAGTAGATAGTTATGCGAATGACAAAGATACTTATGATTTTGATAGAAATGAACTTTTATTGTTAAGAGACTATATTTTAGATAATGTTCAAAAGTTATTAAACTAACGGGAGCTTAACTGCAACAAGGTTGGACACCGGGACAGGAAGAGGCCACTGAAATAGTCTCTAATTTTTAAAAATTAAAATGAATGCCCAAAAAACGAGGCTCCAGAATCGTTTCTAAGCGATGCTAATGTGTTTGGGGACATAGTTTACCCCCTTAATTATCTTCTTTTTAAAAAACTATTACTTTTTCAGTGCCCTGGGAGAGGAACAATGTCCACTTAGAAACGTGTTCTTACAACTGTTTATATTTATAAATTTCGTACGATACTTTAGTGTTATAGTTAAGTATAATAACACGGAAATCAGGGAGATGCATTTTTTAATGTATTACCCATTTAATAGTTTTTTACATACTTAAGGTTAAGGTTCTAGAAGTTTGATAGTGGAAATCGTCTTCTTTTTTGGCTATCTTTTGGTAACATTCGGTTCAAGTAATAGCACAAGCTAATTTTAAAAAAGATTGTGAAAGCTTTTGGGGGAGTTA
Organism: Bacillus alkalisoli; assembly: GCF_002797415.1. Taxonomy (GTDB): domain Bacteria; phylum Bacillota; class Bacilli; order Bacillales; family Bacillaceae_I; genus Bacillus_CD; species Bacillus_CD alkalisoli. The sequence goes on from NZ_KZ454944.1 coordinate 1,904,711, forward strand.
TAATGAAACGATTAATTCTAATATGTTCGTTTTTATTGTTAGCTTTGATTATAGGTTGTTCTTCTAATGAAAAAGCTGATACGAAATTCTTTTTGCTTATTGTTCAAGGCGAAGAAAATATTATTGAAAAGTTTAGTAAATTTTTTAGCAACGATTATTCTGTTGTAAAATCAGAATATTTAACAAACTTAGCTACTGCAAAGGAAAAGTATCCTAAATATGAAATAGAAAAAGCTCCAGCAGTACTTATTTTCGAAACTGGTGGTGGAGAACTGAAACAATTAATATTAAAAACTTATGATATTGAAGAAGCTGTTAAATTCCTTGATAAAACAAAGAAAGACAGTCAATAAGTAGGATATTTAAAACAATTTGGGATCTATTCTTTAATAAGGTATTAATACCAGCTTGATAAACTGATTGAGGGGTATTCTCCTCTGACTTTAAAAAGCTATTGTTTTTTATATAATATATTGTTGTGCTACTTTGGAGATATTGACTTGAATGAAATGACCACAGAACTGGAAATTGAACATCTCCGTGAGTCCTGTCAAAATGCAAATAAACTATTTTAGGGGAAGTGATATAGTTGAAGAAGTTATTTCTTTTATTTTTTTCCATTACCTTGTTGGTAGGTTGCACTCAAGACAACACTAAATGGTATAACACAAAGGAAGATGCAATTAAAAATGGATTGGAAGAAGAGAGTTCCAATGCAATTTTATTATCTGTTGAGGAATATAGTGGTGAAACGATTGTGTTTTTTGAACTTAAGGAAGCGTTAGGTGTTGCGAGTATAATAGAAAGTAAGAAGGGATTTAGTTGGTATAGAGGACAGCCATTTATTGGTTTTGATGATGACGGGAGTACTTTTTCAACAATGGGATTTAATATTGAGACTCACCAAGGGACAAATATTTCAATTGTAGCAGGAAAGGCTTACGATGAAAGTATCAAACAAATAAAAATACTTGGTGATGGTAAGGAAAAAGAAGTACCTATAACAGAAAAATCTCGTTTATTTTATGCATTTCATGGTGTTTCTTTTACTTCACTTAAGATAATTCCAATTGTAGACTAAAAAAATATATATATCCTTAGCACTTTTTGAGCTAAGCGGGTGCGTATCCTAAAGGAGGAGATCGCACCTTTGTTATTGAAGTAAAGGAACATAATTGTAAAAAAAAGGATTTCTATTTTATCTATTCTATATAAAGATATTGTATGTAAAAGGGAGGCAATAACAAACTGGTAGCGTTTGTACCAGAGTTCTAAATTAAGTGAACTAATAAGTTATTGTTGAAAAAATGGAAAGCTTTAGTTAAAGATAGGGATGCTACGGCGGTACCCATTCTTATTACACTAATGTGGAATTAATATATTTACCAGTAAATTCAAATTAATCAATCACAGGAAACATATTTAAGGTATTATTTTCCTTGAAGGAGATGAAATAAATGAAAACGGATAAATTCATAAAAACTGCGATCGACGTAGTGGGCTTTCCATTTACATTAACAAATATGTATTTTAATAAAAAAAGAAAATTAAAAGAAATTGGTCAGAGAGTAGAAGTCAATGGTAAATAGTGAATTGTTGAATGGAGAAGTAGTGATTAATTTTAAAAACAAAGTAATAAAAAGTTTTAATCTTAATGATATAAGAAAGTAGGATGAAAATACCATCACTAGTGTTTTACTTGGCGCACCTTTAAAACATATGCGGCTGTAAAAGTTTAGATGTATATCAATTCAGTTCCGACGGGAAAGTTCGCACAAAAGGCCTCTATCACATCCAGAACGTCAACAACTACCACTGCAGACTTAAGGGGTGGATTCAACTACTATACAAAAACGAATGATAGCATCTATTTCTGCAATATTTTAACCTAATTCGCTAACGTATTATTATGTAATATACTAAAATGTTCGTTTTTCAATAAACGAACCTTAATTATGAAATTGATTCATTTAACTAACGCATTTTAGTTGAGTAAAAAGCGGGGAGAACTTTGATTAATTCTATACAATTATCAAGGTGGTGTAGACTTTGGATATAAAAGCGAAATTTATAGTAGGTGTTTTAACCGTTGTTTTCGGATATGTATTTTTCAATGTACAGCAATTTATTTTAACTTTATTGCCAATTAATCCGTATCCGTATGTAGGTATCATTATGACAATACTTTTATTTTTCGGTTTTTTATTTTGCTATATTATTGCGAAACAAATAGTAGATTATTTAAAATTAAAACAAATATTTTTATTTAAAAGATAGCTTGTGTATGCTAAAAAGTTATTGCTTATTAAGGAATCGGATAGCGAATATTGAAGAAGAACATCTACTGATCGAATCATGATTGGTAACAGCTCTTGTAGAAGGAAAGAAGCAGAATAGTTCAATAACCTGTTATGAAAAAGGGGGAAATATATGAAGCAAAAATTCACTTTATTATTTTTTCCAGTAATAGCAATTACAATTATTTGGTTTGTTTTCTATGGTAATAAACCACTAACATTAGAGAAAGCATTAGAGCAAGAAATGCCTTATTATCAGGCAAAAGAAATAATTCATATTGAAAAATTAGATGAATTTGCAATTATAGTTTCTAAAGCAAATCCCGATAAGTTGACCAACAGTAATTTGCATACCGAATACACTATCCCAGTCATTGATATTTTTGTAAAAAATGATAAAAAGGGATGGGAAAGATTAAATTCATCATGGAAAACTCCACGTTCTTTTACGGATGATTTAACTTATTTTTTTAAATTTTTACCAAGTCAGGAGAACCGTTTAATTAGTTTCGGAGATATAAATAATCCTGATATTCAAACGGTAAAAGTTCAAGTGAGTAATGAACTTATTCCTGCAAATATTATCGAGGATTCTTATGGTAACAAGACTTACTTTTTAATACACGACTTTGAACCTGAACGAATTGTAACTGGTCATTCTGAAAATGGCGAAATCCTTTTTGAAATAAATAAACGCCATTAATTTCATTAGATAGTCACTGTGGCTTTAATAACTAATTGAGATAGTTTCCGAAACCTTTTGGTTATTAAGCTATCTGCAGCGAATATTGAAGAAGAACAGCTACTGATCTAAGCAGGATTGGTAGCTGTTCTTGTAGAAGTATTGGGAGATAATCGAGGGGTGAATGAAAATGTCTGGATATAATATATTTATAGTAATGTTTTTAATGTTATTTGTTTTCACGTCATGTTCAAATAATAAAATAAAACCTATTGAGGGTGTTAAAGAAATTCAATTTATCATTAGTGAAAATGGGATAGTTGTTAATAGTGGTGACTTAAAAGAAGAAGATGAGATAAGAAAGATTGTTGATTTGCATAATACCGCAACCTTTATTGATGAAGTGGAAGAAAATATATTAGTTCGAACAGTTCCTTTGGTCGAAGAATTTTCGAACTCTAGCATTGGGTTTTATGTAAATCCAGAGAAAATTATTCATATTATCTATGATAGTAATAGCATTTTTAAGGTAATACACAAAGATGAAATGATGGCTTATTACATAAAATCGCCTGAACTATTAGAATTTATCAAAGAGAATAAAGGTGAAAAGTAAATTTCTTCAACTAACGGATGCTTGTGCGGCCGAGCCTAGGTCGTATCATAAAGCGGGTGGGATTCCCGTCGAGTAAGAACTAGCCATTCACTCGTAGCGAGTCTTGGAGGACTATAGGTAACTTTAGTCTTTAAGCGTAGACTGTAGAAGAAGAGCAAGAAGAGCTTTTGGTATACTAGGTATCTACCATATTTTTTAGAAGTTACTGATAATATATTTATGTACGAAAGAATTACTCTATTTTTAATGTTAATTCGTGTTGACGATTTCCAAAGATCCTTTTTATATCCTTATCAAGGAATTATCAACTTATTGTATTTAAAGAGGTAGTATAGAGTTATAAACCGTACGTTCATCAAGGAGGGAATTTATTGGAAAAAGAAATCCAGTTTAGAATAGCCACTGGAATAGTTGCTTATTCAACAAACTTGGAGCGAATATGAAACAAGGAGAGGTACTGATCTTAGCAAGATTAGCACCTTTCTTTATTGAATTCGAAAGATGTCCTGTTGTTGTACCGACTTCTTAAAAGATGGTTATTATTTGTTTTTTTGAAACTTTAACCTTTTAATAGCCGTATCTATTTTATAGGTGCTGAATTTGGTTTAAAGGGGTTAATGATGGTTTCTATGAATTTATTTTTCAAGGGCGTGAAGTAACGGCAGCAAGAGTTAGAGACCAGTTTGGTTAAAGCTCTTTTTTTTTCTAATTTGACTAACCTGCTCATAAATCAATAATAGTATGGATTTTTAGGGTAATTTAAAAAGAAAGGAGGAGGACGAAAATGCGAAAATGGCACTTATTATTCTTTTTAATATTTTTATTAGCTGCCTGTTCCTCTATTGATGTTAATAATGTGGAGCGAGTAGATCTAAATTATTGGGAAAATGATGGTGGTGTAAAGCCAAAGGATGAATTTATTGATAATGAGGAAACAATTGAAATGTTTGTTGATACAGTCAACCATGCTAAGGAACTAGAGGGAGAGGTTATTACTACTAAACCTTTATTGTCATTTATTTTAGGACTAAAGGATAATAAATACAAAAATTATCACCTTTGGATTAATGAGGATGGTGAGGGGTATATTCAACGACTTTTACCAGACAAAAACGGAACGTTCAAAATAGATAACAGATCAGTTGAGAAACTTCAAGATTACTTTAATGATAAAGAAGATGTAAGTTTAATATCAAGTGCAATAGAGTTTGAAAGTAATGATTAATTCGTGAATTTTCTTATTCAAGTAACGGGATGCGTTGATCCAAGAAGGGATTAGCGCTTTTTTGTTGAAGTGTTATTGTATATATGAAGCAGTTTAGTCAATAAAAATATGGTGTAATTTGTAATAGTCTGTAATGGATACTGAAGGAGGTAAAAGAACTTATGGTTCCTTTTTTAGTCTTTCTTTTGATTATTTTAACAGTAGTGATTGATTTTTTGTTGTTAGATAGAGACCGTAAAAGATGGGGTTGGATGAAAAATTGGTCTAACAGAAATAAAGTATTATTTTTTATTGGATTTATTGCAGTTTCCAGTTTGATTTATTTAGGTTTAAGTATTAAACACCTTTAAGTATATTATTAATTATTAGGCTCTGTTAAAGACCGCTGTTGATTTCCGCGCAAGTCTCCGCTTTCCGCGGGCGTGGCTGGAGCCTCCTCGGCTTCGCCTGTGGGGTCTCCAGGCCAACGCTACTCCCGCAGGAGTCTACGACTTGCGCGTAAATCAACTGCTAGATAGGTATCAAAAAATCAACACTAACCTTTAACAGAGCCAATTATTAAAGTAACGGGTGCGATCTCAAGAAGGAGAACGCACCTTTCTTATTGAAGAAACCCTTAGATAGAATTGAAAATGGCATATTTAATATAACTATCCGTTATCAACTTGATGTGGATAGGAAAAAACAAATGATATTACAGTATTTAAATATTAGTAAAACGCTGAACATAATTGTGATACTTTGAATAATAGGATAATACATATATTGCAAGAGGAGGAAGCATGATGAAATACAGTATTTGTATTGCCCGAATAAGGTAGTGTGACTCTCCAACCGCGGCGTGAGAAACGGAGGTGGTGGAAAATGAGAGTATTAGTTCTTGGGGCCAGCGGAGCTACTGGTAAACTAGTGGTCAATCAATTAATCAAAAGGAAAATTAATACTCGGATTTTCATTAGAAAAAGCGCAGTTCTGTTTAATCACCTAGAAGAAAATCCATTAGTGGAAATCGTTAAGGGAAATATCAACGAAATAGATGATTCTGAGTTGAATACCCTTATAAGTGAATGCAATGTCATTATTTTGTGTCTTGGTCACAATGTTACACCCAAAGGAATGTTTGGTAATCCTCGTAATTTAGTGTTTGATGCAATTAAAAGAGTATGTGAGACAGTCAAAAACAATGCTAACAAAAAAGTAAAGATCATTCTTATGGGTACGACAGGCTATACAAATACTATATCGGGAGAGGCAAATTCAACAGGAGAAAAAATCATCTTTTCCGTACTAGAGCTTTTGCTTCCACCTCATCGTGATAACATCAAGGCAGCAAATCATCTGATACGCGAGATTGGTAAAGAGGATGAAAAGATAGAATGGGCTATCGTCCGACCTGATACATTAGTTAACCATGATGAAGAAAGTTCTTATGAAATTTTCGAATCTCCTGTAAGAAGTCCATTATTCAATCCGGGTAAAACTAGCAGAATTAATGTAAGTCGTTTTATAACTGAACTAGTGACAGTTGAAAAAACGTGGATAGAATGGCGGTTTAAGACTCCGGTGGTTTATAATAAATCATCTTTAGGAAGCGATACGTAAAACTGTGCTTTCTTGCACAAGGATGGCAGCGTTTCTATGAATATACTGAAAACGGCAAAGTCTAGGGTTTAGAAATTAGCTATTTATCAGGTAAGTTTGTATTTTACTAGAAATTGGAGAATAAATGGCATTATAACAACTTGTAATGATATTCATTTAAAGTAACGGGGCTAATCTTTAAGAAGAAGATTAGCTTCTTTCTGTTGATGCTAAAGTTGTCCTTGGAAAATCAGGAGCAGACCGAACAATATGCAATGATTACAACTATTGATGATAAAGAGTTTTTTGAAGAATTGGTAAAAGAATTAGACAATGCCAATACTCATTCAACAGCACATAATGATTGGGCATTACCAGATTATAAATTGATATTTAAAATAAATAAAAGTGTGACTTTTCAATTTGTCATTCGTTATGAATAGGAGAAAGATAAAAACACATAGGAGCGGTTTTTTTGGGGATATGACTTTAAAGAAGAAGAAATTAATGAATGGTATAAAGATGTTAAGCTAACGGGTGCGTTGATCCAAGAAGGGATTAGCGCTTTTTTGTTGAAGTGTTATTGTACTAACGGAACAGTTTAGCGGAAGATGTCCTATTGTTGTAACGACTCTTGGAAAAATGGTTATTATTTGATTTTATGAAACTTAACTCTTTTAACAGCCGTATATAAATTCAGCAGCTATAAAATAGGTTTATAGGGGTTAAGAGTTTCTGTGAATTAATGGCATTTCTTTATTGTGCTAACGAATCAGAATTCTTTAATAGATGCGTGGGTATGGGAGGGGAATTTTATGTGGGTAATGATACTGATTATTATTATAGGAATAAGTACGATTATTGCATTGTTAAGAGAGCAGTTGAAACAAAACAAGAGAATTATTGAACTGCTTGAAGAAGAAAAAAACAACAATTCTGAACTTGAAAAAGTGTATGAACGTGTAAAAATGACCGGGTGTCCAATTGATGAGAGGATTGAAACTCAACCTTGGGGAGAAAGATGTTTTTATGCCAAAGATCCTTTTGGCAATCCTATTTGTTTTGTAGACGAAAGTACCGTGTTTTTAGGACAAGAAAAGGAATAGATATATGTTTTTTCCAAATGAATTGATAGCACAAGAACCTTCATTTGTCTTCGGCTAACGGGTGAGATAGCTGAATGAAGGTTGTCGTCTTTCTCTTGTTGAAGTAAAGAAGAAGGAGTATTGAAGAAGAAAGAGGTGAGTTTTCTTGAGAAAAGTAAAAACCCATTCGTTAACAATATTTGCTTTAATAATAAGCTCTGCGTCGATGTCACTATATGTTTATCAAAACTATACCAATCAGGAAATAGGCTATGGAATCGTATTCACATCATTAACTTTATTTCTAATCGGACTGATCATTCATAGTATTATAAGAAACAAAAAAATAAATAATGAAAATGCCAAATGAGTTCAACCTTATTGAACAAACGGAGAGCGTTGATCCAAGAAGGGATTAGCGCTATTTTGTTGAAATGTTTTTGTACTAACGATCAATAGTTGAACAAGAAAAATGCTTTAAGTATATAGTTTGTGAATATAATTAGAGAAGATCCAAAGCAAAGGATAATTTAATTGAGAGGGGGCTATAATAGTTGCTAAGAACAATTGATTCATCATTTGTTGCTGATTTAGTTTCAACTTCGGTATCAAAGAAAAATATATATGGTGCTGTATTATGTGTTGAAAATGGGGACAGTTCTTTATCGCTCTTATACGGGGCAGGAAATCTATCTGAAAATAAACCATATTTTATCGCAAGTGTTACAAAATTATACGTAACAACTGTATTACTACTATTAAGAAGAGAAGGCTACTTACAATTAGAAAATAAAATCTCCGAATATTTTACGGATGAAATTCTACATGAACTCCACATATATAAAGGTATAGATTACTCCAAAGATATAACAATCAAACATTTAATGTCTAATACGTCAGGAATACCTGATTACTTTTCCTCTGAGGCGGTGAAGGAATTAGTGACAGGAAAAGATCAAAGTTGGGGTTTTGGAAGAGTAATAGCGAGTGCCAAAAAAAAGAAACCGAAATTCGCACCTGGAAAAAGGGCTCAATACTCTGATACAAATTATCAACTTTTAGGTAGAATTATTGAAACAATAACTAAAAAAGAAATCCATACGGTTTTCAAAGAATTTATTTTTGATGAACTAGATTTAGTGGAAACGTACTTATTTGAAGATGTGAATGATGAAAAACCTGCCACTATGTATTACAAAGATAAGGAACTCCATCTTCCCCAATATATGTCATCTATCGGACCAGAAGGAGGCATTGTATCAACTGCGAAGGAATCTATGCTATTTTTAAAGGCATTTTTCAATGGACAGTTCTTTTCCGAAAGAATATTTCACTGAGCTTAAAGAATGGAAAATCCTTTTCGGTCCAGGATTATTCTTTTATGGGGTTGGAATTGCAAATCAACCTATATCTATTAAAGAATTTAAAAATGGATTGATAGGACATTGGGGGCAGACAGGTGCTTTTTCATTTTACCATCCAAAGACCGACCTATATTTTACAGGAACAACTAATCAGTTTTTTGGGCAAAATGTCGCAGCAGGGATGATGTTGAAGATAATCAAAAATATTAAATAAAAAATAGATGCCTAATGTGGGTTAATAAGACATAATCTTGGAATAGATTTTGAAGTATTTTATTTAAAGGAACGAGGATTAATTTTCCAGAAGGATTCGCATTTTTTAAATACAAATAACTATCTAACGAGCACTGAAGTTGAAGGTAAATACTAATAGTATTAGGGGCTGTATCGGTGCAGCTGTTTTGCTTGTTCCACTAAAAGTGTCTCCAAAAGGGATATTCCTATTAGACTAACTGAACATAAAAAGCAGAATATCACGAATAAATGATATTCTGCTTCTGAGAAAAAACTTATTCGCCTTGGGCACCGTTTGGAGTCACTCTTCGAATGTGGTTATCTTCAAAATTGTTTTGACGAGCTTTCTCCACTTTATCATTTAAAAGTTTCTTTTGGTCTACCTCTGGTGAAGGTGTCTGCTTGTCTTTGGACATTGGTGTTCCTCCTTTGTTAAAAAATCCCTACTTTCTTATTTTGCAGTCCTTTTATAAAAATAATCATAGAATATCCCTTTTATTTTTAAAAAATAATAAAACAATAAAGAATTGTTTATGGTAGAGATTTTTGAAGCAAAGAGACGGTTCTAGTGCTCCGGAAGCAAGAGAACCGTCCCCGTGCATCTTTTTGTTTTGACCACGAGTTGAATATTTAATAGTTTAGCAAAAGCACTAGATTCTAGTGCTTTTTTTATTGAATAAAGGAGATTAATAGAAACGCTCTGCGATTTTCCCATATTTTAATGGAATCAAAGCGCCAGTCTTTGGGGACCAAAAATGTCCAACTACTTTAGTGAGTTTCATAATGTACAATTACTAAACGAAAAACGAATAATAAACCTACTTTTAAATATAACTTACGTTTTATATCGAACGTTATCTAACTTTAATAAACGGAACATTCGTTTTTCACTAAACGAACAGGAATTATGAAATAGATTCATTTATTAAGAATCTTAATACATCCGATAAGAAAGAGTCATAGGTTGTTTTTTAAATATTTAGAAAATACTGACCATAATTGTGATACTATAAATTATAAAGTAATACATATATAGCAAGAGGAGGAAGAAACATGAAATATAGCTACGTTTCCCATCTATATTGTCCAAAATGTTCTTTAAAGTATGACGTGAATCAAGTTCAACAGCTTTGCGAATGTGGTGCGCCTTTGCTAGTCGAGTACGACCTCACTAGTATGAAAGAAAATTGGAAGCCGTCTGACCTCATTGGAAGAAGAAATGATCTTTGGCGATATCATGAACTTTTGCCATTGCTTAAGGAGGAAAATATCGTATCGATGGGGGAAGGAATGACCCCTTTAGTACGAATGAAAAAACTGGGTGAAGACATGGATATTCCTGAGTTATATATGAAAGATGAAGGTATCATTCCAACCGGCACCTTTAAAGCTAGAGGGGCTGCGGTAGGAGTATCAAAGGCAAAGGAATTAGGAGTTAAAGAATTGGCGATGCCAACGAATGGTAACGCTGGAGCAGCCTGGTCTCTTTACGCAGCAAAGTCAGGAATCTCCTCCACGATTGTCATGCCAGTAGATGCACCAATGATCACTCGAAATGAGTGTGCAGTAGCTGGTGCAAATCTTTACTTAGTAAACGGTTTAATTAGTGACGCCGGAAAAATTGTAGGCCAGGCTGTAAAAGATAATGGACTATATGACGTTTCTACGTTAAAAGAACCATACCGCATTGAAGGAAAGAAAACGATGGGATTGGAGATTGCTGAACAATTGGGCTGGGAAGTTCCTGATGTGATCCTTTATCCAACCGGTGGGGGTGTTGGCCTAATAGGAATTTATAAAGCGTTAAAAGAACTTCAACAATTAGGCTGGATTGGCGAAAAAATGCCTAGATTAGTAGCCGTTCAATCAGACGGTTGTGCACCAATCGTGAAAGCATGGGAAGAAGGGAAAACTGAATCAGAGTTTTGGAATGATTCGGAGACCATTGCTTTTGGGATTAATGTACCTAAAGCTTTAGGTGACTTCTTAGTTTTACAGGCTATTTATGAATCAGAAGGCTGTGCTGTATCCGTGAATGATCTTGCCGTCATTGAAGAACTGAAGCTCATTTCTAAAAAAGAAGGTGCTTTTGTTTGTCCAGAGGGAGCTGCAGCATTCCTAGCAGCAAGACTATTACGAAAAGATGGTTGGATCAAAGCAACTGATAAAGTTGTTGTTTTAAATACAGGGGCAGGAATCAAATACCCTAATACAGTGGAAGTTGAAATACCTAGGCTGCAAAAGAATGAAAAGATTAGACCTAGAAATATAACAATGCAATAATCTAAGTCTAAATGAAAGCGTTGTCATATGTGGTTTTTAGTTTTTAATCATTTTTGTTAAAGGAGGATTACACTTGAAAGAATTGAAAACCGAACTTGCGCCTTCCGCTTTAGGTCCCTATTCACAAGCGATTGATACAGGTAATCTAATTTTCGTCTCAGGTCAATTACCCATTAATCCTGAAACAAATGAATTGGTTCAAGGGGATATTGGTCTGCAAACTGAACAAGTAATGAAAAACATCGGGGCGATCCTAGCTACTGCAGAACTTTCCTATCAACATATTGCCAAAGCAACAGTATTTATGAAATCGTTAGAAGACTTTTCTTCTTTTAATGAAGTATATTCGACATTTTTATCAGAACCATATCCTGCTAGGGCAACTTTTGAAGTTAGCCGTCTTCCCAAAGATGCAGAAATAGAGATTGAAATTATCGCTTTTAGACGATAAGTATTAAATCAATTTTAAATTTGAAGGAGGAAAAATGATGAAAAAGAATTTTACGCTTCAAATTGCTGTTGCATTTATTCTCGCAATCCTCGTAGGAATATTTATGGGGGAAAAGGCTTCTATCGTTCAACCACTTGGGGACTTATTCTTACGATTAATTAGGTTTATCATTGTGCCATTAATTCTTTCAACCATTATCGTTGGAATTACCAGTGCGGGGGATATGAAAAAGTTGAGCCGTTTAGGGGGCAAAACAATCACCTATTACCTGATTACTGGGCTCCTTGCTGTTACAATTGGATTAGGTGCTGGATTGATATTCTCCCCGGGATCTGGAATAGACATTACTCTTAATGAAACTGCTGCTGAACCTAAAGAATCTCCAGGTGTCATTAATACTTTATTAAATATCATTCCAACAAACCCGCTTGAGTCATTAGTTACGGGATCTATTCTACAAATTATCTTCTTTGCTATCTTCTTAGGTATTGGAATTGTCATCGTAGGGGAAAAAGCAAGACCTGTCTTACACTTTTTTGAAGGCTTGTCTGAAATCATGTATAAGATTACCGCAATTGTAATGAAGTTAGTTCCAATAGGAATTTTCGGTTTATTAGCACCCATTGTAGGAACTTATGGATTAGCTATATTGTTACCGTTAATTAAAGTGATTATCGCCATGGCTGTAGCGGCCATCATTCATGTGGCAATCGTTTATTCACTCGCAGTAAAGACATTTGGAAAAATGAGTCCTCTTCACTTTTTTAAAGGAATTTTCCCAGCTGCAGCTGTTGCTTTCTCTACGTGCAGTAGTGCAGGAACTCTTCCTGTGACAATGAAAAACACACAAGAAAATTTAGGAGTTTCTAAAGAAACAAGTAGCTTTGTTTTACCATTAGGAGCTACTATTAATATGGACGGGACAGCTATTTATCTAGGCATTGCGACTTTGTTCATTGCCCAATACTTTGGAGTGGATCTTTCCTTTACTCAACTGTTAATGGTTGCACTAGTGGCAACATTAGCATCGATTGGGGCGGCCGGAGTTCCAGGAGCTGGAATGGTGATGTTGACAATGGTGTTGGCAGCAGTAAATCTTCCATTAGAAGGAATTGCGCTAATAGCTGGTATTGACCGAATACTAGACATGATGAGAACAAGTGTGAATGTTATGGGGGATGCATCTGGTTGTGTTGTTATAGAGAATTCCGAAAACACTTCTACACCTGTATTAGACAAAGGTCAAACGGTTTAATACTAAAACTCGTAATAAAAAATGATAAAAATAAGAGGGACGCCCTATTTATAAGGGTGTCCCTTCTTCTATTGATTCGTTTTTTAATTTTTCTATCTGATAGTATTGAGAAATAAACGAAAGAAAGGATTCACTTGGAAGGGTGAGTGCTTCTTCTTTGTAAATCAAGGTGAAGTGACGCTTCATACGAACATCTTGAATATATATCTCCCGAAGAACCCCCAACTGTAATTCCTTTTTAATAGCTGATTTAGATATAATGGATACTCCCATCCCAGACTCAACGGCTGACTTGATCGCTTCTGTATTTTCAAGTTCTAAAATTACATTTAGGTCTCTTGGATTCAGGTGAAATTTTCTTAAGTTTTCTTCCACAACCTGTCTTGTTCCAGATCCCTTTTCTCTCATAATCATTGGTAATGAGAAGAGCTCTTCCGCTGTAATCTCTTCTTTGTTAATCTTTGAATCAAATAGACTAGAAGATACGATAATCACAAGCTCATCTTCCATAAAAGGGAGTTGCTGAACTTCTCGATTAATAGTATATGTTTCGATGAATCCCAAATGAATTTCTTGATTGTACAGTTTCTCAATGACGACATCAGAGTTGTCTAGCTTTAAAAGAAGATTTACGTGAGGAAACTCCTTTTGATATCGTCCAAGTATGTAAGGCAAAATATACCCGCCTATTGTTAGACTGGCACCAATATTCAAATCTCCATGAATGGACTCTGATAAAAGGGAAATCTCCCTTTTGGTCTCATGAATTACGTTTAATATTTTCTCAGCATATTTATATAATAGTTTACCTGCCGGTGTTAAGGTAACGCGCTTTGTTGTTCGCTCAAATAGCTTGATTGATAATGAGTTTTCTAATTGTTGTATTTGTAAGCTTACACTAGGTTGAGAGAGATGTAGTATTTTAGCTGTTTCTGAAAAACTGTTACCCTTTGCTACGATATAAAACACCTTTAAATGTTCTATATTCATCCCGTATCCCCTTTCCACTAAAGCTTTCTACTAGTAATTATACTATAATTCGTTTGTAAAAAGTGGAAAAAGACCATCTTTATCATAGGCTGTGTTAAAGGTTAGTGTTGATTTTTAATACCTTTCTAGCTGTTGACTTCCGCGCATATCGTAGACTCCTGCGGGAGAAGCGGGGAGCGGGAGACCCCGCAGGAGAGAATGCGACGAGGAGGCTCCCGGCCCGCCCGCGGAAAGCGAAGATATGCGCGGAAATCAACAGCCCTTTCAACAGAGCGTTATCATAAAGACGGCCAAGGTTTAATCTTGTACTTTAACAAATCAGAATTCATTACAATAGTTAATTGAATCAATTTCATAATTACTGTTCGATTACTGAAAAACGAAGGTTCCGTTTATTATATCGATATAAAACGTAAATTATATGAAAGAAAAGGTTTAATATTCGTTTTTCGTTTAGTAATTGTACAGTATGAAACTCACTCAATTAGTAAAAGCAAGAATGGAGCAAGTAATGTTAAGGCGATAAAACCGACTATACCTACTAATATTGGTTTAAATCCAACCTTTTTAAAATCGCTAAATTTAATGCCTAAACCTAAACCTGCCATAGCCATGGATAAGAGAAATACACTGACAAATAAAAGACCGTTCACCAACTCTTCAGGTAGCAAAATAAAGGTATTGATACAACTCATTGCTAGAAATCCAAAAATAAACCAAGGAACCGGTAAAGTTTTGATGGAAGATTTTTCTTTCACGTTACCTTTCCCCATTTTTGAAAAAATAAATCCAATAATAATAGCTACAGGGATTAATAATACGACTCTTCCTAATTTAACGATAAGGGCTGTTTCACTGCTAACTTCACCACCAGGCACTGCTGCAGCTATCACATGTGCTAATTCATGTAAAGTAGCACCGACTAAAACTCCATAACTATAAGAATCGAGATTTAAAACAGGGTACAAGAAAATATAACCTAAAGCACCGATTGTGCCTAATATCGCAATACATGCAACAGCTAAAGCAGTAAACTCTTTTTTGCTTTTAATAACAGAGGCTACCGCTACAATGGCGGCTGCTCCACAAATAGCAGTTCCTACCGCAATTAACGTATTCAGATGAAGATCTACTTTCAAAAACTTTCCTAATCCAATCATGAAAACTAAAGTAAATACAATAACAATGGCATCAATATAGAGGATGGTAAGTCCAGCTTCAAAGATTTGATTAAGATTTAAACGTAAGCCCATAAGAATAATGCCAGCTCGAAGCAGGTATTTACTGCTGAATGTTATGCCTTGATTAGCTTGCGGTTGAGCTCCCATGATACCCGCCCAAAGCATCCCGAGCAAAATGGAGATAATCATGATTCCCATGATTGAAAAGAAGGGCAATAGCACGATCTGATTGGCCACAAGTGCCAAGATCAATGTCAAAAGTATTCCTCTTATATATTCTTTCCCTTTTATATCTCTCATTTTCACGACTCTTTCTTTCACCATTTCTGTTTTAATTCTTTGCAATTCCATCCTAGTCACCCCTTTGCCATACATATACAAATCACCATCATAAATCTAGAGTAACACAGAAACTAGTGGTAGAATTATAGCACTTTACTATAGGCTTTATTAGGAATTGTAATAGGTTATTTTTAAGAAAAAGATGGGCACAGGAAGGGTTCTTCTTTACACTAATAATAAGGAATCTTGGTTACTGGATACTCGCTTTTAGCACGATCAAAAATGAGTAATAAATACTCTTTCAAGGTATTACATTTGAACATGGGAAATCATTACTTTTGTAGAGGTGCTGAGGGAGCTTCCTTATTGAATTTTAAAGAAACGAGGAGAATTCAATGAAAAGTATTTTTGAAGTTGGAAATTTAAAATCAAATGGGCATTATGCTCTGGCAACAATTCACAATGAAACGGTCTATGTTTCTGGGCAGTTTTCTATTGATCCGACAACCCGTGAAAAGAAATTTGGAACCATAGAAGAAGAAACATTACAAGCGCTTAAAAATGTAGAAATGATTTTAGAAGAAGCAGGAAGTAAAAAAGACCAAATCATTCGGATGACCTTATACATTCCAGATGTTAAATTATGGGATAAGGTGGATGCGGTATATAGAGAATTCTTTGGAGAGTATAAACCTGCACGTACAGTGGTGCCAACAAATGAATTGCATTTTGGTTTCAAAATTGAAATAGATGCGATTGCCTATATTTAGTACTATTTTTATATAGTGGTTTATATTTTATATAAAATATAGAGGAGGGGTCGGCATATGGAACAATATAGATGCAACAGTTGTGGACAAAAGCATCCTGTTACGGCTACTAGGTGGCGCTGTGATTGTGAGGGAGTCTTAGATTTAGTGAAAGATAAACCAACAATTGATGTAACTGTTTGGAATCAGTATCCGAATTCGTTGTGGCGCTATTTCGAAACCATGCCATTTTCAAAAGATTCAAAGACTTGGGAATTGATCACAATGGGTGAAGGTCAATCTCCTTTAATCGTTCTTGATCCTCTAGAGCCTCATACATATGTAAAAGTAGATTACATGATGCCAACCCTATCGTTTAAAGACAGAGGTTCCGCTATTCTAATGACAAAGGCAAAGGAACTTGGCGCATCAAAAGTGATAGCCGATAGTAGTGGTAATGCGGGAACATCGATTGCTGCCTATGCCGCACGGTGTAACATATTGTGCGACATTTATTTAAGTGCTGAAACCTCTCCAAAAAAGATTGCTCAAGTAAAAGCACACGGTGCAACGATTAAGGAAATTCATGGTACTCGTGAAGACGTGGCCGCTGCAGCACAAAAAGCAGTAAAGAAAGAAAACGTGTTTTATGCAAGTCATGTGTACAATCCTTTCTTTTATGAGGGGACGAAAACGTACGCATATGAAATTTTCGAGCAACTAAAAGGTGTACCGGATTCATTAATCATCCCAGTTGGGAATGGTACCCTATTGCTTGGGGCTTACTTTGGTTTTCGAGAGTTATTAGAAAACGGATTGATTGAAAAAATGCCAAAACTAATTGCTATCCAAGCAGCTAACTGTGCACCTCTTGTCCGTGCCTTTGAAAACGGGGAGGAAACTACTAAATCTGTCGCAAACAAAGGGACGCTAGCAGAAGGAATCGCCATTGCATCACCAGCACGCGGAAAACAAATTCTTGAAGCAGTTCGTGAGACTAACGGTACGTTTTTAGCCATTAACGAAGATGAAATTCAACTTGCCAGGTCCATACTCGCTGCTAAAGGTTTCTATGTCGAGATCACATCAGCTGTTAACTATGCTGGCTACTTAAAATATAAGAACTCACCAGAAGAAAAAATAATAATTCCTCTTTGTGGGGCAGGGATTAAATCTTAGAGGATCGTATGCTAAGGCTACCTTACATACATTTAAATTTTTCTATAGGGAGAGATGATGATGATGATGATGATGAAAAGAAAGGAATTAGACACTCCATGCTTATTAATTGATCGAGAAATCATGATGGGAAATATTCGTAGGATGCAATTATATGCCGATAAGTACAACGTTCAACTTCGTCCACACACAAAAACACATAAAATGCCTGCTCTCGCTAAATTGCAGGAAGAGATAGGTGCAAAAGGTATTACAGTAGCAAAAGTTGGCTAAGCAGAAGTAATGGCTGAGAACGGACTAAACGATATATTTATAGCAAATGAAATAGTAGGAGAAGGTAAATTAAACCGTATAAAAAAGCTTGCCGAATCAATTGATATTTCCTTTGGTGTTGATAGTATTGATCAATGCAAAATGATAGAAAAAGTCTTTAGTGACAGTCAGAAGCAGGCTCAAGTTCTTATCGAGATTGAAGTGGGTGAAAATCGCTCAGGTATTATTGAAGAAAATGATTTCATACTTTTAGTAGATTATATAAAGAATTGCTCTCATCTGAACTTAAAAGGAATCTTCTCTCATGATGGTCATACTTACAAAGCAAAAGATCTTGAGGAATGTCGAAAACTCTATAACGAAGCTCAAATTCGAACACTTCATTTTGCACATTTAGCGGAAAAATAAGGGTCCAAACTAGAAACGATTAGCATTGGATCTACTCCGCCTCTTTTGCATGATTTTGGGGTAATGGAGGGGATTACTGAGCTTCGTGTGGGAACCTATATCCTCATGGACGTAGCTCAAGGAAATGCAATGGGTACATTCGCCAATTGTGCTGCAACTGTTTTAACAACGATTATCAGCAAACCTACAAAGGAACGTGTAATTACTGATGTTGGTGCAAAAGGGCTCACGATGCAGTCGCGCAGTCAGGGAATATGTGCAACTACAGGCTTAGGTTATATTAAAGACTTTGATGACGTTTATATTGATCAAGTTTATGACGAACACGCAATAATTTATAATGAAACATTCAGTAATCAAGTAACAATTGGGGAAAAACTAGAAATTATCCCAAATCATATTTGCCCAGTTTGCAATTTATACGATTACGCCTACCTATTATCTGGAGAGGAAGTGGTAGAGGAGATTCCGATTCTGTGCAGAGGAAAGCTACAATAATTCAAAAGGCTATCGTAACCCTAATTCTAAAACGAAATTTACTCATAGCTTTAGGAGACACCGACAGATTATGTTATTTCTAAAATAAGAACACTTGTTCCTTATTTTGTTTTGATATATAATCAAATTAGTGCATTACCCCAGTTGGAAGGGGGTGATGCCGATAATTGACAACTTTTCAAGCATTAGTGCTTATGATTGCATTTGCTAGTTTAGTTGTATCTAGCGTAAAAGACAAAAAATAACCCAACCTTGAGCGTGACAGCGAAAAAGGGTGGACTCTAACTGAATTGCTGACTCCCTTGAAGGGAACCTGCTATTGTGTGGGCCGTATGGTGTTAGCGCACCAAAGGTCTTTTTTAGTATTTGCTTGTTTTTATTTATATAATATCGTTTTTTTTAAATAATAATACTATAAAGATTTGTTTGTGGTCAGTGATTTTGACCAGTCTATGTCTAAGTCCCTAGTGGTTGTTGACAACAAAGCCACTGATGGAACAAAAAGCACCCTATTACTGTTTAGGGGGTAATATATTAATAAAAATAATTAGAGATGGATGATAGGAGCGAATATGAAAAAAATTATCGAATTTACTCATAAGGTACCTTCCAAATTATTAACTCCTACTAGTGGTTTTCTAAAGGGCTATAGCCATTCTCTTAATCCATATACTGGCTGCTCTTTTGCCTGTTCTTATTGCTACGTAAGGAAAAGTCCAGTAGGTCTTTTTAGAAAACAAGAGTGGGGGACATGGGTTGATATTAAGCAAGTAACAAAAGAAAAATTATCACGTGAATTAATGAATTTAAGAAAGAGGAATAAGGAAATAACCATTTTTATGTCTTCTAGTACAGATCCCTATCAACCAATTGAATATCGAGAAAGAATTACAAGACAGTTATTAGAGGCAATGGTTGAAGTGCCTCCAGACTTTCTATTTATTCAAACTAGAAGCCCATTAGTGACTAGGGATATCGATTTGATTGCTAGATTAGGAGATAATGTAAGAGTTAGTATGACAGTGGAAACGGATAAGGAATCAGTTAGAAAAAAATTTAGTCCTTTCGCTCCTCCCATACAAGCAAGACTTAAGGCTTTGCGACAGCTAAAAGAGCATAACATTCCCGTTCAAATAGCAATATCACCTGTCCTACCATTCTCGGACCAGTTTCCAAAAACCTTATCAGCGCTTGTCGACCGAGTCGTAGTAGATGATTTCTTTTCTGGTGATGGAAGTCAAGGGAGAAGAACAGAGAAGCTTCATATTAAAGAGTTGTATGACCACGATGATTTAAAAGACTGGTATGGTGAACATGCACATAAGCATGCTATGAGACTTTTAAAAAGTTCATTTAAAGATGAAAACATATTTTTTAGTCAAGAAGGCTTCGCGCCTTATTAGGACTGAAGATATGTACAGACCAAAACTAAGCGCTAAAAGTAATTGGAGGCCCTATGTTCTTATTCTTAAACATATTTAAAAAGAAACAAAAACAAAGTACGAAAACTAAAGAAGTAAAACCGATTCTAAAAAAAGAGAAAATCTCCATCCGTAAAGGGGAACTAGGAGAATATAAGATTGATATACAACTAGCACAAATGTCTAAAGAATATAAGTATGTAACGGACATTATGATTAAGAATGAAAAGTCAAAGTCAGGCTACTCGCAAATAGATCATATCCTTATTACACCATATGGCGTTTTTGTTATTGAAACAAAGAATTATCAAGGCACGATATATGGTGGGAAAAATAGAAAGCAATGGTTAGTAAACGGAAAGATAAGGTTTATGAGTCCTTTTATACAAAATTATGGTCATATTCAAGCCTTAAAAGGAATTTCGACACAAATGGATCATGTTTTCTCTGTCGTATCTTTTACAAAACGTTGTACGTTTAGATTAGACGAATTGGATTAAAGAAAAATAGATTCTGATCATCTAGTTGTATACGACGTAGAACTCTCAGATTTAATTAATAGAAAAATTTCTGCTTTGTGTAAGAAAAAAGTAACGGAAAAAGTAGCACAATATTGTATGGCAAATAAGAAGTTTAATGGTAAGGTTGATTGTTTTGACCACCAAAAGGAAATCTGAGTTGCCACAAAGAATTTTATAAAGATCTTATTCTTCCTAATCCATCTAAATAAAACAGGCACTTATGCAAATTCCTATTTTTTAAGGTAACAGCTGGTCACAAAAGAATAGGTTAAGTGAATTCAGTAGTGGAAAATATTTTCGGGATGTTATAGAAAACATAAAAAAAGGATTTGTCCTGGACAAATCCTTTTTTGCTCTTGATTACTTAATGTTGTTTATTCGGTAATTTCTTTTCTGGATGTCCTTTTCCTTGACGCTGTCTATTTTGTTCATCCTTTTGTTGCTTGTCTTGTAGTTTGTCGATAAATTGTTTTGTATCGTCCATTCTTCATTGTCCTCCTTATCTTTAATTGCTTTTTTAGGGTTCCCGATTGAGGGGGAAAATATGTATTGATCTGAGTTGAACTAGCAGCAAAGAAGATGTGCCTAGAATAGAGGAAAAATAACTTGAAGAAGGAATAATGAATCATATTACAGAATAGAGAGCTATATAAAAGTTAGGAGTGAGAAGATGGAGACAAATAATAAAAACATCCCTTTTAGATTAATAGAACAAAAAGAAGAATCAAGTAACTTAGTTATTATCTTACCCGGTGCTAGTTACACAACGCAGGCTCCATTGTTACACTTTACTACAGGCTTATTTTATACAAAAGGTTTTGATGTATTACACATTAACTATTCCTTTAATAAGCAAGAGATGGATGCTCTTAGTGAAGAGAATTTTACAACAGCTGTACAACGTGCAATCGACGAGGCCTTAAAAAACAAGAAATATCGTAATTTTTATATAGTGGCTAAATCAATAGGAACAATAGCTTTAAGTTATCTGCATCAACATACTACGTTTGAAAATGCAAAATTAATATGGTTGACCCCTTTATTACAAAGAGATGATGTATGGAACGCAATGGTTAGTAGTGATAAAAAAGGACTTTGTATTATTGGAGATAAAGATAGCTGCTTCATTGCAGAACGCTATGAAAAGTTGAAAAATAATTCTCATCTACTTTTAAAAGTAGTAGAAGGGGCAAATCACAGTTTAGAGCTTGATGGTGAGCCGATAGAATCTATTGAAATAGTAAAAGATGTAATTTCGGCTATTAATGATTTTTAACTTTTAGACTGTTAAGGATTGTACTTAAAGTAACTGGTGCGATGATCTAAGAAGGGTTGTCGCTTACTTTTTGCTGAAGTTTTTAACTAACGAATCAGAATAATTGTAGAAAAAAGATAAAAAGGGGAGATGGATTGTGAAAATATCAAGAGTTTTGTTAAGTATTGGTGTAACAATAATAGCAATTTTTATTTTTCTTGGGTACTTGTTTTTCGTTGAAGGGCAGTATGTTTCAACGAATACAATTGGGGTGCAAGAAATAGAAGTTTCAGAAGAGGAAATCTTAATAAAAGGCATTTCTTCTGACAGTGGAAATGGTTTTAGTAAGCATACGTACTTTTTGGAAGATGAAAATCTTTACATTAAGTTAAAGTATAGCATCGTAAGTATATTTAACCCTGCTGGTGATTTTAATATAATTATTACGCAGCCAACCAATGAAATTAAAAAAATTTATATTCAAGGTAACAAAAAGGACGATAAAAGATTAGTTTGGGGAAAGCAATAACGTAGACAAGCTACGATTTAATCACTTGGATGAGAATTTTTTGATTAATGTTACTACTATATCTAATTTAAACCAAGAGTGGATTGAAGTTTTAAAAGAAAATATTTTAGGATTTGAAATCCACGGTTTAGATTACACAGCAACTGAAGATAGAGATAGTTTATCAAGAACGAGCATAACGAAAGATTTTTGGGTGAGCATATTGAATCTGTTTGATAAGAAAGCCCAGGAAGATAGGAAGGAATTAACAGCGTTACAAAATTAACACTGGCGTTTCATAAGGTAGGAATACTTAATAAGTTTTTTAACTAAGAAATCAGGTTTGTTGCATTACCGTGTGCTTCATACCAACAAAGGATAAACGCTTAGTGGAACTATCCAACTAATATTATCTAAAGGAAATAGGAACAGAGGGAGTATAATACTGTGATATTTTTTGACATAGATGGAACATTACTTGACCATGACAAAGCTGAAAAAAATGGCGCTATTGATTTTTTAAGAAATTACAAAAACGAAATAGAGTGTAGTGAAAACGAATTTGTTGAAAGATGGTTTACCTTATCTAATAAATATTTCGAAAAGTTTTTAGCAAAAGAAATGTCCTTTCAAGAACAAAGAAGAATGAGAATTAAAGATTTGTTTGGTCATCATCTAAGCGACAAGCAAGCAGATACAAAATTCAATAATTATTTGGAATTATATAAAAGTAATTGGTCTGCTTTTGAAGATGTGATTCCTTGCTTAGAAAAATTAAAACAACAAGGGTATCATCTTGGTATAATAAGTAATGGTGATTATAATCAACAAGTAGAAAAGTTAGAGCGAATAAGGATCCAGCATTTTTTTGATTGTATTATTACCTCAAGTGAAATAGGAGTGGCTAAACCTAATCCTATTATCTTTCAAGAAGCATGTGTTCAAGCGAACGTTTCATTTTATGAAAGTTATTATATAGGAGATAGATTAGAAGTTGATGCAATTGGAAGTACAGATGCAGGGCTGGTAGGAGTATGGATAAATCGAAAAAATAACACTACACATAAAGGTGTAAAAGTGATACATAGTCTTGATGAGTTAACCTTGTTAGTAATTTAATATTTCTTATTAAAGTAAAGAGTGTGATGATCTAACATTATGGCTGGAGTTCGAAAAAAGATGTAGGAAATGAAATAAGAACACTTGTTCCTAATTTTATTTTGTTGTATAATTTATTTAGTACAACACCAAGTAATTTCTTCTCTTTTATTTCTCCAAAAGGATGTGTTAGTTTACTGTGATAGCACTAGTTAGAGAAAAGGAAGCTCCTACGAGTTTTATTCATCATGACCAGCTTTTCAAACAATTAATTCACACATTTTTTCCTCAGTTTTTAGAAGCTTTTTTTCCAGAAGTGTATGAGTATGTGCACTTTTCAAGTTTACAACCATTATCTGAAGAAGTGTTTACTGATGTTTTTGAAGGCGAAAGTGCAGATATTGTTATGGAGACAAAATTAAAAGTATTTAGTGACAGTGACAGAATGAAACTTTGTGTAAGGTTATTCGTAAATAGTACTAACAAGTTACGGTTGTCAAAGAGGTGTAAGTAATGTATAAAATCTTTTGTTCTATTATTGTTATTTATTTAATTTTCTTAACGGGATGCTCGGATTCACCAAAGTATAATGATGAAGATGTTGCTGCAATAGTAAGAGGAGAAGAGATAACAATTGGTGAATTACGTTTTTTATATCCTGATGAAAAAATACTTAGTATGATTGACGGGACGATAAAAGCTACATTAATAATACAAGAAGCAAAAAAAATGAACATCGATGTGTCCTTAGAAGTAAAAGAAACGATTGAAGCGTTGAGTGATTACCCACCTGACCATATAGATACTAAGACAGCAAATTCAATTCGTGAGTTTGCTAAACCACAAGCTGAAAAACTCGGTCTAGCTCCAGAAGAATATTATAAAATGTACATTGAGAAGACAAGTGAAACAAGTGCGTATATTAATGCTTATATACAAAGGGTTCTAGGTGAACCAACAAAGGATATTGAAAAGTATGATGAACAAGCAAATAAGCATCTCAATGAATTAATTGAAGAAAATAAAGATGAGATTAAGAAACTAATCCATAACTAATGGAATTGTAGCTTCAACTATTGGGAGCGATTGTTCAATAAGAGCAGTCGCTTCTTATACTAACAAAGCAGGTTAGTGAATATGAGAGGTTACCTTCTGATTGATCGTCAATGCAACAAAAAAAGAGTAGTGAATGCTATAAATATCGACTACCCTTTTGAGTATTTATAGATGTTCGAAATTATTTTGTTAATTGACTTGGTTCTTAAAAAAGTATCTATAGTAGATATGTGATATATAGTAAGATAACGACATTGTTATAAAGCTCCAGTACCACGTCCATTTTTTGTACTTAATTAGGGTAGTATACTTAACAGCGAATGCTTCGAAAAAGGTAATAATTGATGAGTTGAAAAAAATATATAGCAGTTTTATAACACTGTTCCTCTTTTCAGGATAATACAAATTAAATAATGTACATAACGCGGGATAAACAAAGTATTCGAAAGTAAAACTTGACTTAATGGTTTTCTTGAAAAAAAGACGAGTAGGATAGGAAATTAGATTTTTTTCAACTACTAGTAATCCAAATAGCCATGTAACTAATTGTTTAAACATAAAAGCTACTTGAGCTTCTCGAAATTTGTTCTTAGGAACAAATTTGATCAATAATAGTGCAGTAACTACACAAGCCGAAATTTCAATTGTTTTTTCTAACTTGTCGTTCAATAGAATCACCTCTCTGCATATAGGTTGGGTAATAATCTTATGTTTTATGTATTTTTTACACAGTACAAAAACACTATTCAAATGAAAATGTTAATGCATAGAATAAATATGGACAATATAATGATAAACGTAGTATGTTCAATTGAATTTTCCTTTAAAGCAGAAAGAGCATTAACGAAAAATGCCAATACTCTGATTGTAATTAATGTTCTTCTTTAACTGTATTTGTCATTGTTTTAACCGACAATGAACAACCATAGAAATACTATCTTTTGTGAAGTCGTCTTTCTTCCATGAACCATAAAGATGTAATAGTTCAAATCCAAGTATATCTAATAATCTTTGTAACTCCATTGGAAAAACGTAGCGAAGGGAAATTGAATCTCTTTTAGTATGAATTAATTGCTTATTTTCCAAAATATCAGTATGTGTGACACAATATAAAATTTGGTTTTCATGATTGTACTTTTCATAGTGCTTTTCTTTTACAATTTGTTTGTCCTTATTAATATAGGACTCCTCATATTCTTCGTCCATTGATAATTCAGCTAAGATGAGATTTCGTGTATCAAAGATGAATTGCCCATTTGGTAATAGATGTTTTTTTACTGATTGAAATAATGAATCTTGGCTCTCATTTGTTAAAAAATGTTGAAAAGAATTACCGGTCATAAAAATTAGAGGCGATTTATAAGGTAATTCCAATTGCGTACAATCTTGTTGCTCAAAAACAATTTTTACATGTTCTTCAGCTGCTTTTTGTTTGGCTCGACTTAACATACCATCATGTAAATCTATACCTACCATATTAATCCCACTTTTAGCCATGGGGATTGTTAATCTACCTGTTCCGCATGCAAGCTCTATAACCCGTTGTTCCATACCATTTGCATACTCCATCATATACAGTAAATCTTCATGATAATTCCCATACATTTCATCGTATTTCTCAGGGTTTTCATATTTATCGAAATTGTTTTCAAAAATCTCTTTCATACAATTGCTCCTCCTTTAATAAAGAAGCAAAATAGTATTTTTGTTATTTTGCTTTACTTATTCTTTTAAGATTAAAGTTATTCAGTTTTCCCATTCGAATCAAAACCTTCAATGCAATAAAATAGTATATCATATTTTGACTATTCAGTAAGTGAAACACTTTTAAATATATATAATAGGAAGAAAACAGTAACAGATGAGAATCGAATAACGTCCTCATGCAGCAGGGAACTTTTCTGAGATTCATTCGTATAAATAGAAGAAATAAAGTGAGAGGATGTTGACCATGTTAAACTCAAAAAACCTTCGATTACGAAAAATGGACAAAGAAGATATTGAAAAATATCATTTATGGAGAAATGATATAGATGTTATGGCAACTACTAGTCTAGCCCTAGATGCTTATACCTTTGAAGAAACGAAAGAGTTTGTAGAGAAAGTTATACTAAATTCTAATTCGTCTAAGAGCTATATAATAGAAATGAAAGAGGATAACTTTATAATTGGTGTAACATCTCTTATTAATATCGATACAAAAAATAGAAATGCTGAGTGTATTATTGATATTGGAGAAAAGGAATACTGGGGCAAGGGGTATGGGACAGAAGCTCTAAAGATATTACTTGATTATGCTTTCTTAGAATTAAATCTACATCGTGTTTCACTAAGGGTATTCTCTCTTAACGAAAGAGCTATACATATTTATAAAAAACTTGGATTTGTGAAAGAAGGAGTAGTCCGAGAGAGCTTATATAGAAATGGTAAGTGGCATGACATTATTACTATGGGAATTCTTAAAAAGGAATATACGAGCGGGCAATAATAAAATTATAATCTTCACCTTAATAACAATACATAATGACAAAACTAGGTAATGTGGAGAGTGAACATATGGCGTATTTCAAAACACTTAAAGAAATACAGCAGCTTCAATGGGAACTCTTTATTGATTATCTGTTTATACATTTAGTCATCATTGTATTAGGTTTAGGAATAGTCATTTTTGTGGTTTTTAAGAAATAGGCTATGTTAAAGCTTGTTGTTGTTTTTTGTCAGTCTAGCGGTTGATTTCCGCGCATATCGAAGACTCCTCGTAAATGCTCCCGCATTTCCTTCGTGCGATGTATTGCTCCCGTAGCCTTCCTTGTCCTGCGGGAGAAGCGGGGAGCGGGAGACCCCGCAGGAGCGAATGCGACGAGGAGTAGGTTTTTTCACGCTAGTGAAAATAACCTTCCTTTTCAACGCCCGCGGAAAGCGAAGATATGTGCGGAAATCAACAGCGGTCTTTAACACAAACAAGAAATAAAAAACATTAAATCTGAACAATGAATTTTTCTTTTTATTATAATAGGCTTTGGGTTTTATTGCGGCTAATGCAGATAGGGGCTTATACAAATGAGTATTAAACCAAAGATAATATCAATTGCAGCTTTTTCCGGTGGAGGAAAAACTACAATAACGAAAAAATTAGGATCGGTGTTACAAGATACACAAGCTTTGTTTTTTGATGATTATGATTTTAAACAGGCACCTGTTGACCTTATAAAGTGGGTGAATCAGGGAGCTGATTATAACCTTTGGAACTTAGATCCAATGATAGGAGATATTGAATCGATAAAAGTCTCTAAAGAAGTACCATCCTACATAGTGCTAGACTATCCGTTTTCCTATATGAACGATAAAATGAAAAATTACATTGACCTATCTATTTTTATTGACACACCTTTAGACGTAGCAATGGCCAGAAGAATACTTAGAGATCACACAAATAGCCAAATTAGCGAAATACATAGCGATCTACATTTTTATTTACAATTTGGAAGAACTGCATATCTAGAAATGGAGGACAAAATAAAACCTAATGCAGATATAGTTATTGACGGAACATTACCTCCAGATCGCATTGTGGAACTTATCAACAAAGAAATAAGAGATAGAGTTTTTTGAAGCAAAAGAGGAAATAGTTTGACATCAAATAAAAGTTTGAAGGTTTGTGAAAAAGGACATTAGTTTTACAAAAGTAGCGATTGTCCAAGTTGTCCTACCTGTGATAAAGAGAGTCAACCGAATAGCGGCTTCCTCTCGAGCTTAGTTCACCTGCGAGAAATGCATTGGTTCACGAAGGAATTGACACTTTACAAGAACTATCCAACTATACGGAAAAAGAAATATTAAAAATACATGGTATTGGGCCAGCTTCCTTACCTGTGTTAAGAACCTCCTTAGAAGAAGAGGGTTTAGCTTTTAAAGAAAAAAAAAAATTGTGAAGTACTTTACATAATTACCGAGCATTCCATCAATAAGGAATGCTTTTTTGTATGTATATAATAGGAAGTAGAAGTATTTCACTTGAATGTACATATTTATAACATTACTTTCCCAATGTATATTAGTCATTATTCGTTTTTCGTATAGTAGTAAAACATTATGAAAAGACTCATTTAAAAAAATTATAAAATAAATCAAAAAAAGTTGATAAATAATACTTGTAATTTGCAACTTAAAATGGTATAAATTAGTTAATAAATCAAAAACATTTGATTAATAGCGTAAATAAAAACTTGAAAGCTACAATTAAAAGGAGATGTTCGTTATGTTAGATTTAATTATTATTGGTTCGGGTCCATTTGGTATTTCTTTAGGTGCTCATGCAGTGGCAAACAATCTTACTTATAAATTATTTGGTTATCCGATGGAATTTTGGAAAAATAAAATGCCGCAGGATATGTTCATCAGAACTCCACATGAGTTTGTGAGTTTTTCTGATCAAAGAGATGAATTAACAATTCAGCAATTTTCAGAAGAAACTGGAACTGAATTAATGACTCCACTTCCAAGACCAATCTTTGTAGATTATGCAAACTGGTTTGCAAAAAGGGCAGGAGTTGAATTTACACCGGAACTTATTACACAGGTTGATTATACAGACGGTAGATTTACAGTTATTTCGGAAACAGGTGATACGTACACAGCAAAAAATGTTATTGTCGCTACTGGGGTTGAACATTACAAATATCTTCCAAACTTCTTAAAAGAGCTTCCTTCTCAGTTTGTATCCCATACTTCTGGATATACTAGCTTTTCAGAGTTTAAGGGCAAAAAGGTAGTAGTGCTTGGCAGTGGCCAAAGTGCATGGGAAGCTGCTGGTTTATTGTATCGTGAAGGTGCTGAAGTTGAATTGGTATATCGTAAAGAAGGGCCAAACTATGCAGGAAGTCGAGAAAATGAAATTGCTCTTCGTGATGTTGGCGATATCTTTTACAACCTTCCTCTAGAAGAGAAGAAGCCAGGTTGGGGACAATCACAAGGAAGTGTCGCTCATTTTCTAAAACCATATGTGGAAGGGTTGGTTCCTCAAAATGCCAATAGTGTAATTGAAAAGATCGAACAGGTTAACGATGAGGAAGCTCGCCTTTTGCTTTCTGATGGAACAGAAAAAATAGTGAATCATATTATTGCAGCTACTGGTTTTCATATTAATGTAGATAAGGTTCCTTTCTTTAATCAAGAAATCTTAACTTTATTAGATCGTGAAAATGGATTTGCTCAGTTTCCAAAGCTAAATGAATCGTTTGAATCTAGTTTACCGGGCTTATATTTTGCTGGTCCTTTATCGTCACATAGTCATGGACCAACCTTTAGATTTATTCTGGGACTAAGAAAAACGGCAAATTCCATTATTCCATCGATTGTTCGTCAGCTTGAAAAAGTAAAGATATAACTTTATAGGAAGTGAGAGAATGAGAGAGTATTTTCAGACTATAACTCGTCGTTTTGGTCTACTCAATAAGACTTGTTGCACGGTAGATGGTATAGACGTATCTGTTATTCAAAGTCATACCTTATATGAAATTGAAAAGAATACAAATCCTTCTATACAACAAGTGGCCGATTTACTAGGTATAGATATTACTACTTTTAGTAGGCAAGTCCAAACCTTAGTTAAAATGAAACTAATTGAAAAAGTATCATCACCTGAGGATAAAAGAGTTACGCTTCTAGTCCTATCTGAATTAGGGAAGAAAGTAGCTCTGGTTATTGATCAACAAGTAAATAATGATTTAAAAGTGATATTTAGTCAGCTGAATCCATTTGAACAAGAAACCGTAGAACGTTCTATAAAACTATTGGCTAAGGCAATGATTCATACGAATCTAGGTGAGTGTAATGATGAAAAGTGCTAATCAACTTATTGATATCGTGAAGGATGTTACAATTCGGGAATCAAAACAAGAGGATATCGAGGCAATACTAAGGATATATAATCAAGGGATTGAAGACAGAATTGCTACTCTAGAAACTGTTCTTAAAGATACGGAATACATGAGAGAATGGTATAAGATGCACCAAGATCGTTATCAAGTGATTGTTGCTGAGAACAAAGAGCAAGTAGTTGGTTGGGCATCATTAAATATCTATAATTCCCGGTGTGCTTATGATGGCGTAGCTGATTTGTCTATCTATATCGAAAGAGAATCTAGAGGTAAAGGAATGGGTGGAAAGCTTATTGATAAGATTGAGGTCATTGCCCGAAGGAATAATTTTCATAAAATAATCCTATCAACCTTTCATTTTAATCAACTGGGTCAAACACTGTATAGAAAAAAAGGATACAGAGAAGTGGGGATATTTAGAAATCAAGGAATTCTAGATGGACAATTTGTTGACGTGATGGCTATGGAAAAGCTTTTATAATGTAAAAAAGAGTGAGAATATAAATAACCTGTAGTTAAAAAGTCAAAGACTGGTCAAACTTCGTTGCCGGTCTTTTTTTACTTTCAAGTCTAATGAAAAGGAAATATAGTTAATGGAAAAAAATAAGAAAACGTCGATTGTTGCCTTGGCCTTGATAACTGCTGTTTGCTTAATCGGTGACTCCATGCTCTATATTGTTCTTCCCATTCATTGGAAAGAAGCTGGATTAAGCTCGTTAATAGAAGTGGGAATATTACTTTCCATCAATCGCTTTGTTAGGTTACCACTTAATCCTTTAATAGGCTTTATCTATACGAGAATAAACTTACGTAATGGAATACTACTAGCTGTTTTACTTGCAGGA
Organism: Bacillus alkalisoli; assembly: GCF_002797415.1. Taxonomy (GTDB): domain Bacteria; phylum Bacillota; class Bacilli; order Bacillales; family Bacillaceae_I; genus Bacillus_CD; species Bacillus_CD alkalisoli. Next base: position 1,935,927 of record NZ_KZ454944.1, read on the forward strand.
ATAACAACGGTTGGCTATGGACTAGTTAACAACTTTAGTCTTTGGCTTATTCTTCGTTCGGTATGGGGGATTGCGTGGTCACTATTTAAATTGGGGGCTTTCTTATTAATTCTTCAACTAACTTCAGACTCAAATCGTGGCCATTTTGTGGGCACATACAACGGATTATATCGAATAGGAAGTTTGGTTGGTATGTTAGTAGGAGGGGTGCTCGCAGACATATATGGGATAAAGATAATTAGTATTTTAGTAGGTTTACTATCATTCATGTCTATCCCATTTATCTATAAATTTATACCTAAAGCGATAGAGAGGGAGGAAAATAAGCACCAAAGGATTTCAATTAGACATTATTTGCACATCTTTTCCAATGCAAAATTAATTTGGATCGTTGTCACTGCGTTTTTTTCTATTATGATTTTAGATGGAATGTTAAATGCAACACTTAGCCATATCATAAATATTAACTTCAATAATGAATATAACATGTTCGGCATTGTTCTTGGAGCAGCATCATTAGCAGGATTGTTACAAGCTATTAGATGGGGAATATTCCCTTTCATTTCACCCTTACTTGGTGGAGTATTAGATCGAACAAATCGTAAAGGCTACATGTTGAGTTTCTTCTTGGTTATTGCTTCGATAGCGTTATTGATCATACCGTTGCAGGTACCATTCATTATTTGGGTACCAATATTATTAGTTCATCTATTAGTCACATCTAGTGTTACAACAATCTTGGACACCATAGTTACGGAAATAGCAACGTTGGAAAAGAATAAAGTCCTAATTATGACTGTTTATACAGTTGTTGTTGATTTAGGAGCTGCGTTTGGACCGATCCTTGGATATACATTGGAAGGGAAAATTGGATTAACAAACTTATTTTGGCTTGGCTCAGTTATTTGTTTTCTATTAACGCTTAAGTGGCTGATACCTGAAAAGGGTATTACCAAAGAGATAAAAATAGAAACATCGTCACAAAATTAATCAACCTATCTCGAGGAAAGCTAAGATATGTGAGGAGATCAACAACGTGTAAAAGTATACGGAAAAAGAAATAATAAAAATTCATGGAATGCAAAGGGACGATTCTACTGATTCAGAAGCAAGAGAACAGTTCCCGTGCATCCATCTATCTTGTCTGTCGTTTCAATAGAAAAAAAGCTTAAATAGTTGAGGGAACTTTTTCGGAGTTTATTCGTACAAATAACAGAAACAGGGTGAGAGGATGTTTACTACTAAAAGTAATATACTAGGGTGAATCATTTTTATGTTCAACTTAATAACGATAAGTATAGACATTAACTAGGTAAAGTGGAGAGTGAACAAATGGGTTATTTTGAAAGACTTAAAGAAATACAGAAGCTTCAATGGGAATTTTTTATTGATTATTGGTTTATACATTTAGGCATCATTTTACTGGGGTTAGGGTTCGTTATCTTTTGGGTTGTTAAGAAATAGAAAACGTAAATCCTTAACAGCTGTGACATTTAATTATGAAGATAGGGGCTTTTACGAATTAGTATTAAACCAAAAATTATTTCCATTTCGGCTTTTTCTGGTGGAGGAAAAACTACAATAACTAAAAAATTGAATTCCATGTTACAAGAAACACAAGCATTGTTTTTTGATGATTATGAATTTGAACAGGCACCTGATGACCTTATACAGTGGGTGAATCAGGGAGCAAATTACAACCTTTGGAACTTAGATCCAATAATATCAGATATTGAATCGTTAAAAGTCTCTAAAGAAGTACCTTCCTACATATTGCTGGATTATCCGTTTTCCTATATGAACGATAAAATGAAAAATCACATTGACCTATCTATTTTTATCGACACTCCTTTAGATGTAGCAATGGCCAGAAGAATACTTAGAGATCACACAGATAGCCAAATTAGCGAAGTCCATAACGATTTACATTTTTATTTGCAATATGGAAGAACAGCATATCTAGAAATGGAGTACAAAATAAAACCTAATGCAGATACAGTTATTGACGGAACATTACCTACAGGTCGAATTGTTGAACTTATCATCAAAGAAATAAGAGATAGAGGTTTATAATGTTTTCAGCATCCATCGCTATCCTTGAAAAAAGATTGCAACTGAAAAAGTGAACTTATCCGTTTCGTTTATAACATAAATTTTTGCTGCAAGTTGTGTTAGCTTGGAGTGCTAATGCCGTATGGGATATTGTTTATAAGTAAAAAAGACATTGTTTGGTATTCCAAGCAATGTCTTTTTGGCTGTGGAAAAAAACTATATTAATCAAAACTGATCGAGAGTGTAACTTTTTTTATTTTTGAAAAAATAGTCTTGACTAGACAAGTGGATGTTGTATATCGTTTGTTATATAACGCATGATATATATAATCATGTACACGGTATGTAAGTGAAAAGGGGATTACTATGCCACCGAAAAAGAAGTTTTCCAAAGAACAAATTATAGATGCAGCATTTGAAATAGCAAAAACAGAAGGGCTAGATAAAATAACAATAAGAAAAGTTGCTGACAAATTAGGAAGTTCAATTGCTCCGATTTACGTAAACTTCAATGATGTAGAAGAACTCATCCGGGAGGTCGTAAAAAGAACTATTGATGTAAATCAACAAATGGTTCTAGAACAAAATAGTGGAGACCTATTTCGTGATATAGGTATTGCTAGTTTGCGGTTTGCAAGGGAATATAGTGTCCTTTTTATCGACTTAATGATGAAACAGAACGAGTATATAAAGGACTATAACCAAGAGATAGGTAATGACCTTGTTTCGCTAATGAAAGAGAGCCTTCACCATGAAGGGTTTACAGATGACGAGCTGATGAATATTTTATTGAAGATGAGAATTTTTCAAGGGGGCCTATCCATAATGGTTGCTAATGGATTGCTTCCGAAAGAGTTTAACGATAATAAGGTGGTAGAGCTTCTAGACAGCACGGCAGAAGATGTTATTGCGGCTGCGCGTTTACGCAAGAATGGGCAATTAGGGTAATTATTTTAATTAGGAGTGGGGGAGTAAAATGAAAAATCGTATTGTTGTCATTACTGGTGCAAATTCGGGGATTGGAAAGGCTGCTGCTAAGCAATTTGCTAAAGAAGGTTATACAGTTATTATGGCTTGTCGCAATATCGAGGTTAGCCGAAAATCTCAAGAAGAGATAGTTACGTCTACAAATAATACTCAAGTTGAGCTTATGAAATTAGATGTATCTTCTTTCGAATCAATGTATCAATTTGCCGATGAATTTAAAAGTAAGTATGAAAAATTAGACATCTTAATTCACAATGCAGCTTATTTTAATCATGGGGCTAAGCATACTCTTACTCCAGAAGGGATTGAATTGACTTTCGCGACAAATGTAGTCGGTCCGTATTTACTAACGAATTTGCTATTGGATCACCTAAAAAAGTCGGATGATGCAAGAATCCTAAATGCAGGCAGTAACATTATTAAGCACTTTTTTGAGCCTAAAAGAGAAATTGATTTTGATAACGTAACTGGGGAGTATAAAAGTAGTGAAAATTTTACTGTTTATAAAATGTATTGTCAATCCAAAATGGCATTGATGATGCTTACATTTAAAATGGCTGAGGAGTATGAGAGTGAAGGAATCAAAGTAAATGCCTTGCAGATTAACGGTGCAAAAATGTCAAAGGAAACATTAAAGAAAGTTACACCTGGTTATAGAATGGTTGCTTCGGTACAAAATTTATTTTTCCGCCAACCTAGCTATATGGCAAATAACTATTATGAAATATGTACATCTGATAGATTTAAAGATAAAACTGGCAAACTATTCAACGATAAATTAGATGTGATGAAACCCGCCTTAGCAGAATCACAGGGTTTTTTAAAACAAATTAAACAAGTAGTAGGCACAAGTAAGTATCCGGCCTATGCAGAGAATAAAGAAATTAGAAGTAAAGTATGGGAGTTATGCAAAGACCTAACAGAGTCGAATCCGAGTAATCAGGAAGTATTATGAATATAAGCTAGATAGGCTAAAAGAAACGCTGCAATCTTATTTTTTTAATAATTGCAGCGTTTTGATTTTCTCTTCCTGAACCGAACCCGTTATAGCAATTATAGGATGTTTTTTATAACATAAGTTGGAAAAAGATGTTAAAATAAAAAGGAAGAAGTAATAGAAAGGATTTATGGTAGCGTGTATATAAAAACTCAGAAATATACATATAGAGGGAGAAATTTAATTGGATATACGATTCTATGATGGTACCAATTCTCGAAAAAAAAGAAATAGTATCGAAGAAGACTTCGAATCTCAACTTTCAGCTGCAACTGCTATTTTTGCTTATTTTTTGTTTAAAGATAAGTCGAAAGAAAACATTAGTCAAATTAATATAAATTGCATAAGTAATATTGATACGTTCAAATTTTATGAGGTGATAGATGGTTTTTGGGATATCGACGTTCCTTATGATCCAAACAAATTTTTATCGATCAAGGAAGATGATCTCAAAAGAAAAGAGTTTCGAAGTATTTTTGGTGAAATTTTTGAAGAAGTATTTACTTATAAAAATTGGGATAAAGGCGATTTGGAAATTGCCCTTTTAAATTCAGAGAAAGTAGGCTTTAAAAGAGAGTTTCTATTAAAGGGAACACCACAAAAAAATCAAAAAAAGATAAGCTTTCAGTAGTGAGATGTATGGAGGATATTAAATCTTTTCAAATGACCTGCGCTATCTATGATAAAAACGGATATTTGCTTCTTGAAAGAAAGATAGTAGAAACATTGCCATCACCATTTGTTTATTCTTCTTTTCTAGTAAAAGCAAAATGGGAGTCTGATCATGTATTTACTGTTGAATCTCAATCTAGAAATTGGAAAGAGGTAATAGAATTACTATAAGAAAGTATTGGTAGGAGCGAGGGCGATACCTTTGCTCCTATCACTTGAGGAGGTTCTCTATAGTAATGGCGCTAAAACGCATACGGAAATACAATGGAGATAGAATTGTTATGGAAGAAGAAAACTTACAAGACTATATCAATTACATTCGTACAAATAATGTCAAAAAAATTCAAATAAACGAACTCTACTATCAAAAAGACCATGTGGATTTTAACATTCACAAAGCTTGGAAGAAGTTAGAATAGAAAGCTGCAAAAAACTTATAAACATAGAATCTTTAAATAAATTGGGTAACTTGAAAGTAATTATTTTGGAAAATTGCAGAAAAATACCTAGCATACAATTTATATCTGCATTGACTAACTTATCGAGCGTTGCCTTCATGGGTACGGAAGTGGAAGACGGTGACCTAACGCCTCTCCAAAAACTGGATTTTGTTATCTTTAATGATAAGAAGCATAGCATTACTCTCATTCCCTTTCGGATTTCAGTTGATGTAACGAAGGATTTCAATTCGAATGAGCTATCATTTGTGTTAATACAATGGATAATATAAGAATTTGGAGGTGTTTTGGTAATCAATATACAGATAAGAAGACCTAGAATGGAGGAAATTAAACAATTAAAAGAATTTTTTAAGATTGTAATTATAGATACATTTAATAAAGAAGGCATTGGAGAAAAGTTGGATGATATTAAGAATGAAATAAACGTAAAAGAGAGTTACTTAGAAAGTGATTTTGAAAGCAACGGTGAAAAACGCTTTTTTTTAATAGCTTTAGATGTTGATAAAATAATTGGTACCATTGAATTTGGACCAGCAAGCGAACTCATTTGTGATTGTACAAACAATAATTTCAAAGAGCTATTGGAGGTAGGGACAGTTTTTATTCTACCTGACTACCAAAGGTTGGGCGTAGGGAATTTGCTATTGAATAAAATGTACTCTACTTTACAGAATAAAGGAATAGGTGAATTTTGTTTAGATAGTGGATATATAAATGCACAAAAAATATGGAAAAAGAAATTTGGAGAACCTGATTACTGGTTAAAGGGTTATTGGGGTAAAGGGTATGATCATATGATTTGGAAAATCAGAGTAAATGATTGGGTTTAGGGTAGTAAAAAAGACATAGTTCATATTCAATTTAAGAATGATAGAGTTTAACATTACTAGTTTTGAAAACAATGTTTAAAGGAATATAAAATACTCGTCTTATGGGGTGATAAAATGGCAAACTCCTTACATATTTTAGAGGGAAAATTAGAGAAAGCTTTAATTTTGTTCGAGCAATTAGGAAAATATGAATTGGCATTAGAACAGTATAATGAAGTGGAAAAAGAAGTTATTAAAATGATGGAGCATACCGAAGTGGAATCTACAAAAGTTCATAAACTGTTAGCTCAATGCTATTTACGTCAAGCTGGTATGCTACGCCAGCTGGGTAGAAAAGAAGAAGCAAACGAAGCTAATCAAAAAGAAATAGAGAGTGCTAAACTTTCAGGAAATTCAATCTCCTATGCCCAAAGTTTATTTTCAACAGGTGTAAATCTCCTTTCCAATAGAGAAATAGAAGAAGGGTTACAGTTGTTATTGGAAGCGAAAAAACATTTTGAAGCGGAGAATTCTGTGGAGCATAAACAAGGATTGGGCTGGTATTGGATTATCATGTCCGATTTAGGAAACAAAGGAATGATAGCTAGTAGCAATGAACAGATTTTAAACTATTCTAGTAAAGCTATTGAATTACTCACCCAAATTCAAAACACTTCAGGTATTGCAAGAGCCTACAAGGCAAGAGCCACTGCATATAAAAATATGGGAAAATATAAACTGGCGGAGAATGACTTGAGAATGTCAGAAAAAATAAATGGAGAAAACTAACGGAGGAATATAGATACGGGATTACTTACAAAAAGTCAGCAGTATTGCATCATAAAGAAACTAAATTTGGCATTATACTTCTAATATGAAAAAGGGGAGATTTTATGAAAAGATATTTGTGTTTGCTATTCTGTATAGCAATAAGTTTAACACTTTTACCAGGATGCGGAAGTTCTAGTAATGGCCAATCAACTGAAGGAACAGACTGGGAACCTACAATATATGAAACTGTCAACAACATTGAAGGAGTTTCTATGATCGCAAAGGAAGGAACGGTATCCTCTACTGGATTAACTGTAATATTCGAGAATAATTCTGACAAGGATTTTATGTATGGTGCATATTTTATGTTGGAAAAGAAAATCGAAGGTAAATGGTATCAAGTCCCTGTTGCCTTAGAGGGAGAATACGGGTTCAATAGTATTGGTTATAACTTGCCTTCTTCAGATGTTAAGGAATTGCCAATCGATTGGGAATGGCTTTATGGAAGTCTGGATATCGGTGAATACCGTATAGTGAAAGATATTGATGATTTTAGAAAATCAGGGGACTATGATAAGTACCTTTTGACAGCGGAGTTTAAAGTGAACTAACCAAAGAAAATTAGTATGTAACTTAGCATGTGAAATATAGTATTTATAGTAACGATGAGCGTTAATCTAATAAGGGTTAACGTTTTTCATGTGGAAGTTATTTATATCGAAGCAGGATTGTTTAAGAAGCAATATCTCTTATAGAATATGACAGAGGAAAACATGACCTCATAAAAGAGAGCGATAGCACTGTTCCGCTATCGCCTCCTTTTCCTCCGTTTAGTCTACCACTTCACATTATTATTTTGGCTAGATATTGTTCTGTCAACATTACTACATTGCCATTAACCATATGTATATAAAAAAGCGTTCATATTTGTTTTACTATTGAAACAGTGTAGTGAAAAAACTGGGAATATATTCTCGAGAATTCTAAGTGAAGGAAGGAGAATGCTTTGTGAAGGTAAATATATTCGATATGAAGTATTAAAAAGTGTGATTTCTAAGTAAGCAAAAGAAGCAAAAGCTGCGTCCCTTTGCTTCTTTTGCTTCTTTTGAATGTTGAACGGTGAAGGGACAGTGGCTAAAGATAATTGAACAAAATATTAATCGTCTTTCTCTTTGCCTCTTTTAAGAATGGAACTAAGGAAATTTTGATTATGTTGGACTTTGGGGTTATGTGGAACAAATGAAGCTGCGAGGTCATTATGTTTTTGAGCTTTATTATAATCACCTAAAATACTATAACAGAGACACAGTTGTAAATGGGGGAGCCATGTATAGCAAGCACGATTAATAAAAGGGCTTTTAGTTTCTGGGATTTTTAGTACAGTTGCTAGCTCATACCAAGAAATCGCTTGTTTTATATGATTCTGCTGCAAGTATATGAATCCTAATCGACAACAGTTTTCACCCCGAGGTGCGTCATAGTTATAAGATCTCAGACAACTGTTAATTGCATCAGGCCATTTTTGTAAGTGTATATAACAATCTGCCATTTTTCCACAAGCTTCAATATTATCTTCTATCCACCCATTTCCTTCGTCCAAAAATGCTTGGTACCATGTAATGGCTTTCTCATACATATTATGATCCATGCATTCGTTCGCGTAATAATACTTATCCCTTGGAGAAAACTGTTTACCGTCCTCTATTGCTTTTTCATAAATGCGCAAGTTTCGATCGCTATGGGCACTCTCTTTTTTATGGACTATTGCCACATCAGAATCAAGGATATTGCCGCTTACTTCTAGATATTCATGTACGATTCCATACCATTTGAATTGCTTCTCGCGTTTAATAAGACGGTTTCGCCTTGAACTAAAATTTGGCTTTCCTTCATTATCAAATGTAAGATGGTACGCCATGGAAATAGCGTCTACATCAAATGAGAGATTTTGTTTTAACAGTAAAAACTTTTCTCTGTTTTCTTCAGTAATAATATCATCTGCATCAAGCCATAAAATATAATCCTTTGTTGCTTTAGAAAACGAAAAATTTCGCGCATCAGAAAAATCATCGATCCATTTATAATCATAAATATAATTTGTAAATGTCTTTACAATTTCCTTTGTACGGTCAGTAGATCCAGTATCAACAATAACAATTTCATCTACAATAGTTTTTACAGATGACAAACACCTTTCAATTACTCTCTCCTCATTTTTTACAATCATACAAAGACTGATAGTTATTGGATAATTTATATTCATTTTTTCGCCTCCTATGTATCATATTAATTCCTTTAGAAAAAGGTGCTAAGCCATAGGAATCAGATCTAATAGCATTAAAAAATGGAAGTGTTTGATATTATTCAAACTACGACTATTCAGAATTTAGTAGTACGAATACTTTCTACTAAAGAACAATTTTGGAAATATCGTTCTCACATATTTTCTGTAAAGATGATCTTTACTGTGATATTAAGATGTAATTAGAAATGGTGGTCAAACGTTTGAATCTACTATTTTTTACTAGACTTTGGCAAGCGCACAAGATTTATACTTTTTTTTACATAACTTAATAGTATCAAATGAAAGAGGTGAAAATTTAATGTCATCAAAACCTTGTAAACAAGCCTCAGCGACCATAGGTCATTGTGAGGCAACCGTTATTACTCCTAGCCCTGTTTCCGCGCCAACATTGGTAAAAGTCCCTGTTGTTTTAACTGAAATTTCTGTAAAAATACCGATGCATGCAAAAATTGATTTCCCAGAAGGGCAAGACGTTTTAGAAATTAAAACTATTAAAAAAAGAGTAAATGTTACGCATTGTCGTCTACTCCAACCTGGAATTGGTAATACAAGTCAGTTATTTCTTGCTGGATATGTACGGAAAAATATTCAATACGCTGCGAATCCAATTGTTGGCAACACGATTGGATTAGATTCAACTATGAAATCTTTTACTGTTGATGTTCCTTTCAACTGCACTGTGTCAATTGACAATTCTAGTTTTCTAAATCCACCAGTCGGACCTTTCCTAAATAGTCGTGATGAGTTTGACTTCTTAGTGTCTAGACCTCTTGGTACTGGCTTTCCTGAAAAAGATCAATTGCTGTCAACAGATATTTCGCAATTTCATCAGCAGAGTACTGAATTTTTCAATGAACAGGTTTTCTGTGAACTGCTCAGAGCTGATATCACCGAGTGGGATGAAGCTTTGAATCGTGTCCCGATACCTGGTGCATCGGGTATAACTGCAATAGGAGAAGGCGTGTTTACTCAGCTTTCAGAGAAAATGATTTTAGACCTCCAACTTAAAGTCCTGCAAAAACAACAAACTACTGGTGGGACAGGTGCAACGGGAGCCACAGGAGCAACGGGAGCCACAGGAGCAACGGGAGCCACAGGAGCAACGGGAGCCCCAGGAGCAACGGGAGCCACAGGAGCAACGGGAGCCCCAGGAGCAACGGGAGCCACAGGAGCAACGGGAGCCACAGGAGCAACAGGAGCAACGGGAGCAACCGGAGCAACTGGTGAAACAGGTGAAACGGGAGCAACCGGAGCAACTGGAGCAACCGGAGCAACAGGTGAAACAGGAGCAACCGGAGCAACAGGTGAAACAGGAGCAACGGGAGCAACTGGTGAAACGGGAGCAACTGGTGAAACAGGTGAAACAGGAGCAACGGGAGCAACAGGTGAAACGGGAGCAACAGGTGCAACAGGTGAAACAGGAGCAACCGGAGCAACTGGAGCAACTGGAGCAACAGGTGAAACAGGAGCAACTGGAGCAACAGGTGAAACAGGAGCAACGGGAGCGACCGGAGCAACTGGAGCAACAGGTGAAACAGGTGAAACGGGAGCAACCGGAGCAACCGGAGCAACAGGTGAAACCGGAGCAACAGGTGAAACGGGAGCAACGGGAGCAACGGGAGCAACTGGTGAAACAGGTGAAACGGGAGCAACAGGAGCAACCGGAGCAACAGGTGAAACGGGAGCAACCGGAGCAACGGGAGCAACCGGAGCAACTGGTGAAACAGGTGAAACGGGAGCAACTGGAGCAACCGGAGCAACAGGTGAAACAGGAGCAACGGGAGCAACAGGTGAAACGGGAGCAACAGGAGCAACGGGAGCAACAGGTGCAACAGGTGAAACAGGAGCAACTGGGGCAACAGGTGCAACAGGTGAAACAGGAGCAACCGGAGCAACCGGAGAAGCGGGAGCAACCGGAGCAACGGGAGAAGCTGGAGCCACAGGAGCAACCGGAGAAGCTGGAGCCACAGGAGCCACAGGAGCAACCGGAGAAGCTGGGGCAACCGGAGCAACAGGTGAAACGGGAGCCACAGGAGCAACCGGAGCAACAGGTGAAACAGGAGCAACCGGAGCAACAGGTGAAACAGGAGCAACGGGAGCAACAGGTGAAACGGGAGCAACAGGTGCAACAGGTGAAACAGGAGCAACTGGGGCAACAGGTGCAACAGGTGAAACAGGAGCAACGGGAGCAACAGGTGAAACGGGAGCAACAGGTGCAACAGGTGAAACAGGAGCAACTGGGGCAACAGGTGCAACAGGTGAAACAGGAGCAACCGGAGCAACTGGAGCAACAGGAGCAACCGGAGAAGCGGGAGCCACAGGAGCCACAGGAGCAACCGGAGAAGCTGGGGCAACCGGAGCAACAGGTGAAACGGGAGCCACAGGAGCAACGGGAGCAACAGGAGCGACAGGAGCAGCAGGTGGATTATCCGAATATGCATACATTTACAATCTCGGTGCTCAGGTTGTGCCTATAGAGGCTGACGTCATTTTTGATTCAAATGGAATAATTACACCTGGAATTACGCATGCCCCTGGAACCTCAGAAATTTTAGTTACCACTCCGGGAATCTATGAGGTTACTTTCTCTGTGTCGGGTGTAGAACCAAACCAATTCGCATTATTTTTAAATGGTGCACCTGTAGCAGGAACGGTCTATGGATCAGGTGCAGGAACTCAGCAAAATAACGGTCAGGCTATAATCGCCGTATCAGCTGGAGATGTAATTACCCTTCGAAATCATACCTCTTCGGCAGCTGTTACCCTTCAGACTTTAGCTGGAGGCACACAAACAAACGTAAATGCTTCAATTGTCATAAAAAAATTGGATGGATAAGGAACTATCATAAAATCAGTGTGAATTTTTATTAAGATTTCATTAAGCATGACGGGCGATAGAGAGGTTTATTTGGAGAACAAACCTGTGGTTCATAGGGTATTAACGGATTTCAATAATTTGTATATCCGAACAACTTTCAATCAATCGCCCCTCAATTTTATGTACCACAAGAAATTGAGGATGCAATTGATTTTTTATTTACAATTTAAAAAGAAAGTACACATGTGTATGTACTTTCATCATTACTATACTTGATTTCATCTAAAAGTTCTTTTGCCGAATAATTGTAATCCTCTCCTTTCACTCACGATTACCCTATTTTTTAAGACAATTTATGGTGTATATTTTTAAAAAACATATGAGATTTTACATTGTCTTTTGTACCAAGGGTTATGATATTTAGTTTGTCGTTTTTTTGCTCCTTAAGTCCTCCTTTTTTCATTAAACGAATCATAATTATGAAATTGATTCCCTTGAATATAATTTAATGGAATATTAAAACATTTCTTTTAAAAAATAGTTAATTCTCTTACTTTTGTTATATAATGGAGTAAAGTGAAAACTATCAACTGGATGTGAAAGAATTGAAACCTTTGTTAAAGAATGCTTACCTGTCATACCATGGCCTAGAAATTATTTTTTCTTCTCTACGATGGGTTTTTTTACTATTGTCTACTGTCGTCTTTACCGTACGATATACTCAAAACCCAGATCCTTTAAAGTTTTACTTGTTTGTTGCTTTAGTTGTTTTTGGAATATTATATATGGGCGTTTCCGATTATTACTTACATAAGTCACCTGAAGGTTCAACGATGTATACATTCATGACAAAGGGAGGGCCATTCTTTGACTTTATTGCCTTTTCTGCCCTTATCCCGTTAACTGGTGGGATTGAAAGTCCACTTTTACCAGTGGCATATTTAATTCTTTTACATATTGCTGTTTATTGGAGAATCGTCGGTGGATTAATAGCTGCAACTTTATTTTGTACCTTCTACTCTATCATCTTTTATATGCAAGTCTCAGATGTATATACGTTAAGTAATTTAGTAGTTTATTTTTGCCAAGTTCTCTTTTTGTTCTTAGTTGGGGGGTTAGGTGGAATTATCGTTTCAAGAGAACGGAAGCAACATTCAGAAAAGAACGAGTTAGCAGAAGTGGCAAATCGCGATTATCTTACCAATCTATTAAATCACCGTTCATTTCAAGAAAATTTACGTAAGGACTTAGAAAACGGCTCAGATTTTTACCTAGTTTTAACCGATATCGATAGGTTCAAATCTATTAACGATCAACACGGACATGTAACGGGAGATAAAGTATTACGCCAAATCGGAGAAATGATCTCGTCTATTATCCCAGCAAAACAAGGGAAAGTTTTTCGCTATGGGGGAGAAGAGTTTGCCATTATTCTTCATATGAATAGAAAAAAAGAAGTAGACAATCTTTTAGTTACTATTAAAGAAGCTGTTGCTAGTCATCTTTTTTATTGTGATGGCGGTGAATCCTTTTCTGTCACGATGAGTTTCGGAAGCTGTAAACAAAATGGCGAAAAGCCAGATCAATTAGTAGAAAAAGTAGATAAGCTTCTATATGAAGCGAAGCATCGAGGAAGAAACCAAATCGTATACTCAAATGTCGGATGAGGTATATATTTTAGAGGTCAGGATTTATGCAAATAACTCATGACCTCTAAACCTTTATTTCACCACTCTTAACCCCTTACCAGCTATTATTTCTTCGACTCCCTCTTCGCAGACACCATACGACCTCCATGAGCAAGTTTCACAGACTGTGCCAATATCAGAGGGGATGACATGTTTTCTTATAGCAGATTCAACATGTTTCCATTTTAATATTTGTCCAATGCGAATGTTCATTTTTTCTAGTATCGCTGCATCGCGCTCATAAATATTTTTGTCCTGGCAATGATATTCACCTGTATTTGGATATTTCTCACATAAATGATCAGGACCTTTAACAATTTGTATCCATGTATCAGGGTTATTTCTAAGTGTTTGATGTATGTTTGTCATATTTTCTACGTACTCTTTTGAGTATCCCATGCCTCGATATCCTAACAGGCAAAAAAGATGATGGCCTCGTAACCTATACATATGTATCCCCCTGAAATGTTACTGATTAAAAGTAAACTATAATGCTCCTTCGGTTAACATTTTTCTGTTTACATCATAACATAATTGTTCCTAAAATTGGATGGAAAATCAGTTTAAACGCAGTCTCTTTGCTACTCTTTTTAACTACCGAGAAATAATTAGGTAGTGTTTTTTCACCATAGTTCTAAGTTCTATTATAATAATGGAAGAAGGTGAGGTGATAAAATGGACAAGCAAATTCTTGAAATACTTACGGACATGAGTAAACAGATGACAAAAATGAGCAACGATATCGAAGAATTAAAAGGATTAAGAACAGATTTTCAAGATTTAAAAGTAGATGTTCATGAATTAAAAGTAGATGTCAATGAATTAAAAGTAGAAGTTAATGATTTAAAAGTTGATATGAATGAATTAAGGTCCGAGATGCATATCAGATTTGATTCTGTTGATTCGATGTTAGAAGGAATAGATAATCAGTTTGAACTTACAGCCGAAGCTAGAATCACTGATGTTGATTTTATTACTGATAAGATGAATAGACTCGAGAAAGAAATTTATATATTAAAAACAAAATAGCTGAATGAAGAGCTTAATGTTACGAAACAAGAGCGTTTGCAACTACTAGAAATAACATCTTAATGCGAATAAATAAGTAAAAGGCAATTTTCTCTATTACAAAAGGAGGAAATTGTCTTTTTCTATTAAAATGTAAGAATGTGTGAAACGGGGACGGGGTTAATTTCACATAAATTTTAAAAAAGTGTTCCTTCCTACGACTAATACCCATATACATGAATAAAAGCGTATCAGGGGTAGATGTCGGTGGATAAACAAACTAGTCCGTTTAGATGGGTTGTCTTTGCTTCTGTATTGTTTACATATGTTATCATTTCGAGCCAGCGTACAGCTCCTGGTTTAATAACAGACCAAATTATGCTCGGGTTTAATGTGACGGCAACAACAATAGGATTACTTGCAAGCATACAGTTTTTTGTTTATACAGGGTTGCAAATACCAATGGGATTTATGGCAGACCGGTATGGGCCAAACTTTTTCCTCATTATTGGTGCGAGTTTGACCGGTGTAGGAACTATCATTTATAGCATTGGGACACAGGAATCTATTTTGTTTTTTGCACGGATTTTGATTGGAGTTGGAGATGCTACTATTTGGGTCAATATGGTGCTAATTTTAGGCCAATGGTTTACAGCGAGAGAATTTACAAAACTAATAGGTGTTACAGCGATGACAGGAAGTCTTGGTTTTTTGTTAGCGACAGTTCCTTTTGCTTTTGTGATTGACTTGTTTGGGTGGAGACCGGCATTTTTCTTAACCGGTGTATTACTTTGTGCATGTGCCATTGCTCTTTATCTTGTATTAATAAAAATACCAAACCACACTTTTTTCATAAAAGTAGAAAAAATGCCTGAGAAGCCAACCGCCTTGCTTCAACGGATCTTTTCAACAAGGCAAGCATGGGCATTATTTCTATGTCACTTCGGAATTGTCGGAACATATGTAGGGTTTATTAGCTCTTGGGGAGTTCCTTATGGAATGACTGTGTTCGGTATGACACTGGCTGAGGCGAGTCACCTAATGATGGTAGGTCTTATTGGAGCGTTAATTGGAGCACCACTAGCAAGTTATCTATCTAGCAGGTTTAATGAAATAAAGCGACCATATATTTTCGTACACGTCGTCCTTGTATGTTGTTGGTCTGTATTCGTTTACTTTAATGGAAGTCCACCTTCTAACATGTTAACAGTGCTTTTCTTTATTATAGGATTAGCTTATGGAGCTAATGCATTAACTTTTGCTGCCGTTCGTCAAACATTCCCGATTAAAGAAGCTGGTATTGTTTCTGGCTTCGCGAATACGGGAGGTTTCTTAAGTGCTGTCTTGTTACCGACTATTTTTGGGAAAATATTAGATCACTTTCAAGTTGTATCAGGTAGTACGATTAATGGATATTACTATGGGTTCTTTACCCCTGTTATTTTTTCCATAATAGGCTTGATTGGAATATTAATGGTCCAAGAGAAGCGATTAGAAGGTAATATTAATTTGAAGAGTGTCGATTAGAAGCTTGAAGGTGAATTTTTGATTATGTACGTTTTTTTGTGCAGAAAAGGTGGGAATGGAAGGGAATGAATTATTTTTAGGGAATACTCTTTTTAACTCATTTTTGGAGGAAGTTAAAAATGAAGCCAATACTGTATAGGGGAGAATAGAGGATGTTAGTATTAGCCATTATCTTAGGTGGATTAATGATCTATTTTTTAACACCAATGCGAAATGAAATACATAAAGATTTTGTACAATCTGCATCTAAAAGTTTTACTGTTGCTATGAAAAATAGTTTTATTCTTACTACTTTTCATAAAAAAGCGGTTTTTGCATTGTTATTGTTTTTAATAACAATATTGGTTATATGGTGGTCCCATATTCAAACGGAATTATACAATGTTGCTCATGGAATACAGCCTAAAATAATACCAACGAATCAAGCGGTTAGTTATATAATAGGTTTCACGTTTTATGTATTCACTATTTATCTACTATTAATTATCAGAAGGACAATTAAATTGTTACGCCTTTAAACAGGAAGTGCCTTCGTACCTTACGAATGCACTCTTTTTTAATTTTTCTTTTACCACGTCAAACTTCACTAAAATAATCTAAAATATTCTCCCTATTTTCCTATATTTTGAAACTTTTATTATTATAATCTCGTATTACTACAGACTCCGTTTTACAATGTATGAATACTATACGAAAAACGAATTATTTAACTTATATATTATTGAAAAACGGTGTAATACACGAACATAGTAAAAGTTCATAAAGAAAATAATTCTTTTTTTTCAATAAACGAACCGTATTTATGAAGTTGATTCACATTCACATATTGAAAGAAACGAATAATAAAGGGGAGAACAGCATGTTCACACAATTAAATGAACGACTAATAGAAGTAAAAGAAAAAATGCGGTTAAAAACAAAATATGAAGATCATATAGATAGGCTACATAGTTACATAAAAAAAGAAGAGCAAAATAGATATAAGCTTAGATCTCAATTAGAAAAAGAAAAAGAAGATGTCACACGTCTAGAAACATTTACACTCACGAATATTTTTTACACTATTACTGGTAGAAAACTAGCAAAGCTTGATAAAGAGCAACAAGAAGTTCTAGCAGCTAAATTAAAGTACTCTGAGTCTGTAGAAACACTTAGAGATATGGAACAAGAAATGGTAGAATTCCAGAAAAAGTTGTTCTCTGTATCGAGAGTAAATGAGGAGTACCAACAAGTTCTTCAAGAAAAAGAAAGACTTATACACGATGAAGAATCTATTTGGAGTGAAAAGCTTTACGACATTGCCGAAAAAGAAGCTAACTTAACGGGTGCGTTAAAAGAATATGGTGAGGCAATCGCTGCAGGAAGGCAAGCGGTTAATACGCTGAATATGGCATTAAGTTCTCTTCAAGCTGCAAAAAACTGGTCTACGGTTGATATGTTCGGTGGTGGTCTTATTACAACCGCCATGAAGCATAGTAATTTTGATGATGCGAAGCATTATATTCATTCTGCTCAAAGTAAATTACGTCAGTTCCAAGAAGAGTTGCTAGATATTAAAACTCATTATGAAGCAAACGTAGAAATTGGCGGCATGCTTACATTTGTTGACTATTTCTTTGATAGCTTTATTGTCGACTGGATAGTGCATGGTAAAATAAATGAATCCTATAGCCAAACACAAAGTACGTTAGGAAGTGTAACTAAAGTATTGAACGATATAACAAATCAAAAAGATAGCTTAGCAAATGAACTACAAATTATTATACAAGAGCGTTTAAATATAGTGGAAAATAAGAAATAAAGCATTGTATTTTATACCGGCAGAATGACAACAACAATGGAGGAGTTATAATGAAAAATAACTATAAGGAAACGGAATGTCCAAAGTGTCAAGGAACTCACAAAGTAAAAGGACGTTCGGAAGTTGCGGGCGGTGGACGTAAACCTTGGGTGGAAACGAATTAGGAAAAGGAAAACATAGCTGCTATGCTGTCATATCTCCAATTGGTAAACTTAGTTTCGGTTCAAATGTAGAATACTTACTTTGTACAGGTTGCGGTTTTATTATTGAAAGCTATGTATCAAATCCAGAGAAGTTTAAGTGAACGATTCATAGTTAGCGAGTGGTTCATCTTTGTTCGGTTCTATTTAGTAAAGTGTGAGGGGAATTTTCTCAATCTTAACCAAAAAGTCTACTGGAGAGAATTATCATGATTTCTTAATTATAGTTCCGAGCAAACACGTATTTTCATCGTACGATTAAAAGATTAGAATCTTCTAGTCTAGTAGAAGGCATCATCCAGTTAGGTTCTGGAGTTGTAGGATATACGGATGAATTTTCTGATATTGACTTAATGATTGAGGAACATAATGGTAATGATTCTTGTGGAATTATTATAGATAGAGAACAAAAAGGTACCGATAGACTCTCAAAAAGTATAGATAGAGTTCAAAAAAGTAGCCATAGAGCTGCAAAAAGTAGCCATAGGAGAGGAAAGTATAGATAGAGGTCAAAAAAGTGCCGATAGACTCTCAAAAAGTATAGATAGAGTTCAAAAAAGTATCCATAGAGCTGCAAAAAGTAGCCATAGGAGAGAAAAGTATAGATAGAGGTCCAAAAAGTACCGATAGACTCTCAAAAAGTATAGATAGAGTTCAAAAAAGTATCCATAGAGCTGCAAAAAGTAGCCATAGGAGAGGAAAGTATAGATAGAGGTCAAAAAAGTACCAATAGAGTTCAAAAAAGTATAGATAGCGGCCAGAAAAGTACCCATAGACATGCAAAAATAATTCTTAAAGCTAACTCGTAGATTAAAAAGGAATTTTCAAAAGGAGTTGTAACTATATGAAAAAGTTTTTCCTCTTGTTTTTCTTAACAATTGTAATTTTGCTTGCTTTCATACTTGGAGTTTCTACTTATTTTGAATATCGTTTTAGTAATGTAGCTTTCATCACTAGTATTATCGCTTGTTTTATTACATATGGTGGTGGTGCTACTAATTTTGGAGAAGCAAATGTTGCGATAAATACGAATGGTGCTTATGTTCCATCCAATACCGAGAAAGTAATGAGCTCGCTAAATCCTTTTTTTATTGCATCTTGCATAACTCTTATCGCTTGTCTGGCAAGTTATCCTTTTTTTATTTAATTCAGGATAAATTGGGGACGGGGTTTATTTCACATGATAAGGCTCTACAGGCCGAAAATGTGAAGTAAACCCCGTCCCCATTTCGCATACTAGAATATTTAATCGGCACGGGAGATGCGACTATTTGGGTTAATATGGTGTTGATTTTGAGTCAATGGTTTAATGCGAAGGAAATTTACCCGACTAATAGGGATAACAGCCATGACGGGTAGCCTTGGGTTTCTAGTATAGACCGTCCCATTTTCAAACTTAATTGACTTCGGGATGGAGGAAGGCATTTTTTTAATAGCGACCTTGGTGGAACATGTTTGGATTGGAGTTGGATTCAAGAAGAGTTATCTAGTGAAGCGAAGGTATTTGCTTATGATCGAGCAGGATATGGATGGAGTGAATCTACGGAACAAACAAGAACAAGTGGCGAAATGGTAGAGGAATTACGAGAGTTACTGACGAAAGCCGAAATTCCCCCACCATATATTTTAGTAGGACACTCTTTTGGAGCAATAAACATGCGACTTTATCAGGCAAAATACCCTAATGAAGTTATTGGTTTAGTCCTGGTAGATCCTACTCCAGAAGAAATACATACTCTACCATTAGAATATAAAGCAAAGCTAGATAAGGAAAAAGGAATGATTCGACTCGCGAATTACTTAGCTCCATTTGGTATTTTAAGATTACTAAAAATGCCTATGGGATACGTCAATCTACCCGAGAGTAAGATAAAGTCAGCCAAAGAAGTTGGTTATAGAAAAAGTGCATACAAAACAGCCTATAATGAGTTAATACATATTAATGAAAGTATCAAGCAGCTTTCTCAAACTCAACAAGAAGTTATAACTGTTCCAGTGTATGTCATTACTAGAGGAACCTTCCATAAAGGTAATCTATCAGTTGAAACTATTAAATGTGTCCAAGAAATTTGGTCAAATCTACATACGAAAATAGCCAACAAATCTACAAAGGGAAAACAAATCATCATAGAAGATTCCGGGCATTTTATTCATTGCGAAAAGCCTAAGTTAGTAAAAGAAGTAATTCTAGACATGATAGAAGAAACAAAAAGATCAACTTAGAGAAGAGTATCATGTATAGTTCGGAGGAAAGAACTACTTATTTTCATTCGGAATAGAAAAAGAAAATATAGCACGAGTTTTATATTCTAATTAAATAGAACAAACGTTCCTTTTGTGTTACAATATTCTCGTAATAGTTATTCAGGGAAACTCAAGGGTGGTCGGCATTACCCCAAGTAAGAAAGGGGGTGATGCGAGTGATATCGACATTTCAAACACTTGTGCTAATGATTTCATTTGCAAGTTTGATTGTGTCTATCATCTCTTATTTAGACAGAAAATAACCCACTCTTGAGCTTTGCCGGCAACAGAGTGGGTTCCACACAAAAGTTGCCGCCCCCTTGAAGGGACCTGCGACTATTGCTTGACCGACTAGTGTTGAAGCACTGGTTGGTCTTTTTTATTATATGAAATTATATCTATATTATAACTGATATTCAAAGAGTTGAAAACAAAGAAGTAATTCAGACCACTAAACTCAACTGCTCTACCTGCTAAAAAAGTACTGTGGAGCAAACACCACATAAAGGAGAGGAAGGCAATGAAATTAACAAGAAGAGATATTAATAGACCATGAAAGGAAAGAATATAGATGAGGTATATTATGGAGTATTAAATGAATGTTACTTTTAGTGTCCGGAGTTACACCACACAGGAAAAAATGTGGAGAGTGAGTGAAATGAAAGTTATACATGATCAAAGTACTTGGCCAGTTTGGGCTAAAGAAAAAATACATATAGTCGATCCGGATCCAATGTGGGAAGAAAAAGGTAGACAAGAAAAAGCACTACTCCTCAAACATCTCTCACGATTCGGAGTTACAGAAGTGGAGCATTATGGTAGCACGGCTATTCCTAATCTACCAGCAAAGCCAGTAATAGATCTTATGGCTAAAATAGATTCATTTCAACTAATAAACGAAATTTCTTTGCTTCTAGCTCAACATAACTGGAATTATGTACCTCCTGAACTGGACGGTCGTTCATGGCAACGATTTTTTGTGAAAGTTTTAAACGACAAACGAGTAGCTCATTTACATATAATACTTGAATACGAAAAACGTTGGGATGTACAATTATTATTCCGCGACCTATTACGAAACAATAAGCAATTTACTGATCAATACGCTAGTTTGAAAAGAGAATTAGCTAAGAAATACTGCAATGATCGTGAAGCATACACGAAAGAGAAAACGGAATTTATCCAATGTGTGCTAACTCAACCCAATAATGGGAACAATGATTAAAATTGAAAAGGAACTTGAAGACTAGATATAGTGTTAAAGATAGTAGATTATTAAAAGAATTAATATGAAATTGGGGACGGGGTTTACTTCACATGATAAGGCTATACAGGCCACAAACAAATGTGAAATAAACCCCGTCCCGATTTGGCACCAAGAATTTTAATTTAGATTAGAACCCCATTTCAGAATATTCCTTTTGTTAACTGGCATCCTAAATAGGAATAAATTAGAAGGTGGGATTTTCATGTATTTTTACAGAGAAGACTTGATTAATATGATTGTGCCAGATAAACCAGATCCTCATGCGGCCAAAGTACTTCAGGAAGCCCTTGGTGGTCAATTTGGTGAAATGAGAACACTGATGCAGTTCTCGTTCCAAAGCGCCAATTTCAGAGGGAAAGAGAAACAATATCGGGACCTTATTCGAGGGGTGTTTTTAGAAGAACTCAGTCATGTTGAACTCGTTCAGTCGACGATTAACCAGCTTTTAAATGATACCGGTGGAGATATGCCAGGTAATCAAGCTTCTGATGGTGCTCCTTTAGATGATGTAATCCAAGCGGGTGCAAACCCACATCATTATATTATTGGAGCTAAAGCTTCGCTACCTGTTGATGCGGGCGGCAACCCATGGAATGGATCATGGGTATATGATCATGGAAATCTTGTTGCAAACTTACTAAATAACGTCGTACTTGAATCCACTGGTGTTCTTCAAAAATCAAGGATTTACGAAATGAGCGATAATAAAACATTAAGAGAAACGATCGCGTTCTTAATTGTTCGAGATAATGCCCACCAAAATGCTTTTGCAAAAGCTCTAGAAACATTAGGTGTAGACTGGGGCAAACTTTTTCCGGTCCCAAATTATGATATAAACAAATATCCAGAATGTCGCAAATATGTGGAAATGGGCTTCCATAATGCCCAATTCAATTTCCGATTAGATGAGACGAGAATGGGCGAAATATTCCAAGGTACAACTCCGAGCAGAAATGGTGGGAATTTATCAGTCATTGCACCACCAAATGGATATCCTGTACCAGAAATGCCTGATATGCCTAACGAACATGCTCCAGGCCTTTATGATTTAAATAATTAAATAGTGCTAATTTTGGGACGGGGTTTCCTTCACATGGTAAGGCTCAATTGGCCAGAAATGTGAAAGAAACCCCGTCCCCATTTCTCACTTCCCAGTTCTCACTTGTAATCGCTAACATAATTTGCTAAAGTTTAAGTATAATAGAATATTTTTCAACACTAGGGGTGCTTTTTAAGCTGAGAGAGACTATTGTCTTAACCCTTGAACCTGCTCTAGGTAATGCTAGCGAAGGGAAGTGGAGTAACAGGGATAGTACTGTCTTTTTAAAACCCAAACCACTTCTTTATGCAGAAGTGGTTTTTTTAATTGATTCAAAAGTAAGATTATGTTAAAGGCTATTGTCGTTTTTTAATAGTATCTAGCTGTGATTGAAGCGCATGTCGGAGACTCCTGCGGGAGAAGCGGGGAGGGGGAGACCCCGCAGGCGAAGCCGAGGAGGCTCCCGGCCCGCCCGCGGAAAGCGGAGATATGCGCGGAAATCAACAGCGGTGCTTAACAGAGCCAAAAGAAAAAGGAGGTAATACATTGAAGCATAATGTAGATGAACTTATCCAACTTGTAGAGGAGCGACAGGACGAATTAGTGGACTTGCTTTGTAAACTCATTCAGTACGAAACTCCGGCACCACCAGCAAGAAATACATCGGAAGCTCAGCGTTTTATTGCTGGATTTTTACAAGAAAAAGGTTTTGCCATTGATACATGGGACGTGTACCCAGGTGACCCGAATGTAGTCGGAGTGTTAAAAGGAACAAATTCAGACCAATATAAAAGCCTCATTATTAACGGTCATGTAGACGTTGCGGAGGTAGATGAGTCAGAAGAGTGGGAAACAGATCCGTTTACTCCTATCGTAAGAGATGGAGTGGTAATAGGCAGAGGTGCAGCCGATATGAAAGGCGGACTTGCAGGAGCTTTATTCGCGATTCAGCTTTTGCATGAAGCGGGGATTGAATTACCAGGAGATCTGACGTTTCAGTCTGTTATCGGAGAAGAAGTAGGAGAAGCGGGAACTTTACAATGTTGCAAAAGAGGTTACACGGCAGACTTTGCGCTTGTCGTCGATACTAGTAATCTACAAGTGCAAGGTCAAGGTGGAGTCATTACTGGTTGGGTAACTGTGAAAAGTAAGCAAACACATCATGACGCGACAAGAAAAAATATGATTCATGCAGGTGGAAAGTTATTTGGTGCAAGCGCCATTGAGAAAATGATGAAAGTTATGCAAGGGTTGCAAGAGTTAGAAAGACATTGGTCTGTTATGAAAAGCTACCCAGGATATGAGCCGGGAACAAATACAATCAATCCAGCCGTGATTGAAGGTGGTAGGCATGCCGCATTCATAGCCGATGAATGCCGTTTATGGCTAACGGTTCACTTTTACCCAAATGAAACATATGAGCAAGTAGCAAAAGAGATAGAAGAACACATACATCATGTTGCTAAGGCAGACCCGTGGTTAAGAGAAAATCCGCCAAAGTTTGAATGGGGAGGCTCTTCTATGATAGAAGATCGTGGTGAGATTTTTCCTTCTTTAGAAGTAGATCCTGAACATAAGGCGGTTCAATTATTGTTAGGTTGTCATGAAACAACGTTAAAAGAACAGCTTGTTTTAAGTGTTTCTCCAACGGTCACGGATGGAGGTTGGTTTGGCGATGCCGGCATTCCAGCAGCGATTTATGGTCCTGGCGAATTAAAACATGCTCACTCCATTAATGAACAAGTTTCCATTCAACAATTAGTTGATTATACGAAGGTTCTTTTGCAGTTTATCTATGAATGGAGTCATACAAAAAAATAGTTTAGGAGATGAAGAAAATGAAATTTACAGATCATTTACAACAGAAATTAGAAAATATTTGGAAGAAAAATCACACACATCCGTTTGTTGTGGAAATGGGCAATGGAACGCTTGATGCGGAGAAGTTTCGTTTTTATATGATTCAAGATTACCTTTATTTAATTGATTACGCGAAGTTGTTTGGTATCGGAGCAATTAAAGCAACGGATTTACAAACGATGGAGAAATTTGCGGCATTAATGCATTCCACTCTACATGAAGAAATGGCTCTACACCGAAGCTATGCGGCTCGTTTTGGCATTTCTTTAGAAGAGTTGGAAAATGCGGAAGCTTCGCCTATTACGTTAGCTTATACGCATTATATGTTACATAAAGGCCAAAGCGGAACATTAGCCGAACTAGTGGCTGCATTATTGCCTTGTATGTGGAGTTATTGGGAGATTGGAAAAGAACTAAGCGAGATTCCTGGAGCTGCCGCGCATGAACTATACGGAGAATGGATTAGCATGTATAGCTCAGAAGAATTCGGAACATTAGCGAAATGGTGTATCGAGTTAATGGATCAATTAGCTGAAGGAAGAACAGAAACAGAACTCTTAGAATTAGAAGAAATTTTCTTAAACACAACACGTTTTGAATACATGTTCTGGGATATGGCGTATAACAATCAAATGTGGCCAGAGTGATGTGAAGTAGGGACGGGGATCTTTTCACACAAAATGGAGTACTTGACCTCAGAATGTGAAATAAACCCCGTCCCCATTTCTCCTAAGCTTCTCTTTTAAAATGCATATACCATGAAATACTCTTCGAAAATAGCAAGATATAAACGGCTACTCCGTACACAGTTATGGAGATCGCTTCCCATACAATCATTCCAGTTGTTCCATGGTTAGACCAAATGAATAGGATTCCGACTAAAATTCCACCGAGTAAAAAGATGACATTGATGACTTTCGCCCAGAGGTATCCTTTATGTATGAGAGATAAAATAAGCGCGTATATGCCTAAAAAGATTGCATCAATAATCGCAACGCCTAGCGTATGGTCGTTTAAAGCTGCATAGACAAAAATTGAAATAAATCCATGAAACACTAGTAAGCCAATAACAGCTGATAATACCTTTTTCCCTTGTTCTTCTATATTCTCCATCTGATTTGCTCCTTCTATATTTTTCCTAATTACATATATTCTATATTTAAGGAAGAAATTCCTTGTCAGTCATGTATACGTTCATATAAACCTTAGGAATACTTTGTATATAGTTTATTGTAGAATAATGCTATAATCATGGAATGCGTTTTGTGTCGGGAAGGAGTCAGTGAATTATGAAATTCTTAAAATCACAAATGAAACAATTAGTAAAAGATAATGAAGAACTACAAAAGAACTTAAAAGAGTTAATAAGTGAACACCAACTAGAAAAAAACTTTGCCTTAAAGGCTTTGTACCATTCCAAAGTAGCTGAAGGCGGAAAATACCAACAGGCATACCAAGCGTTAGATGATCCAAGTAGAAAATAAATCTATACACAGACTACAAAAAGACAAGCCAAATCTTTGAGGCTTGTCTTTTTGTATGTTGTGAAATTGGGGACGGGGTTTTTATCACTTTTTCTCATGTTTAAGATATCACACCGTTAAACAATCAATAATTAAATATACGTCGTTTCCGCAATTTCTCCAGTGAAAAAATCTAATAAGAATATTTTAACTCGTCCTTCGTTATATATGGTAAAGGATACCAATGACACTAAAGGGGATGACAGAACTGAAAGCTAGAAAAATCTTTATCGGCAACTACAAAGGCGGTGTAGGTAAAACAACAAGTGTATACTACCTAGCTCACTATTTAGCAAAACACTACAAAATCTTATTAATTGACCTAGACCCACAGTGTTCGTTAAGTGAAGTGTGTTTGAAAAGTACAGAGAAAGACTTAATCGATTTAGAGGATGACGAATCGTTAAACTATGTATTTGATATGTACCTTCAAGCGAAGAGATTACATCACACGAGGTTTTCCTTGAATACAGAGACGTTGATTAAAAACTGCATGAAAAATCATCCGAACATCGATTTTATTCCATCGAACCTGTTCTATAGTAATGGTGGTTTAGACGAAATAGCGATGGAAATGACAACGGAAAAAAACGGACTAGAAAATCTCTTTATCCTCCATAACTTTATTCAAGACCACCAATTAGAAGCAAAATATGATCTTATTATGTTTGACTGTCCTCCAACTAACAATCTCATTACCCAAAGCGGCTTTTTATTATCAGACTATTATTTAATTCCAACAATTATGGATAAGGTGAGTGCAAAAGGTGTAGCTCACTACATAAAGATTGTAAATAAAATCTATGATAAATATTGTTCCAACAAGGAATATTCTCATTTTGTAAAACTAATTTTCGGGGAGAAGCCGAAACTATTAGGAATTTTTGAAACGATGCGAAAAGGTACATCTCTACCTCAAGGACTAGGGGAGTTGAAACATTTAAAAATGTATAAAACGGTCATTAAAGATTTAAACAACATATCAGACGCGATGTCCAATGGGGGTATCAGCGAAGAACAGTATAAGTATAAAGAGTTAGCAATGGAAATCTTAAGAGAACTAGATCCTAGTTTAATAGAGGTGAGAGTATGAAGAAAGAAGATGCCATAAAAACTTTAACAAAGTGTAAGAGAATTTTAGAAACAGTAGATAAAATGTTACTTGCACGTGATATTCATATATTAGAAGAAGTTATTGTCGCGATTAAAGATGGAGTAGGCCAAGAAACCAAGATAGCTAATAAAACAAATAAAAAGGAACCTTTGAACGGAAAAGCATTTTTACAAGATTTATTAAATTATTTGCCACCTGCAGAACTATTGAGAAAATACAACTTGAATCTTCCTACCGCATTCTTAAGTGAAAGTAAGAATGTACTTATTTCTTGGAAAGAACTTAATAAAAACGAAAAAAGCAAGTTCAAAGTGAATGAATTACGAGCCATTTACGTACTCATCAATGACAGTGCAGCCTACAAAAAATCATGGACGAAAAAAGCATTAGTAGAAGAGATTGATAGTTCTGTAGCTTCCTTGCTACGGAGTGAGAGATTGACAAAGGTATTGTGAGTAGAGGTGATGGAGTGTAGGGTTGCGGTATTTATCCGACACTCCACTAATTTTTGTCGTAAACCCTGAGGGTAATTACAAAAATCCTATTTCTCTTTCGTTTTAAATAGAAAGCAAATGGAGACAATAGAACTAATGTTATTTTACGAGGAGATAGAACATGACTTTTTCAAATTCATATCGGATAGAGAAGGATACGTTAGGAGAAGTTAAAGTCCCAATTGACTCTTATTATGGTGCGCAAACACAGCGTGCGGTGGATAATTATCAAATAAGTGGAAGAAAACACTATCGCGATCGTTTATCAAAGCACTTGGAATTATTAAAGCTTCAGCGGCTAAAACGAATATGGAAAATGGCCTCCTTCAAGCGTCTTATGCAAATGCCATTATAAAAGTTTCAGAAGAAGTAGCTGAAGGAAAGTTAGATCACCATTTCGTAATAGACGTTTTCCAAGCAGGAGCGGGTACTTCACAAAACATGAATACTAATGAGGTAATCGCTAACAGAGCAACAGAGATTTTAGGAGAAGAACTTGAAGGTCTACGAATTCACCCAAATGACCATGTGAACATGTCACAATCAACAAATGATACTTTTCATGCTGCTATACATATTGCAGGAGCTGAAGGGGTAATGAATCAGCTGCTTCCGGCTATTGAAAGTTTACAAACAGTGCTTAAGAAAAAGTCCATTGAACTAATGCCAGTTGTGAAATCTGGTCGAACTCATCTACACGATGCTATTCCAATACGGCTAGGACAAGAGTTTTCAGGATATGCGGAAACTATTCAGGAAATGTATAAACAATTGGAAAAGACTTTGGACAGTTTGTATGAACTTGGTTTAGGTGGAACGGCAATTGGCACCCGTAATAATATTCATCCTAAGTATAGTGAGATAGTCATAAAAGAGGTAAGGAAGTATACAAACTTACCCTTTCGTGCTCCAACTGAAATGTTTTCATTTATGCAAAACACGAATGCGCCAATTCGAGTGATGCTTGTGCTAAAAGAACTTGCTATTCATTTAATAAAAATAACGAGTGATTTACGTTTACTCTCCTCGGGACCGAGGACTGGTCTGGCAGAAATTGCGTTACCATCTGTCCAACCAGGTTCTACTATCATGCCTGGAAAAGTAAACCCTGCCATTTTAGAAATGACCCATATGGTTTGTTGTCAAATAATCGGTTATGAAACAGCTATAGCAACAGCTGGTCTGGCAGGACAATTAGAAATAAATGTTATGATGCCATTCATCGCCTATACGTTTTTAGACGCGATTGAAATAATGTCCAACGCCATCTCCACATTAGTTTCAAAATGTATTTCTGGAATTGATGCAGAAAAAGAAAATTGCGAGAAGTGGATGAATGCTAGCTTAGCGCTAGTAACGGGGATAAGTTCTATCGTAGGTTATGACAAAGCATCGCAAATCGGAATGGAAGCAGATGAGCGTAAAGTAACCATAAAGCAAGTATTAGAAGAAAAAGGACTGCTTACACCAGAAATGGAAAAGGCGTTGGATCCGAAAAGTATGCTTTAATTGAGATGCTCTTCATATAATTTATGAACAGTACTTTGAATAAGCAAAAAGGTGAGAGTGCCTTTCATAAGTATTATGAACCGTACTTTGAATAAGAAAAAAGGTGAGAGTGCCTTTCATAAGTATTATGCACCGTACTTTGAATAAGAAAAAAGGTGAGAGTGCGTTTCATAAGCATTATGAACCGTACTTTGAATAAGCAAAAAGGTGAGAGTGCCTTTCATAAGTATTATGCACCGTACTTTGAATAAGAAAAAAGGTGAGAGTGCGTTTCATAAGCATTATGAACCGTACTTTGAATAAGCAAAAAGGTGAGAGTGCCTTTCATAAGTATTATGCACCGTACTTTGAATAAGAAAAAAGGTGAGAGTGCGTTTCATAAGCATTATGAACCGTACTTTGAATAAGAAAAAAGGTGAAAGTGCCTTTCATAAGCACTATGAACCGTACTTTGAATAAGAAAAAAGGTGAAAGTGCCTTTCATAAGTATTATGAACCGTACTTTGAATAAGAAAGAAGGTAAGAGTGCCATTCATAAGCATTATGAACCGTACTTTGAATAAGAAAAAAGGTGAGAGTGCCTTTCATAAGCACTATGAACCGTACTTTGAGTAAGAAAAAAGGTGAGAGTGCCTTTCATAAGTATTATGAACCGTACTTTGAGTAAGAAAAAAGGTGAAAGTGCCTTTCATAAGCACTATGAACCGAACTTTAATTAAGAAAAATGGAGAAAGTACCTTTCATAAACTCGAATTGACTATATGCTATGTGAGAAGAAGGCGTATATACACAAGTTGTGGTCTGAATGAGGGAAGACAAGAGGAGAAACAGTCCGTTAAAATAAAAGAACAGCAACCAAAAAAGTCTAGTAGCTGTTCCTTTTGAGTTTTAATATCGTAGAAATGTCTGTTGTCGATTGTGGTGTAATCTAAACAAACTATTGAATCGAAGTTACTGAGCCCGCTAAGCACTAAGCTTCTCCTTTAATAATTATATACCATGAAAATACTCTTCGGAAATATCAAAATAGAAAGGCTATTCCACCAATGGCTTCCCAATCGGTTAGTCCAGGTGTTGCAACTGTTAGACCTGAAGACTAGGATTTTTGTTTAAAATCCCACCGAGTAGTAAGATGATATGGAGGCCTTTTAAAAAGTAAATGTCTAAGTCAGACTTTGCTATATTAGAATATATTAGATCACCAAGTATTTCCTTGAATTTTATAATGGATAAGAAAAGGAAGTAACATGGCTGTTGCAAATCCTCCTATCCAGAAACTTAATTCCACAACTGAACAAATGCTCAAATTTTAAGGAAGTGAAATATTTTTTCTCCCCCCGTATCATTTTTCTATGTTTGAAACGTTAATATAATGAGTGGTGTTTAAAGGAGTGAACAAAACGATGAAAGAAAAACAACGAGCAGTTGCATCCAACGATATAGTCGAGGAACAATTACTAAAAAAATATGAAAAACTTAGACGGTATTGCTTGTTTTTAACTAAAAATGAATGGGATGGTAATGACCTTGCTCAAGAAACGTTTGTGAAAATCTTAAATAAGTACCGTAATAGTTCCATTATTAGTACTCGGCTTTTGCAAAAAACAGCTTATCATCAATGGGTGGACACGACGAGAAAACGAAAAAGAGAGGACCTTTTAGAAGAAGTGGAACAGTCAGCGTATGTGGATAAAATGGAGAGCTCGTTTATCATTACGGAGCTATTATTAAAAAATCTTACACCAAAGCAAGCTATCACTTTTCTTTTAAAAGAGGCTTTTCATTACAAATCTCATGAAATTGCGAAGATATTACAAATGTCAGAGGGATCTGTTAAATCCATCGTTCACCGATACAAAAATCGAATCGAAAAAGGAAATTTGGAAGAGGAGTCCTCTATCATCGATTCTTTTTGGGAGGAAGAGGAAACAGAATGGTTATCGAGATTAATAAATACGAGTATCCGTAACCAAGATCCTACTGTTTTAATCCAAGCAATTCCGACTATTCAAACATTACAATCAAACGCTCCTGCTCTAAATTATTCGCATCGTTCAACTCGTATACACACTTCTCACTATGGATTAAGGATGGCAGCATAGTAAGAAGGAGGGAATTAATCATGAGTATGATCCCGTATGTGATTGAACAATCGAGCCGAGGAGAAAGATCCTACGACATCTATTCTCGTCTTTTAAAAGACCGTATTGTTATGATTGGTGATGAAATAAACGACCAAATAGCCAACAGCGTAGTTGCGCAGCTTTTGTTTTTAGCTGCGGATGATCCAGATAAAGATATTTCCATTTATATTAATAGTCCAGGTGGGTCTACAACTGCAGGTTTTGCTATTCTCGATACGATGAATTATATCAAGCCAGATGTTAGAACTATTTGTATTGGAATGGCGGCATCATTTGGTGCACTTTTGTTAATGTCCGGTACAAAAGGAAAAAGACTCGCTCTCCCAAATAGTGAAATCATGATCCACCAGCCTTTAGGTGGGGCAAGAGGGCAAGCAACCGATATTGAAATATCGGCGCGTAGAATTTTAAAATTGAAAGAAGACACCAATAAATTAATAGCACAATTAACTGGTCAACCAGTCGAAAAAGTCGAACGAGATACAGATCGTGATAATTTCATGACTGCAGAAGAGGCAAAAGCTTATGGCATTGTTGATGAAATTATTAAGAATAGGTAAGAACCTGAACGTTAAAATACTATAAAGGGGGAAGGAGTTTCGACTCATCAAAAAATGATTGGTAGTTCCTCCTACCCCGAAATCCTGTCTGTAATAGGTGGGGAATGAAGTATTATTATTTTGAGCACGAACTTCGAACTAGCAGCAAATACTAGGTCGAAGTTCAAGTCTCTTAAACCTACATTTTTAAAATTTCTCAGGAAACTGCTTAACAACACTAGCGGAGATAGCGTCTGCCATTAAGATTATATGTGTTAGTCCATCATCAATTGCATCAATTCTAGCATCCCACTCTTTTGATAAGCTTGCTGATAAATCATTTGCAACCAATTCTAAATGCATATATAGTAATTCTTTTAAACCTTCCATTTTTAAATTCGGGTTGATACCATTTAGGAACACCGCTATATCATCAGCATTTCTATACCATTCTTTATTTAGTTGATTTACCATATCTTCATTTTGGCTTTTCGCTGCATCAACAATTTTGCCAGCAATAACAATATGTTCCTCTAGCAGTGCCCTTAATTTATTTCCGAATTTTTCCCCGTAAACTGGCTTTATTGCATTTCCTATATCTACTTGATTTTTCATCAGCCTTGCTAGGACTTGTTTTTGATCCTCCGCGCCAGAGGTAGTTGCACTTGTAATATAGTTACTAGTCCACAATACATGGTCAATCCAGAGTCTTCTGAATTCATTTTCGATTTTCACCTGTGATTGGCTAATGCATTGTTCCTCTATTTGAGCATGAGCACCAATCGGTCCAACCAGCACGTTTAGCTGAAAACACAAAATCATTCCAATTAATAATAATCTTTTCACCAAAACTACTCCTTCCAATTTTAAAAATTCCTTCTTATTATGTTTAATAGTGTTTTATCATTCATGGTTATGAAATTATAGGTTCGAATTAAGACGCCCAAAAAAGTGTTGATTTTAATAGCTGAACAATATATTTAGATAGAGAAAATAAAGAGGATTAACTCTATCCTACGTTGAAATAATCTACTAAAAATTAGATTAGTCTATTAGGAGTGGTTGAAGAAATTGAAGGCTGTCATTTAATATGAAAATGCAAATTAATGTGAATTGGGGACGGGGGTACTGTCGCATTTTAAATGAATAGAAGAACATGATTAGAAAGTCTAATAAGAAGAAAAAGGTACAGGTTAATCCCTAAAGAGGCTAACCTGTACCTATTTTTATGCTAACCCAATTGTGTCAAAATGATTAATTAGCTTTTGTAAACTATGTGTTAGTTCTTCTCCAGTCATAGGTAAACCGTGTCCAGTAACCGCTACTTGAGGATTTAATGCGGCTAGCTTTTCTATTGAGCTTTTTGCATGAACCCAATCAAAGGTGAAGTACTTTGGAGGGCCGCTAATTTCTTGTTTTTGAACAAGCACTTTCCAAAGTGATTCTTGCCTTACCGTCACAAAAGCATCCCCGGCAATTAGTAATCCATCACTTTCTCTAAAAAATGATACATGCCCTGGTGTATGACCAGGTGTGTGAACCCAATTCCAACCTAACAAATTTGGAACACTGTAATCATCCGGTAATGGTTGCACATACCCTGAAAGATCTACACCGTGATTAGGGAACATCGGTGCAATCTTCGGGACTATTCCTCCATGCGCATCTGTGTTTGCTTCTGGGTAGTTACGCTTTCCTGTTAAATAAGGCATTTCCTCTAGATGGGCATAAACAGGAACTTGCCACTCTTCTAATAATTCAGCTAAAGAGCCAACATGGTCAAAATGGCCATGTGTTAACAAAATACAAGCTGGTTTAGTGCCTTTACCATATCTCTCTTCTAGTTTTTCCTTAATATGTTCTTTTGAATGTGGCATACCAGCATCAACAAGCACGAACTGATTATCCGGAAGGTCTATGTACACAATGTTCACTATTTTATCTGTAAAGCAATGAACGTCTGGAACAACTGTAATCTCCAGTTCGTTGTTTAATGACGTTAATGGCAAGTGTGATTCTGCAAAAGTATTAATATCTTGGTGAAGCTCGTGTTGATTCATGATGTAACAAACCCCTTTCTAACGATGAAAAGATTTCTTCCATAACGTTCTCTAAAAATACAAATATCATACATAAAAAAGAAGACAGGTGTTACGTACCATCTATTAAATGGTGTGTCGTAACTCCTGTCCTAAAACTTTCTATTATTTCGCAAGCCTCGGCTTCACCGCAATATTAATCGAAATAAATCTTGATGTAAAATATGTGAAAAAGTAACTTCCCAAAATAACAATTACACTTCCAAGTCCTTGTAACCAAGTCATCTGCTCTCCAAGTAGGAAAAATGCTAGAATAACCGTGAAGATGGGGTTGAAGTTTAAGAACAGCCCAGAAGTAGTAGCTCCAACTTTAGAAACGCCAATATTCCAAAGAACCATACATACAACGGTTGAGATAAGTCCTGTATAAGCAATAGCCCACACAAAAGAAGCATTAACATTTGTAATATGTAAACTCGTCACATTGAAAGGTAAAAGTATCAACAACCCGAAAATACCTGAATAAAGTATCGCCATCATTGGTGATGTTGTGTGTGAAGCCCATTTACTACAAACAGAGTAAATACCCCAAATACAGACCGCAGCCAGCATCCATAAATCTCCTACATTGAACTGAAAAGAAAGTAGATGTTGGATGTTTCCTTTTGATAAAACGAGGAGTACACCGAATAAGGAAATAATCATAGATAAAATTTGCAGACCATTTAATTTTTCTTTTAAAAAGAAAAAAGAAAACACAGAGATAGTAATAATGTTTAATGTGGAAATTAATCCAATATTCATAGCAGTGGAACTTTCTAAAGCGAGAAATTGAAAGACATTAAAAAGGGCTGCTCCAGTAATACCCATTAGAAATAAAGGTAAAATTGCTTTTCGTGATGGTAGGATTTTCTTTTCTCTCCACCAAACTATTGGGAATAGACAAAGTACCGCAATTGCCCAGCGTAGTATCGTTAACGTCATAGGGGAAGCATGATCGACTAAAAACTTACCCACGATGAAATTGCCAGCCCATAGGAAACTTGTTAAAAGTAGTAATCCGTAATATTTGTATGCCATAAAATAACTTCCACTCCGCTCAGTAATACTTGAATACTTGATGAAATAATTTTAACATTTTTCGTATATTTACAGATTAATTTATTTTATAATAGTAAAAAAACAAAATAATGTTATGTGAATAATCAATATTAATTAAAAATATTTTGTATTAGAGAAACAGGTGTTATGTTTTTAGAATAATTGAAAGGTGTGATTGAAAGTGGAGTCCATTGTAAGTAAAGTTTTAGACGAAATAGACATACAACTATTAAAAATTTTACAAACGGAAGCACATCTAAGTAATTCAGAAATTGCAAAACGAGTTAAGTTGTCACCGCCTGCTACGCATGTCCGAATTAAAAGGTTAGAAAATGAAGGATACATACAGCAACGTGTTTCCATTTTAAACCAAGAAAAGCTCGGATTTGATTTGTTGTCTATTATTTTTATTAGCACGAACATCCATCAAGCGGAGCAACTCGAAGTTTTGGAGCAAGCTTTAGGGGCAATGCCTGAAGTATTAGAGTGCCACTTGTTAACAGGAGAGCATGATTACATGCTAAAGGTGATTAACAAAGATAGAAGAGAATTGGAGAATTTTATCCGGAAGTTGAATAAACTAGGGATAACACGAATACAAACGAGTCTTTCCTTAAGAGAAATAAAGTTTTCGACAGTATTACCTATTTAGGACGAATTAGTCCAACAGAAGTGCAGGTCCTTTTAACATAATAATTGAGGTAAAGGAGAAGAAGTTTCAGAAAAACCGATGAAACATACGTTCTTATTTGTGATATAATAATTTTGCAATAGTTATTCAGGTAAACTCAAGGGTGGTCGGCATTACCCCAAGAACGAAAGGGGGTGGTGCTTGTGATGACGACATTTCAGACGTTAGTGCTTATGATTTCATTTGCCGGTTTGATTGTATCTATCGTCTCGTATTTAGACAGAAAATAACCCACCCTTGAGCTTGACGGCAGAGTGGGTTATCTTATATTTAGACAAGCCGCCCCCTTGAAGGGACCTGCGACTATTGCTTGACCGAAACGGTGTTCGAGCACCGATTCGGTCTTTTTTAATATATGTCATTATACGCATATTATAACCCATTTTAATAGAGTTGAAAACTAAAGAATATAGATAAGCCATTAGGGACTTTAACATAGCTATACTATCTCACTTCCTTGCCAACCCTCGCTCAAATGCAGCAAGATGATTTCGAGAAGCATTACCAACTTGTGTAAACACAGTTCGTACGTCTACTGGTAATTCAAACGTTAAAAATTTCTCATACATCGCAATGTTTTCAATCTCGCCATCTACACCAGCGCGATATGCGGCTTTCAGATTTTCAGGAGTGGTGACAAAAGAAGCTGAAATGTCCTCGGGCAACGGAACACCATATCTTTCAAACAATGGTAATAACGCTTGAATGTGTCTTAACTCACTTTGCTTTATTTGAACAAAAGTACGAATATTTCCAAAGGTAGCTATAATGTTGTCATATCTAGCTTGTGCCAAATATTCATCTTGCAAAGCAAAGGTCAACATCTGTGCTAAATCTAGAGATTCCGCCCCAAGTGCACCTATTGCACCGAAATTCTTGTTTTGACGGTCTGACCTTATTAATTCTATATTTTTTGAAAAAAAAACAAAAACCATACCGCGTGATTTTGCTCATCAGCCGCCGCTCGCCGAAATGCCTTTTTAATCAATATATCCTTCGCTTTATCCGCAATATCTAAGTAAAAATCAACGGTTTCTTGTTCGTCAATAAAAGAAGCTTCTAACGCTTCTGTATATGTTTCAGCGCACTCTTCACCTATTTCTGGTTGTGGTTGTCTACCAGTTAAGTTTAAATAAAGTCTACTAAACTCCTCCAAGTGGCGAATTTCATCTTTTCGAATTTCTAATATTCGATCTCTTTCTTTTTCTGTTGGCGCCATCTCAGCTAATTTTTCATAACATTGAACTGCGCTATACTCTCCATTAATTGCTTTTTGGATATCAGAAACTAATATCGAATCATTTGTTGTACGCCAGTATTGTTGTGCGTATTGATAATATGGATTTGTATACATATAATACCTCCCATGTTCTTTCCAATTTGTTTATCATATGTCAGAAAGAGAAGTGAAGGTGCAAGGCCAATTTAATAATATAAGGTATTATTTGTTCCTAGAAACATTATCCATTAAATTTGAAACTTTTCTTAAACTCTATCGTAAATTCTGTAAGAGAAAGGAGTTGCTAGTATGAAAGAAGTAAAAATCCTGAAAAATTTAAAAAATAATTCATAACAATATTTAGCTGCTGTAAGAGTGAAATAAGAAAATAATGACAAAAAACACACGTCTTAGTATTTCTTTCTTTTGTTAAAAATGAAAGGAGCATTCATATGATTATTAGACCGGCTAAATTAACTGATGCCAGTGGAATAGCTAAAGTTCATGTAGATAGTTGGAGAACTACATACAATAACATCATCCCAAATGAATACTTAAATAATCTATCCTATCAAACACGTGAAGAATTATGGATTAATAATATTCCACATTCCATCGTTTTTGTGGCCGAAAACAATAACGATGAAATTGTCGGGTTTTCTACAGGTTGTAAAGAAAGAAGTGGTAAATATTCAGGGTATATGGGAGAACTTAGCGCCATTTATATTTTGGAGGAGTTTCAAGGCCGGGGATTAGGCAAAGCACTTGTAACACCAGTAATAAAAGAATTAGAAAAGTTAGGAATACATTCCCTGCTCGTACTTGTGTTAGAAGATAATAAGTCCAAATTGTTTTATGAGTCACTAGGTGGCAAGTTACTAGATAAAATCGAGGTCGAAATCGCTGGAAAGAAGCTTAATGAACTAGTTTATGGCTGGGAAGATTTAAATATTTTAAGATACAAGAAACAGTGAGGAGTCATTTCTAAAATTATGATTGTAGGTGTGAATAAAGAGTATGAACATAAAACCATCAACATAACAAATAGCTTACTGTATTAACCTTTTTGTATCAGAAAAAAGTATCTATAGAAAAATTGAATCTGTTGACTGAAAGGAGGGGATTCCAATGATCATAAGGCTAGCTGAAGATAAAGATATACAGAGTTTAATTAAAATGAGATGGGATTTCACCATTGAACATGACGAGACGAAGAAAATCGCACAAACGTCATACGAAAGTTTTGAGAAAGAATGTAAAAGTTTCTTAGTAGACGCTATCAATAGAGACCAATGGTTTATATGGGTAGCTGAGGTAGAAGAGAAGGTTGTTTCCCACATATTCATAGAACTAATTCATAAAGTACCACGGCCTGGTAGAGTAACGTATCCGTTTGCCTATATGACAAATGTATATACGATTCCTGAATTTAGAAGCATGGGTATTGGGAGTAAGCTAATCTCAAAGGTAAATGAGTGGACGAAAGAGAATAAGTACGAATTCATTATTGTATGGCCAAGTGAAGACAGTATTAACTTTTATAAGAAAAATGGATATGTACATAGCACAGAGCCGATGGAATATGTATAAATCGGAGTGTCAAGTGATAGTCATCATTCTAGGAGGAATTCATCATGTTTGTAGGTCGTACCCTTTATATATTAGGTCTTATTTTTGTTTTCTTTAGTATCCTTTTCTTCATTATGGCATTTTTTAATAACGACGATTTATTGTTCCCGTTATTTGGTCTGTTAAATGGGTTCATTGCAATGGGTATAGGAGACCTTGTCATTGATATGAACCATAAAAATAGAATGGAAGCAAAGAGAGAGGCTTAATTGGTAAAAACATTTTTAATTGAAGAGGAGACCATTAAAGTGTTTAAAATGACTTCTCTGAAATATACTTGCTGAAAAAAAGAATGCTTTAGAATAAGTCTATACATAATAAATAGGGACTATTGTTCTATTTACGAGAAAATTGTCGAAAAGTTTACACTATATTAATAATAGTAAGTTAAACTTAAAATGTAAGACTTTAATAGACTTAAAAGTGGAGAGGAGCAAGAAAATGCAGAATAGTAGATTCAAGCAAATTTTTTCTGTGATGATCGCCCTATTTTTAGTAATTGGCTTAATCACACCTGCTTCAAACAGTTCGGCTGCAACAACTAATTCGTTAACCGTTGCAGAAGCAATTGCAAATAACACGGGGAAAGGTACAGTTGTGGGGTATATTGTAGGTACTTCTAGAACTGGATCTAGTCTTGGAACTGGAACATTTGAGAACTTTACGGTAAACACGAATGTTCTAATTGCAGACACTCCAAGTGAAACAGACCTAAATAAAATGATTCCAGTACAGCTTCCTAATAACACTATTCGCACAGCTGTAAACTTAGTAGACAATCCTACTAATTTAGGAAAAAAGTTTTCGTTCACTGGAAATTTAGCACTTTATTTCGGAGTACCAGGTTTAAGGGATCTGTCTGGATATGAATTCATCGGTGACAAGGATGGCACAAACCCAGATCCAACACCGGAACCACCAGGTGATGAAGATCCAGTAGTAGATGCTATTACTGTAAGGCAAGCTATCGATAACAATAGCGGAACCGCAACAGTCGAAGGGTTTATTGTTGGTACAAGAAACGACTTTGAAGGTCCATTTACAGCTGCAACTAACATCCAAATTGCGGATCACCCACATGAAAGAGCACTAATAAATACATTACCAGTTCAATTGACAACAGGTGTAATTCGCAATAGTTTAAATTTAGTAGATAATCCAGATTTATTAGGGAAGAAAATTAGAATTACAGGTAATCTAGAATCATATTTTACTGTTCCTGGTTTAAAAAGTCCAACATCATTTGAAATCTTAGAAGATGGCGATATCCCAGAACTAATTATTCCTGAAGTATCTCTAAAAGAAGCTAGAGGAATGATTGGTCAAACGGTTATTACAGAAGGTGTTGTAAATGTGGATAACAACCTTTTACAGCCTGGTAGACTTTCTGTATACATTCAAGATGAAGATGCTGGAATTCAACTTTTCGCTTACCAAGCAAACCGATTCCCTGATATTAAAGAGGGCGACCGTGTACAGGTAAAAGGAAAAGTTGGAGTATATAATGGAGTAACACAAGTAGAAGTAGAAGAATTAACGATTACAGAGCGTGGACAAGCTGCCACTCCTAAACAAGTGTCTGTTGCAGACTATTCCAACAGTACTTCAGCAGAAGCGTTAGAAGGACAATTGGTAACGTTTACAGGATTCATTTTTAGTGTTCCTGATTACAGTTCAGGTGGAGCGAACATTACAGTTATAGATGAAGATTTAAATGTCGTACTTATTCGTGCTTGGGAGAGTACTGGTATCGACTTAACTAGTATTACACCTAACAAATGGTATGAAATCACTGCTATTTCTAGCGAATATCGTGGTACGTACCAAGTACTACCTAGATCAAATGCTGATATGAAAATATTAGAAGAGCAAAAAGAAAAACCTTTTTACGGTGGAAAAGAAGTTCTTGCAACTGTTGAGAGAGTAGTAGACGGGGACACAGTGCGTCTATCCACACCAGTTTTTGGAGCTAAAAATGTTCGTTTTTTAAACATCGACACATTAGAAACGTACCATTCAGTTCGAAATGAATTAGACGAAAACCAAATGAAACACGGAAAACGAGCTGGTGACCATTTGCGTACAATGCTTGCGGATGGCGATGAAGTTATTTTACGAATTGGTGAAGAGCCTCTAGATGGGTACGGCCGCTTATTAGCAGAAGTTATCACACTAGACGGTGTGAATACAAACTATGAAATGGTACTAGCTGGTCATGCAGTTACATATTTTATATGGCCCTTTGAAAGTGATGTAGTAGAAAAATACGGTAAAGCGTTAAAAGAAGCAAAAGACGCAGGTCTTGCCATTTGGAATCCGGAAGATCCAATGATGGAATATCCATTCGAATTCCGTGCTCGTGAAGGTGGATCTACACCAAAACGTCCAGTAGGAGATTATCGTACGAAATATTATGTACCAGCTTCTGAATGGCGTTCTGTTGAGCCAGAATATCGCGTGTTTTTCCATACAGAGGAAGATGCTATTTCGGCTGGTTACAGTCCAATGCCTGTTTCCAAGTTAGCTGTACTACAAGATATTAAAGCGGCGCTAGTTCTTTACAACAGTGAAGACCACTTATATAAACGTAGTACTTTCAACGTAATATTTAATCAAACAAACACAGTAGAAAATCACGCATTAAAATTAGAATTACCAAAAAATGAGCGAGCACTTCAAGCGCATAATCATAACTATCTACGTGCATTAGAAAAGTTATTACTTGATTTGGAAAAGGAATATTCCAATGAAAATCTAAGCGAATCAGCATACGATGCGATATACGGCTTAGTGGAAGTGGTGCTTTCTAAAGAAGCAATGGAACTAGAAGAACTAGCAAGTTAATTTATTTAAAGAGCTGAGAGGATATTTATTTAACCTTTTAGCTCTTTTTGTATAGTTTTAAATTACTATGCTTACTTTTGAATTTAATTAATCTATAAGAATTGCAAGAGGGACTAAATCCTATGATTAAAGATTATTTATTAATTATACTTTAACAGCTAAATGAAACTAGTAACCTTCCATAAAAAATGCATGGATTAAACAATAACCCATGCATTTTTCTTATTTATTCAGTAGGTTGATTTCCACCTTTATTGCCACCAGCATTGTTTTTTAGTAAAACTTTCAAACCACTGTTCATATCAGAAGCAAGTACATAGTTTCTGTCTACGAAAACTCCCCAAACGTTGGAGCGCTCTGGCGTGTAACGACCGATTTCAACAGGGTTGCTTGGGTTTGTAATGTCAACATGAACAACTCCACCTGAGTAGTAGGAAAGGTAAAGTGTGTTTCCAAGGACTTTAGGGTCGTGTACTGTTTTTGCAAATGTTGAACGACCAGCAGGACTTTCAGGAACATCAAACGTCAATTCTGTCGTAAATTGACTTAACAGAACAGGGTTCGTTTTATCTTTAATATCATAAATACGAGTGTAGCCATACGCATCTTCATAACCAGCACCTACAGGATTCGCCACTTCACGTGTTTCGATAAGGATTGTTCCACCTTTTGCAAGGGCAGCAGAGTGAGCGGCGCCTTTTACGTGACTTTCAAAACTAGTTCTACCTAAGTATACTGGCTCTTCTGGATTTCTTATGTCAAAAATAACCGTTCCTAAATCCCACATAGATACATATGCGTAATGACCGTTGTTATCTGTAATTACACTATGATTAAACACTGGACGGTTTCTATTTTCTTCCTCTACAAACCAAAAGTAACCGTCAAAGCTTTCTGGCACTTCAGGAAGTACTCGTGGATCAAACTGCCACAGTTTCTCTGGACTTGTTGGATTTGTAACATCAATAATTTGGAAGTCTTTTTCTACTCCTCCAGTGTAAAAATCTGCATATGGACTAGAAGTTAAAAGTAATGCACGATTACCTTGTGTTGTTAAATATAATTCGTGAGTACCAGTAATACGACGATCAAGCTCGTAAAAACCAAGACGTTCAGGGTTATACGGATCACTTACATCGTATAGGAGCACCCCACCAATACTGTCAGGTCTATTAGCATTGTTACGGCTAGTTTGTTGTACACTTACTACCGCTAAGTCTCCTTTAAAGTGAGGAGTGTTTACGGATCTAACGATAACTTTTTCCTGCCAAGTAAATGGAATGTCGTTAGCGAACGTCGCTACTTCTACAGGGTTAGCTGGATCTTTTAAGTCAAAAACGCGAACGCCGCCATTACCTCCACCAGCAGTATGAGTTCCTGTATAAGCAAAACCTTTATATGCATACACATCTGCCATATTCTTTTGGGAACCATTAATTGGCTCAATTTGTAAAGAAGCAGCTTCTGTTAAGAAACGAACATTTTTACCTCCAGTGGAACTGAAACCTAATTGCATCTCATTTAGTTCTTCCTGTGTAAATGCCGAACCTGCCTTATTACCTGCTTCAAAGTCTAATGCATCATGTGCAAAAGCAGTTGGGATAAATGTAGAAAATACAATGGCTCCTGCTAAAGTCGTGTTAACGAGTAGTTTACTTTTTTTCACTAGATCTAACCCCCGAGTTTCATAGTTTTTGGTACAAGCCAAATTATAGCAATGAATTTTTTTGTAAACTATTCAAAAAATTCTACGTTTTTCGACCTTTCCTTTGTATAAATGTCGACAGAATAGGACGTTTTACCTTTTTATAACACTTTAGTGAGGTAAAACATTAAAAAATTACGGATTTTGAAATATTGAAATGTCGAAACAATCTAGCTATATAACTATATTCAACTTTTTCATATTGAAAAAATTAAACATTAAG
The DNA here is from genome assembly GCF_002797415.1 of Bacillus alkalisoli. Lineage (GTDB taxonomy): Bacteria > Bacillota > Bacilli > Bacillales > Bacillaceae_I > Bacillus_CD > Bacillus_CD alkalisoli. The sequence goes on from NZ_KZ454944.1 coordinate 1,979,207, forward strand.
GTATTATTAGGAAATTTGAAGCCTAAAATGTGTGCCAGAAGACTATATTATTTGAAGTGATGTAAGGAAGAAGTACTGATTTAATATATAAATCTAACACTTTTATGTGGAAATAAATTTATTTATTAGAAAGGACATGCATCGACTTTAATCGAGACATGTCCCTATGTTTCAGCAAATTTTGTTCTTTTTCTAAAGTGAACAACATATTCTATTGGTAAGCCCGCTGTCATTTATTAAATAAGGAGGGTTTATGCATGAATAGGCAAAACCGAGAAAGGGAAATGTCTGATAATGAGTTAAAGTCATATTTAGTAGGTATTGGCCTGTTGTCTTTGTTCGTGTTTGTGTCTTTATTAATTGCAAAATTCCTTACTCCGATACAGTTACTTTACACTCATATTTGCATTAGTTGTTTTGGCTTGATTTACTTTTTGACAGTATATATAACTAATCAAGGTTCATTCAAACATCAAGGTATAGTGGAACAGCAAGAAAAACTGAGCCAGATTGGCAATGAAATAATTATTAGAATAAATGGAAAAGAGCTTTTGAGATTATAATCTCGAGCTCTTTTTGCTTTAGGAAATTTTAAAGACTTACTCAATCGACTATAAAACTTCCTGTTCCTCCGGTCGATAAGTTAACATCGATTTGTTCCTACGTCACAAATTGTGTTTCCTATATTTCGCTTCGGAGCCGTCGAGTTTTTACGTCGATAAGCGTAAGCGGGCGCAGCAGCGCTTTTGTTCTGAAAATGAGTCAATAGTCTGCATAAAAAGACGGATGATAGTTTGTGAAACACCCGCAGATTTACAATACAGATTTATGTGTTCAATTTTTTCTACTATTATAAAACACTTTTGATATAAGCAAACCAATAACGCCAAGTGTAATAAATAGAATAGCTCTCCAAACGATATCTACCATCGCTAAATCAAATAAGGTTACTTTTGACAGCGAAATAAATAAAAATGCTAATCCGATATAATTCCAATGTTTATGTTTAAAGTAACTATAAGAAATATAAGCAACTGCAACAAACACAATCCAAGAAATAGATACCCCGATGTTTGCCATCATATACGTACTATCCTTTGTGAAGAATGCTGATATCTTTGTAAAAAAGATGACAACTAACAACGAAAGTATATATGGAGAAGCATTTTTAATATAGTATTCTTTTAATACAGTTGACACATCTTTCAGCATATAAATAAATTTAAAGAATCCAATAAATAAAATCCATGTGACAAAAACAGTGAACGTAAACCATTCACCTGGAATATCGAGAAGAAAATCTAAAACTGGTAACAAAATAACAAAGCTCGTAACGGTTCCTAAAATACTGTTTCTCTTTTGTGCTAAATAGTAAACGACCGCAGCTTGCACGATAAAGGTCATGTAGGCAATATCTCTTGAGCCTACTAATTCGGTAATGATTAGGAACAAATAAAACATAGAAAAAACGAAAAATACGTTGTTCAATTCTTTATGTTCATTTGTTCTTAGCATACTAAGTGCAAAGTATAGTACATTCATGACAATGTAAAAACCAATCAGTAAATGGCTTAAGTTATTAAATAAGCTGTAACCCATTCCGTATAAAAATAATGCACTTGTTGCAATAGCAGGAATGTACATTCCTTTTGACGTATGATTCTTCGCTTGATACGTTAAGAAAATAATGACGGCTTGCTGTAAGCCTATGATGGTTAGGGCAAAATACGAGCTTCCACCTACACCAATAATAGTAAAAACTAAAACTGCAAACATAAAAGCATAGTTGGCAATGTTCCAAGTTACTTTGTATTGCTGTTTCACAGATTCATAAACTAAGCCGACGAATACGAATGTTTGATATACATAAAAAACGTATTCATTTCGAGTATCTCCAGCAAACAAAAATGGATATACATAAGCTCCTACACCGACAATCGCTAACAAAACCTCAGATTGATATTTGCGAGAAAGATAAACCCCGCCAGCAATACCTATTCCTAATAAAACTACCGTTACAAAATGAGGGATAATATCGTAAAGCACATTACCTGCAAAGATGGAAATAACATAAACTATAACGCTACCTGCTAACAAAACAATACTTAATGAATTCTTATTCTTCTTATACTGTAAGTTCCCTAACCAATACAAAAGTCCAGTCAAACCAAACCCGAACAGTACGCGAACGACAGGACTAATCCAACCGCGTTCTGCAGCTGCAACAAATCCCCAAATGACCCCTAATATAAGAACAAAGATAAAGATTCTGGGCAACCACTCGGATACTAGCGTATCAAAACTTTTAGTCTCTTTTTCTACAATGTGCTTACGAACAGCCACACTGTCTAATTTTTTCTTAGGAAAAGGTTCATGTGTTGTAACTTGTTGTTCAGTTCTTAAAACTTGGTAGGTTCGTAATTCATTCTTTACCTCAGCTAGTTCATTTTCTAATCTGGAGATCCGCTTACTAAGCTCTAACACTTTCTCATCCATACTCCCACCACCTTTATAGGTTCTTACTTTATTTATATACTTGTTAAAAGAAAATTAAAAGATAAATATGTAAAACATTACTAAACGAACCGTAATGATGAAGTTTAATCAACTCAAATATTAATGGTATAGAAAACTTGCACTTTCCAAACGGTAGAAATATGATATTAAGATAGAAAATATAACATCGGAGGATACAATATGAATGACTTTATTTTTCAAAATAGCACGAAAATAATATTTGGAAAAAATACAGAAAATCAAGTTGGCATAGAGACAAGTCAATTTTCTAAAAAGGTACTACTTCATTACGGTGGTGGAAGTATTAAAAAGAGTGGGCTGTACGATAAGGTAATTCAGAAGTTACAAGAGCAAAATATAGAAGTGTTTGAACTCGGAGGAGTAAAACCGAACCCACGTGTTAGTCTTGTAAGAGAAGGAGTGTCTATTTGTAAAGAGAACGATATTGCTTTCATTTTAGCTGTTGGTGGAGGAAGTGTCATTGATTCAGCGAAAGCAATAGCAGCAGGAGCAAACTACGATGGAGATGTATGGGACTTTTTCAGCGGAGAGGCAGAAGTTACCGACTGTATTCCATTAGGAGTTGTATTAACGATTCCAGCTGCTGGAAGTGAAACGAGTTCGGGTACAGTTATTACAAATGAAGAAGGTTGGCTAAAGCGCTCTGCTTTACACCCATCCATGAGACCAAAGTTTGCTATCTTAAATCCTGAACTTACTTACACACTTCCGGCTTACCAAACAGCATGTGGGATAACAGATATGATGTCTCATATATTGGAACGTTATTTTACAACAGATAAAAACGTCGACTTGACTGATCGTCTATGTGAAGCCACTTTAAAGTCAATCATTAAAAATGGCCCAATTGTATTAGAAGAACCAATCAACTATGATGCAAGAGCAGAAATTATGTGGGCTGGGACGATTGCACATAATGATATTCTTGGCACAGGTCGTACGGGTGACTGGGCAAGTCATGATATCGAGCATGAAATAAGTGGTATCTATGACATTGCACATGGGGCAGGTTTGGCTATTATTTTCCCGGCATGGATGAAATATGTGTATAAACATGACTTGAACAGATTTGTTCAATATGCGAACAGAGTGTGGGATGTGGAGGTTGATCTACATAATCTTGAACATACAGCTATAGAAGGAATTAAGAGAACGGAGCAATTTTTCCAATCTATTGGAATGCCAATTACTTTAAATGAAGCAAAAATAGGGGACGAGCATTTTCTTGAGATGGCAAAGAAAGCAACTGAACGTTGGCCATTAGGGAATTTTAAAAAGTTGCATGAAGAAGATGTTTACGAAATTTATCAATTAGCAAGATAATTTTCCGTAACGTATTGACGAAACGGAAATCAATAGATTATATTTAAATGTAGAGTTTTAGCATTTTTGTAAAAGTCGAACGTCTTAGACAAAATGAAAAAACGAAATTGACTACGTGGAGGACATACTTTTGAACAAATCGAAAGGAATGTTAGAGTCCGAAATTAGTAAAGCATTAACACAATGGGAAAAGGATTACTTAGGTCGAGGCTCTGTAATGGTAAAAGCAGACATTGTCCGCGACATGATCATCGTGACGTTAAAAGGCGTTTTAACACCAGCAGAATATAAGTTGTGTGTTACAGCGGAAGGACGATTAATGATTAAAAACACTCGGTCCAATCTAGTAGAGTCAGGTGTAGAAACATTAAGAACAATTATAAACGAAATAGTTAACATAAAAGTTACTAGCTTTCATACAGATTTAAGCACAAAAACAGGAGAACGAGTAATGGTGTTTAAACTGGAAAATGAAATCCAGTTTCATATATAGGGAGATGTTTAGCTCTATTTTATATAGAAGTTAAAGATAAACCGACAATCATTAAGCAAATTGCTTATAAGATTGTCGGTTTTTTACGTTTAAAGGAGGAGAAAAAATGTTAGACATATTTATTCAAAACATTACTTCAGCTGTTGTGTTATTTTTTCTATTGGGAATTATTGCATCAATTGTAAAATCAGACTTAACTATACCTAAACCAATATCAGAAGGTTTAAGTATTTACCTTTTAATTGCCATTGGATTAAAAGGAGGCGTGGAGCTAGCCAAATATCCACTTTCAACGATTATCGTTCCTACCATTGCAACGATTTTACTAGGTGCTTCTTTGCCAATTATCGCGATGATTTTTTTAAAAATGTTAAAAATAGATTTATATAATTCAATTGGATTAGCAGCAACTTACGGATCTGTAAGTATTGTAACGTACGGGGCAACGATATCGTTTTTTGATAAACAAGGAATATCGTATGAAGGTTACATGCATGCGATGGTAGTTATTATGGAAAGCCCAGCAATTATTACTTCTATATTATTAATGAAAATGTTAGAGAAATCTAGTGTTGCACCTAGTGGTATGTCTTATCAAACATTAGGAATAACACCAACAGCTTCATTATTAGATAAGCATATTTGGAAAGAAACATTTTTCGGTAAAAGTGTTCTACTACTCCTAGGAAGTTTACTAATCGGCTATGTTATTCAAGATGAAGGGTTTACGATGGTAAAGCCACTTTTTAGTGATCTATATGGGAGTGTGCTAGCTTTATTTTTACTTTACATGGGATTGGTAGCTGGAGAACGTCTAACAGAGTTGAAAAATTATGGAGCGAAGTTAATCGTATTTGCTCTAATGGCACCAGTTGTATTTGGTACAATAGGTGTTTTAGTAGGAAATGCTATCGGGTTATCAGTTGGTGGGGCGACTATTTTTGGAGTGTTAGCTGGAAGTGCTTCGTATATTGCAGCACCTGCAGCATTAAAAACTTCCGTTCCTAAAGCAAATCCTTCTATTTATATAGGCCTTGCACTTGGGATTACATTTCCATTCAACTTGGCGATTGGAATACCGTTAATTTATAAAATTGCTCAACTTATACAATAAATGCCACAGACCACAGATTGGTGTCCATTTTGTTATAAAGCAAGTGGATGCCATTTTTTCAATCGTTTTGAAACAAAATTGTTTATTTTCATATATTCCTAGTTGATGATTGAATACATAGACGAAAATTAACAGCGGTGTTTATTAGAGTTAAAAATTAAATACATAATATTCGAATTAATGGTTATTTATGTTAAAGTTAAATAGGTAGCAAACTGCTATATATTTTAGAAAATAGGGGTGAATCATGAAGAGAATTATTGTCGTTCTTCTTTTACTTCTTATACTTAGTATAAGTTCTTGGTCGATTTTTAATTATGTAAGTCGTGACGGTGAATTTACGAAATGGAGTCATGGGACAGTGGGAAAAGACTTTTTTGAAGAAGAAAAAGTTATTTATATGGGCTATTTTCTTAGATGGGAAGGGAGAGGAAACCCAATACTTAAAAAAATCGAATTTTTGAAGCAGGATGGTAGATTAGTAGAAGAAAATGATGACGACGTTCGTGTTCAGCCCTATGTAACTACGGTAGAGAGATTTGGATCCATAGATGAAGAAAGAGTATTAGAAGAAGGTTACGACAATGAATTATTAAATGTTAATGGATTTCAAGTAGACCAAGACTTTCACTTAGTATTGCGAGTTGAATACTTTAATACTAAGACTAACAATGATATTGCGACGATAAGAATTACGTATCGTAAAAATGGAGTAACACAAACTCAATATATTCCCTTCGACGACGGAGTTGTTGCGGATGAATAATCCTACTGGTTGGTATCCATAACACAAACCATGCTTGCTTCATGAGAGGACAATTTAATAAATGATTCCAAAAAGAAGAAGTGCCATCGAAAATACCAGAATATATAAATTTAGGTCTGTTTAATGGTGATTCTAAAACCGGAAAGTATATATTGCATAACAATTCTTCAACAATTATTAATGGTGCCCAATAAACGATAGTGTCTTAGGTGGTGATAGTCATGACCGATAAGAAAGTTCACAGGGATGAACGCTTTGAGTGGCAACCCGGAGATTTCACTATAACTTTTTCACAATGTGCAGACTGTAAAAACAATGAAGAAATCAAAGTGTGTGAAGTATACGGTGAAAAGCCTGGAGTATATGCGATGAACGAATTAAAATGTCCATCGAAGGTCGTAATATAACTTCTTAGAGGTTATAATCATAATTAAGCTAGATAAATACAATATATGATGCTATCATTCGTTTTTCGAATCGTAAAAATACATTTTGCAGCTCACTTAAGTAAAAATGGAAAAACTCGTAATCAAGAATCGATTACGAGTTTTTCCGTTTTTGTATCTCTTCCGTTACGACAATTGCTAAGTCCTCATTTCCGAATAAAGATAACACTCCAAGTAACGTCTCGTCTGCAATTTCTCCAGCCTCATCTTTATCTACAGTTAGATCTACCATTTGTGCAAGTGCCGCATTAGAGTCTTGCGAAGGGTATGCTCGTTTATAAAGTTCAACAGGATGTAAATCATTGTTCACACACCATTGCGCAAAAACTAAAATCATCATATTTTCATCTTTTTGATAGTTTTCAATAACTTGTTGTTCTACTTGTTTTTTATCCAATTTTCAAACTCCCTTTTCATGTCGATACTATTATTATAATGGATTATAAAATTAAATAGTGTTTTAGGGAATAAAAAGTTTCCTGGGAAAGCGCAGGAAAAGACAATTTCGAACATTTTTGTGTAGTTGTGTGTAGACGGTTGTCGTTGAAAGTAGATTGGTAGGAGGATTTATTAACTAAAATAAAAGAAATGATAGTTAGGATAAACTTACTTTCTCTTCTCTCTTTTTATTCTTTCCATAATTAATAAACGAAGGTACTTACGTCGAACTAAAAATATAATAAATTGTAAGACAAAACCGATAATAAAACCGAAAACTAAATGTAAATTCCATTCTGTCTCTATAATCGAATTGCTAATGAAGGTGACATATACGAAACTAATGGAGGAAGGAAGGATTATATAGTTCACGATTTTTTCTTTCCAATGACTAAAATAAACAACATCCAAAATCGATAAACGAATAACCAACATTCCCATAAATAGACCTATAAAAACGACAAAGAAGTTAATCATGTTGTAGCCCCCTTAAACGATTTGTATAGTATATTTTATGTTCAAGGTAGGTTAATAGTTCAAAGAGAAAAGAGAAGAAAAAACTGCGTTTAATTAAATAAAAGCAGTAGAAGTGTGAAATTATTATTTTAGTATTTAATTTTTGCAAAACGCCATAACAAAACGAGGAAATAAATTTCTAAAATCAGCGAGATTATGAAGGAGAAAACCATTACGCCAATAAAAGTGTAATAGTACATATTTATCGCAAACGTTCCGACAAATGTAAGAAGTAAAAAGATAACTAAGTATACTTTCATGAATATTTTTGTTTTGTTACTTATCTGTTCCGCTCCAATATTCTTTGCTAATACAATCATAAATTGAAAAACATAAAACATTAAAACGATATTAAGTAAGCCTATAAAAAACGTGTAAGAACCCCAAATAGTAGGAATGTTTCCAAGCTGGTTGATTGCATTTTGAGAAATAAAGAAAGAAGGCATGGACAGAATAACTAAAGCTAGTGAACATTTTATAGCCATTTTTCCTACTCGAGAGTCAGGAATCTTAATTAATAGTGAAGATAGTCCTGAAAAAATAAGAAAATAACCAACAGGATCAGGCAAAATATCTATAAAAATATGAATCTCCAAGAACACAAACAAAAATCCCCAGAATAACTTCTTGAATTGTATCATCGTGATGCACCTTCTTTATACTCTTTAATCATTTGATTAACGTAATCTTGATTCACATATGGGAAATTACCGACATGAGTCCTAAATGCAAATGGTTTTCCTTCTCCTGTTGTACCTTCCCATGTAAATGATAGCGAAGTATACATTGGTTTTTCTGGCAATAATTGTGTTAAAAGCCACATCATTTCATTTTCTTCTAAGGAGATAGGGAAAGAATGACTGTTTAATCGTTGCACATTTAATTCTTTCCATGCATCGATTGTGAAAAATCGGTCGGCTTTGTTATGCCTGTCATATAGTTCTTTTGTAATTTCTTGATCAATACTATATTGAAATTTAATTTGTTCACCAATTTGTTCCGAGAACGGAATCGTTACACTTTCAATGAATAATGTTTCGTTTGCTATATGAAAACTCTCCGTAAAATGATCAGAACCAGTCATTTGAAATGGAGAAAAAATTACTTCTTTTTCATTCAGAGAAGGTGAAGCGGTAATTAGTATTTCACCGATACTAGCTGTCACTTCCTCACCATTGGATAGAAAGAACGTAACATCTGTTATGGAAAATTCTTCATTTTTATTTAAGTTAAGTGTATCCGTCCAAATTGCTATATTGGCAGACATTAAGTAATGGTGATTAAATTGGTCTATGTACTCAACTTGTTCTGTGCCAAAATGCCAACCTGATGAAGACTGACTATAAATATTTGCATTTACACCATCAATGAAAACATTATGAATCTTATGGGGATCCTGTTTATTTGTAAGGTAGTAAATAGTAAACTCAATTATTTCGTTTTCTTCATATAGTTCTTTCACCATATAATGCTCTAAGAAAATTGGTTTATCGATTAGTTTGTCATTATAGTAGAAGTAGTTGCCTAAACTACTTATTACAATAATGAAAACACTTAACCATAAAAGGCGTTCTTTCAACTTGGTGTCCTCCTAAAAATGGAAAATTAATTTCTAACATTAATTTATTCTAGTAAATTGTGAAAATTCCCTGCATGGTAAAAGAATAATTGAGGAGAAATTTCGAAGCCTTTGACCATTTTGACGGTTTGGGTAACGGCGATGAGCTTCGAAAGGCGTATCTATTTTTTTTTATGTTACACCTTTCACTAATGTTGTATCTTTACTAGTTATCATTTAATAGTGAGAAAAAAGAGTAATAAATACACTGTCCTGGAGAAAGAATAGAATGGTAAAGGATAATAAATGCCAAATTGTAAAAACTAGTTTGAAATACCAAAAAAAACTAGGAGGCAACGATGAAAAAATATATTATTCCATTCATAATTGCTCTTATGATTCCAACTGTTGCGGTTGCACATGTGAAATGGTTCACAGAAATGAACCCAGTAAAAGAGAGCATAGAAAATATTCTTTCTCCAATGTTCATGTTTTTAGCCATATTCATTGCTATATTCTTAGCGGTATTAACACAAGTAGCAGATCCACTAGTAAACAAGATACCCATAATGAAAAAATTAGACATAAGTCTTGGGGGATATAGAAAACTTTCTAGGCATATTTTAAAGTATGGTACAGCCCTTGCATTAATCGTACAAGTAATCTCTGGTTCGCTATTTGCTCCTGAGTTTCTGATCGAAAATGGATTTATAACGTTATTGTTATGGGTTACGATCTTATTTTTATTAATACCACATCATGTAGCAACGAAAGTGGGAGCATTTTTTTTACTAGGATTATTCCTGTATCAACTTTCTGTAGCCGGTTTATTTCATATGTTAGATTACGGATTTTATATTGCGATAATAGCTGTGTTGTTAGTTGGAAAAACAAAATTAGAAAATTGGGGATTTCCATTTTTATATTTAGGGACAGGTTTGTCTCTTTGTTGGGTGGCCGTGGAAAAATGGGTGTATCCTTCGATGAGTGTGGACATCATACAAAATCACCAAGTTCCCACTTTTGGATTTGCACCTGAAACGTTCGTAGTACTCGCAGCATTTATCGAGTTTGTCGTCGGTTATTTGCTTGTAGTAGGTATTTTAAATAGAGTTTTGGCGTTTGTTTTAACGTTAATTTTCATATCTACGACGATGTTGTTTGGCGTAACGGAGATAATTGGACACTTTATGATTCATATTATCCTAATAATCTTTATTATAGAAGGAGTTTCGTTCTATGATCCTCCAATTAGTATACATAAATCAAAGTTAGATCAAATGGTTTTTGTTTTTCTGAATTTCATCTTTGCATTAGCGACTATATTGCTGTTGTATTATCGATTTGCTTAAGAATTTAGTATAGAGGCTTGGACAAAAAGACTGTGGAGTTTATCTTCGCATGAAAAATTTGATGTAGATGAACTTCATAAGACAAATGAAGTTCATTTGGCATGAAAAATTTGTGGTAGATGAACATCATAAGGCTGATGAAGTTCAATTGGCATGAAAAATTTGATGTAGTTGAACTTCATAAGGCAAATGAAGTTCAATTGACATGAAAAAATTATTGTAGTTGAACTTCATAAGGCAAATGAAGTTCATTTGGCATGAAAATATTATTGTAGATGAACTTCATTAATAATGATAGGTCTACCTACCAAGCAGACTTCTTTATAATCGATTATTTTTGATTTAATAACCGCAATTTTATGCGCAGCAAACCATTTCAGTCTTCACCGTATTTTTCATTTGTTTCTCTACTTGTACTTGCTTCGTAAAAAGTGAACGAAACCAATCAGCTTTTCTAGCTTTTCTAATCTCAGCTTTTAATTCCTTTTGTTTAGCATCTGCAACCATCATAATATCTAACATTTTTCTATCCCCTTTATTAATCAATTATTCTTGATATATCTATAGTATATACCAAAATTTTCATAACGCAACCGTTATATCAATAAAATTTGTTATAAAGTTTCGACAAAAAAAGGGACAGAATCGATCCGTCCCTAATCCTTTAAAATATGATTAAGCCAAAAATGGTGGCAATGATTAAACCAAGGAGGACTGGCAAAAAGCTTTTTCGCACTAATTCCATCACTGGAACTTTAGCAAAGCCAGCAACGGCTACAAGGGATGACCAGGCAATAAGTGTTCCTCCACCAACCCAGATAGAACCAATTTGTCCTATAGCTGCTAAGGTGGAAACATCCACACCGACCGTTTCACCTAATGCACCAGACAATGCACCTACAAGAGGCAAGCCAGAGAAACCAGATCCGTCTAATCCTGTAATCATCCCCATTAAAAGGATAACAAACCCAGCAATAAATGCGCTTTCAGGAATGAATTGCTGACCTGCTAAAATTAGATCGAACAAGAAGGAAGGGGAGGATTCACTTCCAAGAATTCTACCTGAAAATTCTCCACTACCAATAAAGAAGAATCCAGCAATCGGGATAACTGGCCCCATCGCCTTAAAGGCAAATAAAAATCCTTTTACTAAGTTATCACTAACATTTGCTAATGAAGTTCGAGTGTTTTTAAAGAAGGAAGCTGCAATAAGGAGAATGACAGAAGCTCCTCCGATTAATGCGGCTCCAGCACCACCCTCGAGAGAAGGAATGCTTTCACTGAATTTCGCCAATACCATGTAAATAATTATGACTAAAAACGTACTCGGAACAAGAATAGCGAATAATAAGCTATACTTGCTTCTTCCACCCGTTTCAGTCGTGGTGTTGTCATCAGAGCCCATGGCATTTCCTTCACTATTTTCCCATGCTACTAAATGTTCGTTCGATGGCTTTTGTATATGTTTTCTGAGGAAAAGATAAGCTAAAGTGATTGCTACAAGTCCTGTTACAATAGATAAAATAAAACCTTTATCTGCTACGGAGGCAACATCTACACCTGCAGCGGTTGCAGTTAAAGTCGGTGCAATTTGAATTACATAGTCTGATGAAAGTGCCATCCCTTGCCCAGCCAATGATATAGCAATGGCAGACCCTATTGGAGGTAAACCTGCACGAATCGCAACTGGAATGAGCAATGCACCTACAAGTGGAACTGCTGGCGTTGGCCAAAAGAATAAAGAAATGGCATAAGTGACGAAAATGATGACCCAAAACGATATATGCCCATTTTTCATTACCCGCTGAAACGGTGTAATCATTTGTTCGTCTGAACCTAAAGATTTTAAAGAGTGTAATAAAGCAGTCATTATTGCGATGATGAGGAAAATGTTAAAAATCTCTCCTGCAGCTACTAAGCTAGCGGTAAAAATAGTTTGTAGTCCGACCGTAAAGGAACCTGTAAAAATCCATCCAACTAAAAATGTAACTAATATGGAAGGAACGACAACATTTTGTCTAAACAACATCGTCATGATTATAATGATTGTTCCAGCTAAATACATCCAATGAGCCAGAGTTAAATCCATAGAAATACTCCTTTCAAACTACTAAATTGGTAAAGTGATAACTTTCATACTGTAAGGTAATTTATGCGAAGGAGTGGGCTTTGGTGTAGAAGTGTAAATATATTTATAATAAGTATTTGAAGGTAATTCCACCTTACACATGGAAGTAGTATCATAGTCCAAATAATAAGGGGGATTTAATTATGTATAGTCTTTCACGTGAAAAAGGAATTATATATGATTTCAATAAGACTCATAAACCAGTGTTACATGTTCCTTCTGGTGCTACAGTAGAAATTGAAACATATGATTGCTTTCAAGATCAAATCCAATCCGAACAGACGGAGATTACAGGTATTAACTGGAATCAAGTAAACCCAGCAACAGGTCCTATTTATATCGATGGTGCTATGCCAGGGGATGTGTTAAAGGTGAAAATCGACAAGATTGAAATAGGCAATCAAGGAGTAATGTGTGTCGGTCCAAACCTTGGAGTGTTAGGTCATCGAATAGAAAAGATGGAGTCAAAAATCATACCCATCCGTAATGGAAAAGCTATTTTTAATGAATTAGAATTGCCTTTAAACCCTATGATTGGTGTAATTGGTGTCGCACCAGACGGGGAAGGTGTTTCTTGTGGCACACCTGACCGCCATGGTGGCAACATGGATAATAAAATGGTAGAAGAGGGAGCAACCTTGTATTTTCCTGTTTTTGTCGAAGGTGCGTTGTTTGCGACAGGAGACTTTCATGCTGCAATGGGTGATGGGGAGATAAGTGTATCTGGCATTGAAGTGCCCGGAAAAGTAACGGTAACATTAGAAATAATAAAAAACGTATATTTAGAGCATCCGTTGTTAGAAAACGAAACGGTTGTTACAACGATTGTTTCGGCAAAAACGTTAGATGAAGCAGCAAAAATAGCCACAGAACAAATGGTAGACCGAATTGTAGCAAAAACAAACTTATCCCTTAGTGAAGCTACCATGCTCATGAGTGCAGTTGGTCAAGTTGAAGTGTGCCAAATGGTTGATCCATTAATTACGGCAAGATTTGTTGTTCCAAAATGGCTATTAGAAAAATTAAATGTGAACTTTATTTAAGTTAGAGGTGTAAGATGAAAATTCGTATTTTAACAGAGGCAGATGCAAAGACATATCAAGCAGTTCGTCTGAGTGCCTTAATAACAAATCCAGAAGCATTTAGCTCTACATATGAAAGAGAAGCAGCTTTTTCTATAGAGACTGTAAAGGAAAGAATTAGTCCTTCAAGCGATAAGTTTGTATTAGGAGCCTTCGATAAAAAAGAAACATTGGTAGGTTTAGTTACTTTTTTTCGAGAAATTGGCCTTAAAATAAATCATAAAGCAAATGTTTTTGGGATGTATGTAGTACCAGAAGCTCGTGGTAAAGGTGTAGCAAAACAACTTATGCAGGAATTAATAAAGAAAGCAAAAGAGTGTCAAGGAGTGGAGCAATTACTTTTAACCGTCGTACAAGGTAATGCATCAGCCAAAAGGCTATATGAATCTCTTGGATTCGAAGTATATGGACTAGAACGAAACGCATTGAAGGTAGATGGCGAGTATTTAGATGAAGATTGGATGGTATTATTTTTAAGTTAACCGACATACTGTCGGTTTTTTTTAGTAGAAATCGATTTCATAAATACGGTTCGTTTAATGAAAAAACGAATTATATAGGGAGTTTAACTCTATAATGTTCGGTATTTAATAGTAGTAATTGATATGCATTTCTTTTATTATTCGTTTTTCATATAGTGTTAAAACTTTATGAAACTCACTCAGTAAGCTAATTATTTATTTTTTGCTATAACCCTATGTTATAATTTCACCAAAATAGAACTTCCACACATTGGAGTGAAAACGTATATGCAAAATTTACATAAAAGAACGGTAACAGAACAATGGAATGTCCGCTATGAAGAGGCTAGCTTTCCGTTTATTCAAAAAGGATGGATCCTTCCAGCAGGACAATGGGAAAAGTTTGACCCGTTTTTATTAATGGCAGAAGATTGGTTTAAACGAGGAGCTTTTTCAGATCACCCGCATAGAGGTTTCCAAACGATAACGTATGTAGTAGATGGAAGATTAGAGCACATTGACAACGCAGGGGGAAGAGGGATTTTAGAGCCAGGTGACGTGCAGTATATGAACGCTGGTAAAGGGGCGCGCCATGCAGAAGAAGGGGTAGAAGATGATATTGCTCATACGCTGCAATTATGGCTCAATTTACCAAGTGATCTAAAGAACAGTGATCCTTTCTATAAAGATGTTTACGCAGAACAAGCGCCAGTGTCAAAATTTGATGGTGGAAAAGTAAAAGTATTTGCTGGGAATATAGCTGGTATAGAAGGTCCAATGCATTCACTTGTACCAATAACGATGTGTGAAATTTCTTTAGATGAAGGTGTATCTTATAAACACTTAATCCCTGAAACACATAATGCATTTTTATATGTATTATCTGGAGAGATGGCTGTTGGAGAAAATGAAGTATCGTTACAAAAGAATGGTGTAGCAACGTTGTCTTTCGTCGAAAATGGTGATAAAAGCAAAGTTAGTGAACTTACGATAAATGCCAAAAGTAGACGTTGTAAAGTTTTAGTCTACTCAGGTGAACCATTCAGAGAGAATGTTGTTGCGTATGGTCCATTTGTTATGAACTCCATGGAAGAAATTCAACAAGCGTATCGAGACTATCAGGATGGTAAATTTGGACCTGAAGCTAAATAATTATGTAGAAAGAACACTTCCGGTTTGTGGAGGTGTTTTTTATTTGGGATTTTTAGAAAATTGTACCAATATGAAAGTGATTATATTATACTTTTTAGAAATACAATTAAAGGGGAAAATTTCATGAATGATTGTTTCATTTGTAAGAAACATGCTGGAAATATTGAAACTTCAGGAGTAACGATATACGAAGACGAATATGTGTATGTAGGTCATATTGATGGAAACGGGAAACCAAATTATTTAGGTCATGTAATGATTGACCTAAAAAGACACGCTCCGACACTTGGTGATATGACAGTAGAAGAAGCAAAAGCTTTTGGCGTAATAATGGCCAGGGTCAGTAAAGCTCTAATGGAATCAGAAAAAGCGGAGCACGTTTATTCACTTGTTTCAGGAAATTCCGTACCACACCTACATATGCACCTCGTAGCACGATATCCAAACACGCCAGAAGAATATTGGGGGCCAATGGCAGTATATAATTGGGAATGTGCTCCAATGGGCGACGAAAATGCTGTAATCGAACTTTGTACTCGTATAAAAAATCACCTTGAAGAAAACTCATATGAGTAGATCAAACAAAAACTTTTGTTGGGTAGGGAGCCAAGAAAATTTCGTTGATACTCCAGATATTCATCAACTGAATCAAGTTTTTGTTGGTCGTTATGGTGGTAACTCGAATGCAGGCCAATATAAAAACGAAGATGGTTGCTTAGTTTGGGAAAATGAAAAGGAAGATTGGGAGTTTGCCATTCTTCTAGACGCACATAATAGTTCAGAGAGTGCAGAAATTATTTTAGAGCTATTTAACAAGGAAAAAAAACCGATAAAGTATCTGTTATCGCAACCTACAACCTATCAAACTTTCAAAAAGGTTGAAGAAAAAATATTAACTATGTTTCAATCTGAAGATTTCTTGTCAACTTGCCAAAATATAACAGGAGAAACCGCTTGTTTAATAGTCGTTAGAAAAGATAAGTATGTGTGGTGGTTTTCCGTTGGGGATTGCGTTCTTTATTTATTTCATAAAGAACTTACTGCACTAGGGCAATACCAATTGAACCAAAGACACTTTTTTGAATGGATTGGACAAGTTAATACATTTGAACAGGTAGTCCCTTGTTACAGTACTGGAATAAGGGAATTAAGAAAAGGAGTAAATCATTTATTCCTTACTACTGATGGTCTAATTGAATGTCCAAATGAACCGTATTCAAATCCGATAAACATTTATAACTCTTTCATTTCTTCTTTTAATGATGAAAGCATTCTTCAATCAATGTTGGACACTATCAAGGAGAATGGTGTAAGAGATAGCACAACTATCATATCGTGGAAAATAATTGTTTATAAAGAAGCCACTAGGCCAAGTGAAACTACCGTAAGGAAATAAATAATAGCTAATAGTAATAGGAGATCTAAAAAATGAAAATGGTTAATATTGGTGCATTTATTTTATCATTCATTTGTATCTTATTAGTTTTTATCTTACCTTTTCCTAGTACAACTTTGTTTGGGATACACAGTATAAATCTGATTTTATTTATTACGATGATAAATTTAGTATTAGGAGTTTTAGGGTTTTCTGGTGTACAAGATTGGAAGGGCTTGGCAAGAAGCGTAATTACTATTATTGTTTCAATAGGTCTCTCTGTATTTTTGACTTTGATTATATTTTTTGGAAGTTTTCTAAACTAACAGTAGTATAAATCAAGTAAACTAGTAACTTAAAAGGATGAGTCTATGAATAAAAGGTGGAAAGCTACGCCAAGATTTTTAATATGGATGTCAATAATTTTTGCATTACAAGTAATTAGTCTAAGCATTATAGTTATTTACACTCCTCATGCATTTGTAAGGATTGTTAATTTAATAGCTATTATTATAGTATCTTCCGTAGTTGGAGGTTTAGTTAGAGAATTATTTGTTTTAAAACAGAAATAAATAACTATATTAAAGTTAAAGAAAGAACCTTGATTAAGAAAGAAAAAAACAAAAGTGCCTTTCATAAATAGAATGAAGGGCACCCAATCAAGATAGAAAAATAAATAACACCTATTCATCCAACAACTGTAAAAATTCTCTAGTACGGCTTTGTTTTGGCTTTTCTAACACGTCTTCCGCCGTACCTTTTTCAAAAATAACCCCGCCATCCATAAACAAAACTTTATCTGCCACACGTCGTGCAAAGTTCATTTCATGGGTAACGATGACCATCGTTTGACCTTCCTTAGCTAACTCTTCGATAACATGTAAAACTTCTCGAACAAGTTGAGGGTCAAGCGCAGAAGTTGGTTCATCAAAAAGCATGACTTCTGGCTCCATCATTAACGCACGGGCTATAGCAGTACGTTGCTGCTGACCTCCCGACAACGAATCAGGGTATTTTTCACTATGTTCAAACATACCTACTTTTCGAAGAATTTCTTCTGCCTTCCTAACTAAATCTGCTTTTTTCCCTTTTTTCGCAAATAGGGGAGCTTCTAGTATATTTTCCATCACCGTCATGTGAGGAAAAAGGTGAAATCCTTGAAAAACCATCCCCGAGTAACTACGAAGTTCCCTAATATCTTTTTTATTGGAAGGCTTGCCATCAAAACGTAACGTTTTACTTCCTATTGTAATAGAACCAGCATTAGGTTGTTCCAGCAAATTAAGGCAGCGTAATAACGTCGTTTTTCCAGAACCAGAAGGGCCAATCAAACAGACAACTTCGCCTTTTTCTACAGAAAAGTCAATGGACTCTAAAACAGTAGTTTCATCAAATTTCTTTTTCAATTGTGATACTTGAATCATTTTCCTCTCTCCCTTCACCTGCGACTTAAATATCGGTTATAGCGTTTTTCTAATCTTTCTTGGAAGAATCCTATTATGATACATACAATCCAATAGATCATAGCAGCTGTAATATACATTGTCATACTATCGAACGTTCTACCTGCAATAAGTCGAGAACTATATAAAAGCTCTTGAACGGTAATAACCGAAGCTAAAGATGTTCCCTTTACAATGTCCATAAAAATACTAAAAGTAGGAGGTAGGGCAATTCTTGTTGCTTGTGGAATAATGATTTTCCTTAATGTTTGAAAATAGCCCATTTGTAACGATGCAGCAGCTTCCCATTGTCCACGGGGTACTGACATGATAGCAGAACGAACTATTTCTGCATTGTAAGCAGCAAAATTCAAACTAATCCCAACGATACCCGCAACGATCGCACTATTAAATTGAACGCCGATTACTGGCAAACCGTAATATAAAATAAAAATAAAGACAAGAAGCGGTGTACCGCGCATAAACGAAATATAAATACGAGCAGGCCATCTTACAAACCAATATTTTGACATTCTAGCAATTCCAATTACTACACCGAGAACCAAAGCGAAGAACATACTTGCAATCGCGATGATCATCGTTATTTTCAAGCCTTCCATAAGCAGTGGAAGTGAATGGATAGCAAGCTCCGGATCATATAAATATTCCCATTTAATTTCATTATAGTTGAACCAATCTTGCATTTTTCTTACCCCCTATACAAAAAGAAATACAAGGGTTTTATTCCTTGTATTTCTTACTTAATCATTGCAAGCTTACAGCTTATTAATTTCCGTCTAAACCGATGATTTCTGAATCACCGATAGGTTGAGATACGTCTTCACCTAAAAATTCTTCAGAAAGTCTAGCAACTGTACCGTCTTCTAAAAGTTCTTGCATCGCCTGATCTAAACGTTCTTTTAAAGCTGTTTTGCCTTTTAACATGATGATTGCACTTTCTGTTGCATGGAACTTAACATTTTCAGCTAGAGCTAAACGATCATCATTATAATCTTTTAATGTACGAAGTAAAACTAAGCGATCATTTAAGTATGCATCCCGATTTCCATTAGCTACATCTTGTAAGATTGCCTGAGCACCACCATCATAAGCAACTGCATCTGCACCGATATTGTTTGCAAATTGTGCGTAGTTACTTGTCATAGAACCTAAGCCGATTTTTACGTCTTTAAGGGCTAGTGCATCTTCGAACTTGTTAGCATCTTCTGCACGTACAATGGCTGACCCATAAGAAAATTTATGAGGTGTTACAAAATCAAATGTTTCTTTACGTTCTTCCGTAATAGCAAAATCGTTAGCTGCGATATTAATTTGACCGTTACGCAAAGATGGTAAGATACCGTCAAATTCCATACGTTTAAATTCTACTTCTACACCAAGTTTTTCACCAAGAGCGCGAACTAACTCTACATCAAATCCAGTAAGCTCATTACTTTCATCTACATACGTAATAGGAGAATACGTTCCTGAAGTTCCAACTATTATTTTTCCAGACTCTTCAACGTCCGTCCAAGAAGTATCTTGTGCTTTGGCATCTTCATTTGTATTTGTATCAGTTTGGTTGTTGTTAGCTGTACCACAAGCTGCTAAAGTTAGCATTGCGATGATGAAAAGGAATAAAAAGTTTACTTTTTTCATATGTACACATCCTTTTAAGTTTTAAATTCATAGTTAATCTATCGGAATAATAAATAGAATGTATCATTTACTATAAAAAGTGTCAATGAATTAGCTTAAAGTAGAATAATTAAAAGTTTTCAATTATTTTGCTAGTATTATTTTCCCTTAATAAAATGATTCCTATTCTAAATCTTTTTTACTTTAAAACACTCAGCTTATATATTAAACATTCACTATTTATACCCTAATACAACCTACCTTGCACTTGAAGCTGGTTTTTCTGTTTATATATATCATTGTAATAATATGGTATAATTATGATAGTAAAAACTGTATTTGTACGAAAGGAGTAGATAGAAATTGGCTGATATCCAAAATATGCGTATTTTGTTAGAATTACAAAAGATTTTCACGGAACAATCGGATGAAGAACATAAATTATCTACGAGCGAGCTTATCCAAAAGCTACAACTAAAGCTATCCTTAACAGATACAATCGATAAAAGAAGGATTAAAAGGTACATTGATGTTTTAAATGATAGTGGTTTTGATGTAATTGAAGATGTTGCGAAGTTTGGGAAAAAAGTGTATAGCCAGCAAGTGAGAGTGTTTGAAACATATGAGCTACGTATGCTTGTAGATGCGGTTATTTCCGCCAAATTCATTTCTGATTCGCAAAAAAAGACAATTATTAATAAATTGAAAAAACTCACAAGCGAACATATTGCAAAAAGTTTGCCGAGTTCACTAAAGTATGTTAAATCAATAAATCACATCGATAAGATGACGAAAGTATACATAGACTCCATTCGTCAAGCTATAGAAAAAAGACATGCCATTAAATTTAAATACGGGAAATATAACCTTGATCGTGAGTTTGTTTTACAAAGGGAAGGTAAAGAGTATATTTATTACCCATACGATCTAATTTGGGAACAAGGACAATATTATGTTGTTGGTCAAAAAGATAACAAAGGCGGACTATCTAATTACCGAGTAGATAGAATGAGGAATGTAGAAGTGATTGACGAACGTTTCAAGCGGTTGGATTATGATATTGAAACGTACATGCAAACGAATTTTAATATGTTCTCTGGATCTGGAGAATGGGTAGAAATAGAGTTTCGAAAGGCATTTTTAATTAATCCAATTATCGATAAGTTTGGAATGGATGCAGAAATTAAAAAAGTGGATGAATCAACTTTTATTTTAAAGACTAAAGCGATCGTCGGCCCTGGATTTTTCAATTGGATTTGCAGCTGGGGAAGTGATGTAAAAGTGATAGCCCCTGAATCAGCCGTTTCCTATATGAAAGAGGAAGCGAAGAAAATAATGAAATTATATGAAAGAGCAGTAGATGACCTTTGACAGGTTATGTACTGCTCTTTTTTAATAATATTGGTTTCTTTTGTTTGGTTTTGGAGAAAGCGCTATGTAAAATCATTCCTAGCATGATAAATAATATCCCGACAATTGCAATTCCATTTGGTAAAGGGGCTGATAATAGAAGTACTTCACCTATAATAACAAATAAAACTTGAGTGGACTGTGTTGCTTCTACTGCGGCAAGCTTTGTTTGGTTTTGGTGAACTCGGTCTGTAGCGATGAAGAATAATGTTGTTGCGATGACTCCAGAGCTAATACCAACGATGCTAGATTTTATTACTTGATTTATAGAAGGTAGACCGACTTGAAAATAGCCTATTGTTGCAAGAATAATCCATAAAGGCATACTTGCTAATGTCATTCCTAATACACGTTGAAATGTATCTAGCTTATTGTCGCATACTTCCATCATTTTGCGGTTTCCTAACGGGTATGCAAATGCAGCTATTAATACTGGAAAAACAACTAATAGTGTAGATGTAATCGTTAAGCCTTCTGCTGTATTGGATTGTATAAGGATAACGCCAAGTAAAATAAAGATGGATATGTATAGCGCTGTTATTGGAATACGTTGACGTACTTTGGCTGATACGTTCATCGTTTGAATATTATAGAAGAATAATGGACTCATTAAAACACCTGCAATGATTGTTAGTTGCCAAGTACCAGCAACAATCCATCCAGGGCCATAAGCTGCAGCGAAAGTGATAGGGGCATAAAATAGTCCGAATCCTACAAAGCTCCATAACAACCATTGATATGGTTTTTTCTTGAACTCTTCAATCAATTGTTTGAAATTGTTACGAAAAGCAACGATTGCTACTAAAAATGGTACCATTGCAAAGTATCGTAATGACGCACTCCACAACCAACTCCCCCCAGAAAGCTCCATCGATCGATTCAAAATAAAAGTAACTGCAAAAAACAAAGAAGCCAAGATCCCAATCAAAATTTCTCTCATCTTATTAACCTACCTTTTATGAACCTCTTCAGATGCCTTTTTAAGTGCCAGGCACCACCCGGAATTTGTCGAAATAGTATCGAGAGGTGTCAGGCACCACCCGAATTTTGTCGAATGTGTTTTGTTGAGTAAGAATTAAAGGTTAAAAGGGTTTTATAAAGAATATTATGTAGTAGGGGGGATAATAATGAAAGGCTTTAATTATTTTAAGTATGATGGTTTAGGTCTAGCTGAGCTTGTGAAGACAAAAGAAGTGAAGCCTACAGAAGTTTTAGATGCATGTTTTAATAGAATTGAAGAAATTAACCCTAAAGTAAACGCTGTTGTTTATAAAATGTATGATAAGGCTAAAGTGGAAGCAGCTAAAGTGAACAACGGGACATTTGCTGGAATTCCACTTTTATTAAAAGATATAGCACAAGAAATAAAAGGAGAGCCAACAACTTCAGGTTCATTTGTATTTTCTAAATATGTTTCCAAAGTAGATTCAGAGTATGCTATTAGAATGAAGCGCGCAGGGTTTAACTTTATAGGAAAAACGAATGTGCCCGAACTTGGATTAGTTGCTTATACAGAGCCTACTTATTATGGTGCGAGTCATAATCCTTGGAATTTAGGTCACACACCAGGAGGATCAAGTGGTGGAGCGGCAGCTGCGGTTGCATCAGGAATGTTGCCAATAGCAGGGGCAAGTGATGGAGGTGGTTCCATACGAATACCTGCATCCTTTTGTAGTTTGTTTGGTTTAAAACCAACAAGGGGACGAACGCCAGTTGGGCCAAGTCTTGGACGTTTTTGGCAAGGAGCTACTTTAGAGCACGTATTGACTCGCACAGTTCGTGATAGCGCAGCTGTTTTAGATGAAATAGCTGGAGCGGAAAAAGGAGCAGCATTTAATGTTCCAGCGTATGAAGGCTCCTATTTAGAAGCAATGTCTTTGCCGATAGCTAAGCCGCTAAAAATTGCTTTTACAACAAACTCTCCAATCGGGACTACGGTGGACGAATCATGTAAAGAGGCTGTATTGAAAACCGTGCAATTTTTAGAATCGTTAGGACACGTTGTAGAGGAAAAAGAAGCGCCTGTTGATGGTAAAAAAATTGCCAATAGTTACTTGACTTTATATTTTGGGGAAGTAAGTGCAACGCTGTCTACATTAGAAGAGTTGTTAGGACGTAAGGTGAAGTTCCAAGATGTTGAACCTGCAACATGGTTATTAGGATTGTTAGGGAAAACAACGACAGCAGAAGAGTTTGTATTAAGTTTACGAGCGTGGGACAAAGCAGCATATGCAATGGAAACGTTCCACGAAACATATGACTTTTATGTAACACCAACAACTGCATTTCCTGCTTCTAAAATAGGGGAGCATGACTTAAAAACTGTTGAAAAGATAGCGTTAAATGTCACAGGTAGGATGGGTACAGCTAAAATACTAAAGAAAATGGGAATAGTGGACCAACTTGCTGAAGATAGCTTAAAACGAGTACCATTTACACAGCTAGCTAACTTAACCGGACAACCGGCAATGTCAGTTCCTGTACACATATCAAAAGAAGGATTGCCAGTTGGTGTACAATTCATGGCGGCAAGAGGCAAAGAGCATTTACTAATCCAAATGGCTGCCCAAATCGAACAATCCGTACTATGGGTTGGCATGAAAGGTAATCCAATGATGTAATTGTAATTATTACAAGAATATTAATGATGCCTAGCACATTTAATATTCTTGTGATTTTTTTGTTGCTTTTGTAACAATTAGTAGTTATTTTGGTCATAATGTTTAGGTGAAGAGTAAATTATTTTCATAGTGAGAGCTGATTTTGTATGATAGATGGTAAAGACAAGTTTTTTAGGAGGTAGAGATGCTTAAGAGAATTACCGTTTTATTTATAGTAATGATTATTGTTGGTTGTAGTTCAGCCCAACAGGAACAGGATAATGTAGATTCAGAAAAAACAGTAAATAGTAATATTCAAGTTTTGAACGAAGAAATCCTGGGAGAGAACCTTGAAATACCTTGGTCTATTACTAAAGCAAGTGACACTTTCTATATAACAGAACGTGGAGGTTCTATCGTAAGAGTTTCGAATGGACAAGTAGATCGAGAATCCGTGAACTTATCAGAGCCAGTACTTTCAATTGGGGAAGGTGGTTTACTAGGATTAGAGCTTCACCACGACTTTGAAAATAACAAATTAGCTTTTATCTATCATACATATGGCACGGAAAAAGATGTGAAAAATAGAGTCGTGTTAGTAGAAAAGACAGAAAACGGATGGCAAGAAAGAAATGTTTTGTTAGATAATATTAAAGGAGCAAGAATTCATAACGGTGGTCGAATGAAGATTGGTGCTGACAATAAATTATATGTAACGACGGGTGATGCTAGCGATACTTCGTTATCTCAAGAACGAGATGATCTGGCTGGCAGTATCCTTCGTATGAATTTAGATGGTTCTGTTCCTAATGATAACCCTTTTCCTTCATCGTATGTTTATTCTTATGGACATCGTAACCCTCAAGGACTTGCGTGGGATGTTTCAAACAATATCATGTATGCTTCCGAACATGGACCTTCTGGCCGTGATGAAATTAATATCATTGAAGCCGGAAAAAATTATGGTTGGCCAATTATAACAGGTGATGAAGAACAAGAAAGTATGGTGTCGCCACTCTTTCATTCTGGAAGCGACACATGGGCTCCTTCGGGAATGGCTTATAGAGACGGTGTGTTATATGTTGCAGGCCTAAGAGGAAATAATGTTTATGCATTTGATCTAGAAAAGAAAACAGTCCATGAACTTTGGAATGGTGTAGGCCGCATTAGAGATATACGCTTATCCGAAAAAGGATTATACATTATTACAAATAACACAGATGGACGTGGCGTGTTATCACCAGGTGACGATAAACTAATCCACCTAGAGTTAGTCAAATCAACCGAAAGCTAACAGAAAGACAATTCAAAACACCTTTATCTTAAAGACTATCTTTCACAAAGAAAGGTAGTCTTTTCCATATTATTACATGTGCCTGGCACCTGTAATAATATAGAAATATTTTTGGTAACTTTTGTTTTGTTTGGGTAAGCTAATTGAAATGAAAATAGCATTTTTTGTGAGTTAGGTGAGATGATGAAAAGAAGATGGTTGCATAAGAAATACATTTTCGAAGAAAAACGAAAACTTGCTAAGGAACAGGACAAAGTAGCAAGTTATTTTTTATATAAGCTAAAAAAGTCTAATGACTTTATTAGTTCGTTTAACGAATTTGCAAATACACCTTATCACATCTATTATATAGATTCCTTAATAGATACAGATATTATCCATCGTGATATTTTGACGTATTTAAATGAAAAGGAATATAAAACTCTAGAAGAAGTTATGCAAGCTATTCCAATTGAAAATTCATTTATTACTAAAAATGAAGCAAAAATAGAAGATCAATTATTAAATGGACATGTGGCAGTTCAATTGAACGAAGAAGACGAGGAATGCTTACTACTTCCGGCTGAAAAAAGAAAAGGGAGAACCGTTTCCCTTCCAGAAGTTGAGTTTAGTGTAGTTGGACCGAAAGAAGCTTTTACAGAATCATTAAACACAAACATAAATCTTGTAAGAAAAAGAATACCTATCCCTGAATTAGAAGTAAAAGAATTTACGGTTGGAAAGTTATCCAAAACGAAAGTTGCTGTATTATCCATACATGGTATTGCCAATCAAGAAAACGTAAACACTGTAATCCAGCGAATTGAAGATATTCGATTTGACCAAATAAATGATAGTTCGTACATCACTCAGCTTATTCAAGATAACAATAACTCACCATTTCCTCAGTTTATTGATACGGAAAGACCAGATCGAATTGCAGCAGTTCTTGCAGAGGGAAAGGTAGTCATACTTGCAGATGGCGCACCACATGGCCTCATTGGCCCAACAACATTAATTGAATTTTTTTCGGCTTTTGAAGACTATTTTCTTAACTGGATTTTAGCTTCTTTTTTCCGAATTATTCGTTTCTTAGCCGTTATATTTTCCATTTTAGTTACACCAATTTACGTGGCTGTCCTAACATATCATTATGAATTAATTCCAAAAGATTTAGTAAGCACGCTTGTCACTTCTAGAAGTGCGATACCATTACCTCCTTTTTTAGAGGCCATGATATTAGAGTTAGCCATTGAGCTATTAAGAGAAGCTGGAGCGCGTCTACCTACAAAAGTTGGTCAGACAATCGGTATCGTTGGCGGGATTGTTATTGGTACTGCATCAGTAGAAGCTGGATTGACAAGTAACGTGCTTTTAATTATTGTCGCGTTATCCGCACTTGCATCGTTTACGACTCCAGTTTATCAAATGGGTAATACGATACGTTTAATTCGCTTCCCATTTTTACTACTTGCTCACATTTGGGGATTACTTGGAGTAGGCATATGCTTTTGTTTCTTAATCATTCATTTGTTAAGGCTCACATCATTAGGCAGACCGTTTTTAGAACCTGTTTATCCATTAAGGTTGCCGGACTTAAAAGATTCGTTTATTCGTTTACCGTTCCAATTACAGACGAAGCGCCCAATCGAAACACAATCAGAAGAAACAATTCGTTTTGAAAATAAAGAAAAGAAGAAGTTAAAAGATATTGATGAATATTCAACTTAGGATGGTTTGTCTATGAACAAACAAATACATGCATCATTCCAAATATCACCTTTTATTGTTTTGTTTTTAATCCATTCTGTTCAAGTCGGCGTTGGAATATTAGGCTTTCAACAAAGTTTAGTGAAAAATGCCGGAAATGATAGTTGGATTGCTGTATTAATAGCTGGAGTTTCAGTCCATCTCGTTATTTGGATTATGTATATGCTTTTAAACCGAGCGCAAATGGATTTAATAGAGATTCATAAAAAAATCTTCGGGAAATTAGTCGGTAATTTCTTAAGTATTATTTGGATTGTGTATTATATTTTGTCTGGAATGACGATTATTTTTTCATATTTTGAAGTTATTAGAGTTTGGATGTTTCCTGATATAAGTGTTTTTTGGATGAGCATTGCTTTTTTAACGCTCATCATGTATACATTATTCGGCGGGTTTAGAACGGTCGCAGGTATTTGTTTCTTAGGGGTAGTAATCCCTGCTTATTTATTTTTAACTTTTCTATTTCCAATTCCTTATTCTGATATAGAGTCTCTTTTCCCAATTTGGAATCATAGTCCAATTGAAATTTTAAAAGCAACTAAAGAAGTGTCGTTCAGTTTTCTTGGATTCTCAACGTTACTTTTCTTTTATCCATTTGTGAAAGATGCAAAAAAATCTCAGAAGTGGGCACATATTGGTGCTTTCATAACAACAATGACATATTTTTTCATTACCATCATTTCGTTAGGTTATTTTAGTGAAGAGCAATTAACAAAGCAACTATGGGCCACCTTAACGCTTTGGAAAATAGCAGAAATGCCAATAGCGGAAAGGTTTGAGTATATTGGGATTACATCATGGACGTTAATAATATTACCTAACTTATGCTTAGCGTTTTGGGTAGCATCACGCGGGTTGAAACAGATTATCGGTATGAAACAAAAAAATACAACAATTGTCGTATTGTTAATAGTGCTTGCTTCTAGCTTTTATTTTAAAGGTAGAAAGGAAGTAGTACTATTAGGAACCGTTACTTCACAAATAGGTATCTTTTGTGATTTCATTTACATTCCACTATTGTTTGTTTTTTATATCATTATTACTAAGTGGAGGAAAAAGAAATGAAAACAATTAGTAAATTATTCATTATTTCCTTCCTATTAACAGGATGTATTAATCAAGAAATATTAGATGATGTTCAATTAGTAACAGCAGTCGGATATGATTTGACAGAAGAAGGTTTAATTGAGGCGACAGCAGTTTTTCCGAGTTATAGTCCAGATAAATTAGTGAAAAATAACGCTTTAACGGAAAGTGCAAAATTAAGTAAAGATATTCGTGACAAAATAGATAGAATGTCACCGAAGCCTTTAGTGAGCGGAAAAATAGAAGTAGCACTATTTAGTGAAGCTATTGCAAAACAAGGAATTATCAATATTTTGGATACATTTATTAGAGATCCCACTACAGGAGCGCGAATGTATTTAGCAGTAGTGGAAGGTGACGTGGAAAATAAACTAAACAAACAGTATAGTGATATTGATAATGGTATGTTTTTTTCCGATTTAATTGAACATAACATTGATTTAGGAATTATTCCGAGAACAAACTTGCAAATTTTCACCAAATCATACTATGCAGAAGGGCGCGATCCAGTATTACCGTTTCTTACGTTACAAAGCAACAAAGCTTTTATTGAAGGAATCGCGTTGTTTAAAGAAGATAAATATGTTGGAAAGTTACAAGGAGAATTTAATTATATTTTTAAAATGCTTTATGAGAAAAACGTAAATTATACAGTTGTTACAGTAGACCTAGAAAATGACGGTAGCAGTACTTCCGTTATAAATGTATCTTCAAAAAGAGAGTTGAAAATAAAAGATGCTCTTACAAATCCAATTATTCAATTGAAAGTAACTACAGATTCCATAATTAGAGAGTATAGTGGAGGTGAATTAGATAAAGATTTAATTAAAGAAATTGAAAAGAAAATGGAAGAACAAATCAAATTAGAAGCAGAACAAATGATAGCCTTTTTTCAGAAGCTAGAAATAGACCCACTCGGTATAGGTTATAAAGTTAAACATCAACACCGAAATTGGGACAAAGAAAAGTGGAATCAACTATACCCAAATGCCTCAGTAGAAATAGAAGTAGACGTCATCATCAACGAAACAGGCGTCATAAACTAACCTTAAATATTACAAAAAATTACAGGTGCCTGGCACCTTTAACCGTTTTGACATCTATTAATCTAGTTATCAGTTAGCTGTATATTAATTGTGATAAACTTGTATCGTATGATAAGATTCTTTAAAAGTACTTTATACATGAGTGAGTTTCATAATGTACAATTACTAAACGAAAAACGAATATTAAACCTATTCTTAAATAATTAAGGTTTTATATCGAACGTTATTTAATTATAAGCTATGTTAAAACTTAGTGTTGATTATTTAGTACTAGTACCTGTTGATTTCCTCCGTGCAAGGCTGAGACTCCTGCGGGAGAAGCGGGGAGCGGGAGACCCACAGGCGCATGCGCCGAGGAGTAGGTTTTTTCACGACAGTGAAAATAACCTTCCTTTTACCGCCCGCGGAAAGCGAAGTCTTGCACGCAAATCAACAACGAACTTTAACACAGCCTAATTATAATAACAGAACATTCGTTTTTCACTAAACGAACAGTAATTATGGAATTAATTCACATAAATAACAATATCCAACTAGAAAGTAGGGTTCTAAATGCAAATAGAATTTATTAAATGCCACGGTTCAGGTAATGATTTTATCATGATTGATGAAAAGAAAAAGAACTATCGATTTACAGAAGAGCAGAGAGTGGAATTGTCTAAGTCTTTTTGCAGCAGAAATAGTACAATAGGTGCGGATGGCATTCTTTTTTTATCAAAAAGTGAAGTTGCTGATGCGAAGTATCGAATGTTTAATCCAGACGGTTCCGAAGCAGAAATGTGTGGAAACGGTTTACGATGTGCAGCAAGGTTTATCATTGATCAACTTGGGAAAGGTGTAGTGCAAATTGAAACAATGAAAGCTATTTTAGAAGTGAAAAAAGTAGATGATATTTATGATGAGATTGATACGTATCAAGTAGAAATATCGCCAGTTTCATTGCATTTACAAACACTACCTATGGAGTTGAATAATAAAGTGGAGTTAAAAGATGAGAAGATTGAAGCTATATCTTCTGATTTAACTTTTACTGGACTAAGTGTACCAAATCCCCACATCGTTACGATAGTGGAAGAGTACGATGAAATGTATTTTAAAGAAGTAGCGGAAAAAGCTAATAATAATAAAGACGTTTTTCCAAAAGGGGTAAACGTTAGTTTTGTGAAACCTCTTGAAAACTCTTCTATCTTTGTTTTAACTTACGAACGAGGTGTAGGATTTACGAACGCTTGTGGTACAGCTATGTCTGCTTCAAGCCTTGTTACTTGTGTACTTGGAATAAACAAAATAAACGATATTATCAATGTTTTTAACAAAGGTGGTATGGTACAGTGCGTAGTAAATAGTAAAGATGATGGGGAGTATATCATCCATTTAATCGGAAACGCCACATATACATTTACAGCAAAAGCACAAATTGACTTTGCACAACCTAAAAACTTCATTTTAGAAGAAAAAACAGTCTTACAAGACGAAATAGATAAATATGATAAGTTAGTACAATTTGCAAAAGCACAAGTGGGATAATACAACCAAACAATCCAGTTAAACCAGGCCAACCAAACCGGCCTGGTTATTTTTATTTCAGGAACATTACAAGTGTCTCTACTATTCTCGTAATCTTATTGACAGGAAAATGTTGTAAGTTATATTATTATGTAAAACGATATATCGTCAGACATAATACAATGGTATATGGAGGGGAGTTTGCATTGAAACATGAACCTATAACAGAGGCAATGTATTACGTATTGTTATCTTTGTATGAGCCGTTGCATGGTTATGCTGTATTAGAAAAAGTGAATCAACTCTCCAAAGGTAGAATAGATATAGGGCCAGGAACTTTGTATGGCATTTTAAAGAGATTACATGAGGTGGAACATTACATTTACTTAAAAGAGTCCGATGGAAGAAGAAAGGTATATGAAATAACCTTTAAAGGAAAAGAAGCATTAGAACAAGAGTATTATAGAATTTCTAACTTGGTGTTGGACGGGAAAGTAATTCTAGAAAAAGGGGAAAGAGGATGGGGAAAAAGATAAAAAGAAAAATACACCTACTCGATTATTGGGACATACGAGAGCACGAGGCAATGTATGAACATATGGCGTCACAAGGTTGGAAACTAATGAAAATTAATAACTTCTACTCTGTTTTTGAGAAAACGGAACCTGTAAGTTGTACTTTTCGATATGATGTTTTCAAAAAAACAGACCACGAAAAATTCACCTTTTATCGTGATGCAGGTTGGGATCACATCGGTTCAAGGGCAAATATTCAATTCTTTAGAAGCGAAAATAACACGGAATTATTTACTGATCAGAAAGAGCATTTGGAAGCACTCAATAAACTTAAAAGTTCACAAACTATTAGGACGATATTAATAGCCTTTTTAAGCATAATTATTATCATTATATCTTTAATTGGTCTGCAAATTAATCCTATTGGAAATTATATAGATGACAATTTTCTATCCGGATTAATAATGATTTTTGGCTTTTCAGCTATTTCCTTTTATATGTTCACAGGAGTTCAAAAACTTAACAAGCTATTAAAATACGTACATAACAAAGAGGTAGGCAAAAATAGGAAACCGTATCAATCAATTGAAAACCGTAATTTACTAATTATACTAATCGTGTTTTGTATAAGCGCTTTGAACTTAGCCATACCATATAATAATATGCAATCTTCATTCTGGCATACTCGGGTACCAGTGCCAAACGAAACCTTGCCTCTATTTCAATTGTCTGATGTAATACAGGAAAATCATATCTCAAGAATAGATGATGGTCATTCAAATTATTATGCAGAAAGTTCAAGTATACTTGTTCCGAAACAGTATCAATTAAAAGAGTATATAACCTTTAATGGAGAAACTTACTCACATATTTCATATGGATATGAATTGAGGAATGAACGGCTAGCAAAAAGGTTTTTTCCTACTTTAGTAGAATATAATTATGAAACACGAAATCCTCAACCTTATGAGCATGAGTGGTTTGATGAATTATGGATAGAAGAAACTACATATAGTCGTTCTTTTATTGCTCGTAAAGATGAAAAAGTATACTTAGTTCATTACAATGGTAATAATACAGTGGATGAAATGGTAAAGGCTTTTTATCAAAAACTAAAAACTAACTACCAACACTTGAGGTGAATTTATTGGAATTGTTCATATTTATTATTGTCATTACAGCCATAATTGGTGGCGTAGGACAAAGCATGTACCAAAGTAAACTAAAAGCAAGTTTGAAAGAAAAAGAAATAGAACTTGAAAAAGAGAAAGTAGTCTTAGAACAAATTAGATTAGAATTAGAAGTGAAAAAACTAGAAGAACCAAATTAAAGAATGAAGCCTTTCTTATTATTGAATCAATTTCATAATTACTGTTCGTTTAGTGAAAAACGAATGTACCGTTTATTATAATTAAATAACGTTCGATATAAAACGTTATTTATATGAAAGAATAGGTATAATATTCGTTTTTTGTTTAGTGATTGTACATTATGAAACTAACTCAATTAGGAAAGGTTTTTTTGAAATTAAAAAAGAAGGGGAAATATTTAAAATATGACAATTACCATCCACCCATTGTTATATCACGTTTTGTTTTATCCAATCATATTTATTCTCGCCATTACACCTTTTATTGCACTGTCTGAATGGATCATACATAAATATAAAATTCGTTATAAAGAAATTCCAAAAATATTAAGCTATGTTTCTGCAATTCTTGCATGTATCTTTATATTTAGTTTATACGAAACATATTATCCAGAAAAAGATCATGAAATATACATTACTAGTAAAAATAAGGTTATAGAAGTTAAAAGAAACGGATTGTATTTACTTACTACAGATAAAGACATACTAATGGTAATGTTAGATTATCAAGATCCTGTATTAGATTATGAACTCCAAACGCAAGATGAAAAGACGTTAAAAGTTTTTTTAACCTATTCTTTTAAAGAGCGAAACCCGACTAAACTTAGGTCTTATTTCTCTGATTACAGAAGGGATATAGATGAAGAAATGCAATTCAATATCTTTCATCTTCATTCTTACTTTTATAATAATGTACATGAGCAATTTGAGGAGCGTTTACAACAAAGCTTTTCTCAATACTCCTTAGAAGAAATCAATGAAACCTTATTAGAAAAACTAGAAAAAGAACTAATTCAAAGCGCACAAAGCAAATTGAATAGTGAAAAGATATATATCAAATTATCGATCAAATAACGATTACTAGATTTTCCAACATTTCAAGTTATAATAAGTAATATTACATAAAGCATATTGGATTTGAAATGAGGGATACCATGTTATATATTTTCGGACAGTTATTTTTTAGTTTCATTGCATCTGCCGGATTCGGAGTGATTTTTAATGCTCCTCGAAAAGCATTAGTTCACTGTGGAATTGTTGGAATGGTAGGGTGGATGTTTTATATCACATTAGCCGATGCTGGAATTGATACCGTTATCGCTTCTTTCGTTGGGGCATTTGTCGTTGCGTTAATTGGCTTGATTTTTGCGAGAAGATATCGCAAGCCTATGATTATTTATAGTGTTGCAGGAATTATTCCATTAGTACCTGGTGGACTAGCATACAATACGATGCGACATGTCGCACAAAATGATTATCTTGCCGCTATTCCGCTTGCTGCAAAGGCGTTCATGATATCAGGAGCTATTGCAATGGGACTTGTTTTTGCAGAAGTGTTCGTACAAATTGTTATGAGAATTATTGTCCACTCTAAAGAGAAACGTTTGAAGCAAGGTGTGTCATAAATGGAGAAAAAAGAATTAGAAGAAGTAAAATCAGTCGTTTCCATCTGTTTACTCGCTGGAAAAATAATGATGGAGAGTGGGGCAGAGACGTATCGAGTAGAAGACACGATGACAAGAATGGCAAAAGCTTTTGGCGTAGAAGATCCACACACATTTGTCACTCCAACTGGAATTATTGTTTCTTTAAAAGATATTAATCCTACTCAACTAGTAAGAATTAATAATCGAACAACTGACTTAGAAAAAGTAGAAAAAGTAAATGATATTTCGAGGAAAATTACGAACGGTGAATTAACGTTAGAAGAGGCCCATGAAGCGTTAAAAACACTACAAAACACGAATTTGCAATTTTCTATACCAATTCAAATATTAGCTGCCTCTTTAGTTAGTGGAGCATTTTTAATTATGTTCAAAGGGATATTACAGGATTTTATACCTGCTTTTATTATTGGTGGAGTAGGGTACAGTAGCTTGCTTCTCATTCAACACTACTCTAATGTGAAGTTTTTCGCTGAATTTATGGCGTCTTTAATAATTGGATTTCTTGCTTTTTACACGGTAGAGATTGGTTTAGGATACGAGTTAGATAAAATAATTATCGGATCGGTTATGCCACTTGTTCCTGGTTTATTAATAACGAATGCCGTCCGGGATTTAATGGTAGGACATTTCGTATCAGGACTATCTAAAGGGGCGGAAGCATTTCTAACAGCGTTTGCCATTGGAGCTGGTGTAGCAGTTGTGTTTTTATAAGTCATTTATCAAAATAGCATGTAAAAAACCGTACTCTACTTTTTAGAGTACGGTTTTTCTCGGTCAGAGATTATTCGTCGTCGTCATCATCGTTGTCATTATTTCTTCTGTTATTACGGTTTGTATTTTCTTCGTTCGTATCGTCGTCATCATCGTCATCGTCATCATCATCCTCGTCGTCATCAGGAGGGGGGAGAGGGTCTGGAATTTCGATAATAATTTCTTCCTCTTCTTCCACTAACTCAGGGATGTTAACAGTTTGAGTAGATGTTTCACTACGCTTTTCTTCCGCTTCAGTTAGAAGGGCGGTTACCTCGACCTTAATTCTGCTTCCTGGTTGAGGTGATTCAATAATAACACCAAGGTCTTTTGTTACAGTTAAGATCTGAGCGTTGCCATCATTAACGGTAGCTTTGACTTCAAAGCTAACTTTATCTAACAAGCTTCCGTCATATTGCCAGTTTACTAACACTTCATCTTTTTCTTCATCATATACAACAGTTAAACCGCTAGGCGCATCTAAACGCTCGAATTCCGTGGAAACTTTAGTCGGTTCTGTTCCTCTAATAAAATACTCATTCGTTATCTTATCTTTAGGAGTAAACTCACTAGCAAGAAGCGGAGGGTTCGAGCCTTTCTCTATTGCTACACGAACAACACTGTTCGGTACTCGGAAGTCCGCTTTATCCGCATCTTTTGTCGACACATGGGAGATTAAATTTTTAAATAAATCTCTCGCTGCACGACGTTCTTCTTGTGAGCGTAAATAATTATCAGTACCCATACGTTTAAATCCAGCCCATATTGCAGCTGTGTATGTTGGTGTATAACCCGAGAAAATAACACTTGGTACAGCTCCTGATGGATGATTCAATCTCTCACGTGTTTGGGCATCAAAGTTTGTTGTACCCGATTTTCCTGCCACATTTAAGCCAGGCACATTAGCCGAACCTGCAACGTTTCCAGGATCACGTAGAGCAGACTTTAGCATATCCGTAATCATGAACGCAGTAGAATCTTTCATTGCTATTTCTGGTTGATTGTTTAAGTTAACAGTCGTTCCATCAGGGAAGACGACTTTTGTTACCGCATAAGGTTCTGTGTAAACACCTTCATTACCAAAACTAGCAAAAGCACCTGCGAGTTCTAATGTAGTTGTTCCTGATGAGAACCCACCTAGAGAATACGCTTCTGTATAGTTTTCAGGAATAGAAACACCAATTTTTGTCGCAAAATCTCGTGCTTTTTCTTTTCCAACCTCTTGTAAAGCTTTTACAGCTGGAACGTTACGAGACTCAACGATATGTTGTCTCATACTCATCCAACCTTTAAAATTATCATCCCAGTTACGAATAGCGTTCTTTTCACCTTCAGTGTAATTGTGAGCTTCATCATTTATTTGATGATATGTTGACCATTGAAGGTGTTCTATTGCAGGTCCGTAATCTAAAATTGGCTTAATAGCAGAACCTGGTTGGATTGGTTCATCGGTAGCGTAGTTCGTACCTGTTTTAACATAGTTACGCGCACCACCTATAGCTCTGATTGCACCAGATTTTGTATCTAAGAGCGTAATACCAATTTGGTAATCTTCGTTGTCTTTATGTTTTACAGGGCTTTCATCCGATATCAGGAGCTCTACATGTTGCTGTGCATTTTGATCTAAGGTTG
This sequence comes from Bacillus alkalisoli, assembly GCF_002797415.1. Classification (GTDB taxonomy): domain Bacteria; phylum Bacillota; class Bacilli; order Bacillales; family Bacillaceae_I; genus Bacillus_CD; species Bacillus_CD alkalisoli. The sequence goes on from NZ_KZ454944.1 coordinate 2,015,434, forward strand.
TGAAAATTTGAAGACCATCTGTGTTAGGATTAATTTGTTCACCTAATTTTTCACTAATCTCATCCACAACTCTATCAATAAATGCATCGTAACGGTTAGCATATCGGTTTGTTTCTGAACCTTCGACAAGTGTTTCTGTTACTGGTACATTTCTTGCTTCTTCTGCCTCAGCTTCTGTAATTTTCCCGTGCATAACCATTAAGTGCAGTACGACATTTCTTCTGCGTTCTGCATTTTCAGGATTACGTTTCGGGTTATACGGATTAGGACTCTGCGGAAGACCAGCTAACATCGCAATTTCATGCAGTTCTAATTCATCTAATTCTTTTCCATAATAATTTTGAGCAGCTGTTTGAATACCATAAGATCGGTTAGAAAAGAAGATTTTATTTAAGTACATCTCTAAAATTTCTTCTTTTGAAAAACGGCCTTCTAATTGATAAGCTAAATAAAATTCCTGTGCTTTACGTCTTAACGTTTTTTCTTCTGTTAGAAAGGAAAGTTTCACAAGTTGTTGTGTAATGGTACTACCACCTTGTGCTCCAAACCCACCTGTAATATTCGCGACTACAGCGCCAGCTAAACGACGATAATCTACACCGTTATGTTCAAAAAAACGAACATCTTCTGTAGCTAAAAATGCATCTATTACTTCTTGAGGAATATCATTAAAGGAAACAACTTCTCTTGCTTCGTGACTTCCAAGCTCTGCAGCTAATTCCCCATCTTTATCCATAACTGTTGATCGCACTGCTACTTTTAAGAGTGTTTCATCTAGTGGTGGTGTATCTTTAACATAATAGGCAAATGTGGCCACACCAACTAGTAAACCAGCAAGACCGAGTAAAAAACCAATTAAAATTACCTTTTTTAGAATACTAGATACTTTTTTCTTTTTGGAACCGCCATTTTTAGCTTTTTCAGCTACGAGCGCTTTCCGTCTTGCTTCTCTTGAATTATTTTTTTCTGACATAAAAATACCTGCCTTTCTCCAAAAGTGTCTTGCTACGAAGGTTAGCAGTACAACTTGTCTATAACTTTAATATAGTCAATTCTAGGTTGATAGCCAATAGGTAAGAGGTAGCCATCTTGTTCTATTTCCGCTTTAGTAATAGACTTTCTACCCCCAGATGCTTTTCTATCCCAATAATCTAAAAGCTTTTCTGCAGGTAATAAGTACACTTCGTTTAAAACACTGAACATTAATATGACGAAACAAATTCCATTTTGTTTCAACACATCTTTCATATGACTTATTTGATGCTCATGGAAGTTTTGTAATGGAAAGGATGTTTTATTTTTTGTTTCCTTTGCCTCAAAATCAACATATCTTCCTTTGTATACCCCGTTAAAATCGGTTGTGGAAGCTAATTTGAAATAAGCTTCTTTAATGACAGCTGCACTCCTTTGTGGGTAGTCAACTTGTACAATTTGCACTGGTGTCGGTTTTTTATGTATAACGGCAATTTGTCTGTTTAAATAATACAGATTCGTTTCATGTAAATCTTCCTCTAACGACATGCCTCGGTTACCATATTGTACTTTTTGTTGAGCTTGCTTAGTAGGAGCATTTTTTTGCTCATAAAGCTTTCCGTTAGGATACCTTATATTCATAAATTTCCCCCTATAAGTAAAAACTACACACTACTATTCAACTTATTTTATCACCATACGGAGAGTTGGGATGCATTTTGTTCTTTCGAAGTACTAATTTAGCCTATGAAAACATTAAAAATAAACGAAAAAATTATAAATACTCCCATCAAGAAAATAAGTTTATCACTGAAATTAAAAAAAATACAGTAAAATTTAATGTCGACAATGTGTCTAGGACGGAGGCGTATGCTAACTTTTTCTATTCAAATCCGGAAATAAAGTGGTCGTTTCTTGCTAGTATGGTTTCTCGTAATGCAGGATGGAACATGACCGATTTAAAAGGAAGATGGTTTACGCTAGCATTAGATGAACAACAACGAGATAGACTATTTTTCACATATGAACGCGCCAACTGGATCATCTTTCAAGATGCCTATCCACAGCTTCTATTATATGAACTCTCAAAAAAATTAGGAACATCGCTTTTCCACCTATTACATGCATTTTCTGTTTCAGTATTTATGGAACAAGAGTGGGAAGTCTTTTGGTCTTGCAAAAATGAGGAACGATTAGTTACTTCCCTCATTATTAATGAACAAAACATGATAGACCATCCTGTTATTAAAAATCCATCCCTTCAAAAAGATGTATTCCAATCGCTTGCGTTTATCCTTCAAGATATAGGACATTTTAGTTGTGTTGTGTTTCCAACGTTGGATGGTGAATTATATGGTCATTCAGTTTACCATTTTAAAAACATAAATAATCGGATTTTATTAGGAAAGCAGCTTTCTAACATTCTATTTCATCCTGAGTTATTTATGAAGTTTTATTCTTTTTCGAAAAAAACAGTCCATACAGGTTCTCGTTACGACTATGAAAAGTATTTACACAAAAACTTTACAAGACAAACGCCATTTTTAAGAGTTGCTTACGATATTGTTCAACATGTTCCAGTCGTCCAAGAAGATTGGGTTTTTAAGCAGCACAAAAAAATATCAAACTGGAATGCCATTGTGGAAGAAAAAGCTAAACATCCAAATCCGCTTACACATTGGTTTTTACATAAGCAAAACGAGCTACATGGGTTAATTGCTTTAAATAATTGGGTGTTAAGAGATAAAAGGTAGTTGCTGTTTGTTTTAGTAGATAAACGAGGAATATTGCCGATAGTGAGAACAAGCGGTTGTGCAAACTTGGAATATGAGGACCACTTTTATTCAAAGTACGAAATAAGATGGTAGTCATAGCAGTAATGAGGACCATCTTTAGCAGAAAAACCAGCCAAGATGGTCATCATAGCGTTAATGAGGACCATCTATAGCGGAAAAACCAGTCAAGTTGGTCTGCATAGCAGAAAGGAGGACCACTTTACATAAAAATAGCAACTAAAATGATCCTCATAAAGCGTTCATTAAGTTGACGGTCTGTTTGGACCGCCTAGCTTTTTATCTTCATAGCCTGGAGCATTTTCACGACCCTTTTGCTGCTTCTGCTGTTCCTGTTGTTTACTATTATTATGCTTAGCCATTTTACACACCTCCACTAATAAGTTTTCCTTATTAGTTAGAAACATGCAGAATATAGATAAAGAAAAAGGAGAAATTGCACTTTCTTTGACGAATTAATTCTAGTTTTGTCAGGTGAGAAGGGAGTGGCCATTTTTCGTTGAATTTGTAGGGTAACAAAGAGTGGAGGAGAGGTAACAAATGAACAATCTTATTTCTCGTGATGAAACTTTAAAGCAGATTGATACATTATTCGATACTTTAGATACATTAGAATTAACGATGGCTAAAAAAGTGCAGGACGAAAAAGAATATATTGAAAACGAAATAAAAAAACGTATTGAACAATTACATGAAACGATAGATGATATGGAACGTATAATGAAGGAAGAATCTTTACAAAGAAAAAAGCCACTAAAAGTGTATGCACAAGCTGCTTTATCCTCTTAATAAATTTTATTGCTTATGATAGGATATGTAATAGAGGTGAATTTTGTGCACACGGAAAAAAAACTAGTTAAACTTAATAAGAAATTATTATCGGAAGTTAATAAATTGGAATCAATACTTCAAGGGAAAATAGAAAAGGGTGAACAACCAGATTTCTTTCTAGAAGTAAAACCATATGCTGATAGGGTTCATGCACTTACAGAACAATGGAAAATATCCACAACCCAATGGGTTAAAGATAATAAACCAAAGTACTTACATGAGAGTCAAATTGAAAACACAGCAGAAAATATACAATTAGTTTCTGTTCAATGTTTTTATCCAGATACGAAGAAAAAACGTTTTCAATCGATGATTCAGTCTATAAAATACGTATTAGAAGATGTAAATAACAAGTGGGAAGCAAAATAATGCTTCCCATTTTTATATGAAGATTATTCTTTTTCCACTTGAATTGTTACAGGACGATCTCCTTCACTTGCTACAGGTTCAATTGCATATTCCACCTTTTCAAACACTTTTCGTTCCGCTGGTTGCGCACCAATTGTAGGTGTATGTCCTTTTTTCTGATGTTGAAAGTTTTTCCCTCTAGCCATTTAAAATCCCCCCCTTAGAAATTTCTACATTACTCTTATAATTTTTCCTATATCAAAAGTAAAACACCTATAAAATTATTGGCAAAAATAAAAATAAAAGCAGGTGGCTAAGCCCACCTGCACTAGTTATTCTAATCAATTTCATAATTACGGTTCGCTTAATGAAAAACGAATATCTTAGTGTAATACAAATTAATATGTTCGTTTATTAAAAAGTGTAAATACATAATACGATGCTATCATTCGTTTTTCGTATAGTAGTCATACATTATGAAACGGACACAATTAATTCACTTCAAGAAATTGTGGTAAAGTTGCTCCGTTTAATTCAAGCCCTTTTACAAGTTGTCGATATTGAAAAAGCATAAGCTCTCCTTTTAAATAAAGCTGTCTTGCATAGTCCAATAGTTCATTTTCTTCCATTGGCTCATACCCCTTACAAGTAACAAACTTCAAACGTAATTCATCTAATAGCAACTTTCATCCCCCCTGATTAAAGTTACCTTTATTTTATCATGTATAAAAAAGATTCTTTGATTTTAGAAAAATGAGACTTCCGACAAAAGGAGACATAATTAGCATTTTTTGATATAGGCACCAATTATAGGTGAATCTCATAAAATAAGAATAGAGAAAAAGTGAGGAGGGATATAAATGTTTAGGAAAAGGCAAATTTCACCTAGACATTTGCCATTAGAGCGATTTCCAAATAACCCTTTAGGGTGGATGAACAACTTTTCAGGTGGGTTTGGATATCAACATCCATATATGAATCAACAACAGTGGGGGGGATTTCCAATGCAAGGAATGGGTAGTGGGTGGAACCAACCACATTTACAAAATCAATTCATGCCATTCCAAGGAGGTTTCCCGTTTCAAAATCAACCGATGCCCCAAGCGCATAATGGTAATTGGCAAAGTCCGTTTCAGTATTATGATCAACAGGCAACACCACAGGCCTCACCACAGAGTATGTGGAACGCTGCGTCACCATTTATGAACCCATATCCAACACAAAACCAACAACAAGTGCAACAGCCGAAGCAGTTTAATGCCATTTTAAATCAATTTAAAGGGCAAGATGGTAACATTGATATGAAAAAGATGATGGATACAGCAGGTCAAATGATGAACACTGTCAATCAATTAAATGGAATGATCAAAGGAATCGCTGCTACATTTAAAGCATAAAAAATAAGCGCCAGCTGAATTTTGACAGCTAGCGCTTATTATATTATTCATTACGATGTTTATCTTCCATTCTTTCTCTACGACAGTGTAATGCGAAGTTTGCACTTTGTAGGTTGTTGATGGCAATGGAATTTTCCATACTTCGAAATTCGTTTTCTTGATACGCTTTTAGCTTCTCCACTAAAATATCAATAACATGCTCGACCTGACAGCCATTAACGCCTACTTTATCAATTGCACCTTCTTGAAACTTTATGTTAATGTAACGGTCATAATCTATCGTTGAACTCAAGTACAAATCCTCCTTTACAACAACTCGTACACTTCATTTAGTTGTTGAACACGCGGGAAGTCTTCCGCTTCCATAGCATGGTTTATTTCATTAGGTAATACATTATTTAAAAATTCTATTTCATGTTCATTTAATGTTAAAACAAAGTCGCGTTCTCTCTGAAAAGATTCATTTTCAAGCTTAGACATTATTTCACGGGGTATTTGTTGATTATCTGCATATTGTTCAAGTATTTCGCGCAAATAGGCTATTGGTTTATTCATGATAGTCTCCTTTTTGCTTTCCATTCATAAAATAATCTTCAAACTTCTCTGCTTCTTCATGATTCATAGAAGATGTATAGTAAGGATTTTCTTTAGCATCTGAAGGTGAATCTAGATTTGTTTTTATAACTAAAGTTGGTGAATTAGATGGTTCTACATATAAGCGATCGTCTTTTTTCTTATTGTCCATTGTGTCCCACCTCCTCATGTTTATTTTTCATAATCTAGACAGTTCGTATGTATGGGAATTAATTTCATCACTGTTTTATATGAAAGACTAATAATTAAAGTATGGTCTGAAAAGTTGACTTCAGCTACAGGTGTTCGCTTTCCGCGGGCGTTAAAAAGGAAGGTTATTTTCACAGTCGTGAAAAAACTTACTCCTCGGCGCTATTGGCGCCTGTGGGGTCTCTTTTGACGCGCTTTCCCGCAGGAGTCTCACACCTACAGCTGAAATCAACTAATTTCTAGCTATAATTCTTTCCTCGACTAGAAGTCAAACTATGGAAATGTCCTCATGTAAATAAAGGTAACTATAAATTAAAAACATAAAAAACAGGCAATAAGTAAAAATAAGTTCGAGGTGAGATGAAATGAGCCAAAAGAAAAATAAGCCGCAAAAGACGAATATGGAATTTGGTAATGAGTTTACAGGCAAACAAGTAAAAAAAGAGCGCAAGAAAAACAAACCAAACCAATAAGAGGTGACAAGCATGACAACCCGCAATGATAATAGAGAAAGAAAAAATAAATATCCAAATAATCGCCAAGACACAGAACTTGCGAAAGAATATGACATACAAAAAGACACTACTCCAGAAGAAAACCCGAAATACGGATCCAAGAACCATAAAAATTAAAGAAAAAAAGGATGTGAATGGCTAAGACCATTTTACATCCTTTTTTAATCTTCAATTTTAAACTGCTTCTTTACTTTTTTAGGAATGATAATTTCTAATAATCCATCCTTATATGTTGCTTTTAAAGAATGGGATTTTACATAAGGTGGCAATGGAATAGTACGTGTAGAATGTTGGGCTGAAAAGCTTTTAAACGAACTATTCAGATTGCTGTTACTTCCCTCCGATTGTTCCACATTTTTAACGGAGATCGTTAAATACTTATCAAATGTTTCTATCGTAATTTGGTCTTTAGCTACACCAGGCATCTTACTAATAACATACATCTCATTAGACGTTTCATACGTTTCCACTGAAAAGGAAGTACTTGCGATTGCACTTTGGAAAAATCCGTCCACTTGTTCCACAATTCCTTTAAGAGGCGAATGTTGAAAAAAGTCATCAATAGAGCGCAGTACATTGTTAAAAGCTGGATCTGTTGGTTCTTTTCGTTTCATCTCATTCTTTTTATCCATACATAAACACCTGCTTTCTTACCTAATCCTCCATCCATTATAAGTATATGTTTGGTAGGCTAGGCAATGTGACAACGTTTTTTGGTTTCTAGTTTTCATTTTTTGGGAATAAAGGAAAGTGAATCAATTTCATAATTACGGTTCGTTTAATGAAAAACGAATATTTTAGTGATATACAAAATAATATGTTCGTTTATTAAGGTGTATAAATACAGTATACGATACTATTATTCGTTTTTCGTTTAGTAGTCGTACATTATGAAACGGATTCAAGTAAGAAATAAATATATTAATGTATAAAAATACAATGGTAAGCACGTGAAAAATATGGTATTTTTGGAAGAGTTATATAGCTTACATGGTAAAGGAAGCTAAACATGTTAAAAAATACTTATTTGTTAAACGTATTAAAGGTTATTCTTCCTATAACTGTACTAGTTTTTGTATATGTTGAAGGAAAAAAACAATTTTATAATATAGATTTTGAACTAGTTACCTCTAAAATACAGGATATTGGAATTTTCTCCTTTTTTTACATCCTTTTTTTAGGGTGTTTTGCTGTTTCCTCCATGTACTTTTATGATGTATACATTACAAAAAAATTGTCCATAAAGCCTAATCAATTGTTTGGTAAGTCGTTTAGCTTTAATACATACGCCAATTTCCTAGGCTTCGGAGGCTTTGCTGGTGTTGGATTAAGATCATTTTTTTATCAAAAAGGAATGGAAAAGAAAAAGTTATTAAAATGGGTAACGGTAATTCTGCCATATATGATTATATTTCCGTCCATTATTGCATGGTTCGTTTTATGGAGTGAGTGGAAGAATCCTATCATCATTGAAAGTTACCCGTTTATGAAAATACCACTACTAATCATGTGTTTGTATGGGCCGTTTGTATTGTTTTTAGGTTCATTCTCCTTTCAGTTAAAGATAAGGGAGCAACTAAACTTAATTGGTGTTTCGTTTATAGAATGGATCTTAGCCTTTATCCTTTTTCTACAAGTTGCCTACATGCTTGGGATTGATGTGAACATTTACTATTTATTTATACTGTATTTCTTTGCGGTAGTTGTAGGGTTATTAAGTACGGTACCTGGTGGAGTAGGAGCTTTCGATTTCATATTATTGTTCGGTTTAGCTTCGTTACAAGTTACGGAAGAGAAAATTGTTGCCCTTCTTCTTTTATACCGAATAGTTTATTATGTTGTGCCTTTTATTATTAGTACGTTTTTACTCGTATTTTTTATACAAAAAGAAAATATGTGGAGTCGTATTATCCCAAATAAACAGACATTGTCCTTTTTGTCTCACCGGATTTCGACTTTTGGCGTTCTTATAGTAGGGGTTCTATTACTACTTTTTCCAGTAGTGCCAACGATTATCTATCGATTAAGATGGGCAAATGAGATTTTATCGATGCAGATGATGCAAGTATCCTTACAGATTTCTATTGCAATAGGAATTACTTTATTATTTTTAGCGAGGTCCATCTATGATCAAACGAAAAGAGCATACTACTTTACACTTTTCGTTTTAGTTGTTGGAGCATTTTTAAGTTTATCTAAAGGTTTTCACATAGGAGACTTTATTTTATTACTTATAGCATTGCTACTTCTAATAACGGCAAGAAGTCAATTTTATCGAATAAATACAGTCTATACACCGGAAAAAGCGATTATTGATAGCATTATTATAGGTTTTATATCACTTTGTTACGTATTTGTAGGAACCATTCAAATACCATATATTAAAAAATATGTACCAAGAATGCTGCAAGACTTGTTCTCATTAGATCAGCAGGCGCTATTAAATAACCTGACACTAGGTATCATCATCTCCATTATCATTGTGTATTTCGGGTTGTTTTGGAGAAAAAAACAAGCTGGTGCGCCATTGTTTGTAGTGTCTACCGAAAAGAAAAGAAAGCTTTTTCCAAAGAAAGAATTATATTTCTATAAGGATAAAAAAGGATATATTTATTATCAAAAGTGGATGGATAAAGTAATAATATTATCACCGTCTAGGCTAGATGTAGAAACATTAATAGTTTTTGCGAAAAAAGCGGATCAATTCGGTTATATTCCTATATTAGTTAATGTTTCAAATGATTTAGTGACTACGCTAAATAATAATGACTACTACTTTATTCATAGAAAAAACACATACGCTTTTCCAAAGATGATTTTACCTATTTGGGCAAAGTTATCCATTGTATGGTTAGAAAGAAATATGGAGAATTAATAGAGCTAAAATTTGCACCGTAAATTGTATATCGTTTAAAATTATATATAAGAATACTTTTAAATTTAGTGGACAGGTTGCGACGACATGAATAATAGATTAGTTCAGCATGATTTATTAGATATAAAAGAAGAATTAGAATTTATTTGGGAAAATACGTCTGACGCTATTTTTGTCTTAAATGAACATGGAGCGATTATAAAGGCAAACCCGTTTGTTGAAAAATTGTTTGGATGGTCAGAGGTTGAGCTATTAACAGAACAAATTCCGCCGTTTATTCCAGACAAATCGTTAATAAGTCAACGGAATTTTATTGAGCGCATAAAAAGCGAACGAACAATTAAAGATGTTTACCGTATGAGAACGAAAAGAAATGGTGAACAAATTGAAGTTCTCGCATCATATGAATTAGTTACATATAAAGATAGAAACGTGATTGTTGCAACTTATAAAGATGTTAGCGATTTAAAAGAAAGTGAACAAAGGTTTAAATCGTTATTTATGAACAACCCTGATGGAATTTGGTCTATTGATTTAGATGGAATTATAAATAGTGTAAACCCAGCTCTTGAGAAGCAACTGGGCTTCAAAGAAGAAGAGATAGTTGGCTCTCATTATAGCGAAATGAACGTTTGGAAAGATGAGAACGATTTTCAAAAAAATGCAGAACATCTTAATGCTACATTATCGGGGCAAACACAAGAATACGAGATTACTTTAACAAAGAAAGACACTCAAGAAGTGCAACTAGTAGTTAAAACAATCCCTATAACAGTAAGAGGGAAAATAGTCGGCCTATACGGAATTAATAAGGATATTACAAAGCAAAAACAATTAGAAAAAGAATTGGAAAGACTCGCATATACAGATAGTCTTACAGGACTACCTAATCGCAGAGCTGTTACAAATCTTATAGAAGAATCTTTAAATAATTCTAAAAAGATAGGCTTATTGTTTTTAGATATTGATGACTTTAAACAAATAAATGATAAATTAGGTCATGATGCAGGAGACCAGTTACTTATCCAATTTACAGATCGCGTGGAAAATATCGTTTTAACGTGTGGTCTTTTTGGAAGGTTAAGTGGGGATGAGTTTGTTGTTATCATTCAAAACCTTGAAAAAAGGGAACAAGCAGTTGAATTGGCCAAAAAAATACTACATGTGCTGATCCAACCTTTCCACTTAAGCGGAAAAGAAGTTCATATTTCGTCAAGTATCGGCATCGCATATTCTCCAGAACACGGCAAAAATAAAACAACTCTCTTAAAAAGTGCAGACAACGCATTGTACAGAGCAAAAGAACAAGGTAAAAACACACTGTATGTGTTCCAATCATAATGGATTATAAAGATACTACACACCGATGTAGTGTCTTTTTTTGTTCTATTATAAACTCAAGAATTTTATTCCATTATATATTACTTTACGAACAGAACGTTTATTCGCTAAAATAGAATATAACAATACCTGAGGTGGCGAAAACAATGTTTGGTAAAAAATCAGTGAGACAAATAATGGACTGGATGAAACAAGAGCCTAACATTTCATCGAATATAGTAAGGTGGGAAAAGATTCCCGCAAAAGAGGCAAAGTCTCTGCCGTTTCCTACTAACATGGACGAACGATTAAAATCCGCCTTTGAACAAAAGGGAATCTCTGCGCTTTATACACATCAGCATGAAGCTTTCGTAGCGGCTAAAGCCGGTAAACATTTCGTTGCAGTAACCCCAACTGCTTCTGGTAAAACGTTATGCTACAACTTACCAGTGCTTCAAAAAATACTAGAAGAAAAAGAAAGTAGAGCGTTATATTTATTCCCTACAAAAGCACTTGCACAAGATCAAAAAAGTGAGATAAATGAAATTATTGAAAAACTCGGAGTTCCCATAAACAGTTATACATATGACGGAGATACATCACCCAACATACGTCAACGAGTGAGAAAAGCAGGACATGTCGTCATCACAAATCCAGACATGTTACACTCTGGTATTTTGCCTCACCATACAAAATGGGTTTCCCTGTTCGAAAACTTACAATATGTTGTAATAGATGAACTACATACTTACCGTGGAGTGTTTGGAAGTCATGTGGCAAATGTAATACGTCGTTTGAAACGAATATGTAATTTTTATGGAAGTAATCCCACGTTCATTTGTACTTCTGCAACGATTGCCAACCCTAAAGAACTGGCAGAACAACTAACCGGGGAATCATTCCATCTCATTAATAAAAACGGTGCACCTTCTAGTACAAAACATTTCATATTTTATAACCCACCAATAGTGAATAAGCCGTTAAACATTAGGAGAAGTGCTACTCTAGAAGTACGTAACCTTGCAAGTGAATTTTTAAAACAAAAAATACAAACGATAGTGTTTGCCAAAAGTAGAGTAAGAGTAGAAATTCTATTAACTTACTTGCAAGAACTAGTAAAAAAAGATCTTGGCACTAAATCGATAAGAGGATATCGCGGCGGATATTTGCCTACGCAGCGAAGAGAAATAGAAAAAGGATTACGTAATGGGGAAATATACGGAGTTGTAAGTACGAATGCCTTAGAACTAGGTGTCGATATTGGTCAATTACAAGTGTGTATTATGACAGGGTATCCTGGGACCATTGCTAGTGCTTGGCAGCAAGCAGGACGAGCTGGAAGAAGACAAGGGGAAGCTGTAATCATTATGGTAGCAAGCTCAAATCCGTTAGACCAATATGTTATCCAGCACCCAGATTTCTTTTTAAAAAACAACCCAGAAACGGCAAGAATAAATCCAAACAATTTAATAATTTTAGTAGACCATATAAAATGTGCCGCATACGAGCTCCCATTTAAACAAGGGGAAACGTTTGACGGAGTAGAGTTAGATGATGTACTCGAATACTTAACAGAGGAACGTGTGTTACATGAAAATAATGGGAAATGGTACTGGATGAATGACGCATTTCCTGCTCATAACATTAGCCTGCGCTCCGCTTCGCAAGAAAATGTCATCATCATTGACCAAACAAACGCACCTGCCAATAAAGTAATTGGAGAAATGGATCGCTTTAGTGCGATGACACTTTTACATGATGAGGCAATTTATTTACATCAAGGAACTCAATTTCAAGTAGAAAAACTAGACTGGGAAGAGAAAAAAGCGTTTGTACGAGAAGTGAATGTTGATTATTTCACGGATGCAAATTTAGCAGTACAGCTTGATGTTTTAGAAGTAGATAAAAACAAGCAACTTCAACAAATAAATCTCTCTTATGGAGACGTTTCAGTAAGAGCGATGGCAACCATTTTTAAGAAGATTAAATTCGATACCCATGAAAACATCGGATCAGGACCAATACATCTACCAGAGGAAGAACTCCATACGAATGGGGCATGGCTGCAATTTTCTGATGAGCTTATTGCAACGTATTCAGGTGATGAACTTGAGAAGGTATTACTAGCAATTTCTCACGCGTTAAAGCATGTGGCACCATTAAGGTTAATGTGCGATCCATCAGACGTCCATGTTGTACCACAAATACGCTCCACTCATGACGAAAAACCAGTGATCTACCTTTATGATCGTTATCCAGGTGGAGTAGGTCTTAGTGAAAAAGCATATGAAGATCTTGAAAGTTTACTTACTTCATCTTTAGAACTCATCGAATCTTGTCCTTGTGAATCTGGTTGTCCATCTTGTGTAGGTGGAGAAGATGAAACAATGCATATGAAAACGGATAGTTTAATGTTGTTAAAATCGGTTGTATATCAATTAAAGGGTGTTAAGTAATGAAGTTAAAAAACAAACTAAACCGACTAAAAACTCATATGAAGCATGAGTCTGTTCCTGTAGAATCGACTGTGAAGGAAGTAAATAAACAGCCCGAACAGATAGATATTCCCTACAAAGAGCAGTGGCAAGAATTTCAAACAAGAGTATATAACTATGAAGAGCAACATTGCTTAATAAGAGAAGTTGAATATCCGTTAGAATACAAACATGGGAACTACAAGCTAGGTGAATTAGTTCATATAGTAGAAAAATGGAATCAATCAGTAAATGAACATCCTTTATCAAGTAAGGGACACTTAGCAACTGACCTATTTTTCTTTGATACAGAGACAACTGGATTAAGTGGTGGAGCGGGTACGACTATATTTCTCTTGGGCTATGCAAAAATAGAGAAGGATAAAGTGGTAATTAGGCAACATTTTTTACCACAGCCTGGAAATGAAATTGCCTTGTATCAATCGTTTTTGGAAAAAGTAGACTACACAACGCTCGTAACTTACAACGGAAAAGCTTTTGATTGGCCTCAAGTAAAAACTCGTCACACACTAATTAAAGAACATGTTCCGAAATTACCATCATTCGGTCACTTTGACTTATTGCATGCATCCAGAAGATTTTGGAAAAATGAGCTAGAAGCAGTACGATTATCTATAGTGGAAAAAGAAAAATTGGCAATCTATCGGGAACATGATACACCTGGATTTTTAGCTCCGATGCTTTATTTTGATTTTTTAAAAACACAAAATCCAGAAGGTATAAAAGGAATACTCATCCATAATGAAATAGATGTGTTGTCTCTTATCAACCTATACATTCACTTGTCCAATTTATTATTAACCGAAGCTGAAACAATGACAAAGGAAGAGAAATACGAAGTTGCGAGATGGTTTGATTCATTAGGGGATAAAGAAACGGCAGCATCTGTTTATGAAGAAGTAAAAGATGAGTCTTGGAAAGCATGCTTTAAGCTTGGGTTATTAAAGAAAAAAAACAAAGAAATGGACCTAGCAGAGTCATATTTCACACAGGCATTCCATGATAATTTAAATGACAGAAAATATGAAGCTGGCATTGAGCTTGCAAAACACTATGAGCATACTCATAAAAACATGGAAAAAGCATTAGATTATTCGTATCAATCTTTAGATCTTTGCAAAGAGATTAACGATCCATTCAAGTCAGAGAAACTTGTGAAAGATATAGAAAAGAGAATACAACGACTGTTGAAGAAAAAACAAGGTAAATAGTACTACAAATTTCCACTAATAGTTCGTTGCAACAGTTCTTCTAAAAATGTAAAATTAATATTTGGAAAGAGAAGAAAACAGATATTTTATTTTTGGGAGAGAAGAAAGTTGTCTAGGTTGATTTTATGTCTTTTTTTCATCATGATTGGCTTAACAGTATTTATTTTAAGTAACATTAAAGGCTCTATTTACACAACTCTTTAGTAGGCAAAAGTTTATCTATATGAAAAATAGGTGTTTGTATTAGTACATGTATACCCCTTTCAACATAGTTTGTTAATGTAAAGAAAAACAAATTACAAATTTTGAAGGGAGAAAGAAAATATGCATATGCATCACTGTAGACCTAATGTAACAGCACCTATCGTTCATCCTACTAAATGTTGTGTGAAAAACTTATACTCTGTGACGGAAGTTCCTCACATTCATCCATCACACACAACTTATGTAAACAACCAAATGTACCAACATAAGCACTATCACCCACACACTGATTCTGTAGTAAACAACGTACAACAACAACACTTTAACGCAGGACCAGGATATCCTCAAGGAATGGGACCAGGAATGGTAGCAGGTGCTCAGTCAGGACCAGGATTCGGACCAGGAATGGGCGGACCAGGATTCGGACCAGGAATGGGCGGACCAGGATATGGACCAGGTCCAGGTATGGTAGCAGGTGCTCAAACGAACATGCCAGGTATGGTAGCAGGCGCTCAAACAGGTATGCCTGGTTGGGGTAAAGGTTGTAACAGATAATTGACACAATCCGATAAAAAATGTAATGATAAAAGGACTGGTCTAAAAGGCCAGTTCTTTTTTTTTCATTACGAAAATATAATGGGAAGGGATAACGATGAAAGTCTTAACTCTTACTGGATATAAAGCACAAGAACTTCAAATATTTAAACAAGACAATCCAGCAGTAGATGTGATCAAATTAGCAATAAAAAGAAGGCTGGTAAACTTATTAGAAGAACATGAAGAATTAGAGTGGATATTAATTAGTGGCCAACTTGGCGTTGAACTTTGGGGAGCTGAAGTAGTATTCGACTTACAAGAAGATTGGCCACAGCTGAAATTAGCTGTCATCACTCCTTTTTTGGAACAAGAAGAAAGTTGGAATGAGACGAATAAAGAGTATTATGAATTTATTCTTTCACAAGCAGACTACGTTGATTCTGTGACAAAAAAGAAATACGAAAATCCAAACCAGTTCCGGCTAAAAAATCAATTTCTTATACAAAAATCGGATGGTTTACTAGTTGTTTACGACGAAGAGAAGACGGGTAATCCAAAATACATAGTGGATTTAGCTAAACAAAAGCAAAGTTTCACAAACCAAACCTTCCAAATTATTTATATTGATTTTTATGAGTTGCAATTAATTATGGAAGAGATAAATGAACAAAAACAACAGTATTGAATTTGAAATTGGTTCACTTACCTTACTAATTTATAGTAAACTAATTGTATTAATCGTTTTTCTTACTATAGTCATATTTTATGAAATTCACTCGACTGTCAAAGTAAATTGACAAGTTGAACATTTTTTGAAAAAATATAAGAAGAAAATATTGGTTAAGTGATAGAGGTGAAGAAGATGCTTTCAGATAAAATTAAACTAACTGCAAAAGAAATTTTAGAACAAGAATTTAAAACGGCGATGCGTGGTTATAAACAAGAAGATGTTGATAAATTTTTAGATCAAATTATTAAAGATTATGAAACGTTTCATCAAGAATATGAAATTCTACAACAAGAAAATGCAAAACTAAAGAAACAATTAGAAGATACGTCAAAAAAACCAGTGGCAAGTGCCAATTCTGGTTCTACTAACTTTGATATTCTACGCAGATTATCTAATTTAGAAAAACATGTTTTCGGTAGTAAACTTTACGAATAATTTTTTTACAAAAACTTACAGTTGAAATTTGAACTAATTTTTATTATACTAAGTAACGTTGACATCAATAATAGTCGGGTAATCGCTACGGTTTACGCCGTAGAGGAAAGTCCATGCTCGCACAGGCTGCGATGCCTGTAGTGTTCGTGCCTAGCGAATTCATAAGCTAGGGTAGCTTGGTTTAGACGAGGCTAACGGCAGGGAAAGCACCTAAGTCCAATCGGATATGGTGTTAATACCTTGAAAGTGCCACAGTGACGTAGTCCAATCAGAAATGATTGGAGTGGAACGAGGTAAACCCCTCGAGCGAGAAACCCAAATAATGGTAGGGGCATCTTCTCTAAGGAATTGAACGATGAGAAGAACAGATCTCTAGAATCTGTAGACAGATGATTACCACCGGAGTACGAGGTGCAATCCGCTTGTAGTACGACGGTACAGAACATGGCTTACAGACTGTTATTGGATGGAATGTCACATTTTATCTTTTCAAATGATGAGCTCTCCTTTTATAGGGGAGCTTTTGTCATACGTTTAAAAATATATTTCTTTCCCTTTATTCTCAAATTGTTTTCCTGTAATATTGTAATCGGAATATGTGGAATAATAAGGTTGTGTTAAAGCTTAGTGTTGATATTTAATACTTACCTGTTGATTTCCGTGCAAGGCTGAGACTCCTGCGGGAGAAGCGGGGAGCGGGGAGACCCCACAGGCGCTTGCGCCGAGGAGGCTCCCGGCCCGCCCGCGGAAAGCGAGGCCTTGCACGGAAATCATCAGCAACCCTTAACACAGCCGACAATAAAAGTATCTATACATAAGTTAGGGTGTTTTTAAATGGGTAAATATAAGATTATAGCAACTGCGGCAATGGGATTAGAGTCGCTAGTTGGACAAGAAGTGAAAAATTTAGGTTATGATTGTACGGTTGACAACAGTAAAGTTATTTTTGAAGGAGACGAGCTTGCTATTGCAAGAGCGAACCTTTGGTTACGTACTGCAGATCGAATTAAAATTCAAGTAGCTCAATTTAAAGCAACAACGTTCGATCAATTATTTGAAGGTACAAAAGCAATTAGATGGGGAGATTTTCTACCAAAAGATGCTGAGTTTCCTGTAATAGGTAAGTCGGTTAAATCTCAGTTAGCAAGTGTACCTGATTGCCAAGGTATCGTTAAAAAAGCGATTGTAGATAAAATGAAGCAAACGTACAATATCCAATCAGCTTGGTTAGAAGAAAGTGGATCGATGTATAGAGTAGAAGTGGCTATTTTAAAAGATGTCGTTACTCTTACATTAGATGCAAGTGGGTCTGGCCTTCATAAACGAGGTTATCGAGTTGGACAGGGTGGAGCACCTATAAAAGAAACATTAGCAGCAGCACTAGTTCTATTAACGAATTGGCGAGCAGACAAACCATTTGTTGATCCGTTTTGTGGTTCAGGTACTATTCCTATTGAAGCTGCTTTAATTGGGCAAAATATTGCACCTGGGTTTAATCGAGATTTCGCTTCGGAAGAATGGGCTTGGATGAATAAAGAGATATGGGATAAAGCTCGACAAGAAGTAGAAGATGTTGCAAATTATGATCAAGAATTAGACATTGCTGGATATGATATAGACCATAGAATGATCCAAATTGCTAAAGACAATGCGTTTGAAGCTGGTTTAGGTGAACTCATTGACTTTAAACAAATGCAAGTCCGTGATTTTACAACGAAAAAAGAATTTGGAGTTATCGTTGGAAATCCTCCTTATGGTGAACGATTAGGGGACCAACCGGCTGTGGAGCATATGTATAGAGAGATGGGAGAAGCATTCCGTCCGTTTGATACATGGTCCGTTTACATGTTAACTTCGCATGAAGGCTTCGAAGAACTTTACGGAAAACAAGCAACGAAAAAAAGAAAGCTATTCAACGGCTTTATCAAAACAGATTATTATCAATACTGGGGCAAAAGACCGCCTAAAACGAACTAACACCGAACTTGTTTCGGTGTTTTTTTTACGTTCTTTTTGGCTTTTTAGTTAGTATTTTTGTTCTTTATTAAATATGTTTCACTATAAGGAATGTAATGTATTTTTTTCGTTTACTGTTTATTTAATTGTACAACCTTTAACTATACATTTTTATGTATACGTACAACGTTTACATTCCAAACTAACGATGAACATCGATATGCGTTCGGAAGTATAAATGAATTCATATCTTCATACAATATCTTTAAAGTAGATAATTGAACATTTTATAGG
Organism: Bacillus alkalisoli; assembly: GCF_002797415.1. Lineage (GTDB taxonomy): Bacteria > Bacillota > Bacilli > Bacillales > Bacillaceae_I > Bacillus_CD > Bacillus_CD alkalisoli. The sequence goes on from NZ_KZ454944.1 coordinate 2,034,130, forward strand.
AGGAAAGCAAGTTATGGGGTTAAATGGTCAAGATTTAATGAGGATTTCGAAAGCTTTAGAGAATAGCTATAATAGATTGAAAGAGGAATTTTCTAATGAGACTGATGCAATGAAAGTATTAGAAGGAGCAAAAAATCAATATAGAAGCGCGTTGAAATATGCTTCTTCTAGAACAGAAATTAAAGTTAGAAATTAAAATGAATGAAGCAGGAAAGCGAGCGCTGTATAGCGAAATTACATAGTTGGACGAATTCACTTGACAAATGGCTATTTTTTTTCAATAATGGTCAGATGTCTAAATAATATTCGGAGGTCTATGTATGATGAATCGCCTTCCTTTTCCAATGAAAAAAGGGGATAACTTTTTCGATAAATTAAACGAGTGGATTGGAGATGTTTTTTATGACATTCTACCTGAAGCTGGTTTTGAATTAAGAGATGAACAAATTTATATGGCGTTTCAATTAGAGCGAGCATATAAAGAGAAATCAATTATGTTTGCCGAAGCGGGTGTTGGGACAGGCAAAACAATTGTTTACTTGTTATATGCTATTTGTTATGCGCGTTACATAGGCAAGCCTGCTATTATTGCATGTGCGGACGAGTCGTTAATTGAACAGCTAGTAAAAGCGGAAGGTGACATCGCCAAGATCTCTAAAGTTCTTGATGTTACGATTGATGCGAGATTAGCAAAGTCACCTGATCAATATGTTTGCTTAAACAAATTAGATAAAGCAATGAGCTTTGAAAATAATGAGAAAATAAATAATGTGTATGATACATTGCCGGACTTTGTAGGCAAGTATGAGGCCATGCAGTCTTTTCATCATTATGGCGATCGAAAAGATTATCCATCCTTAACGGATGAAGAGTGGAATACAATTGGCTGGGATAGTTTTCAAGATTGTTTTACTTGTGAAAAGCGACACCGTTGCGGACAAACTTTATCAAGAGATTTTTATAGAAAATCAACAGATATTATTATTTGTTCACATGATTTCTATATGGAGCATGTTTGGACGAAAGAGAAGCGCAAGAGGGAAGGGCAGTTGCCGTTACTTCCAGAAGCATCTAGCGTTGTGTTTGACGAAGGGCATTTATTAGAATATGCAGCACAAAAAGCTTTAACTTATAAAATTAAAAACCGTACAGTGGAAGAGTTACTTACTCGCTTGTTAGGAAACGACCTTCGCGAGGAATTTTCCCTGACAGTTGAAGAAGCAATTGAAGCAAGTGATGCCTTTTTCAGTTTGTTAGAGAAAAACACATCTAAGGTTGACGGGTCTAATCGTATGAGATTTAGCCTATCAGCAAGTGTATTAGAAAGTGCTAACTATTTGTTTAAAAAAGTAGAGCAAATTGGAATAGAGCTAGTATACGAGGGCGAGCTGCACACAATTGATCATTATCAACTTCATATAGTGGAAGAGTATTTAGATAATATAGAGTTTTTATTAAAACTTTTACTATCAAAAGAAGATGTAATTTTCTGGGCAGAACAAACAGTAGAAGACACTACGTTAGTTGTTATGCCTAAGACGGTTGAAACGGTATTGAAAGAAAATGTTTTTAATAAAGAAATTCCATTTGTATTCTCATCTGCAACTCTAGCGGAAGATAATTCTTTTGATTTCCTAGCAAAAAGCTTAGGTATTCAAAAATACACGTCGTTTACGATAGCATCTCCATTTGACTATGATGAAAAAATGAAAATCTATATACAAACGGCTGCTAGTAACGAACAAAAATATGAGGCATGTAAAAAAGCTATTGTGCGAACGGAAGGACGAGCATTGCTGTTGTTTTCATCACGAGAAGAACTGCAATGGTTTAAAGAAAATAACTCGAATTTATCGTCGTACAAGTTCTTATATGAGGGTGAAGCAGAGATTAGCCAGTTAGTATCTACTTTCCAACAAGAAGAAGCGACGGTTTTATGTGCCTATCACTTGTGGGAAGGGTTAGACATACCAGGTACTTCTTTAAGTAACGTTATTATTTGGTCATTGCCATACCCGCCAAATGATCCAGTTTTTGAGGCAAAGAGAAAAGGTTTAAATGATGCTTTAAACGAACTGGATGTACCTTATATGGTTTTACGATTACGTCAAGGTATCGGCAGACTAATAAGAACTTCCGAAGACGAAGGTGAAATTACAATCTTCATCTCTGACAAAGAACAAAAACAAGTAGTAGACAAAGTAATCTCCATACTACCAACTAAAGTGGAAAGTTAATAATAGTATTTTCTTTTGTTTTTAATACTTGTGAAGTTGATGATAGCACGAGGCGCGAGACTCCTGCGGGAGAAGTGTGTCAAGGGAGACCCCACAGGCGCCATGCGCCGAGGAGGCTCCCGAGACCACCCGCGGAAAGCGAGTGACTCGTGCTATCATCAACAGTTAGTAGCGCATATTTTGCTCAAAACCATAAGAAAAGCATGTTGTCTCTATGAGATTCTATGCTTTTTTTATATTAATAGCATATTTCCAGAAAATTATGTATTCTATTACTTGTATACATTAAGCAAGGGGGAATGTTTCACTATGTCATTAGAACAGCTAACAAAACAATACGAAGAAACAAAAAAGAGAATCGCAAGCTATGAAGAAGCAATAGCACTAATGTTTTGGGATATGAGAACAGGAGCACCGAAAAAAGGCTTAGAACAACGCTCTGAAGTTATCGGAATGCTTTCTTCTGATGCCTTCAAACTATCCACATCTAAAGAGTTTGAAGAAGTACTACATGCATTATTAGAAGAAGAAAACTTTCATCAAGTTTCAGAAATTATGCAAAAATCCTTATTAGAAAGTAAAAAGGATTTTGACAGAAACAAAAAAATACCAGTAGAAGAATACCAAGACTATATTGTACTATCTACAAAATCGGAAGCTGTTTGGGAAGACGCAAAAGAAAAATCAGACTTCTCCATGTTACAGCCATATTTGGAAAAGTTAGTTGCATATAACAAAAAATTCATTGAATACTGGGGCTTTGAAGGAAATAAATACAATACGTTATTAGACATGTTTGAACCAGGAATGACAGTTGAAAAATTAGATCAAGTATTTGGGCAATTAAAAGAACATATTGTACCACTAGTAAAATCTATTAGTGAGTCTGATTATAAAATAGATGCAAGTTCACTTTTATTCCACTTCCCGAAAGATAAGCAGAAAGAATTTAGTCTGGAAGTTTTGAAAGAGTTGGATTATGATTTTTCAGCTGGTCGGCTAGACGAAACCGTTCATCCTTTTGCAGTTGGAATAAACCCTGGAGACGTTCGTGTTACAACGAAATATGATGAAAATGATTTCCGCACAGCAGTTTTTGGAACAATTCATGAATGTGGTCATGCTTTATATGAACAAAATGTTTCAACGGATCTAATTGGAACTGGACTATGTAGTGGGACTTCTATGGGGATTCATGAATCACAATCGCTATTCTATGAAAACTTTGTAGGGAGAAATTATTCATTCTGGAAGCGCCATTATAACCGTTTAAACGTATGTGCTGATGGCAAGTTTTCCGATATGAACTTAGATTCTTTCTACGAATCTATTAATGAGGCAAAACCTTCTTTAATTCGTATTGAAGCAGATGAGTTAACGTATTGTTTGCACATCATCATTCGCTATGAATTAGAAAAATCTTTATTTAACGATGAAATTACTGTGGAAGATCTTCCATCTCAATGGAATGCAAAATATGAACAGTATTTAGGAATCACACCTCCAAATGACGCAAAAGGAGTACTACAAGACGTGCACTGGTCGGGAGGAAGTTTCGGTTACTTCCCATCGTACGCATTAGGATATATGTACGCAGCACAACTAAAACAAGCAATGCTGAAAGACATACCAAACTTCGATCAAAAACTAGAAAACGGCGAACTTAAAGAAATAAAAGAGTGGTTATCAGAAAAAGTACACAAACACGGAAAAATGAAAAAACCACTAGAAATCCTAAAAGACGTAACAGGGGAAGAATTAAATGTTACACACTTAATTTATTACCTAGAAGAAAAGTACAAAACACTTTATAAGCTATAAAATAAAACCCGCAATGACATCAAAGTCATTGCGGGTTTATTTGACCAAATGCAACATGTTTTACCAGAACTTGAACCCTTTAGAACCTGGCGGTGCATTTTGTATCATATCTATAAATGGTATCGTGTAAGCAAAAAGAATTAACGCTACCGTAATACCAATCCATAGCTTCCAGTTTTCAAAAACAAGTGGTGTTCTTTCTGCTTGTTCCGCCACTTCACCAACAGGGAATTCTTCCACGCCAATAGGAGCAAAGAAGGCCAAGTTAACGAAAATCACTAGAACAATAATGATACCGATGAAAAGGATTGATCCACCAATTGCTTGGAACAATTGATAAGGTACCCATTCTAATGCTTGCGGTGCATTTCCGTAAGTTGAGAAAGAAGAACGACGTGGTGCACCAAGAAGTCCTGCCATATGCATAGAACCTGACATAATTGCCATACCTACAGACCAAACGATTGTTTGAATAATACCTAGACGGTTCATAGCTTTCGTTAATTTACGACCAGTTAAGTGTGGAACTAACCAATACATAATACCAAAGAAAGTTAAAATTACAGATGTAGCTAACGTTAAGTGAAAGTGACCAGTAACCCAAATAGTATTATGAACTACTTGGTTTAACTGATGACTCGCGTTTACTAATCCACCAGCACCAGCTGGGATAAAGAATAACATACCAACAAATAAAGAGAAGAATCGCGCATCGCCCCACGGAAGCTTCTTAAACCATCCAAATAGCCCTGTAGCCCCTTTAGAACGACCATAAAGCTCAAATGTTGCAAAAAGAGAGAAAGCAGTCATTAAAGAAGGAATAACTACCATAAATGTTAAAATAACTTGGAAGAACTTCCAGTTCGGATCAATTCCTGGCTCTGTTAACTGATGGTGAAAACCTACAGGAATAGAGAAAAGTAAAAATAGAATGAAAGATAATCTTGCTAAAGAATCAGAGAAAATCTTCCCGCCAATAATTTTTGGAATAATAACATACCATGCCATATATGCAGGTAATAACCAGAAATATACTAACGGATGGCCAAAATACCAGAATAATGTTCTACTTACTAAAACATCAATTGTATCAACTAACCCTAAAGACCATGGTAAGAATTGAACTAATACAGTAGCAGCTACTCCAAGAGTCGCAACTAACCACATAATCATATTAACAATAACCATAAAGCTTAATAATGGACTTACTTTTCCAGGATTCGCTTTCTTCCATTTCCCGTAATGAGTAAACATTGCAAATCCACTTACCCAGCTACCAACAACAACGAAAACTAATCCGATGTAGAAAGCAGGGTGGGCCATTAAAGGCGCATAAAATGTATAAAGAACAGTTGCTTGGTTTAATAGAATAGTAGTTGCTGTTGTAGCAGTACCAATTGTCATTAACCAAAAACCAACCCACCCTGCCTTGCGAACACCAGGAGTAAATGTGCCAGATGTTTTACTTAAAGCAGCGATTTGAAATCCGATAATAAAGAATGTAGTAAGAACAAGTGCAAGTAAAACACCATGAACAGTAAGCAATTGGTAATAACCAATTCCAGCTGGTAACGTATATTCACCTGAACGAACTAATGTTTGAAGTAAACCTGCAAGACCACCTAATAGTAAAGCGATAAAAGCAACGTATAGGTGAGCCATTGCCAATTTTCCATCACGTTTGTCTACTGCATTACTCAACATCTTTTTTCACCTCAAATCTAGAAGTCATCATATGATGACCAACTCCGCAATACTCGTTACATAAAACTAAAAATTCGCCTTCTTTATTAAAAGTTTGAGTATAAGTGCTAACATAACCTGGTTCAACCATCATGTTAATGTTTGTTCCAGCTACTTGGAAACCATGTACAACATCTGGAGTTGTCACGCTAATATGAACGGTAGCACCTAGTGGAATTTCCACATGACTTGGCTCATAATGGAAAGCAGATGCAATCATAATTAACTCATATTCATTGTCGCCGATCTTTTTTAATCCCGGCTCATCAAATGGAGCTGTAACATATACTCTCTCCGGATCAATCGTTACCGCACAACTCGGAGGTTGATTCCCCATGTAAAAAGCACTAACACCGATAGTAGTTAAAAATAAAATTAATGTAGTAATACCGAATATTAACCAAATTTTTTCAAACTTATGAATATGCATTTCAATTTCACCCCTTATTTATAAACGATTTAAGAATAGTAGAAAAACACCAACCCACGTAAAGATTAAAAAGAAACCTAGAATAAATACAGCTGTTAATGTGCCACGCAAGTTCGATGGAGTTTTTGTTTGAACAACTGTTTTTTTGCCGATTTCAGTTTTTGCCATTGTAACTAACTCCTTTCTGCAAATGCCTTTCTTATCTTCATGTTACAAAAAAAATTGGAAATGAATAGATGTTTTCTGCGTGTTCACAAATGGTTCATTAACCCTTTTAAAACTATGTATATAGTGAAAAACCGAAGTGACAATAGAAAAGGTTATTAAATAGGAAGAACAATTGTGAAATAAATGTGAAGTGTGATTTGGACCGTTGCGTTTCATCTAATGTTATGAAACAGAAATGGGGAAAAATAAAAAGAGCCTCCGATGGAAACTCTTTGTTTACAATTCGATCATTAATGAAAATTTACTATGATCGGGTAGTTTTACTGGTGCACATACTGTATGTAACGATGAATGAGTTTTAATTTCTTGAAAAATTATACTAGGTGGTGTAATATCTGTTTTCAGGCCAATTTGGGAAACATAATTAGATAAGTTGCCAGCAATCATATTACCAAGTTCACCTGTGAAGGAATGGAGCATTTCTCCTTCTAGTTGCATACCAAACATTGTTTCACTTAATTTTTGAAAAACATCAGATTCTCCAAAAATGAAAAGTTGTGCTTGTAGGTCACCTGTTAACTGGATGGAAACGCCCATAGAAATAGAAGTCATTGTATTTTCGATGATTGTAGGTTCTTCGAAGGATAAAGTTAATGGAATTACTGACTTAACTGAATCGATTGTACCGAATAAAAGGTCGTGTATTCTATCGTTTTTCACCATAACAACATCCTTTTTCTGAATAATATAGTACTTTTTCATCATATCATACAACTACACATATTTATCAACAAAATTCTACAAAAACTGAAGAAATTTCATAGAAAAGGTGATAGATTTGAAGCAATTCGTAATGGCATTTGAAGCAAAAGATAATTCAAGTGTTAAAATTAGACCGCTAGAAACGACAGATGCCAGTGATTTGGTAGAATCTGTGAGGACTATCGTAGAAGCCGGATCTTACATACAAAAAGATGTACCTCGTACGGTTGAAGAGGAAGAAGCGTTTATTATGGAAATGAAGAAAAAGAAAAATATGTACGTTGGAGTAGAATGGAACGGGAAAGTAGTAGGGCTTGCAAGAGTGATACGTGGTGAAATTAAAATGAAAAAACATACGGGCTTGTTTCGTACATGGTTAACAGATGAAGTGCAGGGATTAGGAATAGGAAAAAAAATTATGGAGTATACAGACAAGTGGTGTATGGAGAATAATGTAAGAAAGCTCTGTTTAACAGTTTTTGCTTCCAATGAGGTCGCTTATAATCTGTATGAAAAATATGGTTTTATAAAAGAAGGAGTACAAATTGACCAAGCATACATTAATGGTGTTTATGATGATGAAATTTGGATGGGAAAATTTTACGAAGTAGATAATTCTGTAGAACAACGATGAACATGTTCAATTTCTAAATTTTGTTAGTGTAATTAGGCTTATTATTCGATATAATAAAACTGCACAACAACAACTCCTTTAAAACGTTAACTTCCCTGACAATCGTTGGGGAAGCTTTTTTGTTTATACGTAGCATTAAGACCATTTTAAGATTATAAACGTTAATTTATTTCCATTAATTATTTTTAATGGACAACAACAAGTTTAATTTCTGTGGAAGTGTCCTTAATAATTTTTTTATGACCACTTTGAGCTATAATACAAGCAAAACTGTCCATAATACAATTTTTAAGGACAATAACGAATTAAATTTCATATGACATGTCCATAAAACCGCTTAATCGACCCTCTTATTAAGAAACACTACAAAAATTTTGAATAAATAACGTTAATTTGGTAAAATTAACCTTACTAATATTATGTGAGGTGCATCCTTTTGCCAAAAGTTGTTTCCGTTGGTTTGGCAACTCCTGATTATACAATTTCTCAGCAAACAGCTGTTGAATTTGCCCGTGAATTATTTTCTGATTCGTTTAAAGATATAGAAAGACTATTAACCGTCTTTGGTAATGGGGAAATAGAGAAGCGGCATTTTGCCCAAGATATGGACTGGTTTAGTCATGAACACACTTTTGAAGAAAAAAACGATATGTATATACAAGAAGCCGTTAGATACGGAAAATATGCTGTTCAAGAAAGTTTACATAATGAGGTTATGTTAAACCAAACCATTCAATACGAAGAAGTAGAGGCAATATTTTTCATTTCAACAACCGGAATGGCTACTCCAAGTATTGATGCTCGAATCATGAATGAGCTGCCTTTTTCTCCTCATACAAAACGAATACCGATATGGGGTTTAGGTTGTGCCGGTGGGGCAGTTGGACTTTCTCGTGCATTTGAATATTGTAAAGCGTTTCCTTCATCTAAAGTAATCGTTTTATCGGTGGAATTATGTAGTTTAACTTTTCAAAAGAACGACACATCTAAAAGCAACCTTGTTGGTACTTCTTTGTTTGCAGATGGTGTGGCATGTGCGGTTGTATGTGGCGATGAAGTGGATCTTTCTTTTGTTAAAAAAGCTGTTCCAACTATTTTTGACACTCAATCTACATTAAAAAAAGATTCAGAAGATGTTATGGGTTGGAATATAAAAAACGAGGGACTTTACGTTGTTTTCTCAAGAGATATTCCAACACTGATCACTAACTGGTTAAAACCGAATGTAGAGACATTCCTTGAAAAACATGATTTAACCTCAACAGACTTAGATTTATTTATAGCCCATCCTGGTGGAAAGAAAGTATTAGAAGCGTATGTCAAAAGCTTAGGAATACACTCAGAAAAGTTAAGCACATCAAGAAAAATATTAAGTCAGTTCGGAAACATGTCATCTGCTACTATTCTCTATGTCTTAAAAGAGATCATGGAGGGAAGTGCAAAAAAAGGTGATGTAGGTTTGGGAATGGCTTTAGGTCCGGGCTTCAGTTCGGAGCTAGTATTAATGAAATGGGAGTGAGCCTATGTATTTTACACTATTTTTGTCCTTTGTCATTACACAACGACTAGCGGAACTCATCATTGCAAAACGAAACGAGAGTTGGATGCTTCAAAATGGTGCCAAGGAATACTTTCCAAATCATTATAAATTTATTGTACTACTACATATTGGTTTTTTAATATCTTTCATTAGTGAAGGGATCATTTTTAATAAAGAAGTAAGTCCGATATGGCCAGGACTATTAATACTGTTTGGATTCACTCAATTACTAAGGGTTTGGGCAATCACATCACTCGGTAAGTTTTGGAATACGAAGATTATTATTTTACCTAATGCAAACATTGTTAAAAAAGGACCATATAAATTTATTCGCCACCCGAATTACTTAATCGTAGGATTAGAAATACTACTGATTCCTTTACTATTTCAAGCATATTTTACAGCTATTGTTTTCACCATACTTAATGCGGTCATATTGTCGATTCGAATTCCTTTAGAGGAGAAAGCTTTAATAGAGGGAACGGCTGATTACAATAAATACATGGAATATAAGAATAGATTTTTCGTTAAAATAGGCAAAAATTTAGACTAATTCCTATTGTAATGAACAGCGTTTACATGTTATTATGTAATTGAAAATAATTATCACTCTCAAAAGAAGGTGTCCAACATGGTATACGTATTAATTGGAACAACAGTAGCCATCTATTCCTTTGTATTAAAACATGTATTACATAATATAGCTTCTTAAATTTATGAGTCAAGCATACTTTGCTTGGCTTTTTATTTTTTTCAGCCGAAACAATAGGAAAATTTACATTTTTCATATAAAATGATAAAAGAGTAAGTTTAATAATGATTATTACTAAGCAAAAAGCGATTTTCTAGACTGAATATACTAGTGAAATCACATCAAAAGATTAACGGACACACTATGCTTTTTACGGTGTAATTCGTTTTTCACTAAACGAATTGTAATTATAAAATTACTTCATAGATTAAGAATTACATTCAAGGGGATAAGCAAAAATGGGAGTACAAACAAAAGAAATTACAAAAGAATGGAATGCTAAGTTATATAAAATTGTAGAAGCTTTACATGAAACACAAGATTATAAAAGTGCAAAAAAAGTTTCACAGCTTATTGATAAACTCGAAAATAACGAATTGATGCTCGCATTTTGTGGCCACTTTTCAGCTGGAAAATCTTCATTCATTAATGAATTATTGCAAGAGCAAATACTACCCGCAAGTCCGATACCAACATCAGCAAATGTCGTAACAATTAAAAAAGGCGAAGAAAAAGCCCGTGTTTACTTTTTCGATGGAGAGCCTTTAGAAATATTGCCTCCTATACAATTTGATCATGTGAAGAAGTTTGCGAAAGAAGGAGACAAAGTAGAATCTGTTTTATATCAATATCCTTTTCAAAACTTACCTGATAAGTTAGTTGTATTAGACACACCTGGAATTGATTCAACAGATGATGCGCATAGAGTTTCTACTGAGTCTGCTTTACATTTAGCCGACATTATTTTTTACGTCATGGACTATAACCATGTCCAATCAGAAGTTAACTTACAATTTATTAAAGAATTACAGCAACAAGGTAAGCGCGTTTACCTTATCGTTAATCAAATAGATAAACATCAAGAAAATGAAATTCCTTTTTTCACGTACAAAAGTAGAATCGAGCAATCATTCCAAGATTGGGGAATACAGTATCCAGAGATTTTTTACACAAGTTTAAAAGTACAAAATCACCAACTAAACGAATTAAACAACGTAAAGCAACTTGTAAAAACACTAACAGACAATCAAGCTTCTATCATGGAAGAAACAATTGCTCGTGCAATAGAAACGATTTTTGAAGAACATAATAAATGGCTTTTTGATCAAAACGATGAGAAGCTTACATCTTTAGAAAATAAAATGATTTCTTCTATGAGTAAAGAAGACTTGCAAAAAGAAATAGCAGAACATACTGCAACAATTAAAAAGTTGCAAGATCAACAAGTGTCTATCCAAAAAACGTTTGACGACGGTATAGAAAACATTATTACGAATGCACACATTACACCATTTGAAATGCGTGAGCTATCTAAAAACTATTTAGAGTCCCGTCAAAAGAACTTTAAAGTCGGTTTATTGTTTAGTAAAAAGAAGACTGAAGAAGAACAACAGATACGCGAAGAAAAGCTTCTTCATGACATCCAAGAACGAGTAACGACGCAACTGAAAAAACATTTAGATGATTATATTCTAAAATTCATAAAAGAAAAGTCTGTTTTTATCAATGATTTGTCTGAACGTTTAGAAGCATGCTTTGTAGAAATAGATACGGACTATTTACAAAAACATGTAAAACCAGGGGCAGGTGTAACTGGTGATTCTGTTCTTAATTTTACAAAAGACATCGCAAGTTCTATTAGGAGAGACTATAAACAAAAAGTTGTTAAGCTAATGGAGCCTATATTTGTGCAAATATTAGAAGAAAGTAACCAACAAATACAACAACTAAAAGAAAAGAAAGTGCATGCCGAACAAGCAATGGAAGCAGCCGTTCAGTATGAACAATTAATTCATGATTTGAATAATAAAGTGGACTACTTAAAAGAACAGTTATCCGCATCTATTGACATAATCTCACCACATGCAAAAGAAATAATGGTTGAGTATTTAAAAGAAAATGTAAAACAAATAAAAGGTGATCAATTAGAATTAGAGTCTACGCAAGTAAAAACGCCAAAAGAAAAGGCAGTGCAAGTGACGAATGAATCGATATCATCACCTGTTGAACAGGTTATTGAAAAAATAGGCGAATCCATTGCTATTATTCAACCATTAAAAGGTTTTGAAAAAGTAGCGGAAGAGTTAAAGCAAAAAGCAAATAAGCTTTCCAATCAAACGTTTACAGTTGCCTTATTTGGTGCATTTAGTGCTGGAAAATCTTCTTTTGCTAATGCATTGTTTGGAGATAAAGTATTACCTGTCTCTCCAAACCCTACAACTGCTTCTATAAACAAAATCTCGCCAGTTACGGAAAATAACCCTCATGGCACGGTTCATGTTTCTGTAAAATCAGAAGCAGACTTATTAGAGGATCTTCAATTGGCATTGTCTTATTTTAATAAAAATGCGAGTAGCATGGATGATGTTTTAAAACAGGTGGAATCGCTTCTAAAGGAAAATCATTCAAAAGAAGTAGATACAAAAAGTAAGCCACATTACAGTTTCTTATCTGCTTTCTATCAAGGCTGGAGTGAAATGAAGGATAAGTTAGGATCACTGCTTTCTATTTCATTAGAAGATTTTCCTGCCTATGTAGCCGAAGAAACAAAAGCTTGTTTTGTTGAGTGGATGGAAGTGTTTTATGATTGTGATATAACTCGTCAAGGAATCACACTTGTAGATACTCCAGGGGCGGACTCTGTTAATGCGCGTCATACAGAAGTTTCATTTGAGTACATTAAAAACTCAGACGCCATTCTTTTTGTAACGTATTATCAACATGCATTTTCAAAAGCAGATAGAGAGTTTCTTATTCAATTAGGTCGTGTGAAAGATGCGTTTTCACTAGATAAAATGTTTTTCGTTGTAAATGCAGCGGATTTGGCTAATACAAAAGAAGAGTTAGACCTAGTTACTGACTATGTAGAGAGCCAGCTATTAGAATATGGAATAAGAAATCCAAGATTGTTCCCACTATCTAGTTTATTAGCTCTAAAAGAAAAGTTAGGGGAAGAAGTTGTTTTACCTAGCTTCATGCAAAGCTCCCAAATAAGCGCGTTTGAACAATCTTTTTATCATTTTATTAAAAATGACTTATTAGAAATGAGTGTTCACGCTGCGAAAGTAGATTTACAGAGAACTGCAAGTAAACTTTCCAGTATATTAGCTGCAGCAAATGAAAGTGTTGAAGAGAAAGAACAAAAGAGAGTGAAGATAGAAACAAATAAAAAGACAATCCATGAAATGGTAACATCCTATTCGATGACACCTTTACAATCTCGTATGGAGAAAGAAGTAAGTGAGCTGTTGTTCTATTGTAAGCAACGTGTATTTTTCCGTTTTGCCGACTTTTTCAAAGATGCCTTTAATCCAGCTGTATTACAAGACAATAATAACCCGAAACAACAGCTTCCTCATTGTTTAAAGGAATTAATGAAAGATATGGAATTTGATATAGCGCAAGAAGTGCGTGCCACTACTGTTCGAATGGAGAAATTTATTCATAGCATGATGAAAGACTGGTATGTCGAAATGGAAAAGAGAGCTACTCAAGTTGACGTATCTTGCACGTTTCCATCATTCCAAGAAAAATCAATAGATGCTTTATCTATTCAGGCAAGTTTAGAATCACTCTCAGCTAAAGCAATCAAAGAAGCATTCTCACATTTTAGAAACGCTAAATCATTTTTCGAGAAAAATGAAAAAGTGAAAATGGTAAACTCGTTAGAAGAAAACTTAAGTCCAATCATCGATTTATATTTACAACAGAATAAAGAAAAATTAAATAAGCATTATGAAGCAGCACTTGGTGAATATTTTGGCTTTAGTAAAAACCTAATCGATGAAGAAGTAATGGAATATTACGGTAGCATTTTAAATGCGTTAGTTGAAAAACTACCAATAGACGAATGGGAAAAAGCAGAGCAACAATTAACTTCGATCTTAAACGAGGGATAATATGAATGTGCTAGATGTTCTTTCTACAATAGAAAAAGAACAAAACATTCGAATACTATTTGCATGTGAAGCTGGTAGTAGAGCCTATGGTATGTCACAAGTGGATAGTGATTATGATATTCGGTTTATTTATATTCAACCGATTAAAAGTTATCTTACTTTAGGAAATGCTAAAGAAACGTATACCCTAATAAAAGGTGGATTAGACATTCAAGGTTGGGACATAAGAAAAGCTCTACATTTAGCACATAAATCAAATGCAAGCCTTTTCGAATGGGCGCTTTCATCTATTCCTTATGTTCGGGATGATCTGTTTTCTTCATACTTTTTAGAAGAGGTGTATCCGAGTTTTTCTATAAAAGTGTTAGCTTATCATTACTTATCCTTAACAACCAAGAATGTAGCGCAATTTAAAGAGAAACAAAAAATAAATTTTTTGTATCATGCTGTTAGATGTGCGTTAATGTTAGAATTGCTTGTTGAGCAAAAAGTGACATCCATTCAATTAGCACAGCTAACGAAACAGAGTAACTATTTTTCTGAATCAGATTATTGTTTATTGAAGCAATGGAAACAGCAAGGGGCAGTAAGCAATGAACTTGCTTCCTCCTTATTGCAAAAAATTATTCAAGTCATAGAAGCTACTTCACCACAGTTACAAGGTTTAACTACTTCAAAGCCGCATATAAAGGCTTTAGAAAAACTTTTTCACGAACTTTTGGAAGTTGATTGAGGGGAAATATGGTAAAACAAACAAACCGTTTTCATGCATGCGCAACTTGTATTCACTTTGAAAGAATAAAAATAGAAAAAAAGATGTTCGACCGGTGCAAAAGGCTAGGCTACGAAACAAAAGCACATTACCAATTTACATGCTGGACACCGAAAGAAGAGGTAAAAAAATTAATGGATAAAGAAAAATTGGAGGACAATTCATGAGCGTACATAAGCAAATTTCTGCACATTCAAAAAAACAAAACGAAGTCGTTATGAAATTTATACAACTAGAAAATGTAAGAGAAAAATACATTGAAGAAGCAATATACCATTGTCAACATAATGAAACATTCTCAACAGAAAAAATAAACGAAGTAACAAAAAGAATTAATGAATTAGCTAAAAGCGGAATAGCAGAGCAACGTAAACTAGTTACAGAAGATATGATAAGAGAGTTTGTAAACAGAAAGAAGTAAGAAAGTGGGGGATTGGATTGAAATTTTTAGTGGAACCGACAGAGATAGCAAATGATTTACATAATATAGTTATGGTAGACTGCACTTTTTATCTAGGAGAAGATACAAAGGGTAAACAGGAATACGTAAAAGAACATATACCTACAGCTATTTATTTTCATCTTGACGAAGACCTATCTGGTGAAATCGGTTTACATGGAGGACGTCATCCACTTCCTGATTTTGAACGATTAAAAGACAAGCTCGAAAACATTGGAATTAGTAATGACACGAAAGTAGTCGCATATGACCGTCAAAAAGGTGCCATGGCTTCTAGGTTTTGGTGGTTGCTAACGTATTTAGGCCATGAAAAAGTTTACGTATTAAATGGTGGCTTTCAAAAATGGCAAGAGGAAAAATTACCAATGGCTAGTGGTATGGAAAGTCCGCAATATTATAAAGGTAACTTAAACGTACAAGTACGTGATGACATGCTCGTCTCTATGGAAGACGTGAAAAATAAATTATTGGATGTCAGAAATGGCTCGATCACACTAATCGATTCCCGTGAACCCGCTCGATATAAAGGCGAAGTGGAGCCAATTGACAAAATAGCGGGTCATATCCCAGGAGCTATTAATGAATTTTGGATATATGCAACAACTGATTCCGGTTGGAAAGAGGTAAGTGCATTGGGTGAACATTTTTCACATTTAGACAAAAGCAAAGAAACGATTGTTTACTGCGGATCAGGTGTTACTGCTTGTCCTAATGTATTAGCTTTAAAAACAGCTGGTTTTACGAACGTAAAGCTTTACGCTGGTAGCTGGAGTGATTGGATTTCATATAACGATAACCCAATCGAAAAGGCTTAAATTTCCTTTATGAAAAAGGAAGTTCCTCCTCATACTAAATAGGTAAGTTTATTCTTTTACATTTAGGAGGGGTTTTTAATGGGTAAAACGAAAAAAGGAAATGCAAATGCACAACGCAACAACAATGCGAAACAAAAAGGAACGATGGATACAGAGTTTGCTTCATATGCGGAAATGGAAGCAGCTAAAATGACGAATAGCAAAAACAACAAGAAATAATACATTGGGTTGAGGGGATTATTCCCTCAACCCTTTTTCATGTCCAAATATGAACATTTATATGTTATAATGAAACTTGCTCAAAAGGAGGAGATTTCATTTGAAAAGACTTTTACTAATTGATGGTATGGCATTATTATTCCGTTCATTTTACGCAACGAGTGTTTATAATAGATTTATGTATACTTCTACAGGTGTGCCGACGAATGGTGTACAAGGCTTCGTTAAACATATGTTAACTTCCATCGAAACGTTCGAACCAACACATGTTGTTTGTTGTTGGGATATGGGAAGTAAAACCTTTCGTACAGAAATGTTCGATGATTACAAAGCAAATAGACCAGCACCTCCTGAACAATTAATTCCGCAATTTGACCTTGTGAAAGAAGTGGTCGATTCTTTTGATATTCCGAACATCGGATTAGTAGGTTTCGAAGCAGACGATTGTATCGGAACGATAGCAAAGATGTATCGTGACGATGCAGAAATAATGATCTTAACAGGTGACCAAGATATTCTTCAATTATTAGATGACAAAATTAGTGTAGCATTAATTAAAAATGGCTATGGGAACTATGAAGTCCACAGTCCAAGCTCGTTTTTTGAGAAGAAAGGCTTAACGCCATCTCAACTTATTGACCTAAAAGCCATTATGGGTGACCCGAGTGACAATTATCCAGGTGTTAAGGGGATTGGGGAAAAGACTGCTACTAAGTTGTTGTTAGAGCATAGTACGATTGAAGGAATTTTAGAGAATTTAAGTAGTTTAACAAAAGCACAACAGAAGAAATTTGAAGAGAGTCTTGAATTGTTGCACCTGTCAAGAGAGCTAGCAGAAATCAAATGTGATGTACCCGTATCCTGCGCCATTGATACGGCAGAAATTACATTTAATCAAGATAAAATTTATAGCAAATTTGATGAATTAGAGTTTACAACTTTAAAAACGTTTGTTTCTAAATATTGTTCATAATAGAAATGGAAATACAACCCATTCAAATTCAAAAAGAGTCTGTTCAGAAGTTCTTTCTGGACAGACTCTTTTCAAGTTTCATTATCTTTTTGTATTATCCCTCTTAGCTTTGTTCTCTAATTTAGACTTAGGTGATGCAGCTCCTGCGTCTTGTCCATATCCTTGGGGATTTACTCCAGGTGCAGCTTTACCACGGTTTGCAGAATGTTTACTCATATTCCTCACCTCCAACTATAGTTTTCCTTATCCACTAAAGAATATCCTTTTCACTTCGGTGAATAAACAGTCCCACTTCAATGAAAACTAATCATTGAGGTGATTACTGTGAATAAGGCAATACAGGTTGCTCTAGCCGCTATATCGATAGCGCAGTTTTTAAAAATACCCATCACATTTATTCGGACGGGAAAATGGAATTGGGGATTGTTATTTGAAACGGGAGGAATGCCAAGCTCTCATTCCGCAGGTGTATCTTCTCTTGCAACTTTTGTAGCGTTGAAAAAAGGGATACCAACAGTAGATTTTGCCCTGTCCACTATCTTTGGATTAATCGTCATGTATGATGCACAAGGAGTAAGAAGACAAACAGGTGATTTAACCATTGCGGTCAATGAGTTAAGCGAAGAGGTAGAAAGACTGGAGAACAAACCTGACCTACACTACCATGACAACATTGAAAGAAGAGTGAAAGAAAAGCTTGGCCACCAACCAGAAGAAGTTGTTGCAGGTGCCTTGTTTGGAATAGCTGTTGGCGTATTAGGTTACATTTTTTCCGGTGGAAAGCGAAAAAAATTCAGACTAACAAACCTCATTGATCATTAACATTGTAGAAAATAGTAGGAAATTGTCACCCCATCATGTAAAATAAACAATAGAGCATATACAACAAGGGTGGAAAAAGATGGGGAAGAATGACAGTACGGAAGAATATATAGATAACCTAAAAGCCAAAGGGTTTATTTTTAGGGAAGATGCATTAGGGTTTATTGAATTTGGAAAACACTATACAGGCAGCTCAGACCACTTGGTAAATATTGCAATTGAAATAACACTTAAAGCACAAAAGCAATTTGACGGTAGCTTCTTCGTGTCTTTTTTGGAAATATTAAAAAAAGAAGAAGTAGACTCAAAAAAACATGCTTACAAATTAGCAGAAGAAAAGAATATTATATAATGTGAAAAAGGACTCCCAGCAAAGTGGAAGTCCTTTTCTTATACCGAAACTTCAACTTTTTTCTTCTTTATTGGAAGTTCCGCTAAGATCATTCCAACAAAAATAAAAATACAGCCAACTACCGCGAATGTAGAAAGTCTTTCATTTGCCCACAGATAACCAGTAATAGCGGCAAAAACTGGCTCCATCGCAAAAATTAATGCCACTCGAGTAGGAGATGTAAACTTTTGCACATGTGTTTGAATAAAAAAGGCAACAGTTGTAGCAAGAAAAGCACAAATTAACAGCGCAAAAACTACTTCAAAATGAAACAAATCTTGACTGTCTAACAACCAAGGCTTTTCAAATAGTAATGCACTGAACGTACTTAAAATGGCAACAGTAAAAATTTGTACAGTTGTTAACGCTATAGCCGTATAAATTTTTGTGAATTTTCCTGTTAAAACGATATGTACGGCAAATGAAACGGCACATAGTAAAACGAAAAAGTCTCCTATATTAAAAGCTAGATAATCGAACATAGTTAATAAATATAAACCAAACGTTGCAATGGATACACCTACAATAGCTTGTTGATGTATTTTTTCTTTTAACCATAAAAAACAAATGATTGGAACAAGCACCACACTTAATCCAGTAATAAATCCTGCTTTAGATGAGGTCGTATAAACTAAGCCTAATGTTTGTAAGCCGTAACCAAAAAATAACCATACACCGAGTATAACCCCTGGTAACATTACTTCTTTCTCTACAACCCAATTACCTTTTTTTCTTGCCAGTAATAATAAAACAAGTAGAGGTATTCCTGCTAAAAGAAATCTAACTGCATTGAAAGTAAAAGGTGGTAAAATGGCGATAGCATTTTGGACAAGGACAAAAGTAGAGCCCCATATAAATGCGACAAACAATAATAGTAAATCTGCTGTTAAGGTCTTTTTCATTATTTTTCTCCCGACTTATATAATTGAATTGCTTTTCGTGATAACTCGTCGGCGACAGCGTTTTGCTTGCTTGGAATCCATTTTATAAAAAATAAATCTAATTGATTGGCAAGCTTCATTGCTTCTTCTAAAAGCCCACTATATTTATCATTTTTGGCAAATTGCTTTTCCATTGCACGTTCAACTGCTTGCGAGTCTGTTCGAAAGGAAACAATACGATAATCTTGTTCTACACATATTCTTAATGCATGAATCAATGCGTGATATTCCGCTTCATGGTTATTCATCATTCCTAGTGGAACAGAATAGCTTTCTGCTTTTCCATGTCCTTTAATAAAAATCCCTGCTCCTGATGGGCCCGGATCTCCAGCACTTGCCCCATCTATGTATACTTCAATCATGATAGCAAACCTCCAATATTCTCTCACCGTAACATTTGTACTAACATAAAAACGCTGTAATTGTGATAAGATAAAAATACAATACTAACACTCATTATAGAAGGAAAAGCGTTCATATAAAAGAAAAAATGGAGAGGTTATGATGAAATTTACTGTAGAGTGGCAATATCGTACACCGAAAAAACTAGAAACGACTTTTAGAAGCGAAGAAATGTCTTTAGGTGAGGTATTAGTTTTAAGTGATGACCTAGAGAAGACCGGGCGAACAAAAGAGCTACTTTTTATAGATGATCAAGGAACAACATGGACGAAAAAAGAATTACAAAGATGGTTAAAGCAAAGTGATACAGAAATGATGGACATTGTTGCGTACTTTGATGGCGGCTTTGATGTAGAAACGAACTTGGCAGGTATAGGCATTGTTATTTATTACACAAAAAATAAAAAGCACTACCGAGTTAGAATGAATGCCAGGTTAGAAGAGCTTGAAACGAATAATGAAGCAGAGTATGCAGCATGTTACTTTTTAATACAACAATTAGAGCAGTTAGATATTAAGAGCACTGAAGTAGAATTCAGAGGCGACTCTCAAGTCGTGCTTCAGCAATTATCAGGTGAGTGGCCATGCTATGATGATACATTAAACCTATGGCTTGATAAAATCGAACAAAAAGTAAAAGCACTCAAGATTAGGCCGAAATTTAGTCCTATTAATAGAAAACAAAATGCCGAAGCTGATCAACTTGCTACCCAAGCGTTAGAAGGTACTCCGATTCAAAGTACAATAGAATTGGAACAAAGGAAGTGAAGTCATTTTGAGTAGAAAAAAGATATTGATGGAAGTAGGAGAGATATTAGACACTTTCTGTCATGAATGTCTCGTGAAGAAAACGTTACGAAAAGAAATGGGGAAAAAATATGCGCAGTCTTTTTGTATTAAGGAATGCACGGTAGGTCAAGACATAAAAAGGCTAGGAGAGCAACTCGATAATAAGTGAAACGAAAAAAGAGAGGGGATTCCTCTCTTTTAATGCTTTTTAGCTTCAGATAGCTGGTGTTCACATTGAGCAAGTGACTGCTCCGCTTTTTGTAAAAATTCTGTGTCCATCCCAGTACTATGTTGGTTAGCTTCGTTAAGCATTGTTCTTGCATTTGCAATAGCTCTTCCTGCGTTATTCAAAGCTTCAGGGTCTAGACTCATTGTTGCAGAGCCAACCATTTTTTGTGCAGACTCTATGGAAACTTCTACTTGCATTAGGTCGTTGTATCCTGTGTGTAATTCATTTTGGTTTTGGTCCATGTATTAATACCTCCTCATACTATTAGAATCGGTATTATTTGTAGAAGATATGCATGAATTATTTTATGAATTTTATTGAATGGAATTAGTACAGGATAGGTGAAGCAGGTTATTATAGACGTTTTATGGACACTTTCCAAGTAATCACACGTCAAATTGGTCTTAATAGTACTTTTATGGGCAATTCCCACTCAATCAACTAGCTAATTGGTCTTAATATCAACTTTTCATTAGTGTCAAACATTATAATGGAAAAGTATATAAAAAAGAGACGATTAGATCGTCTCTTTGTATGGTCGGTTCTTATAGATTAAAGTTTAGTTACGTTTGCAGCTTGAGGTCCGCGGTTACCATCTACGATTTCGAAAGAAACTTCTTGACCTTCTTCTAAAGATTTGAAACCATCACCTTGGATAGCTGAGAAGTGTACGAATACATCGTCTCCACCTTCAACTTCGATGAAACCGAAACCTTTTTCATTGTTGAACCATTTTACTTTACCGTTTTGCATAATTCTTTTCCTCCTAATACATGACGCGTAAAAATTCATCTAGGCATTTTTTTCTATGAGTCTAAATGTATCTTAAATATACACAATTCAAAATAATTCGTCAAGTAATATCTTTGGACTGTTTTTTTGTATGATTTCATACAATTAAATGAGGGGGAATGGAGATGATGCGGACAGAATTTGAAGGAACAACCTATATAATTAAACTCAATGAGAGAATAGAGTATATTCCATTTTATGAACACGAAATTTTGCAAATGATTGGGCGAAGCTTACCACAAATTGTGGAACATAAAGTATTTGCCGTATTTTTTGAGGACTATTTTTTCGCAGGAAAATTAGACGAAACATTAACACCGACAGTTACGGTTGATTGCATCATTCCAAAATCCAATATTATTAACGAGTAGAACACTATATTGTGTTCTTTTTTTATGGAAAATTTACCATATTGGTAAACTTATATGATAAAATAACAAGAAAATAGCACTGGAAAAAGAGGAAAAACACATGAAGCCAAAAATAGCTTTTTTCCAAAAAGGCACCGGAATTTCTCCATATATTTGGACCGTATTTAGTATTTTA
The DNA here is from genome assembly GCF_002797415.1 of Bacillus alkalisoli. GTDB lineage: Bacteria > Bacillota > Bacilli > Bacillales > Bacillaceae_I > Bacillus_CD > Bacillus_CD alkalisoli. The sequence goes on from NZ_KZ454944.1 coordinate 2,056,266, forward strand.
CCGTTCTACTTTATATTTCAATCGCAATCAACGTTAGAAATTGTAATAGGTATTGTTTTAACCATCGTTTTTTTCTTGTCGTATCGATTTGCTTTTATTTCTAAAAAATGGCCAGTCTATTTGTGGACATGCATCTTAATTGCCATTTCCATTACAATGACAATCGTTTTCCAGTTTGTCTACTTTGCTTTTTATATTGCTTATTATAATGGAAAGATAAAAAATCGAGTCGCATTTTTTACTTTATATATTATTCATTTAATTGCTACAACTATTTCCATCAACTATAATATCGTTTTACAAAAGGAATTATTCTTAACACAAATTCCATTTATCTTAATTATTTGGATGAGTGTCATCTTACTTCCATTTAACTTATATAATAAACGAAAGCAAGACAAGTTAGAGGAGCAATTAGAAGACGCTAATAAGCGTATTGCTGAACTAATTAAGCATGAAGAACGACAACGTATTGCCCGTGACCTACATGATACATTAGGTCAAAAACTTTCACTTATCGGCTTAAAGAGCGATTTAGCAAGAAAATTAATTTATAAAGACCCTGAAAAAGCAAAATCTGAGCTTAAAGATGTGCAACAAACTTCAAGAACAGCTTTAAATGAAGTTCGGAAAATGGTGTCACAAATGCGCGGCATTCGCCTAAAAGAAGAATTACTAAGAGTAAAACAGTTACTAGATGCTGCAGAAATAAAATTAACGATCAATCACGATTTACCATTAAAAGGTGTTTCGCCTTTTGTCGAGAATATATTAAGTATGTGTTTAAAAGAATCGGTAACGAATGTGGTGAAACATAGTAAAACAAATCAATGTGATATTTCCATAAAGCATGATCAGGATGAAGTGAAAATGATTATAAAAGACTATGGAGTAGGATTGGCAACAGATATTGATTTTTCAAAAGGCAGCGGACTTCAAGGTATGAGAGAAAGATTAGAATTCGTAAATGGAAACTTTGAGATTACCGGTAAAAGTGGGACGACTATAACAATAACCGTGCCAATAGTAGAAAAAGGAAAGGAGGCGCCTAAATGATTCGTATTGTTATTGCTGAAGATCAGCGTATGATGTTAGGAGCCTTAGGATCTTTACTTGATTTAGAAGACGACTTGGAAGTGGTAGGTAAAGCAAGTAACGGAAAAGAAGCGGTTGAGCTTTTTCATCAATACAAACCAGACGTATGTATTATGGATATTGAAATGCCTGAGAAAACTGGACTTGAAGCAGCAGAAGAAATAATGGGGCAAGGGTGTAAAGTAATTATATTAACTACTTTTGCACGTTCTGGATATTTTCAACGAGCATTAAAAGCTGGAGTTAGTGGTTATTTGCTTAAAGATAGCCCTAGCGAAGATTTAGCTGATTGTATTCGCAGTGTCATGTCAGGTCGAAGAATGTATGCTCCAGAACTAATGGACGATGTGTATAGTGAAGAAAACCCATTAACAGAAAGAGAATTAGCTGTACTAGGACTTGTTGCTGATGGAAAAAACACGAAAGAAATCGCAGACGAATTGAGCATTAAATCTGGTACAGTACGAAATTACATTTCCACTATATTAGATAAATTAGAAGTGAAAAACAGAATCGAAGCGATAACTCAGTCAAAAGAAAAGGGCTGGTTTAAGTAAGGGATTGAGAGCCTATGTATTGATAGGTTCTTTTTTTTACATTTGACAACGGTTTCTGGATATATTAGAAATTTTCCGGATAAATGATATTAAGAAAACAAAATACTACCTATAAATTTACTTAGAGGATATATTATGGTTATAATGGATTATCAATATCGAAAGGAAGTGCAAAAAATGAATGTAACCAACCATACGATAGATCGAATAAACGATCCAACTGGAATTTTAGCTGGAGATAGATATGAAATCATCCTTCAAGTAGACGTAGAGGCCGAGGATGAGCTATTTTCCGAACAAGGTATATACATAAAACTGATTTTTGCTGTAGACGAAAATGCTTCTAGAATTGCCCAATACCAAGTCTTCGAAAGCAACACAAACAAATACTTAGAATTCTCCTTAGAAGACGAAGAACTAGAAGAACTTCAAAAATACTGCTCCACAATAATAAACAATTGAGTCCGTTTCATAATGTATTATAACTATACGAAAAACGAATAATAACAGCATATTTTCATTAAAAACAAATTTTAAAACGATCAAAGTGAACTGGGCAAATTTTTCATCCAGTTCTTTTTTTTTGTTGTATAATAGATTAATCTTCGAGTTTTAACTTCCAACAAAACCTCTAAAACAAATCCACCAATAACAAGGAGAAACACTTATGAAATTAATTATTGCCGAAAAACCTGACCAAGGGTTAAAGTTAGCATCACCGTTTACTTTTAAAAAGAAAACGGGTTATGTAGAAATTAGTCCATGTGAACACTTTCCAAAAGGAGCTCTATTAACTTGGGCAGTTGGCCATTTATGTGAACTAGTACCTCCAGAAGAATACGATATGAAATGGAAAAAATGGTCATTAACAACTCTACCAATTTTACCAGAACGCTTTAAACATAAAGTGACAAAATCAAAGTGGAAGCAGTTTAATATTGTAAAAGAGCTCGTTCAAAGACAAGAAGTGAAGGAAATCATTATTGCTGGAGACGCAGAACGTGAAGGGGAAGCCATCATCCGTGTTATTCTTACGCAATGTAAAAATAAAAAGCCAATGAAACGGTTATGGATTTCTTCTTTAACACCTAAATCTGTCATTAAAGGCTTTGAAAACCTATTGGATGAACAAGATACAAGAAACATATATTACGAGGCTTTAAGTAGAGCTTGTGCAGACTGGTTAATCGGAATGAATGCCTCTAGAGCTTACACATTACTTTTACAGCAAAAAGGTGTATCAGACGTTTTTTCTACTGGGAGAGTCCAAACTCCGACACTAGCCCTTATAGTAAAAAGAGAATTAGAGATTGATAACTTCGTTTCTAAACCTTTTTGGGAAGTGCTAGCAACCTTTAATATGGACGGCAAAACGTTTGAAGGGAAATGGCATAAGGAAAATGAGTCACGACTCGATAACGAAGAACTGGCATATAAAGTCATGCAATTTTGTAAAGGGAAAACTGCGAAAATAGATTCAACCGAAAAAGAGAGAAAAGAGTTCCAACCTCCGCTGTTACATAATTTATCTTCTTTACAGGCTACAGCCAATAGAATGTATAAATTTTCTCCACAAATGACGTTAGAAATTGCACAAAAACTGTATGTAAAAGGAATCATTTCTTATCCTAGATCTGACTCTAGTTTTGTAACGAAAGAAGAAGCAGCAGGCTTTCCAGATACGTTAAACAAATTGAGTAGGCTAGATGCATTTCAATCATTTTTTCCGTTACCGGTAAAGTCCATTATGAATAATAAGCGCTATGTGAATGAGAAAAAAGTGACGGATCACTATGCCATTATTCCGACAGAGCAAGTAACAGAACCTTCTAAAATGTCTGGTGAAGAATCAAAGATTTATTCCCTAATTGTACAGCGATTAATAGCGGCCCATTATGAGAAAGCAATTTTTGACTATACAACCATAAATACGGTAGTCGATGATCGTGCTACTTTTCTATCAAAAGGAAAAGAGCAAATACAAGAAGGCTGGAGAAAAGTTATTTATGGGAATAAAAAAGAAGAAACGGATGAAGACGAACAAGACTTACCTACACTTTCAGAAGGAGAAGAGGGAGTTGTTCAAGACGTTAAAGTAAAAGATGGGAAAACACAACCACCTAAAAGGTATACAGAAGGACAACTTATCACGCTAATGAAAACAGCGGGTAAGCATTTAGAAGATGGAGAACTAAGTAAAGTATTAAACAGTACAGAAGGTCTAGGTACCGAAGCAACTCGAGCTGGAATTATTGGTGTACTGAAGGACCGAAAATATATAGACGTAAAGAAAAATCAAGTGTTCGCAACGAACAAAGGGAAATTATTAATTCAATCGTTGGGCGAAAGCATCCTTGCATCTCCAGAGATGACGGCGAAATGGGAACAACGCTTAAGTGAAATTGGGGACGGGAAAGCATCTCCGCAACAATTTATGGAACAAGCAAAGAAGCTTACTGAAAAATTAATTGATGATGCTAAGGTGGAAAGTGAAAATTGGAATTTTGAAAGTTACGATTTAACGGAATTTAGTCGTGACAGTAAATATAAAAAGAAGTTTAAAACAGTAGGAACAAAAATAGGCAACTGTAAAAAATGTGATGGAGATGTCGTGGATAAAGGTAGCTTTTATGGCTGCTCGAATTACAGTAAAACAAAATGTAATTTTACGATGTCTAAGAAAATTCTCGGTAAAACGATCTCTCAAGCGAATGCAAAGAAGATTTTGAATGAAGGAGCTACGGATGTTATTAAAGGCTTTAAAAAAGGAGAAAAAGTGTTTAATGCTAAACTTCAATGGAAGGACGATAAAGTACAATTTTTGTTTGATATTTAAGGAAACTAGTATAATAATTCTTTCGACATAGAACTATTTCTACAATAAATTTACCGTATTATAGTCGTGCCGGTGGTGTGGCCGCTTTCCGCGGGGGAGGCGGTGAGCCTCCTCGAGCCCAAGGGTTCTGTGGGGTCTCACCAGCCTTCCTTCTCCCGCAGGAGTCGGCCACACCACCGGCACTTTAATATCTATTTTCCCCTTTTTAAGCCTATTTCGACCTTTCCGAAAACACCTTATCTTTTTTTCTTCTTCGAATTATCAACGACAAACTTACTTTTTACCACCTTATCCAGCGTAACCTGAACATGATAATTTTTTTCATCAATAGAAACGATGCTTTCAATTTTCCCTTTTTTTCCTTTGATTTTCAACTCTGATCCTTCAGTAGGCAAATTTTTAACTAACTGACTTAACAATAAGTTTTTGTTTTCAAAATATTTCACTACAAACATTTACTTTCACCTAATTTCTATAAGATTGTCGCAAAACAAATCATTTCATAGAAAAATATGTACTTTTACCTGTATATATACTAAAAAAATATTTTTATTTAAGAGGAAAAATATTGTAATAAATAGCCTATAAGTGTAAAATTACACTTATAGTAACAATAGTAAAAGGAGTGGTTTAACTAATGAAGAAAAAAGAAGTAATCGAGCTTATCTCTTCAAAGTTCAAGTTAATTCGAACAGAAAGAGGATACACGCAAGATGAAATGGCGGAAGTTTTAGGAATATCGAAAAAGACGCTTGTGCAAATAGAAAAAGAACGAACAGATGCCAATTGGACAACAGTCATTGCCATATGTGCATTATTTAAAAATAGTGAAATATTACATGCCATCCTTGGTCCCACGCCACTAGAAGTAATCGAGACCGTTGCTCATGAGCACATTTTTGAACCTCGTGATAAAACGTTGGGTGGAAAAGTATGGTGGAAAGAAATCAAAACTGAAAATGGATATCGACTTCAACAAAATGTAGTTAGTCAGCATTTCCGAATAATAAATGAACATGATTATCGTCTTTTCAGCAGTTTTGATAAAGAAGAAGCGAACCGTGTATTTAAACAAGTTATGAAGTCATCTTAACTTATACTAGAGGTGCCCTTATGAAAATAAAAACAATGCCATCAAAACTAATTATCGGTTTTCTGATTGTAACAATGCTATATAGTAGTCTATTATTCTACTCCTTTACACAAAAGGATTTGAAAGATGAGCTGCTTATACATGATGTTAGCAGGCTTTTTCCTGAAAAAATAATGAAAATAGTAGAAGGTAAAGAACAAGAATCGATAGAAGAAGCCGTAAGAAATGCACGTGAGAATAACTTAAAGATTTCGATTGCTGGAACGAGACACAGTCAAGGAGGGCATGCATTTTACAAAGATTCCTTATGGATTGATATGTCCCACTATAACAAAATAGTAGATTTCAATGAACAAGAGAAAACGATCACCGTACAAAGTGGTGTTACGTGGGCTGACATACAAGAGTACATAAACCCTTACAATCTTTCCGTAAAAGTGATGCAGTCATCGAATATCTTTTCCATAGGAGGTTCGTTAAGTTCTAACGTACATGGCCGCGATCCTAATTTTGGTCCATTAATAGAAACAGTGCAATCATTCCGATTACTCAAAGAAAGCGGAACGGTGCTTAATGTAAGTAGAACGGAAAATGAAGAACTATTTCCTTTAGTAATAGGAGGATTTGGCTTGTTTGGCGTCATTTTAGATGTGACGTTAGAATTAACCACAAACGATTTGTACATTGCGGAAACGGTGAAAGTAGACTATCACGACTACCCAGCATATTTTGTAGAACATATAAGAAACAACCCTGACGTTGGACTCCATTTTGCTAGACTTTCTGTGCCTACTAATCTATTGCTGGAAGAATTATATATGACTACTTATAAGAAAGTTGGATCAGATGTAAGTAAGTCACTTACGGAAGAACAAATAGCTGAATTATTACCTTTACACGATGAGAAAAACGTAAGAAGGGATAAGTTTGTATTTGGACTTTCTCGTCATTATGACTGGGGAAAAGCTCTCGTTTGGAAGATACAGCAAAAATTTTACGCAATGGGAAAAGAAGAGGAAATAATCTCAAGAAATAACGCAATGAGACCACCTATTCAATTTCTAGATTATTACTCTCCAAAGGATACAGATATTTTACAAGAATACTTTATTCCAGTCGACAACTTTTCACAGTTTGTAGATGAATTAAGAGAAATAGTGATTGAAGACAAATTGAACTTATTAAATGTAACAGTGAGATATACTCCTGCTAATGATGAAGCATATTTAAGCTATACAAATCATGATACATTTGCACTTGTTCTTTACTTTAATCAAGGGTTTACGGAAGAAGAAGTGAAGAAGATGGAGCAGGCAACTCAAAAGATGGTAGATGCCGCATTAACATTAGATGGTAAATATTATTTAGTCTATCAACTATTCCCAACAGATAACCAAATTCGACAAGCCTACCCTGAAATTGATTCATTCTTTGAAATGAAAAACAAATATGACCCTAATGAGCGCTTTATGAACAACTTCTATGAAAGGTATGCAAAACGATGAATTTAAAATGGATCATGATTTCACAAAGTGTTGTCTTATTTGGAACAGGAATCGTTTTTCCTTTTTATATCCTCTTTTTAAAAGAAATAGGAGCAAACTTTTCTGAGTTTGGAATAGCATATGGTTTGTTTACGTTAAGTGCTGCATTTGTGCATAAATGGATTGGGAAAATGTCAGATAGGTTTGGAAGACGTATTTTTCTAATAATTAATGCATGGGGAACTGCACTGTTATTCTTATTCTTTCCGATCGTCACAAATATTTGGCAAGTTTATACGTTGCAAGTCATTCTCGGTATTATAGGAGCCATGCAAAAAACAAGTGAAAAAGCCATAATTGCTGACGTTACGGATGGAAGAGCTAGAGGAGAGATGATCGGTTCTTACCATTTCTGGGTATCTATTTTCTCAGGGATTGCCGTTATTATTAGTGGATTTATCATCGATTTCTTAACCATCGACTTAATCTTTTATTTAGGTTCCATTATTCTTTTTATAAGTGGATGGATTACTCTTAGAATTGAAGAAAGAAGTTCAACAAGTAATAAGATAGAAAAAGGAATTAATTTATAGAGCTAACACTACTTTGATAATGCATAAAAAAAGATAACGGCCAATTGAAAATATTGGCGGTTATCTATCTGTTTCACGGAAATTTATGTTTTGTATTTGTTCGGATTTATTATCGTACCTAATCGTTACGAACACTCCAAACTCTCTATCGTTCTCATTAAGCCATAGCTTGAATGTTTCTGCTGTAGAAGCGTCCAATTTTTGGGAACCAACATAAAGATAATCGACTATTTTAGCGTTTGGGTATTTTTCTTGCGTACGCTCCATGGCAATTTTTCCCCACTTCGCATATGCCGGTTGAGTGTGTTCTGCTTTGTATGTGTTGGCTGATAAAAGAGAAGTACTAGTGAAACTTACAAAACAGCACATTAGTAAACAAATAATCTTTCTCAATAAACCACTCCCTATAAAAAAAGGGTGTTTAAATGCACCCCTTTAAAAGAATTAGTGTTCTGTTTTATCTTTTTGATCCTTATTACGTTTATTACCTTTGCTATTATCACCAGCATCACCAAAAAGGGTGCGGTAAATTTCTGTATATCCACCTACAGGTCCATTTTGATTACGACTACCTTTGTTATGTTCTTTTGTCATAACGTCACATCTCCTTATTAAAAAGTAGGTAAGTTGTCTAGATTATTCGTCGGATCACCGTCGGCATTTCCACGAATATACATTTCTCCGTCTTTTCCTTTGAAAACATTTGCACCAAGCACTTCACCATTATTCACATCTGCTAATGCTTGTTCGTAGGTTAATACTCTACCGGAAGAGGTTTTGAATTGAACAATGTCTCCATCCCCATTTTTTTGAACAGCGACAAATGTTTCTTTCATCTTAACAACTCCTATTCGTTTTCCTTTGTTCATTTTTACTATTACCTGTTACAATAAGTTTATACTAATGATAGAAAATTCAACCAATTTAGAAGAAGGTGTAAATAATTGAAACCATTCAAATGGAACGAAACAACGGAACAGATGTGGAACGAAAAAGCGGATTTTTGGAATGAAAATAGTGAAAATATGTGGTTGAAAGGTAGTAGGAAAACGATTATCCCATTCATAATAGAAAATGTCACTAAAGAAACGACAATTTTGGATGCCGGTTGTGGGGATGGATTTGGTACCTTTTTGTTAGCATCTGTTGGATTAAGGGCTACTGGAGTCGATATTGCTGAAAAAATGATAGAAAAAGCTCAATTGGAACGCAATCACCCTAATGCTCATTTTATAAAAGGGGACTTAACCTCTTTACCATTTGAAGACGCTAGTTTCGATTCTATTATGGCAATTAACTCCATAGAATGGACAGAGAGTCCTCTGGTTGCTCTACATGAGATGAAAAGAGTACTAAAGCCAAACGGTCACCTTTTCTTAGGACTTCTCGGACCAACAGCAGGACCGAGAGCGAATAGTTATAGTCGTCTTTACGGAAAAGATGTAATATGCAATACGATGATGCCGTGGGAGTTCGAGCAACTAGCTGTTGAAAATGGTTGGAAACTTTTAGAAGGCTTGCCCGTATATAAAGAGGAAGCAAAGAAAGTAGAAGTTAACCGATTACCAAGACATTTAAAGCAAGCATTAACATTTATGTGGGTGTTCCATTTAGAAAAAGGGGAGAAGTAAATGTCTAAATACTCTATTCAACAATTTGTTGAACAAACGAAACAAAGAGATAGAGGGCAAGGTTTTTTTGAATTAGAAACAGAAAGATTACTAGAAGTAAACTTAAATGGCCAAGTTTGGGCAAAAATGGGTTCCATGATCTCCTACGAAGGAAAAATAAAATTTGAACGCGAAGGCATTTTAGAGCATGGCATTGGAAAGCTTCTGAAGAAAACTTTCACAGGCGAAGGTGCACAGCTTATGAAAGCAAATGGAAACGGAAAATTATATTTGGCCGATCAGGGCAAAAAGATTACCATTCTTGACCTTGAAGGAAATAGTATTTACATAAATGGGAACGATTTGCTAGCTTTCGAACCGGGTTTAAACTGGGACATTAAGCTGATGAGAAGAATTGCCGGCATGATGGCTGGCGGACTTTTTAACGTGAAGTTGGAAGGAAGAGGGATGGTAGCTTTTACGTCCCATTACGAACCGTTGACACTTATGGTGTACCCAGGCCAACCGGTTTACACAGATCCAAACGCAACAGTTGCCTGGTCTGGCAATCTAGAACCAGAGTTCGTAACCGATATTCAACTAAAAACGTTTTTCGGAAGAGGTAGTGGAGAATCCATTCAAATGAAGTTTAACGGAAACGGATTTGTCGTCGTTCAACCATTTGAAGAAGTGTACATGAACAACCAATCATAAAGTAGTGATTTAATGACAAGAGTAAAAAAGGCCATAGCGTTGTATGACCTTTTTCATATTTACTTTATTTCATTTGGTATTTTTATCGGGAGGTACTTTTTGTCTCTGTTTTTAACCTGGTGGTACCCAATAGTAGAAGAAATTACAACATCATTTTCATCAAAATACACCTTAACTTTAAATGGGAATTGTTCAAATTTACGATAACGTAAATCTATCCACTCAACTAGCTTCTTTGATTCATCAACTATCGGGTAAGCAAATTGAGTACTTGCTAAAAAGTGTTGGACGTTTAGATCGGTTTTGGATTTCTCAATGTACGGATTAGATAAGTCTTCCTTATCTAATTTCACAAATAATTTCTTTTTTTTCTTATGCATGGTTCCTAATACAAACTGATCTTTTTCTTCCATAATAAAGTTCCACTTAAGAAAGTAGCATGTAGGCATAAGTGTAATGCTTGTTGAAAAGGGATTCTTATCTTTTAAGTAAGAATGATAATGTCTTTTCAAAATATAACGTACGATACAATGCAAAGCTATACCAACCCAAGCGAAAAGAAAGCTAAAACCTAATCGTGCACCAATTAAAAAAGCGAAAAAACCTGATAGTAAGAGTAGAAAAATAACTGGATCGAATAGTGGAATGAAGTTTTGTGAAAGCCACTCTTTTGAAAAGGGCCTCATAACTTGTGTGCCGTAAAAATTCATAACATCAAAAGCGACATGTAAGCTAACAGCAACAAAAGTCCAAAAGAAGATAGGGAAGAACGGGACGGAAGGAAAAGATATAAATAAAAAAATACTTATAACTAACGACCAAAGAGGTAAGGCAAATAAGGAATGAGATAATCCCCGATGCTGTCTAATATAGTCTCCGTTACTTTTTAAACGGAAAATATAGTCAAAGTCGGGAGCGTTTGAACCAATTACAGTACTTAAAATAATGGCTGTTGCTAATTCTGGATGCTGTTGAACAGAAGGGGAAAGATGAGCTAGTGCACCTAAACCTAATCCCATCGCAAAATGTGTACTAGTGTCCATTAAAACAACCTCCCTTATAAACTTTTCTTCGTCGTTGAAGGGAATACAAAATCTCGTTTCTTTTTCCTCTCTTTCATAATGCTATTGACAATCTTTTCTGCAGAGAAAGGTACATTTAAAGTTCTGCAAGAATCTCTCATGGTTGTTTGCAAGTCTTCATCACCTAAAACTTTATATGCATAGATAATAAGCTCATCTTTTTTGTATGCTATAAATGCTGCCCTTTTTTTTTGAAAATAGATGGCGTTTTCTCTTTCTTGACCAGGTACAGGGTTATACAAAATTAATGGAACACCAATTGCTGTTGCCTCACTTAACGTAATTCCACCCGGTTTTGTTATCACACATGTGGCAACCTGCATGAATTCATGAATAGAATCTACAAATCCATAAACGTGAAATCTATTAGACGATATGGCGTTTTCAAGTTCTTTTTTAAGCATAAGGTTATTTCCGCACACAACCGCAACTTCCACTTCCGAGTTAGTAAGTAACCTTTCACATGTTGTAGTTAAATTTTTTAATACTCCATGGGCACCTGCCATAATAAGGATTAACTTTTTGTTTTTGTTTAACTTATACTTTTTTATTATTTCTGTCTTCATTTGTTTTTCATAGAATGCTTTACGAATAGGAATGCCTGTAACATTAATAGAAGAGGAAGGAGTTCCAAATTTCCTTATACTATTTTTAACATCGTTTGTTGCTACAAAATAGCCGTCAATCAGTTCATGAATCCAGAGCTTATGCAAACAAAAATCTGTCACAACTGTGTAAGTTGGTATATAATGCCCTGTAATTTTTCTATATTCAGGTACTGCATTAATTGGAAAAGTATTAATTAATATATCTGGTTGTTCTTGTTGAACTAATGTCAGTAAACGATTCATTCCAAACGTATAATACCAACGAAATAGTTTTTTGTTATAAACCTTTTCCACTCCATAATAAAAGAGTCGGTACAATTGTTTTCCAACGGAGTAGCTTTTCAAATATAACTTCTTTGTCATTTTAGTCACTTTAGGGTGTGATTCTGCAAAGAGGTCACAAACTTTAACCTCCATACCACGCTTTTCACATTCGAGTTTTAACGTATTTGCAACTTGTACGTGACCATTTCCGTATGTTGCAGTTAAAATAAGAACCTTTACTTTACTCTCCAACGCAATCCCCCCTTTAAATAATCTATATAAAAGAAAAATAACACATAAATATGTACGTACTATTAAAACAATGCAAAACCTACGTAATAATTTTCCTACTTGTGTAAATATTCTGTAAATATTATTTTAGAATTTTTATATATGTCCAAGTTAATCAATTTACATAGTACTTTTGGATTTTAGTGGTACAATAATTTTAGAATATTTGAAGGGGGAAACCTGGTGAAAAATACAACAAGAAAAGTATTATCTGACATTGAAATTGCACAACAAAGCAAATTGTTAAAAATCAAAGAAATTGCAGCTAACCTAGATATTCACGAAGACGAATTAGAAAACTATGGACATTATAAAGCTAAAATTTCTTTAGATTTATTAAAAAGATTAGAAACAAAACAAGATGGAAAGGTTATTTTAGTAACAGCAATTAACCCAACACCTGCTGGAGAAGGTAAATCTACTGTTACAGTTGGTTTAGGTCAAGCTTTTCATAGAATAGGAAAAAATGCTGTCATTGCGATGCGTGAACCATCTCTTGGACCAACAATGGGAGTAAAAGGTGGAGCAACTGGTGGGGGATATTCACAAGTTTTACCGATGGAAGATATAAACCTTCACTTTACGGGCGATATTCATGCCATTACAACCACTAATAATGCACTTGCTGCCTTTATCGATAATCATATACATCAAGGAAATCAATTAAATATTGATACAAGAAGAATTGTCTGGAAACGAGTAGTAGACTTAAATGATCGAGCATTAAGAAATGTTGTCGTTGGTCTTGGCGGTCCGAGTCAAGGTGTACCTCGTGAAGACGGTTTTGATATAACGGTAGCTTCGGAAATTATGGCTATTTTTTGCTTAGCCAATAGTATTTCAGATTTAAAGAAGAGACTTGCTAAAATTGTTGTTGCATACGATACGAGTAAAAAACCAATTACGGTTGCAGATTTAAAGGTGGAAGGCGCGTTAACACTTCTATTAAAAGATTCATTTAAACCAAACTTAGTGCAAACGATTGAACATACGCCAGCAATCATTCATGGTGGACCTTTTGCAAACATCGCCCACGGCTGTAATAGTGTGTTAGCTACGAAAATGGCAGCTAAGCTAGGAGACTATGTGATCACTGAGGCTGGCTTTGGCGCAGATTTAGGAGCAGAAAAGTTTTTACATATTAAAGCACCTTCACTAGGTAGCACACCAGAAGCAGTTGTGATTGTAGCAACCATACGTGCTCTAAAAATGCACGGTGGCGTCGACAAAAAACAGCTAACAGAAGAAAACGTTACTGCTTTACAAACAGGAATAACGAACTTAAAGAAACATGTAGAAACAATCCAACAGTTCGGATTACCATTTGTTGTTGCCATTAATGAATTTATTACCGACTCAGAAGCGGAAATTGCTTTCGTTAAAGAATGGTGTGAAGAAAACCTTATTCCAGTTGCGTTAACACAAGTATGGGAAAAAGGCGGAGAAGGCGGAATAGTTCTTGCTAACACATTACTAAAAGTGATGGATGAACCAAAGTGTGAATTTACTCCTTTATATCAATCTACAGATTCTATTGAAGAAAAAATACGCTCCATTGCAACGAAAGTGTACGGGGCAAAAGACGTAGATCTTGCTCCTGCTGTGCAAAAACAAATTCAACAGTACGAAGGAGAAGGTTGGGGGAACCTACCAATTTGTATGGCCAAAACACAATATTCTCTTTCTGATGACGCAAAGAAACTTGGACGACCAACAAACTTTACCGTTACAATTAGAGAACTAAAACCATCCATCGGCGCTGGCTTTATTGTTGCCCTTACAGGAAACGTAATGACGATGCCTGGATTACCAAAAGAACCTGCAGCCTTAAAAATGGACGTAGATAAAGATGGTTTGGCAGTGGGGTTGTTTTAAAATGTTTGACCCAACCGTATTTGATAATTTAAAAGTTGTAATAGAAGGAGACATTTATGACTTAGATTTAGATGGTGAAGTTCGAGTTGTAAACAGAGAAGATATCGTTGATTTGGCCAATATGTCACGTCTGTTTCGCATGCAAGTGACAGTCGATAACATTCTTACCGCCAGCATCGATTTGCGAACTGACCTAGAAAGCCTAACCGCAGAACTTTTACATGAAAAAGTAAAAGATCTTAATAAGCCAGGCTGTAGAGTAACCGTTTCGTTTAAGCAAAAATTAATTGATATACCTTCTTGGGAGTCAAAATTAAATGGTATATGGGGTACTCAATGGCCATATTCCCATAGGATTCAATATACTCACGGGCAAGAAATTGAAAAAACATTAACAACTATTATGAAAATCAATCGACCTATATATGAAGAAAATATAGATGATATGAGAAATTTAATAACATACATCGTGAAAACATTGAAATAAATATATTATTTTTAGCAGCCTATGATAAATAAATCCGGCTGCTTTCTTAATGAAAAAAACTCTTAAAAGACTGAACTTAACGAACAAGAAAATAGTAAAATATGTTAATATATAACTATACTACTTTTTTAAAATCGAACGCTTAGGAGGGGACTTCTATGGGGATTATTGGTTTAGTAATTGACTTGTTTAATAGTATAAAACATTACTTCTTTGATGAAAAAGATGGGTGGGATAAGACGAAAATTTTCGCACTTTCGCTGTTTTGTCTATTTTTAACAAGTGCAATCATTTATGGTATATTCACACTTATATCCTAATAGAAAGCTTTATAATTAGACATAAACGGTAGAAATATACATAATAAAAGTAACTTCTAATCAAAGGTGGTTACTTTTCATGACTTCATTTTACGATTTTAAAGCAGAAGACATAAACGGAAACGTAGTGTCTATGTCAGAATTTAAAGACCAAGTTGTCCTAATCGTTAATACAGCAAGTAAATGTGGATTTACTCCTCAATACGATGAACTAGAATCCCTATACAACGACTACAAAGACAAAGGGTTCGTTGTTCTTGGCTTTCCTTGTAATCAGTTTGGCAACCAAGAACCTGGAACGGAGGTACAAATCCAGGAGTTCTGTAGCCTAAAGTTCAATGTATCTTTCCCATTATTTAAAAAAGTAGATGTGAATGGCGAAGAAGCTCATCCCATCTTTACGTATTTAAAAGAAGAAGCACCAGGATTAATGGGGTCAAAAGCTGTTAAGTGGAATTTCACTAAGTTTCTCGTAAACAAAGAAGGCAAACCGGTTTCCCGCTTTGCGTCTGCAACGAATCCAAACAAATTAAGAAAAGATATTGAAGAACTATTATAATAAGCTATGTTAAAGGTTAATGTTGATTTTGATACCTTTCAAGCAGTTGATTTCGTGCAAGTCGTAGACTCCTGCGGGAGTAGCGGGGGACTGGAGACCCCACAGGCGAAGCCGAGGAGGCTCCAGCCACTACGAAAAGTAAATGCGGCTCGTTCAGCTCCGAAAAGGATAAGACAGGGGCAGCTTGAGGGTGCATTTTCCCCTCAGGATGGCCATGGCTTATCATAGAGGAGCTAGCCGCATGACCTAGCCACGCCCGCGGAAAGAGGAGACTTGCGCGGAAATCAACAGTGGTTTTTAACAGAGCCTTAAAATAAAGAATCGGCTGAAAAAATTAAATTCAGCCGTTTTTTTCTGCTATTCAATTGGGTAACCTATTAGTACTAGAAAGGCAGGAGAACGAATGAAGATTATAGACGCTCATATCCATTATTCCAACATTACTAGCTTTCATGATACAGCTAATAACTTATCCAATCTTTCCTATTCCCGAGAAGGACTAGAAAGAGAAATGCTTGAAAATAACGTTGTTCTTAGTATTGCGATGGGATTAACAGAGACAGAGTCGAATGGATTCCCGGATTACAAGTCACAAACACCGATGGAGCTTGACTTAGAGTTAGACTCGCCAAAATCAATCGTACATTGCTTAGGAATAAATCCATATAAATTAGAACGAGAACATTTATCTCTACTAGAAGAAAAAATTAAACTACCCAATGTTGTCGGATTCAAAATTTATTTAGGATATTATCCTTTTTATGCTTACGATGAAACATATAAACCTGTTTTTGAACTTGCTGCAAAATATAAAGTACCCGTTGTTTTTCATACAGGAGATACATACTCCGAAAGAGGATTATTAAAATATTCCCATCCACTAACACTTGATGAAGTGGCAGTATTTAATAGAGATGTAACGTTTGTGATGGCTCACTTTGGCGATCCATGGGTGTTAGATGGAGCAGAAGTTGTTTATAAAAACAGAAATATGTATGCAGACCTTTCTGGTTTAATTGTAGGGACAAAAAAGGATGTCCAAAGACACATGGAAACTAATTTTACCAATCATCTACGACAGGCATTAGATTACTGCGATCATTATGAAAAACTACTATTTGGTACAGACTGGCCACTCATTTCGATGGCTGACTATATTAGTTTTATTAAAGAAATAATACCAGTTCAACACCATGAAAAAGTTTTTTATGAAAACGCTTTAAAAGTTTTCCCAAAAATAAATGGATTTTTGGTAGAATAGTAGAATATACATATTATATCTACTTATGAGAGGGGAATTTTTATGGAAAGAATTGCATGGGTTACAGATAGTACTGCAACATTAGACGAGGAATTATTGAATCACCCAGATGTATACAGCGTACCAATGATTATATACTTTGACAACGAAGAATATTTAGATGGGATTAACATTAGTTTTGAAGAATTCTACACAAAGTTAACAAGTAGTGAAGTACCACCAAAAACTTCACAACCATCCGTTGGTACATTTGCAGAACTGTATAATAAACTATCAGAAAATTATGACAGGATTATCTCAATTCATCTTTCAAAGCACTTAAGTGGGACAATCTCCTCTAGTACGCAAGCAGCGGAGCTAGTAGAAATACCAGTGCACACAGTAGATTCAAAAGTTCTTTCATACCCGTTGTCCGCAATGGTTAAAAAAGCTATCTCTTTATATGATGAAGGGCATAATGCAGAAGAAATCATTTCAAAACTAGACGTGATGTCTGATAAGAACGAAACATACGTACTAATTGGCAGCTTAGAGCAACTACATAGAAGCGGAAGAATGACCGGACTACAAAAGTTTTTAGGCAGTCTACTACAAATTAAACCAATTATCGCTATTGAAGAAGGAAAATTAGATGTAGCAGACCGTGTCCGTACAGATAAAAAAGCAGTTCAACGTTTACATGACTTATTAGATGCTGCTGTAGCTAAAGGTACGGTTAAAGAAGTATTCGTTTTACACGGCCGAGATATAGATCCGGCAATTGAAATAAAAAGTACAATTGAAGCAAAATATCCAGACCTACAAACACGACTATGCCCACTATCCACAACCATCGCCGTACACGCCGGCGTAAACACAGTAGGCGTATCTTGGTATCACGAATAATTAATAAAATAAAAAAGTCATGAACCAGTTTTTTAATGGATTCATGACTTTTTAAATTTATTTCTTAAGTTTGTATTTATTATTAATTGATTAGTATTGAATTTTTAATACTTTCCTAAGTTTATTTCAGCGGCAGGTGTGAGACTCCTGCGGGAAAGCCCGTCAAAGGAGACCCCACAGGCGCTAAAGCGCCGAGGAGGCTCCTGCGACCGCCCGCGGAAAGCGAGCACCTGCCGCTGAAATAAACTTTTCATGCCCAATTTACATATTCAAATATTCCTATCTATAAATAAAAACATACAAAATCTCGCCTCCATAAGGATACGCACCAACTAATTGATAACCAATACTAAAATACCTTGAAAGCGTTTCTGCACAAGAAGAGCTTGCCGGCTCCAATGGTGCATGATCACTACTCGTCAAAGAATAAAAAACATCTTCTGTATACGAACACCTAATAGTCACAACATGTGTACCTAACCACGCTGTACCAATTTGCGGTATCTGACCATTATCACGATAAAAGTACACCATTTTGTATCAACCTTTTCATTTTTCTTTAATGAATACTATTCTTCCTAGGTTAAAAAGGTTCTTTACACATTTATAAACACACTTACATTTAAAAAATGTACAAGATTTGATAAAATGAAACATGAGGCAGTAATACTGCGTGTAGTAGGAGGAAATTCATTTGAGAGAAATAGAACAATTTGTTATAGACAAATTAGGAAATGATACAACTGGGCATGATTGGTATCACATTGACCGCGTCCGTAAAGTAGCCATTCAAATAGCACATAAAGAAAAAGCCAACATAAAGATCGTAGAAATTGCGGCTCTTCTACATGATGTTATGGATGATAAACTAGTAAAAGATAAAAAGAAAGCGAAGGAAGAAATTGATCTTCTGTTACAACAATATCAACTTACTGAATATGAAATAACTAATATATTTTACATAATAGAAACAATTGGGTTTAAAGGTGGGAATGGGGAAGAGTTAACATCGATTGAAAGTAAGATTGTTCAGGATGCCGACCGTTTAGATGCATTAGGTGCTATTGGTGTAGCAAGAACATTCATGTATTCTGGTGCAAAAGACCAAGCTATGTTTGATCCATCCATACCTGTTAGAGATAAGATGGACTATGTGCAATACAGAACAGAAAAATCAACAGCCATTAACCACTTTTATGAAAAGTTATTAAAATTGAAAGATACACTTCATACAAATACAGCGAAAGAAATTGCTGTCGAACGACATACATTTTTACAAAACTTTTTAGATCAATTTATGAAAGAATGGGAAGTAAAATAAATGAAAATGATTGTAGCAGAAAACATAAGTAAAACATATGTAGAAAAAGAATTATTAAAAAGAGTTTCTTTTAGTATACAAGAAAAAGAAAGAGTTGGTTTAATCGGTGTTAATGGTACTGGTAAATCAACATTCCTTAAAATCATTGCAGGTCTAGAAGCAGCAGATGAAGGGGAAGTAGTCTCATCTTCTGATTATTCTATTTCTTTTTTGACACAAAATCCCGAGTTGAATGAAGAGAACACGGTATTGGAACAAATATTTGCTGAAGAAAATGAGTTAAACCGTACAATTAAAGAATATGAAAATTGTATGCAAGCGTTACAAAACAATCCTGAAAACGAGAGCCTTCAAACTAGTTTTACAGTTCTTCAACAAGAAATGGATGCAAAACAAGCATGGGATAGAAGTTCGAATGCAAAAGCAATGTTACATAAGCTTGGAATTGAAAATGTAACATTAAAAGTTGGACAACTATCTGGTGGCCAAAAAAAACGTGTGGCATTGGCTCAAGTATTAATGGAAGAATCCGATTTACTTATTTTAGATGAGCCTACTAACCATCTAGACTTCGAAACCATTCAATGGTTAGAAGACTATTTACTACGCTATAATGGTTCCGTTTTACTAGTAACACATGATCGATACTTTCTAGATAAAGTTACGACTAAAATATTTGAACTTTCAAGCGGGAATCTGTATACATATGAAGGAAACTATGCGAGTTACTTAGAAGCAAAAGCTATTAGGCTAGAAGACATGGCGAAAGCGGAAGCAAAACAGAAAAGCTTGTATCGTCAAGAGTTAGAATGGATGCGAAAAGGAGCAAAAGCTCGTACAACGAAGCAAAAAGCTAGAATTAAAAGGTTTGAAAACTTAGAAGATAACATGCCTTCTTCTTCTGATGAGAAAATGGAAATCGTTTCAGGATCTGCTAGACTAGGGAGAAAAGTAGTTGAGCTAAAAGGTGTATCCGTAATTTTTGGTGAAAAGACCATCCTTAAACATATTGACTTGTTATTAAAGCAAAAAGACCGTATCGGAATTGTTGGTCCTAACGGCGCAGGCAAATCTACACTATTAAACTTAATAGCAGATAAAAAAGATCCAACTAGTGGTGAAGTAGATAGAGGAACAACTGTAAAGATTGGTTATTATACCCAAGAACAACTAGATATGAACGAAAACCAACGTATGATCGAGTATATAAAAGAAGAAGCAGAAGTACTCCATTCTGCAGATGGCTCTTTTTTAAGTGCTGCACAATTATTAGAGAGATTTCTATTTCCACCACACTCTCACGGCACTCCTATATATAAACTATCCGGTGGCGAAAGAAAAAGACTTTATCTATTAAGAATTCTTATGTCTCAACCGAATTTACTTTTATTAGATGAGCCAACAAACGATCTAGATACAGAAACATTAACCATTTTAGAAGCTTACTTAGATGAATTCCCTGGAGTAGTTGTGACAGTATCGCATGACAGATATTTCCTAGATAAAGTTGTAGATGAGCTCTTAATACTAGACGGACGAGGTTCTGTAGAAAGAATATTCGGGGAGTACACAGACTATTTGCTCCGAGTGCAACAACAAAAAGAACTAGATAAAAAAGCTACACAAGTAAAAAGCGAAGCAACTGTTGATAAAAAGCAAAAGGGGAAGGCATTACGATTAACGTATCAAGAACAAAAAGATTGGGACACAATTGAAGAACGAATCAGCTCATTAGAGGAATCACTTGAACAAATAGAAACCGAAATTTCAAACGCAGGTAGTGACTACGGTAAAATTAGTGAGTGGATGGAAAAACAAAAAAACGCTACATCCCAACTAGAACAACTAATGGAACGCTGGGAAGAACTTTCTGAAAAAGTCGAAACCATCGAGGCAGAAAAAGCGAATCAATAACGAAGATATGATAAGATTAATAAAAGACAAACGATTGATCGTGTTTTAAAAAAGTTGCGTTATACCATATTCTATTGATATATAACGCTAATTAGCTGTTGATTTCCGTACTAGGCGGAGACTCCTGCGGGAGTAGCGGGGAGCGGGAGACCCCACAGGCGAGACTGCGCCGAGGAGGCTCCCGGCCCGCCCGCGGAAAGCGAAGCCTTGAACGGAAATCATCAGCGGTCATAAACACAGAAAAAGAAAAAAGGAGCGATACGTCTTGAAGATAAAAACGATCGAACCTACACCAAGTCCTAATACGATGAAAGTGTTATTAGATAAAGAACTACCAGCAAGTAAACGAAACAACTATACAAAAGACAATGCAACAGAAGCACCACAACTTATTCAAGAAATATTAAAAGTAGAAGGAGTAAAAGGTGTTTATCATGTTGCTGACTTTTTAGCACTAGAACGTAATGCAAAATTTGATTGGAAACCAATTCTATCACACGTGCGTACAATATTCGGTGAAGAATCTGATCCAAACAATACAGGCCAAGCTTACAATCCCAATAACGGCTTTGGTGAAGTGAAAGTGCTTGTACAAATGTTCCGAGGAATTCCAATGCAAGTGAAATTAACAGACGGTGAACAAGAAAAAAGATTCGGGTTACCAGAACGTTTCAGTAAAGTTGCTATAACGGCCCAGCAACAAAACGATAACGTTGTATTAGAAAGAGAATGGAAAGAACAAGGAGTACGCTACGGTGATTTAGAATCAGTTGGCCTAGAAGTAGTAGAAGAAATCTCCGCTGCTTATCCAGAAGACAGACTAAATCGCTTATTACTACATGCGGAAACAAAAACTAGCCAACCTATAAAACGTGAAAAAGTGAAAGTAAGTCTTGAAATGTTTGATAACCCTGATTGGTCTGAACGATATCGAGCATTAGAACAAATGGACCCAACAGAAGAAGACTTACCTGTCATAGCGAAAGCACTAGATGACGAAAAAGCATCCATTAGACGTTTAGCGACCGTTTATTTAGGAATGATAGAAAAAGAATCTGTTTTACCTTACCTTTATAAAGCTCTAAAAGATAAAACGGTAACGGTACGTCGAACAGCAGGAGATTGTTTATCTGATATTGGAAATCCAAGTGCAATGGATGCAATGATGGAATCCCTAAAAGATAAAAATAAACTAGTTCGTTGGAGAGCAGCAATGTTCTTATACGAAGTAGGAGATGAAAGAGCACTTCCTGCATTAAAAGAAGCAGAAAACGATTCCGAATTCGAAGTAAGCATGCAAATTAAAATGGCTATCGAACGAATCGAAGGTGGAGAAGAAGCAAAAGGTTCTGTTTGGAAACAAATGACTGAACGTAATAATTAATTAATATGAGGTGAACGCTATGTCAATGGCTTATGAAGAATACATGAAACAAATGGTTTTACCAATGAGAGCAGAATTAACTCGTAATGGATTTGAAGAATTAACAACAAGTGAAGATGTAGAAGCATATATGGATCAAACAACTGGAACTACTCTTGTTGTCGTGAATTCTGTTTGTGGATGTGCAGCAGGACTAGCTAGACCAGCCGCTACGCAGGCAATAGTACAAGCTGAAAAAGCTCCAGATAAATTGGTTACCGTTTTTGCAGGGCAAGACAAAGAAGCAACTGCTAAAATGAGAGAGTACTTTGGAGACACTCCACCATCTTCACCATCTATGGCGCTATTAAAAGGTAAAGAAGTGGTACACTTCATCCATCGTCATGACATTGAAGGTAATGATATGGAAACGATTATGAAAAATCTCTTAGCTAGCTTCAACGAGCATTGCTAATATAAACTTTCGGCTATTAATGAACTTCCATTAATAGTCGATTTTTTCTTTAAATATTAAGTGAAAATTGTTTGCTTTTGTATTGTATTAAAAATAGAGTGGATTGGAGCGGAAGGCACTCGACTCCTGCGGTAAAAAGAGCGAAGCGTGAGGCCCCACAGGCGGGACAACGAGGCTCACGTCGCTCCCCGCGTAGTGCCTGCAGCGGAAAGGAACGGTTAAGAATTTATATATTAAATATATGAAAACTCCAAAATTTAAAGAGGAAAACACTTATGATAGTCACAACAGCTGGTAGAACAAATAGCGAAATGACACACCTAGCGAAGAAGATAGCGAATGAATTAAAGGTGCAATATGTAGATCGACATAAAAAATCAATTAAATTCCTACAAGATGAAACGAAAAGCGATTGCATTGTTATAGGAAAAGAACGATTCGAATGGCACCCTATTCATTCTGAGGAACCAATCTTTTTCCATCCAAATTCTGCAGCTTTTCGGGCAAAAAGAATTACACGGGGTGAAACAGAACCGTTCTTACAAGCGACAAAACTAACAAGCTCCATGACATTCCTAGACTGCACATTAGGGTTAGCCTCTGACAGTATTATTGCCAGTATAATTACAGGTGAAAAAGGAAAGGTCGTTGGGATTGAAAGTAATTTTTTCTTATCTTTTTTAGTTAAAACAGGCTTACAACAGTGGGACACAGACATCGAGGACTTTAATAATGCTATGCGTAGAATAACGGTAGTGAATAGTGATCATACAAGTTTTTTAGAAAGCCTCCCATCCAACAGTTTTGATGTGGTCTATTTTGATCCGATGTTTGAATTACAAATCGAAGAATCAAATGGGATTTCTCCACTAAAATCAATCGCAACCTATTCATCTTTTCATGATTACATTTTTAAAGAAGCTCTACGCGTAGCGAAGGAGCGGGTCGTTTTAAAAGACCACTGGAAAAGTGGAAAGTTTGAAAGATACGGATTTACTGTTGAGAAAAGAAAAACAGCCAAGTTTCATTACGGAGTTTTGGAGAAATTATAAAAGAATTGGACACCTTAATTAATGGAGGTGATCCTTTTGGCAAATAAACATAAGAAAAATCCAGCAACAATAGGCTTGAATTCTTCTCAAGTGGAAGGTCAAGGTACTACTGAAAACGAATTAACTGATGGGCATCAACAATCCTCTAGCAAGAAAAAACAGAAAAAACATTAAAAAAAAGGCTGACAAGTAGTCAGCCTTTTTTTGTTGTTCCATCTTAAAATTAATCAGCAATACATAAGTACATCATATAGCCAAGTGTAACGAAACTAGTGACAATAAATAAAACATCAGTCATTTCCATTTTTTGTACCTCCAATATGTAAATAAATCTACTCCTTATTGTACCAAAAAAACTTGAAATGATAAAAGAACAATTTGTATTTTTTATGAAAGGATATATTATATTCTAAAATGACAAAAAATCGATACTTCTTATTAGTTAAATATTCAAAATTTATGTTATACTAGGTCCATAGATTTCATGATTTATGTTTTTCTTACTAGAAAGGAAGATACATATGCCTAAATGGTTAAAAAAATCCTTAGTTATCCTAATTACTACTTTAACATTTGGTACAGTAGCTCCTCCAGCATATTTGCTGGCAGAAAATAACGATGGAAAACAAACCACTAATTTTACAGATAATTCAATTATTGAAACCACTATAATAGAAAATATTGAAAAAGATTCTAAAGAAGAATTCCTGCAACTAGCTACTTTTATGGCAAAAGAGCAATCTTTTGAAAAATTCGGACCAAAAATAGCGCTAGTTATAGAAGATGAATTCAATGAAGTTATTTTACCGAAAATGGAAGAAGTAATTGCTTCCTTAGCAGAACAATTTGATGAGACAGAAATGAATTACTTAGCTATTTCTGAAAAACCGACTGGTGGTAATAGCGAGAAAATCTTTCATATATATTCAACAGAAACAGGTAAAGATATCGTACGTTTTCACGTTCGTAAAGACCGTCCACCTTTAGAAGGTTATTATTTCAATTTCCATTACCACACAATGCATGATAACTTTCAACAACACCATATGTTAGGAAGCATTTATTGGTCTAAAAACACACCACCTAAATGGATGAACTAACTACGTATAGAAAGAAGTCTTTTTAGGCTTCTTTCTTTTTGCAAAAAATGATTACTGTACCATGAATTACCACCTATTATTACAGAAAGTTTACAAAATTATCATTCTCTTTAAAAATAAAAATGATATAATAATAGTACAATATTCAGATAATATGAATTTTTTAATAAATTCATCAAGACTTTCTTCTAGGTGGAGTTGATTATATGAGAAGGCGTATTATATCTATACTATTATTAGTCTCCATTTGTTTTATACCAGTATATTGGAACGTATTTGCTAGTAATGAAGCTATATCATTAAAAAATCACCCTTCTATAGAAATGTTAGAATTGACCTCTGAACTCCCTAGCCAAGATTTATTAGGCAGATTAATTCTATTACCACAAAGTGATTTTGCAATAGATGAAGCTTTCTATATGATACAAAATGTATCATTAGTACCTGAACCTGTATTAAGAACACTTGTAAGACAAAATGTTCAATTATACTTATTTGATGGATTACTTACAGATGTGGAAGGGTTTGAACATTTAAGAGGTAGTCAACCTAGAGGGTATACATCAAACGGGCCAACATGGGATAACGTCCCTGGTATCGGGGGCTCCAAGTTAGTTTTAGCTAAAATAGGTCATAGTCATCCTGGTAACGGTCATAGTTCTATTAATTTGGAACTACACGAATTAGCTCATTCCATCGATCGATTCGTATATGGGAATATACGATACAATGAAATGTTCCAAACTATTTGGAAAGAAGAAGCGCCAATTTTATTTCCAAATCAAAACTACTTTTTGCATTTTATTGAAGAATATTTCGCAGAAACATTTGCTATGTACTTTTTAAATGACGCAACTCGTGAAAAGCTACAACTCCATGCACCAAAAACATATAGTTTTTTTGAAACGCTCGATCATTTACCAGCTCATACCGAGTTCACATTTAAAAGATCATTGCTTTACTAACATACTACACACGTGTAGTATGTTTTTTTATACCCTTTTCATAAAAAATATAAACTTTTATGTTAAAATAATATAGGTTCATTTTAAATAGTAATACATATGGAGGTTAGACTTATGAAACAATACTTACAATTATGTGAGCATATTTTAAACAATGGCACGAAAAAAGAAGATAGAACTGGTACTGGTACCATTTCAACATTCGGTTATCAAATGCGATTCAACCTCCAGGAAGGTTTTCCCCTCGTAACTACAAAAAAACTACACTTAAAATCAATTATCCATGAACTATTATGGTTTATTAGTGGAGATACAAATGTGAAGTATTTACAAGAAAATGGAGTTAGAATTTGGAATGAGTGGGCGGATGAGAATGGAGATCTTGGCCCGGTGTACGGATTCCAATGGCGTTCATGGCCAACCTCTAATGGAGAAAGTATCGATCAATTGTCTAATGTTATTGAGCAAATTAAAAATAATCCAGACTCGAGAAGATTAATTGTGAATGCTTGGAACGTTGCACACGTTGATTCTATGGCACTTCCTCCATGTCACATGATGTTCCAATTTTACGTAGCTGAAGGTAAGCTATCATGTCAACTTTACCAACGTTCAGCAGATGTTTTCCTTGGTGTTCCATTTAACATCGCGTCGTATGCTTTATTAACAATGATGGTTGCTCAAGTATGTGACCTTGAACCAGGGGAGTTTATCCATACGCTTGGGGATGCACATATTTATTCAAATCACTTGGAACAAGTACAAACACAACTTACACGTGATCCAAAAAATCTTCCTACGATGAAAATAAATAAAGAAATTACATCTATTTTTGATTTCAAGTTTGAAGACTTTACGTTAGAAGACTATGAAGCCCACCCTCATATTAAAGGCGTGGTAAGTGTATGATTAGTTTAATTGTCGCTTATGGACGAAATAAAGTGATAGGAAAAGATAACAAAATGCCATGGCATTTACCTGCAGATTTACGCTACTTCAAGGAAACTACTCTAGGTAAAACAGTCGTGATGGGAAGAAAAACGTTTCAGTCAATCGGCAAAGCATTACCAAGACGAAAAAACGTAGTGATTACATCACAACTAGACTTTGAAGCTACTGGATGTGAATTAATTTCTTCACTTGATGAAGCGCTACAACTAGCTAAAGAGCAAGAGACCTTTATCATTGGTGGTGCGACTATTTATAAACAAGCTATTGAGCACGCTGACTTCCTCTATGTCACATATATTGATGAGGAATTTGAAGGTGACGCGTTTTTCCCTGAATGGAACGTAGACGAGTGGGAACTATTATCCTCCAAAAAAGGGGAAATAGACGAGAAGAATAAATATAACTATTATTTCAATGTATATAAAAGAAGACTGTATAAAGCTTAGTGTTGATATTTATATACTTACCTGTTGTTTTTCGTGGAAGGCTGAGACTCCTGCGGGAGAAGCGGGGAGCGGGAGACCCCACAGGCGCTTGCGCCGAGGAGTAGGTTTTTTCACAACAGTGAAAATAACCTTCCTTTTTACAGCCCGCGGAAAGCGAAGCCTTCCACGGAAATCAACAGCAACCTTTAACACAGCCTAAAAGAAAAAACATTTAGGGAGAATTATTATGATTAGATCTATTTGGTGGTTCATTTTCTTCTTTAGTTATGTAATTTACAGCTTACCAAAACTAAAGAAAGTAAATAATTTAAGTAAAGATATACCTGTAGAAGAAAGAGATAAGCTTGTTCATGATACGCCTAAAAAATGGGCTAGAGCATTAGTTGAATTAACAAAATCAACAGTGACTGTTACTGGACAACATCACATCCCAAACGGTGCTGTACTTTTTGTAAGTAACCACCAAGGGAATTTTGACGTTCCAATTTTAATTGGGTATTTGGAAAAGCCTTTAGGTTTTATTTCAAAAGTAGAGGTTAAAAAGATTCCATTAATCCCAAGGTGGATGGAAGCCATGAATTGTGTATTTATAGATAGAAGTGATAGAAGAAAAGCTATACAATCCATTCGAGATGGGGCCCAACTATTAAAAAATGGTCATTCGTTAGTTCTTTTCCCAGAAGGTACAAGAAGTAAGGGAGAGGAAATGGGCGAATTTAAATCAGGTGGGCTTCGACTTGCAATTGATAGTAGAGTACCAATAGTGCCCATTTGTATTTCTGATTCTTATAAAATAATGGAAGTAAACAAATTCGGTTTCTCTAAAGCAGATGTTTCAGTCAAACTTGGCGAACCCATTTTACTTCCAGCAGAAGGTAAAATTGATAGCTCAGCTTTAGTTGAACAAATTCAAAACAAAATAGTTGAATTACAAAATAAAAAAGTCGTTTCTTAAAAGAAACGACTTTTTTATGAATCATTATTATTTGAAAAAAACTTCATCAGTTGCTCATAATCATTTTCATCTTCAAAAAAGCTTCTTGTCCAATTTTCCGCTACCCAATCCTTCATTTCATCGGCATTATTGAACACTTCACCACTAGTATCCTCTTTTCTAACCATGAACTTATTATTTTCATAATCCAACGTAATTTCACACCCTATAGCATTACCCTTACACCTAAACTGAAATTCCATAATACTACCCAACCTTCTTCTTAATTTCAATGAATTATTATTATAGCGTTCCCATTTAGCATAATTATTACTAAAAATGACCAAAATATAAATGCATTTCATTTAGAATAATATTGATAATTCAACAACGGTAATTACTCATAGCAAATTGAATAGTAAATAAATTGTTTTATTTTGTCTACTCAAATATAAAGACGAAATATAGTACTTTAGAGTATAATAAATACAAACGGGTGAAAAAGAGGATTGATACTTTGCTATGGAAAAGCCTAGAGTTCACAAATGAAGTTGGACAGAAGGTAAAAGTCATTGAAATTCCAGTATTGGAGGACGATAGCACTTATCACTTTATGTTGAATTGGCGCTTACAACAATTCTTACTAAAAGTAAACACCGATTCTAAACCGAAACAACATTACTCATTTAAAGAATATTTAAAAGAAGTATTAAAGTGGCCTGATTATTGCTCTATTTTCAAAGAAGATGTATTGAAATATAATGCATAATGTTATCGAATTATGTTACTATGAAAACAGGGAATTTAACCCTGTTCTTTTTTTTGATCTTTTAAGTATTAACTATCAAACCTCTCACTTCAGCTCTTTGAAATACATACATGACAGACATTTAAATTTTTTACATAATAATTTAGAAAAATTATTTTTACGAGCATGATTTGAGGGTATATTAGTAAAAAAGTGATTATTTCGGGGAAGTGATTAAATGACGGTTGTAAAAATAGTAACAGATTCAACTATAGACATTGATCGATCTATACTTGATGATTTAAACGTTGAAGTAGTACCACTATCTATCACAATTGATGGAACTTCTTATTTAGACAGAGTAGATATTTCTGCTTCAGAATTTATGAAAAAAATGAGCGAGTCAAAAGACTTACCAAAAAGCTCTCAACCTGCAGTAGGAGATTTTGTAGAAGTATACAATCGCTTAGGAGCAGATGGAAGTAAAGTTATTTCAATTCACATGACTGGTGGAATGAGTGGTACTGTCGGCTCAGCTGAAAGTGCTGCAAAAATTTCTGAATCAGATGTAACTGTAATTGATTCTCGATTTATCTCTTTTGCCCTTTCTTTTCAAGTAGTGGAAGCAGCAAAGATGGCAAAAGAAGGAAAGACTGTTGAGGAAATTGTAGCTCGATTAGATGTAATTAGATCGAATACTGAGTTATTTATCGTTGTAGATACGTTGGACAACCTTGTAAAAGGGGGACGCATTGGTCGTGGTAAAGCACTAATTGGTTCTTTACTTAACATTAAGCCAATTGCCTCTCTAGAAGATGGAGTATACACACCTGTTACAAAAGTGAGAAGTCACTCACAGTTAGTAAAATTCTTAACTAAACGATTTGCTGAAGATACTTCCGGTAAAGTAATTAAGGCCGTTGGAATTGCACAAGCTGACGCAGCTAAATTAGCAAATACACTAAAAGACTCTTTAACAAACGTATCAGGATTTAACGAAATTGGCATTGTTGATACTACTCCAGTAATTGCAACCCACACAGGTCCTGGTGCTATAGCATTAATGTACTATAGCGAATAAGAAAAAACCTGACTTTGTTTAAAGTCAGGTTTTTTTATTTTAATATAAAAAGTATTAATTAGATGGAGGCATTGGTGTATTCGTTGGTTTTGCATAGCCTTCTTTATACATTGTATCAATCATTTCTCGTATTTCTAAAAGAGGTGTGCCTTTATTAAATTCGCTTACAGAAAGTGCTGCCGTTTCTAAGCAGACTCCACAACGAGTACCGTGATCATCCCATACTACAGAGCCATCTTCAATGTTTTCATGTACAAAGCATTCGTAACTGTTTCGATGACCAACTGAAGTTCCACAGCCACAGTAACAAGGAATATACTCTAAAACATGTTCATAATTTGCAGCAGCTTGATAAATAGTGACTATGCTTTCTGACTGGTTTGTTAGGAAGTTAGGTAAAGTAGCTAATGAATCAGTCTTCTCTCGTATATCTCCTTGCATAAAGGAAGGTTTTTCATGATTATGTTGATCTGCTGTATCGTTTATTGCTTCATTGTTAGTATTAGAACAACCAATCAAAAGAAAAACAGAAACAAAAATAAATAGTATCTTTTTCAAAAAAACACCTCATTCACCGTTTACTATAGTTTATAATAACATAAAACTAATAGAGAACTATCATTTATGCCAATGACAGTTTTGTGAACGAGGTCTAAATCATTTAATTTACCAAAATAATAATCCACCTAATACTATTCCAGTAATAAACGCTAAAGGAACTGCTACTGGACTATATCCACGTCCATAATACCCACCATAAAATCCATAACCGAATCCACCTAATTGTCTACCACCAGACGGCTGAATATATACAGTTCTTGGTGTAACTCTTACAATTCTCCCTGTATGTCTTGAACCATCACGACATGTTAACGTAACATTTTGACCGTGGTATCTTTGACATTGGTTATAAAAATGTGACATTTGCCTTCCTCCTTAATTTTCAATTCCTTATAACCTATTCTCCTTTAACATTGTTGCTTGTATGTTTGTCTTGGTTTGTCTACCTACTTTTATACAATACTAATTTCCTAATATTTGAAGCTATCGGTATGTTAATCCATTCTAGAGAATACATATTTATTAAACATAATCCGAACGGTGCTAAATATTAGGAGGAGTTTAAATGTCTAAAAATGTTTTATTCTTTGGTGATTTTGGAATTGATGACATAATGGCTTTAATTTATGCTTATTATGAAGTCGGAATAAACACTGTAGGCATCGTAGCTGAGTACGGAAATGTATCAAAATTTCAAGCAATGAGGAATGCATTATATCTGCGTGATATAACTGGTAGAGACGATATTCCCATTGTCGGTGGTGCAGAACGATCAAGTTTAGGAACAACCCCAACCTTTTATCCGGAAATTCATGGACCTGAAGGATTTGGTGGTTTTATTCCTCAATTTGAAGGTGAATCTCCAGAAGAATTATTTGAAAATTTTCACGTTATTTATGACATTATTGAGCAGTATGAAGGGGATTTAGCTATCGTTAATACTGGAAGATTAACTTCCCTAGCAACTTCATTTATTTTATATCCCGAAACAATGCAAAAAGTTAAAGAAATATATATTATGGGAGGAGCCTTTAATTTTCCTGGTAATGTCACACCTGTCGCAGAAGCAAATATTTGGGGTGACCCTTATGCGTCAAACGTAGTATTTACGTACGCAAAAAATTTAACGATTATTCCGTTAAATGTGACTCAAAGGGCAGTTTTAACACCTGAAATGGTAAATAAAATTGATAAGGCGGCAAACGAAGTAGATAACAAAATAGGAAAAATCATCAAACCGATGATGGATTTTTATTATCAATTTTATAAAGCACAAATACCAACAATAAAAGGAGCACCACTTCACGACTTACTTGCTTTATGGGCAACTATTAATAACGAATCGTTCACATATGTGAATCGCCCAGTTAAAGTAATCGTTAGTTTAGGAGATGCTTTCGGTCAGACTGTAGGGGACTTAAGAGAATTGATTCAACTAGCTCCTTACCCTAATCATAACTTTGCTATCGACTTTGACTATGATACATTTATCGCTAGAGTTCTGCATGTGCTAACAAACGATATGCTTCATCCAAACTCAAACGACTAACCACTAATTCATTTAAAATTAGTGGTTTTTCTCATATTTTTGAAAGAATTGGTAAACATACAAGTAATTACACTTTAAGGGTGAAGGGAAGATGGAACAGCAAGTAACATTATCAAATATAAATTCAGATGAACTTATTAATCTTTGTAAGAAAAACTTACAAAATAGTGAAGATTTATTATTTCACAAAATGGTTTTTAAAGACAATAAAAAACTAGTCATAATATACTACAATCCGATGGTGAACACTTCTGATTTAAATCAGTTTGTGCTTACACCATTATTAGAATATGAAGATAAACTATTACCGAATATAAAACAATTAAAAGAACATCTTCCTTTAATTAATACAGTAATGGAAAGTGACATAAGTAATATTACAAAAGAATTGATTGCTGGTCATGCAATCGTCTTCATCGAACAAGAAGATTCTTTACTTTATATCGATGTTTCTAAAAGAGCGGAACGAGGACTAGATAAAGCGGAAACTGAATCATTAGTCTTCGGCCCGAAGATATCTTTTACGGAATCTTTAAGTACAAACATCACTATTATCAGGCAAATCATCGTGAGAGACGATTTATGTATTGATAACGAAAGAGTAGGCAAGAAGAATGAAACGGAACTTAGGCTAGTTTACATAAAAGAGCTAGTAGATTCGGAGACAGTTGACATATTAAAAGAAAAAATTCGCAGTTTGGAAGTAGATGACGTTTTTGAAACATCGATACTAGCTCAATTAATTGAAGATAATAGTTATTCCATATTCCCACAGTTTATACAAACGGAATTACCAGATAGAGTTACATATAATTTAAATCGTGGAATGATCGCTATTTTTGTTGACCGGAGTCCGATGGTTCTTACTGGACCTGCAAGTCTATTTAGTTTTTTTGAATCAACAGAAGATCTATATATGAGATGGAACATGGGAAGCTTCATTCGTATTCTTCGCTATATGACCATGTTTTTGTCAGTACTACTTACTCCGGCCTATGTTGCGACAATTACGTATCATTACGAAATGATTCCTTCTGCTCTATTAGTTTCCTTAGGTGAGTCGCGTTCCAAAGTTCCTTTTTCGCCCATATTTGAAGCGTTTCTATTAGAGATAATGATTGAGCTCTTAAGAGAAGCAGGAGCAAGACTTCCAACAAAGGTCGGACAAACAATGGGTATTGTTGGTGGTATCGTATTAGGAACGGCTGCTGTGGAAGCTGGGTTTACGAGTAATATATTAATTATCGTTGTTGCTCTTAGTGCACTAGGTTCATTTACGGCACCGAGTTATTTAATGGGGACTGCCATTCGTGTAATACGATTCCCTATTTTAATTTTGGCAGGACTTTGGGGTGGCATAGGTATAACAGTTGGTTTAGCCTTTATATTACTGCACTTAATTCGATTAACAAGTGTGGGAATGCCATATTTACTTCCTGCCTATCCTTTAAAAATTTCAGGGCTAGCGAATACAATTGTAAGATTGCCTCGACATTTGTTAAGTAAAAATCCAAGTAAAAAAAGTATTTTCACTATCAAATCCATTAAAGAAAATTATTCAAAAGATATTGACGAGTAGGTTGTGGTGCATTTGAACACTACCAATATAAAAAAACAATATTTATTATTTCCTGCCTATTTGACGTTTTTCATTGTGCATACGACTCAAATGGGAGTTGGAGTAACTGGTTATCAACGTGTCATTTTCATGGAGTCTAAACAGGATGCTTGGATTTCCTTGCTTATTATGTATTTCGTTATGAATACCGTTATGTTTATGATTTGTTATATTTTGAAAAGTTATAAAGATAAAGATTTATTTGATATTCATAAAGCTTTATTTGGAAAATGGTTCGGAGGAGCTATAAATCTTGTCTTTATTACGTATTTATTGGCTGGATTTTTGGCCATCATTTTGGCCTATACAGAAATTGTACAAGCATGGGTGTTCCCGCAGATGGGTTCATGGGTGATTGCCTCAATCATACTACTACTAACCATTTACGGGGTATTCGGTGGCATAAGGACAGTTGTAGGTGTTTGTTTTTTAGGATTTTTTCTTGCCATTTGGTTAGTTTTTATTATTACAGAACCTATGAAATATATGGATCTTACCTTTTTTCATCCCATTTTAGAATCTAGTCCAAAAGAGTTGGTGATGGGTGCTTACAAAGCATCGTTTACTGTGTTGGGGTTTGAATCACTATTTTTCGTTTATCCCTTTATAAAAAACAAAGAAAAAGTTCCCTTTTATGCTCATCTTGCAGTCGGTTTCACTGCTTTTCTTTTAGTTTTGATCATGATTGTATCGATAGGATATTTTAGCGGGGAACAACTTGAACTAACGATATGGGCAACTTTATCCATGTTTAAAATTATTCACTTTCCGAATTTAGAGAGATTTGAGTTTGTTACAGTATCTGTTTGGTTGATTGTCATTTTACCAAATATACTCATTATCATGTGGTCAGCAACACGTGGGTTAAAGAAAACATTTGGTGTAAAACAAAAATTCCTTGTTGTCATTTGCAGTGCAATGATTTTCATTATATCCCTGTTCTTTCGTAAAAGAGTATTTATAAATGAATACATCGATATGGTAGGTCAAATCGGATTTGGGATAGTATTTGGCTATTCAACATTACTTTTTATTATTGTTTTTCTTTCCAATGTTAGAAAAAAAGTTGGTGAAAAAAATGGGGCATAAATGTAAAAGCATTCTTCTACTATTAGGCTGTTGTTTTCTAATGACTGCGTGTTTAGAGTCTAGAAACTTAGAAGAATTGGGCTTAGTAACAGTAGCGGGATACGACAAGGAAGAAGATTTATTAAGAGGTACGATTGTATATTACGAATTTGATCCACTTCATCCAAATAACACAAAGCTTGTTTCTTCTGTTGCTCGTACTGCAAAAGGTATTAGACAGCAAGAAAACTTTTCTTCAAGTAGAAGATTGTTGGCAGGACAAGTTCGTGCAATTATATTTGGAAAAGAACTAGCGGAACAAGGCATGATTCAGTATATTGATACATTAGGAAGAGATGCCGAAATAGGAACAATGGTATATATGGCTGTTAGTGAAACATCTGCATACGATTTACTCACTTCCGCTCAACAATCAAGAGATATAACAAACGCAGGAACATACTTATATGAACTCATCAGGCAAAATGTAGAAACAGAATCACTTCTTTCACCAACTTTACATGAATTTATGCAATGTTATTACAGCGAAGGAAGAGATGCTACTGTACCAATGCTTTCCTTTTCTCAAGGAACGATGTACGTAAAAGGCCTTGCATTGTTTCAAGATGACAGAGTGGTAGGATCGATATCGACAAATGAGTTATTTTATCTAAAGCTAATAAAAGACCCTTTTAAGTCAGGTAATGTTGAATTAGAAATGCCAAAAGAAGACCTACAAAAATTCATCAAACCAGGTGAAGAAACTAATGATGAAAGAATGTACTTATCATTAGAACACTTAAGAAGTAATGTAAAAGTAAAATTGGTTGAAGAAGCAGTTCCTAGTTTTGAAGTTACCATAAAAATAGATACACGTATTCTGGAAATATCAGAAAACTATGATATCGGAAAACCAGAAGGTGTAAAACTTTTGGAAAAGGAAATTAGCAAAGATATTGCAAAACATACAGAAGAAATTATTTATAAACTTCAGGAAATGAATTCTGATCCAATAGGATTTGGTAACGTTTATCGAGCTAGAGTAGGTTATAAAAAGTTTGATAAAGAACAATGGAGAGAGCTATACCCGAATGCAATCTTTACAGTTAAAGTTGACTCAAATATTCTTCGTACAGGTGTAATGGATTAAAATTAATCATAAACACTAATTGAGACTGTATCACTAAGTATGTATACGAAGAGCATTGTGAAATTAATTCAATAATATCGAAACTTTTTCTCTTAAAAGTTCGTCTATAAAATATATTAGTGTATGGCGAATTTTTAGGGGGATAAATTGTGAGAAAAAGTGGTTTTTATGGGGTTATTATTTTTTTATTATCTATGTTAATTATTCCGTTGAATACTTTTGCGGAAAATTCATTAGAAGCAAAAGTGCAGTATGGTATTCAAAATAAAGTACAGGTTGGTAAATCCTTTCCAATCAACATTCAATTGATAAATCATAGCAATGAAACGATGAAAGGAGACTTCGTTATATTTTCTAATCCCACGTACAATATGACTGGAAGCTATGTAATCCCTGTTTCCATTTCAAGTGGTGAAACGAAGGAAATTGACATCGTAATAAAAGGTATGTACGAACACAATTTGAATAATAGTATCTTCAGTTTCTATGAAGGTGGCGTTAAAAAAGGAAAAGAGATAAAGCTGACTGGTAACATAGGTTCCACTCCAAGTACGCTTCCACCTGAACGGATTATTACAGGTATATTAAGTAATGACGCAACAAAAGTAGACTATTTTAAATTAATGAGACTTCAAGGTGAATCCATCGAACTATTTAAAGTGGATGAAACCCAACTTTCGAATGACCATAAAGGCCTTGAAATGTTAGATTTGATAATTGTAAATAATTATGATTTGCAACGCTTCTCCGAAGAACAACGAAACGCCATTCGTGAATGGGTATATCAAGGTGGAACATTATTTTTTGATACGAACATGAATGTTGTAAATTCGATGCAAGGCTTGGAGGATTTCCTTCTATTAACACCTAGTAGCACAAGCGAATTAAAATCACCAAAACAAATGCCAAGCAACTTGAAAGTTTTTAATGGAACAGTTTTAGACGATAAAGTAAGTGTCATAACAAGTGAGAATGAGATTCCGATTACATTAACGAAACAATTCGGAAGAGGATCAGTTATTCAATTTTCAACAAGTTTCAGTAACGATAAAATGACGGAATGGAAAGAATCAAGTGAATATTTCCGAGGAGTTTTAACAAGATACATTAGTTCGAAAAACAACGATATAAAATATGGATATAACATAGAGGAAGAATTTACGTCATCGTTGTCGTACATTGGAGACATCTATCCAGGCAATGTTATTTCTGTTCCTCTCTTAATCTTTGGTTTTGCATTATATTTACTTTTAATTACCCCGGTACTATATTTTATCTTAAAAAGAAAGAATAAAAGAGAACATGCTTGGTGGCTTGTTCCAACTATTGCGGTCGTTACAAGTTTACTTATCTTTACAGTTGGAGCAAAAGATAGACTAAAAGGCACTCAAATCAATGAATCTAGTATTCTCCTTTTGGATGGAGATAAAGCCTCAGGATATGGCGTTGTTTCTTTTCTCTCTAACAGTGGCGGGCAATATGAGATTGAAAATAAACATGTAGACTTGTTTCCAGTAAGTAGAACGTACCGAGGCGATAGTGACATTGCAAGAAAATATGCTTACTTACATGTAGGAGGGAAATCAAATAGCGTCGAGTTTAATGATGTAGAATATTGGTCAATCCGTTCAGCGGTTGGTCCAGTATCTGGAATACAATTAGGAACGTTTTCTTCCAAACTAGAAATTAACGATGGAAAGCTAGAAGGAGTTGTTCTCAATAATTTACCGATAAAAATGAACGATGCGTATATATTAACTGGACGTCACGTTTACGAAATTGGCAGCCTAGCATCTGGTGAAGAGAAAAATCTTTCCTTTTCCATTGGAAATCAAAGTGCCTCACATATTTTACCACCTAATTATAGTGCTTTGAATAACTTGTTCCCGAATTTTGCAAATAGAGAATATGGCACAAGGTTACAAAAGTCAGAATTAGAAGATTTCAAGCGTTATAGACTGTTAGAATTATTGATTGTAAGAAAAGGTATGACGCATAATTTTAATTCACCCGTAATCATTGGGTATACGACGGTCCCTTTATACGATACAAAAGTAAATGGAAAAGAATCTGGGAAATCCGCCTTACACCTAATAGCCATTCCAATACAAATTACAAATAAAGTTGGAGGATCTTTCTCCTTAACAGAAGAGTCACTTATAACGAACATCGACATCGTAGAAAATAAAGATGGCTTTATTTATTTCGACGGATTACATGAAGAAGATAAAACTGCTTTTGTAGGAAAAGGCTCCTATTCTATTACTTATGAAATACCTGAAGCCATAAAAAAAGAAACGACAAACTTTTCTTTATTAAACATTACAGTTTCTGAACGAAATAAAGGGCTTAGGTTCTCTATCGTCAATCAAAACAGTAATGAATTAGTAGAGTTAGAAGCTGCATCCGTTACGATCGATAAGGATATTTCGGATTACATTAGAAGCTCAAATAAAGTCGAAATCATCGTAGAAAATTCTTCTCAAGAAGACCGGGAATTGTTCCTACCAAGAATAAAGCTAGAAGGAGAACTAAAACATGATTAACATTGTGAATCTAACAAAAACATATGGTAACATTAAGGCTTTAGATTCTTTGAATTTGTCTATCGAAAAAGGTTCTGTTTTTGGTTATGTAGGTCATAACGGAGCTGGGAAATCGACAACTTTCTCAATTTTAGCGACGCTTTTAGCACCAACTAGTGGTACCGCAACAATAAACGGATACGATGTTACGAAACAACCGCATGAAGTAAGAAGACATATTGGCTATATGCCTGATTTTTTTGGGGTTTATGACCAATTAAGAGCAGATGAATATTTAGATTTTTATGGTGCCAGTTACGGCATTCCTTCTAGTGAGCGTGATAAATTAATACCAGAGCTATTAGAGTTAGTTCATTTATCCAACAAAAAAGATTCCTATGTTGATCTTCTTTCCCGAGGGATGAAACAAAGACTTTGTTTGGCTCGTGCGTTAATACACAATCCAGAAGTATTAATATTAGATGAACCAGCATCAGGCTTAGACCCACGAGCTAGAATTGAGATGCGTGGTATCATGAAGAATTTAAAGGAGATGGGCAAGACCATTATGATTAGTTCACACATTCTTCCGGAGTTAGCTGAAATGTGTGACACAATCGGTGTTATTAATGGTGGGAAACTTGTTGCAACAGGAAGAGTTGAGGAAGTTCATAAAAGATTACAAGCCAACAAAATCTTTCATGTAACTGTGCTGAATGATATAGATGGAGCATTGAAGTTTTTTGCCGGACAATCAACTATTTCTAACGTGGAAGAAAAAGAAAAAAACACGATTATCTTTAGCTTCACTGGTAGTGAGGAAGAACAAGTTGACATGCTCCATGCTGCACTACAACATGGGCTGAAAATATTAAACTTTAGTCAAGAAGCTACAGACTTAGAAGATATCTTTATGGAGATTACGAAAGGGGTGGAAGAATGAAACATCTCTTAACGAATCCAATGCTAAACAAAGAATTCAAACTAAGATTTAGAAGCTTCAAAAGCTTTGTAGCAATATTTTTCTACTTAGCGATACTCGGTTTAATTGCCTTACTTTTTATTTATCTACAAACTAGTTTTGAAAGTGCAGGCTTTTTTAATCCAGATAACAGTAGAGGGATGTTTACATTAATTGCATTCGTTCAGCTAGCATTAATCTTTTTTATGACTCCAGGTTTAACAGCTAGTGTTATTAGTAGT
Organism: Bacillus alkalisoli; assembly: GCF_002797415.1. Classification (GTDB taxonomy): domain Bacteria; phylum Bacillota; class Bacilli; order Bacillales; family Bacillaceae_I; genus Bacillus_CD; species Bacillus_CD alkalisoli. Next base: position 2,095,904 of record NZ_KZ454944.1, read on the forward strand.
GAACGTGAAAAGCAAACATTAAACATTTTGTTAACGACCCAACAAACATCTACAAGTATCATATTGAGTAAGTTGTTTTCTTCTCTATCCTTTCTGTTGCTTATTGTCATCTCTTCTTTACCTTTATATAGTATTGTATTTTTGTTTGGTGGAATCTCACCTAAATTATTGTTTTACACTTTTATGATCTATCTTATAACAATGATAACTTTTGGTAGTATTGGCGTAATGTTTTCTACACTTATACGAAAAACAATGGTGGCGATGATTTGTACGTACGGAGTTGTTTTTTTCTTAGCCGCTGGAACAGCTTTGTTAACCGTATTCTCTATTGGTCTGATAGGAAGTGTAGGTGGGGAAGGGACCACAAATCCAATTCCATATTTTATTGCCATGTTTAATCCATTTATCATTATGACGACAAACTTCACACAAGAAATACATGCGGAAATTAGTCGTTATTCAGGCATTCAGTTACCGATCGGCGTAGGATTTGTATTGGCTTTTATTTTCCTAACCTTTGGAGCAATAATCGTTAGTATAAAGAACCTTCGTCCGAACATGAGGAAGTACCAAAAATAATTTAGAAAGTAAATATAATTCCGTGCCGGTGGTGTGGACGCTTTCCGCGGGGGAGGCGGTGAGTCTCCTCGAGCCAGTCGGCTCTGCGGGGTCTCAGCTGCCTGATTTTCCCACAGGAGTCGTCCACACCACCAGCAGTTCAATTCGATAAATACTCATAAAGAACTATTCTAACAACATCTTATTCCGGTTGCAGTTGTTCTTCGTTCTCGTACGAAGATTTTTTTATGAAGTAATAGGAGCTTAAAGCAACTATTACTGTCCATACTGCTAAAGAGAAGAATAGTATGAAGTTTCGTTCAATCATAAATTGTGCAAAGACTAAAGGTCCAAGGGCAATACCAATGAAACGGACAGAACCATATATGCTAGTTACAAAACCTCGAGAAGATGAATCCGAGTTAGTAGCAATGATGGCGTTAATACAAGGTAGAATACAACCGATCGAGCCACTAATGATGGACACTATGGCAAAAAAGAGTCCTAATGACGTAATGAAAGGTAAAACTAGAAATAGTAGAGAACAAATAATAAAATTAAAAATCACAATATCTACTCTATTGATTTTAATTTTCTCCATTCTCATTCCAATAAAATAGGAACCGAGCGTTAAAAAGAGTAATGGAAAAGATAATAAGAGTCCATTGATGACTCCGTGTGTATTATATCTTGCCTCTAAAAACTCCGTTATGTAAAAGAGCATTCCAAATATAAGAAATAAGCACGTTCCACCAGCTACATAGCTAACAAGAATCCATTTTCCTTGTTGATTCATTACTCCTTTAAGACCGCTAACATAATTTCCGAAACTTTGCCTTGCTTTTGGAACCACTTTCTTTTCCTCTACAAAAAAGGCAATAAGAACAAAAATAATGGCACAAAACAACGGAAAAGAAAAAAACACTAATGGCCACATAAAGATGGCAAGCAACGCTCCAAGTAGTGGGGAAATGACTTTACCAAAACTATTTGTTGCTTCTATTAACCCTAATACTTTTACTTGCTCTGATTTTTTGAAAACATCTACAGTCAATGCAAGAGCAATAGGAGCAGTACCTGCAGAACCAATACCTTGTAACACTCTACCAACCAATAACCACTCCAGTGTAAAAGAAGATACATTTAAACTAGCCACACCAGCTATTAAGCCACCAACACCATACAAGAATAAGGAAACTAAGATTATTTTTTTTCGTGAAATATTATCCGACAAGTAACCTAAAAAAGGAATAGTAATGGCCCCAACAATAGAAAAAATCGTTATGATTAGACTTACTTCTGTCTCGGTTAATAATAAATCTGTTCTCATTTCAGGGAGGATCGGAATTAAGAGAGAATTTCCTAATACGAGTACAAATGAAGTAGAGGAAATAGCTAAGATTGTTAAGTTTTCCATCTTCATAAATGTATAACCTGCTTTCCTAAATGTGAACAATTATGTTCACATTTTTCGTTTAATTGACAAACTCAAGTTCCTTTTCTTTTCTATAGCAATGATTTTTGATAGTATTTGTAATGGAGTACGTGTCATAATGTATAGCTACTATCCGAAAACGAGTTATAGCTTGTTATTATTTAATATTTGGCTGTGTAAAGGACCACTGTTGATTTCCGTACCAGTCTTCGCTTTCCGCGGGCGGTAAAAAGGAAGGTTATTTTCACTGTCGTGAAAAAACCTACTCCTCGGCGCAAGCGCCTGTGGGGTCTCCCGCTACCTGCTTCTCCCGCAGGAGTCTCAGACTAGCACGGAAATCAACAGGTTAGTTTTTTTACCTACACTAAGCTTTAACACAGCTAAAAATTTAGTATTTTTATTAGTACAACTTGTATACAAACTTTTATAAAGTTCGTTTTTCATTAAACGAACTTTATAAGAAATTAAACTCAGTAGAAGAGGAATTCATGAAGAAGGTGAAATAATTTGAAGAAATTTTATTCTTTGGCATTACTATTCATAGCTTCACTAGTGCTAACGGCATGTAACGAAGCAACAATACCTGACAAAACGAACTGGCCTTTAGAAGATTTTAGTCACATAAACCAAGATGGGGAGGACTTTAGTTTATCTAATGACGTAAAGGGAGAGGTAACAGTTGTAAATATGATTTTTACAAACTGTTCTACTGTATGTTCTCCCATGACAGCTAACATGGCTCGTTTACAAAGAATAGCTGCAGAACAAGACATTAATATTCAATTGCTTTCTTTCTCTGTTGATCCAGAAATTGATGACCCCGCCACTCTTAAAGAATTTGGAAACAAGTTTGATGCAGATTACTCCAATTGGAGCTTTATTACTGGCTACTCTCAAAAATATATCGAAGAATATGCAATGAAAAATTTCAAGGCCATCGTTGTAAAACCTAAAAATGACCCCGAAGTTATACACGGTACAAGGGTGTACTTAGTTAACGAAGAAGGTGTAGTAGTGAAAAGCTACGATGGACTTGATGTTCCATATGAAGAAATATTAGAACATGCACAAATATTATTAAATAAATAGGCTATGTTATTAAATATTGTTGAAATCAACAGCGGCCTTTAACACAGCCAATAAATGAAGTTAGTAGAATAAGGATGCGTCTTACGCATCCTTATTTGATTTTTCTTCATCTTCAACAGATGAGCGGGCACCATCATCCACAATTGCATATAACTCCTTCATAAATAAATCTTTCGACACTTCCTTATTACAAGCTAAAATCTCTTTCTCGCCATTTCCTTTTTTATCCATCAACAAAACCTCCAACTGAACTTTATGTTTAATATGGATAATCAAAGGTAATGTATACATTATTAGCTTTTTTCCGTTACATATTAAAGGATGTGTAAGAGTATCAGCATTGAGATAAAAGTGCTATAATAGTAGTAACAGCATTAAAGGGTGAGCATAATGAAAAAATTAATTCTTTTATTATCTTTCGTATTTATTTTAATATTCGTAGCTGGTTGTAGTTCTACAAACAGCTCCAGTTCAAACGTTATTTTAGACAAACTACAAGAACGAAAACATACAATTAACCAAAAACTTTCGACAGAAGACGGTTTTTTTAATAAATTTACAGAAGAAGTAGTTAATGAAAACCAATTAAAACAGCTAGCATTAAACGAAAAAGAGGAAATTACAAATGAATTTTTTGATCGATCCTTAAACTTAGTTTTCTTTGGAGATTCTTTAACACAAGGTGTTGGTGACCAAACGAATAGTGGTGGTTATGTACCATTTATAAAGGATTATTACGAGGAAAAATCATATATCGACAATGTTGCTATTAAAAATTTAGGTGTTCGAGGAAACAGAACAGACCATTTACAACGACGCCTTAATTCAGATGAAGTAAAACAATCCCTAACAGAAGCCGATGTTATTTTTATAACAATAGGTGGAAATGATTTAATGAAAGTAGTTCGTGAAAACTTCTTATCTTTAACTTTTCCTCTTTTTGATAAAGAACAGACTCTATATGGAGAGCGGTTTACAGACGTACTTGGGACAATTAGAGAGCACAATGAAGTTAGCCCTATTTATGTAATCGGAATTTTTAATCCATTTTATCAATTTTTCCAAGAAATACACGAAATGAATGAAGTCGTTACTAATTGGAATAATGTTAGTGCAAAAGTTTTAGCTAATTATGAAAATACACATTTTATTTCTATTGATGATATATTTTTAGATCCTACTCAACATTTATTAGATGATGACCAGTTTCACCCAAATGAAATTGGCTATTCATTAATTGGAGAACGAGTGGTAGAGGCTATTGACCAGCAGTATAAAAAACTAGCTTTCGATGAGCCTGTAGAGGAGTAGTTACCATGTTACAACGAATAAAATCTTGGAAATCATCATTTTTCATATTACTAATAGTTAATATCATAATCGCTCTAACTGTTTCTTTCCTTATTTTTTTACCAAACGGTAACAAAATAATGTTTAATAAAAATGAAGATGAACGAAAAAGAGTTGGCTTTACCATTCAATCGAATAAAGAAGACTTGAATGATTTGATTGATTATTATTTAACAAGAGAAACGAAGCGGCCATTGAACTATGATGTTACCCTAACCGATCGCGTAGAGTTACGTGGAGAAATAACAGTTTTTGAGCGAAATATCCCATTAACGATGACATTTGTTCCAGAAGTCCAAGAAAATGGAGATGTTATTCTTAATCAAGATTCGATGTCTATTGGTAGACTACAAGTACCAGTAGCGATGGTGTTGAAATACGTAGCTGACAATTATCCTTTACCTGAGTGGGTAACGATTTCTCCAAGCGAACAATTAATCTACGTAGGAATTACGGAACTAAAACTTCAAGGCGATACAAAAGTTAAGTTAGTAAATTTTGACCTAGAAAAAGACGATTTAGTATTTAGATTATACGTACCTGTAGAATAAAACGAACAGAAGACCGCTTATAGAAGCAGGTCTTTTTTTTTGTTATAAAATAAACGTATTAATCAGGTTAAATCCCTATTTTTCCTAGATATGGGCATTCGCCTTTACACTTTTGGCGTAACTGCATAAATTATCACTAGGAAAGAAGGGGAGGTGTACAACATGAGTCATACTGGATATGGATCTGGTTTCGCTTTAGTAGTAGTTTTATTCATCTTGTTAATCATTGTAGGCGCAGGTATTTTGAGATAATTATGTTCTCAGGAGAGTGTGCTTAATATATCTCCTTAATTCTCTACTTCTGGAATATGAAAAGTGCACCTTATATAGCGGTGAATGTATCACTTATAAGGAGGTGACAATTATGGGTTGGTGTGGTCCATCTTACGGTTACGGCCCTCAAGTAGCTGGCGCAGGTTATCCTGGTGGTAACTCTTTCGTGTTAATCGTAGTATTATTCATTCTATTAATCATTGTTGGTGCTGCATGGTGCTAATATTATGAAAAGGGGTGCTCAGTCAGTCGACTGAGCATTTTTAAGTTACGGCACCAAAAATAATGTTTCTAAACCTGGCTTTTTCTCTGCAAACCCCACGACAATTACTGTATATCCAATGTCAGGTCTAAATTTAATTCTGTCTAATGTTAACACAACATTTTTAGTACCAGCGACTCTAACTTCTAGGTCAACTGTCATAGGTGTTAACCCTAAATATTCTGTAACTTCTTTAAATGCAACATTTGAAAAAACAACATCTCCACCTTGAACAGCTATATCTACATTTGGGGTATCAGATGATACGTGTATAAATCTAAATTTCGTTTCACTTGTTGGCACACTAGGATCATCTGTCCAAATAAATAAATTAATATTGTTAACTTCTTCAATTGCTCCAACTGTGTATAACTCATTCTGTTCCACACTTAGTGATTCTGTTAAAACTGCTACATTTTTTTCACCTGTAGGATAAACTTTTACTTGATAAACACCTCCTGGAAGCTCAACATATTCACTAATGTTTTTATACCTAACATTTGTAAATGTTCTTTCATCATTTATATATACGTCTACTGCTGGAGCATCAGGGGAAGCATGGAGAAAACGAACACTTGAGTTGTTCCTCATTTGAATAGATTGGGAAGATAAGTTCATATATTTCTTGTAGTAGTATAAGTGTTTCATTGGGTCTACATATTGAAAGAAATTAGCCATTAACCAATATTTTTCTGCTTCTTCCTCGAAATTTCTGTTATTTGCTTGAAAGTCCATGTCTACACCTCGCTATTATAATAAATAACTAAATAACCATATGGTATAAGCATATTCACGATGACTTGGACTATTGTGTATGTTTCATTCCATAAAAAAACGCCAGTAGATTTTCTACTAGCGTCACGTATTTTTTAATTCTGCGTGTTTAATGAAAGTTCTTTCTTCTTCAATTTGCCCACATGTTCCACATTGCACTTTATGTGAAGGACCTTTATAAGCAATATGGAAAGCATCTAAGTTTTCAGAAGAGAATTCTGTTAAAACTTCGCCCGTTTGTGGATTAAGTTTTACCGATTTAGGTACTTGTTCAATAATATTAAAACGAGATCGGTTCGTTTTACAATTTGGGCATAAATATGGTGAAGTCATTGTATGTCCACCTCCTAGTTATACTATTTGTTTTTTAGGAAGTTTTATACATACTAACTAAGTTAAGAATGTCCAGTATTGTTTTTATTGAAATGTGCTTGAATTTGCCCTTTTAACATTTGCTTTTTCCAGTTTTCTTGTTCTTTTTCTTTCTTTTTCCACTGTTGTCTAATTTCATACGTTTGTACGCCGTCTTCGATATGATTAGCTATTTCTACAAGTTTTTCTATGTCTAAGAAAGAGTATTTACGTATGCCTGAAGCTGTTCTTGCAGGGAAAATTAGTTTTCGTTCTTCATAATAGCGAATTTGTCTCTCGGATAATCCAGTTAGCTCTCGAACGGTACCTATAGAAATTACTTTTTTCTCTTTATACGATTTTTCATCAAACTTCATCGTAACACATCCCAATGTAGCTTTTTTAGAAAGCTAACTCTTTTCATTTATTATATTACAGATGAAATATATTGACTTCCTTTTTGTAAGGTTTCCTTACATATTCCAAAAAATATTCCTTTTTGCCGCAGATGATTGGAGCGCAAGCCTTCGCTTTTTGCGGGCGGTATAAAGGTAGGTTATTTTCACTGTCGTGAAAAAACCTACTCCTCGGCACAGGCGCCTGTGGGGTCTCACTTAACACGCTTTCACGCAGGACAAGGAAGGCTACCAAGCGATACATCCTTTGTAAGGAAATGCGTTAGCATTTTCGAGGAGTCTTCGGCTTGAGCTCCAATCATCTGCTGGAAAGTTAAGAATGTAAAATGCAATTTTAAAAAAATAAAAAAATCCGAAAAATTCCTAAGTTATTAGGAATATTACGGATTTTTCTTAATTCAATTTAGTTTTGTCCCAGCCTCTTCTAATTTTTTTAATTGGGATGTTAGTATATCTTTTTGTAATTCTTCACCGATGATTACGAGATTTAATGGTACTTTAATTGGTTCTTTTAAGTAGAGTGGTGTGCCGTATGAATATTGAAACAAGTAGATACTGCTCGTATTCTTGAATTTTATATAACCTTTTATTCGATAAATAGTATCGGGAAGATTCTTTAACCAGTCTTCGAATTCGTCTAAATCGATTTCATTTTTAAACTCATAAACAAATGTACGTAAATTCAGCTCGTTTTTCACATGCAACGCTTCATGTTTGTCTCTTTCGATGGAAGAGATTGTTTTCCAACTATCTAAAGGTATATCAGCGAATGATGTCAGGAAACAAGCGGCCTTTGGGTTTATTTGTTGAATTTCAAATAATACGGAAGCTACTTTTTCTTCTGAAAGTAAATCTGTTTTATTTAAAATAATTAGATCCGCATGCTTGATTTGCTCTCTAATTAATTGTTGGATTTGTATGGAGAAAGTATGTCTATCATTCCACCTTGTTACATCAAGTAATGATACTACTTTTGCAATCTCTAACCTACTTGCAAACAGAGGGGACAATAACGTATCCAATACTTCGATAGGGTGTGCTGCACCAGTTGTCTCAATGTAAATAGCGTCTAAGTCTTTTTCATATAATAAACCTTGGACAGTAGACTCCAATTTTTCTTGAATGGTGCAACAAATACATCCATCAAAAAGTTCAGACAAAGGTAAATCTTTCGGTACTTGATCAGAGTCTATGGATACACTCCCTAATTCGTTCATTATAACCGCGACTTTTCTACCTAGTTCCGTTTCAGATTTCAGCATTTTTTTCAGTAATGTCGTCTTACCACTACCTAAAAAACCTGAAAGGATGTAAACATCTATTTTTTTTTGCAAAATGGTGACCTCCTAGTATGTACGAAAAAGAATTCTTGCTACATTTTAACATAATAAGCAATACATTAAGTAGAATTTAAGTGCTTAAATTGTGAATTTAAGAAAATGGTTGTTATAATTATTTCCATATATACGAGAAAGGTAAGTGATTCTATGCAAAACAATTTTCAAAAAGCTACATTTGCCGGTGGGTGCTTTTGGTGTATGGTAAAACCTTTTGATAAACAGCCCGGAATAGAAAAAGTCGTCTCAGGATATACAGGAGGACATAAAGAAAACCCAACATATAAAGAAGTTTGTTCCGAAACAACTGGTCATTACGAAGCTGTCCAAATTACATTTGATCCAATTGTTTTCCCATACGAAAAACTGTTAGAAATTTTTTGGCAACAAATTGATCCAACTGACGCAGGAGGACAATTTAATGACAGAGGAAACAGTTATCGCACAGCGATCTTTTATCATAATGATGAACAACAACAACTCGCAGAAAAATCAAAAGAAATTATAGATAAAAGCGGTAAGTTTCAAAAACCTATTGTGACGAGTATTCTTCCTGCTCAAATTTTTTACGAAGCAGAAGAATATCATCAACATTATTATAAGAAACATCCGTTTCGTTATAAGATGTATCATACAGGTTCAGGGCGTGCGGCATATATTAAAAGTGCATGGAAAGATTCTGATCGTGACCAAAAGGTAAAACAGAATTTAACTGCCATTCAATACGAAGTGACACAAAATAATGGAACAGAACCTCCGTTTAGAAATGAGTTTTGGAATCACACAGAAGAAGGAATTTATGTGGATATCGTTTCTGGTGAACCTTTATTTAGCTCGTTAGATAAATATGATGCAGGTTGCGGGTGGCCAAGTTTTACAAGACCGATAAAAAAAGAGCAAGTAGTTGAAGAAATGGATGTAACCCATAACATGGTACGAACGGAAGTTAGAAGCAAAGATGCAGACTCACATTTAGGTCATGTTTTTGAAGACGGACCTCGCGAAAAAGGTGGACTACGTTATTGTATAAACTCCGCTGCATTACGATTTATTAAAGTCGATGACCTTGAAAAAGAAGGATATGGGGAATACAAATCTCTATTTATATGAAATGCTGAGAAGTTCGTTTGCTAACAATAACGAACTTCTTTTTGTTTTTGTCGAAAACCGCAAACTTTAAAGGATTTTATATTTTTTTGTAGAATAGAATGCTAGAATTATATTATTATTTATAGCGGTTGGAAGGGGAAAGTCAATGTCGGATATTATGAGCATTAAACAATTAAAATTAGAAGACCTGTATAAAAAAAATTCGCTCATGTTTTTTGTTGTTTTTTTAGCGTACGGAGCTGGTTTGATAGTAAATATATTAGTACCAGTAGCTCCTGTTATTACATATACACTATTATCGGCGTTGTGTTTAGGTATCATTTTATTTTTCCTAGCAAGATGGAATAATACTTTCCATTTTGTCGTACCTTATTTTGCAGTTATTGCTACTTTTATTGTATTTTTTACTATTTTGGTAATCAGAGGTGCATCCTTATCTGGATTTGTTTTACCTTTCTTAGTATTTACGATAGCAACTTTATATTTTAATAGGATTGTTTTTATCATAGGAGCAATATGTAGTACCATGTTATTCTCTTATTCTATGTGGTCCTTTATGAATGGGAACATGTTATTAGACGGACAAATAGGGAATTTGTTTTTATTGTTTTTTATTTTATTAATTATCACGTTTGTACAAGTTCACATCGGAAAAACTTTATTCCAACAATTTGAACATTTAGTTATAAAGATGACGGAAGAACAGCATGAGAGAGAAAAGAAGCAAGAATTATTTAAAGCGGATGCGATAAACTTAATGAAAGAAGTGGAAAACATCCATAGTAAATTAAAAGTGAACATTTCTTCCCAAAAAGAAATTTCAGATACAGTAGAAGAGATTTCTAGCACAAGCCAAAAACAAGCGGACCAAATTAGTTATATTGTTGAACATTCAAATGATGTTGCTACATTGATGGATTCCATGGTAGAAAAATCATCGTTTTTAGAGGAAAAAACGAAAGAATCCTCACATTTATCCAATAATGGCAGCTTACAAGCAAAACGTTTAGTTCAACATATGAGTGGTTTTTCAAACGATGTTACAGGAGTAGCCCAAGTCTTTCAACAACTGACAGATCGAATCGAACAAACGAATGAATTAACGAAAAACATTAAGCAAATTACGGAACAAACAAACTTACTAGCTCTAAATGCCTCTATCGAAGCAGCCCGTGCTGGCGAAGCGGGTAAAGGTTTTGCCGTTGTAGCAAACGAAATAAGAAAGCTAGCTCATATTACTGAACAAACAACTGTGGAAATTAATGATAACTTATTAGCTTTAAATCACTCTAAAGACACTGTATTACAAAAGTTAACAAGCAACTTGGACCAATTGAATCAAAATGTTCAGTCTACAAAAGATGTAGAAGATTATTTTAATCGAATTGAAAAAACGTTAAAACTTCTAGAATCAACCGTTGCAGACTACTCCCGTTTTGCTTTTGATGTGAAAGAAAAAACGAAACAAACGGACTCTTATACAAGTGATTTCGCAGCATGGATGGAAGAGGCTTCAGCAGGTCTTCAACAAATGAGTGCAAACATTCAGCAATTAAATGATGAAAATGGGCATATTGGTCATTCATTAGAGTCCATCGAAGAAATTCTTCATTCCATGGAAAATAAAAAATAAACATTTGAATCCATATTTATGTGTAAGACTACTATTATTAAACGAACGGTAAATTTTGCAAATGATTAATTTTCCACTATAGGCGAATGCACATACGAGACAACCACCTATCACATAAAGTAAAGTGTAAACTAAATACAGGAGTGATCAAACATGCACGATTACTGTTATTACACTTACGGTCAATGTGGTTATCCAACAGGTGTAGCTGGAGCGCACACAGGTAATACGTTCGTATTAATCGTCGTATTATTTATTCTTTTAATTATCGTTGGAGCTTGCTACTGCAAATAATGAATAGGCTATAAGAAGTAGTGAAGGTTTATGAACCTTCACTATTTTTTATTCTCTTAGCATGGGAACTAATTGTTGAAGAAAGCACGAGGTACTCGCTTTCGTTTTAAACAGTCGGAATTATTAAAAAACAACCAAAACACGAACGATAAACACATAAACTTAATTTAAATTCGTAAAAACGGTTGACTGGTTGGATGGGTTTTGTTATATTTACATAGGTTTGAAATTCATACACGAATAATGGGGGATTACACAATGAACCAAAATTATGATGTTATCGTTGTTGGGGCTGGCCCAGCTGGAATATTTGCTTGTTACGAATTAACATTAAAATTACCGAATGCTAAAATTTTATTAATAGATAAAGGTCACAACATATATAAACGTAATTGTCCTATTCTTCAAAAAAAGATTGAGAAATGTCCACCTGCTGCTGGTAGAAAAGAATTCGCAGGGTGCTTACCGGCATGTTCCATTACAAACGGATTTGGAGGAGCAGGAGCATACTCCGATGGTAAGTTTAACATTACAAGTGAGTTTGGCGGTTGGATGACAGATTACCTTCCAGAATCAACGGTTGTTGATTTAATTAAATACGTTGACTCCATTAATTTAAAACACGGAGCGACAGATTCCATAACGGATCCATTAACAGAAGAAGTAAAAGATATTGAAAGAAGAGGCTATGCAGTTGGTTTAAAGCTGTTAAGAGCGCAAGTACGCCATCTTGGTACAGAGCAAAACTTAGCAATCTTAAAAGATATTTATGAGTATTTAACAACTAAAATTGAAATGCAATATAAAGTAGAAGTAGAAGATATTATTACAGAGAAAATGGACGGTAAGCACAGTATTAAAGGTATTGAGCTAAAAGATGGCACAACCTATACAGCACCATACGTAATGGTTGCACCAGGACGAGACGGTTCGAAGTGGTTAACAAAAGTATTAAAAGCTCGCCGCTTAAAAATGATCAATAACCAAGTTGATATCGGAGTTCGCGTAGAAACGTCTAATATCGTAATGCAAGAAATTAATAAACACTTATATGAAGGAAAGTTTATTTATAACACTTCAGTAGGTACAAGAGTACGTACTTTCTGTAGCAATCCATCAGGTCATGTTGTCGTGGAAAACCACTCAGGAATTATGTTAGCAAATGGGCATGCATACAAAGACCCTAAATTAGGTAGTGAAAATACGAACTTTGCCCTACTAGTTTCACATAAATTTGCTGATCCTTTTGATAAACCAAATGAGTACGCACATGAAGTTTCTACTTTAGCAAACAGTCTTTCGAATGGTGGAATCATTGTTCAAAAATACGGTGATATTTTAAAAGGGCGTCGCTCAACTGAGAACAGAATTAAAGAAGGATTTTTAGAGCCATCTATGAAAGAAGCAGTTCCTGGAGATTTAGGGTTAGTTTTACCGTATAATACAATGAAAAGCTTGATCGAGATGATGGAAGCACTAGACCACGTAACACCTGGTTTAGCATCTGAACATACATTATTCTATGGGGTAGAGGCAAAGTTTTACTCAGCACGTCCGAAGCTTACGGATAAATTTGAAACGGAAATTTCCGGCCTTTATGTTGGTGGTGACGGAGCAGGTATTACACGTGGATTAGCACAAGCAAGTGCAAGCGGTGTTTGGGTTGCAAGAGACATGTTAAGGAAAATGGGTACAACAACAACTATACGTACGTTAGAAACAGTATAAATCATAAAAAGAGGCTTTCTGTTACATAATAGTAATGACAGGAGGCTTTGAACATGCAACATAACGACTACGAAATGAAGTTACTACATGAAGTATACCGAACAGAAAGAGAACAATCCAAAACAGATCGTTCAAAACTAAGTAAAAAACTTCAACTAAAAAGAAAATTCTCGAAAAAATAGCTCTCTAATCCTAGAGGGCTATTTTTTTATCAACCACCTAAAATAAATTAAATGAAAGATTTTCCTCTTTGTCTCATATATATAAGTAAGAATGGTATTTTTCTAGATTGCTATCCTAAATACGTGATGAAATGGGGGGCGCTGTTTGGATCAATCATATTTAATTAAACCTTTACTCGATAAGCAGTACCCAATGATTGATTATGGTCGTGGTGTCTATTTATTTGATATTCATGGCAAAAAGTATCTAGATGGTTGCTCCGGAGCAGTTACAGTAAGTATTGGTCATCATGTACAGGCTGTCATGGATGCAATGCATGAGCAAGCAAGTAAAGTTTCTTTTGTATATCGATCTCAATTTACTAGTGAATCAGCAGAAAAGTTGGCGACTAAACTAATGGAAATAGCACCTGGGTCCATTAATTGGTCGTTTTTTGTCAATAGCGGAACAGAAGCCATTGAAACTGCCATGAAAATAGCTATTCAGTACTGGCAAGAGAAAGGAAAACCAACGAAAACCAAAATCATTTCGCGCAAGAATAGTTACCATGGTATTACAATTGGGGCACTTTCTCTTTCTGGATATCCAGTAAGAAGAAGAAGATTCGAACCATTATTAGAAAATGCTCCAATCGTTCATGCTCCTTATTGTTATAGGTGCCCGTTCAGTATGACATACCCAGAATGCCAACTAAAGTGTGCAAACGATTTAGAACGAGCAATTGATGAGGTTGGTTCAGAAAATATCGCAGCTTTTATTGCGGAACCAATTGTTGGTGCTGCAGCTGGAGCAGTAACACCACCTGATGGATATTATAAACGGATAAAAGACATCTGTGACGAAAAGAATATTTTATTCATTGCTGACGAAGTGATGACAGGGATAGGAAGAACCGGCAAGATGTTTGCTATTGAACATTGGGAGGTTACTCCAGATATTATTTGTATAGGAAAAGGCATGAGTGCTGGCTATACACCTATCGCTGCCACTTTAGTAAGCGAAGAAATAATGGAACCTATCTTACTAGGATCAAAAGTCATTATGAGTGGTCATACGTACAGTGCTAATCCGCAATCAACAGCAGTTGCGTTAGCAGTATTAAACTATATTGAATGTAACCAATTAGTAGAGAACAGTAATGAAAAAGGAACTTATTTACGACAACAACTAAATAAACTAAAAGATACTTATCCTATCATAGGTGACGTAAGAGGAAAAGGACTATTATTAGGTATCGAATTAGTAGCTAACAACGTAAGTAAATTTCCTTTTGCCAATGAAAAGGCCGTTACCTTGAAGATGGTCGAAATTGCACAACAGAACGGATTATTAATTTATCCCGCAGCAGCAGGAGAAGAGCCTATTGGAGGAGATGCAATAATCGTTGCACCACCACTAACGATTACAATAGATGAAGTTGACGAATTAATAACTCTTTTAGAAAAAACGTTAGAGCAAGTAAGTAAACAACTTCAAGTAGGTGAAGAGGAATATGAGTAACAATTCATTCGGAAAAATTGTAAATAGTAACGAAATTACACATCTACTTCACGACAACATGTCTATTATGTTCGGCGGGTTTGGTGGTGTTGGAAACCCTCCACTATTGATTGATGCTTTAATAGAAACAGGAATAAATAATTTAACACTAATCGGTAACGATGCGGGTTTTCCTACCATCGGAATAGGAAAATTAGTTAGTTTAGGTAGAGCTAAAAAATTAATTACATCTCACATTGGCTCCAATCCAATTGCAGGGCAATTAATGACAGATGGCAAGCTTGAAATAGAATTTAGTCCTCAAGGAACATTAGCTGAAAGAATACGTGCAGGTGGAGTTGGATTAGGCGGTATATTAGTTGATGTTGGCTTACAAAGTGAAATCGTACGAAACAATAAACCTACAACTTTCATTAACGAAAAAGAATATTTAATAGAAAATGCTCTTACAGCAAATATAGGAATCGTATATGCAAAAAAAGCAGACAGTTACGGAAACTTGGTTTTCGATAAAAGTGCAAGAAACACGAACTCATTAGTGGCAATGGCCGGTGACATCACGATCGTAGAAGCAGAAGAAATAGTAGAATTAGGCGAATTAAATCCAGAAGAGATCGTAACACCTGGAGTATTTGTCGACTACATCATTCCAAGTAAGGGAGTGAACTGGACATGGGTTTGGGAAAAAACGTACGTGAGGAAATAGCGAATAGAGCAGCAAAGGAAATAACCTCAGGCATGGTTGTAAATTTAGGTATAGGGATACCATCCCTTGTTCCGAATTTTTTAGCAGAAGAATCGAAAGTTATGTTTCACGCGGAAAACGGCATCTTAGGAATGGGACCTACTCCATACGAAGGAGAAGAAGATGAAAACCTATGTAATGCTGCAGGTTTCCCCGTAACCCTTATAAAAGGAGCTTCATATTTTGACAGTAGTATAGCTTTTGGAATGATTAGACGCGGAAAGCTAGATCTTACCATACTTGGTAGTTTACAAGTTAGTGAGAATGGAGACTTAGCAAATTGGATTGTTCCTGGAAAAAGAGTTCCGGGGATGGGTGGAGCAATGGAGTTATCTCAAAAAGCACAAAAAGTCATTGTCGTTATGAACCATACGAATAAAAATGGAGAATCCAAGATTGTAAAAGAATGTACGATACCAATAACAACTCCCTCTTGTGTAAACATGATTATTACAGAAATGGCTGTTTTTGAATTTATAGAAGGTAAATTAACCTTAACGGAAATTATGGACGGATATACAATCAATCAAATAAAAGAAAATACGTTAGCTACATTTATTATTCATAAAAATCTATGCTAGAACTGGTGAATCCTTATAGAAAGGATGAAAAAAATTGAAAGATGTAAAAAAAGAAGTAGAAAATTGGCTCCTAGATAACGAACCAAGAATGATCAAGTTATTACAGCGGTTAGTACAAGAACCTAGTACACAAGGGGTAGAAAGCGCTGCTCAAGCTATCATTGTAGAAACGTGTAGAGAGCTCGGCTTACAGTTAGACATATGGGAGCCAGGTGGTGAACAATTAAAAAAACACCCTTATTTTGTAACAACACGTAAAAACTTTTCCAATTCACCAAATGTAGTTGCTGTTCGAAAAGGCACTGGCGGCGGGAAATCGATTATATTAAATGGTCATATTGATGTAGTACCAGAAGGTGACGTTAGTCAGTGGAATGATGAGCCATTCTCCGGTAGTGTAGTTGATGGGAAATTGTATGGACGTGGCTCAACAGATATGAAAGGTGGAAATGTAGCACTTTTAATGGCTCTTAAAGCCATTCAATCTCTTAATATTCCGATAAAAGGAGATATCATTTTTCAAAGTGTAATAGAAGAAGAAAGTGGTGGTGCTGGGACACTTGCTGCGATTTTAAGGGGATATAAGGCAGATGCAGCACTAATTCCTGAACCTACCAACATGAAGATTTTCCCTAAACAACAAGGATCTCTCTGGTTCCGCCTAGTTGTTAAAGGGAAGTCTGCTCACGGTGGAACTAGATATGAAGGCGTTAGTGCAATAGAAAAGGCGATGCTTGTTGTTCAAGGACTTTTAGACTTAGAAAAATTAAGGAACGCACGCGTAACCGATCCACTATATAAAAATACTCCAATACCACTTCCTATTAATATAGGAAAAATAAACGGAGGTAGTTGGCCATCTTCTGTACCAGATTCCGTTGAACTAGAAGGTAGGATCGGTGTCGGACCTGAAGAAGATATTGAGAAAGTTAAAGAGGAATTAGAACAAGTAATTTCGCAATTGTATAAAAAAGATTCCTGGTTTGAAAAAGCACCTATAAAAGTGGAATGGTTCGGAGCACGGTGGGTACCAGGTTCTGTAGAAATAGATCATCCTTTTGTTCAAACGTTAATCCATAACTTTGAAATAGTGAAACAAACACAACCAACCATCGAAGCTTCACCATGGG
This sequence comes from Bacillus alkalisoli, assembly GCF_002797415.1. GTDB lineage: Bacteria > Bacillota > Bacilli > Bacillales > Bacillaceae_I > Bacillus_CD > Bacillus_CD alkalisoli. Next base: position 2,113,207 of record NZ_KZ454944.1, read on the forward strand.
GTACAGATGGTGGATTGTTTACCCAATTGTTAAATATTCCAATCGTAGTATTCGGACCTGGCGCTACAGAAGTCGCCCACTTTCCAAACGAATACATCTCCATCCAAAACATAATGGAAACCACCAAAATCATCACCTTCACCCTACTAGACTGGTGTGAAATAGACAACACCTAACAATTTCAATTGTTTTTTAATAATGTTCATTTCTTTTAAAGTGAAGTAGTTTTCTTAAATGTTTTTTTCGCTAAGCTCATTTATCGTACTTTTTTATAAACTAGAGTGCATTGGAGCGGAAGGCATTTGACTCCTGCGGGAAGAAGAGCGAAGCGTGAGACCCCACAGGCGGGACGCCGAGGAGTAGGTTTTTTCACGGTAGTGAAAATTAACCTTCCGCTGCGCTCCCCGCGGAAAGCAAGTGCCTGTAGCGGAAAGGAACGGACATTGTTTTATATAAAGGTATTTTACAAACACATGTAGAAGGTACTACATAGGGGGTTGGATTCATGACACATAAAAAGAAAAAAATAGATATCAAAAACAACTACGGAGTCCTTAGTGGAGTAAAAGACTACTTTAACAAAAGACTAATTATGGAAACCTTCACCGGTAACACTACATACTGTTTAGAAGCGTTAGAAGCATTACAAAAAGAAGAATACGTAGAAAAAACAATTGCAAAAGTAAAAGAGAATCAATTGTTTTCTTTTATACAAAACGGATACATATTAGAAGCAAAAATACCTACATATTTTGATGGCACAGATGCGTACTTCGTTTGTAAATACCACATACAAGAAAGATATAATTCTACTAAATGGATAGAAGAAGATTCCATATTAAAGAATGCCAAAAATAAACAAACAAATACAATTAGGCTATTACCATCAAATTTTAAAGTAAGACAAGTTGTAGCAGAAGATGCAGAAAACCTATCATCACTTTATAAGGATGTATTTGAAGTATATCCTGTCCCAATCATAGATCCTGAATATATAAAAGAACAGTTAATTTGCGGGACCATTTTTTATTGTCTCGAAGTGGAAGGGAAAATCGTTGCAGCTGCTTCAGCTGACATTCACCGAAATTTTCGAAATGCTGAAATTACAGATTGTGCAACATTACAACCATATCGAAAATACGGTGTAATGAAAGTCATAATAACACATATCGAAGAAGAATTAATTCGTAATCAAATATTTTGTTCGTTTTCCATCGCTCGCTCTTTATCTTTTGGTATGAATGCCGTTTTACACCAATTAGATTATTCATATACAGGTAGGCTTAAAAATAATTGTTATATTTTTGACAAGATAGAAGACATGAATGTGTGGGTAAAAAATCTTTCAAATGCCAATTTTTCGGCACTAATTGCTAAAGGTTAGGCAGGTTGAACTAATGAGAAAAATAGAAGCTCTTTCAAATGAAATGTTAAAAAGTATACTAAATGGTATTGATGAAGCCATCCATGCCGTTGATAAAGAAGGAATAACGATTTTTTACAATGAGAATGCAGCCCAACATGATGATATGAGAGTGGAAGATGTAATTGGTAGACATGTATTAGAAGTATTTCCATCTCTAACGAAACAGACTAGTACACTTCTACAAGTTTTAAGTACACAAAAAGCCATTTACCATCAAAATCAACGCTTTGAAAATAAACGAGGTGTGATTATAGAAACAGTAAACACAACCATCCCTATCTTTATAGATGGTGTGTTAGAAGGTGCTGCTGAAATCGCAAAGAATTATAGTCAGCTTAAAATGATGTCCAATAAGTTAGTAGATTTACAATCAAAGCTTTCTTCCAAAGGACAACGTAGAAATAAAAGTTTTAAGCAGTTCTATAGCCTTCAGGACTTCATGACAAAAGATACGGAATGTAAAAGATTGCTAGAACAAGCGGAAAAAATCTCGAAAACAAATTTACCGGTCATGATTTACGGAGAAACAGGTACAGGTAAAGAGATCATCGCACAAGGTATACATGTTGCTTCACAAAGAAATAGAAATGAATTTATAGCGCAAAACTGTGCTGCTATTCCGAATACATTGTTAGAAAGTATTTTATTTGGAACAGAAAAAGGAAGCTTTACGGGAGCAGAAACAAAACCTGGATTATTAGAATTAGCAGACGGTGGAACTCTCTTTCTAGACGAACTAAACTCGATGCCTTTCGAACTTCAAGCAAAGTTATTACGAGTAATGGAAGATGGTTGCCTTAGAAGAGTAGGAAGTACAAAACCAATCTATGTAGATATTAGAATCATCGTTGCCTCGAATGAAAATCCGGAACGTTGTGTTCGAGAAGGAAAAATACGAAAAGATTTATATTACCGATTAAGTACATGCAGCCTTCATATTCCCGCATTAAGAAAGAGACCTACTGACATCCCGTTATTAATTCATTATTTTTTAGAAAAAAACAAGTGGGAAGAAACACCACATATTCCCGAAAGTACGTTGGATATATTTTGTCAATATGAGTGGCATGGTAATGTACGGGAGTTAAAAAATACGATAGAACTTCTGTTAGCGACTAATCTAGGAAACAAAACAATTGCGATTGAAAGCCTTCCTTCAAAGTTTTTGTCAGCACAAAACAACAAGAAAAGAGTTACTGATTTTTCTTTAAGAGAAACACTTGAAAATAAAGAAATGGAATTAATTGATTTAGCCCTTCAACAAACAGACGGTAACATCGTTCAAGCAGCAAGGTTATTGAAAATACCTAGACAAACTCTGCAATATAAAATTTCTAAGTTTTCTTTAACAGTGCCGAAAACTTAGCATAGCAATTTTTAAATTGTAATGACCGATGCCCTTTCTATTACATATATAAGTAATAATTAGCCCGATAAAATGTTTGGCACGATTATTGCATGTATTGTAAGTAAAGGGAGGAGATTTACATGATCCACAATGTTTACCAACCGACAAGACATTGGAAAGAGATAGAATTATGGAAAGATATAACAGAAGAACAATGGAATGATTGGTTATGGCAACTTACTAATACAATTAGAACGTTAGATGATTTGAAAAAAGTTGTTAACTTAACACCTGAAGAAGAAGAGGGAGTTAAAATTTCTACGAAAACAATACCTCTTAACATCACTCCATATTACGCTTCTTTGATGGATCCAAATGACGCAAGATGTCCAATACGAATGCAATCAGTACCAATATCAAAAGAAATATACAAAACGAAGTACGATTTAGAAGATCCATTATATGAAGATGAAGATTCACCAGTACCAGGATTAACTCACCGTTATCCTGATAGAGTATTATTTTTAGTGACAAATCAATGTTCTATGTACTGCCGATATTGTACTAGACGTAGATTTTCTGGCCAAATTGGTATGGGTGTCCCGAAAAAACAACTAGATGCAGCTATTGCCTACATTGCTGCAACACCTGAAGTAAGAGACGTTTTAATATCAGGTGGAGATGGTTTATTAATAAACGACCAAATACTTGAATACATTTTAAAAAATCTAAGAGCCATTCCACATGTGGAGATCATTCGAATTGGAACAAGAGCACCGGTTGTTTTTCCACAAAGAATAACAGAAAATCTTTGTAACATATTAAAAAAATATCATCCGATCTGGTTAAATACTCATTTTAATACTTCTATAGAAATTACCGAAGAATCCAAACAAGCATGTGAGATGTTAGCAAATGCTGGCGTACCAGTCGGAAATCAGGCTGTTATTTTGGCAGGTATTAATGACAGTGTTCCGATTATGAAAAAACTAATGCATGATTTAGTAAAAATAAGGGTCCGTCCATATTACATTTATCAGTGTGATTTATCAGAAGGAATTGGACATTTCCGCGCTCCCGTTTCTAAAGGCTTAGAAATTATTGAAGGACTTAGAGGACACACTTCAGGCTATGCTGTCCCAACCTTCGTGGTCGATGCTCCAGGTGGGGGGGGGAAGATAGCCGTCCAACCTAATTACATCATTTCACAAAGTGCGAGCAAAGTTGTATTACGTAACTTTGAAGGGGTAATCACAACCTACCCTGAACCAGAATCTTATGTTCCTGGAAGAGCGGAAGCCTATTTTGAGAAAATATATCCAGACATGAGTCAAAAGAGTTCAAATGTAGGTATCGCAGGTTTAATGAATGATACACAATTCAATTTAGTCCCGGAAGGTTTAAACAGGTTGTATAGAAGAAAAAATTATGAAACAGACCCTGCACACAGTTCTTTAAAAGATAAGCGGACCAAAAGAGATGAGTTAAAAGATAAAAAGTTCCAAGCGCAACTGAAAAAGTATAGTGAGGACTCTCCTGAATTGAAGGAGGGGATGGAATGACTTGTGAATGGTGTCAAAGTAAAGAAATAAAAGAAACTACTACAACCGTTCATTGGGAATTACCAGATGGAACAAGAGCTATCACGATAAATGATACTCCAGCTATTCAATGTTTAGAGTGTGGAATAGAATATCAATCCGAAAAAATAATTAAAGAAATAGAAGACCAATTATTTTTAGTTAATACAAAGCAACTAGAAAATATAACAACCTACAAAACATTATTAGCTCTTCCAAGGCTACTAAAAAGAAATTATTTTGATTTTTAAATAACCCTTTCACGAATGAAGTGTCTTATAGTAGAATAAGAGAAAAAATAGGATGGTTTCCGTGAAAAAATCTTTTTATCATTATATTTTGAAATATCGACATGCACTAAAAAAAGATGAAATTAGTGAATTCGCTAACAACGTATACGATGATCATAGCTTTCCAAAAAACTCAACAAACTACAATGAGATTAGTGACTATCTAGAGTTTAACGGACATTATTTAAAAAGCATGTCCACTTTTGACATTGCATGGGACTTATACGAACTAGACGAAAAGTAACTTACCGATTACAGTAAGTTACTTTTTTGCATACTTTGTTCTTTAAAATATATTTTGAAATAACATTTAGTAGTTATTTTCCACTGCAGTATAACCTTACCTCGTGAACACATTCATTCGGTCAAAGTATTAGCAATTTTCTCTTTTTTTCATATACTAAAAATAAACCTACACATTCAGAACTCAAGTAGAGAATGTAAACATAATGTTTGGGGTGAAAAAAATGGCTAAAAGAGGAAGATCCAATAATGCAAAATTTAAAGTTGGTGACATCGTTGTCATAACATTATATGGAACTGTTGGGAAAATAACAGATATGAAAATGTTAGACGGTCAATTTGTATATGAAGTAAATAATAGCGAAGGACTATTCCAAGAAGAATCATTAGCCTACTTATCTGAATATGAAGGTAAAGTCTTAGTAACCGAAAAGTTAAACATTGAATATCGATATTTTATTGGTGATATAGTCAAAGTAAAAGGATATGGTAAGGAGCTTTTTAAAATAATTGGATTTCGAACGGAAATATGGCGCTACAAAGAAGATGCGTGGGAAGATACCATCTATGAATTAACCAGAATTTCAGATGGTGAGTGGCTAGAAGTAGCAGAAGAAGAAGTTACCTTAGTCATTCCACATGACAATAAAGAAATATTAATTCAAAAGTTTGGCTTAATGCATGTGTTAAACAAGGAAAAAACGAGCTTGGAGTTGCATAACCAAATGAATGGATCTAACAAATTTATTAAAAAAGATGATTTTCCACAAGAGCAGGCAAAAATCGTGGATGGACTACTAGATGTGTATAACGATTACAAAACGTTACATGACCTTTTTGGTGACAACGAATACAAAGAAGTAATGGACCTTGTTATAGAAAACTTAGAAAAATATTTAAATGGAAAAAAACAAAAATATTTAAGAGGAAAGTAAGTGTAGAAACCTAATAAATACTAGTACAAAAAAAGGAATACCTACAAACAATAATATTTTCACTAACACTTCACTTACTTTGTCTAATACTCTAGTAAAAAAGACTTCATCACTAAAGTGCTCTAATTTTTCTACTAACTGCTTCATTCTACATTTCCCCTTCCAGTGCTTGTCCAATGGTTTAATTCATTGTATGAAGAAGAGACGAAAATATTCCAAAATAAAATTTAAGTTTAAAGCAAAATAAAAACATATTTTTAAAAATATTACATAGATTTTCAATAATGGATGTTCTACTATTACGGTACGATATCTTTCTATCTATGGATGTTAAAACTTTTTCTTACTTTTAGAAAATTAAAGGGGTGGGGTTGTGAAAGAAATAGAAGTAGTAATTGATACTGATGAAATTGCCGAGTTCTTTTACAATGAATTAGTAAGAAGAGGTTTTGTTCCTTCAGAAACTGAGATTAGTGAACTTGCCGACATTACCTTTGATTATTTAATTGACAAATGTATTATTGATGAAGAAATGGAATAAAAGATTGAATAAAATAAAAAGCGACGAGTGCCTATCATTGCACTCGTCGTTTTTATTTTTATCATAAGAATACTAAAATGTTATTATAGGGAACTAACTGTTGTTGATAGCACGAGGTACTCGCTTTCCGGGGGTGTTAAAAAGGAAGGTTATTTTCACTATCGTGAAAAAACCAACTCCTCGGCCTATTGGCCTGCGGGGGTCTCCTTGACACACTTTTCCCGCAGGAGTCTCGCACCTCGTGCTCTCAACAACGGTAAACATACATTATCTAACGAATTCAATTACTTTTATATTTTCTCTAAGTATTCTTTTATTTTGCCGAAACCAGTTAACTTCAATAAGTTTTTTAAGTAAGAATCTGTAATATCATATTCAACTTTCTGTTCAAGTCTATTAAACAAGTCTAATGTTTCCGTATCTTTTTGAAACCAGTCTTCTATTTTCGGGATGGAATGAGTGTAAACTTTCCAAGCAGAAGGTATAGTGGGGCTATATACTTTCCCTATTGTTTTTGAAGTGGAAAATAGATTTGGGAAGTAATCTGTTCTAGAACCAGTATGAATATGGTTTTCAGCGAACAGTATTACACCATCCAAAACTATGTTATTTTTGAACAAGATGTTATATAGTTGTTTTCCTACATTTATTCTAGATGTGATATGATGAAAACGTGAAACGGTTACACCTGCTAACCGCACAGCATTATCAGTTTGAAAAGGTAATATTACTTTGGTAAACCCTAATCTTTCTTGAAGAGCAAACGGGATCGTATTTAAAACGTGCTCACTATAAAAGGGATTTTGAATTACTCTTTTTTCTATATAATTTTGTTCATTTATTATTAATGCATAAGTCAACATTTCCGAATTTTTTTGTTGAAAAAACAACTTCCATATTGGTTCCATAAAAGAAGATACCCCAAGCATCGGCAGCAAGTAAAAAAGACTTTTGTTTTCCATTTTAGATTGTTCATACAGTAAAAGTTGAGGATATGCATCATGAAAAATAAGATAGTTTGCTTTTTCTAAAAAGGAAAAATAAACTGAGGTTTCATTGTATGGTAAAAAGTTCGGAACAATACTTCCTTTTAGGTCAGTCATGTTCCAACCACCGTTTCTAGAGACCATATGTGCTAAAAAAGCCCAGTGAACTTCTGGATTTTTTTTATAAAAATTCCAATAAGCATTTGTTCTAGTTACATTATCTACATTATGTTTGGCTGTTTCCTGCTTGGCATGTAAAATAAACGTTTCTTCTTTTTTAGTGGCCGGTTTTTCTTGTGAAGAATGGAACCAATGTCCAACAATAAAGTCCCTTTCAACCCCTGTCAAAATAATATTGTTAGACACATTAGAATTGCTCATATGTGATCACCTCATTTCATTTTATGGCTCGATTGGAAATAAATGAGTGAGAATGCAGAGTTAAATCAAGCAAATAATAAATATGTAGCAATCAAATCATGAAAGGGGCCAGCTTAAATGGCACACAAACATAAAAATACAGCTGAACCAAAATCACGCTTTTTACAAAAGAAGCATAAAGAGGAAATAGCAGCTGAAACTGCTCCACATAAAGTAAAAGACGAGCCAGCACCAGGTAAAAAAGAACATAAAAAACATAAACAAAAATAATCGTACGTAACGACAACTAGCAGTTTGCTTGCTAGTTGTCGTTTTTTTATGTTTAAGTTTCCTTTCGACAAAAGAAGTTGAAAAAAGATAAAGGAATCGACACATGCTCTGTTTAATATAGATACATAAGTTAATTCATGACTACGGTTTGTATATTGAAAAATAAATTTCAGTTACTATTACACAGAAAATGGTCTAAGGGGTGAAGGGGATGTTGGCGTTTAAGCGATTTATGAAGATAGGTCCACTAACTTATGATGTTACCATTATGCAAACCCCTAAATATGGGGAAGACAAAGGCTATTCGCCCGTTTATCGTTTAGAGTTAATAGGGGATTGCCACGAAGAAGTACTTTCAAAAGTATATTCTCGATTTAATGTGTCAGATTTAAAGCCAAAAGATTTCACCGGAAGATATATTAGCACAGGGGATATTGTATTAATAGACGAAGGAACAGGTGGAATGACCTATTATCGATTAGAAGTTGGAGGATGGGTAAAAATAAACCGCGCGTGTATTAAATGATGAGACTGGGACAGAACTGAATTTTTTCTTAATAGCCGAACAATTAGTGTCTGGTTATCATACCGCAGATGATTGGAGTGCAAACCTTCGCTTTCCGCGGGCGGTAAAAAGGAAGGTTATTTTCACTACCGTGAAAAAACCTACTCCTCGACGCAAGCGCCTGTGGGGTCTCACTTAACACGCTTTCCCGCAGGAGTCTTCGGCTTGCACTCCAATTATCTGCTATATAGGTGTAAAAAACCGAATATTATCCCTGTATAATAACGATAAGGTTCGGTTTTTTTCTTAATTTAATATAGTTTTGTCCCAACCTCAATGTTTTTATTTACTCGTTATGTCCAGGACCATTTTTTCTCTTTTTTGCAGAATGTTCTTTTCCATGTGCAATATGTTCTGCTTCAATAACTTCTGGCGCAACATGGTTATTTTTCTTTTGACCGTTAATTCGATTACGATGTTTTTTACCCATAAGTATAACCTCCATTAATTAACTTTGTAATTTATCATTTTTAGATGAAGAAGGTGTGCTGTTTTCTTCATTGTTGTATTCGTTTCATTAGCATATTGAACAGCTTGTTGTAATTTCTTTTTAACTCGAAAATTCCTCCAAACTTTAAATAGTAAAGGAATGATTCATCCTTCTTCTATTATCTTTTTCATTAAAAGGTAAGTCATGCAAACCATATTTTTGATATATTATTGTTTTATTTTGGTCTTGCACGTAATGTATGGTATAGTATTGCTTGTTAAACCTATTGAACAGTTATAGGAGGAAAAAATATGAGTGTACATATCGGAGCAAAACAAGGTGAAATAGCGGAAACAATTCTACTACCAGGTGATCCGTTACGAGCTAAATATATCGCAGAAACATTTTTAGAAGATGCAGTATGCTATAACGAAGTTCGTGGGATGTTAGGATATACTGGTACTTATAAAGGCCATCGAATTTCTGTACAAGGTACTGGAATGGGTGTTCCTTCGATTTCAATTTATGTAAATGAATTAATGCAAGAATATAATGTTCAAAATTTAATTCGTGTAGGTACTTGTGGAGCAATCCAAAAAGACGTGAAAGTTCGTGACGTTATTTTGGCAATGAGTGCTTCCACTGATTCTCAAATGAACCGTATGACTTTTGGTGGTGTCGACTATGCACCAACTGCAAACTTTGATTTATTAAAGAGAGCATACGATGTTGGGGTAGAAAAAGGATTAAACCTTAAAGTTGGTAATGTTTTTACAGCTGACATGTTTTACAACGACAATGCCGAGTGGGAAAAGTGGGCTAAATACGGCATTTTAGCAATTGAAATGGAATCTTCTGCACTTTATACTTTAGCAGCAAAATATGGAAGAAACGCACTTTCTGTATTAACTGTAAGTGATCATATCTTAACAGGTGAAGAAACGACAGCTGAAGAGCGTCAAACAACATTTAGCGATATGATGGAAGTAGCATTAGAAGCAGTTATAAAATAATTACAGTTTTTTCAAAAGTTTAGCTAATAATGGCTAAACTTTTTTATTTTGATTACATTTCCGTCTATTTTTTTACTATACTTTCTATAGATGTTACACTTAATATAATATTTATTCTTATGACAGGTGATAACATGAAAAAAAAAGCCACTATGGCAGCTTTACTATTATTTTTAGCAGGTTGTTCATCTAATATGAATGACATTAACATTAAATTTTGGGAAAAAGGTTCTACTAGTGAATCTACGGATAGTGGGCTATCGAAAGAAGAAGATACTATTCAAGATGAAAAACTAGTAGAGGAGGAGGAACAAACAGGCTTTGCGTTCCGTCAAAATGACTTTACAGAGTTAAATGGAAATAACATGATTTTAAATCCTAGTAATGTTTTAGCTTTAGTTAATAAAGAACAATCTTTACCGAGTGATTATGTACCTAGTGATCTTGTGATTCCTAATGTTGGTTTTAGTTTCACTGGAGAATTTGAAAGAAATTTCATGCGAAAAGAAGCTGCAATACATCTTGAAAAGTTATTTAATGACGCACGTAAGTATGGAGTGGAGGTCTTTGCTGTTTCTGGTTACCGTTCCTATGAGCGACAAGACACTATTTATTCCAACAACATTAAAAGATGGGGAGAGGAACGTACTAATACTGTTTCTGCTGTCCCTGGGCATAGCGAACACCAAACAGGCTTAGCGATGGATATAACGAGTCATAGTGTAGGTTTACAATTAACGCAAGATTTTGGAGAAGTTGAAGAAGGTATTTGGATTAAAGAAAATGCCCACAAACACGGTTTTATTATTCGATATTTACAAGGAAAAGAAGAAATTACTGGGTATGAATATGAACCATGGCACCTACGATATGTAGGCGTAGATGCAGCAACGTATATTTTTGAGAACGGACTAACATTAGAAGAATTTTTCTATGAGACCCAAAATTAATTTTAAGAGTACCGATATTCGGTGCTTTTTTTATTGCAAAAATTTGGTTCTCATAATTTTTCAGGCCTGATGGAGAAAATAGAGGAATGAAAAAAGATGTTGGAGGTTTATAACATATGAAACGTTTGTGGATTTTTTTCATCATCCTTACAGTTTTTAACGTAGCATGTAATCCATATACTAGCTTCGCCTCTAAAAAGGAAGACAGTAAATACATGATGGTCATACAGACTTCGGAACATACTATTTATCGAACAGCAGAAAGCTTACACCCTGTTATTCAGAAGGCTATTGAAAAAGCTAATTGGACAAATAGTCCATATCCACCAGTTGCATCTGATTTTTTTATTGAGGTTGGAGATGGAAATATAAAATCAAAGCTAATTGTCAGTGAACAAGGATACATTATTGATAGTAAAGGTAAAAAAATTATGAAACAACTACCGTTTGAAGCTAGGGAGATGTTATGGGAGCAATATAAAAATCTACAAAAACAACATTACGGGGAAGACATAAGTTGGAACTCAGCCAATCAACTTCTACCGAAGTATAGCAGTTTTACTGTTTTAGACTTAGACACTGGAAATTCATTTCAAGTACAAAGACGAGCTGGTTCAAATCATGCGGATGTTCAGCCTTTGACGATCAATGATACAAAAAAGATGAAAGAAATCTATAAGGGCACCTGGAGCTGGGACAGAAGAGCCATTATCGCTGTAACAGAAAAGGGGAGATATGCAGCATCTATGCATGGAATGCCACATGGTGCTGGTGCGCTTCAAAATGGATTCCCAGGTCATTTTTGTATCCACTTTAACGAAAGTGTAACACACAAAACAAAGAAAATGGACTATGCCCATTCCATTATGGTAAAAAAAGCTTCAGGAAAATGGTTAGGATATACAAAAAGTTTAACTCCTATGGAAATGGTTGATGCATTTATCATTTCTGTAAATCAACATGACTTTTTTATTTTACATTCTTTGTTTGGAAAAGCAGACCGGGAAATACTAAAACAAAAAGAAAAAGTTGTAGAGAGCATTCTACACTTAAAGAGATTAAGCAATGAAGTACAAATGGATACTGACAATAAACTAGAAGCGATTGTCCCTGTTAAGGTCCATATTCATAAGCGCAGTGGAGCTAACTTAAAAGAAATAACATTCCGCTTTAACCGCGAAACCATCTTTGATCAATGGAACCTAGACCTCGAACACACGCTAAAACAAATAATCGACTAAACATTTCAATATTATTACAAGTGCCTGGCACTTGTAATAAAACTGAAACAAATAACTAATACCACTTTGGAAGTATGTGGTATTAGTTTTTATTTTTTGGTCGTTTTTGTTTTATATAATCTATAGGTATTTTCGTTATCGGGATATTTTGTTCTTTGGGGATTCTAATTTCTAAAACGCCATTCTTATAAATAGCTCTTGAGCCTGTAGCTTTAACAACTGACGGAAGGCTAATTGTATGTTTGTTACCGTTGTTAGGTATGTTTTCAATTACGCAAGTTGTGGTTGTATGATACGTTTTAAGGGAGAGAAGTTGTTGTTCGTTTGATATAGGAAACCTTACAAACACTTCGTCATGTGTTTCAAATACATTAGGTTGAAAGCCAACTTTTTTCTTCTTCTTAGAAGCTTGCACCTTATTAAGCAACTCAAATGATTGTTCAAAAAAGTCCGTAGAATTTATTAATGGAGAATTAGGTTGAAAGTTATTTTTCATTGCCTTGTTCATCATATTTTCTACATCTGATTGTTTAAAAATAGGAGAGTCTTTCATGTAGTCTTTAGGAAAAGGAAACATCTTATTCCACGGGAACATATTCATCACCACCTACATACAAAATATTAATTCACTAGTATCGTATTCAAAAGGAACACATTGGTTAAGAATAGAAACAAGAAACTTTTTTAAAAAAGGAGGGAAAAGTGTGAAGAGGTTGCTACTTTTATGTTTGGTTATTGTTATTTCAACTGCCACATATAAAATATATTATTCACCTCAAACAACTAAGCAGTATTTACAAGCTCCCGATGAATCAATTCAAAACAATTCATATAGCATTCATAAAACTCCTACTAAAGATTTATATATAACAGAACCTACCGAAAATGAACAACTTGAAGTACAACATCGCTTGATAAAGAAAAAAGAGAACCAGTTAACAGAAACCGGAAAAAATAAGAACCTACTTCTCATAGGAAGTGATACTCGATATGAAGATGATCGTGGTAGAGCGGATACTATTATATATGCGCAATATAGTCCGAACAATAAAAGTGTAAAATTTATCTCTTTTATGCGTGATAGTTATGTTGATATTCCTGGTTACGGAAAAAACAAACTTAACGCTGCGTATATGCACGGAGGTGCTCCATTATTAGCGGAAACCATCAGCAATAACTTCCCAGTTGTGATTGATCAAACCATACAAGTAGACTTTAATGGCTTTCAAAATCTCGTAACACTAGTAGCACCAGACGGATTAGAAGTAGATGTACCAGAAGAGCTAGCTGCCGAATTAAACATCGATTCAGGTATTCAACGATTACAAGCGAAATACCTTCTAGAATTTGTCCGTTTTCGTAATACTCCTGAAAGTGATTTCGGAAGAGTTAAAAGGCAACAACAATTTATTCAACAAGTAAAAAAGGAAGCAATTCATGAATTTTCTAGTATTAAAGGAATGATAAAGCTTCCCCAATTAATACGTCAAAGCTCTAAGTATGTAGAAACAAATCTTACTACAGCAGATTTACTAAATATGGCCTTTACATACATGCTTCATCCTGTAGAAGAATTAGAGACTTTAACTATTCCAATAACAAATGATGGCTTCACGGATCAATACTATGAACATGCTGGGCGTGTTTTAGAATTGAATTATGAAAAAAACATTACGGAGATACTAAATTTTTTAAATCCTAAAGAAGAGATTGTTGCAAGTGAATGTAATGCAGAGAAAGGGTTATAACTTGACGGACATTTAAAACGAAGGTAAACTTAATTTATCTTTAATTCGAGATAAATCAAGTTTAGGAAGGTGAAAAACATGAAGCATATATTTAATAAAGGAACGAATGACAACACCTTATTATTACTTCACGGCACAGGCGGTACAGAGCAAGACTTATTACCGTTAGCCAATATGATAGATGCAAATGCAAACGTATTAAGTATAAGAGGAAATGTGTTAGAAAACGGAATGCCTAGATTTTTTCGCCGTTTAAGTGAAGGTATTTTCGATGCAGAAGATCTTATTTTTCGTACAAAAGAGCTTTATGAGTTTATTAATGATGCGAGTATTCAGTACGGCTTTAATCGCGATAATGTTATTGCAGTTGGATATTCAAACGGAGCAAACATAGCTAGTAGTTTGTTATTCCATTATGAAAAAAGTTTGAAATCGGCAATATTATACCATCCAATGGTACCTAGAAGAGGGATAGACCTTCCAGATTTAACTCATGTTCCAGTATTTATAGGTGCAGGAAAAAATGACCCCATTTGTCCAGCACAGGAAACAGAAGATTTAAATGAACTATTAACAAATGCAGGTAGCAAAGTTGAAGTTTATTGGGAGTACCAAGGTCATCAATTAACGAGGTCCGAAGTAGAAGCCTCCAAAAAATGGTACGACTCAAATTTCAATTAAAATACCTTACATGGCAGCCGTATTAGCTGCCTTTTTATTTTCTTTAAGAGTCTCAATATTTCCATTTATTCTAACATTCCTATACAATAAGTTTAAAGAAGCTAAATTTCGGTTCGGAGGGTATTTTCCATGCAAGAAATAAATAAAACAGCTGTTCAAGAAGCTTTAAATAACTTTGCAAATGCACCAATGTTTCTCCACTTAGAAACAACAAATGGCGCATATGCTACTCATAACAAAACAGGCTTAACAGTAGGAGCTTTCATTCGCAATAATGAGCTTACATACGAAAACGGGAAAATCACTGGTAATGGGCCATTTCGAATTGGACTTAAATTAAAACATGGTTGGGTATATGCAGAAGGTATTACCCATTATGAAATAGACGATCATGACAGACTATTATTAGCTGGATTAAACCATGAAGGAAAATTAGCAGTTGCACTTCAGTTAAGTCCAACACCTTTTTAAGGAGAGAAAAAAATGCAGAAAAAAGAACACGTTCTTGTTGTATTTCCTCATCCTGATGATGAGGCATTCAGTTCATCAGGTACTATCATTCAACATACGCAAGCAGGGGTCCCTGTTACATATTTATGCGGAACACTCGGCCAAATGGGGCGAAATCTCGGAAATCCATTATTCGCTAACAGAGAAACGTTAAAGGATGTACGTAAAAAAGAATTATTAGATGCTTGTGAAATATTAGGAATAAAAGATGTAAGAATGTTAGGTTTACACGATAAAACATTAGAATTCGAGGAACCAAGCTATATAGCAAACATGATTAAAGAAGTTATTGCAGAAATAAACCCATCGTTAATCATTACGTTTTATCCTGAACACGGCGTTCACCCGGACCATGATGCTATGAGCAACGCGGTAATGCTTGCTGTTTCTTCTATACCAGAAGAGACTAGACCTGAAATATACGGAAAAGCAATCTTAAATAATAGCGTACAATTAATAGGTCCACCTGACATAATGATAGATATTAAATCAGTGGCAGAAGAAAAGCTAAAAGCAATAAAAGCCCACCTATCCCAAACAGGCGGATGGGTCGAAGAAATGGAAATGAAACTTAAAGCTAACTCACCAGAAATCGAAAACTGGCTATATAAAGAAACATTCTGGACTGTAAAAATATAAATAAAATACAAAAAGAGCAATCATATGTAACAGGTTTCGTTTTTCCCTCAAACATTATTAAGCTAAAACGCCCATCAAATTGATATATTTTGATGGGCATTTTCTGTTGATAAAGTTAGATTTATAGGTTTTTTGAGTGCAATTTAATATTTTAAATACTCAACAATTTGTAGGGTACAAGTGTATGTTCAAATTTATATATACTAATCTATATACAAAAAATACAGCAATAAAAAGATTTTACTGATTTTCTGTTTAAGTTTTCAAAACACTTTGGATAATTATGTTAAAATATGAAAAGCGATTGTATAGAGATGTAACTTAACTACACAGTTTAGTTGAAAATATGACCGTAAATCTAAGAATGGTTAACGCTTTTTAGTTGATGCTATATTAATTTCGAGGCAATTTTTTTCAATAATATTGAACTTTAAGAAAGGGTTGAGTAAAATAATAACTTTTGCAATTGTAGTTGTTAATGCTTTGATTATAAGTTTATTTATCATTGGTGTTATAATATCTAAAAAAAATTCATTTAAAGCAGGTGTCTATTCCTTTTTACTTTTACTAATTAACCAAATATATGGACTTATAGCTCCTTATATAATGAATTCAATGATAGACAATTATGAACCAACTAAAATGACGCTCGGAGAGTTCGTTTCACTTCTTTCTTTAATACCTAAAACAATAGAACTAATTGCAATTACGTTATTAGTAATTGGTCTGTACAAAATTTGGGCAGTTAACAAACAAACATACACATCATAGGTTTTAAACTATCAGGTGGGTTAAAAGAATAAACAAGAGACTTCTTTAACTGTTATTTTAACTCGTAATCCTATTGTGTTATTTCTCTATTATTTTCAAAGGAGGTAGCTGTATAAGATAGGGCTTTATAAGGTATTTAGACTTAATACTATTGATGGAGGATATACATGGACAAATTTCCAATCTTAGAAACAGAAAGATTAATATTGAGAGAAGTTACCCCAGAAGATGCTACTGATATGTTTGAATACTTATCAGATAAAGAAGTTGTCACAAGTATGGGGCTAGAGCCATACAAATCAGCAATTGATGTCCTAGTTGAAGAAATTAATTGGTACAAATCGATTGTGGAGGAAGGAACAGGTATTAGGTGGGTAATTACTAAAAAAGATAGTAATGTTGTTATAGGTAGTTGTGGTTTTCTAAATATGAGTCGCAAACATCATCGAGCGGAAATAGGTTTTGAATTAAACAAAGAATATTGGGGGCAAGGAATAGCTAGTGAAGCAGTTGAAGCAGTTATTCACTACGGTTATAAGAATTTAAATTTAGAAAGAATTGAGGCTATAGTTGACCCTCCAAATTTATTATCCCAAAAATTAATGGAAAAGCAGGGTTTTAGAAAAGAAGGCTTATTAAGGCGTTATGAATACAACTTCGGGAAATTTAATGATGTTTATATGTATTCATTGATCAGACAAGATTATAAGTCACAGATATAGTACGTTACTTACCACATAAGAATTTGCTCAGTTTAATGACTGGGCCATTTTTTATGCAAAAGACTGTGTTATTCAAGCGGTTGATTTTCCTCTATTTTTATTTTCTCGTATTTTCATAATGAAAAAGTTTAAAAATGTTTTATTTTCTGAACTTTCAGAGTTGAAAGTTATATAACATTATTATATAATGTCGTTAAATAAACGTTATAAACAGGAGGCGGTAAGATGGTACAATCAATTTCTTTTGACCGCTTAACAGAAGAAGAGAAGCAAAATCATTTTATGCAACGTATTGAAGCAGGAGAGAAAATCGAAGCGGACGATTGGATGCCTGAAGAGTACAGAAAGACGTTAATCAAACTAATTTCTATGCATGGAATCAGCGAAATAATGGGAGCGCTTCCAGAAAAAGAATGGGTACCTAAAGCTCCTTCATTACGAAGAAAATTAGGTATTATGGCAAAAGTTCAAGACGAAATGGGACACGGACAATTATTATTACGTGTTGCAGAGGACTTAATGGAGCCTTATGGCAAATCTCGTGAAGAAATTATGCAAGATTTATTCAGTGGAGATTTAAAATTTCATAATGTATTCCACATGGAAGCACCTACATGGGGAGATGCAGGTTTAATTGGTTGGTTAGTTGATGGGGCAGCAATTATATCCCAAACAAATATGCTTGATGCATCGTATGGACCTTACGCTAGAGCGTTAAAACGCATATGTGCAGAAGAGGTTTTCCATGCTCAACATGGTGAAGCAATTATTATGGCTCTTGCTGAAGGAACAGACGAACAAAAAGAAATGATCCAAGACTCCCTTAATAGATGGTGGGAAGCATTATTAATGTTCTTCGGACCAGGAGATGCTTCGACAACTGGTACTAGTAAACAAGACATTACGATGAAATATAAAATTCGTACAAAAAACAACGAAGAATTACGACAAGACTTTTTTACAAAATATGTTCCTCGTATCGTAAGCATTGGACTTAAAATACCTGATGAAACAATGCACTACAGTGAAACAGAAGAAAAATGGATATACCAACAGCCTGATTGGAATAAATTTTTACAAATCATTCGTAACAACGGACCTAAATCACAAGAACGTTTACGCTTACGAAAGCTTTCTTATGAGAATAACGAATGGGTTCGACTAGCATTAAGTACAGAGAAATAAAGTACAGATTGGGGGAGGGCCACTTGACAGGTAAAGGATTTTATCAAGAATTTGAAGTGTTTAGTAAGCGAAGCGATACAGCCCCAATGCAATATCAATTTAGTTTGCTTGCACCAAATCATGAAATTGCGCTAGTGATGGCACAAGAAAACTTTATGAGAAGAGAACCTGTAGCAGACATTTGGGTTGTGAAACGTTCTGACATTCGCAAAATGACGCAAGAAGAAAAGCAATCTTTGCCAAGATTAGATAATAAAGATTACCGCACTACAAAAGGCTACGGTTATTTAAAGAAAAAATGGCGTCATTATGAACAAGGAATGTTAGATGAAGAAGAAATCTTATCATGGGGAGGAAAGCTGAAAAAATGAAACTTTATACAACGGAAGAAGCAAATAATGATTCTGCCTATAAAGAAGCTTTACTCTCTTTGCTTTATCAACTAGCAGATGATGATTTAATTGTTGCATATCGTGGTTCAGAGTGGCTTGGTCTTGCACCACATATCGAAGAAGACGTGGCATTTTCATCTATCAGTCAAGATACAATGGGGCATTCTGCTATGTTTTATCAATTGTTAGAACAACTTGGCGAAGGAAATATGGACCACTTAGCGCATGCTCGTTCTGCAAAAGAACGCTATAACGCTATTATTCTAGAAGAAGTAAACGGTTCTGGAACATATTTAATAGAACCAAGATATGATTGGGCTTTTGCAGTTGTAAGGCATTATTTTTATACGGTAGCTAAAAAAATCCGCCTAGATTCGTTAAAAAATTCAAGCTTTGAGCCATTAAGACATGCGGCAGTAAAAGTGAATATGGAGCTTTATTACCACCAGCTTCACTGGAAAACATGGTTTATACAATTGTGTTTAGCAAATGATGATGCGAAAACAAGAATGACTCAAGCTATTGAAAAAGTATTAGCTGATTTTGATGGAGTACTCTCATTAGGTAGTAAAAAAGAGGAATTACAACAATTCGGTATTATTGAGCCTGAGGAAGAGCTAAAAACTAGATGGCTTTCTCAAATGAAGGAAATGTTTGAAAAAGCTGAATTAGACGTAACACTATTAAACAATCTTGCGATGAAGCGAGGAAATGGTAGAAAGCAAGAACATACTTCTGATTTAGAAGATGCAATCAAAACACTAGGTGAAGTGTATAATATGGATCCTGCGGCTATCTGGTAATACTAATAATAGATACACATATAATAAGAGGGGTGAAGGTTCATCTCTTATGGAACGATGGTGATTAAACTATGAGTAGCACAGAAAAACAACAAGTTGAATCCATGTTACAACAAGTAAAAGATCCTGAAATTGATTCTGTCAGTATTCTAGAGTTAGGAATGGTAGAATCTATCTCCATTCATGGAGGGAACGTAGACATCGAAATGCTACCAACGTTTGTCGGTTGTCCTGCATTAGAAATTATTAAGAAAAATGTTCAAGATGCAGTTATGAAACTACCATTCGTTGAAAAAGTAGAGGTTCACTTTATCTTTCATCCTCCATGGACATCTGAACGAGTAACAGATGTAGGTAGAGAAAACTTAAAAAAATTCGGCATTGCCCCTCCACCTATATTAAAAGAAGAAACAAGTGAATGGCACGTTAATTGTCCGTATTGTGATTCGACATATACAACACTCGATAACATTTTCGGGCCAACTGCGTGTCGTAGTATTTTATACTGCAAATCATGTAAAAATCCATTCGAGGCAATGAAACCAGTATCCACATTAATGTGAGGAATGAATAGATTAATAGATTTATATTAATCTAAATACATGAGTACGTAAATAAAGTATGTCTACTAAACGAAAAACGAATTTTTCACCTATTGTTAGTAAATTTTATTTTTAAAATTAAAATTCAATCCATATGCATTGGCAATAAGTTCGTTTTTCAATAAATGAAACGTAATTATAAAAAAATACATAACAAGGGAGTTTTAAGAATGATAAAATTAATCGCTTTATACAAACATCCAGAAAATAAAGAGGCATTTGACAAGCATTATTTCGAAGTACATGCACCGATTACAGAAAAAATTCCTGGTCTACAAAAAATGGAAGTAACAAAAGTAGTTGGTAGCCCCATGGGTGGCGAAGGAAAATACTATTTAATGTGTGAAATGTATTATGAGAGCCACGAAGCATTGAAAGCTGCAATGAAAACAGACGAGGCAAAAGCTTCTGGTAAAGACTTAATGAAGTTTGCAGGTGACTTAGTAACATTAATGATTGGTGAGGAAGTTAATGAATAATAATTTTGAACACATTATCACTTCTATTGAAGATGGTATTGGCAAAATTACGTTAAACCGACCAAAAGTATTAAATGCCATTAATCGAAAGATGGTATCTGAAATCCTTTTTGCAATGGAGTCCATGGACAATGACGAAGATGTACGTGTTATTGTCCTAACGGGCAACGGAAGAGCTTTTGCTGCTGGAGCAGATATTGATGAAATGGCAAATGCATCCGCAATGGATTTAGAGTTAACGAACCAATTCACTGATTGGGATCGTTTAGCTTGGATAAAAAAGCCGGTAATCGGGGCAGTTCAAGGTTTTGCTTTAGGTGGTGGATTCGAATTAGCACTATGTTGTGACATCCTATTTGCATCCCATAACGCAGAATTCGGATTTCCGGAGATTAATCTAGGTGTAATGCCTGGTGCAGGTGGAACTCAACGATTAACAAAACTTATGGGTAAAACAAAAGCAATGGAATGGCTATTCACAGGTGAAAGAATGAGTGCGAACGAAGCATTACATTACGGAGTAATCAATCGTATAATCTCGGATGAGTTATTACTTGCAGAAACGATGAAATATGCAAAAAAGATTTCGAAACAAGCACCATTATCTTTACGCCTTATTAAAGAGTCCGTATTGAAAGCTGTTGATTATCCTTTATACGAAGGAATGCAACACGAACGAAAAAATTTCTACTTATTATTTTCTTCTGAAGATCAAAAAGAAGGGATGAAAGCTTTCCAAGAAAGACGCCGTCCTAACTTCAAAGGGAAATAAGGGGGTATAAGCTTGTACGAAACGATTAAGTATCAAGTCAAAAACAATGTAGCATGGCTAACATTAAATCGACCGGATTCTCTTAATGCTTTTATTGCTCAGATGAATAAAGAAATTCAACTAGCCATTAAAAAATCAACTGTTGATGAAAATGTAAGAGCAATTGTCATTATAGGAGAAGGTAGAGCTTTTTGTTCAGGTCAAGATTTATCTGAAGTGACAGAATCAATGGATCATGGGGATGTTTTACGTAACAACTACGGCCCAATGATAAAAGAAATTGCTAATTGTGAAAAGCCTATTATCGCAGCAGTAAACGGTGTTGCAGCTGGTGCTGGTTTGAGCCTTGCACTGGCATGTGATTTTAGACTTTTATCTGAGAAAGCAACCTTCTTGCAAGCATTCATTCATGTTGGATTAATTCCTGACTCAGGTAACCTATATTATTTAACGAGACTAGTGGGCCAAGCGAAAGCATTAGAGCTTGCAGTATTAGGGGAGAAAATCTCAGCTGAACAAGCAAAAGCAATCAATCTAGCAACAAACGTGTTTCCAGTAGAAACGTTCATAGATGATGTGACGAATTTTGCTACTCGAATAGCTACTATGCCAACCAAAGCTATTGGACTTATTAAAAGAAGTGTAAAAGATAGTTATGAACTAACTTTTACAGACTATTTAGAACGCGAAGCACAAGGGCAACGTATTGCTGGTTTAACAACCGATCATCACGAAGGTGTGCAAGCCTTCATGCAAAAACGAAAACCTACGTTTAGTGGTAAATAAATGCGTAGTTAATTTTTATAAATAGTCTTGATCTTATAAATAAAAATTAGTTGATGTTCGCTGTAGTTGTGAGACTCCTGCGGGAATGCAGGGACATAGAAGACCCAGTAGAGGCTTTCGGCGAGGAGGCTTCCGGACCGCCCTCGGAAAGCGAGCAACTGCAGCGAACATCAACATTTAGCACCCTACATAAACGTTTCAGGGTAGCCTAATTCTTAAAGGGGATGAAATGAATGTCGACAGTTAAAGAAGAAAAATTCGCAACACTTTCAACGAAACGTGATACTTACCAATTAATTATAAACGGTCAACGCGTAGAAAGCTCCACAGGAGAAACCTTTACTACGTATAACCCAGCAACAGGCGAAGCAGTTGCAACAGTTGCAAAAGCAACGAAAGAAGACGCTGAAAAAGCAGTAGCAGCAGCACGTCATGCGTTTGATAACGGTAAATGGAAGCTTTTCCCGATCAATAAACGTTCAAGAATCATCAATAAAATTGCAGCGATTATGCGCTCTCGTTTTAATGAACTAGTAGAATTAGAAATTTTAGATACTGGTAAATCTTTAGCAGCAGCTCAAGGTCAAGTCATGCAAGCAATTGAAGACTTTGAATTTTACGCTGGTGCAATCGTTGGTCACCGCGGAACAGTAAATAACGTTCCTGGTCAATTCCAAAATATTGCAGAAAAAGAGCCTGTAGGGGTTTGTGCACAAATCATTCCTTGGAATTATCCATTAATGATGGCTGCTTGGAAAATAGCTCCTGCCATTGCTGTAGGTTGTTCGGTTGTAGTAAAACCTGCTACATTAACTCCACTTACAGCTATCGTTTTAGGGGAAATTTGTATCGAAGCTGGGGTTCCAGAAGGAGTAGTAAATATCGTTCCTGGTTCTGGTTCAGAAGTTGGTAACTACCTAGTAGAACATCCTCAAGTAGATAAAGTAGCGTTTACTGGTTCTACACCTATCGGTAAAGACATTATGGCAAAAGCTTCCAAAACATTAAAGCGTGTAACTTTAGAGCTTGGTGGAAAATCTCCGAATCTAGTATTTAACGATGCTGACATCGATGCTGCAGTAGACGGTTCATTATTCGGTATTTTCTATAACACTGGTCAATCTTGTGAAGCAAGATCACGCCTATATGTACAAGAAGATATCTATGAAGAATTCCTAGAGAAGTTTGTAGAGAAAGCGAAAAAACTTCAACTTGGCGATCCATTCGCAAAAGAAACACATATTGGAGCGATTATTAACGAAGATCAGCTAAAAACAATCGATTCTTATGTTCAATCTGCAAAAGAAGACGGCGCTACAATCGCATTAGGTGGTAAGGTCGCTAAGGTGGAAGGACATGAAAATGGATATTGGTATGAGCCAACTATTATTACAAACGTAAATCATGACATGAAAGTAGTAAATGAAGAAATCTTCGGACCAGTAGTAGTAGTGATGCCATTTAAAGATGAGAAGGAAGCAATCAAACTAGCAAACGATAGTGAATATGGCTTAGGTTCAGCTGTATGGACAAAAGATCATGGTCGCGCAACTCGTGTTGCGAAGAAGATTCAAGCAGGAATCGTAATGGTTAACTGCCCATTCTCTGCATTCCCTGGTACACCGTTTGGTGGCTACAAACAATCTGGCTTCGGTCGAGAACTATGTATCGAAACACTTGATCTATATTCAGAAACGAAGAGTGTGATTTCCTACTTTGGAAATCGTCCACTAAACCCGTTCGGTATCTAATAAAGCAATACCAGTAACGAGCACTCTATCCATTGAGTGCTCGTCTCATTTCTATTCTTAGGTTGTCTAATGAATATTTTAAATAAAACCTTGTCCGTTCCTTTCCGCTGCAGGCACTCGCTTTCCGCGGGGAGCGACGTGAGCCTCCTCGGCGTTCCGCCTGTGGGGTCTCACGCTTCGCTCTACTTCCCGCAGGAGTCGAGTGCCTTCCGCTCCAATACACTCTAGGTTTTAAATAAATTGTTATTCAACAATAAAACCTTTAAAAACAAAGTATTCTGTTTTTAAGTTTCTATATAACATAGAAACTTATTAACTCTCTAGCTGTTGATTGTAGTGCAAGTTGGAGACTCCTGCGGGAGAAGCGGGGAGCGGGAGACCCCACAGGCGAAGCTGAGGAGGCTCCCGGCCCGCCCGCGGAAAGCGGAGACTTGCGCTACAATCAACAGCGTTATTTAACAAAATCAAATGGAAAGGGGATTAACAAATGATTCAAAATATCGTCGTCATCGGTTCTGGTGTAATGGGACGTGGAATCGCCTATGTAAGTGCTCTTGGCGGCTTCCAAACAACACTAGTAGACATAAATGAAGAACAACTAAACAGCGCTAAAACAGAAAACAATAAAGTATTTCAAAAGGCAGTAGAAAGAGGCAAACTCTCTGAAGAGAACGTGAACTCCGCAATCCAAAGATTAAGCTACTCTATTGATATAGAAGATACATACAAAAACGCTGACTTAATAATTGAAGCCGTCCCTGAAAAAGTAGAAATTAAAAAAGCTGTTTTTGAACAAATGGAACAGTTTGCAAAAGAAACGTGCTATTTTGCGACAAACACTTCCACAATGAGTCCAACAGAGATTGGTAGTTTTACAAAACGTCCAGAAAAAGTAATTGCTATGCACTTTTTTAATCCAGTTCATAAAATGAAACTAGTAGAAATTGTTCGAGGATTAGAAACGAGTGATGAAACTGCTGCTGTAATAAAAGAAGTTGCAGAACAAATGGGCAAAGAAACAGTAGTTGTAAACGAATTTCCTGGCTTCGTAACTAGCCGTATTAGCGCATTAGTCGGTAATGAAGCATTTTATATGCTACAAGAGGGCGTAGGAACACCAGAAGAAATAGATAAAGCTATAAAACTTGGTTTAAACTATCCAATGGGACCATTTGAACTCGGAGATTTAGTTGGTTTAGATGCACGGTTAAACAATCTTAAATATTTACACGAGAAGCTAGGGGAAAAATACCGTCCTGCACCATTACTAGAAAAGT
Organism: Bacillus alkalisoli; assembly: GCF_002797415.1. Taxonomy (GTDB): domain Bacteria; phylum Bacillota; class Bacilli; order Bacillales; family Bacillaceae_I; genus Bacillus_CD; species Bacillus_CD alkalisoli. The sequence goes on from NZ_KZ454944.1 coordinate 2,138,524, forward strand.
ATGTAAAAGCAGGAAGACTTGGAAGAAAGTCCGGTAAAGGTGTTTACGATTATTCAGATAGAACTTAATAGCTTACTAGAAAGGAGCACTAAAAATGAGAGAAGTTGTCATTGTTGACGCAGTAAGAACTCCAATTGGCAGGTATAAAGGAGCATTAAAAACTATAAGACCAGATGATTTAGGTGCTGTAGTCATTAAAGGCTTATTAGAAAGAAACGACAAAGTGAATCCACTAGATATTGAAGAAGTAGTTTTTGGAAATGCCAATCAAGCGGGTGAAGACAACCGTAATGTGGCTAGAATGTCAGCCTTACTTGCAGGTTTACCTGTAGAAGTAGGTGGAACGACTATCAATAGATTATGTGGTTCTGGTCTTGATGCCGTAAACTACGCAGCACGAGCGATTATGGTTGGCGAAGGAGATATTTTTATAGCTGGTGGAACAGAGAGCATGACTCGTGCTCCATTTGTTATGGCAAAACCAGAAAGCGATTACCCTCGTGGAAACATGGAGATGTTTGATACAACAATCGGTTGGCGTTTTACAAATCAGTTACTAAAAGATATGTACGGAACGGATAGTATGCCAGAGACAGCGGAAAATGTAGCAAAACGCTTTGACATTACTAGAGAAGCACAAGACGAGTTTGCTTTTAACAGCCAACAAAAAGCAAAAGCTGCGATGGAAATGGATCGATTTAAAGAAGAAATCGTACCTGTAACTTTTAAAGATCGAAAAGGTAACGAAATAATTGTAGAAGTAGATGAACACCCTAGACCAACTACCACATTAGAAAAACTCTCGTCATTAAAGCCATTGTTTCCTGGTGGAACGGTAACGGCTGGAAATGCATCTGGTGTAAACGATGGGGCATCTGCATTACTATTAATGAGCGCAGAAAAGTGTAGGGAACTTGGATTAAAGCCTTTAGCGAAATATGTATCATCTGCAACTGCTGGACTTGAACCATCTATTATGGGAATTGGTCCAATTTTCGCTTCACAAAAAGCATTAAATAGAGCTAACCTAACTGCTGAAGATATTGGATTAGTGGAATTGAATGAAGCATTTGCTTCACAATCTCTTGAGTGTATCAAACAACTTGAATTAGATGAAGCAAAAGTAAATGTAAACGGCGGAGCCATCGCATTTGGCCATCCGCTTGGAGCAAGTGGTGCTAGAATACTAACGACATTAGTACATGAAATGAACAAACGTAACATTAAATACGGTCTTGCTACAATGTGTATTGGCGTAGGACAAGGTATCGCTACCATCGTTGAAAATTGTATCGAAGAGTAACATCAGACTTAAAACAAATAGAATATATCACACCTTCTGTTACTAAAGCAGAAAAGTGTGATATATTATTGTATGGTCCATTCTATAAATCTAGCTGCAACAAAGGATGTAAAGAATATGAATACAAGATCAATGATTTTTACGATATATGGTGATTATATACGTCATTACGGAAACAAAATATGGGTAGGTAGTTTAATCCGCCTATTAAATGAGTTTGGACACAACGATCAAGCTGTACGTGCCGCTATTTCTAGAATGAATAAACAAGGTTGGGTACAAGCAGAGAAAAAAGGGAATAAGAGCTACTATTACTTAACAGAGCGAGGAGTCGCTCGTATGGAAGAAGCGGCTAAACGTATCTTCAAACTGAAAAATGATGAATGGGATAATAAATGGCGGATCTTAATGTATTCCATTCCAGAAGAAATTAGAACAGTAAGAGATGAGTTAAGAAAAGAACTCATTTGGAGTGGATTTGGCACTCTATCTAACAGCTGTTGGATTTCTCCTAACGCATTAGAAAATCAAGTGAATACGCTAATACAAAAATATAATATTTCTAATTATGTAGACTTTTTTGAAGCAGAATATAAAGGGCCTGAAGAGAACATCCGTTTAGTAGAAAAAAGTTGGGATTTAGAAGATATTAATGCGAAATACCAAACATTTATTCAAGAATATAGCCAACTTTATATCATTACAAAAAGTAAAATTCAAAAAGGTAACATGTCAGATGCAGAATGCTTTGTAGAAAGAACGAAACTGGTTCATGAGTATCGAAAGTTTTTGTTCGTTGATCCTGGCTTGCCAGAAGAGTTATTACCAAATCAGTGGTTAGGTGCTCACGCAGCTTCGTTATTTAGTGATTACTATAAAGAATTAGCTGAACCTGCATCTCGTTTCTTTGAACAAGTGTTCCAAGAAGGTAATGAGCTAAGCAATAAAGATAAAAAGTACGATGTTATGACGCATCCATATATATTAGAATGAATAAAGCGCTAAAACAAGAGCTATGCCCTTATTTTAGCGCTTCTTTATACTCTTTTCCTTTTTGAACATATGTATCAATCGATAATTGAATAAGTTCTATATCTTTATCCGTAATTTCTCTAATTACTTTCCCTGGAGAACCAACAACTAATGATCGTGGAGGAATTTTTTTACCGGAAGGGATAAGTGTATTAGCGCCAATAATACTTTCTTCTCCAATAACCGCACCGTCAAGAATAGTTGAGCCCATACCTATAATACATCTGTTTTCTATTGTACAACCATGTAAAATGGCATTATGGCCAATTGTCACTTCATCTCCAACTAATAAAGGAAATCCTTCGTATAAATGTGCTGTTACATTATCTTGAACACTGCATCTTTTACCAATCTTAATAGTCCCTTCGTCTCCGCGCAAAACAGCATTAAACCACACAGTAGACTCTTCACCAACATGTACATCTCCGATAAGATGAGCACCAGGTGCAACAAAAACACTTTCGTGAACGTTTGGTTTTTTATCGTGAAAACTATATAACATAAAAGAACTCCCTTTCCATTGTTAAAATATTAAAAATAGTATAACATTATTTTTACGAGGGGTGAAATAATAGATGAACAAATTAATCGAAATATTACATATTAAATACCCAATCATACAAGGGGCGATGGGCAACATTAGTAATGCGCCATTAACAGCTGCAGTAAGTGAGGCTGGTGGGCTTGGAACGATCGGTGCAGGCACAATGCCACCAGAAGAAGTAGAAAAAATCATTTTGGAAACAAAAGATAAAACGAAAGCACCGTTCGCCATAAATGTAGCACTAACGGTGACACCTTATGTGAAAGAAGTATTGCAATTAGTCATTAAGCATAAAGTGCCGGTTGTTTCTCTTTCTGCAGGAAATCCAATACCTATTATCCCAAAATTAAAACACTATGGTATAAAAATAATTTGTGTCGTTGCGTCTCCTAGACAAGCACAAAAAGCAGAAGAAGCAGGAGCAGATATTATAGTGGCTGAAGGTTATGAAGCGGCAGGTATTAATTCAAGTCTTGAAATCACTACATTAACATTAATTCCACAAATTGTAGATGCAGTAAAAATACCAGTTGTCGCTGCAGGTGGAATCGGAGACGGTAGAGGATTAGCAGCAGTACTTTCACTAGGAGCTTCAGGTGCTCAAATTGGGACTAGATTAATAGCAACACAAGAGGCTCCTTTTCACCAAGCTTATAAAGATAAATTAGTAGAAGCAAATGATACTGCTACTGTTATTGTAGGAAGATCTGTTGGTAGAGTAAGAAGGGTTCTAAAAGCACCCTACTCAGAAACCTTATTACAAAAAGAACAAACGGGAATTAGTTTAGATGATTTTAATAATTTAACAACGGAAGACCAACATATATTAGGAGCAATAAAAGGGGACCTCGATAATGGTTTTATTAACGGTGGTCAAGTCTCAGCATTAATCAAAAACATACCTACCGTGCAACAACTATTCGAACAGATAATAAGTGATGCAAGTAAACAATTAAATAGAGCAACGAAACTACTATAAAAACATGCGCATGCATGTTTTTATTTTTTTAGAGGAATGTTAATATTTTTGTAGAATATTAATAGAATAATCCGATTATAAATAATTTTTAGAAAATATTGACGATAATATTTATACAGTGTTAATATAACGTTTAAACAGGTTATCGTCTTTTTTTCGTAACAATTAGTAGTATTTTCCAAAGGTATTAACTAGTAGTTATGCTACATATATCTACTACTAGTAAAATATATAATTCCAAAGCCTTAAGGCAATTTGGAACAAAAGAATAAGGGGGATAAGCATGAGAAAAAATCTAGTCAAATTAATTGGAGGTTTATCTGCTGCCATGATGTTAATGGCTGGATGTGGTACTTCACCATCTGGTGCAGATAACAAAGAAAAAGTAACAATCGGTGTTACACAAATCGTAGAACATCCGTCTTTAGATGCAGCATTTGATGGATTCAAAAAAGCACTAGAAGACAACGGCTTTAAAGAAGGCGAAAACGTTACATATGACGTGCAAATTGCTCAAGGTGAACAAAGTAACAGTATAAGCATCGCAAACAACTTTGTGGCTGATAATGTAAACTTGATTTTTGCCAACTCGACTCCAAGTGCCCAAACAGCTCTTCAAGCTACAAGACAAGCTCCGGAGATCCCAGTTGTTTTTACATCAGTAACAGACCCTGTTGGTGCTGAGTTAATCGAGTCTTTTGATAAGCCAGGTCCAAACATTACAGGTACTTCAGATAATCACCCAGAATCTATTTCTAACACAATTGAATTTATGATAAAAGAACTAAATATTAAGCGTATCGGTGTTGTTTATAATGCTGGGGAACAAAACTCTGTTGTTCAAGTAGAACAAGTGGAAAAAGTTGCAAAAGCTAATGGAGCCCAAATCGTTACTGCATCTGTTTCTACTTCGGCTGAAGTTAAACAAGCTACAGAATCCTTAATCGGAAGAGTAGACGCGATTTATGTTCCTACTGATAACACGGTTGTTTCTGCTTTCCAAACAGTTGTATCAGTAGCTAATGACGAAAAAATCCCTTTATTTGCTGGGGAACTTGATTCTATGAAACAAGGCGCAGTTGCTGCTAGTGGTTTTAGCTATTTTGACCTTGGTTATCAAACAGGCTTAATGGCAGTAAAAATTTTAAAAGGTGAAAAAACAGCTGCTGACATTCCTGCAGCATACCCTGAAAGTTTCACTTTAGTTATTAATAAAATAGCTGCAAAAGCGCAAGGTGTTGAAATTAAAGATTCTTGGAGTGACATCGCAGACTTTTATGATGGTGAGTAAAAATAATTAGCCAAACCAACAGCTGTTAGCTAATCACCTAATAGCTAACAGCTAACCGATCACTAATCACTAAAAAAGGAGATGATTCTACATGTCAGTTGCTATATTTGGATCTTTAGAAGCTGGAATCATCTACGCAATCATGGCCCTAGGGGTGTACTTATCCTTTAGGGTCCTTGATTTTCCAGACTTAACTGTAGATGGTAGTTTCGTAACAGGTGCGGCGGTTGCTGCAACCATGATTGTAAACGGTGTCAACCCTTTATATGCTACAATCGTAGCAATGTTTATAGGCTTTTTAGCCGGTTGTATTACAGGTGCATTACATACATATGGAAAAATAAATGCGCTATTATCTGGTATCTTAATGATGATTGCCTTGTATTCTATCAATCTAAGAATTATGGGTAGGTCCAATGTACCTTTACTTAATAGTGACACATTATTTACCCATATTAGAAGTTTTTGGGCAAGTACAGGAATTGATCCGTTCTTAAACAACTTATTAACCTCAGTTGGCTTAGGCGCTTTTACACCTAGAACATGGTCTATCATTTTCTTAATGCTCATTGTCACGTTAGCTATAAAAATTATTTTAGACTTGTTCTTAAAAACAGAAATTGGTCTTGCTGTTAGAGCAACTGGGGACAACAAACGAATGATTCGTAGTTTCTCCGCTAATACGAATGGACTAGTTATATTAGGTCTTGGTATTTCTAATGCAATGGTTGCTTTCTCTGGTGCACTAATTGCACAATATAGTGGATTTGCCGATGTCGGAATGGGTATCGGGATGATTATAATCGGGTTAGCTTCCGTTATTATCGGTGAAGCATTGTTTGGAACAAAAACAATCGCGCGTACGACACTTGCCGTTATCGGTGGGGCAATTATTTACCGTATCGTTGTAACTTTTGCATTAAGAGTTGAATTTTTAGAAACAGGGGATATGAAACTTATAACAGCTATGATCGTAATATTTGCGCTTGTAACCCCTAAATTAATAGATGGCTATAAGGATAGAAAACGCAAGAAACAAAAAATGTTACAGTTAAAAGCTTTACCTCCGAAAAGAAAGGAGGAGGAAAATGTTACATTTAACACAGATTAATAAAGTATTTAATGAAGGTACATTAGATGAAAAAATAGCATTGGACCACGTTAATTTAACACTAAACAAAGGTGATTTTGTCACCATTATTGGGAGTAACGGTGCTGGAAAGTCCACACTAATGAACATGATATCCGGTGCTTTAACACCCGATACAGGCTCCGTTGTAATTGCGGATAAGAACGTTACTTTTACAGCTGAACATAAACGTGCAAAGCTTATCGGACGTGTCTTCCAAGATCCTATGGCAGGTACGGCACCGACAATGACAATTGAGGAAAATTTAGCTATGGCTTATTCTCGCAATAAAACACGTTCATTAAGGTTCGGTGTATCAAAGCAAAGACGTGAGTTTTTTAAAGAAGTACTAGAATCACTGCATTTAGGTTTGGAAAACCGTCTCACTGCTAAAGTTGGCCTTTTATCTGGTGGGGAGAGACAAGCATTATCATTATTAATGGCTACATTTACTGAACCTGCCATTTTATTGCTTGACGAGCATACGGCAGCTCTTGATCCCGCACGAGCAGAATTAATAACAAACTTAACAAAAGAAATTGTTGATAAATACCAATTAACAACTTTAATGGTTACTCACAACATGCAACAAGCACTAGATTTAGGAAATCGTCTCATCATGATGGACAAAGGACAAATCATATTGCAAGTAGATGAAGAAGAAAAGAAAACATTAACAATCGAACGTCTCCTAGCAGAATTCCAACGCATCCGAGGCACCCAACTAGCAAGCGACCGAGCATTATTATCATAATACTTAAAGGTAATTTAGAAAAAATTTCTAAATTACCTTTTTTGTTTAAGGCTATGTTAAAGGTTGCTGTTGATTTCCGTGCAAGGCTTTGCTTTCCGCGGGCATGTCTAGGTCAAGCGGCTAGCTCCTCCCGCAGGAGTCTCAGCCTTGCACGGAAATAAACAGGTAAGTACATAAATATCAACACTAAGCTTTAACACAGCCTTGTTTAAGGAAATTTAGCAGATTATCAAACATATTAAGAAAGAAAAAATTAATCTATTCCATAAATTAGTTGATATTCGCTGTAGGTGTGAGACTCCTGCGGGAAAAGTGCGTCAAGGGAGACCCCATAGGCGCCGCGCGCCGAGGAGGCTTCCGAGACCACCCGCGGAAAGCGAACACCTACAGATAATATCAACTATTAGTACCGAATACAAAGTTCACATAATTATTTTGTAAATAACCGAATAGGTAGATTATTTATAAAATTGTTACAATTTATTGACGGGTTATTTTACGAAATGTTATCATTACGTTAAATAAGCGTCATATAAATTGCTTAGTAGGTGATACCTTGAAAGATGGTTTAACAGAAGGATACAAAGAAACACTCACAGTAAACGTAACCGAATCAATGGTAGCACAATTCGAAGGGGTAGTTGTGCATCCTGTCTATTCAACCGTTATGATGGTATACCATATGGAATGGGCCTCTAGAAAAATAATTCTCCCTTTCTTAGAAGAACAAGAAGAGGGAATGGGAGCAGAAGTAAATGTGAAACATATTGCCCCCTCCAAAATTGGATCCACATTAAAAATAACGGCTACACTTGTAGAAAAAAATCGGAATATTGTTATAACTACTGTCGAAATATTTGATGGTACAAAACTAGTAGGTTCTGGAGAAGTTAAGCAAGTTATTTTACCAAAAGAAAAAATAAAGAAACTAATTCACGGTTAATAGCAATAAAAAATAGATAACAAGGGTGATAATGATGAAACAAATGGAAACGCTTTCTCATGAATTAGGGGGGAATCAAATGGATATGTTTACGAAAATCGCGGAACATCAACAAGTAGTTTTCTGTAACGATGAAGCAACTGGTTTAAAAGCCATTATAGCCATACATAACACAACACTTGGCCCAGCATTAGGCGGCTGCCGTATGCAACCATACAGTTCTGTTGATGCTGCACTAGAAGATGTTCTACGCCTCTCTAAAGGAATGACTTATAAATGTGCTGCTGCAGATGTAGACTTTGGTGGGGGTAAAGCGGTAATTATCGGAGATCCCCAAAAAGATAAAAGTCCAGAACTCTTCCGTGCATTCGGACAATTTGTAGATTCATTGAATGGTAGATTTTATACAGGAACAGATATGGGGACGACTCCAGAAGACTTTGTTCATTCTTTAAAAGAAACAAACTGTATCGTTGGAGTTGATGAAGTATATGGTGGAAGTGGCGATTCATCTGTTCCAACTGCTCAAGGTGTTATTTACGGTATTCAAGCTACGAATCTAGCTTTATGGGGCTCTGAAGACCTTCATGGTAAAGCATATGCAATCCAAGGTTTAGGAAAAGTTGGTGCCAAGGTTGCAGAACAGTTACTACATGCAGGTGCTGACCTATATGTTAGTGATATTAACCAAGAAGCAATTGATACGCTTGTTCTAAAAGCAAAAAAGCTGGGAGCAGGTATTAAAGTTTTAAGTGGGAATGAAATTTACTCTACAAATGCAGACGTTTTTATACCGTGTGCATTAGGCGGAATCATAAACGACCAAACAATCGATCAACTAAAAGTTAAGTCCGTAGTAGGGTCTGCAAACAATCAACTTTTACATTTAAACCATGGGAAAATGCTACAACAAAAAGGTATTCTTTATGCACCTGATTATATTGTAAATGCTGGTGGACTAATACAAGTAGCCGATGAGTTATATGAGCCAAACAAGGAACGTGTATTAAGAAAAACAAAAGCAATTTATCAAACATTACAAAACGTTTACTTGGAAGCGGAAAGAAGCGGTACAACAACAGTTGAGGCAGCTAATACGTTCTGTGAACAAAGAATGGAAGCAAGAAGTAGAAGAAATAGTTTCTTCTCTCATTCTAAACGACCTAAATGGTCAGTACGTGTATAAAGGAGTGTTCATTAGTGGAAAACACTTTCCCAATCAAACAAATAGTCGATGAAAACGGCAATATCGTTAATGAAGCCTATAAAGAAAAGATCACAAAAGAATTAGCTCTTCATTTCTATAAACACTTAATAAGAATTCGCACTTTTGATAAAAAAGCGATCAGCTTACAACGCCAAGGACGAATTGGAACGTATGCTCCATACGAAGGACAAGAAGCTTCCCAAGTTGGAAGTGCACTTGCACTACATAGTGGCGATTGGATGTTCCCGTCTTATCGTGACCACGGTGCAACGATGACATTTGGTCATTCCTTATTAAATATTTTACTTTTCTGGAATGGTAGAAACGAAGGTTGTGTTCCACCAGAAGGGAAAAACGTTTTTCCACCAGGTATCCCAATTGCGACACAATTGCCGCATGCAGTAGGTGCTGCATACGCTGAGAAAAGAAAAGGAACTACTAATGCAGCAATCGCATACTTCGGGGATGGTGCTACTTCAGAAGGAGACTTCCACGAAGGTTTAAACATGGCATCTGTCCTAAATGCACCTGTAATATTTTTCAATCAAAATAATAAATTCGCAATTTCTGTCCCAATAGAAAAGCAAATGAAAACAAAAACAATCGCCCAAAAAGCATTGGCATACGATATTGATGGGATGCGCCTTGATGGAAACGATGTGTTTGCTGTTTATTTTCATACGCTCGAAGCATTAGAAAATGCAAGAAGTGGAAACGGCCCAACTTTAATCGAAGCTGTAACGTGGAGATATGGCGCTCATACAACAGCAGATGATCCAACAAAATATCGTGATCAATCTGAGAGCGATCAAAGACGAATGGAGAAAGATCCAATACTGCGCCTGGAAAGATTTTTGAAAAACATGAATTGGTTTGATGAAGAAGAAAAGAAACATTTTGAAAACGAAGCTTCCGAAGAAATCGATCAAGCAATTGTTGATATGGAATCTTATCCTAAGGCAGACCCAGCTGACATGTTTAACTATACTTTCGAAAAACTAACACCGGGAATTGAAAAGCAAAAAAATGAATTGCTTCAAGTATTGCGAGGTGGGAACTAATGCAAACTGTAACTAAGACGAAAACATTAACGATGGTCCAAGCCATTACAGACGGTTTAGATGTTATGCTTACGGAGAATGAATCTGTATTGTTAATGGGTGAAGATATTGGTGTAAACGGCGGTGTTTTCCGTGCTACAGATGGACTTCAAGCGAAGCACGGGGAAGAAAAAGTAATGGATACACCACTAAGTGAGGCAGGTTTTTTAGGTGCTGCAATTGGTATGGCAGCAAATGGTTTTCGACCTGTAGTAGAAATTCAATTTTTAGGGTTCATATACCCTGCTTACGAGCAAATAATGACACATGCATCTCGCCTGCGAGCTAGAACAATGGGACATTATTCATCTCCAATGGTTATCCGCGCTCCATATGGCGCAGGTGTAAGAGCACCAGAAATTCATTCTGATAGTACGGAAGCACTGTTTACTCATATGCCTGGCATAAAAGTAGTTTGTCCATCCAACCCTTATGATGCTAAAGGTTTACTTATTGCTGCAATCGAAGATCCAGATCCTGTATTATTCCTTGAGCCAATGCGTTGCTATCGCTCAGTTAGAGAAGAAGTACCAGAAGGAAAATACGTTGTAGAAATAGGAAAAGGGAAGAAGTTAGTTGAAGGGGACGATGTAACAGTTATTGCTTGGGGAGCTATGGTACCGGTCGCTATGCAAGCAGCTAAAGAAATGAAGAAACATGGCGTATCTTGTGATGTGATTGATTTACGTAGTTTATATCCAATTGACTCCGAAATCATTGCAGAATCGGTTCAAAAAACTGGTAGAACTGTCATCGTGCAAGAAGCACATCCAACAACAAGTGTCGCAAACGACATACTTTCTACTATTAACGAAACGTCCTTTTTATATCAAAAAGCACCGGCAGAACTTGTAGCTGGTTTTGATATTCCAGTACCATATTTCGGCTTTGAAGATTATTATTTACCAACTAAAGAACGTGTTATAAAAGCAATTGAAAAAGTGATTAATTTTTAGATTCTGGAGGTGATTTTATATGGTTGAAGTTATTCTTCATGATATTGGTGAAGGAATGACGCAAGCTGACATTTTATCTTTCTTTGTAAAGCCAGGAGACGAAGTTAAACCTGATCAGCCTTTAGTAGAAGTACAAACAGATAAAATGGTTGCCGAAATTCCTGCACCTACAGCAGGTACCGTGAAAGAATTAAAAGTACAAACTGGAGAATGCGTACCAGTTGGCAGTATTCTATTAACAATAGAAGCTACATCTAAGCAACCGGCGAAACTAGAAGGGAGCAGCGCACTTTCAGAAACCAAGATGCAAAATAAAGTGTTACATATCGAAAAGTCTGAAAAGCGTACAATGGCTGCACCATTTACGAGAAAAATCGCAAGAGAACTTGGTGTCGATTTAAATGAAATTACAGGTTCAGGCCCTGCCGGTAGAATAACAGAATCAGATGTAAAAGCAGCTTATGAAAAAATAAAGAACCCAGATATCCAAATTCAAACGGAAGCAACGGCACCAATAGAAGCCCCTCAACCTCCAGCAAGTTTGGAAGAAAAAAATATAAAGCCTAATGTTATTCCATATCGAGGCCGTCGCAAACAAATAGGACAAAAAATGGCACAGTCATTATATTCCATCCCACACTGTACACATTACGAAGAGATTGATGTAACAAACCTTCTTTCTATGCGTACAGACTGGAAACAAGTGAATATGAACGTGTCCGCGACAGCTTATTTTATTAAAGCTATTTCGGTTGCTTTAAAAGAATATCCTATTTTTAATGCTACATTGATAGAAAAAGAAGAATTAATCCACTTACACGATGAACACCATATAGGTATTGCTACTGATACAGAAGATGGATTGATTGTTCCTGTTATTAAAAATGTTGAGAAGAAGTCATTAACTCAAATACATGAAGAGTTAAAAGAGTTAACAGCTAAAGCCCAACAAAACAAACTAACGATAAAAGAAATGACAGGCAGTACGTTTACCATTAGTAATGTCGGTCCTCTTGGGGGCAGTATAGGAGCGACACCTATTATTAACCCCCCAGAAGTTGGGCTAGTTGCTTTTCATAAAACAAAGAAGAGACCAATTGTAAACGACCAAGATGAAATAGTCGTCCGTTCTATGATGAATATCTCTATGTCTTTTGATCATAGAGTTGCAGATGGTGCCACTGCCGTTGCGTTCACAAATAAACTTAGTAGTTTAATAGAGAAGCCTAATCTACTAATGCTGGAGTTGGTATAAATGGTAGTTGGTGAACTTACACAAGAAAGAGAAGTAGTTATTATTGGTGGCGGTCCCGGTGGGTATCATGCTGCTATTAGAGCCGCTCAATTAGGAAAACAAGTAACCATCATCGAGAAAAACCTTTTAGGAGGAGTATGTTTAAATGAAGGGTGTATTCCTTCTAAAGTGTTTACACATGCAGCAGGACAACTTAAAAGTATCCCGTCATTAAAAAATTTAGGCATCGATATTCCTGAACCTAGTTTTAATATCCTAGGGTTACAACAACATAAACAACAAACAATGAATCAACTAAGAAAAGGCATTGAAGCATTGTGTAAATCAAATAGTGTTGAAATTATAAAAGGCGATGCCATGTTTCTTGCCTCCAATAAAATTGGGGTAGAAAATGGCCATCAATATGATACGTACAAATTTGAACAAGCGATCATTGCAACAGGAAGCAAAAGACTGCCTAAAATTGAAAACTTACTAACTTCCAATAGAATAGTTGTTGGAACTGACATTTACTTGCTAGAAGAAATACCAACAGAGTTAATTGTTTATGGTAGTGATCGTACGGCATTGGAAATTGCTTTCACGTTCTCTTCTTTCGGCTCAAAAGTTGTGCTTCTGATGGAGGAAGGAAAGTCAGATTTTTCCTTTGATTCGTCCATTAACAGAGAGTTAACTAGACTGCTAAAGAAAAATAAAGTGAAAGTATATCCATCTACAACTATTATCGAAGCGCAACCAGGTAGTAGCTCCACACACATTGTATTTAATACAAACGGAAAGGGAGAAGAACTTTTTTGTTCTCACCTTTATGTTTCGACAGTTGCAAAGCCAAACCTTGATGATCTAGGTATCGAAAGAGCTGGAATCCTTTTAGATGAGAATGGTCTTTACATTGAGACAAATAAACAATGTCAAACAAATGTAAATGATATTTATGCCATTGGAGATGTAACAAAAGGAGAGGCACTTGCGGTAAAAGCTATTAAACAAGGAAAAGTGGCAGCTGAAACAATCGCAGGAAAATCATCAGAAGTAGACTTAACGTTTCTTCCAAATGTCGTACACAGCGTACCACCTATTGCTACTGTTGGCTTTACGGAAGAAGAAGCGATAAACAAAGGATACAACGTAAAAACTAGCCAATTTCCACTTGCTAGTAATGGCTATGCAACCATTACAAACCAAAAAGAAGGTTTTGTAAAGATAGTAAGTGAAGAAGACACGGACCTGTTACTCGGAGTTCATATGATCGGCACTGGTTCAGTAGAACTTATTTCAGCTGGCGTTCTTTCTTTAGAAATGGTAGGAAGAGAAGAGGATCTCGCTTTCCCTCTATATCCACATCCAAGCTTTAACGAAAGTATGTTAGAAAGTATAGAAGACTTAACTGGAATGGCTATTCATAAACCACCAAGCAAACAAAGAGAAAAGGTAAACGCTTGAACCACCTAATAATCTCTTTGTCGCGTCAAAGCATTTACGCTTTAAACGACACTCTTGATTAAAACCTTAAAAAAATACTATAGTTAATTCAGAAAAGTTGTATTTTTTCGATAATTATTTTCCGTAAGAGTGGAGTGTTAAATGTTATTGTTGATAAGATATTTACCAATAAAAGTTGATGATAGCACGAGGTGCGAGACTTCTGCGGGAAAAGCGGAACATGGGAGACCCCACAGGCGCCGTGCGCCGAGAAGCAGGGTTTTTCACGGTAGTGAAAATAACCTTCCTTTTCACCGCCCGCGGAAAGCGAGTACCTCGGGCTATCATCAACAGTTAGTACTATAATTTTTATTTCAAGGAGGAATTATAATGACAGAACAACAAGCTGTAACAACTTTAAACGAAGTAGAAGACTTTTTCCCAGTAAACGATGTAGACTATTTAGAAATCTACGCTGGTAACGCAAAACAAACTAGCCACTTCTTCACAACAACTTTCGGCTTTAAACCAGTTGCTTACTCAGGACTTGAAACTGGAAACAGAGAATCAGTTTCCTATGTTCTTCAACAACAAAATGTACGCCTAGTAATCACTGGATCTTATAAAGAAGATACTAGAGTAGCAGAGTTTGTAAAAAAACATGGAGATGGCGTAAAAGATATCGCTCTTTTAGTAACTGATGTTGAAAAGGCTTACAACACTGCAGTTGACCGTGGAGCTATTGCTATTGCGCCACCAGTTGAACTTTCTGATGAGTTCGGAACTGTAAAAAAAGCGGTTATCGGTACATATGGTGACACTATTCACACATTAATTGAGAGATCTAACTACTCAGGTCCTTTCTTACCTGGATTCAAAGCATATACAAATACTGTTCCTTGCCAAGAAACAGGAATTATCGGAATTGACCATGTAGTTGGTAACGTTGAACAGATGGAAGAATGGGTTGAATATTATGAGAAGGTAATGGGCTTTAAAGAGTTAAAACACTTCTCTGATAAAGACATTACAACAGAATACTCAGCATTAATGTCTAAAGTAATGCATAACGGTGGAAGAATTAAGTTCCCAATCAATGAGCCAGCAGAAGGCAAACGCAAATCACAAATTCAAGAATACTTAGATTTCTACAATGGTCCAGGCGTACAACATCTTGCTATTTTAACAGAAGACATCGTTCATACAGTTGGTATGTTAAAAGAGAATGGTATTGAGTTTTTAAACACTCCAGATTCGTACTATGACATGTTATCTGAGCGTGTTGGAGAAATCGATGAAGAGATTGCTAAATTAAAAGAGTTAAGCATTTTAGTAGACCGTGATGACGAAGGATATCTGTTACAAATTTTCACTAAGCCTGTTGTAGATCGTCCTACATTGTTCATTGAGATTATCCAACGTAAAGGTGCAAGAGGGTTCGGAGAAGGAAACTTCAAAGCACTATTTGAATCTATTGAACGCGAGCAAGAATTACGAGGTAATCTATAAGCTTTTTAGAAAAGAGAGGCCAATAGTCCTCTCTTTTTTAAGAAATTTTTCAATTATTTGGGGGACTAAGATGACTGTCAAAGTAAAAACAAGAGAGATTTTAAACACAATTCAAGCATACCCATTAAACAAAAGCCTTGCAGATGTTCAAAAGCAATATGGCTTTGAAAAAGCTTATAAACTTGCTGAAAATGAAAATATATTTGGATGTTCTCCGTTAATAAAAGAGAAGTTAGTAGAGCAATTAGATAGCTTATATGCATATCCAGATGGAAGTGCAACTGAACTTACAACAAAGCTTGCGAACTATTTATCTGTTCAACCTAATGAATTATTTATCGGAAATGGGTCAGATGAAATCATTCGCCTATTAATTCGTGCCTATCTAAATCAAAACGAAGAAGCAATCATGGCGGACATTACGTTCCCACGCTATAAAACAAATGTATTAATTGAGGGTGGTAAGCCTGTTATTGTTCCGTTAGTTGATGGTGTACACGACTTAAATGGTATGCTTTCTGCTATTGGCGAAAATACAAAAATGATTTTTGTGTGTAACCCGAATAATCCGACAGGAACTATTGTAGAAAAAGAAAATCTTCTTTCCTTTCTGTCCCAAGTTCCAGACGATATTTTAATAGTGTTAGATGAAGCATATTATGAATATGCAACAAGTAACTCTTACTTACAATCACGTCCATTATTGAATAAGTATTCTAATCTCGTTATTTTACGTACTTTTTCTAAAATATATGGAATTGCTGCATTAAGAGTAGGATATGGAATTATGAATCCTATTATTGCGACAGAATTAACAAAAGTAAAAGAAGTTTTCAATGTTAATAAACTTGCACAATCGGCAGCCATTTTAGCACTTGAAGACCAAGAATATATGAAACAATGTGTTCAGAAGAATTTCGATGGCAAACAATTTTTCGAAAGAGAATTAACCGCTCTTGGCTACAGTTACTTTCCTTCCGAAGCAAACTTTGTCATGATTCATACGAAACAACGTGGGGACTTAGCTGCGGAAGCTTTGTTAAAGCACGGTATTATTGTTAGAGCAGGTACCTTACTTGGGTTTCCATATACTATTAGGGTAACCATTAGCTCAAAAGAAGATAATGCATTCTTTATGAATGTGTTCAAACAGCTAAGTGAGAAAGGAGAGGTATAACAATGAATGTTAATCCTAGCACATTAGAATGGCAAGACGCATACAAACTAATCGTCGGATCGATATTACCTCGTCCTATCGCATTAGTTTCCTCTATTGACCAAGAAGGAATAACGAATATTGCTCCTTTTAGTTTTTTTACTGCTATTTGTGCAGATCCTTTGCTTGTATGTTTTTCACCTATGAGAAGAGGTTCGGACGGATCGAAAAAAGATACACTAATTAATATAGAAGAAACAAAGCAATTTGTTATAAACATTGTAAGTGAAGATATCGTCGAAAGAATGAATATCACCGCAACCGATTTTGAACAACATGTTGATGAGTTTGTGGAAGCAGGCTTCACAAAAGAAGAGAGTTTAGTTGTCATGCCACCACGAGTAAAAGAAAGCAAAGTTCAATTAGAATGCTCCTTACAAGAGGTGTTACATTTTGGTGATAAGCCTGGTGCAGGTAGCTTAGTGATTGGTAAAGTCGAAATAGTTCATATTGATGATGACATTTATTATGAAGGAAAAATTGATACAAAAAAACTTAATCCGGTAGGGAGAATGACAGGTAACCTGTATACTCGAAGTACTACGGATATGTTCGAATTAATTAGAAAAACAACTAGGGGTTAATTCAATGAAATTATTATCGTTTAAAAAACAAGATGGTTTTGTTACTGCTGGTTGGCTAGACGGGGAATTTGTCGTGGATATGCACGAATCTTCTAATGGGAAACTACCAAACAATTTATTAGATTTTATTCAAAACTATGATCAGAATAAACATGAAGTGGACCGCTTACTTTCTCCTTCAGCTCAATTGTCTATGCACCATTTAAATAGTGTAGAAGTATTAGCACCCATTCAGCGACCCGTGAGCATTCGTGACTTTTATGCTTTTGAGAAGCATGTTAAAACAGCGAGAGGCAGAAGAGGATTGGATGTAGTTCCTGAATGGTACGAGATACCTGTTTTTTATTTTACGAATCATTTAGCAGTTAAAGGTCCTAACGAAAGCATTGAACGTCCTGCAAATTGTGAATGGCTAGATTATGAGCTAGAGATTGCATGTGTGATTGGAAAAGAAGGAGAAAATATTAAAGTAGAAAATGCGGAAGAATACATTTTTGGCTACTGTATTATGAATGACTGGAGTGCTAGAGACCTTCAAGCAAAAGAAATGAAAGTAGGCTTAGGTCCTGCGAAGGGTAAAGATTTTGCAACAAGCTTCGGTCCTTATATCGTGACGAAAGAGCATCTAGCAACTTATCAATCTGGTAAAGGCTTAGATTTAACGATGACTGCAAAGGTGAATGGAAAGTTACTTTCAGAAGGAAACTTTAAAGATATATATTATTCTTTTGCGGAAATGATTGAGCGAGCTTCTGATGGAGTCACTTTATATCCTGGCGAAATTATTGGATCTGGAACAGTTGGAACTGGTTGTATTCTTGAAATTGGAACAGATGTTCATAGATGGCTACAACCTGGAGATGTTGTAGAGTTAGAGATTACTGAATTAGGTACGTTGAAAAATACAATACAAGTATAAGAGGTGAACCTATGTTTTATCGTCAATTAGGAAAAATTCCACATAAACGCCATACGATGTTTAAAAAAGAAGATGGAAGTTTATTTAGAGAGCAAGTAATGGGGACAAAAGGTTTCTCCGGTACACAATCTATCCTTTATCATCACTATTTACCAACAGAGGTAGTAAAGTCTACTGTACTAGGAAGCTATCTACCAGAATACGAAGAACAAGCGGAGGCTCCATTAAATCATCGTCATCTTTTAACAACAGCGATTGAAACAAAAGGAGATGCCCTAAAAGCAAGGGAGTATTTACTAGGTAACAGTGATTTATTAATTGGTACGGTCTACGTTACGGAGCCAATGGAAAGCTATTATCGAAACGGTGATGGAGATGAAGTATTATACATTCACTTCGGAACAGGAAAAGTAGAGACAATGTTTGGTACGATTACGTATCGCCCTGGAGATTATGTTATTATTCCAATCGGTACTATTTATCGTGTGATTCCGAACGATGATACGAAAATCTTATTTATTGAATCGTTCAGTCAAATTACCACTCCAAGAAGATATCGTAACGAGTACGGACAAATGTTAGAACATAGTCCTTTCTGTGAAAGAGACTTCCGTGGACCAGAAACGCTTGAAACGTATGATGAAAAAGGTGAGTTCGAAGTTATCACCAAATCTCGTGGGTATATGCATTCACACATCCTAGGTCATCATCCATTAGACGTTGTAGGGTGGGATGGTTATTTGTATCCGTGGGTGTTCAACATTGAAGATTTTGAGCCAATTACAGGAAGAGTACATCAGCCACCACCGGTTCACCAAACGTTTGAAGGTCACAATTTTGTCGTTTGTTCGTTCGTTCCACGTCTATATGACTATCATCCAGAAGCGATACCAGCACCGTACTATCATAGTAACGTGAACTCTGATGAACTGCTATATTATGTAGAAGGAAACTTCATGAGCCGTAAAGGAATTAAAGAAGGGTCTATCACATTACATCCATCTGGTATTCCTCATGGTCCACATCCTGGTACAACAGAAGCAAGCATCGGAAAGAAAGAAACGTTAGAACTAGCAGTTATGATCGATACATTCAAACCATTAAAAATAGTTAAGAAAGCTCACGGTGTAGAAGATAAAAACTACATGTTTACATGGATTGAAAATTAATTTCTAGAGAGACCATCTAAGGTCTCTCTTTTGTTTACTTATTCTTAGTTCTATAAATATATTATTTAAAGTATCTTATTCGTTCCTTTCCGCTGAGCCACTAAGGATTGTTAATTTGGTAACTGATCAATAAAACGAAATAATCTATCACCTATGTTCAATCATCATATAACAGTAAAAAATGTAACGATATTTGACCTTTTGTAATATAAAATGCCAATTTTCGAGGGTGTCAAGAATTATTATGATGAAATAAATGGTATTATGCAAAATTAATAGAAAATTCTTAATGTAAAATTAGTTAATTAGCACTTCAATTCCTCCAAAAACAGGAAAACATAAAACAATTATTGTAAAAATAAAGTCAATACCAGTTTCTTCCTCAAATATTACAAAGAGTCCATGCTATGATTAGTTTGTAGCAACACACACTCTATGAAATGACCTTAAGGGGGAAGCAACATGATCAAGTTTTCAAAGAAGTCAATCTTATCTGTAATTGCAGCAACTACTATTGTAACAGTAGCTCCACTTGGTATATCTGCATCTAAAGCGGAAGCAGCTCAACCAGTACAAACAAAGCTACATTATACGAAAAATATTACTTTCTTTAAAAATAATGAGGATGTACAAGCATTCTTCCAATCTTATATAAAAGAATTAGAAGAGCGTCTAGCTGTTAAAATCCAACTAGAAGAACAAGCAAAACAGCCGGAAGAAAAGCCACAAGAAGTAACTCCTGCACCAGTTGAAAAAGAACAGCCGAAACAAGAAGTTCCAAAGGAACAACCAAAACAAGATTCTCAAAAGGAACAACCGAAGCAAGAGCAACCAGCAGCTCCAGTTCAACCAGCTCCAACACCACAACCACCAGCCCAACAGCCGAAACAAGAACAACCTGGCTATTCTGTAAGTGCTTTTGAACAAAAAGTGGTGGAACTAACGAATGCGGAACGTGCAAAACATGGCTTAAGTCCGTTAAATCTTGATACAGAATTAAGTAAAGTAGCTCGTGAAAAATCAAAAGACATGAAGCAAAACAACTATTTCTCTCATACAAGTCCTACGTTCGGCTCACCTTTTGACATGATGAGACAATTTGGAATCTCTTATCGTACAGCAGGTGAAAACATCGCGATGGGCCAACGAAGCCCAGAAGAAGTAGTGACAGCATGGATGAATTCAGAAGGTCACCGAGCAAATATTCTAAACGGGAACTTTACACACATTGGAGTAGGACACGTAGAAGGTAACTACTGGACACAAATGTTTATTGGAAAATAATTAAGAATTTCTGAATTACTATTAACAAATATGCAGGGTAGGATGTTTCGTCTCCTATCCTGCATTTTTATATCTTTTTAAAAAGGAGAATTAATCATTATATAGAATATTTATTACTCTACTATTAAAACTTGTGAGGTTTTTACATTGCATAATCTTTTTGAAACTATTATTAAAGAAAGTACAAATGAAAGTATTATATCGGTATCCGAAATTAAGAAAGGATTTTCTTCTGATAAAAAATATGTTGTTACTACCAAAAGTAAAAGAGAATTTCTTGTTAAGTTAGCTGATGCAAAGGAGTTTACTAGAAAAGAAAAAGAATTTAATGTTCATGTTCAAGCCTTTAATCAAAACGTAAAAACAAACGAGCCCATTATATTTCGTAAACACAATGACTACTGTTTGTCCGTGTTTTCTTACATAAAAGGGTTAGATGCATCAGAAGTATTACCAAGACTATCCGTTGAAGAACAATATAATATTGGCTATTCAGCAGGAAAAGAATTGAGAAAAATACATACTATTAAGCCCAATCATTCAATGAATTGGTATGAAGAGCGAAAAAGCAAGTACGAGAGGTATTGGTCACAATACCAAGATAGTAACGTACGATTAGAAGGAATGGATAAGATTCATACATTTATTATGGATAATTTGTCATTAATAATAGGAAGACCCATATCTATACAGCATGATGATTTTCAAGTTAATAATATAATTATAGAAAACAATAAGTATGCCGGTGTTATCGATTTTAACCGATTTGATATTGGTGATCCTATTCATGACTTTTATAAGTTAGGACAATTTAGCCGAGAGGTGAGTGTGCCATTTTCTGTTGGACAAATTGACGGGTACTATGAAAATAATGTACCAAATCATTTTTGGGAACTTTATAATTTGTATATTGCAATGATAATAGTTCCGTCTATCGTCTGGTCTGTAAAAGTAACACCTCAATTAGTGGACGAGATGTTGATAAGATTGCAGAACATGATAAATGACCAAGAAACGTTTTCATCACCAATTCCAAAATGGTATATGGATTTTAAATCAGCATATTAAATTATAGAGGAGAGTGATGGAATCATGATAGATAGTGGATTTTACGTAGGTTGGGGCACATTAATGTTAATAAATGCCGGACTTGCTCAAGGAAAGAATCGAAGCGGCCTTAACTGGTTTCTATTATCTTTACTATTAGGTCCATTAGCAACTTTATTACTGCTTTTTGTAGATAAAAAATAGCAAAAAAAAGAGGACTCTTTAATGAAAGTCCTCATTTTTTATTAAGCAAATTTTCTCTCATATTTTTTCTGTAAGAAACGTAAGCGTAAGGAAAGCCCAATAGCCCCGGCAGCTAAGCCACTAATTAATCCTATCCAATATCCAAAAGCTCCATAACTCGTATAATTTGCTAATAGGTACCCGAATGGCAACCCGATAAACCAGTAAGAGACAAGCGCTATAATAAACGTAACGTTTACGTCTTTATATCCACGAAGTGCCCCTTGAATTGGTGCAGCAATCGCATCTGATAGTTGGAAGAAGATCGCGTATATTAAAAATACTGTTGTTAGTGCAAGTACTTCTGGGTCATTCGTATAAAGCGAAGCAACTTCTTCTTTATAAAAATACAAAAATATAGCACATACACTAGATAGAATGACGGCTGAAATAACACCTAAAACTGTATATTGTTTCGCGTCTGACAACCTTTTGGCACCAACTTCATAGCCAACTAAAATCGTTAATGCCATTGAAATACTTAAAGGAACCATATATAAAAGGGAAGCAAAGTTTAATGCTACTTGATGAGAAGCAATCGTTACCGTGTCAAAGGTACTCATTAGTAATGTCACGGCTGAAAAAATACTCGTTTCAAAGAAAATGGAAAGACCAATAGGAATACCAATTAATAAAATTTCCTTCCACTTTGACCAAATAAATGGATACCATTTATCAAAAATTTTATAAGGTAAAAACGGCTCATACTTCAAAATGATTCTAATAGATAAAAGTGTAATAATCCAATACGTAATCGCTGATGCAATTCCAGCCCCGATACCACCAAAAGCAGGTAAACCAAATTTACCAAAAATTAAAATATAGTTAAGTATGATATTAATAGGCAAGGAGAGTAAAGTAATAATCATCGTAATTCTCGTATGTCCTAATGCGTCCATAAAACTACGAAAAACAGTATAAGTAAACAAAGGAAATATACCAAATGAAAGAGCGACTAAATAATACTTAGCTACATGTCTTACTTCTTGCTCAATATTCATCCCGTTTAATATTGGATTAAGTACAAGTGCGCCAACAATAAAGACTACTAAGCCCATCGCTATGGAAACATACACACCTTGAATAACGGAGTTAGGAACTTCTGAAGATTTTTTCGCTCCAATCAGTTGTGCAACAATCGGAGTTACAGAAAGTAAAATACCGCTAAGACCTGTATAAATAGGTACCCAAAGACCCGATCCTATCGCCACTCCAGCCAAGTCACTAGCACTCACATTTCCCGTCATCATAATATCAAACAAGCTCATCGAAAATAAGGCAAGTTGTGTCACTAAAATAGGAACCAATATCTTTGCAAAAATAGAAAGTCTTTCTCTATATGAATGTGCTTGTTTCATTATTTATATCTCCCTTATTTTAAGGCCATTTAATCTAATGAATTATATCACCCGATATTAATTTCGAAAAGCAAAATAATACAAACTAATAATTCAAACCATTCTAATAATATGGTATAGTTAACATATATTTCGAATAACGAAAGGATGTTTCATTCAAATGAGTAACGAATTTTTAATTGTACTAAATAAAGATGAAGATACAATATCCATTGTTGACCTAGCAAATGAAAAGATAGTGAAAACGGTAGAAACAGATTACAATCCACATGAATTAGTCGTCACACCTGACGGAAAGAAGACATACATAACATGCTCTTTAGGAAACAAAATGAACATTATGGACAATAGTACGTTTGAAATCATCAAAGTATTAGAGCACCCAGATTTTCAATTCCCACATGGCTTAGGAATTACAAATGACGGTAATAAATTATTTATGGCATCTACATATAGTGAAAAAATATTTGTCATCAATACCGAAACAGATGAGATAGAAAGTGTTTTTCCAACACATCAAAAATATTCTCATATGATTTCTTTCTCACCAACTAACGAAAAAGTATATGTTCCTAATATCGGTAGCCATAACGTGACTATAATCGATACAAAGAAAGAGGAAATCATTACACACATTCCAGTTGGAAAAGGTCCAGAAGGCGTAGCAGTACACCCTAATGGAAAAGACTTATATGTAGCAAATCAAGAAGAAGACACATTATTTGTGATCGATACTGATACTTACGAATTAAAGCATAAACGTCGCCTTGGACGAGTTCCTGTAAGACTAGTATTTTCTCCTGATGGAAAATATGCATTAATTCCGAATCGTGAATCTGGAGACTTGTCTATTATTGAGACAGAGCATAATTTAAAAGGCAACGTAAGACCGTGGGAAGTGAAAAGAATTCGTGTAGGTGTATGGCCAGGTGGAACTGTTTTTAATGAAACAGGGAGCTTTGCATATGTAGCAAATAACAAAACGAACGACATATCAGTTATTAACATGAGTACATTAAAGGTAGAGAACACGATAGAAGTTGGCATTCATCCCGATGGAATTGCCTATCTTAAAAAAACAATCTAGTAATCTCAAAATATGTGTTGACAACAAACACATTCCTAACTAAAATAAAGCTATCAATTACATACACCCAATCAAAGGGGAGTAGCTATGAAAACGATAAAGTCGTCATGACGTGACTGTACTGCAGACACCGGCTTTATTGGCAACTAATTCTGTTGTTAGCAAGACCTTTGCCTGAACGAGCGAGTTCTAGGTGAAGGTCTTTTTTATGTTTTAACCTTTACCGAGAATGCTTGGTAAAGGTTTTTTTTATGGGTAAAAACAGGAGGAGAGAAATAGATTATGGAAGTTGGCATTTTATTAGAATATGGTTGGGTATTACTAGTCCTAATTGTATTAGAAGGAATTTTAGCCGCAGATAACGCGTTAGTAATGGCTATCATGGTTAAACATTTACCAGAAGATTTACGTAAAAGAGCACTGTTTTACGGATTAGCTGGTGCCTTTGTTTTCCGTCTCGGTTCGTTATTTGCGATTTCGTTCTTAGTTAACGTATGGCAAGTTCAAGCTATCGGTGCATTGTACTTATTATTTATCGCATTAAACCACATGTGGCGCAAATATATTATGTTTCGAGCAGATGAAGCAGCTGCAACTAGAGAAGGCGGAAAGAAGTCAGGTTTTTGGGTTACTGTTTTAAAAGTTGAATTAGCAGATATCGCTTTTGCTGTAGACTCTATTTTAGCAGCAATTGCTCTTGCGATGACTTTACCGAAAACAAACTTACCCATGATTGGTGGATTAGATGGCGGGCAATTCCTCGTTATCTTCTTTGGTGGGTTCGTTGGCGTTGTCATTATGCGTTTTGCAGCAACTGCATTTGTGAAGATTTTAAACGAAAGACCCACATTAGAAACAGTAGCTTATTTAATTGTTGGTTGGGTAGGAGTAAAGTTAGCCGTTTTCACACTTGCTCACCCAAGCATACACGTTATTCCACATTACGTACCAGAACATCCGATTTGGAAAGGATTTTTCTGGTTCGTGTTATTGACACTTGCGATCGGTGGATGGATAGTATCCGGTATACAAAGTAGAAAAGAACAAGTCCAAACAGAACAAATGTAATCCTTATCACTTCAAGAAAATCTCTTTTACTGCTATAATAAAAAGCTGCTTGACTATACATGTCAGCAGCTTTTTTTCATTATATGTTTTATAACGATGTTGATTGTAGCACAAGCCTTCGCTCTCCACGGGCGGGCCGGGAGTCTCCTCGACTTCCCCTTTGGGGTCTCCCGCTCCACGCTTCTCACGCATGAGTCTCCGACTTGTGCTACAATCAACAGCTGGATAGACTTTATAAACAATGACACTAGATGTTAACAAAGATGTCCATACCTCGAACACTAAAAATATAGTAATGGTGTTTTAACGAAGTTCTAGTTGATTTCAGCTGCAGGTGTGAGACTCCTGCGGGAAAGCGTGTCAAAGGAGACCCCACAGGCGCCAATAGCGCCGAGGAGGCTCCTGCGACCGCCCGCGGAAAGCGAACACCTGCAGCTGAAATCAACTTTTTATACCCTATGTTTCAAAAACTACTGTTTTACATAACTTAATTACAATAAGACTTTAGAAAGAGGTATTCTCATGACAATAGAATTAAACCTGCCACAGGAAGTTCAAAATAAAATAAACAGTAACAAATCAAAAGACTTAATAGAATCATACGCTTCACTTATTGGAACAGGCGGATACACTGCAGAAGACAATACATTATTATTCGATTCCATTATCTCTTTATCACTCGGTAAAAATGTCCTACTAAAAGGCCCAACAGGGTCAGGAAAAACAAAACTAGCGGAAACATTATCCGCCATCTATCACCAACCAATGCACAGCGTAAACTGTTCGGTAGATCTAGATGCGGAGAGCTTGCTTGGGTATAAAACAATCCAACATGTAGATGGTAAAGCTACCATTGAATTTATCTCTGGACCAGTAATAGAAGCCATGAAAAAGGGACATCTATTATACATTGATGAGATAAACATGGCTAAACCAGAAACGTTACCTATTTTAAATGGTGTTTTAGATTACCGAAAGACCATCACGAATCCATTTACAGGAGAAGTAGTTAAGGCAAAAGAAGGCTTCGGCGTAATTGCTGCAATAAATGAAGGCTATGTAGGGACAGTTCCATTAAATGAGGCGTTAAAGAACCGCTTCGTTGTTTTAGAAGTGCCATATATACAAGGGGACACACTTAAACACGTTCTATTAACACAATCTAGCTTATCCGATGAAAAGCTAGTGAGTAAATATGTTACCTTTTCTAGCGACTTAATATCTTTAGTAAAAAGTGGTTCCTTATCAGAAGAAGCCGCATCAATAAGAGCACTACTAGATACATGTGACTTAACCATATACCTACCACCATTACGTGCGATTCAACGAGGAATTGTAGATAAGCTAGAAGATGAAAGAGAACGTGCTGCTGTAGTAAATATTGCAACAACGTTATTTAATTGAGGGATTTCAAATGAGACCAATTGTCTTTAACGACAAAAAAATTGATTCCTTTCTATTTATGGAGCTAACCGACCTATCATGCTCTTTATCAAAAGTAGAAGAGTTGCAAGTGGAGTATGCATTTAAATCTTACTATAATCCTTATGAAAAACAATTGTTCATCAGTTTATTCTGGGACAACCATCCTCTCAAAGAGAAATTACATGGTTTAAAGAGCGATGTTTACCTTAGAAGTGTTGGTAGTGTTAAGTATACGGACTTTACTATTATTGATAAATATTTGAAATCTATAAAGAACGCACCATACACAAGCTTTGCTCGTCAACTTTTTAGTTTACTAGAAGATATTCGTCTAGAAGAATTAGTAAAAAGTGAACGACCGGGCACAACAGAATCATTTGAAATAAGAAGACGTGAATATCGAAAATATTTTAAAAGCCAACTTAAAGTTAATATGGATCGGGGAATCCATACAGATGCATTATATAACCAGTTGTATATATTATTAACGACAAATGATCCTTTAGAGGAAGTAATTAGCATAAATAAACCTTTGGATTTAGCTTTACCTTATATACGTAAAGAAGCAGAAAAGGCCTATGAAGCAAAAAGCACGAGAGAAATAAAAAAACTATGCGAAAATATTTTAGATGTACTAGAAGATCTACTTGAGAAAGACATGCTAAATTTATATTTCCTTCTGCCAGATTTTACAGAACTGGCTGATACAAAAGATGGCCTAACTTTTGATGACCTAAAACGAAAAGATGGCCTTAAGAATGATGATGTGAAAGACAACACGAAAAAAGGGGAGGAAGATACGCACGAAGATAAACTTCCAACCTGGCATCGAGAGTCAGAAACAAACACCCAAAGTTTCTTGCAATTTGATTTAGAGCAAGGGACTAAAACAGATTTAATGGGCGAAGGTGTTAGAGAAGGAGAAGATGGCGATCAGGCGCTTGGTTTTGTTCAAGGAAAAACAAAGCCAACGAAACGAAATGACTTTTCCAAAATGGAAGTTTTAGAAGTGTTAAATGATTCTGATCAAAAAGGAGGCAAAGAAAACGCTTTCGGAAAAGAAAATAAACATGCTTTTCCTGTGTTTCAAAAGCCTAACCAAGTAAAGATGGAAGAAAAAATCGAATACGAACAATATAAACAAGTGATTGCACCTTATCAAAAAAAATTAAAACAGCTAATTCAAAAAACGTTGGAACATAAAAAAATCGCTCCACGTGGAAATTTACATTTCGGACGACTAAGTAAAAAGTTGATGCCTTGGTTTACGGACGAATCACCAAGATTGTTTTATAAAAAAGATGAGCCAACAATCGAAATAGATGCAGTTTTCACTTTACTTGTCGATTGTTCTGCTTCCATGCATGATAAAATGGAGCAAACGAAACACGGTATCACATTGTTTCATGAAGCTTTAAAATCTGTTCAAGTGCCACATGAAGTAGTAGGATTTTGGGAAGATACGAATGATGCGACAGAAACTAGTCAACCAAATTATTTTAAAACGGTCATTGATTTTCAATCAGCACGAAAGCTCTCTACTGGACCGGAAATATTGCAGTTAGAGCCAGAGGAAGATAATCGAGATGGATACGCTATTAGACATATGTCTAAACGATTGCAACTTCGTTCAGAGAAACAAAAATTCCTACTCGTTTTCTCAGATGGCGAACCTGCAGCCATGAACTATGAACAGAATGGTATTGTAGATACACATGAAGCAGTTATGGAAGCAAGAAAACACGGTATAGAAGTAATCAACGTCTTTTTATCAAATGGAGAAATAGAAGAAAGCCAACTGAAAACAATTCAAAACATGTACGGTAAATATAGTATACTTGTCCCAAACATCGAGGAACTTCCAAATGTTTTATTTCCTTTACTGAAAAAATTACTATTAAAAAGCTTATAGCACGTTAGAGGCTGGAACAAAACTAGAGGAAAAGCGAAAAATAGTTGAGAAGTGGCCCCAAAGATCAAAAATTTTAATCTAGGGGCTTCTTCCATATAAATTAACCGAGTTTTATCCAAGCCCTTTATACCTACGAAATGTGGATGAAGTTTTACTTCTTCAACAATTCTTTTAGCCAGATGAACTTTATCGACCTTATGAAGTTCAACTACGATAAATTTTGTTGGCCAGATGAACGTCATCAGCCTTATGAAGTTCATCTACAAAAATTTTTTTTGGTCAGATGAACTTTATCGGCCTTATGAAGTTCAACTACGATAAATTTTGTTGGCCAGATGAACTTCATTGGCCTCATGAAGTTCAGGTACGATAAAACTTTTTGGCCAGATGAACTTCATCATCCTTATGAATTTCAACTACGGTAATTTTTTTGGTCAGATGAACTTCATCGGCCTTATGAAGTTCAACTACGATAAATATTTTTGGCCAGATGAACTTCATAGGTCACATGAAGTTCAACTTCAACTACTTTCTACGGCAAGTTAAACTTCATTGGCTTTTTGTCTCAACTCCTTTTTTTAGTTTCAACTTAAATTGAATGGGTATAAATAATAAAAGTTGGGAAACGTAATAATACTTTTAGAATCAATTTCATAATTACTTTTCGTTTAGTGAAAAACGAATGCTCAGTTTATTATAATTAAATAACGTTCGATATAAAACGTTATTTATATTAAACAATTGGTTTAATATTCGTTTTTCGTTTAGTAATTGTACATTATGAAACTCACTCAATTAGGAGGAAAAATCATGAAAATCCGCATACAATTTGTCATTTCTATTCTTTCCATTTTTCTAGTGTCCCTTTTCTTAGTAGGCTGTGGTACAGATAACAACAATCTATCTGCACCAGCAGAACCTGGCAATGAAAACGCAACACCAAATGAAGAGGCACCACCCGCTACTGAAGAAGAAGAAACTCCAGATACAACAGACCGAGGTATTATTAATAAAGATTTAGATGAACAACATGACTTTTCTAAATTTGAGTTAGAAGTAGAGTATGAATCAAATGTAAAATATGAAGCAGAGTATGAAAGTGAAGGCAATGGTGAAGCTGAAATAGAAGATGATATTTCAGGCAGAAAGTTAAAGGGCGATGAGGCATACGAAGAATTAGCTCCTTTGTTGGGACAATTAAATCTGAATGCTGATCAATCTGATCAAGATATAATGGAAGAAATTTTGAATGTATTTAAAATTCCTAGAGATTTCTCTAAGTTCGAACTTGAATTTACATTAAAAGATGGAACGAAGAAAGAAATTGAGTTAATTCAGTAACTTTTTTCAAAAGACTACGTCTAATTGGCGTAGTCTTTTCATTTACGTTAAAAGTTTACATAAAAATTAGGTGGACAAAAGCTTCGTGTGGCGAAATTGTTTCTGCCGTGCTATATTTAAAACATATATTAATACTACATACAGATTGGGGCTTTTAGCCGTGTGGAAGAATAAGAACGTTTGGATTATATTAAGCGGTGAATTCATTGCAGGTATTGGCTTATGGACAGGAATTATTGGGAATCTAGAATTTATGCAAGCGCAAATTCCATCGGATTTCTTTAAAGCAATGATACTTTTTATTGGCCTTTTAGCAGGTGTTTTAGTCGGTCCACTAGCTGGAAGATTAATAGACTCTAATAGTAAAAAGAAAATTATGATTTATTCCGGGATTTTAAGAATGTTTAGTGTCTGTTTTATGTTTTTAGCCATTCATTTTGAATCCATAATCTACATGATCTTGTTTATGATATTTATCCAAATTTCAGCAGCTTTTTATTTCCCTGCACTACAATCTGTCATTCCTAGAATAGTAGCAGAGAAGGACCTTCTAGAAATGAATGGAATACACATGAATATTTCAACGATTGCTCGTATTATCGGTACTGCATTAGCAGGAGCTATGCTACTTATCATGACTTTACAATCACTATATTTAGCTTCATTTATTGCTTACGGTTTATTACTAATATTTACCTTTTTCCTGGATTTTGAGGATGAATATACTTCTAATAAAGGAAAAGATAAGAAGAGTGGTAGTTTTAAAGAAGTCATTCCCTTATTAAAAGAAACACCTCTTGTTTTAACTGCGTTAATCTTAGCATTAGTTCCGTTCTTGTTTATTGGCGGATTTAATTTAATGGTTATTAATATAAGTGAATTGCAAGATAGTCAATCTATAAAAAGCTTCATTTATACTGTAGAAGGAATATGCTTCATGATAGGAGCACTGGCTGTTAAAAAGATTTCTAACGATAAGAATATGGTTCCATTAATGTTTATCTTTGCAACTATCATTGCATTTGCACATTTATCTTTATTTTTCGCTGACATAATGGTTATGTCATTAATTTCTTTTGGAGTGTTCGGTCTTGCAGTAGGTTG
This sequence comes from Bacillus alkalisoli, assembly GCF_002797415.1. GTDB lineage: Bacteria > Bacillota > Bacilli > Bacillales > Bacillaceae_I > Bacillus_CD > Bacillus_CD alkalisoli. Next base: position 2,169,705 of record NZ_KZ454944.1, read on the forward strand.
CTTCTTTCCAATTGCGGTTACATTATTCCAAACTAAAATTCCAAAAGAGTATCATGGAAGATTCTTTTCTTTCCGTAATATGTTAGACCGTGTATTGTTCCAAGTTGTGTTATTAGGCACAGGGTTATTTTTAGATACAATTGGACTGAAAATGATGGCGTTACTTTTCGGATCTTTATCGTTAACGTTAATCGCTATATATGCAGTAAAGCTTTTTAAAAATACAAATCAAGTATCCATACATGCTGAGACAAAAACTGGCGCATAAAAAAGTGGTCAAACGGATGTTAACAACAATTCGTTTGACCGCATTTTTTTTGAAACTTATAATGAAGATATACGTATATAATATAAGTTATGTTAATTAGTAATTTAGTGAATGTATATATATAGAAAGGAGAGTGATTTCCGTTGCAAAGAGCGATTCGAAAAGCAGCCAGTTTTATTATTGCTTTTAATATAGCATTTATTTTTCTTATCATAACAACTTTATCAACAGAAATAACATTTATGTTTTCTTCCATTTTATCCGTACTTTTATTTACCGGTACTTTTTTATTAATAAAGAGGAAATTGCTACCGAATGACGAATTAGAAAAAATAGCTCGAAAAGAGAAAAAATATATATTACTACAAGCAAAAAATGCAAAAGCAAATGTCAAAAAAATTAGTAGTGCACGTTTTAAAGTGCGGTCCATTTTCGTTTTCCAATCGATCAACAAAATATATCGGATGTCTTCCCGTGTTATTAAAATGGTAGAAAAAGAACCATTAAAGTATAAGAACGCCCAAAACTTTATGAAAAACCAATTAGAAACAGCAACAATTATTACAGAGAACTATGTTAACTTGATCAGTCACCCGGTAAGAAATCATGAAATCTCTTCTTCCATAAGAGAAAGTGAACAAGCATTAAAAGATTTAGAGCGTAGTATGGAAACGGAATTATTAAATATCGTTTCTGGAGATGTAACAAACTTAAAAACAGAACTAACTTTACTAAAACAAACAAAGTCTTTAGATCTTATTAACAAAGACATGCTGAAGAAGTAATAGGAGGATTATAAGATGTCCAATGATAATAAATTAAAGCAACAACTAAAAGAAGATACGTTAAATGATTTGTTAAGCAACCCTTTTTCCAATCCTTTACAAACTACAACGAATGAAATTCAAGAAGTAGAGAAAGAAGCAACAACTGAAAAAACTGAAAAGCTGTTTGATACGTTACCAGAAGAATATAAAAGAAAAGCATTAGAAATTGCCAAACAAATTAATCCAGAAGATACACAAGCCATTTCACAATATGGTATTGTAGCTCAATCAGAACTCTCCACATTTTCTAACTCTATGTTATCTCATATTCAAACAAAAGATGCTGGCCCAGTAGGAGAAGTAATTACCGACTTGATGACAAAAATTAAAGAAGTAAAACCTGGGGAGCTAGAATCAAAAAAGAAAGGATTGTTAGGGAAGTTCTTTGGTAATATAAATAATTCAGTAAACCAACTATTTACGAAATATCGAAAAATAGGTTTTGAAATTGATAAAATCTCCGATCAACTAGAAAGCTTTAAAAAAGTACTACAAAGAGACAACATTATGTTAGAGTCACTTTATGACAAAAACAAAGAATATTTTCAGGCAATTAACATTTATATTGCTGCGGCTGAACACAAATTAGAAGAAATACACGCGGAGATCATTCCTTCTTTAGAAAAAAAAGCAAAAGAAACAAATGATCAAATGGATGCTCAAGCTGTGGCGGATATGTTACAGTTTGCCGACAGATTACAAAAAAGGACCCATGACTTGAAAATAAGTAGACAAATTACGTTACAAATGGCTCCACAAATACGATTAATCCAACATACAAACCAAACGTTAGTAGAGCGTATTCATTCTTCTATATTAACTGCTATTCCATTATGGAAGAATCAATTAGTAATTGCAGTTTCACTTTATAACCAAAAGAAAGCAGTAGATACGCAAAAAAATGTGTCAGAAACAACGAACGAATTACTTTTAAGAAACTCAGAAATGTTAAAACAAAACACGATTGCAGCTGCGAAAGAAAACGAACGTGGACTTGTAGACGTTGAAACATTGAAAAAGACGCAGGAAAATTTAATTGAGACGTTAGAAGAAACTTTAAAGATTCAAGAAGAGGGAAGAGAAAAGCGTTTCCAAGTGGAAAAAGAACTTGTTACGATGGAGAATGAACTAAAATCTAAACTTTTAGAAGCTCGTAATCGGACTAGCCGAAAGAACTAAATAGATTACTTTTCCTTTCCTATCAATAAAATTACAGAAATTGTGTAAAACTGATAACAAAAGGAAAGGGGATTTTCTATGGACACTGGACAAGCTTTAGCGTATACAACCATCGCAATGGAGAGACTAGGTTATTCAAAAGAGCAAATAGAAAATGTAACAAATGAAATGTTGAAAGAATTGAGAATTTTTCATGCAAATACTGCTGAAAATATAGCTGATAAAATTTTATATGAAGAATAGAGAAGAGACTTGGCTTAAATACAGCCAAGTCTTCTTTGTGAATTATCGACGGTTATTCGTAGCATTTGTAGGGAATACACGACGAACTGTTTCCATAAATTCGTCCATAAAACCTGTTACAGGTCGACCTGTTTGAATATCGTTTGAATAGTTCCCCATACGATCTACAAAGTCAGGATTCACAGATACAAACACGTTATTTATATCTGGGTCTGCTTGTTTAACTGCTTTTTCGATTTTATTTTCAACATCTCGTGTTAATTGACCAGAGTGACCATCATCTAATACAGCAGCAACATAAGCATTACGATTCGTTACGATTACATTAGCAGTTCTTACTTCAGCTAAATCTGTTACGCGGTCTGTTGCTTTATCGGCAACAACCATTCTTGGTTCTTGTTGTTGTGTATTTCGTACGTTTCGTTGACCAAACATGCCATTGTTACCTGTGTTGTTTCTAACATTTCGTTCGCCAAAAAATCTTTCATTTCGATCTCTTACATTACGTCCTAAAAAACCTTCTTCTCGTCTAGGTCTTGTTTCTCTTGTGAATGTATCACGCATTCTTCTAGGTGCGTTAATAGTTGTTTCACCAACACCACCTTGACGGTTGTACTGATCCATCTGATTATAATTAACGTCTAAAGCATCATTTGGATTAGCGCGTTGTGCATCATATTGCCCTACATTACCACATCCTACAAGTGTAGCTAAAGCTAAGCCAGAAGCCAATAGTCCTTTAATCTTCATTACCTTCACCTCTTTCTTCAAAGATACTTCTATTTTTAAACAATACATGCTTACTTATGCGATAATGAGTGAGTAAATCAATGGAAAAGATACAGAAAGTTAGTTGATAAGTGGAAAACACCACCTTGTGAACACACTAAGTTAAAGGTGTAAGAAATTTTCTTTTTATAAAGCAAGGCTTATTAGTGGATATTTTATAAGAAAATTGTATATGATAGTGAAAGGCAAATTCGCGTATTTTGTAAGGAGTTGTAGGAATGGATACAGAAAAAGAAATTGAAAAAGAAACAGAAATAGATATTGAAAAGAAAGCACCAAACGCAGCAGATGTCGGTGATATGATTATAATTAAAACAGGTAGCAAAAAAGGTGCTAAGGGTAAGGTTTTTATCGTCAGAGATAGTTCTGTTATTGTGGAAATCGGGAAAAATGTCAATACTGGCGAGCCGATTCGAACAGTAGTCAACCATAAAAACTATAAAAAATTATAAAAAAAGCTGACTCATCCGAGTCAGCTTTTTTGAACTGCATTATTTTGCAAATACATGATTACCAATTGTCGTTGTTACTGTTCGAGTACGAATCCATTGGTCATTCGTTTTTGCAGGGTTAAAGAAGAATAAAGAATTTCTACCTTGACCTTGGAATGCAATAGCTTCTTCAACAGCTTTCATTGCTTCATGGTCAGCACTTTCATTAATCTGACCATTTTGTACTGGTGTAAATTGATAAATGCCACCAGGAGTAGTTTCATTAATAACACCTTTAATAGAGTTAGGGAAGTTCTCATGTTGAACGCGATTTAATACGACTGTTGCCACAGCCACTTTACCAGCATAAGGCTCACCTTTTGCCTCTGCATGTACTAATCTTGCTAACAATTCTTTTTCGTCGGCAGATACAGCTTTTGGTAATTGTAAAGTCTCACCAGGGAAAATTAAGTGGTTACTAATATTATTAGTAGCTTTCAAATCATTTACTGATACACCGTACGTTTTACCTATTGTCCATAAAGAGTCTCCAGATTTCACTGTATATGTTGATGCACTCGCACTAAATGCAGTAGTTAAAAATAATGATGCTGCAATAATCGTTCCTGTAATTAGTTTTTTCATTAGTAAATTCCTCCTTCGAATAGTAGGTTGTAGCAACTGTTGAAACACTCTTTAACAACCGTAACAAGAATATACATCTAATTCATTACTAAAATGTTACCAGTACAGACTAATACTTGAAGTTTTTGGTTATTAATCACAGTTATTTAGTAAGTTCAACCATAAAATGACACTATGTAACAAGAAAATGGAATATTTCTCCTCAATATTAAAAGGCCTCTTATTTAGAAGAGGCTAGAAATTACTTTTTATTAGCTACGATAATGCTGGCTTTTAAGGTGTTTTTTGTTTTGTATACTAGTTCTTCGTGTTTGGTGAGTATTTGAAAGTATCTCTCTTCGATATGTTCAGATGGGTGTAACTCCGGTTCGCTAATAGGTAGGTCAGTTAAATTTAATTCTGTTATTTTTACTTGTAATCCGTTTGCTTCGAAAGAATCTTTCCAATCTTGTTCTGTTAAAAGTTGAGGCAATTGATAAAAAGATTTTATTTCCTTTTCAAGATCTTCACTTAAACTTTTCGTTTTCGTCATTTCGACTGCAATCAGTTTGCCCTTTTCCTTTAACAGGCATTTAAGTTGTGGAATTGATTTCGTAAGTTTCGTGAAAGAAAGAACAGACTCAGCTATAATTACGTCAAACATCTTATCGAGTAAAATTGGTTCATGAATATCTTTTTGGATTGCTTTGCATTTCAAATTGAGCTCTCTAAACCGCTTATTTGCTTTTTCTATCATTAAAGGATGATAATCGATTGGTGTTACATCAAAACCAGCCATTATTAAATAAGTAGTTGTTTGGCCAGTACCACAACCAACTTCTAAAATATTGTCTTCTATATGAATATTACAATCCTCAATCAACCTTTTTGTTAATTCTATACCTCCAGGATGTGCTCCACCAATTCCTAGTAAAGCTAAAAGATTTGCGTACTCATTCATCTAAACCACCGCCTCCAATTAAAATATGTAAGTTTGTTCAAATAGTGATACATTTTAAAGAGGAAGACTAGATAGAAACAGTGAATTAGGCTATTATTAATACAACAACATTTTAGGAGGCAACACAATGATTCATCAAACATGGAAAGATAACAAAACAGTCAAAGAAGTAGTTTGTGTACATACAAATGCAAAAAAATATTTAGTACGTAATGTGTTAACAGAAGGCAAGAAATATGAAGTGAAAAACGAAACAGAAGAATTTTATTTTATTATTGATAACTTCGGTCAGATTGGCGGCTACTATAAAGAATACTTCAAAAATGCTTAAACAAGACTTTATTAAGTCTTGTTTTTTATATAGGCTGTGTTAAAGATTAATGTTGATTTTTACTACAATCTTGCTGTTGATTGGAGCGCATGTTGTAGACTCCTGCGGGAGAAGCGGGGAGCGGGAGACCCCACGCCGAGGAGTAGGTTTTTTCACGACAGTGAAAATAACCTTCCTACTTTTTACCGCCCGCGGAAAGAGAAGCCTTGCATGGAAATCAACAACGAACTTTTAACAAAACCTATATTAAAATAAACTCTATTAAAATTAAGTCCTATTTCCTATTTCGACAATTTAAATACATTTTGCTATAAAGGAAGGAGAAAGTAAGATAAAATAGAAAAATAGAACAATATTGTTCGGATAAAAGGAGATGTGAAACAGTTGAACCATTTATGCGAAGTATTTGATTTAATAGAAATTCCCACAATTTTAAATACAGTAGGAGAAAGTATCATTGTTGCTGACACAGCCTTCAACATATGTTGGTTCAATAAATCTGCTCATCATTTATTAAAAAGAGTTGGTCCTAGTGTTCATATACATAATCCAGATAAGTTCATCGGAATGAACTTATCACGTTTTCATGGAGAAAAGCAACGACGAATTTTAGAAGAGGGACAACTACCGTATGAGGCTCATATTAAATTGTTTAACAGATTTTCTGCCAACATTTATGTCGATGCTATTGTAAATAAGGAAGGAACACATGTCGGATACATTCTTACTTGGAAAGATGTAACTGAGTTTGAAGATATTATTCAAGGAAATACGAAAGCCTTACAAAGTTTATATACACCGATTATCGAGACGACAATGGACTGTGCCATTCTGGTTGCACTAACAGGAATTGTAACTGAAGATAGAATACAACATACAAAAGATGCCATTTTAGTAGAATGTGCTAAAAGACAAGCAGAGTATGTTCTTTTTGACTTTACAGGTATTCAGGAAGAAGTAGATGATACGGTTGTGTATCACTTAGATCAAATTGCTTGTGCACTTCGAATCATGGGCTCAGAAGCTATATTTGTTGGTTTAAAAGAAAATATAGTCATTCAGTTCATTACGAAAGGCTTAACAATAAAGGTGAAGACTTTCCAATCATTTAAGCAGGGAATGCAATTCGTTTTTGAACAAAAAGGCTACGAGTTAAGACAAAAATAAAAAGTGGGACTCTTTTGTCCCACTTTGTTTTATGAGTAAGGTAAGATATAAAAAAGCATGAAGAAGAAATGAAAAACAGATCCTGCTAAAACAAACATATGCCAAACAGCATGGTGGTATTTGAATCCTCTCCATATATAAAAAATTGCCCCAAAGCTATACGCTATTCCACCAATTACTAAAAAGGCAATACCTGTTGGCTCTATTTTGGAAGTAAATTCGTTCCAACCAAACACTGCTAGCCATCCCATTAATACATATAGGATAGTGGATGTAAAAAGAAACCTTTTTACAAAAAAAGCTTTAAATACAGTACCCGCAATAGCTAAGCCCCAAACTACGCCAAAAAGTACCCAACCTAACGTACCTTCTAATACTATTAAAGTTAATGGAGTGTAACTTCCAGCAATAAAAAAATATATGGAGGAATGGTCTAACACTTCAAAAACATTCTTCGCTTTTCCTTTAGGTAGAGCATGCAAAAGGGTGGACGACGTATAAAGCATAACCATTGTCACACCATATACGATAAATGAAATTAAGTGAAGTGTTGTGCCATTAAGTGCAGAGAATACAATTAATAATACAAGTGCCGCTATACTTAGTAATATTCCAATCCCATGTGTGATAGAGTTTGCAATTTCTTCTCCTTTAGAAAACGTATGTGTTTTAGCCATAAAATTACCCTCTCGCTTTTACATTTTAGCAAAGTCCGTACGATATTGTATGAATACTAAACGAAAAATGAATCCTTAAACTGTAACCACTAACAAACAAATCACTAAACAAACACCAAATTTTTTTCGGAAAAACAATTCATTTTTCACTAAACGCACCGTAATTAATCATTGATTTAGCAGACTAAACTAATAAAATAATCATAACTTTTTTTTGGAATTTAAACAATATTAAATGTAATAAGGGGGTTCTCAAGAACCTTCTTGAGTACCTCATTTACAATATAAAAATCGTGCCGGTTGAGTAGCCGCTTTCCGCGGGGGAGGCGGTGAAGCCTCCCCTCGAGCCCAAAGGCTCTGCGGGGTCTCACCAAACTGCTCTCCCCCGCAGGAGCCGGCCACTCAACCGGCACTATGATCATTTTATTTTATAAAAAACTTTCTGAAAAAGTATATACAGAAGACATTTAAACTTCGATTTTCGTTTCTCTTGATACTTTTCTTAATTTAATAAAGCGAATCGTATGAATAACTATTACTTTTGATACTGCGTAAGTAGGGACGGCTAATAATAAGCCGAGTAAACCAGCAAATCTACTTGCTACTAAAAGAAGCAAGATAATGGTTAATGGATGAACATCCAATTTTTTCCCCATAACTTGTGGTGAGATTAAGTTACTTTCTACTTGTTGGACAATCACTACTACAAGTAATACCCATAGCGCCATTAAAGGGGAGTGCAAGAACCCTACTATAACACTTGGAATTGTCCCGATAAAAGGCCCAATAAATGGGATAACATTCGTAAACATAGCGATTAAAGCTAGTACGAGAGAGTATTCAAGTCCGATAATCAAAAATCCAATGTAAATGAGAATACCAACACAGGCACTTACAATAATCTGTCCTTGAATATAAGAACTTAATGCAACATCCATATCGCGTAATACATTTCGACCTTCTTCTTCATGCGCACTTGGTATATACCTAATAACTTGTTCTGGTAATCGTTCTCCGTCTTTCAGCATATAAAAAAGAACAAACGGTATTAATACTAACAATATGACAAATCCTGTTATAGCTCCAATAACATTCACAATGTTTGAGCCTAATTTTGCTAAGTAGTCATTTAAATTTTCAGCAATACGAGCGGAGAGTTCTTCAATCGAAAACCTTTCATCTTGTTGGAATCTCGCAACATATTCGTTTTGTTGTAGTTCAATCATCATATCACGGATTTCATTTACAATAGCAGGGGTATTTTCAACTAAACTATTTACCTGCTTTTGTAATGGAGGGCCAATCAAGAACAATAAGCCAGTGATAAATCCAATAAATACTAAGTAAATTAAAAGGATGGAAATGCCTCTAGGTATGTATTTAGATGCTAAGTTTACTAATGGACGAAGCAGATAGTACAGTACACCAGCTAACACAATCGGTGCGAATAATGTTTTAATCATTACAGAAAGCGGTGTAAAGATAAAGCTCACTAACGTTGATAAATAGATAATTACTAAAATGATTATTATAGCATAGCCAACACGAAACCACTTTGTTTGTGGCATAAACTCACCTCTAACGTATAAAAAGTCATAATCTTATAATAGCTTATCCTACTCAGATTGTAACGCAGAAAGCGTATATTTTTGTAAAAAAATACTATTAGAACAAAAAACCCCTCAAATTTGAGGGGTATGGAACTTATTTTGCATACATTTCAGCTAATTGTTGTTGTACTGTACTATTTTCTAAATACTCATCATAAGACATTTGCTTATCTACAAGACCTTTTGGCGTAATTTCCATCACTCGGTTTGCAATTGTTTGAACGAATTGATGGTCATGAGATGTAAATATCATAGCACCTTTAAAATTAATTAGTCCATTATTTAGGGCTGTAATAGATTCTAGGTCTAAGTGGTTTGTAGGATCATCTAATAATAATACATTTGCTCCACTTAACATCATTTTAGATAACATACAACGAACTTTTTCTCCTCCGGAAAGTACGCTCGATTTTTTCTTAACTTCTTCACCAGAGAAAAGCATTCTTCCTAAGAATCCACGTAAGAAGCTTTCTGTTTCATCTTGTGGAGAGTATTGGCGTAACCAATCAACAAGGTTTAACTCTGAGTTTTCAAAGAACTTAGCATTATCTCTCGGGAAGTAGCTTTGAGATGTTGTTACACCCCATCTGAATGAACCGCTATCTGCTTCCATTTCACCCATTAAGATTTTTAATAGGGTAGAGTTAGCAATCTCATTGCTTCCTACTAATGCAATTTTGTCATCTTTGTTCATTGTAAAGCTAATGTTATTTAAAACAACTTCTCCGTCGATTGTTTTCGTTAACCCTTCAACACGAAGTAGGTCATTTCCTATTTCACGCTCTGGTGTAAAGTGAACGTAAGGGTATTTACGTGAAGATGGCCTAATGTCATCTAATGTAATTTTATCTAGTAATTTTTTACGTGAAGTTGCTTGCTTTGATTTAGAAGCATTTGCACTAAATCTCGCAATAAACGCTTGAAGTTCTTTAATTTTCTCTTCTTTTTTGTTGTTTTCATTTTGTGCTAATTTAGATGCAAGTTGGCTAGACTCATACCAGAAATCATAGTTTCCTACATAAACCTGAATCTTACTGAAGTCTAAGTCCGCAATATGTGTACATACTTTGTTTAAGAAGTGACGGTCATGGGATACAACAATTACAGTGTTTTCAAAGTTAATTAAGAACTCTTCTAACCATTGAATTGCTTTTATATCAAGGTGATTGGTAGGCTCATCCAGAAGTAATACATCTGGCTTACCGAATAAAGCTTGTGCTAAAAGTACTTTTACTTTTTCTCCACCAGTAAGGTCTGCCATTTTTTTCGTGTGTAAATCTTCCGAAATACCAAGTCCTTTTAATAGAATCGCTGCTTCTGGTTCTGCTTCCCAACCGTTAAGTTCAGCAAATTCACCTTCAAGTTCCGCAGCACGCATGCCATCTTCGTCTGAAAAATCTTCTTTCATATAAATAGCATCTTTTTCTTGCATTACTTCATAAAGGCGAGAGTGACCCATAATAACTGTTTTTAACACTTCATGTTCTTCGTACTCGAAATGGTTTTGTTTTAATATGGCAAGACGCTCACCTGGGTTCATAGAAACATTACCAGTTTGAGATTCAATTTCTCCAGATAATATTTTCAGGAATGTAGATTTACCAGCGCCATTAGCACCGATTAATCCGTAGCAGTTTCCTGGTGTAAACTTAATATTTACATCTTCAAAAAGCTTTCTATCAGCAAAGCGTAAACTTACGTTAGTTACTGTAATCATTTATTAATTCCTCCAATATACATGTCAATTTGAAATTATACCATAAAATGAAGGTAGAAGTGAATAGAAAGAGAAAGAAGAGAAAAGTAGATGATTTTCAAAGTAGAGTATTTTGAAGAACAATGGAAAGTAAAAAGCTAGATGAAACCACAAGGTCACCTAGCTTTTATTTTATATTTCTTAATGAACATGAATATATCCAATCATAGGCACGTGGTCACCGTGTAAATGAGTTGTACAAATAATTCTATATACTCCTGGTTTCGTAAAAGTTGTTTTGATAACCGTTTCTTCGCCTTTTTTTACAGTACCTGAAATGTTTGTTCCTTCAATAACAAATGGATGTTCCGCACCGTTTACACCGAAGATTTTCAGTGTTACTTCTTGACCTTTCGGAACAACAATTGTACCTGGGTCAAATCGGTATGCCTCTATTTCACGGCCATCTTCTGTTTTTGTTTTAAACTCACCAACGATCATTTGTACAACATATTCATCTGTTTGAGCTAGTTTACCTGTTGTGGGTATAGGACCTTTATTTACTACATACCAGCCACCGAATGCAATCACGAATGCTAAAACCCCTAATAATAACCACTTGCCTTTAATAATGACAAAATTCATGTTCATCCCCCTATCGTTTTTTATTCCTTATAGAGAATGTATGCTTGTACTTGAAAATGGTTGTCTTATTTTTTAATAAGAATTAATTTAATTTTTTGGGTTCGTTTATTAAAAAATGAATTGTTAATTTCCACATAAAGTATGTGCATAAATAAAAAGCACTCATACGCTAGAAATAGGATATAATTCATTTTTCGTTTATTAGTCATACATTGTGAAAGGTACTCAAAAGAATGAAAATTCTTCTTAGTTGATTACATACGCATAGGGGTATATAATTAAATTGTAGCTAATTTGGAAATGAGGAGATTGTATGTTATTTATTATTTTAATAGCAATGGCGATTATTATATATGTTTACAAACGATATATACCAGTCTTAAAGGCAACTTGTATAGAACTAGTGCGAGCTAAACTAGAGTCAGATTATATTTTAGATATTAGAGATTATCAAGAAGCTACGAAAAATCCTATAGAAGGTGCAATAAACATTCCATATGGATATTTACAAAGGTACTATAAAACTATTCCTACTAAGTCCATTCACGTTGTAGCAGATGATCATCTCGAGAAAAATATCGGAATAAGATACTTAAGAAAAAAAGGCTTTAAAATTAATAGTTATAGTTTAGCTAATTGCCCATGTACTAAAAGAAGTTAGGAGGAATACCCAGTGAAGAAGTTCGTTTTGTTATGTTTAATTAGTTTGTCTTCCTTTTTAATAATTGGTTGTTCAGCAAATGTTAATGAAAATGCACAAGAATATTCTGAAGTAACGATCGAAGAAGCATATGAAATATATAAAAACAAAGAGATGGTAATATTAGATGTAAGAACTCCACAAGAATATAATGAAGGTCACATTCCTGGTTCCATCTTAATTCCTTTACAAGAGCTCGAAAGTAGACTAGGGGAACTAGATAAGAACGAAAAATATTTAATAGTATGTCGAAGCGGAAATCGTTCAGCTCAAGCTAGTGAACTATTAGTTGCTAACGGATTTAAAAATATCTCCCACATGCAAGGCGGCATGCTCGAATGGAAATACGATATAGAAAAAGGTTAAAAAAGGGCAACTTCCTTTTTTAACCTTTTTTATTACAACAATATTACATGTGCCAGGCACCTGTAATATTGTTGTTATAAATCGGAATATAGTTAGAGTGGTGCAGTTGAAATAGGTAGGGGGAGATGGTTTGAGTTATTTGGATGATGTGAAATTTGAACAACGATTTTGGATGCAAGTTTTTGGGGATCATGCTCGTTTTTTTCTTGATACTTTAGCAGCAGAGGAAAAAGAAGAGCTAAAGCAAGCTAATTACTTTAAGGAAGAATATGATAAATGGTACGAAAGAAGTAACAATATTACTTCAAGTAATGTTAAACAACATCTTAAAGCTGCACGTGAATTAACCGAAAAATTTCGTGAGTTGAAATTATCCATCATTAGAAAACATCTAACAAGCGATATTACCATACACTTACCACCAACATTTATTAATCATATGGTAAACGAACTAGACGAATATATGAACGTTTTACAATACTTAGAAAAAGGGGAAAGTCCTCCAGTTTTCCACGAATTACATCACCATTTAGTCTGGCTTTTAGATGCTGCCGGTCACGCGCAAGGAATAAATGATAGTGTTGATATGGTCGAACAAAAAGTGAAAGGGAAATCGATTGAGTTTGTCGATAAGTTTAAAGATTTTTATATTAAAGCCGTTGAATTAGCTGGCTACTTACGAGCAAACGTAGAAAGTTTCCCAGCATTAGAAAGAATGAACGATCAAGTGAAAGTGGAAATAGAATTATTTAAAATCTTCTTACATGAAATTAAAGAATTAGAACTGTCAGATAAATTATTAGGGACATTTTCCGCCATAATGGCTGATCATATGGCAAGAGAAGAGTGCTATTATTTAATGAAATTAGCACAATCAACTGGGCAAACTACACCAAATTGTGATCCAACAAAAAAGAGAGTAGAAGAATAGGCCCCGCACAAAATATAAAAAATCGCAACTAGATTCATTCAGTTGCGATTTTTTAATTCTTTCTAGTTAGAATGGTACAGGTTATATAAATCATACAGTAGTAAGGAGTAGCGCTTATCCAGTAAAAAGGAGGGGAATAGTATGGATTTTGTTTTATTACTAGTAAACATATTATTTTTTGCATTACTTATTTATGGATTGTTTTACATGCAAAGAAGACATGTATCTTTCTCCAAAAGGGTTTTTACAGCTTTAGGTTTAGGGGTTGTATTTGGTCTTATTTTACAGTTTATATACGGTGCGAGTTCTGAAGTCTTAGCAGACTCTATTCAATGGTATAACCTTGTTGGGGTTGGATATGTTCGTCTGTTACAAATGATCGTTATGCCATTAATTTTTATTAGTATTATCGCCGCATTTACAAAGCTTAAACTAAAAACGAATATCGGGAAAATTAGTGTACTCATTATAGGGATATTAATAGGAACAACAGCAATAGCTGCGATTGTTGGTGTTGGTACGACCGTTGCTTTTGACTTAGAAGCCATTCAAATCGAACAAGGTGACAGGGAATTGGCTAGAGGAGAGCAAATGGAGCAGCGTGCAGGGGACGTTGTAAATAAAAGCTTTCCACAACAAATGTTAGACTTAATTCCATCTAACGTATTTTTAGACTTCACTGGAGCCCGCTCCACATCAACCATTGCCGTCGTTATTTTTGCTGCGTTTGTCGGTTTCGCATATTTAGGAGTACGTAGAAAGAACGAAGAACATGCTGATTTTTTCGCACGAATTGTTGATACATTTTATTCTATAATAATGAGAATTGTAACGTTAGTTTTACGTTTAACACCATATGGGGTATTTGCGTTAATGACGCGGGTCACCGCTACAAGTGATTATGCCGCAATCGGAAAGCTCGGCAAATTTGTCGTTGCTTCCTACGTCGCATTACTAATTATGTTTGGAATTCATTTACTTTTAATTGCTCTTGCTGGTTTAAATCCAATAACTTATGTGAAGAAAACACTACCTGTATTAACTTTTGCATTTACATCCAGAACAAGTGCAGGTACTTTGCCATTGAATATAAAAGCGCAAACAAAAGAGTTAGGTGTTCCTGGTGGAATTGCTAACTTTGCGGGTTCATTTGGATTGTCTATAGGCCAAAATGGTTGTGCGGGTATTTATCCGGCAATGCTAGCTGTTATGATTGCACCTACTGTCGGAATAAATCCACTAACTCCATCGTTTTTGTTTATGTTAGTTGTCATTGTTGCTATTAGTTCATTCGGTGTAGCAGGAGTAGGGGGAGGAGCAACATTCGCCGCAATTCTTGTATTATCTGCTTTAGATTTGCCGATTGTTTTAGCTGGTTTATTAATCTCCATTGAACCTTTAATTGATATGGGGAGAACAGCTGTGAATGTTAGTGGAAGTATGACAGCCGGTGTTCTTACAAGTAAAGTAACAAATGAGCTAGATAAAGAAGTGTATAATAGTGAACCATCCACAGATTTTGAACTTGATGTTTAAATTCCCTTAAATAAATTATAGGTAGTAGAATGGTGATTAAACCCTCTACTACTTTTTTCATTTTTATCATAAATTAAAATCTAGTAATACAACAGGAACCATTTAAGTCCAGGATTATACTGTTAATTTTAACAACATTCATATTTAATTTTCCCCAATTAGTGATAAAATAAGAGTAAAAGTAAGGAGGGAACACTTCATGAAAATACATAAATTTAGGTCTATCTTATATAAAACAGCCAAACTATTAGGAGATGTTCAAGCTGTTTCTTCAGGTGACTCAAAAAAAATGGCAAAAAGAGCAGGTAGACGTGTCGCAGGAAAAGGCACAGGACGTATGCTACGAAAACTATTTAAATAAATTTAAATCGCTCAATAGCTTTAAACAGCAAAGAAGGAGAAACTTATGATATTAATGATTGTTTTTATCGGTTTATTAGGGATTTTATTCGGACTAGGCTATATGTATATCGTGGAAAAAAGTGACGGAACTTCAAAAGGAAAAGTATATGAATGGATTTCCAAAAAAACTTGGGTGCAAACCCCATTTCGTGCAGGCATTACATTACTTTTAGGGAACTTCCTCATTTTCAGTACAGTTGTCATTTCCTATTTTATTATTATGCTTTTCCATATTCCTTTTGCCCATTTATTTCTTATCTTTTTAGGAACATGGTTAAGCATTATGTTCTGGATATTAATCAAACAAGTCTGGTTTAATAAAATTAAAACGCAACGCATTTTTATGTCTTTAGTTGGTAGTTCATTTTATTTAATTTTATTCTTATTTACTTTGTTTCAATATTGGAGACTAGAGCCAACTTCGCCTAATGATGATATCTTTATGGCTGCTCTCGGTATGTTAATCTTAACGGTAGTATCCTTTACTGCATTTGCTATTTGTTTCCTCATAACAGGAATTACAAAAAAAATTGTCGCGAAGTAAGTCATTTACCCTCTCTTTAGAGGGTTTTTCCATGGAAACTTGTGCAAAAGTAAGTTAAAATATTAACTACCTTCTATAAAACTTCATAATAATTCTTCTATCATTCCACCATATTTTCACATGCGAGGTGCTTTATTTGTTAAACGAAGCTAGACAACTATTACAAACATATTATGGTTATCCAGATTTTAGAGATGGCCAACAAACAATCATTACAAATCTACTTAACGGAAAACCTTCATTAGGCATTATGCCAACTGGTGGAGGAAAATCAATTTGCTATCAAATACCAGCTCTATTACTAGACGGAATTACGATTGTCATTTCCCCATTAATTTCCCTTATGAAGGATCAAGTAGACTCTCTTCAAAGTATTGGAATTAACGCTACGTTTATTAATAGTTCTTTATCAGCCCAAGAGATAGAGGAAAGAGTAGCACAGATTCAAAGTGGAAAAGTGAAACTAATTTACGTTGCTCCAGAAAGGTTAGACGTTGGATACTTTATGTCTATCATTCAAAACCAAAAAATATCTTTCGTAGCGGTGGACGAAGCTCACTGTTTATCCCAATGGGGCCATGATTTCCGACCAAGTTATCGTAATATTGGTCATTTTGTAAGGCAACTACCGGAAAAGCCATTACTAGCAGCATTCACAGCAACCGCAACAGAAGAAGTAACAGAAGACATATGTGAAACACTTGGCATTCAAGATGAGAACGTTGTTATAACTGGTTTTGCTCGTGAGAATTTATCTTTCTCCGTTGTTAGAGGTACTGATAAATTAAAGTATTTAACCTCTTATTTGAAAGAAAATAAGGACGAGCCTGGCATTATTTACGCTTCTACTAGAAAAGAAGTAGATAGTTTACATGCACAGTTAACGAAAAGTGGTTACTCGGTAGGAAAATACCATGCAGGTTTATCAGAAGAAGAAAGAAAAAGCACACAGGAAGATTTTTTATATGATAAAACAACTGTAATGGTTGCAACGAATGCTTTCGGAATGGGTATAAACAAAACGAACGTAAGATATGTTATCCATTACAACATGCCTAAAAATCTAGAATCGTATTATCAAGAAGCAGGAAGGGCAGGCCGAGATGGTGTAGAAAGTGAATGTATTTTATTATTTAATGCCCGAGATATTCAACTACAGAAATTTTTGATTGAACAAACATTGCTTTCTCCAGATAGAAAGTCCAATGAGTACATGAAACTTCAAATGATGGTTGACTTTTGTTTCACGACTAAGTGCTTACAATGTTTCATTACGTCGTATTTCGGTGAACGAAATCAACCCGAATGCGGGAAATGTAGCAACTGTTCAAGCGACTTTACGGAAAAAAACATTACGGTTGAAGCACAAAAGATTTTTTCTTGTATTAAGCGAATGAATGAAAGGTTTGGGGCAACACTTGTTGCAAAAGTATTAAAAGGCTCTAACGATAAGAAAATACATCAGTTTCAGCTTTCTTCCTTACCAACATATGGATTGATGAAAGAATTAACGGAAAAGCAAATTGTTGAACTTATTAACATATTAATAGCAGAAGGTTATTTGTTTCTATCAGAAGGGCAGTTTCCAATTATCAAATTAGGTAGTCGTTCCGTACAAGTGCTGACGGGAAAAGAAGAAGTAAAGTTAAAAGTAAAACAAACTCCTGTTATAGTGAAAAAAGACGATGGCTTGTTTCAACAATTACGTGATTTAAGAAAAGAACTCGCTCAAAAAGAAAGCATTCCTCCATATTTAATTTTTTCAGACCGCACTTTACAAGAGATGTGTACGTATCTACCTGAAACAGAAGAAGAGATGCTAAACGTAAAAGGTGTTGGTATGCAAAAATGGGAGAGATACGGGGAAATATTTTTACAAGAAATTGTTCGTTTTTCAAAAGAAAACAACTTAATAAGAAGTGGTACTTTACAAGCTTCTAGTGTGACTAGAACATTAATAGATTCTATAGAAAAAAATGACAAGCCTAGTCATGAAATAACATTTGAGCTATACAACAGTGGACTTTCTCTTCAAGAAGTGACTAAGAAGAGGGGAATGAGTATTACAACTGTCCAAAATCATATGGTGAAATGTGAAGAAGACGGCTTAGAAGTA
The DNA here is from genome assembly GCF_002797415.1 of Bacillus alkalisoli. Classification (GTDB taxonomy): domain Bacteria; phylum Bacillota; class Bacilli; order Bacillales; family Bacillaceae_I; genus Bacillus_CD; species Bacillus_CD alkalisoli. The sequence continues at coordinate 2,187,748 of NZ_KZ454944.1, forward strand.
AATTGGGACGATTTTATCCCAATTGAATGGGAAGAACAAATTAGAAATGTAATAGAGAAAATTGGAGCAGAAAAACTAAAACCAATTAAAGATGAACTGCCAAGCGAAGTAGATTATATGGCAATAAAAGCAGTAATTATTAAGAGACAAAAAGAAAAGCAACCGAGCAAATATTGATTATGCTCGGTTGCTTTCTTTTTATAATGCAATTATAGAAAACAGAACACCTAAAACTCCGATTAAAGCTAAAATGTATACAGGCATTTTTGGCATGTCTCCGTTGTTTTCCATTGCTTTTCCAAACATAAAGAAAACGAGTGGATGTACTAAGAACGGCATAGAGAAGATAAATGGAATTAAAAGGGCCGCATCCGTTCCAAACATTTCCCCTTGGATAGCAGCAAACAAACCAAAATGTGAAATAGCAGATGTTTGAGCCATTGCTGCGTACTCTATGGACATAGTACTTAAACTTAACAGACTTAGCCCGCCAAATACGGCAATGATTTGCCATCCAAACGAAAACTGCATTAACGCTTTTACTTCCTTTTTATCCTCACCAGATGCTAAACGTAAGTTTCTTAAGGAAAGAACCGTTAAAATAACACCTACACCTACAATAAATAGGGCAGGAGCCATCCATAGGCTTCCACGCTCAGCACTTATCGCCAGTACAGAGAATACAAACACATGACCGAAGAACGGGATATTGATCATAATTGGTGCTCGCTGTGCAGCTGTTTTACCGAAATCACCTGCAGTACAAGCACCAGTTAGTCCTGAGTGTGATAAGGCTCCAGCCATACCAGGAGCTAAGTTTCTAGTGTTCGCTGTTTTGGAAAAGAAGATAATTAAAGTAATTCCACCAAACATCCAAAGCAATTGACCGAAGAATCCATACGTTAAGACAGCGTTCATTCCTGAAATATTAAATGCATCTCCAATACGAGAACCACCCACCATAAAGTTAGCAGCTAATACGACTGGAATACCTGCAAACAATAATGCACGTATAGTCGGTCCAAACGACCATTTGTAAAGAATTGCACCTAAGGCCGCTGAGATCATCATTGCATAAAAGATTTGAGGTAATGCAATAAATTCTCCAATTACTTGTGCTACATAATAAGAAATTAAAAGAATCATGACAATTGCCGCGATTTCGACTAACCCTTTACGAATGTACAGGTGCTTATTCTTAATTTGAGCACGATTGTCAATTAAAATAACTGAAATTACTAGGCCAATATAAGCAATTAAAGGGTAATAGCTACTAAAGATACTTGTGGAATTGTTATCAAGAATAAAACGCAACAATCCTTCCATACCTAACAATAAGAAAAAAGATCTTAAAATAAAGAAAAATTGAGTACGAGTCGTTCCTAATACAACTTCTTCGTTAGAAGGAACCACAATATCTTCACCTTCTAAATCTTTATTGCCGAGTATTTTTCTTAATTCTTGCCCGCCTACAAAAAAGGAAACAGTAAGGGCGATAATGGTTGTTCTTGCCATCAAGTCAACAAATGGGAACTCCACTAGACCAGGGCTAGCAACTCCACTTGCAACTAATACATAACCCATTGTTAATCCAAATATAACGATAATTAAAATCGGTGAATATCTTGATCCTGCCACAACTGTTCTTGCTATTAGAACCATTGGGATGAGGAAGAAGAGAATAAGCCAAAATTGATTTAATAATTGAAGATGTGTAATTTGTTCTAATATGTCCATTCAGAAACTCCTATCATACATAAATTCGTGACATCTTATCGTACAGTATTCCTTATTATTCGTAAATAAATGAAAACGCACACATGAAAATGTTGTAATAGTAAAATTATTTATGATTGACTATTACAATATTATGTAAATCTTCTATTAAAGAAGCTTACTAATATATTGGTTTGTAAAAGTTGATTTCAGTTGCAGATGCTCGCTTTCCGCGGGCGGTCTCTGGAGCCTCCTCGGCGCACTGCGCCTGTGGATCTCCCCTGACGCGCTTTCCCGCAGGAGTCTCACACCTGCAACTGAAATCAAATTATATACGTTATCTATTTAACTATTCCTTAAATAAGGTAATATTAATTGGCAACTTTTTCATTAAATGATACAATTCGAGGAAATGGTGTTTTTGGAGGAAAAACAATGGAACAAAAATTAGAAAAAGCTACTTTTGCTGGTGGATGTTTTTGGTGTATGGTAAAACCATTTGATGAAATGCCTGGAATTATAAAAGTTATTTCAGGGTACACAGGTGGACACCTTGAAAATCCAACATATGAACAAATAAAAAAAGGCGACACAGGACATTACGAAGCCGTTCAAATAACATTTAACCCTGAGCTTTTCCCGTATGAGAAATTACTTGACTTATACTGGCCACAAATTGATCCAACGGACGCTGGAGGGCAATTTTTTGACAGAGGAAGTCAGTACCGTACCGCTATTTTTTATCATAACGATTTACAAAAACAATATGCAGAAATTTCAAAGCAACTGTTAATAAACAGCGGCCGTTTTAGTAAACAGATTGTGACGGAAATTTTACCGGCAACTACATTTTATGAAGCAGAAGATTATCACCAACATTTCTACAAAAAAAATCCTGAAAAATATAAGCAAGAGAGAGTAGAGTCTGGAAGAGATGCTTACATAAAAGAAACATGGGGATCTGACTATTCAAAATAAGTTTTCATCCATTGTATCAGTCGATTTTTCAATCGGCTGATTTATTTTGCTTATGTTAACAAATAATGAATAGGAAAGATGGAATCGAAAGGAAGCGAGAAAATGAGTTACATATTATTTACACATAACGACTTGGATGGAGTTGGCTGTGGTATTTTAGCTAAACTTGCTTATAAGGAACAGATAGAAGTTCGTTACAACTCTGTACATAGCTTAAACTACCAAGTGAAAAACTTTTTAGAAAAAAATGATACACACACATTTATGTACATTACAGACTTGTCTGTTCATGAAGATAATGAAAAAGCAATCACAGACTGGATTTTACACGGTGGTGCTGGTAAGTTAATTGACCATCATAAGTCTGCACTACACCTAAACAAACATGATTGGGCAGCAGTAACAGTTTCTTATGAAGATGGCAGATTAACTAGTGCAACGTCATTGTTATATGATTATCTAGTTGATTCCGACCTACTAGTAAAACATGAGTCTCTAGATCAATTTGTAGAGCTAGTAAGACAATACGATACTTGGGAATGGGATAAAAACAACAATCAAAAGGCGAAACGGCTAAACGATTTATTTTACCTTTTATCTATTGATGAATTTGAGGAAAGAATGGTTAATCGTTTAGAAAATGACATGTCTCAGTTTGATTTTGATGATTTTGAAAAACAAATTTTAGACATGGAAGAAAACAAAATGGAGCGTTACTTGAAAAGAAAACAGAAAGAAATTTATCAAACAATGATAGATAATCATTGTGTTGGTATTGTTCATGCTGAAAATTATATATCTGAGCTCGGTAACCTGTTCGGAAAAAAGAACACTCACTTAGATTACATCGCTATTGTAAGCGTCGGGAACAAAAGAATTAGCTTAAGAACCATACACGAACATGTTGATGTATCGGAGGTAGCCGCTAAGTATGAAGGAGGAGGCCATGCAAAAGCTTCTGGTTGTAATTTAAATGAAGAAGCGTTTCCGCTATTTGTAGTAGAGCCTTTTAAAATGGAACCAATTCGCATGGATGCCGACAAGAACGAGTTTAATGTTAAAAAGTCACCTAAAGGCTCTCTATATGATTCGAAACATTATGGAACATTCTTCATTTATCAAAACAATAGTGGAAATTGGCAAATAGAGAACAATGAAGTACTAATCGAAGAAGATTACGAGTCATTTGAGGCAGCAGAACAGTTTATGAAGCGTACGTATGCAGCTTGGTTAGTTCCTGATAAACATTATGTGCACTATTTATTAGAAAATAATCAAAAGTATAAGCAACTAGTATCAAGTAAGTAAAGATGTTAAAAGCCCAAAAAGAGTTTAAATTACTCTTATTTGGGCTATTTATTTTGGTATTGTTAAACAAAGCTGTTGATAAGCAGCTGCTAATGCAGATGAATGAGTACCTGCAAAACAGTTATAAATATAAATTAACACAAACTCCTTTTTGTGTTGAAACTTGGTGCCAGGTACCTGTTGATTTATGTTATTCATTTTACTGATATACGGGTCTTTTCAACCAATTCTTAATCACCATCGCTTCCTAACAACCGCTTCTAGCTTCCGTTTTAATACAATCTGGATAGGCTCATGTTCCATTCCTATCGGTTTTACAAGCACGGTTCTCATATCAAGTAATTTTCCACACCAAATATCTGTAAACAACTGATCACCAAGGAAAATAGAAGTGTTCGACGTTGCACCAATCTCTTTCATATGTTTAAGCAAAACGTTCGGTAACGGTTTAGCACATTTACCAAAACCAATAATATCAAACGGTTTACAAAAACGCTCCACACGGCCTTGACTGTTATTAGAAGCAATCACCAGTTGTACATTTTGGGATTTTAACATCTCAATCCACACTTTTAAATCTTCACCACCAGGTTGATCATGAATAGCAAGCGTACTATCTAAATCAGAAAAAATCGTCTTAATTTTATTCGTTTGCAGCCACTCTGCTGTTATATCGAAAAAATGGTGAAGCTCAAAATCAGGTTTAAAATATTGTATGTTAATCACCACATTCTATATTTTTTTCTATTTTGTCCTAGAAGGAAAATAATATAAAAAAACTACCTATTACTAGGTAGCAGAAAGAGTAAAACGGATTCAGTTACAGTTCATCTTCTTTTTGCGCATATTCTTTCTTTTTGCCATACATATGTTTGTACGTAAATGCTAAACAAACTATCCCTAAAAAAGAGCAAGCATATCGAATAATGGACATTATCTCCATATTTTCACTCTCCTTACGTCCATTTACAAATATCATTCCAAAAAATGGATTTATTTATTCGTAATAGGGAGAGCGAAGGGAGAAGTTAATTTATCGATTTTTTGTAAGAAACAATTCTTTAATGTAACTTACTGTGTTTTTGTATTGAAAAAGAAGGGACTCTAGCGTTGTTTCAATTCTTTCTACTAGAGACTCTTTTAACTCATCTAACTGTCTTGCAATTTTATTTGTATTCATTTCTTGTTTATCAAAACGCTCCATCATTGTTTGATGAAAAATATCTTGAATATCCAATTTTTCACTAACTTTTATTACCAGATCATCTTGTTGTTTTATTTGTTCTTGTAAGTTTTCCTGAACGGTTTGGAAGTTTTCTAATTTTTTGTTTACGTTACATGTAAGTTGTTCTAAAAAGGCTAACTGTTCAATCGTAGCTTCATTCATTAACTTTTCATTACTTAATATTTCTTCAATCTTCATGCTTAACTTTTCTAGATGTGTTAAACGCGAAAAAATTTCCGAATCGTTTTTTTCGCTATTCTGAACTCCTTTCACAAGATCGTTTGCAATTCTTTCTTGAGAAGTTAGTTTGCTGTCTATTTCAGTAAACGCCTTAGAATGATTAGATTTATAATCTAACATTTCAGCGGACATCATTTGAATTGAACTAGTTAATGCACTATTCGTTTCTTGCTGTTTTTGCAAAAACTCAGCTAAGTAGCTTTTCCGAAGATATTGCTGGTTAGGTTTAATACTATCTGTTGAACCAATATATAATTTGGGCATGATACTTTTATTTCCTATATCCACTCATAACACTCCTTTTTCAGGTGGGCTCTACAATAAATGGCAGAGTATAAAACTTATACGGAAAGGACAGAGATACTGTATCATATGAGTCTAATTTTAATTGGTTCGCCCATCATGAACCTAGCTTTATCATTATTTATTACAAGTCAGCTTGTCACATGACAATTAATTTACTAAAGTTTATCTTTTCTTTTTTTAGGTTATTAAGAAGTATTAACTTGAGAGTCAATCAGAAAAGAGGACACATTTTGAGACAGATTTCAAAGAGAGCTTTCATAACCATTCTTTTATTAATTATTTTAGTAGTAACAGGCGTCTACCATAGTTATAAACCATTACCCGATGGTATTTCTTTTGAAGGGGAAGAACAGAAAGTAGAAGATATTTCTTTCATATATGACTTAACTTACGAAATAGACGGAGAAAAGGAACAGGAGCAAAACATCTTCCCTCGTATTTACGAAATAATAGAGGAAGCGGAGGATTTTATTATTGTAGACTTCTTCTTATTTAATGCACATTCAAGGAACAACAATGACGATGCGATAATAAAAAATATAGTCGAAAGGCTAATTCAGAAAAAACGAGCAGAACCAAACATGCCAATAGTCTTTATAACAGATAAAGTGAACTCAAGTTATCAATCCCATAAAGTTGTTGAGCTAGAAACATTAAAAAGTGAAGGAATTGAAGTTGTAGAGACAAAACTACGGCCGTTACGTGATTCTAATCCAATATACTCTAGTGTTTGGAGAGTGTTTTTTCAATGGTTTGGACAAGAAGGGAAAGGGTGGGTAAGAAATCCACTAAATGAAGAAGGCCCAGATGTAACTGTTAGATCCTATTTATCTTTACTAAATATAAAAGCAAATCACCGAAAGCTAGTAGCAACAGAAAAATCAGCGATTATTTCATCCGCAAATCCTCATGAAGGAAGTGCAAACCATTCTAATATTGCTATTGAGTTAAAAGGTCCTATTATTGAAGATGTAGTTCAATCCGAATTGGCTACAATGAACATGTCAAATAAACCTTTTAAATTTGAAAAGAAACCGAACCTTTCCAATGAATATTTAGATGATGTAACCGCCCAACTACTAACAGAAGGCAAAATATTAAAACATGTAGTAAAAGAGATAAAGGAAACCTCTTCAGGAGAAGAGATATGGTTAGGGATGTTTTATTTATCTGAACGAACGATAATAAATGAACTGAAAAATGCAGCAGAAAGAGGAGTTACAGTTAGAATCATACTTGACCCAAACGAAAATGCATTTGGTCAAGAGAAGATTGGCCTGCCAAACAGACCTGTTGCTAATGAACTAACAGAAAACACAAGTGAAAACCTAGAAGTTCGCTGGTACAATACACTAAAAGAACAATATCATCCAAAGACACTTTTTATCAAAAAACAAACCAAATCCGTTCTTATTAGTGGTTCAGCCAATTACACAAAGAGAAATTTAGATGACTTAAACTTAGAAACAAATGTAAAAATAAATGCACCAAATAGTTCAGATATAATCATGGAAGTAGACGATTATTTCAACCGATTATGGAAAAACGAAGAAACCATCTTTACCTTACCTTACGAAGAATACGCAGACGACCGCCCACTACTAATGAGAACACTCTACCACTTACAAAAGTTCTTTCGATTTACAACGTATTAACGGTCGACGAATGAAAATCAGCTTTTTCCAAACAATAAAATGCAATATAAAATTTTAGGAGGCCAATTAAATGAAAAATCAACCAAATAAAAAACAACCTTCATCAGAATCCATTGCAGGCAGAACATATGAAGTGGAAGACTACCAACGCGAAGACCAATTATCCACAGGGCTTGCAGAAACACATGAACAAGTAAGTGACTCCTACATGGCTGGCGAAACCTTTCAACAACAATTTGAAAATAAAAAGAAATAATTCAGAAGGCTTAAATGCCTTCTTTTTGTTTGCCTGAAAATAGTGTAAAATAATACTGATATTTCAATATTCGAAATAAAAGGGGAACCGTAACTTATGACCATTAAAGTTGGAATAGTTGGCCTTGGTGTTGTTGGCCAGCGTTTAATTCATCAAATTTTCAAACATGAAGACTTTGAAATAGCTGCTCTTTGCGACCTAAATGAAGCCATTTGCATGAAAACTTCAGAATCTTTAGGAAACATACCTTACTACACTGACTACAGAGAGTTATTGGAAAGCGGAGAAATTCAATTAATATATGTTGCTGTACCTCCTGCGTTTCATTATGAAGTCGTTATGGCTGCATTTGACCATGGAAAACATGTGTTATGTGAAAAACCGCTCGCTAACTCATTAAAGGAAGCCGAAGAAATGCTTCATAAAGCAAACGAAATGAATGTAGTACATGCCATTCACTTTCCACTACCATATGACATTCCATTTCAATTACTACATAATGCCGTTCAAAGCGAAACAATAGGTGAGCTTAAACGAATCACTTTAAAAATGCATTTTCATGAATGGCCAAGACCATGGCAGCAAACACCTTGGATTGGAAAACGAGAGCAGGGTGGATTTATTAGAGAAATCATGCCACATTATTTACAAATGATTGTACACCTTTATGGAGAGATGCAAACAACCACATGCACGATCAACTATCCAGAAAATGGAGTAGATAGTGAATTAGAAATTTTAGCAACGTTAACATTAAAAAACGGAGTTAAAGTAATGGTAGATGGTTTAGTTGGCCAGGCAGAACAAGAACATATCTCTTTTATTGTTCACGGATCAAATCAATCTTTTGCCATCGACAATTGGCGAGAAGTGAGCGTAGCAAACAATAACGAAGCGTTTAAAAATATGCCGACTGATCACCTTGAATCAAACCGAACACTACTCGATGAACTAAAAAAAGCCATTCAAAACGAATCGGCATTTTTAATTAATTTTGAAGAAGGATTAAAAGTTCAAAAAGTACTTGAATCGATTTTAGAAAGTGGAGAATAGTCCTGAATCCTTGTATGTGAAATAACATACAGGGATTTTTTTGTAATATTATCGATAATTGGCAATAATAGTTTGACCTCACAAAAGAAACCATAATATTGTACCAAACTGAATTTCAAAAGGAGGTTTTACTATTGAATCATTTCAAATTGTTTCTTGCTGCTCTAATATTGCTTGCTTTAACAGCTTGTGGTATGAACCAAGGAGCGCAAAACTCACCTAATCAAAACACTGGAATGGATGAAAATTTAAATACACAACAGGTTAACTATCGTGGAGATGTTCGTGATGGCGGACAACGTCTTGGCGATCGTTTAATGGGTCAAGGTAATAGAGGAATGAGTCAAGCTGACCGTTCTTTACGTCAAGTAACTCAACGTGACAACCGTTCTGTAAATTTTCAAACGAATGAAGTTCAACAAGTTCGTAACGGTGGATACTTAACCATTGATCCAAACTCTTATAGCACAAGCACTCCAAGTGAAAAGTTTCCACATAGTCAAAAGATTCAAGATGGTCCATTTTCAGTTTATAAATTTGAATTAGGTAGAAAAGAATTCCGTATTCCTGGTGGAAAAGGTGGTCAAGCAGCATCTCCAGAGCAAGGACAACCTGCTCCAACACCAGAACAAGAACAACAGCAATCTGAGGCACCTGCCCAACCTGCTCCAGAGCAACAGCAACCAGAAGCACCTGCCCAACCTGCTCCAGAGCAACAGCAACCAGAAGCACCTGCTCAACCTGCACCTGAAACACAACAACAAGAAGAAGCACAACAAGAACAAGGTAATGCAGAACAACGCGCTTCACAAGAAGGTATCAGTGAAACAGAAATGCGTGTTATTGAGTTAACAAATGCTGAAAGAAGAAAAGCTGGCTTATCTGATTTAAAAGCTGATAAGGAAATTAGTAATGTAGCACGACAAAAATCTGCTGATATGCAACAAAACAATTATTTCTCTCATACAAGCCCTACTTACGGATCACCGTTTGATATGATGAGGGACTTTGGTATTTCCTATAATACAGCTGGTGAAAATATTGCGATGGGACAACGCACACCTGAAGAGGTCGTTCAAGCATGGATGAATAGTGAAGGACACCGTAAAAACATCTTAAGCCCTAATTTCACACATATTGGTGTAGGGTATGTTGAAAATGGCCATTACTGGACACAAATGTTTGTTGGTCGTTAACTATTTAAAACGTAACGGAAATATGTTATATTAGAAAAACATAAAAGCTCAATCCTAACAGATTGAGCTTTTTCCAGTTGCACAAATTCTTCTGAAAGTTTTTGAAATTTCGCGATAAAGGAAAGATTCGGGATGACTATTCTAACTTACATAAATGAATGGGAAAAAGCCATTCAAGCAGAAATACACCATTTAAAAAAGTATGGCAGCAATAAATACTTATTAAAAAATGGTCATCTTGTCTCAACCGAAAATAATTATCAATATTATTTTCCTTCCCGAAACCAGCTTTTTATACCAATTGGTGCTCAAATCAAGTTAGAATATGGAAAATCCACCTATGAAGGAACTATTCTTTCTTCTGATGGTTCAAGTGTCATTTTATCTTTTGAAAATTCAATTGGTGACCTAATCTCAGAAGCATGGATATTTTACGATCCGTGGGAACTGCTAGATGAACTTTACACAAGGGTAGGGGAAATAAAGAAAAGTAAGAAAAAGCTTTCTAGAGTAAAAAAGTTATTGTTTCCTACTCATCCATTAAAACCAACATCGAAGGAAAGCACTTCAACAGTTGAAAAACTATATATTCAAACCAAAAACAACCCTGTCACATTTGTGTGGGGACCACCTGGAACAGGAAAAACGTATACGTTAGCAAGAGTAGCTGCTAACCACTATGTGAAAGGACGACGAATTTTACTTTTATCGCATAGCAACCAAGCGGTGGACGTCTTAGTTCAAGAATTAACTGCTTTCACTAAAAGAAAAAACGTTTATAAAACGGGTGAAATTATTAGGTATGGCCAAACGCCAATTCATGTGGATTTTGACACAACTAATAAGCTTATAGAAGAAAATGATCCACAACTTACAAGTGACCGCGAAAATTTGACAGAACAGAGAAAGCTATTAAAATCCGATTTAAACCAATCGTTTAGTAAACGGGATTACGATACGTTACTTGAAGTGGAGAGTAAGCTTTCCCGCCTTCAAGAAAGAATAAGACAAAAAGAATTGAAAATTTTAGAAGAAGCAAAAGTTATCGGCACTACGCTTGCTAAAGCAGCAAGAGACCAAAACATTTACGAAAGTGACTATGATGTAGTTATTTTAGATGAAGCAAGTATGGCCTATATTCCGCAATCAGCATTTGCCGCTTCCCTTGGAAAACGTATCATCATTTGTGGAGATTTTAAGCAACTCCCGCCAATTGCTTCAGGGAGACATCCACTTATTGAAAAATGGTTAAAGGAAGATGTTTTTAATGGGGCAGGTATCGTGGAATCTGTCTCATCCGATACTTTACATCCACATCTTTTTTTATTAAAAGAGCAACGTAGAATGCATCCACATATTTCGTCGTTTACGAACAAATATATATATCATTCATTAGTAGGTGACCATCCAACCGTTGGGCAGGCGCGTGAAAGTATTGCGGAAATAGAACCATTCCCTAAAATAGCATCCGCTCTTTTAGACACTTCCTTTATGGGAATGAATTGCATAACAGAAAGAACGTCTGGCTCTCGAATGAATGTATGGCACTTATTATTGTCTTTTCAACTAATTTACGAAGCATATAAAGCTGGCTCTACATCCATCGGATACGTCACTCCGTACCGTGCCCAAGCGGTATTAATGGAATCATTACTTGAAGGAACTTTAAAAAAAGAAAGGGAACAGGCAACTATCTCCGCCGCAACTGTTCATCGATTTCAAGGTAGCGAAAGAGATGTGATGATTTATGACTCCGTCGATAGCTTTCCTTTTGAACGCCCAGGTATGCTTTTAACCGGAAAAAACAATGATCGTCTTATAAACGTTGCTGTTACCCGTTCTAAAGGTAAGTTCATTCATGTTTGCGACCGACATTTTATAACAAAAACAACTAGTACGAATAAAACAATCCGCCAGCTTGTGAAACACCAGACAGAGCAACGAGCAATCGTTTCATCCGAAATGATTGGCAAGTGGATAAAAAATCAACACCCTAAAGTGAAGTGGTTTCACGCAAGAAAGACGGATTTCATCTTTCAAGATATAAAACAGGCAAAAAAGTCGGTTGTTATTTCTATACCTAATAGCGACAAACTCCCGGAAGAATGGACGAAGGAGCTTAATGCTATTAAAAACAACGTGATTGTCAAAATTATGGCATCTCCCAGCATGGAAAATTTGACGAAACATACCCAAACAGAAACAGATATACCTTTTCCAATATTAATCATTGATGAAGAAATATTTTGGTTAGGCGCTCCAGTTGAATGTATTCAACATACACGACCACCATACGTGGCTATCCGTGTTCAATCAAACCATTTTATCGAGCAATTAACATCCCAACTAAACTCGTTTCAAAACATATAGAAAATTTCCAAACTATTAAAGAAGGTGTACCGATGAGAAATGATCCATGTCCATGTGGTAGTGGAAAAAAACACAAAAAATGTTGCTTAAAAAAAGCAGCAATAGTTGAAACAGCTAAAATAAAAGAGGAAAGATTTTTACAACGAAAACACGACCTAGTTAACAAACTAAACCGTTACGTAAATGAAACACTCTCCTTTAACGAATACAACCAACTATACTTTATCTTTCAAAAAAGAACCGAAAACAAAATAAACAAAAACTTTGAAAAAGGATTTTTTCAATTTTGGTTATTTTTCTTCTATAAATCTGAAGGCAAACGAATTGTTGAGGAGTTTGCTGACCATAATAAAGACAAGCTGCCCATTAACGAAATGGAACTATTAAATACTTGGGTTTCGTTAAAACCTCAACTAGTTCAAGCGATTCAGGATACAGAGGAAACCATCACATTTGAAGATATGTTCTCTAAAAAAACGTACAAAGTAGCGAGAGTAAAAGAAAATGCAGCTCACTCATTGCCATGGTTCGGTACCGTTTCATTATTAGAAGAATTTAACAAGAGTTTTTATTTTAATGGAGCAAAACTATTCGTAGAACCACTTCGATTATATGAGGCAAAACAAAAAATCTTAACACTAGCTAAAGAAGAAAAGATGAGCGTAGAAAGCGTAATGATAGATTATTATCCAGAGCTTTTGGCTATTTTACTTGATGACTCACAGAAAAGTATCGCAGAGAAAAAGATTGAAGAAATAACCGCCTTATACGAAACGGAAAGTGAAGAAAACTTACTTGAGCAATTCCACCAAAACATACATTTTGTAAAAAGCGGCACAGGTGGAGTAAAACACTTCACTTGGGTAGCAGATTGGCATGAATACGAGGATAGTCAATTAGAAGGAAAAGTGCACATAGCAGAAGTAAAGGCAACGATTTCTATAAAGGATCATGTAATGGAAGTCACTTCTTTCAACCAATCTTTCATTACTAAACTAGCGACAGACTTAGCGGCAACAGGAATTGTTTTAACAAAAACAGATGAGAGAGTAAATTCTTATTCCGTTAGAGAAACCGTCGAGATTAAAAACTTCTCTATTCATATTCCAGAAGATGCGAAAGAATACTTCGCTCTATACGCTCAAGCGCAATACATGTTGTATGAAAACAAGTCAATATTAATGTTTGATTCGTTAACGCCATCTGCATTAAAAGATCATGGAAAGTTAGAGCAGCTAGAAACTTGGTTAAAACAAGAAGAGTATCAGATTCATGCACAACTAGCTAAACATTTTGGCAAAGTTGCTGTGACACCAGACTTTAACACCTATCGTAAAATGATGGGTTTACCTTTATCCAAGTATGTAACTGATAATTCTTCCCGTACTAGTACAGTTACAAAATTAAACTTTGTGAACAACGAAGCCGTAGAATCTTTACAAGTTCTAGGTTTTACTCCGTATACAGCCGAAAGCTTTTTCGCTAAAGATATGCTTGCCTTTTATGAAGAAAAAACCGAAGGCAAATCAAAAGGAACGATAAGAAAATATAGAAACAGTTTACATGACTTACGAGAGATCTTTGAAACAACTAAATGTACATCATGGGACACTATGAATCTAGACTTTTGGAAAAACGTCATGACTATAGAGTTTTATAATCTATATGAATATGTAAGTCCAACAGGGGAAAAGGATTTTATTAGTGTAACAAAGGCTTTTGCGAAGTGGGTGGATGAGAAACATAATACATTGAACTATAAGCATATTATGAATGCGCTAAAATAATCTTTTGAGGAGTTTGGTATTCATCCTAACTCCTTTCATTTTTTACTAGTCATTTCTTTTAGGAAAGTGAATATGAATGAAACGTAACCTAAAAAGAAATGAGGAATCAAAATGCCTACTGAAACATGCACCATTGTCGTATACAAACCCATTCAATCGGTATGGTCGTTCGTAAGTGATATAAACAATTGGGCTCCACTAGTACCTGGTTATATAGAGCATGAAATTATGAATGCTCGTGAGTCCACATGGAAATTTAAAAGTGATGTAGGAATGTTTAAAAAGAAAGTACATTTAAAAGTAAACATTACAAGTTGGGAAGAACCTTCGAGAGTGACCTTTACCCTCACAGGCATCAATGAAAAATTCACAGGTTATGGCTTTTTTTCTGCTGAAAGTAAAACAAGTGAAACAACTATAATGACAGGAGCTTTATCCATAACCGCCGAAGGAGCTCTAGGCAAAATGGTCAACAATATACTAAAATCTAGCCTACCAGAAATGACAAACGAATTTACTCACGCTGTCGCAAACGAAATAGAAAACAAAATAAATACTTACTAGAGTGAGATTCATAATGTACAATTACTAAACGAAAAACGAATATTAAACCTATTCTATATTATAATTAACGTTTTATATCGAACGTTATTTAATTATAATAAACGGAACAATCTTTTTTCACTAAACGAACAGCCATTATGAAATTGACTCAATAAAGAAGTGTGGATTCATTTCAACGCTTTTTTGCTTAAACAAATATATTTGTCATGAAAAATAGTAATTCATATTAGTATCCAATACTAGTTGATGTTCACTGTAGGAGCGAGACTCCTGCGGGAAAAGTGCGACAAGGGAGACCCCACAGGCGCCATGCGCCGAGGAGGATCCCGAGTCCACCCGCGGAAAGCGAGTACCTACAGTAAACATCAACAGTTGTACACCTATGCCTCCTTTAGTAACTTTGACTAGCCGAAAGCGAAATAATCCTATATAATTTTGGATAAAAATAGAACCTGAAGGAGATTACCAGAATGACAGACTTAATTATAAATTCCGTCGAAGCAATCAAAGACGAATTATTACATATTAGCCAATACATATGGCACAACCCAGAACTTGGTCATGAAGAAGTCAAAGCATGTGAAATACTAACAAACAGCTTAAAAAAACATAACTTTAACGTCGAAGTAGGTATTTGTGATTTACCAACTGCCTTCCGAGCAACATATGATAGTGGAATAGAAGGTCCTACAATCGGATATATGTGTGAATACGATGCACTACCTGAAATTGGACATGCTTGTGGTCATAATTTAATCGCAACAATGGGCTTAGGTGCTGGAATAGCCCTATCAAAAGTGATCGAACAAACCGGTGGAAAAGTAATCGTGTACGGCACACCAGCTGAAGAAACAAAAGGCGGAAAAGTCACCATGGCCGAACAAGGTATTTTTGACGAACTAGATGTAGCCTTGATGGTTCATCCTTCATCAAACTATCAAAAGAGCGGAACATCCCTTGCGATGGACGCTATCCAATTCGAATTTTTCGGTAAAACATCACATGCCGCTGCAAGCCCTGAAAAAGGAATTAACGCGCTAGATGCCGTTATCCAAACATTCAATGGAATTAACGCAATGAGACAGCATGTTACGAGTGACGCACGAATTCACGGAATCATTTCTGAAGGTGGGAAAGCTGCAAATATCGTACCTGATTATGCTGTTGCTCAGTTTTATGTTCGAGCTAAAACGAGAAGCTATGTTAACGAGCTTGTGGAAAAAGTACAAGCAATAGCAGAAGGTGCTGCCTTAATGACTGGCGCAAAAATGAAAATGTCTAACTACGAACTTTCTTACGACAACTTAATAACAAACGAAACACTTTCTAATAGTTTTACTGATTCATTAGTAGAACTTGGCGTAAAACGTGAAGAAATATTAGAAGAAAGCAAAGGCTACGGCTCATTAGACATGGGAAATGTAAGCTTAGTTTGTCCCTCTATTCACCCTTACGTTCAAATAAGTGATACACCGTGTTCTGGTCATACAATCGAATTCCGAGATGCTTCAAAAAGTGACAAAGGCCAAGAAGCGATGATTTTAGCAGCAAAAGCAATGGCAATTACCGGGCTTGATGTACTCACAAATAAAGAACTATTGCACAAAATTAAAGAAGAGTTCATTCAAAGTGAAAATAAATGAGGTAATTATGACAAACAAATTATATTATCAAGACCCAACCATTAAAACTTTTCAAGCAAACATATTAAAATCTGAAATAGACGAAAACGGGAATAATTATGTTGTGTTAGATCAAACTCACTTTTATCCAACAGGTGGTGGCCAACCACACGACACCGGCTTTATAAACAATGCGGAAGTGATCGATGTAGAAGAAGTAAACGATGAAATTCGCCATTTTACAAAAAACAGATTAACTGTTGGTGAAAAGGTGACAGCATCCATCAATTGGGATTGCAGATTCGACCATATGCAACAACACTGTGGCCAACACATCCTATCTGCGGCTTTGGCGTCCCTTTATTCCTATCAAACAATCAGTTTTCATTTAGGAAAAGAAACATGTACGATTGATTTAGAGACAAATTCCATCAGTGAAGAGGAACTACTGGAAGCAGAAAGACTGTCCAACGAAATCATTTTAGAAAATCGACCAATCGAAACGAAGTGGATAACAGAAGAAGAATTGTCACATTATCCATTAAGAAAAACTCCAAGTGTAAATGAAAATATTCGTCTAGTCATTATTCCAGACTTTGATTACAATGCATGTGGAGGGACACATCCTACTTCTACTGCTCAAGTAAGCATGTTAAAAATAATGAGTGTGGAAAAACAGAAGAATAATGTAAGGGTACATTTTATAGCTGGGAAAAGGGTGTTACAACAGCTTGAACGTAAAAATATTATCACAAAAAAACTTACACACTTATTGAATGCACCTGAAGATCGTTTAGTAGAAACAGCTTCATCCTTTATGGAAAACACGAAGCAACTAGAAAAAAAGTTGGTAGAATATGAAGACACCATTTTATCATTAGAATCCATGAGTTTACTCCGACATGCGGACCGTAGAAACAACATAAATTTTGTTCATACACTTTATGATCAAAAAACAATGAAAGACATTCAAAAACTAGGAAAATTTCTAGTAGAGCAAGACGATGATGTATTAGCCATCCTTGTTATTATAAATGACGAAAAGTTTCAATTTGTATGTACTAGAGGTCGTAACGTTGAAGTTAACGTAAATACATTAGTAAAAAATATACTTCCACTTATTGACGGAAAAGGTGGAGGAAATGAAATAATGGCACAAGGTGGGGGAATAGCAATGATTCCATATGACCTTTTTGTCGAGGAATTAGTAAAACAAATTTTATAAAGTTTATTAAACGCATCTACTTTGGGTGCGTTTTATTTTTGTTCAAGCCAATACAGGCGTATACTAGTAACAAACAACTTTTAAAAATGAAAGGTTAGATATAGATGAATAATTGGAACTCTATTCCTTTATCTGTACTTGATTTAGCCCCAATTACAGAAGGTAGTAATGCAAGTGAATCTTTTAAACGCTCGTTACAATTGGCGCAAACAGTGGAGAAATTAGGCTTCAACCGCTACTGGCTAGCAGAACATCATAATATGAGAGGTATATCTAGTTCTGCAACTAGTGTAGTGATAGGTTATATTGCAGGTGGCACGTCTAAAATTAGAGTCGGCTCAGGTGGTATTATGTTACCGAACCATGCACCTCTCGTTATTGCAGAACAGTTCGGTACACTTGAATCGATGTATCCCGGGAGAATTGATTTAGGATTAGGCCGAGCTCCTGGTAGTGATCAACTAACAGCACGTGCTTTACGAAGAGATGTTAGAAGTGCAGGGGATGACTTTCCAGACCAAGTTCAAGAATTACAAAGTTTTTTTAAAGTGGATGAACAGGCAAAAGTAAGAGCTGTACCTGGAGAAGGATTAAATATTCCGATTTGGCTATTAGGCTCTAGTGGATTTAGTGCACAATTAGCAGGAATGCTCGGTTTACCATTCTCGTTTGCCAGCCACTTTGCACCAGGCTTTTTAATGCAAGCCTTGCAAATTTATTATGCACATTTCCAGCCTTCTGACTCGTTACAAAAACCATACACTATGCTTGGAGTAAACGTAATCGTCGCAGATACAGAAGAAGAAGCTGAACAATTAGCCACTAGCCAGCAATTAGCCTTTTTACGGATGATAAGAGGCCAAGGAGGACAACTGCCACCACCAGTTGATTCGATGGAAACAATCTGGTCTCCATACGAAAAAACAATGGTCATGGAGCAATTAAAATACACGTTTGTCGGCACAAAAGAAACAGTTCGCCAACAACTCAATGCATTCATCTCCGAAACCAAAACCGACGAACTAATCATCAACACACACGTCTTCGACCACAAAGCAAGAGTACGATCTTATGAACTATTGATGCAATAAATGATAAATTATTTCGCCTTCCGAAAAAACTTTTCGTTTTTAGGAAGGTTTTTTTATGTGTTTGTCGAAATAGAGGATAGAGTGAAAATTCTTACAAAAAGATTGGAGCGATAACATAATGGGATTTCATGAATTTCCTTACACACGACCTAACATCACAGAAGTGGAAAGTAACTTTAACGCTTTATTAGAAAAGTTTCAACAAGCAACTTCTGCAGATGAGCAAAACAACATAATGAAAGAAATTAATGAACTACGAAGCAGCGTAGAATCAATGAGACAAATTGTCCAAATCCGCCACACAGTGGATACAACTGATTCTTTTTATAAAGAAGAAAAAAGCTTCTTTGACGAAGTTGGTCCACAATATAAAGGATTTATTACGAAATATTATAATGCATTAACGACTTCTAAATTCAGAAAAGAATTAGAAAACAAATGGGGAAAACAACTATTTTCACTAGCTGATAGTGAATTAAAAACATTTTCTCCTGAAGTATTAGAAGACCTAAAAGAAGAAAATAAATTGGTAAGCTCTTACGTACAATTATTAGCTTCCGCAAAAATCGAGTTTGATGGGGAAGAGAAAACATTCGCGCAACTTGCTCCATACCACCAGTCTACAGATAGAGAAGTGCGTAAAACTTCTAATGAAGCAAAGTACGACTACTTAGCTACAATCGGTCATGAACTTGATGAGTTGTATGATAAATTAGTAAAAGTAAGAACGCGTATAGCGAAGAAGCTTGGCTTCGAAACTTTTACAGAGTTAGCATATGCTCGACTAGGACGCACTGATTATGATGCTAGCATGGTTGAAAACTTCCGTAACCAAGTGAAAGAATACATCGTTCCACTTGGATCAAAACTTCGCCAAAAGCAGCAAGAAAGAATTGGCTTAGATGAATTCAAATATTATGACCAAGCGTTTAGCTTTAAAACAGGAAACCCTGACCCTAAAGGGGATGCAGAGTGGATTGTAGAACAAGCGAAAGTAATGTATAAAGAAATGTCGCCAGAAACAAACGAATTTTACGAATTTATGTTAAACGGTGACTTAATGGACCTACTAAGTAAAAATGGAAAAGCTGGCGGTGGATATTGTACATACATTAGTAAATACAAATCACCATACATTTTTGCGAACTTTAACGGGACAAAAGGGGATGTGCGTGTATTAAAGCATGAAGTAGGTCACGCGTTCCAAGTTTTCTCTAGCCGTCACTATGAAGTGCCAGAGTATGGATTCCCAACACTTGAAGCATGCGAAATTCACTCGATGAGTATGGAATTTTTTGCATGGCCATGGATGGAGCATTTCTTTAAAGAAGATACAGACAAATATAAATTCTCTCATTTAAGTGAAGCTGTTCAGTTTATCCCTTATGGTGTAGCAGTAGACGAATTCCAACATTTTATATATGCAAATCCTGAAGCAACACCACAGGAAAGAAAACAAGCATGGCGAGAGATCGAGAAGAAATATTTACCTCATATCGATTATGATGGAAATGAATTTTTGGAGAGTGGCGGGTTCTGGCAACAACAAGGACACATTTATAAAGTGCCATTCTATTATATTGATTACACTTTAGCGCAAATTTGCGCCCTACAATATTGGAAGAAATCACAAGAAGATTTTGACGGTGCATGGAAAGAATATTTACACCTGTGTCAACTTGGAGGAAGCAAATCTTTCACTGAATTAGTAGAAGAAGCAAAATTAATTTCTCCTTTTGAAGACGGCTGTGTTGAGTCCGTTATCACAGAAATCGAAGCATATTTAGATTCTATCAACGATAAAGAACTATAATAAAAAGGAGCGAATAGACCTTACCCGTCATTCGCTCCTTTTGGCATACAATATTAGCTTATGTTTGAATCGTTAGATTTTCTTCGTGTATAATGTACGACAAAGTAATAAGACATTTATCATCTCATAGGGAGTGGGAGTCCAACATGAAAGTATTAGTAAATGACAAAATCGTTCAACGCGATACAATAAAAATAGACATAGAAGACCGTGGCTATCAATTTGGTGACGGAGTATACGAAGTAATCAACCTGTATAATGGACAATTTTTCACACTAGAGGAACATTTAGAAAGACTTGAGCGAAGCGCAAACGAAATAGGAATGGCACTACCTTTTACATTGGAAGAGTTGAAAGAGAATTTATTACTTTTACAAAAAGAAAACAAGATGAAAAAGGGTTCCGTTTACCTACAAGTAACAAGAGGGGTCGCTCCAAGAACGCATCAATATGCTAAAAGCTTACATACCATGCTTGTAGCTTATCCACTACCATATAAAGAACTTACTTCGCTATATGAAAATGGAGCAACAGCGATAACAGGTGAGGACTTACGTTGGCTACGCTGTGATATTAAAAGTCTAAATCTACTCTATAACATTATGATGAAACAAAAAGCTTACGACCAAGGAGCTTTTGAAACCATTTTAATTCGAGATGGTGTAGTTACAGAAGGAACATCTTCTAATGTTTTTATGATTAAAGACAGTGTCATCTACACACATCCCGCGAACAATTTGATATTAAATGGAATAACTCGCATGGAACTTTTATCGTTATTTAAAGGGAAAAACTGGACATATAAAGAGAAAGCATTTACGAAAGACGATCTATTTCAAGCAGCTGAAATCTTCACAACTTCCACTACAACCGAAGTTGTACCAATCGTCTCAATAGATGGAAAAGTAGTAGGAGACGGTAAGCCAGGTAGATTTACGAAACAAATTCATCAATCATTTACTGAAGTTATTAAAGAAAAGTTAAACTAATTATTATTGAGGTGTCTTACAATGTGCGGTCGTTTTACAATGTTTGCTACTGCCGAAGAATTGATGGAAGCATTTCACATTACAAATAGCTTTTCAGTGGAAGAAAGGTACAACATTGCTCCATCACAAGAAATATTAGCTATTATTCAAGATGGTTCAGAAAGAAGAGCTGGTAAACTTCGTTGGGGTCTTATTCCACCATGGGCAAAAGAAGCTTCGATTGGAAACAAGATGATTAATGCACGTGGAGAAACATTGCATGAGAAACCATCCTTTAAAAAAGCATTTCAATCTAAACGTTGTATCATTCCTTGCACAGGGTTTTACGAGTGGAAGAAAACAGAGGATGGTAAGATACCTATGCTAATTCAAGTAAAAGAAGAAAAAGTATTTGGTTTAGCAGGATTATGGGAGAAATGGATTCATCCCAAAACGAACCAACCTGTCTTCAGCTGTACTGTTGTTACAACGGAACCAAATGAAATAATGGCTGATATCCACGACAGAATGCCCGTTATTTTACAAAAATCAGACGAAACCAACTGGTTAAACAACGAGGAAGATATCCATAACGTAAAAAGCTTAATAAAAGCATTCCCAGCAGAGCAAATGTACTTTTCAGAAGTATCGACGGCAGTCAATAGCCCAAAAACAGACGACCACACATGCATAAAATCTATTTCAGGTTCATAGTGAGCATATCATTATGTCTAATTTCCATGCGTATGATAATCTAATTTAAATGATGATGAATGAGGTGCTATTTATGAAAATAGAAGTTTGGTCCGACTACGCATGTCCATTTTGTTATATTGGAAAACGAAGACTCGAAGAAGCATTATCCAATTTTGAACAAAAATCAAAAGTAGAAGTTAGATATAAAAGCTTTGAGCTTGATCCCAATGCTCCAATAGAAACTAATCAATCCATATATGAAATCTTAGCAGGTAAATACGGTACAACATTAGAAAGAGCGAAACAAATGTCAGAAGGGGTAGTGGAGCAAGCAGAATCAGTTGGGTTACAATTTGATTTTGACTCCTTAATTCCTACCAATACATTCAATGCTCACCGATTAGCAAAGCTAGCCGAATCTAAAGGAAAAGATAAAGAACTCGTAGAAAAACTTTTAGAAGCTTACTTCGTTCAAGGTAAGCATATTGGTAAGGAAACAGAACTTGTTGAATTAGCAGAAAGTGTAGGTCTAGAGAAAAGAGAAGTACTTGAGCTATTAAGCTCATCAACGTTTGAAGAAGAAGTACGTAAAGATCAATTTGAAGCAAAAACAATAGGTGTACAAGGAGTTCCATTCTTTGTCATCAACAACAAATATGCCATATCTGGTGCACAGCCTACAGAAGTATTTTTAAATTCATTAAACAAAGTATGGGATGAAGAAAATGCTTCGCCAAAGTTAATGAACCTCTCGACAAACAATGTTGGCGTTTGTACGGATGACAGTTGTACAATTGAAGATAAGTAACAATACATTTAACCTTAAAAAACGGACTTGATAAAACTGTTAAAAGAAAATCTTTTAATACTTTAATAATGGGAAACTCTTATACAAAAACAGAGCCTAACTTTATTTTGATGCACATATATTTAGTGAGTATTACATTATTCATTGAATAGGAGCATTTATATGATTAATTCTATTTACGAAACACATTTAGAAGTTTTAAATATTAATGAAGCAATTCTTTTTTATGAAAAGCTAGGTTTAAAAGTAGCGCTAAAGCTAGAGGAACGTAAAGCCGCATTTCTCTACGTCGGGAAAGACAAACAAATGCTAGGACTTTGGGAAGTTCCCGCAGGAAAAAAGGTGAGCCAACGTCACTTTGCCTTCGGTGTCGAGCTAGACTTTTTAAAGCAAAGTCTACATTGGTTAAAAGACCGGAACATTGAACCAATACAAGCGTTTGGCAAAGAACCAACCGAACCAATTGTCCATACATGGATGGCAGCTGCGAGTGTGTATTTTGAGGATATAGACGGAAATGAATTGGAGTTTATTTCATTATTAGACGGTGAGCCAGAGAGTAAAACAAGAATTATTTATTTAAGTGAATGGATGCCATACTCTAAATAATTATGAAAAGGAGTCAACACATTTAACGTGTTAACTCCTTTTTTTATTTTTTATTACTAATTTAGTCACTATAGGCTAGCAGCTACTAGCTAACCAACTAATTACGCTTTTGCAGCTTGTAGTTGTAAGGATACTTTTACTTGATCGCCAACTAGTACTCCGCCTGTTTCTAGAGCCGCGTTCCAAACCAATCCGTAGTCGCTACGTTTGATTTTTCCATCTACACCAAATCCTGCTTTTTCGTTGCCCCATGGGTCAAGGCCAGATCCTTCGTATGTTACTTGGAACGTTTCTTGCTTTGTAACACCGCGAAGTGTTAAGTTTCCAGTTACATCGTATTCGTTGTCATCTGTTTTTTCGATAGATGTTGCAACAAATGTCATGTTTGAATGATTTTCAGCATCAAAGAAGTCAGCAGAGCGAAGGTGGTTATCACGATCTTCACTGCGAGTGCTTACGCTTGCTAAGTCAACTGTAAATTCAATTTCAGCCGTTGTTAAGTCTGTTGGATCAGCTACGATTGTAGCGTCAAATTTTTCAAATCCACCTTTAACTGTTGCGAACATCATATGTTTTACGGAAAAGTCTACACCACTGTGAGATGCGTCTAAAGCCCAATTTGTTTTTGCCATTAAAATCTCCTCCTAATATATCTTTTAATACAATATCTCAAATTAAAGATAATTAACTTCAAAGTAATTATATTGAATTCAAGATAAAATGTCAATCATAAATGTCCATTATTTTAATAAGGTTTTTTCAAATAAATTTTTTCTTATTACAAATTTAAAACCAAGAGTGGATTGTTATTTGATTGCTAAATATCTAAAACAAAAAAATATACGGCAAGAGCATTATCAAAAGATGTTGACAACATTTAATTGAAGGATTTTTATTGAAAAATGGCGAATTATGTAGAGTGAAAATGTAAGCTATAGACTTGGGGGAAGCAACATTGTATCAATTCATCGTGAATCCTGTTGCTGGGAATGGCAAAGGAAAAGTAGTCTGGGAAAAAACGAAAAAAATTTTACATAATAAAAATAAAGAATACAAAGTATCTTTTACTAAGCAAGAAAATAACATGGAAGACATTTTTTCCACTTTTGAGAAAGACAATGAAATTAAAACCATTATTATTATCGGTGGCGATGGAACACTTCATTTAGCAATCAATCATGGGTTATTAGAAATTGGTATACCAATAGGAGTCATACCCGCTGGATCTGGTAATGATTTTGCTAGAACGATGAAGATACCTACAAAATACGAAGAGGCGTTAGAGCGCATTTTTAAAAATAAAGCTACAAGCATTGATATTTTATCTATTGGAGATAGATCGTGTATGAATGCAGTTGGAATTGGCTTTGATGCGGAAGTAGCAGAGAAAACGAATCGCTCTAAAATGAAGAGACTTTTAAATATAGTAAAGTTAGGTCACTTATCGTATATACTCGTTGCGTTAAGAATGTTTTTCTCCTACACTCCATCGCATGTAACCGTAACATTAGATAATAAAAGAAAAGTAATTGAGAATGTCTGGCTAGTTGCGGTAGCCAATTCACCGTATTACGGTGGTGGTTTAAAAATATGCCCTGCAGCGAAAAATGATGATGGGAAACTAAATATTTGTTTAGTATCAGGCAAATCAAGACTCGAACTAATTCCGCTATTTTATAAAGTGTTCAAAGGGGCTCATAGTAACCATCCTAACGTTACTATGTTAAAAGGAAAAAAGGTGCAGATTGAGTGTGGAAAACCATTGAACATGCAAGGTGATGGCGAAAGCCTTGGCACGACCCCAACAGAAATCACGATAATTCCTCGTGCACTAAACATATTATAAGCAAAAATGAAACAACTTACGCTTTTATTTGTTATTATTTAACTGAGTTCCGTTTATTGAAAAACGCATACTAGTATCATTATTGTTGTATGAGAAATGTATACATATTGGAGTTCCCAAATGTAGAAACGATAACCAACTGTTTTTCAGATAGTAGTAATACATTATGATACGCACTCTGTTGTTTTTTTCTTAGTCAAACAGGGTATGATAAAAATATTTACTACTACTTTGTCAAAGAATTACTTTAGTAAAGGGGATTTGTTATGAAGCTTTCACATGAAGAACGTATTCAGTTACATGAGTTTAATAATTTAACGAAGTCGTTAAGTTTTAATATGTACGATATTTGTTATACAAGAACGAGAGAAGAACGTGAAAAATATATTAAATACATCGATGAGCAGTATAATGCAGATCGTTTGACGAAAATTTT
The DNA here is from genome assembly GCF_002797415.1 of Bacillus alkalisoli. Lineage (GTDB taxonomy): Bacteria > Bacillota > Bacilli > Bacillales > Bacillaceae_I > Bacillus_CD > Bacillus_CD alkalisoli. The sequence goes on from NZ_KZ454944.1 coordinate 2,213,516, forward strand.
AACGAATGTTTCGGACATCATTGGTGCCCACGTATTAAACGTGGCGAAGCAAGATTATGATCCACAAGGAGCAAGTGTTACGGTGCTTGTATCAGAAGGGCCAGTGGAAGTACCAACAAAAGAAAATTTCGACGAATCACCTGGACCACTACCTGATCATGTTGTCATGCATTTAGATAAAAGTCATATTACGGTGCATACATATCCTGAATATCACCCTGATGAAGGAATTAGTACGTTCCGTGCCGATATCGATGTATCTACCTGTGGGGAGATTTCTCCGTTAAAAGCATTAAACTATCTTATTCATTCATTTGACACTGATATTATGACGATGGACTACCGTGTTCGTGGTTTTACACGTGATATTACTGGTCATAAATTGTTCATTGACCATGAGATTAACTCGATTCAAAACTACATTCCAGATGAAGTGAAAAAGCAATTTGATATGATCGATGTAAACATTTATCAAGAAAACATATTCCATACAAAGTGTAAGCTGAAAAATTTCGATTTAAACAATTACTTATTCGGTTTTACGAAAGATTCCCTAACTGAAGAAGAAAGTGAAGAAATCACCAAAAGGCTAACTTTAGAAATGGATGAAATCTTCTACGGAAAGAATATAAACGGATTTATGTAATTAAAGGACCCAAAAAGGTACGAGACCTTCTAATGAAGAACTCGTACCTTTTTTATTTTTTTACTATTATGTGTCACAAAAACCAAACGAATTTCACTAGAATTATAGGAATCCTGCATGATATTCAAGTTGTCCTAATATATTACTAGTAGCGTATAAAAATATTACAACAATGTTAAAAGTGCCAGGCACTTTTAACACGTTTGTAACAATTATATCGGCGTAGTGAGGGAGGGATTAGGATGCTTCATATTGTTGCTTGTATTAAGCAAGTACCTGATACGAAGATTATTAAGATGAATCCGAAGACAAATACGATGGACAGAGCAAGTGCTCCGGCTATATTAAATCCGTATGACGCACATGCAGTGGAAGAAGCAGTTCGATTAAAACAAAAGTACGGTGGCACCGTTTCTGTTTTAACAATGGGACCTCCACCTGCTGTAAAAGCGATCAGAAAGTGTATCGAAATAGGTGCCGAAGAAGGCTACATGATTTCCGACCGTGCCTTTGCAGGAGCTGACACATTAGCTACAAGTTACGCTTTAACAAAAGCATTAGAGAAGATAGCTGAAATTAAACCGATTGATTTAGTTATTTGTGGAAAGATGACCATTGACGGGGATACTGGCCAAGTTGGTCCTGGAATTGCAAGACGACTCGATATTCCACCTCTGACAAATGTAAATAAAGTGGTGGAAGTAAATAAAGAAGAAAAGTATATGGTTGTACACCGAAAGTTAGAAGATGGCTATGAAGAAGTTCAAACACAAATACCTTGCTTACTTTCCGTAGAAAAAGAGATTAACGAAGTTCCATACTCCTCTTTTCCGAACATGTTAAAAGCAGCTCGCTATGAACCGCACATTTGGGCAGTTACAGACTTAGAAGGAGTAGATCGAAAGCAGCTTGGACTAAAAGGTTCTCCGACAATCGTTTCTCGTGTATGGGCACCACCAAAACCAGAAGGCGGCAAAATATTAGAAGGTTCCGCTCAAGAACAAGTAAAAGAACTACTAACAGTAGTATTAGAACGGAAAGAACTGTTTGCAGGAAAGAGGGGTAAAGGATGAGCTTTGAAGAGTACAGTGGTGTATGGGTTTTTATCGAAGTAAAAGACGGGGAAGTGGCTCCCGTTTCACTTGAACTTCTTGGAGCAGGTAAAAAGTTAGCAGACAAACGCGGTTGCGAGCTAGCAGGTGTAATGATTGGCTATGAGGTTACTAATCACGCTAAGACAGTATACGAGTATGGCGCAGACACGGTTTATGTATATGATCAGCCAATTTTCGAAAATTATCGAACTGAGTCGTACATGAAAGCATTACTACACTGTAGTGAGAAGCATAAACCAGAAATTATTTTGTACGGAGCAACTACTACCGGAAAAGACTTAGCAAGTGCTGTTGCGACAGATTTACCCACTGGTTTAACGGCAGATACGACGGAACTCGATGTCGAAGAAGATACTGGCTTGTTACTAGCTAGTCGCCCAGCTTTCGGAGGAAACATAATGGCGACGATTCTTTGTAAAAAATATCGACCGCAAATGGCGACCGTTCGACCAAAAGTGATGAAGGCTCTCCCTCGTGAGGAAGGGCGAAAGGGTAATTTAATAGAAGAAAAGATCGATCTCAAAGAAGAAGATATTCGTACGAAAGTATTAAAGATTGTGAGAGAAACAATGAAAAAAGCGCGCATTGATGAAGCGGATATCGTTGTTGCTGGTGGAAAAGGTCTAGGCTCTGAATCGGGTTTCCAACTTGTTCACCAACTAGCAAATGTGTTAGGTGGGGCGGTTGGCGCAAGCCGTGATGTTGTAGAAGCAGGGTGGATTGAACATCATCATCAGGTAGGGCAAACTGGATTGACTGTGACGCCAAAGATTTATTTTGCTATTGGCATTTCAGGTGCGATTCAACACGTTGTCGGAATGCGAAACTCTAGTTTAATTATTGCGATAAATAAAGATCCAGAAGCTGCTATTTTTGAGTCATGCCATTACGGAATTATTGGCGATGCGTTTGATATTTTACCAATACTGATCGAAGAGTTCGAAAAAGCACTTGTCGATGAAGGAGTGGAAGTAGATGCCTGAAAAATTTGATTGTATCGTCGTAGGGGCTGGGCCAGCTGGAATTTCTTGTGCATTTGAATTAGCAAAAGGCGGCGCAAAAGTACTCCTGTTAGAGCGGGGAGAATATCCTGGAAGCAAAAATGTAATGGGTGGCGTTTTGTACAGAAAAATGATGGAAGACATTATACCTGATTTTCATAAAGAGGCACCTCTCGAGCGACCAGTTGTAGAACAGCGCTTTATGATGATGGATAAAGAATCTGCTGTAACGGTTGGATATAAAGGTATGGAGTGGGCACAGGAGCCTTACAACAACTTCACTGTTTTGCGAGCAAAGTTTGACCAATGGTTTGCTAGTAAAGCGGTGGAACAAGGAGCTTTGCTTGTTAATGAAACGGTCGTTTTAGAATGTATTGTAGAAGATGGGAAAGTGGTAGGTGTAAAGACAGACCGACCGGACGGCGATATATATGCGGATGTTGTCGTGTTGGCAGATGGGGTAAACTCATTGCTTGCTAAATCACTAGGTTTCCATAAAGAATACCGTCCGGATGAAGTAGCACTAGCGACAATGGAAGTCATTAAGTTAGATAGTAAAACAGTAGAAGAGCGCTTTAATTTAGAAAAAAATCAAGGATGTACGATTGAACTGTTCGGCGATGCGACAAAAGGAATATTAGGCACAGGTTTTATCTATACAAATAAAGATTCCATTAGTATTGGAGTTGGGACGTTATTATCTGGATTAATCGAACATAAGATTAAACCATACGAGTTATTAGAGTATGTAAAACAACACCCGATGATTCGACCTTACATTCAAGGTGGCGAGCCACAAGAGTATTTGGCTCACTTGATCCCAGAAGGTGGGTACAAATCAATGGGGAAAGTGGTGGGGAACGGTGTTATCGTAGTGGGTGATGCCGCTCAACTAGTGAATGCGATACACCGTGAAGGTTCTAACCTTGCGATGACTTCCGGTAGAATGGCAGCTGAAACAGTATTAAAAGCGATGGAAGTAGGAGACTTTTCCGAAAGAACGCTTGATCATTACCGCGTAACGCTTATGGATAGTTTTGTAGGTCAGGATATGAAAAAGTATAAAGATGCTACACACCATTTCAATAAGTTTCCTCAATATTTCGACCAGTATATTCCGATGATGAACCGTGCTGCTAGTCAAATGTTTACCGTTGATGGCTCCAGTAAGTGGGAGAAGCAAAAGAAGATTTGGAAAGATATTGGAAGTGCAAAACAGAAAATGAAACTAGCTCGAGATATGTATCGAGCATGGAAGGTAGTGAAGTAATGAGTGAACAAAAAAAAGGGATGACAATCGAAGAAAAACAGTATCTTGTTCGTTTCAATGCTGACACTAAATCGCATCTTACCGTGATGGATGAAGACATTTGCTTGACTAAATGCCCAGACAAAATTTGTACGATCTTCTGCCCAGCAGAAATCTACAAATGGGAAGATATCCGAATGCATGTTGGTTACGAAGGTTGCCACGAGTGCGGTAGTTGTCGTATCGGCTGCCCGCATCAAAACATTAAATGGGAATACCCAAAAGGCGGACACGGCATCGTATTCCGCTTAGCATAAAAACAAAAGCGCAGGGCGCTCGTTTAGCGGCGTACAAACTGGACCTGTCCGGTAGGAGATAAAGGAAACACGAAGAGCGACTCAAGGAGCGATTCGATGTTGACTTATCGCACGGACGGGCTGGGAAGTTTGATAGCCGCTAGCGCCCGGAGCTAGACGTAGACCAAACACCTTTTATGGTTATGGTTATCCAAAAGGTTTGAACGTTTATAATTTCCTAGGAGACAAAAAAAGCGAGAGCTATCAAAACTTGATAGCTCTTGCTTTTATTTCAATATTATTACAAGTGCCTGGCACCTGTTACATGTTTGTCATAATAAGGGAAGGGGTTTGTGTGGTTTTTCACAAAGATAGACAAAGAAGAAGACGATACACTTCTTCTATTCGAGCGATAGGAAAAACATCTGGTAAACAAGTAAACTACTTAACCAGCAATTGTAAATAGCTCTCCATTGTTTGCTATTGTTTCCACTTCACAAATGAAATCGATCGCTTCATCAATATGTGTAAAGAAATTAGATACGTAAAATGGATATTTGTAGTTAAATGTTCCACCTAATTCAGCAGGGTAAACAACCACTTGCCAATGGTAGTAATTTTCCCCTTTAGCCATTTCGTTCCCTTCTAACGCAATTAACCAGTGACTACATTTCTCCACAGTTTCATCATCCGATAGTTTCTCAAAGAATAGCAATAAATCATTTTCTTTAATCGGAACGAGTGACTTTGGATAGAACTCACCAAAATTTAATTGATCTTTCATCTCCCACACCCCTTTACATCATTATTCTTTGCAAAAACTTCCCATTAGTATGAGTGCTTTTCTTATTAGTAGTATATGAATTTACATACGAAAGTATTTTATATTTTTGGAAAATTCTAAATTTGTACATAATTACTAGGTAAAAGATAGAGCCTCACGTGGATTGAGTTAGAGAAAAAAACTCACCCTTAAAAAGGAAATACAGCAAAAATGTCGAAACATTTACAAACAGAAAGCAAAAAAAGAGGTGTTTACATGGACCATTTATCCATTGACGAACAAATTGAACAGTTACAACTCGATATTATAGATAAGAAGCAGCAACTAGCAGCTCTAAGAAAACAACAAATTCCTACACTAGTAAAGAACTATCAATTTATTGGTAGCCACGAGCATAAAGTGAGTCTTTCTCAATTATTTCAAGATAAAAATGAACTTTTCGTCGTTCATAATATGGGCAAAAGCTGTCCTTACTGCACGATGTGGGCGGATGGCTTCAACAGCGTTTATCCTCATATTATCGAAAAGGCTGCTTTTGTTCTATCAAGTCCAGACAGCCCGTTTGTTCAAGAAGATTTTTCGTCAGAAAGAGGTTGGCAATTCCCAATCATCTCCACAAAAGGTACTACTTTTAAAGAAGATATGGGATTTGAAAAAGACAACCATTACTATCCAGGAGTTTCTGTTTTCACTAAAGATGAGCAAGGAAACATATATCAACATACGAAAGCACCGTTCGGCCCTGGAGATGATTTTTGCGTTGTTTGGTCTTTGTTTGACCTACTTCCATCTGGGTATGAAACTTATAAGCCACTAAAAAAATTAAATCCCGCTTCACCATTTCAGTTAACGAATAATGTCGCAGTTCAAGTGGACCATTATGATGATGCCATTAACTTTTACAAAAATACAATCGGAATGACACTAGAAAACAGCGGAAGTAACGAATCGAAGTTATCCATTAGCGGAACAAACTTTTTTATTGAAAAACAGACGGACCCCTCTTCCAAACACGTATTCTTTGAATTTGCTGTTGCAAACTTTGATGAAGTGAAGGATGAGTTATTGTTCCACGGATGCAAAATTACAAAAGAATATAATGAAACAAGTGTCATGATAAAAGATCCTTACGGCTTAAACTTTCACTTATACGAAAGTAAATAGGCGTCCTCAAATAGAAAGGAGTTACTTACAAAATTGTATAGAAAAGAACTTTACGTTTTCGATAATGATTTACCCAAAAAATCTGTCATCCGCTCTTACACGGAAAAAGACTTTGACAATTTAATTAAAATTCAACAAGAAAGCTTTCCACCACCATTTCCGTCCGAACTTTGGTGGAATAAAGAACAGTTACAAAATCATATTTCCTTATTTCCACACGGTGCTCTATGTATAGAAGTAGAAGGGAGACTTGCAGGTTCCATTACTGGCCTACTTGTTAACTTTGATCCAGATCATGCCGAACATACGTGGGAAGAAATAACCGATAATGGGTACATACGCAATCACAATCCGAACGGAAACACTCTTTACATCGTAGACATTTGTGTAAGTCCTAGCTACCGTAAACTAGGCCTTGGCAAATGGCTTATGAACTCGATGTACGAAGTCGTTATTCAACTACAATTAGATCGCCTTCTAGGCGGTGGCAGGATGCCTGGGTACCGTAAAGTCGCAAGTACTATAACAGCGGAACAATATATTGAAAAAGTAGTAGGTGGCGAAATAAAGGACCCCGTCATTACCTTTTTACTTCGTTGTGGAAGAACACCTTTGAAAGTGGTGGAGAATTACTTAGAAGATGAAGAGTCACATAACTACGGAACATTAATGCAATGGAAAAATCCGTTCAAATAAATAACGACACAAAAAGAGGTGCCATTACGCGCCTCTTTTACATGAATTAACTTTATTTTCTTAGAAAAAATGCTCTTAACAACGTTTTTAAGATAGACTCTGATTCTTTATGGGTGCTAACCTTATCTAAAAAGGGAAAGTCATTTGGAGTTACTGATAACTTAGCAAGTGGCTTAACACTTTGTTCACATACCCATTCATCCGCAATTCCACCTCGACCAAAAGATTCCTTAGGAAGAATATAGATAGTGCCATTTGTCCAAATATCCTCAACATCTTCATGATTAATTGAAAAGTAATAATATCGCTTTATTCCTTTTCTTGTCGGAACAGTTGTACAAAGATTTCTTAACGAGCCATTATATTCTCTTCGGTTTTTCACTGCAAAAAATAACGACCATACGCTATCACTTGCTGCAAACACAGCTTTAATGGGCTTACCGTTAAAAAGTGTACTTTCTTTCGGTTCGAAAGTACTAATCATGGAGCTATTAGAACCATGAACTAATACGTCTTTGTTTTCGATTAGGTAAAATAAAAACTGATATAGCGGATAATCACTATTGTAAGAAATAAAGTTCCTATTTGCTGTAAGTGAAAATTTGTTATATATTTCATCAAACTCATTAACTGCTTCTTCAGATAAGTTTAACTCGTCTATTTTTAATAAATGAAGTTTATCTAAAATAAACTGTTTAGCGTAATTTTTCATACGATTTGCTCTCATACTGCCTCCAAAAGAATGATTAATTATTTATTAATGTAATATTCTTTTTCCATACGTAACATTCCTGTATGTTCTCATGTTGAAAACAAAATCACTACTATTACGTGCCTTTTTTAATATTTACCAACTTCTCAGGGGAATCTATTAAAAAACGTTGTTAGGTGAGTTGTACGATGAAAATTCTTTGTATTGACGGTGGTGGCATACGAGGTGTATTTGCGATTGCCATTTTACAAGCAATAGAGAAAGAGCTAGGTCAACCAATAGAGGAGAAATTTGACGTCATTGCTGGAACATCTACTGGTTCCATAATCGCTACTTCTGCATGTTTACAAATAGAAATGGCGCATTTGTTACATAGCTATAAAAAATACGGAAAGAAGATCTTCCAACGTCAAGCAAAAGTTGGACTGTTTAAAAGTGTGTATAGTGATAAATATTTACGTAAGCTGTTACGAAAGTCATTTCATGACATTAAGTTAAAAGAAGTTAAAAAGCCGTTACTTATCCCAACCGTCGATTTAACGCATGGTAAACCTTTTGTACATCGATCCAACTACGGCCATCCAGACAGTGATGATCTCTCTATTCTTGTATGGGATGCGGTATTATCTTCCTGTTCAGCACCAGTTTACTTCCCTCCAAACAACATCCGAAACGATTATTTAACGATAGACGGTGGGCTTTGGGCGAATAACCCTTCACTTGTTTGTTTGACAGAAGGGCTTCAATTTTTCAGAAAAAATATACAAGATATTAAAATACTATCTATCGGAACTGGCCAACAAAAGATAGATTTTACTATTGATCATGATAAATATTGGGGAGTGAAAAAATGGTTACCGTTTCACCTTCCATCTTTAAAAGTAAAGCCAAAACTACTTGATTTAGCCTTACAACTTTCATCTGAGTCGGTCACGTTTCAATGTCAAACTCTCCTTGGGGAAAATTATTTAAGACTAAACGAAGAGCTTGGAAGAGAAATTCCATTTGATGACTTAACTTGTATCGAAGAACTGATTCAATTAGGAAAAGCACTTTATGAAAAAGAGAAAACTAAGATCTTAAACTTCATAGAATAATTATCCATTTTTAAAAGAAAATAACCATATAAATCTATTTGGATAAGGAGTTTAAGATGAAAAAAACAGTCGTAATTTTCTCTATCGCAGCTTTATTTATTATTGCTTTACAAGGGGCAATTAGTCCCGATGTAAGTGCCCATAGCCATGAAGATGGTACAATAGCCGTTTGGTGGAACAAAAATAAAAACAACCAACGCCAAGTTCCTGCAGACTTCCCGCAGCCAGAAGGTGGACCGGAAGAAGTAGAACGCGTGCGAACACCTGTTTCTAACATCGTATTACAGCAACGTTATCCAGAAACAGTTGTATTACGTGGTCCATTTACAGAAAATAGACTTTCCTTAACATTTGATGATGGTCCAGATCCTCGTTTTACACCATTAGTTTTAGACGTACTAAAAGAGTATGATGTAAAAGCAACATTTTTCTTAATGGGTTCACGTGCAGATGCGTATCCAGAGCTAACGAAAAGAATTATTGAAGAAGGACATATTATAGGTAATCATTCGTATTGGCACCCAAACTTCGTCAAACAAGAGGATATCGCAACGTTAGAAAGAGAAATTAATCAAACAGAAGAAAAGCTTAGTGAAATCATCGGATATCGCACGAGACTATTCCGTGCTCCATACGGATTTTTATACAATGAGTTAGTAGAAAAACTAGCAGAAATGGATTATACCGTTGTTGGTTGGAACGTAGATTCACTTGACTGGAAACAGATGCCACCAGAAGATACAGCATACAACATATTAAGCAACATTGAACCTGGCTCCATTATTTTAATGCACGACGGCGGCGACTGGGAATCCGACTTAACTGGCACAGTAGAAGCACTACGAACAATCATCCCGACACTAAAAGACCAAGGATTCGAGTTCACAACTGTCCCAGACCTACTAAACATCCCGTATCAAAGATAGAGAAAGAAATTACTTTAAATATGGTTTCTTTGTAGAAGTTTAAAGCCTAGAGTTGATTGGAGCGGAAGGCACTTGACTCCTGCGGGACATAGAGGGAAGTGCGAGACCCCACAGGCAAAAACGAGGAGGCACGCATCCCTCCCCGCGGAAATTAACGGACTAAATATTAATCAAATAATTTATTTTAAAGCTTATAAATAATGGGAAACCATATTTATCGGCTTTTTTTCGTTTTATTGGTAAAATTAAAGAGAAGTGAGAAGTTTCAAATGTACAATTACTATACGAAAAACGTATGATAGAAATAATCACTTTAACAAGAAGTCTTTATAAAATGAACAGCATAAACTAACTAAGGACTAAAAAATTCGTTTTTCACTAAACGAACCGTTTTTCTAAGCTTTATTCAAGTATACAAATACAGTAGGTGAAAAAAATGACTCAATTAGAACTTATCCATGAAAACGCAGTCGAACATACAAAAATGAAAATAGAAGAAGACATTGCATCCTATCTAGAAACGAAGGAACAACTCCCGTCTTTTGAACAATACATTCTAGACAGGGGCCACTACTTACAACAAATCTGGATTAATGTCTGGCTAAACAAAGTAACAAACGATGTAGCAAGAAAAAACAAAAAAATCTTTTTAGCTGAACTCGGATTAGAAGTCGAAGGAGTCGACCGAAAAATAATAAACAACGTGTTCCGAAATGAAATGCGCGACTATCATCCATTTGCTGTCATCCCATGGCTTAACGAAAAATACGCTTCTAATGAAGACGATTGGAAGCAAAAGCATGTACAGGCAAGAGAAGACTATATCGCAAAAGAACACGAAAGAAAACGACAAGAACTTCGTGAGAATTATCAAAAAGAAATAGATAAACTAGTACATTCTATTTTAGAAAGAGACAAGCAAATTTTATTTCTGTACACCCGTCATTTCGTTGCCAAACAACTAGTACAAGATTTTAAACAAAATATTAAATACGAAGCGGTAGATACATACCGACTAGAAGAAATCCTTATTGAAGCAGGAATTTTTGAGGAAAAAGACTATGTGTCTTTATCCGATTTTTTTGAAGAGCTGACAGGATCTGTACATCAAACGTTTCATCGTGGTCAACAAGTGTTTGAGTATGAAACCTATTTTTACGATTACGAACGAAAAGTGACGGACTATTTATTTTCCTTCATTGCTTCCTATTTATTAAAACAAATCCCAGAAGAAACGTTGCAACAATTTGAAAAGGCCTGTGAAGAACCTCTTACCGAAAGAGAGCTTCGAAAAGGAACTGCCAATATTATTTATGTTTTAGTACATGATTATTTAGAAAAATTGAATGACGAATTCATTTCTGATTTAGTAGCGCTTGCAGACGTGCCATTTGATATCCAAAAACATGAAGCAATCTACGAGACCGACGCAAGAGAACGAGAGCGTAAAATCGCAGAAGCACTCGCAGAAATAAAGCGAAAACAAGAAGAAGAAGCACGTATGTTAGAAGATATTTTCAGTAGAGAATATCAGCCAAAAGTAGGACGACCACTAAAATATGTTCTGCATATCGGTGAAACTAACACAGGTAAGACTTATCAAGCCTTACAACGAATGCAGCAAGCCGAGAGCGGCATCTACTTAGCGCCACTACGTTTACTTGCTCTTGAGGTATACGACACGTTAAACTTCGAAGGAATACCATGTTCCTTAAAGACTGGTGAGGAAGAGAAGATGATGCCTGGTGCACGTCACGTTTCTTGTACAGTCGAAATGTTCCATGAAAAAGATTTTTATGACGTTGTTGTCATTGACGAAGCACAAATGCTTGCAGATCAAGATAGAGGCTTCTCCTGGTATAAAGCTATTACAAAAGCTAATGCAAACGAAGTTCATATTATCGGTAGCTATAACATTAAAAAGATGATCTTACAGCTTTTAGGAAACTCGAACGTGGAACTACACGAATATGATCGTGACATTCCGCTTCAAGTAGAAGCTAAACCGTTCCAGCTTTCTCATACGAAAAAAGGAGATGCTATCGTTTGTTTCTCAAGAAGAAGAGTGTTGGAAACTGCTTCTACATTACAAAATAACGGTTTTGCCGTTAGTATGATCTATGGCAGCATGCCTCCAGAAACGCGTAAAAAGCAGATGCAGCAATTCATCGAAGGAAAGACGCAAGTAATCGTCTCTACCGATGCAATCGGAATGGGCTTAAATCTACCAATTAGGCGCATCGTTTTTTTAGAAAATGAGAAATTCGATGGAACAAAGCGAAGAACACTTACTTCACAAGAAGTAAAACAAATTGCCGGACGAGCAGGAAGAAAAGGAATTTACAACATCGGGAAAGTGGCGTTCACTGACAACATTCACCGAATGGCCGCTTTGCTTGAAAAAGAGGACAAACACGTTCAGTCTTTTGCTATTGCTCCAACTAGTTCAATCTTAGAGAGGTTCCAAAAATACTCGCATCAGCTAGGAGACTTTTTTGAGCTATGGGAAAAGTTCGATAGCCCTGAAGGAACCGAAAAAGCAAGCCTGGGAGAAGAGCAATACTTGTATGAAATTATTCGTGACACAGCCATTGAAGCGAGGCTATCCATCCAAGACTTGTACGGCTTTTTACATTTACCTTTCTCCACAAAAGAGCCTGTACTCGTCAATCAGTGGCGCGACACGCTGTATGCCGTTGTAGAAGGTAGAGAGCTACCAGAACCATTTATGAAAAAAGACAGCTTAGAAGAAACCGAACTATCATATAAAGCAATCGGATTACACCTATTATTCCTGTATCGATTAGACAGACGAACAGAAGCATTGTATTGGGAACGCATTCGAGAAACGTTTAGCGATGAAGTTCATGAACGCTTACAAACAGACATTAAAGTAATGAGAAAAACGTGTAAAAAGTGCGGAAAAACACTAGATGCTAAATACAAATACGAAGTGTGCGACGGCTGTCACTACTCACGCATTCGAAAAAAACATAAAAATTATTATCACAAATGAGTACGTTTCAAAATGTATGAATACTATACGAAAAACGAATGATAGCATCACATTCTATATTTATACACCTTATGAAACTAATATATTATTGTGTATTACACTAAAATATTCGTTTTTCAATGAACGAACCGTAATTATGAAATTGATTCAAATATAAAACGCCTTCTCGCTGATTCAGTCGAGAAGGCGTTTTTGTTATATTACATTATTCGCTTGAAGCTTAGCTATTTTGCCTTTTTGTTTCTGCTGCCATGTTAGGGAAATAAACATCGTAATGCTAAGGACAACTAAACCTAAGATGAATGGATAAATAATTTTCACATCGTATAAAAGCCCTGCTAGCGTTGGTCCTAAAACATTCCCAATACTCATATAAGCATTGTTCATCCCCATTGCGAACCCTTGTTCGTTACCCGCTAATTTAGAGATTAATGTCGTTAAAACAGGACGTAAGATAGCCGTTGCTAGGAACATTAATAATGTAACACCAAAGAAGAATAGGTAACTGTTCGCGAATAAAGACAGAAAAAAGGCAAATGTAGCTAAACCAAGGAACGTATTTAAAATCGCTGCTTCGCCAAACCTCGTCACAATTTTATCTACAACAAATAGTTGTACCGTAACACTAATAATCCCTGTGGAGGTTATTAGTATAGCAATTTGTTGTGGTGTTGCACTGTACTGATTATCAACGTAAAGTCCTAAAACAGATTCATAAGCCATTAACCCAAAACTCATCACCATCGTTATAATTAATGGGATAAAATACGGTTTAGAAACAGACGTTCCCATCTTTGTTAATAGGGATACTGATTCTTGTTCTACCATCTCTTTAGAAATGTCACGACTTTCTTTTAACACTAATATCGAGAAAATGGTAGCGACTAGAGATATTATTGCTGAAACAAGCAGTGGTACCTTTAGTCCAAAGTCTGCAAGGAAGCCACCAATACCAGGTCCGATAACAATTCCAAGTGACATAGAAGCTGATATATAGCTATTTCCTTTTGCACGTTGCTCTAGTGTTGTAATATCCGCTACATAGGCGAACAGAGCGGGAACAACTAACGCTGCTCCAACCCCACCTATAACACGTGAAAAATAGAGCATCCAAACGGAATCAAATAAGTAAAAGATAAACATTGCTAGTGTGAGGCCAAATAGACCGATTATAATCATTATTCTTCTACCGTATTGGTCAGCCCATTTCCCAGCGATAGGGGACATAATAAATTGAGCCGCAGCGAATATGGCAATCATTAGTCCTGCTGCCATTCCACCTTCACCGATAGAATCTAAATAAGCTGGTAAGATCGGAATAATAATCCCAAAGCTACCAACAGCAATAAACATATTTATCATAATTATTAACATTTTTTTTCGTTGTTCAGGAGCCATATGTCCACCTCTTTCTGTCTGTGACTAATGTAATATTTAGGCACCCTAAACATTTTAATCAGTTTTCGTATATCGGTCAATTAAAATGTGTTGGAAAAAAAGAATTTCAAACATATAAAAAACCAGCCCCCATCAGGAAACTGGTTTGAAGATTCAATATAAGGGCCGCCTTTGCCGTAAAGTCTTGATAAGAAAGTTTTAAACCACCACTCCTCAAAGTGGGTGTTTGCAGAACCGTTCATGCGTGTCCTCCTTGTCATATAGACAGAGGCTTGTCAATTCAGATTCGATGTTAAACTCCCTAATACAGCTTAAAGGTTAAAACTTTATTATATTTACGTACAATGCAGCTTGTGTTCTTATAATACATGATGGCTTCATCAAAATCAAGGGATAAATTAATTAATGAAAAGATTTCCATTCGGACAAGAAGTCATGTACAATTAATGGTGGCTTCCTTGCATGAAAACACCTAGCATAGGGAAGATAAGGAAGTATAAAGACCAAATCTTATTACCAAAGGAGAATGAGACATGGAACCAATCGAAGTTGGAGAAATTTTCACAATTAGCGATGAAAATGGCGAAGATTTAGAAGTAGAAGTATTAGGAGTTATGACAGTAGAAGGTTCAGAGTATGTTGCGGTTGCATTCGTAGACGATATACAAGAAGAAACAGAAGAAGACGTAGACATTTTCTTCTTAAAAGTAGAAAGTGACGAAGAATTTGCTCACATCGAATCAGATGACGAGTTTGAGAAAGTATCTTCTGCTTTTGAAAAAGTAATGGAAGAGCAAGATCAAGAATAAGAGGATGTAAAAATCCTCTTTTTTCTGATAGAAGAAGGAGAGAGTACCATGTTAAAAAAACATGTAGAAGCATACATAAAAGAGAATAGCCCAACGGTCCCATTAACATCGTTTGAAAAAGAATACGTTGAATCAACTCACCTTATTCAAGAAGATGTTACGGTAACACCCATCCAACTAGTTGAACGTTTTTCCGATGTATATGTGGAACGCTGTAATAAAGAGTCAGAAGAAACTTTAAGTGAAGAGGGCACAAGTTTTTTAGAAAAACCAATTTCTTATTTAAAAGATCATAAGCAAGAGTTTTTATATATAGAAAGCCAAGCCTTCTCAATAATTGGAGTTGACTCCGTTTCTTTAGAATTGGATGATATCTTTGCAACGTATGATGTTATGTTCGGTCTAAAATTACAGAAGAAGTACGAAGCAACACTAAAAGAAACGATGAAACAACTTTTCAACACCGATCAACCGAAAATGGCCATTATGTTTAATCAACAAGATGGAGTTTGGGACATGAACTTTGCATTAAATCATATAGAAGGATTTAACGAAAGTGGCTCCATTAGCGAAAACTTACAACTAATGTATCACTTTATATTTCAACTACTATCAACAATTGAATCTAATTACCATTAAAAAACTGCCAAACAAAGTTAGGCAGTTTTCTTTAATGATGTCTTTTTATTAAAAAGTTTCCACTTCTTTGTGTTCGTACCTATATATACCCCAGAGATAACGAATAGTGCACCTATTACATGCGCTGTTATTAATTTTTCTCCTAAGAAAATAGTAGCCATTATGACTGCTGATACCGGCATCACATTGATGAAGATAGAAGACTTAGCCGCTCCAACTTCTTTAATTCCTTGATAGTACATAATAAACGATACTACCGTAACAAACACACTCATATGTCCAATTGCCACCCAAGCATCCATGGTAGCCAGTTGAACGTCTAGCCAGGATGTTTCAATAATGGCAAATGGGAATAAAAAGAGAGTACCAAAAGCAACTGCATATGTCGTGGAAACGATCGCGCTATATTTCTTTAAGACAACTTTTCCAATCACACTATATAAAGCCCAACTAAGCACAGCTCCAGCTAAAATAAAGTCAATTGGCTCAAAACCTAGTTGAACTATTTTTTCTAAATGGCCTTCCGTAATGATAAAAGCGACACCAGTTAAAGCGACTATCATTCCTACTATATTATTTTTCGTAATCTTTTCTCTTAAAAATAAAGCAGAAAATAGAATGATTAATACAGGGTTAGAAGCAATAAATAGGGAGCTTTTAATTACTGGAGCATGTTTACTCGCTAAGAAAAAACAAATGTTATAAATGGCTATGCCTGTTAACCCTAAAATGGCGAACAAACCATAATCCTTTAATGTAGGCTTGTTTCTTTTTTTCTCCATTATCCACATGATTGGGAACAGGAGGATTGCTGCTCCAAAAAATCGTAAAAACGCTACGGTTGCCGGTTCAAAACTTTGTACGGCGTATTTTCCTGCTATAAAAGCACTACCCCAAATAGCAGTTGAGAGAGTTAACATTCCATAAATTAACCAAAGCCTTTTCTCCATAAAAATCCCTTCCATCTTGTGAACTATTTATTTATAAAGTATTGTAACATCTTTTTCGTAATTCGAAATATTTATTTATAATTTTTTTACATACTATCTATTATATTGTCAAAAATTATAATCTAGTCCTATCGTTACTTTTGGTATGATGGAATGGAGAGGAGGTTTGCTTCGTGAATGAAATGTGGTTGACATTTATCATTTTAATTATAACAACAATTGCATTTATTATAGGCAAATGGCGTTCTGATTTTGTAGCGATTGGTGCTTTGTTAGCCATAGCCATTCTTGGCATTGTAACACCTCAAGAAGCGTTAGCTGGCTTCTCTAATTCGATCGTTATTATGATAACTGGCCTTTTTGTCGTTGGGGCAGGAATTTTTAATACTGGACTTGCTAATAAACTCGGCAATCAACTTATTAAATTAGGTGGACAAAATGAAACGAAAACATTAATAATTGTCATGTTAACAGTTGGTATTTTCAGCGCGTTTATAAGCAATACTGGTACCGTTGCGATTATGATTCCGGTTGTCATTAGTATGGCTATCCAAATGAAAGTAAGCCCAGCTGTTTATTTAATTCCATTGGCGTTTGCTAGTAGTTTAGGTGGCGTTTTAACGTTAATTGGTACACCGCCAAACTTAGTTGTCAATGAAACACTCGTACATAATAATTTAACGCCGTTTCATTTCTTCGGTTTTTCACCGATAGGGATTGTCGCGTTGCTTGTCGGTACAAGCTATATGGTCTTGTTTGGTAGAAAAATATTAAAAAGCAAATCCGATCTTTCTATTAATGCAGCTAGCCATTTGTCGCCAACTGAATTAGCTGGTGTTTATAAAATTTATGATAGATTGCATTTGTTGAAAATTACCGAAAACTCTACAATGATAAACAAAAGTTTAGTTGAGCTAAAACTTACTGAAAATTACCGTCTTACTGTTGTGACAACAAAAAGAAAAGCTCTTGATAAGTTACCATTTCACTCAAGGACGCCACACTTATTGAAAGCAAAGGAAGAGTTAAAAGAGAATGACGTTTTGTTGATCTTTGGAAAGATGGAAGCGATTGAGCAATTGAAAACTGACTATCGGTTGGAATTGTTGAAAGATAAGGAAGAAGCAGATTTACAAACTATATTATTTTCCAATGTTTTTGGTTTAACAGAAGTACTCATAACACCGCAGTCATCTTTTATTAATAAGACAGTTAAAGATATTAAATTCCGATCTAAATATCACTGCAATGTGTTAGCGATAAATAGAAGAGGGAAGTACATACAGAGTAATGCTTCTTCCACGAAATTACGAGTAGGGGATGCACTAATTGTACACGGTGCATGGAAAGATATTGAGTTAATGGATAATGAGCAACAAAATATTGTTGTTGTAGGAAAGATCAGCGAAGAAGCGGGAACTGCATCTGCTTCAGGAAAAGCGTGGATAGCAGCTTCCATCATGCTTTTTATGCTTATTATGATGTCGACAGAGTGGATGTCTCCTGTCATTGCCGTAGTGGCAGCAGCGTTTTTGATGGTTGCAACTGGATGTTTGCGGTCTGTGAATGAAGCATATCAAAAAATTAACTGGGAATCTGTCGTTTTAATAGCTTCGATGCTTCCGTTAGCTACAGCACTTGAGAAAACAGGTGGAGTAACATACATTAGTTCGTTTATTGTCGATTTGCTAGGTAATAATGGACCATATGCCATTTTAGCTGGCTTTTACGTTTTAACGATGATCTTCAGTCAATTTATAAGTAATACTGCAACTGCCGTCATATTTGCTCCAGTAGCGATAACATCTGCCCAAGCGTTACAGTTAAGCCCATATCCATTATTAATGAGCGTTGCGGTCGCTGCTAGTATGGCGTTTTCAACACCAGTAGCATCCCCTACTAACGCGATGGTCATGTCAGCAGGAGGATACAAGTTTAGTGATTATGTAAAAGTAGGGGTTCCACTACAAATTATCCTATCCATCATCATGATTCTGCTTATCCCTCTCATTTATCCATTCTAATAATAAAAATGAAAAAACGATACCAATGTGGAGGTATCGTTTTTTCATTTTTATTCTTCTTTATCACAGTCACACTTATTGTGATGCTTATCATGTTTGTCCCATTTAGGGATAAAACCGTTTTCTTCTATTTTTGAGTAATGCTTTTCAAATTTGGAGACTATTTTTTCAGCTTTTTTCTCTGAAATTACTCCGTATTCAACGTACTTATTAATAATTTTTTTCTTTTGCTCTAGAGCTTCCATTTGCATTTGAGCCATTTCCTGCTTTTGTTCTTCTGTTAATTGTACATCTTTGTTAATCCAAGAATCAGACCCACCAAATGCATGTGAAAAGGTTGCTGTTCCTAAAAAAAACATCATACCAACTAATAAACTTACAGTATATTTTTTCATCCAATCACTCCTTTAGAAATATTACACCTTAGAGTGTGTTGAATTTAGAAAAATTATACAAAAAATAGATTCATTATTTTCTAAGAAGTTGGAACATTTACGATAATTGGTGCATATATTGACTCTTGTGTGAGATATAAATGAAGGGAAGTAATCGACATGAATAATTATCAAACAATCACGGAAAATCAAAACGAAACAAATCTTTTACAAGAATTTAAAGTAATTGAAGTAAATGTAACAGATCCATCAGAGAACTTATACGCTGTTGTAACACCTGTTAAACAATAAAGTAAACATACTTAATATAAAACCTTAGAAATCATCGTATTTCTAAGGTTTTTATTTGATTTATAGAACAAATGTTCTTATGATGGAAATATAGAAGAGAGGAGGATAAATCATGCCTAGAAAACTTGGCATAACGGATGAAGAAATTATTGTGATGTATAAAAGCGGAGTTCCTTATAAGCAAATTTCTACTAAAACTGGTTTATCTGATCGAGCTATTCGTAACATTTTATACAAACATGATGTTAAAATGAATAGAGAGCCTTACTCTGGACAACCTCGAAAACATAAAGTTAATGAACATTTCTTCAAAACATGGTCAGATGAAATGGCGTGGGTTTTAGGGCTAATCATTACTGATGGCAGTATTAGCAAAAAGACTCATTCAATTACATTATCTCAAAAAGATACCGAACTATTACGTTTAGTAGCAGAATATATGAAAGCTGACTATGTTATTGCACCAATTGCTTCAACAAGAACAGTTCCTACATTAATAATAAACTCAAAAATTATTAAACATGATTTAATACAGTTAGGACTAACTCCAAAAAAATCATTGATTGTACCTTTTCCAAATGTGCCAAGTGTTTATATACCAGCATTTATTAGAGGTGTAATTGATGGGGATGGCTGGGTCCAGGGTAGAGGATATGTGATGAATATTACTACAGGAAGTGAGCCATTTGCTAATGGTTTGTACCATGTATTTAATACATGGATGTTACGAATGGAAATAATAACCGAAACAACGAAAAATAGTAGTGTAATCTATAGAATTTGGGTAAAAGGAAAAAGTGATATATGTAAACTAGCAAAGATAATTTATAATACAGATATTCAATATGAATCTCATAAAAAACAAAAAATGATGCAGCGCATATTAACTTTATAATTAGAGGTGTTTTAAATGTGGAAACTTGTTAACGGTAGATTAATACAAACTACAGATAATAGTAGAGTGAAGTTTAGAACAAATATTAGCAAAAACATTATTGATCACTTAAATAAGCTTGCCATAGAACACGATACTTATTCCAATTATCTACTGGAAACTGGCCTTAAGGAAGTATTAAGCCAGGGTGTCATTTCATATAATAAAGATTTAAGACCTAAGGATAGAATCCAATATAAAACCACTTACGATAAGGAATTACTAAAAGAAGTAAAAGAGTTCGCAAAGAAGAATAACTTATTTATTAACGATATAATTGAATATAGCGTTTCTTATATAGATTTCGTAAACGTTAAAAATAGAAGCCATAAGAATAGGACGGAGTAGTCTTATTCTTACGCTTAAAGAAACGCCCCGAACATAATATAAATTATCGGAAGTTAATTCAAGAACCACCAATTATGTCTCACAACCCTAGAATACTTAAGCTATTGAGACGAAATTGATTTTTCGCTAATAATGGACCGTTCCCATAATAATCATTATCGAGAAGTTGCGATTCTGAACTTCCCAATAATGTTTGGGACCGTCTCGATAAATATCTAGAATGGTTCGATAACTTACTGGTACGGGATATAATTTGTTGGTACGTTCAAATAATGAAAAATTTGGAGGTCATTACTCATGGAATTTCAACCCGCGTTAGACGATTTTTTACTGTATTTGGAAGTGGAACAAAATTATTCAAAAAACACCGTCGAAAGTTACGAAAGTGACTTAACGAAATTTCTTGCCTTTTTACAACGTCACAACCGATCGACCGTTTTACAAGACATTACCCCTTCTCTTGTTCGTCGTTTTATTCAGCAGGAAACCTTGCAACGGTTTGTGAGTCCACGCACCATGCAACGGCGTATTTCGAGCTTACGATATGTTTTGCCAATTTTGTTTGAAAGAAAACTTTACCACTTCTAACTTCGTGGCTGGGATTAAATCACCGAAATCAGACACAAAATTACCGGTGTATATGAATTTAGAAGAAGTGAAAAAGCTGTTCTCTTCCTTGGAAAAAGATAATAGCGCCCTCTCGCTTCGTAATGAAACCTTGTTTAAACTGCTGGCGACAACAGGCATGAGACGGCAAGAACTTGTTGATTTAACCTGGCAACAAATCGATTTATATAATGAAACGGTTTTGATATTTGGGAAAGGAAAAAAAGAACGCCTTCTTCCCCTTTATTCGATGATGCTTCCTTTATTAAAGAAGTATAAAGCATCCTTAGAAGAACATCAGACTCATCCGTTAGAACCTGTGTTTCGTAACGGGAATGGAAATGCGTTTAATCCGCGTGGGGTGAATATGATCTTTAAAGACGTGTTAAAAAAAGCAGGTCTACCCCCTCAACGCTTTACCCTACATCACTTACGCCATACCTTTGCATCGTAAGTCGATATTATGGAGGAATTACACCCGAAATACCCATTAGCTAGCATAGCGGGAAAAGCGAAAGGAGATAGTTCTTGGTATGTGAAAGAAACACATGGAAAAATGACCCCAGAATTTGAAGCGATTTGGTGCCAAGCCAATTTAAATAGTTTAACAGACGAATACCCAACCACGATAACAAATGCGATGTTCTGGTTTCGTGATGATGTTCAAGAAGTGTTGCAATACCACAAAGTGTTCTATGCGAAAACAGTCGCATTCAGTACAACCGGTTCCCATCAACAGAAATTTGCAAATTTCCCGTATTTGGTAACGTTCGTTGTACATAAGGATTACCACACTGGCCTTAATGTAATAAATGCGACAATTTGCTCCGTTGTATTTTCAATTAAATACATAAAACCGTTAGAATGACCTACCAGGTTTAACTCTCCGTTACCTAAGAAACCCATCTGATTCACCTCGTTATCATAATGTGTAAAAAATTACCTTTTTAAAGCAAAAAAAAAGAGAGAATGCCACTCCCCCTTTTTTTATCAATCTAATCACCGTTCCCTTATTTTATTAAAAGCCGCTTTCCATTTATCAAATCGCGTAACAAACAAAAGAACTACAAATATATTAATCATCTTTAATGCCGACTGCAGATAACCAGGTTCTGTTGTAGTGACTATGACTAGATATATAATGATAACCAATGGAAGACCAATCAAAAATTGTTTATGTTTACTCATAATCCTCAGTCCTTTTTAAGTGTCATGGTAATTGCGGACCCCAATCAACTTTTTTCCCAGTTAATTGAACTTTAAGCCATATAGGATGGGCTATCCTCTGAATTAAAAATGTAAAGAGCCATTCTGCAGCAACAACAAGAAGTGCCCATATTACAGGATGTGGCAACATAACCCCTAGCATAAAAGCTATAGCAGAAATCTTCAAACCGAATAGGTTTTGTACTGCCGTTCTGCTCAAGAAAATAGTAACTCCCCACCAGTGAAAACTTACAGACGTTCGACCTTCCCACACCCATCTTTCCAAACCAATTTCTCCATTGTCTTCTGATACACTTTGGTACGGGGTGATTCCAGCTGCCACTATATTAGCAAGTAATTCTTCGTCACTGACGCTATACTCCAATATATTTCCCTTTACTTCCAAATCACTACTATCGCTTATGAGGATATTGGATTCAATTATTTGCGCTAAAACTTTTTGAAATTCATCTTCTGAAATTTTCCCCTTTAACTCTTCTATGTTTACTAAAACAAAAGCATTCCCTTGAACCACAACATGCGGATCAACAATCGCAATCAGTTTTTCTGACAACTCTCCTATGGCAACCGTATCAGTGACATGTGCATCATAACCTTGATTTTGTGCTTGTGCATAAGCGGGGGCGATCGTTGCGAACGTTAATAAAAACGCTAGAAAATAAATCACACTCATCATTAATTTTTTACTCTCTCTGTGCATAATATTCCTCTCCCTCATTGATGCTTCACTCCCCATGATGTTTTTTCAATGACACAGTTACGAGAAACACAATCACGTCAACGTTTTTTCGTTCACCCCCTTAAAATAAGTAAGTGAAAGGAGATAACTTCTCCTTTCACTTTGCTTATCACATGATAAGTTTGTTAGTGGTTTTTGAAATTCAGTCCTCACGTTCCAATTCTTAGTACTCTCTTCGGTCAATTAATCGATACACTTTTTCAATGCCAACGAACTTTCGTTCTACCTTTCGATGGAGTGAACGTTCATTTCCTAGAAGGTCACATTGAATAAGAACAATCGTAATGATACCCTCCTCCAACCATTACGGCGGCAGGGGCTGTTTTTGCTTTCTTACTCTCTACTTTTTTGATATTAATTGGAATATCTGTCAACGCTTCTCTAAATCTATTATCATCAATAGGCATGTATTGTTTGTTTATTATTAGATCACACTGCCCAAGATTCCTGATAAAGCAACTGATTCCCACTCTTCCAGTAAAGCAGAATTTTTCTTTAATATCCTGTTTATATTTCCGATAACATTTGGGTCACTTAGTCTCTTAATCACTGCTTTTCCTTCAATAAATTGGCCTGATGGATTTGCAGCATCTACGATATTTGTTTGTGATATTTTCAATACCTTTCTTGCTTGAATAACAGAAAGCACGAATATATCAAGAAGTTCCTTTTGTGCTTCTACGCTCGTCATATTAATAGTGTACTGTTCGTAAGCGTTATCAAATTCAACTGTAGCCGAATCTGACATAGCCTTACTTGATGTTGCAATCTCAGTACTTCGAGTTTTTCTTTGTTCATCTAATATCTGCTGTGCTTTTGTTTTTCTTGTATTAGTACTGGCAGTTTTTTTGTTCTTATTCTTTATCTTTCTATTCTGCATCGCTCAAAACTTGAAATAGCTTTATCTGTCAAATAATCAGTCACATATTCAGCAGTCTTAATTACTAATGTTTCCGAAACATTAATAATAAACTGGCCAACCAGCGAGATATCCTCATACTTTTTAGGAGCTTAGGCTACACCAGAAAATGTACCGTCACTTCGACGATAACCGCCTGCACCTAATTTATCACCGGTTATATCATTGCCTTTTTTATCCTTCTTTGGAATCTTACCAATGACTACATCATAATCCCTGTTTTCATCCACTTTCCATTACTCCTTACCGTTTTTTCACTCTAATTTCATTCAATTTTGGAACTCATCTACTCTTCATAATAAGAACATTCATCATTTACATGTTCTGCTACGGCATCTCCATTGAATCACAGCCATCTAAAAAGTAGTTCCCCTATAATAATTTAACTCTTCATGTAAAGCGTCAATTTCCAGTTGCATTTTTTCAAGGCACTTCTCACAAAGCTCACCAATAGGTATTCTATCTATACCTTCTTCATTTCTTTCATTCAAAGGAGAACCTGTAAAATTCATTGAGTGATCACATATTACCGGAAATTCTTTTGCATGATATCCAACACTTTTTATATGCCATTTAGGAACTCTTCTTCCTGAATCTTCATCTCTAATTAATTGGATTAATTGATACTTCCAACGTCTTTCCATGCTTTTATATTATTCCCCCGTTCGATTAAAATCGTTACACATGCTATAAATACGAGAGTAGCATTTTGGTATGGTTAATCTCTAATAGTGTTAGAAAAGAAAAGGATTGCTGAAGATTTACCAATCTTCTTAGAAATTTTAGGAATTCGTGGTGTTGTGCAAAATAGTTTGCAACAACTAAAAACTCTAGATTTTTAGTGTGCTTTAAATACATTCCTTGCTTCCTTAAAATATCATATACCATCCCTGAAATAATTACGTAAGGTCTTTTGCTCGAACGATATTACTTGTACAGATGAATTTCTTTTACTTGTGAGCTCACCGTTATTATAGATTGTATTCGACTCTTGTTCAGAAAATTGATATCTAGATTACTTGCTATACAAATTTAATTCCGTTATTACGATTTTGTTTGATATTTTCATTTTATTCTTCAAAAATTTTTATATTCCTTCCACCAAACGGCAAATTCCAACCTTCTTATTTCACCGTTTGTATAAAATCAACCACCAATAAAATAAAGCTTCTTCACTTTACAGTAAAAGTACACTCTTAGAAAACGAAGTTATTTGCTACACAGTATACGGTCAACTGAGTTGCAAATGAATCATTTGTTTTTCATCCTTTTTAGCTAATGAAATACTGATTCTACCCATTCAACAAGATCTGCTGTACGAATAAGTGGTTGCAAATCTTCTTCCTTCTCAAATAATTCTTTTTAGCAAAACTTCAATTTTGTTTTCGACAAACCATTCCGAGTGTATCAAAAATTCTAGAATCTTAGGTAAACCTCTATGGTCCAACTCTTCTATATTTAACATACGACTTTTTTGATATGATGTTGATATATAATCCAATAGTAAATGCTTAGTATATGATAAAATGGTTAAACTAAATAGCGTTATGTCATACTCAGAGTATACATAATGTCTAAGGACGTATACTTTTAAATTCCTATCCCGACTCAAACATTATAAGAAGTGAACACTAAGTCTATTCTGTTTAACTTCTAATATAAATTATCGGAAGTTAATAATTAGACAAAAATAATATCTCAATACCAGAGTATACTCTTGATATTGAGACGAAAGTTAAATAAATTTGTACATTTAAAAATCTATATAATTCTATTCACTTTCTATTACAAACTTCTCTTTTAATGTTTCAGTAAAGAACTGCCAAATACAACTTCATTTAGTTTTATAATTTTGCATTTCGTTCAATAAATAACCTTATTTTGATAAGAAAAAGCGATGCAAATTTATTTTGCACCGCTCTCCTCATATTATTTTCCACTATTAGTTTCTTTCATTTCCACCCAACTACAAACAACATCCCCAGCTTCTTGCTGATCTAATACAAATGAACCGTTACTATAACGATCATTATTTCTTAATGAAACTGGATCCACCTGTTCAATAACGCCTTTTACTGTTTGTATATAAACAAACACATTATCTCTTACCAATTCAACAGCAGCAATTTCATGTGGATTTGTTTTCACTTCTCGCAACATTACTAAACCACGTTTTGCTCTTGTGCCTTTATCAAACTCTGTAATCTTTAATTTTTTCACTGAACCTCTATGAGTTGCAATGAATAAAAATGCCTTTTCCTCTTGTGCAAAAACTAATCCATTTACTACTTTATCATTATCTTTCAAGTTTATGCCTTTAACACCAGCTGCTCTTGCTCCAACAATATTCACTTCGTCTTCTGTAAACCATAATCCATAACCTTTTCTAGTAGCAAGGAAGATATCTTGTTTTCCATCGGTAACGAAAACATTTATAACCTCATCTTCCCCTTTTAAATTAATTGCTACTAACGGTTTGGAATAACGTTGGGCTTTATAATGAGCCAATTCTGTACGTTTCACCATACCATTTTTCGTCATAAACAATAAGAATTTAGGCTCTTCGAATTTACTAATTGGAATTGCCTTCAGAATTTTTTCATCTCGATCAATCGGAACAATATTGGCTACATGTTGCCCCATATCTTTCCAACGAATGTCTGGCAGTTCATGAACAGGTAAATATAAATAATTACCTTTGTTAGTGAACAACAGAACAGTATCCGTCGTATTTATATCAAGCTTATGTAAAATACGGTCGGTCTCTTTCATACCGAAGTCTTTCCCATTAGATGCAGTATACGAACGAATACTAGTACGTTTTACATAACCATCTTTCGTTACCGTAACGATTACATCTTCAGAAGGAATCATAACTTCTAAATTGATCTTAATCTCTTCAATTTCTTCTTCAATTTTCGATTTACGCTCATCTTCATACGTCTTTTTCACACGCTTTAAGTCTTTTTTAATAACAGAAAGCAACTTAGATTCACTAGCTAAAATCGACTCAAGTTCTGTAATTTTTGCTAAAAGCTCCTCCGCTTCTGCTTGCAGAGCCGTAATATCTGTATTAGTTAAACGATATAACTGCAAAGAAACAATTGCTTCCGCTTGTACTTCTGTAAACGCAAACTTAGAAATTAAATTATCCTTCGCATCACGCTTATCTTTAGAAGCACGGATTGCCGCAATTACCTCGTCCAATATGGACAATGCCTTCATTAAACCTTCAACAACATGTTGACGTTCTTTCGCCTTAGATAAATCATATTTAGAACGATTCGTGATAACTTCCTTTTGATGAGCAATATATGCATCTAAGAAATTCGCTAAGCCCATTAAGGTCGGTCTGCGATTATAAATCGCGACCATGTTAAAGTTATATGGCACTTGTAGATCGGTGTTTTTATATAAGAAATGTAAAATGCCGTTAGCATCTGCTTCTTTCTTTAACTCAATAACAATACGTAATCCAGTACGGTCCGTTTCATCACGAACTTCCGCGATGCCGTCTACTTTTTTATCAAAACGAAGCTCGTCCATCTTTTTAACAAGGTTCGCCTTATTTACTTCAAAAGGAATCTCCGTAATGATAATCTGTTGTTTACCACCACGAACAGACTCCACTTCCGTTTTTCCACGAATAATAATTTTTCCTTTACCCGTTTCATAAGCCTTTTTAATTCCTTCAAGCCCTTGAATAATTCCACCTGTTGGAAAATCAGGACCTTTTACAGCGGTCATTAAATCTTCCAAAGTACATGACGGGTTATCAATACGCATAATCGTAGCGTCAATTACTTCTCCTAAATGATGTGGAGGAATGTCTGTTGCATACCCAGCGGAGATACCAGTAGAGCCATTTACTAGCAAGTTAGGATACATTGCTGGTAAAACGACTGGTTCTGAACTTGTATCATCGAAGTTAGGAATAAATTCTACTGTTCTTTTGTCAATATCACGAAGTAACTCAGAAGCAATTGCCGAAAGTCTTGCCTCTGTATAACGCATCGCAGCAGGTGGATCTCCATCTATGCTTCCGTTATTTCCGTGCATTTGTATTAACATATTACGTACTTTCCAGTCTTGACTCATACGTACCATTGCTTCATACACAGATGAATCACCATGCGGGTGATAATTACCAATTACGTTACCGACTGTTTTTGCCGATTTACGAAACGCCTTATCAAATATATTTCCTTCTACGTGCATCGCATAAAGAATACGTCTTTGTACCGGCTTTAGTCCATCACGTGCATCTGGTAGGGCACGCTCTTGAATAATATATTTACTATAACGTCCAAATCGGTCGCCAATAACCTCTTCTAAAGGTAGGTCATGAAATTTCTCTGTAATCATCCTTTATACCTCCTCTGCGACCAATAAATTATCATTTTCTAAAATATTCGGGTCTTCTTCGAGGCCAAACGCCACATGACTTTCAATCCATTTACGACGAGGTTCTACTTTATCACCCATTAACGTCGTTACACGTCTTTCCGCTCTTGCAGCATCATCAATGCGTACGCGAATAAGCGTACGCGTCTCTGGATTCATTGTCGTATCCCAAAGCTGGTCTGCATTCATCTCTCCAAGACCTTTATATCGTTGGATTATATATCCTTTACCTACTTTTTTCATCGCAACTTGTAATTCTTGCTCTGACCAAGCATATTCGATAACTTCTTTCTTTCCAGTCCCTTTACTCACTTTATATAGTGGTGGTAGTGCAATAAACACTTTACCAGCCTCGATTAATGGCTTCATATAACGATAGAAGAACGTTAGTAAAAGTACTTGAATGTGAGCTCCGTCAGTATCCGCATCCGTCATAATAACTACTTTATCGTAGTTAATATCTTCCACGGTGAAATCAGGTCCAACTCCACCACCAATTGCATGGATAATCGTGTTTATTTCTTCATTTTTAAAAATATCTGCTAATTTTGCTTTCTCTGTATTTATAACTTTCCCTCGTAATGGAAGTACAGCTTGAAACTTGCGGTCCCTGCCCTGTTTAGCAGAACCACCGGCAGAGTCACCCTCCACTAGATAAATCTCATTTTTTTGAGGATTGCGAGATTGAGCAGGTGTTAATTTACCACTTAAAACCGTATCTGATTTTTTACGCTTTTTCCCGCTACGTGCATCTTCACGCGCTTTTCTAGCCGCTTCACGTGCTTGATATGCTTTAATTGCTTTTTTAACAAGCATCATACTTGTATCAGGATTTTCTTCAAGGAAATAAGCTAAATGCTCTGACACCATGGCGTCAACGGAAGAACGAGCTTCACTTGTTCCTAGTTTCCCTTTCGTTTGTCCTTCAAATTGTAGCATCTCTTCTGGAATTCTTACACTTACGATAGAGCTTAAACCTTCACGAATGTCCGCTCCGTCTAAGTTTTTATCTTTGTCTTTCAGCAAGCTTACTTTTCTTGCATACTCGTTAAATACTCTAGTCATCGCAGTTTTTGCACCAGCTTCATGCGTTCCGCCATCTTTTGTACGAACATTGTTAACAAAAGATAAAATGGTTTCAGAGTATCCGTCATTAAATTGAAAGGCAAATTCCACTTCTATTCCATTTTGTGTCCCTTCAAAGAAAACAACAGGATGTAAAGAATCCTTTTCTTCATTCAAATATTCGACAAACGCTTCTATTCCATTTTCATAATAAAATACTTCTTTTTGATCGTGTCTTAAGTCATTTAATTCTATTTTTAAACCTTTAAGTAAGAAAGCAGATTCGCGTAATCTCTCACATAAGGTCTCATAATTGTAAACAAGCGTACTAAAAATGGATTTGTCTGGTTTAAAATGAATAGTCGTTCCTGACTGGCGAGTTGTCCCCGTTTTTTCTAATGTCGTAACAGGCTTCCCTCCATTTTCAAAACGTTGTTCGTAAACATAGCCTTCTCGTTTAATCGTTACGACTAACCATTCTGAAAGTGCGTTAACAACAGATGCACCTACACCGTGCAGACCACCACTCGTTTTATATCCACCTTGTCCGAACTTTCCTCCTGCGTGTAGGATAGTTAGGATAACTTCAGGTGTTGGTTTACCCATTTTGTGCATACCAGTAGGCATACCACGTCCTTTATCGGTAACACTAATGGAATTATCTTTATGTATCGTAACAATGATATGGTCGCCATGACCTGCTAAAGCTTCATCAACTGAGTTATCTACAATTTCATATACTAGGTGGTGAAGTCCTCGGCTGTCTGTACTTCCTATATACATTCCTGGGCGTTTTCGAACTGCTTCGAGTCCTTCTAATACCTGAATGGCATCATCATTGTATTCTATTGGCTTTTTTGACACAAAAACATACCCCTTTCACTACTCAAACAATCAATTCTATCTCTTTATCTCTGTTCCAAAAAAGAAAACTACTTTTAATTTTTTTATTAAGCGACTTTTTATAACGCTGTTGATAGTAGCGTAAACCTTCCGCGGGCCGGCCGGTAGCCTCCTCGGCGCATTGGCGCCTGTGGGGTCTCCCGTTCCCCGCTTTTCCGCAGGAGTCTACGGCTTACGCTACAATCAACAGCTAAATGAATTCAAACTTAACAATGTCTCTTTACAGAGTAGCTTTCTTTTTTGGTCAGCAATTATTGCTGAAAGGTAAATACAAACAAATATTCGTATTTATCTTATCATACATTTCCACACTGTCTATGCCTTATTGTATAAGGTAAATCGTAATAAGCCAACACCTTTTCTAAAGAAACTGTAATTTACTGTAGAAATATAAGCTTGTTCACGATTTAGGAAGAACGAGTAAAGCCCTTGTTTTAAAGAAAACAACAAGGACTTTCCCTTACTATCTTGTTAGTGCATGCTCTACTTTAATACATCGGTCCATAATAACAGTGTAACCTTTTTCTTTTAAAAAATGGTATGCTTCCTCATTGATCAAACCAAGCTGAGCCCAATACACATCTGCATCAATTTCTGCAAATTCCTTAGCTACGTCATATAAATGCTCGGAACGCCTAAATACATTGACGATATCGACGTGACCTTTAATATCTTTTAAGGTAGCTACTGCCTTTTCTCCTAAAACCTTTTCAATAGTTGGATTGACTGGAATAACTTTAAACCCTGCATCTTGCATTGCTTTTGACACCATATAAGATGTTTTTTCAGGATTAGCTGATAAGCCAACTACCGCTATTGTTTTACTCTTATTTAAAATCTCGCCCATTTCTTGACGAGTTGGGATTTGTACACTCATTTCAGAACCCCTTTCTATTGTTGTTATACTAATAGGTTTACCCGCTATCTATTTAATTTAACATAGAGCGACTATTCTCCTGCTTTTCTTTGTCGAAAAACGTCCACTTGTTTCGTATTTGTGTTCATCACTTCCCAGGCATCGTTATTTGCAAAGAAACGACTCCACGTTGCAATACCAGCTAATTGATAGTCATGGATCAACTGCACTCTTTGTTGTAATGAGTGTTCATCCTCTAACCAAATTTTATACGTAGCATTCTCTTTTTCATCAAAATATTCTACGTAATTTTGCCTTGAATCTTCGTCCAATATTGGAGTCAGTTCTCGCTCTTTTACCCAATTTTCTACCGCAGTCATACTTAATGCTCTAGAAGAAACTTGTATGTTTCCAGCTTCCGTTTCTTCTTCCTTCCACAGTCTAGTATAAAGCGGAATACCAAGTACGAGTTTATCATGAGGAATTTCTTTTAAAATCTTCTTTAAATTTTCTTCCACCCACGGCAAACTAGCTACACTTCCTGCAACAGGGGAAGTACCCCAATGTTCGTCATACGCCATTATCATCATGTAATCGACAATATTGGAAAGTTTCTCTCGCTCATAAAACATGGACCATGTAGGGCTTTGCGAAATAAACGTAACGTCCATTGAAACTACTAGACCCGCTTGATGCAAAAGCGGTGTTGCTTCTTTCACAAACTGAGTTATATATGGACCATCTTCCACCCTTACGTTTTCAATATCGAAGTTAATTCCATCTAATTCGTACATTTGACTATAAGCGAGCAGCTGCCTAATCATTTTCTGTCTCGTTTCATAGCTACGAAACACTTCATGTGTCATATCTAAGTCGGTAAAGTCGTTCGCAAATAAAGCCCATATTTGATACCCACGATCTTTTGCCCATTGAACATATTCCATGGAACCTAGATTAGAAATATCACCCTCTTCATTGGCTATATGGAACCATGTAGGTGAAACAACGTTAATACCAGCCATTGTTGGTAAACTATTTGTATCAGGGTTGTACGAATATACAGCTTCCCATGTTAAGTTGATCGGCCAGTCCATCCTAGGCATTGTAACAGGTTCATACTCTTTGTTTAAAGTCACTACAGATGGTTGTTTTAGCTCAATTACGTCCTTCGGAACGTATCCAGCTATTCCATGATTTTGTCGAATATAATAAAACCCTTGCTCTTCCATTACAATTGCAACAGACTCCCCATCAAATAGGTTTGAATAGAACGGCTCTACTAAAGAAGGGCCAGTTCTTACTTTTAATAAATGTTCTTTTGCTTCTAAGACGATTCCTTCTAGCATAATTTCTCCATGTTCCATTATTTTTACAATGCCTGTTGAAGGTAATAATTCTACCGAAATAGAATAATATTCTAGTAAAGGTGTAATCGCAACGTAAAGGTTTGATTGTGCTTCCATTAGAGTGGGAAATTGTATGGTGAATTCTTCTTCATTAACAAAGTATGTTAAGGAATCGGATGGCATTTGCATTACTTTATTTTTTGTTGTAATGATGATAGAATTTGATTCCTCATCTAACATTGCTTGCGGGTCAATATGTTTCAAGTAAAATGCGACTGGCAAATAGATAACATCATCCTGTATAAGTGCCTCGTCTGCCATTAACTCCCCTTTAAACAAAATAGGATGATTCAATTGTGTAAAAAGTACTTTTTCTTTTGACGGTAAAGGATAAATAATCCATACGAAACTTGTTAATATTAATGAAATGGCAAAACAAATTCCTAATATAATGACTGGTTTCTGTAATTTTTTCTTCTTTATCACTTCTAAATTATCCATTGCTCCAATCCTCCCTACGTCTATAGTAAGGGAGGAAGTAAGAAAAAAGAATACAAATTAAATAATTGTTTAATTTTATCTTTGCATTTTAAACGTTTTAACATATATTTAAGTATAAGGACTATATAAAGGAGTTTTAGAATGATTGAAATTATAATTTTTATTCTTGCTTATCTTTTAGGCTCCATTCCCTTTGCATTATTAATAGGTAAAATTGGTTACGGTATTGACATTAGAGAACACGGTAGTGGTAACTTAGGTGGAACTAATACTTTTCGTACATTAGGAGTTAAAGCCGGTTTGCTTGTTACGCTAGGGGATATATTAAAAGGAACTCTTGCAACTGCATTACCATTTCTATTTTTACAATTATTCGGGGTAGAAACGTTGCTTCATCCGTTAATTGTCGGAGCTGCTGCTGTTTTTGGACATGTTTATCCAGTATTCGCGAAGTTTAAAGGAGGTAAAGCTGTAGCAACCTCTGGTGGAGTTATTTTATTTTACGCGCCGATTCTGTTTTTTGTCATGCTAGCATGTTTCTTTTTAGGCTTATATTTAACGAAAATGGTATCTCTTTCTTCCATAATTACTGGGCTTGTGATTTCTACATACAGCTTCTTTACTGGTGATATACCGCTGATTGTTATTGTTACAATACTAACGGTTTTTGTTATTTATAAACATAAAACAAACATTAAACGTATTATGAATAAGACAGAACCAAAAATAAAGTGGTTATAACAAAAGCCTGAACCCAATTAATTGGTGGTTCAGGCTTTTTTAATTTTGTTTGTTAAATAACGCTGTTGATTTTCGTGCAATGCCTCGCTTTCCGCGGACGTGCCGGGAGCCTCCTCGGCGCAAGCGCCTGTGGGGTCACCCGCTCCACGCTTTTTTCCGCAGGAGTCTCAGCCTTGCACGAAAATCAACAGGTTTTAAGTATTAAATTATCACCTCTAAGCTTTACATAGTTATATATAAACAAAGGAGATGAACGGACCACCTCCTTCTTGTTTACAATTACAAATGTTTATTTAAGAATTGTAAGATTGTTTGATATACCTTAATCTCATTTTCTTTTTTCGAGAATCCGTGACCCTCGTCATCTAGCACTAAGTATTCCACTTCTCTACCTTTTGCTTGTAAAGCTTCTACGATTTGATCTGATTCCGCCTTTACGACACGAGGATCATTTGCCCCTTGAATAATTAGCATTGGCTTTGTCATCGTCTCTAAATAAGTGATTGGTGTATCTTCCGTTAACTTCTCTTTATTTTCAACAGGATCTCCAACCCACTGTTTCATAACCGGTTTCCAGTGCTCTGGTACAGATTCAATGAAAGAAAATAAGTTACTTACACCGAAAATATCAATAACTGCTTTAAAATATTCAGGATGTCTACCATGGAGCAATAATGCCATGTAACCACCGTAACTACCGCCCATTAAGAAAATTTTATCACGTTTTGCATAACCATTTTCAATAAGCCACTCCAAGCCATGAATATTATCAAGACGTGGCCCATGACCCCAATCTCCTTCCACCATCTTCATAAATTTTAACCCATAGTTGGAAGACCCTCGGAAGTTAGGTGCAAAAATGCTATATCCTTGATGAATAGCAAACTGGAAGTAAGAGCGGAAAAACTTTCGCTCAGATGCTTGTGGTCCACCATGTGGCCATAAAATAACATGCCCATTATCTACATCTTTTTTCGGACGGAAAAAGAGCGCTTCAATTTCTAATCCATCATAAGAAGGATATTTAATAACTTCTGGATCACTTAACTCATCTTCCGTTACTCCTGGAACTTGATAATTAGTAAGCTTTATCCACTCAGAACTTCCTAATTCTTTCTTAAAAATATTAAAAGGCATAACAGCAGAACGACCTAAAATATAAACATTACCGCTCTTAGCAACAACTACTTTATCAATAGAATCTACTGGCAAGTCTACTTTAGTAAGTGTGTTTTCGTTTATGTTAAAGGTGTATAATTCATCTACGACTCCAACAGATGAACATAAATATAGTAATCCATTTTCTTTATCAAATTGAATATCACTAAATTCAATTCCTTCCTTTGTTGGTACACGGGAGAACTCTTTCGTATGAATATCAAAATGAGCTAAATACGTCATGTCCTCTTCAAAGTTTGTTAAAAAGTAAATAGAACCTTCGGATGCGAAAATTGCTCCACTTACTGTATGTTGCTTTTCAGTAGGAGGAGTTAACAAGTGTTGCTCACCATTCTCTACTAGATAGGCTAGTGAGTAAGTATTAGCAAAGTGTTTTAACGTAATATAAGATTTTTCATTTTTTGAAACATCTACTAAATAAGTTGCCGCTCCTTCTCCTTCCAATACTACCGTTTCTTCTTCCGTTTCAAGATCGTAACAATATGTATTTAAAAAAGTAGGATTACCTTTGGAGCTTGTATAATATAACTTCTTTCCATCATGGGACAACTGTGGCTGCATATGTCTTGCATCTTCCTGCACACGAACTGGCTTTAAGTCTCCACCCTTAGTCGGTAAAGCATAAATTTGAGCTAATTCATTTCCATCATGATCAAAACTAGTTAACAAGAAGTTATTGTTCTTATCGTAAGTTAAGCTATGGCAACTTTGATTATGGAACGTTAATTGATATGGAAACGTATTTGGCAAATCCATTGCCCATAAGTTATAATGGCCTGTGAAGTTACTACTAAACACAATTTGACTCTCGTCTGGACTTACTGCAAAATTCTGAATAAAATTTACACGAAAAAATTGTTCTACCCCTGGTTTTTTAAAAGTTAACAAGAGACTCTTCCCCCTTTTATATATGCTTCCATAACAATTTTCGACAACCGAATTAAATATCCTGCAAATAATTCCAATTTTCGAAAAAATAAATCTACCAATGAATACAGATTTTTTATATAGTATAGATAGTAATAATTGGAATCATTGGAAAAGAAGGAGCTACTTTATGAAGTTTAACAAAACGATACTCATCCCCATTCTATTAATCGTCACTATAGGAGGTATCTTTCTCACCTTATTAATAGCAAATTTTAATAGCAACAATGTAGATGGCCTAATAGAACTTCAGTATGTTTCTACCCATAGTAGTAAAACGGTTAATACTTACGAAAAATCTTATAATGCCGAAGCAACTATCTCAGCCGTAGGTGATTTATTAATTCATAGTACGGTCTATAATGCTGCAAAAACAAATGATGGATACGATTTTAATCCAATGTTAGCTCGAGTAAAAGAATTCTTGTTAACAACAGACATTTCGATTGCTAATCAGGAAACAATGGTTGGTGGAACAGAAATTGGTTTATCCACTTATCCTACGTTTAACACCCCATATGAGGTTGCTGACGCCTTACTAGAAGCAGGAGTAGACATTGTAAGTATTGCAAACAACCATACGATTGATCGTGGAGAAATAGCCGTTCAAAACGCCATTAAACACTATGAAAAAATTGGCATGGAGTATGTTGGGGGCTATAAAGATTTTGACGACCAGAGTACATTAAGAACGATAACAAAAAATGGACTTATCTTTTCTTTTCTATCCTATACGTACGGTACAAACGGGATTCCTATTCCAAATGGAAAGGAATATTTAGTTAACTTAATTGATAAAGAAGTTATTAAAAAAGATGTAGCTCATGCTAAGCAAAATTCGGATGTTGTCGTTGTGGCTATGCACTGGGGAGTAGAGTACATTTTATATCCTAATAAAGAGCAAGAAGAGCTTGCTAACTTTCTAGCCGGTATCGGTGTGGATATTGTCATCGGACATCACCCTCACGTCTTACAACCGATGGAGTTTATTGAAAGAAAAGACGGCGGAAAAATGTTTGTCATATACTCTTTAGGAAATTTCCTTTCAGGGCAAAAGTGGGATTATAAAGATATTGGTGGAGTAGTACAACTGCGAGTTTCGAAAAGTGTAGGGGCTGGAGAGTCAAAGTTGGAAATAACAGTAGATGACTTCATCCCAACGTTTGTATCACAACAAGCTAATAGTAAGTTTCACGTTGTCCCATTAAAAGACGCTGCTTCATTCGGCTTGCCAAACGCACAAGCAAAAACAGAAGAAATGATGAATCATATGTATCAATGGATAAACAATCCACGAAATAGGTAATGAAAACAACGACAGCTGATAATTCACTGTCGTTGTTTTTTATCTTTTTTTAGTAGTAGTAGTAACTTCGTCAAATATAGAAGGAATCATCTCGTTTATTTGATAATCAACAATTTCTCCACATCCATTGTAGTAAAAAGCGTGTTCTTTTATCGGTTGATCCTGTTTTAGCATTTGAGGAAGGAAATATTTTATATTGGATACAACTTTATTATTTGTAATTACCCAATCGGTACTTTTCCATTCCAACTTCCCCTCTGGCCCCTCCAGAACTTCACCTTCAAACTTCCTACAAATGAAAACGTACATTCCGCTTTCTTCATTCCATGTGACGATTCCGCTGAAATCTAATTCCAATGCTAGTAAACCTGTTTCCTCCATAATTTCACGCTTAATAGAGCTAAAAATATTTTCACCTGACTCAATTTTCCCACCAACCCCGTTCCACTTATGTTGATTTGGTTTCTTATTTCGATATAACATTAACGTTTTGTCTTCTTTCATAATAAAACAAATGGTATACGGAATTTTCATTTTTTTCTCCTTAGAAGGTATATCGTTTGGTTCATATTCATTTCATTAGATATAATATAACTATCCGACAAGTTGAGAGGAGCAACACCATGAAAATTTCCATTTCTGATGAGGCATTAAACTGGTATAAAGAAGAACTACTTTTACAAGATGGAGATAGCATTCGCTTTCAAGTACGCTACGGTGGATGTAGTACAGTACAAAAAGGATTCTCTCTTGGGATAGAAAAACAAGCCCCAGACAACCCAGTAGCATCTGTTGAAAAAGGTGGAGTAACCTTTTACGTAGAAGAAAGCGAAGCTTGGTATTTTGATGGCCATGACTTGCATGTTGGCTTTAATACCACACTACATGAACCAACGTTTGAATACCAATAAGGAAATAGGATTTTACCTATTTCCTTTTTAAAAATTTATTAATTTGATCCCATTGATTTTCTATTTCCAATATTTCTAATTGCTTTTCCCCTATCAAATCAAAATGTGGAAACTGCTCACGGTTATGAATCCATTCACTCTTCAATCCGTACTTCTCTCCCCACTTTACTAAGTGCTCTATATCACAACAGCCCACTTTTGTTACAGTATGTATATGCGGAAACTTCGGATGAACCCAATAATGAGTAATAAAAGCAATATCGCCATTTTCCACTTTTCTCTTCCAGCTCATTAACTCAGCTCTTTTAATTCCAAAAGCCATCTTATTCTCCTTGCTTTTTCGCCTTTTCGTATGCCTCATGCCACTCGGGATAAACTTTTTTAAACTTAATTGGCCTGAACGTTTCTTTATTCACACAAACATGTGATGATGTTGCTATAATAGCTACTTCACCAGATGGTGTAAGAACTTCGTATCCGTATACAGAGCGAAAGCCATCATATTTTTCAATCCAAGTGCCAATCGTTGCAACTTCTCCGTATTTTAACGGCTTTTTATAAGAAACCTGAATATCAATCACCGGTGAAATGATACCATCTATCTCCATTTGAGCATAGGAAAAGCCTAAATCTTTTATTAATTGTGTTCTTCCAAGTTCCATCCAAACTAAATAATTTGCATGGTATACTACACCCATTTGATCTGTTTCGGCATAGCGGACTTCTATCTCTTTCGTAGAAACTAACATGTATACTCCCCCAATTAACTTACTATTTCAACATCATACCATAGAGCATTTTCTCCCTAAAGTATTTTGCCTGGAAAAGAGACTGCGACATAACTAAAAATTTATCTTTAATGCCGAACTATTAGTGTCAGGATTTTATACCGCAGATGATTGGAGTGCAAACCTTCGCTTTCCGCGGGCGGTAAAAAGGAAGGTTATTTTAACTGCCTTGAAAAAACCTACTCCTCGGCGCAAGCGCCAGTGGGGTCTCACTTAACTCGCTCTCCCGCAGGACAAGGAAGGCTACGGAGCGATACATCCTTCGTAAGGAAATGCGTTAGCATTTTCGAGGAGTCTTCGGTTTGCACTCCAATCATCTGCTAGAAAGGTGTAAAAAAATCCGAGTTATCCCTATAAATTAGGGATAATGTTCGGATTTTTCTTAGTTCAATATAGCTTTGTCATAGCCTCTTTAAGTAAATTATTGATAACCGTTTTCTCTAGCTGCTGCTTCGTCTTTAATTTCACTTCGCATTGCTTGAATGCTTTCCTCACGACGAGCATTTTTCGCCTCAATTCTTGCTCTTTCTTCACCATCTGCAAACTGCATTGTTTCATGCGCTTGCTCGATGTTTTCTATTGTATTTTGCACCATATCTTGTAATTTTTCTACATTATCACTACGATCGTCTGGTTTCGCTTGGTGATGTTTATGTGTCATGACTATTCCTCCTAAATAGTAATACCGGTACGTTACTATTTTGTACAATAATTTTAGCTTTCATTTCTTGAAAAACTTGGGTACTACTGAATTATTTCAACACAAACAAAAACTGATGAAATCCAGTTTTTGTTCACCAGTTTTACTCACCTTTAGTTTGTATTACTTGTGCATGTTGACCGGATTTGTCTTGCATTTGTTTTCCTTTGTTACCTCCAGCAGAGTGTGACTGAGTACCAATATGGTTCGGTTTGAAAGGTTGACTATGTTTTTTTGGATTACTCATTAAAAATCCCCTCCTACTTGTACTATTTGTAAAGTAGAAGGGATTCATACAAACCAAATATAGGATAAGCTTATTCCGCTTTATTTAACATTTTTTCTTCTAGTCTGTCTTCAATACGTTTTAAAGCCTCTTCGTCCTTTAATAGTTCTTGTTTATTCTCAAGGACAAGTTCTTCAAAAGATCTTTTTCTCATTCTTCTCATTATTATCACCTTCTTAATAGTTATTATAATAGTTATAATGTCCAAAAAACTTTAAAATTATGATAACTTTCTGACAAATTAATGAGAATTAGGTTAAATTATTAAAATTATATGAAAATTTGTTTTTTTATTCGGGACTTCTTTCCTCTTATGGATAGTTTTACATATGCTATTGATACTTTTTATTGTTTCTATGGGTACTTTTAGTCGTTCTATAGGTACTTTTTCCCTGTCTATCAATACTTTTCAATTCTATCGGTACTTTTTTTCACCTTATGGATAGTTTTACATCCGCTATCTGTACTTATTAATGTTTCTATGGGTACTTTTTTCGGCTCGCTGTACATGCAAATTTATACAGTGTTTAACCTATCTCAGAAAATGAAAAAACAACCGAGATGGTTGTTTAGTTCATTCTTTTGATTTGTTGTTCCATTGTTTGGTAGGTCATGGCTCCAATATGTTTGTTTCGGATAATACCTTCTGTGTCAATGAAGTATGTGGTCGGCATGGTTAATACTTGGTAATGTCTCCAAGTTCCTTTTTCGTCTAAAAGAATCGGAAAGGTGAAGCCACCTTCATCTACGAATTCGTTAACCTTCGCAATTGTATCTTGTTCTGTTAGATTTACCGCAAGTATTACTACATCATTATCTTTGTTATCTATATGGAAATCTTGCATCTCAGGCATTTCTGCCTTACAAGGTGGGCACCATGTTGCCCAAAAATTTAAAATGACTTTTTTTCCTTCATAGTCCGAGAGCCTAACAACCGTTCCATCTAATAATGGAAGTTCAAAATCCATTGCTTTATCTCCAACAGCAACTCCAACTTCTGCGCTTCGATCACTGCTTAACGTTTGAAAAACTGCAAATCCTGCAAGTCCGACTAAAAACAATATAGCAATTATCTTTTTCAACCTATTCACCCTTTATTAAAATAAATTCATTAAAATATAATACAGACTATAAGTGATACCTATTGTAGGTATCACTATTATACCTATTGTTTTATTATCTAATTTTGATTTATACCTAGCTAAAATATAAAAGAACAGGATACTTACTATACTAGCTAAATACATTCCATTTGTTCCACCAGTGAAATAAATTAACCCTAAAGGATTGGTCCAAATAATGGAAGGTCTAAAAAGAATGATACTAAATTTAAACACTAATATCCATAAAAGCAATGTCGATACTAAATGATCTTCCACTTTTTTTAACACTTCTTTTTGTTTAAAAAGCATTATTGTTATATATAAATATGCAACAAGGATAGCAAAAAGAAGGACAATCATATACTTCTGAATAACAATTGGTCCAATATGTATAGAATCCATTAACATTACCTCAAACTTTTATTTATATATTGTAATTAAAACATATCCAACATCTAAATCCCAGCTTTTTGCCTGTGTCTATTTTTTAACAAAAAGGCTGTGTTAAAGTTCGCTGTTGATTTCCGTGCAAGGCTTCGCTTTCCGCGGGCGGTAAAAAGGAAGGTTATTTTCAACTGTCGTGAAAAAACCTACTCCTTGGCGCAAGAGCTATGGGGTCTCCCGCTCCACGCTTCTCCCGCAGGAGTCTCAGCCTTGCACGCAAATCAACAGGTAAAATAGTATTTAGTTTTCAATACTAATTTTTAACATAGCTAACAAAAAAAAAGCAAGCTAACTTTTTTAAGAAAGGTTAGCTTGCTTTATATGAATATTACGCTTTTAGTTTGTCACGTAATACCATTTGTAAAATACCACCATGACGGTAGTAGTCGATTTCTACTTCACTATCGAAACGAACAAGTGCTTCGAATTCTTTTTTGTTGCCTTCTTCATCAGTAGCTACTACTTTGATCATGTCGCGAGGTTTAACGGACTCATCAACGTGTACTTCAAAAGATTCTTTACCTGTTAAGCCTAAGATTTCAGCACTTTCGCCGTCTTTAAACTGTAAAGGAAGAACTCCCATGAGTACTAAGTTACTGCGGTGAATACGCTCAAAGCTTTCTGCGATAACTGTCTTAATACCTAATAGGTTCGTACCTTTAGCAGCCCAGTCACGAGAGCTTCCCATACCATAATCTTTACCAGCGATAACCATTAGACCAGTACCGTCTTGCTTATACTTCATACAAGCATCGTAAATAGACATAACTTCGTCTGTTGGCCAGTAAGTAGTCAATCCACCTTCAGTACCTGGAGCAATTTGGTTACGGATACGAATATTTGCAAACGTACCACGCATCATTACTTCATGGTTACCACGACGAGAACCATAAGAGTTGAAGTCACGAGGCTCCACTCCATTTGCTTGTAAGTAACGACCTGCTGGAGTATCTTTACCAATTGAACCAGCTGGAGAAATGTGGTCAGTTGTTACTGAATCAGCAAACTTACCAACTACGCGTAATCCAGATAATGGTTCAACTGTTCCTGCTTCAGCAGATAACCCTTCGAAGAATGGAGGGTTTTGAATGTAAGTAGAATCATCATCCCATGTATATAAAGCTTCGTCAGAAGTTTCAATCGCATTCCAACGCTCGTTATCATCAAATACTGTTTCGTACTCTTTACGGAATAGTTCTGGAGTAACAGTTGATTTAACAAGTGCCTTAACATCGTCCATAGCTGGCCAGATGTCTTTGAAGTAAACGTCTTGACCGTCTTTACCTTTTCCGATTACATCGCTTTGAAGGTCGATATCAACCGTACCAGCTAACGCGTAAGCAACAACTAGCGGTGGAGATGCTAAGTAGTTACCTTTCACTAGAGGGTGAATACGCCCTTCGAAGTTACGGTTACCAGAAAGTACAGATGTTACTAATAAATCGTTTGCAGCAATTGCTTCTTCGATTTCATCTGCTAATGGACCTGAGTTACCAATACAAGTTGCACAACCGTAACCAACGATGTTAAAACCTAATTGGTCTAAATATGGTTGTAAACCAGAATCGTTTAAGTAAGCTGTTACAACTTTTGAACCTGGAGCTAAAGAAGTCTTAACGAATGAAGGAACCTCAATTCCTAATTCAACAGCTTTTTTCGCTACTAAGCCAGCCGCGATTAAAACGTATGGGTTAGATGTATTTGTACAAGAAGTAATCGAAGCGATTGCGATAGAACCAGTTTTCATTGTAGTTTT
This sequence comes from Bacillus alkalisoli, assembly GCF_002797415.1. Lineage (GTDB taxonomy): Bacteria > Bacillota > Bacilli > Bacillales > Bacillaceae_I > Bacillus_CD > Bacillus_CD alkalisoli. The sequence goes on from NZ_KZ454944.1 coordinate 2,256,713, forward strand.
TTCGCCTGAACCTAGTGTAACTTCTATTTCTTTATTAATATCAGTAGGTGTTAATCCATAACCTTGGTTTCCTTGTGGAGCAACAAGTGCATTGTGGAACGTTTCTTTCATCATAGAAAGAGGTACAAGGTCTTGAGGACGTTTAGGTCCAGAAAGGTTAGGTTCAATTTCACCTAAATCTATTTCTACAACATTTGTGTAGATTGGATTAGCTTCTTTTGTAAAGAATAATCCATTTGCTTTACAATATTCTTCTACCACTTTAATATGCTCTTCATCACGGCCAGTTAGACGTAAGTAGTCAAGTGCTTCTTCGTCTACAGGGAAGAATCCACAAGTTGCTCCATACTCTGGTGCCATGTTAGCAATAGTAGCACGATCTGCTAACGGAAGTTCTGGAACTCCTGGTCCGAAGAACTCTACGAATTTACCTACAACACCTTGCTTACGTAACACTTGCGTTACTTTTAATGCAAGGTCTGTTGCAGTTGTTCCATTTGGTAATGTTCCAGTAAGTTTTACACCTACAACTTCAGGTACTGGGAAGTAAGAAGGTTGACCTAACATTCCAGCCTCTGCTTCAATACCACCTACACCCCAACCAAGAACACCGATACCATTGATCATTGTAGTATGAGAGTCAGTACCTACAAGTGTATCTGGGAAAGCAACTAATTCGCCGTCTTGTTCAACAGAATGAACAACATTAGCTAAAAACTCTAAGTTAACTTGGTGAACGATACCAGTTGCTGGTGGAACCGCACGATAGTTATCAAATGATTTCTTAGCCCAGCTTAGGAAATTATAACGCTCAGCGTTACGTTCGAATTCTAAATTCATGTTAAAGTCTAAAGAATCAGCCGTACCTGCTTTATCAATTTGTACAGAGTGGTCGATAACTAAATCAACTGGAATCTCTGGGTTAATTTTGTCAGGGTTTCCACCTAAGTCTGCCATTGCTTTACGTAAAGAAGCTAAGTCAACTACAGCTGGAACTCCTGTGAAGTCTTGTAAAATAACACGAGATGGTTTGAAAGGTACATCAATGTCCTTTTGTTCATCTGTGCCCCATTTTGCTAAATTTTCAACGTGCTCTTTCGTAATAACACGCCCGTCTACTTGACGTAAAACGGATTCAAGTAACACTTTAATAGAGTATGGTAAACGAGATACGTTACCGATATTTGCTTCTTCAAGTGCTTTTAAGCTGTAATACGTATACGTTTTACCATTAACATCGAAGGAAGCTCTTGCGTTAAAAACGTCTTGTTTCGTCATTATGTAACCCCCTGCTCATAGTTTAGTAGGAATATGCATCATCATATTTATTATGACAAAATAATACAATTATTGCTAATACCCGATTGCTTCTCCCACCTTAAATTGCTTACGTGTTTATATTAATACATCATGTATCATAAGTAAATATCAATAAAGTTATTAAATTACATAAGTTACACTTATATTTCGGATAATTTAACTTATACATCATTCCCCTTAAAAAGCGCATCCTAATCTTACTTCCGTTAATTTGTCGGAAGTAATGGCTATGTTAAAAAAAGTGTTGATTTTGATAAATGTCTAGCTGTTGATTGGAGCGCATGTCGTAGACTCTTCGAAAATGCATATGCATTTCCTTCGTGCGATGCATCGCTTGGAAGCCTTCCTTGTCCTGCGGGAGAAGCGGGGAGCGGGAAGACCCCACAGGCGAAGCCGAGGAGGCTCCCGGCCCGCCCGCGGAAAGCGGAGACATGCGCGGAAATCAACAGCGGTGTTATTACACACAGCCAAAAAAGAATTTAGGGAGGCATTATATTATGGGTAAAAGAAAAGCAAACCACGTGATTGAAGGAATGAATGCAGCAAAAGCGCAAGGAAAAGGAACAGGTTATAACGAAGAATTTTCAAACGAACCTTTAACAGAAGCTCAAAAGCAGAACAATAAAAAACGTAAAAAGAACCAGTAAGGAATCATAACGAAGGCCAACACCTTTTAGATGTTGGCCTTCTGCTGTTTATTCAGTTACATCATAATCAGCATTTTGGATCATAGAAGTTAAATCTTGTTGAAATTGTTGAAGTTGAGGGCGTTGCGTCTCAGAAGCAACTTCAAGCGCATTTTGTATTTGATTTAAAGCTTCATCTACTTCATTTTGCAATCTTTTTAAATGCTGACCATAATCAGGGTCATTTTTTACAATTTGACTGTACACATCTCGTGCTTGCTCTGTTCCTTGTTGCGCCGCTTGGAAAGCTTGTTGTTTATCTTTATGATAAGGCATGATGATGTCTCCTTTTTTGTAATAAAATTTGCTCTTCATATCGTAACCAAAAAAGGAAAAACTATGCTCTTTTATCTAGAATATTTAACCTAACAAATCCTCAAACTAACATTGTAAAAGGAGGGTGGTATATGAATAAGAATGACGGAAAAGATATGAGAAAAAATGCTCCTAAAGGTAACAATCCTGGACAACCTGAACCTTTAAGTGGTTCACATAAAGTGAAAAACCGTAACCATACAAGGCAAAAATCAAAATCAAATCACGATATGTAATTTACATTTGTAAGGCGAGGTCATTTCCACTACAATTCTTCGCCTAATACATGCATTAACGCTGAACAAACTTCATTCACTTCCTCTTCTGTTATCGTACGAAAATCGACAATAATCCGATTGTCTTTTTGTCTTACAACAACAGAAGGGGTACCAAAACGAAGGCGTTCTACCACACTATTTACAGATATAGTTTCGGGTGGTGTTATTTTTAATATCGTTGTTGGTAAATTCACTTCCGGCATTGTTCCCCCACCTATATACGACACATCTTCACAAAGTTGTAATGAAAACGCTGGAAGTAGTTTTTCTAATTCATTCTTTGCATATTCTGTTTTTTGATGTATGTGTTCAATTGGTTGTAAAATGTCACGAATCGTTGGTATTTCTTTTTCTTCATCAGTAAAATAAGCCATCAATGTCCCTTCTAGAGCAGCAATACTCATCTTATCTACCCGTAACACTCTTGCTAATTGATGTTTCTTCAACAAGTCTATGTAGTTTTTCTTTCCGACAATTATTCCTGCTTGTGGACCACCTAATAGCTTATCTCCAGAGAAAGATACAAGATCTACACCTTGTGCTGTAACTTCTTTTACAACTGGCTCTTCCCCAATTCCTTTGCCCATTAAATCGACTAAAACTCCACTACCAAGGTCTTCGTATATGACTACATCTTCTTTTATCATCTTTAGAGCTACGAGCTCATTAGTTCCTACTGTTTTAGTAAAACCTATTGTTTTAAAATTGCTTGTATGCACTTTTAAAATCATGGCAGTATTTTCATTTAGTGCATGTTCATAATCATATAAATGCGTTTTGTTTGTTGTACCGACCTCAACTAGTTTTGCTCCGCTTTCTTCCATGATGGAAGAAATGCGAAACGAACCGCCAATCTCCACAAGTTGCCCTCTTGATACAATTACTTCTTTTTCTTTCGCTAATGCTTTTAAGATTAAGTAAACAGCAGCCGCATTATTATTTACAACCATAGCCGCTTCAGAACCTGTTAGTTCTGTTAGCATACTTTCTAAAATATCGTGACGGGACCCTCTTTTTCCTGTTGAGTTGTTAAACTCCAAATTGGAATACCCTTTTGCCACTTCTAAAACACGTTCTATTGCCTTGTCACTTAGGCGAGCTCTTCCTAAATTGGTATGTAATATGGTACCAGTACCATTAATTACTTTTCGTAAATAAAATTCTTTTCTTCGCTCGCATTTAGTTTCTAGACGGTGCCAAATTTCATTTTCCAAATCGACAGTCGCTTTCTCTTCAGTAGATAGTATTTCTTGTCTTATTTCGTTAACAGCTTTTCTAAGTAAATTAGTTAATAATTCTTCTGAGAATGAGTATTTTTCTATAAATGTATTGAACTGTTTATTTTTTTGTAATTCATGTATAGCAGGAATTAAACGTAAATTTTGCTTCATTTATCCTCACCTTGTCCACTCGAGTTTCATCTATAATTTTCATTATAACAAAAAAGAGAAGAGACTAGTCTCCTCCCTTTGCTACTTAACTTCCATTTGCGTAATGATTTCTTCAGCTTTAGGAAAAACGCCTGTTTCAAGTTTTGAGTAAATCTTTGTGTCGTTAACGATTACTTCAAACGCTCCTCCCGAACTTGGGACTAATTCAAGTGAAGTAATATTGTGTCTGAAATGACTAAACAACTGTTCCGCGAAACTCGCGGCTTTTGGTGCGTAGTTTCACTGCATGCAAAATTCAACAGAAACTTTATAAGAAGTCATAATAATATCCTCCTAAAATTTTTTTCGTATTAGCCTTTTCTTTTGAAGGCTTGTACACATTTTAGTACAAATAGTAGTTTTTCGCAAAAGTTTGAATTTTATCACGGGTTTAAGTTGGAAATGAAGGTACCTCTCTTATATACTATTCATAAGCATAAGTGAGGTGAGCGCAATGAGTGAACAAGAAAAAGTGAAATTAACTTCTTTATCATCAAAAGCTGGCTGAGGATGTAAGCTTGGTCCGAGTGACCTCACGCAAGTTTTGCGTGGTTTACCTTCCAATTTACATGATGATAATGTTTTAGTAGGATATGAAACGTCAGATGATGCAGGTGTTTACAGAATCTCTGATGAGCTTGCGATTATCCAAACAGTTGATTATTTTACACCTATAGTAGATGATCCATATATGTTTGGGCAAATCGCTGCTGCAAATGCATTAAGCGATGTATATGCAATGGGTGGAGAGCCTAAAACAGCATTAAATATTGTTGGCTATCCTATAAAGAAGTTAGGACCTGAAATATTAAACAAAATATTAGCTGGTGCTTACGACAAAGTGAAAGAAGCAGGAGCCGTCATTATCGGTGGGCACTCCATTGATGATCAAGAACCAAAATTCGGCTTAAGTGTAACGGGTTTTGCTCATCCAGCTAAGCTTTGGAAAAATAAAGGGGCAGCTCCTGGTGATGTTTTAGTCTTAACAAAGCCTATTGGGGTTGGTATTATTACTACCGGAATAAAACGAAACAAAGTGAGCGAAAACCAGATGAATGAAGTTACAAGTATCATGGCTACTCTTAACAAAACTGCTGCCGAACATTTGAAAGAGTATTCTCCATCTGCCGTAACAGATGTGACAGGTTTTGGTTTACTTGGTCACACCAAAGAAATGGCAGAAGGTAGCAATGTAAGTATACATATTAATATAGATCAAGTACCTATCCTTGGTGGAACTAAACTTTTAGCAGACGAAGGAATCATCCCTGGAGGAACGAAAGCGAATTGGGAATGGCTTCAGGATTTTATTTTCTATGAAAGTACATTAACCATTACCGATCAGCTTATCTTATGTGATGCCATTACATCTGGAGGGTTACTAATTAGTATGAATAAAACTGCCGCAAAAGAGTATGTAGATATACTTCAAAAAGCAGGTAATATGTATGCTTCCATAATCGGCGAGGTTAAAGAGTCTACTGCAAAAATGATATATGTGAGTTCGTTTCATAAAGTATGATTAGTACACGAAAAACGAATCATAAGACTCTATGCCCCTTGTGAAAACACATAAAATACGAACGATATGTACTTATATAAGATAAATAATTTGTTTTTCACTAAACGAACCGTAATTATGAAATTGATTAATGTATACAAAAACAGCACAGAGCATTAACTTGTTCCGTGCTGCTTATTTTTTATCCACGTACGTGTACTATCATTTCGCTCTGTGTATGTTAATCTATCTAAAAGTTCTAAGTACGGAATAACATATTTTCTTGAAAGGTCTAGGATAGCTTTCGCTTCATTCACAGTGAAATTATCACCCGTTTTATCCATAAGTAAATCTAGAGATTTATCGATGGACAATTTTAAAATAATATGCTTATTATCTAATTCATATCCGATCTTTTGATGAAGTAGATAATATTTGTAATCCATTGCAATGCTTTCTGGAATTCCAGCTTCTTTTACATATGAATCATATGTGTCTACTCTGATTCCATCTCTTTCTAACCCTTTATAAACTTGCATTAAACGTTTTTCCCATTTTGGAGGTAAGCTAGGACGAAATCCAGTTAAAGCAATAATTGTTCCAACTTTTTGAATCATACCGTTTGTAAATAACTTCTCGAATAAATAATGAAATAAATCTTGGGATAAACTTTTTTGAAACAGAGATGTTAATTCCGCTTTTTGAATTCCTTCTTTCAAAGGATTATTCAAATGAAAATTGGACAACTCATACTTTAATTCTATTGTTTTTTTGTTAACCATTTCATTTGTTGTATATATAGTTGGAGTTATTTTAATTAAATCTCCGCTCACGACTTGTTGATAAATCTCATCTTCTCCTAGACCAACTTTTTGTGTCAATTTTTCTAATGTAATAGTTGATTCGGGCCCCATATTTTCTTTTACACGTTCAGGTATTGTGCCCTCTTTCATTCTTTCTAATTTATGTATAGTTTCATTACCGAATTTATACTTATCACCATTAGGATTAATGATCCATCCTCCACCTATTGTTTCGGAAGGAGACGGCCTACGTATGATTAACTTGTCCCCTCTTTTTGCGACAACTTCTTCTTCTAATCTTACTTGACAAATTACTTCATCATTCGTTCTTGTTAAAGTATTCCTATCAAAGAAAACTATTTTCCCATCTACTTCTCTAGTGCCAATATATACTCTTATTGGTGATCTTTGCTTTAAATCTAATTTTAGTGAAGGGACAAACTGGAGAGATACATCTAATACAGTAGATGCCTTGTAATCTCCTTTATGTGAAAGTACGTCGCCTCTTCGTACAAGTTCAGTTGATAAATTGGGCAAGTTTATGGCAACTCGTTGTCCGGCAACGGCAACACTTTCCCGAGTGTTATGTACTTGCAATTGTCTAACTTTCGTTTCAATTTTTGCTGGAAGTATTTCTATCGTATCACCTTCTGAAACGGCCCCTTCTACAATGGTTCCTCTTACAATTGTTCCTTGCCCTTTCAACGTAAATACTTGGTCGATTGGCAATCGAAAGTTACCGCTTGTATCTTTTTCTTTTATTTTTTGAAGAGTAGTAGCAATCGTTTCTGTTAGATCATCCAATCCTTCTCCATTATTATTGTTTACATAATGTACTTTCGCCCGCTGGAAAATTGTACCTTCTAATTCTTCCAAAATTTCTTCTTTTACTAGCTGCAAGAATTCTTTTTCGACTTTGTCTATTTTAGTAATAGCAATAATTCCTTTTGGTACTTCTAAAAACTTTAAAATTTGTAAATGTTCTCTCGTTTGTGGCATAACTCCTTCGTCGGCCGCTACAACTAGAATAACTAAGTCAATACCTGATACCCCGGCTATCATTTGTCTAATAAAACGTTCATGTCCAGGTACATCAATAATGGAAACCGTCCCCAGCTCTTTAAGGGCTAATGGAGCAAATCCAAGTTCAATTGAGATTTGCCGTTCTTTTTCTTCTTTCAATCTATCTGTATCAATGCCTGTTAATTTTTTCACTAAGCTTGTCTTACCATGGTCGATATGCCCAGCAATACCAACCGTATATTGTTTATCCACTATTCGCTTCCCCTCCAGAACTTTGAATCTCCCATCTTCCTCTTTTTTTACAACAGACGTTTACTTTGCTTACTTTTGTATTGGTTGTCACGTAATCTCCACTATTAGCACTACCAGAACCTGTAATCGCTTTTTCAACAGACGCAGGTGACGCGTTAAAAATATTTCCGAAATTAACGATACCTCCTGAAACACTCTCAATTGTTACATTGTGTATAAAACATTCCATAGTAATTCACCCCTTCACATCGCTTTCTATACGATATGTACAACTTGGTTTGCCTGTATAGGTGATTCACTAGTCACGCTTATAAAATTGCCTTAAGTGCTTATTCCATTTTTCCACATTTAGCTTCTCACCTTTATTTTCTTGCAAATAGTCTTTTTTCCACTGACGCTTTTTTTGTTCCACATTATTGGCAAAAATACTACTTTCGTTTAACTTTTTAGCTTGAATAAGTTCTTTTGAAGGCTTGGCTTTAAGCTTTGTAACATTTCGAAAAAGGATGAGATTTAAGACAAATAATCCTATTACGATTGACAAGAACCAGTGTAATACAAGGTTTAAGAGAAAGATTAATAAAATTGTTGCTGAGACTTTACCTAATAGCTTTCTACTTTTCTTATTTTGTATATTTAATATATTTTCTTCTTTGTCGTATTTATCAGATAGGGTTATATACTCTTTCTCATAATCACAGTACACACAGTAAGACACTATTTCGTTTTTATTGTTTAGTTTTTCTACTAATTGTTTTTTATGTTTAATACAATATAAATCCAATGATTTTTCACTCCGTATAAATTCTAATATTGCTATTATACCAATTTAGAACCTAGTATAAAAATCAAATCCCTTGAAGTATGATGAATTATACTTTAAAATAGGTTCAGATAACTTGGGGCTGATTACGAAGCTGGTGCTCGTCTTAGTCTTCAAAACTACTTGTGAGGCGCGTGTCGTCTCAGGTGGGTTCGATTCCCACGCAGTCCCGCCAACTTTTTACATACAAAACACCCTACTCTTTTTAAAAGAATAGGGCGCTTTTTTATTCTTTGTACATTGTTAAATCTTGTGTACGGTAACTCTCTGGAATACTAATAGAAATTAGTTGATCTTGCTTCATTTTATTTTTTATACGATCGGCAATACGTTCTCCGTATCTTTTCGTTAAGTCTGCTGGGTGTATGTTAGAAGTAAAGATCACACTTTTCCCTTGTCTTCTGTTTAAAATGGAATATAGTGTTTGGTCTACCCATTCACTGATCCTTTCTACACCTAAATCATCTAGAATAAGTACATCCGCTTCTGATACAGCTTTCATAAACTTACTCTCTGAATATCCTGCATCATTATCCCATGAGGCAACGATTGTATCCATTAACTTGGGAACATCAAAAAACATAACCGTAAAACCGCTATTTGTTAAAACTTTATATAATCCAACTGCTAAATGCGTTTTTCCTCTACCAGTTCTTCCGAAATAATATAAGTTTTCTTTTCCAGTAAAACGATCTATATAATCAATCGTTCTTTCAAGCGCTTCTGCTTGACTTTCGTATTCAATTTTAAAGTTTTCAAATGTAGCGGATCCTAACTCTTCAGGTATAATACAAAACTGTTCAAAGAAACGGTGTTTTCTTCTTTTTTCTGCTTCCATCGTCTCTTTTGCAAGACGGCAATCACATTCGTTCTCCATTACTTGCCATTGTCCTTTATTTTCTCCACCAATTATTTGCATTTTTACTCTTCTTACTTCTCTATTACATTTTGGGCATACGTGTGATGACAAAACTTCCATATTTCCCATATTTCCTATAAGTGCTCCAATTTTCCTCATCATGTATCCCTCCTTAAATTTTATGAATCGATTTAATAGTGCAAGTCGTATAGTTTTATGTATAATAGTATAATGTAAAATAGTTTAATAAGAAAGTAAGACACTTGTCTCTATTTCTTAAGTTACCATACTATACTATTCACATACTACATAGTAGTTTTAGATAAGAAGTTTGTTCGGAGGTAATTCTGTATGATGTTATCCGGTTTTTTTATGTGGTTTATCCTTTTTTGGGTAGTAACAATGATTGGTCTTTTAACAATCGGTGGATTTTTCATGTTCCGCAAGTTTTTAAAACGACTTCCGAAAGAAGATGGGAAGTCAGAACTAGATTGGCAAGATTTTTATTTACAAAAAACACGCCATTTATGGCCTGAAGAGTTAAAACTTTTACTAGAAGAACTAGTAAATCCTGTTCCTGAATTGTTTAGAGATATAGCTAGACAAAAAATAGCAGGTAAAATTGGCGAACTAGCATACAACGAAAAAGCGGAAAAAATAACAAAAGAACATGTAGTAAGAGGTTACATTCTTGCTACACCAAAGCGGGATCACAAGTTCCTTCTAAAGAAATTAAAAGAACAACAAATCGATGTGAAACCCTATCAACATCTATTTTAAAGATAAGTAAAAGTAAAAGGTCTATCCAATGTGATAGACCTTTTACACTTTAACCGTATTTTTAAAATCTGGATCTGATAAATGAGTGGCTAATTTTTTATATTGCATATACATCGCAATTCGCCACGGCACAATCATACCAAATGCTAATAGCCAAAACATTCCCGTTAATTCTCCAAAATCAATATGCGTACTTAGGACAAGCTTCAATACGATTCGGATAGCTAATAAACCTAACAAAATGAAGGCAAAAGCTTTCGATCTCTTTAGAAAAATATCTTGACCTTTTATTTCAAATTTTGACGTTTTTACTAAAAAGATAGAAAATATAGCCCCTACTGCTAACGCTTCTATTACTTGTAGCCAAGAAACTTGAAATTGCGGGACTAAAAACATCAATGCTCCCGTACTCATAAAGATTGGTGGAAGTATTATTTTTCTAGCTGTTGCAGGTTTCTTTGCAGCTTTCATTCTAATAAAAATTACGGCCAAAGCCATAATGACCGCTGCTATCGTACTTAATACAGTTGTTGTTACCATCACCATCATCCTCAATTCATTTGCTCCCTATTATTATACCTAAATTAAGCAAAATTAAAAATACCATTTAAGTAAATGACTCAAATGGTATTTTAATGTAATTTTTAATTTAACACTCTCTCAACTGCCTCTAATACCCTGCTTTCATCAAAAGGTTTTACGATAAAATCTTTTGCACCAGCTTCTATTGCTTCTACTATTAATTTTTGTTGTCCCATTGCCGAACACATGATAATTTTTGCATGTGGATATTCTTTTACAATCTCTTTTACTGCATCAATACCATTCATTTCTGGCATTGTTATATCCATCGTAACAAGATCAGGTGCCAACTCACGATAAAGTTCGATCGCTTCTTTACCATTTTGTCCTTCTCCGACAACATTGTGGTTGGCGTTGTTAAATATACTAGACAAAGTAACTCTCATAAATTTCGCGTCATCCACCACTAATATGTTAGCCACGTAGAAGTCCCTCCTCACATAGTTCCAATAAAAGAAATATTTTCTAATCATAACTTTATCTCTTTTTATACTAGTAAGCAATAAAAAAGTGTATAAGTTTTGTTAAAACCCTGTAAATCCGCCCGTTAGACGTGAGAACACTTCAATGATTTTTGTCATTAAATCAAAGAAAAGTAGAATTCCTACAGCAATCATTAAGGACCCACCAATCTTCATTATTTTAGCATAGTTACTCTTAACCCAGCCCATTCTGCCGATAAAGAAACTTAATATAAAGAAAGGAATAGAGAATCCAAGTGCATATGCAACCATATAGATCATAGCAGAATTAGGATTCGTTGCGGCTAGACCAATAACTGCACCTAAAATTGGCCCCGAACATGGTGTCCATCCAGCAGCAAACGCTAAACCAATCACTGTACTCCCGAAGTATCCAGAAGGACGATTTTTAAAGGCTAGCTTTTTATCTTGCATTAAAAACTTCGGCTGAAATACTCCTAAAATGACAAATCCAAAAAAGATAATTAGTATGGCTCCTAATTGCCTTAATAAATCTTGATACTTAATAAAAAATCCACCGATAAAAGTAGTACTAAATCCTATTGCAATAAAAATAATACAGAATCCTAAAAGGAAAAACAGAGTATGTAATATACTTCGTCTTTGCATCATTCCTTTTTCAGATTTTAATTCTCCCACTGACATTCCCGTAATATATGAAAGAAACGCCGGATAAATTGGTAGTGTACAAGGCGAAATAAACGATAAAAATCCTGCACCAAACGCAAGGAAAACATTTAAATCCGTAAAAACCTCTCCAGTCACGCAAAAACCACTCCTTTACATTCATACTTCTCAATATACTATTATATTTATACTATTATTATCATAACAAAAGAAGTAGTGCGATACATACTAACAAGTCTATTAAAACTATGACGAAATAATGACATTATAAAAAAAGGTGATTTCCAACATTTTTCCTTTGAATTAATTACCATTACTATGTATAATTATCATACATAATGATTGATGAGAGAGAGGCATTTACTTTGACAACTATTACAAAACAAGACATTCTAAAACTCATCGAAAACAAACGAACGGAACTATTAGAAATAGTTGCCAAAACTGGCTTATCCTCCTCCAAAACGTTACAAATAAGCCAAGAACTAGACACTCTAATGAACAAATATAATGAAATGAATTTCTCTAATTAATAGAATAAATCTAAAAATGAAAAGACATTGAAAGACTGAATACGAGATCAAAATGTATACAAAGTGCCGGTGGTGTGGACGACTCCTCGAAAATGCTTCCGCATTTTCTTCGTGCGATGTTTTGCTCCCGTAGCCTTCCTTGTCCTGCGGGATAGGGTAGGCTGGTGAGACCCCGCAGAGCCAAAGGGCTCGAGGAGGCTCACTGCCTCCCCTGCGGAAAGCGTCCACACCACCGGCACGGCTTATTAATAACAATATTACTAACAAAGGGGCTGTTCAGAAAATTCTTTCTGGACAGCCCTTTTTTTTTAATTATTCGTTACAACATCTTCTAACTTGTTTGCCGTTCCGTTTTGTAGTAGATACATTTTTTGATACAAGCCTTCTTGACTTATTAATTGTTGATGTGTACCTCTTTCTACAATTTCTCCTTGATGAAGCACAAATATTTGGTCTGCATCTTGGATTGTAGATAATCGATGTGCAATGGCAATTGTGGTTCTACCTTTTCTCATTTTCTCTAGCGCAACTTGAATTGCTTCTTCTGTTTCTGTATCAATATTGGCAGTAGCCTCGTCTAGTACGAGAATTTTCGGTTTTGTGGCAATTGTTCTTGCAAATGCAACAAGCTGTCTTTGCCCACTTGAGAAGGTGGACCCGCGTTCTACCACTAACTGTTCATACTTATCTGGCAATCTCTCAATAAAATGATTTGCTTGAACAAACTCCGATGCTTCCACAATTTCTTCATCCGTAATTTCCTCATTATGCAGTCGAATGTTATGATTAATTGTTCCATAGAAAAGAAACGGATCTTGAAGTACTAACCCCATTTTTTTACGAAGTTCATCATCGTTATACTCTTTAATAGATACACCGTCTATTAATATATCGCCTTTTTCAATAGCATAAAACCTCATGAGTAAATTAATAATCGAGCTTTTCCCACTACCTGTATGACCAACTAGAGCAATTGTTTCTCCTTGTTTTGCAGTGAAAGAAATATTTTTTAACACATCTCTTGATCCATCATACGAGAATGTAACATTTTTAAATTCAATTTCCCCTTTAGATACCATATGACTATTATTACTTTGAGCAACCGGAGCTAACTCTTTTTCATCTAATAAAGTAAACACACGAGATGCAGAAACGATTGCCTGTTGGTACATAGAAAGTCTCATCATCATTTGATTGACAGGTTCGAAAAATCTTCCTAAATAGTTAACAAACGCATATAAAACCCCTATTTCGATTTCACTACCTAAAGAAGCTATTCCAAAATAACTTAAAACTAATATTAAGGAGAACACATAAACTAGATCGATGGCTGGGCGAAGTAACAATCCATCTAATTTTATATTTTTCATTCCAGCTTTATAGTGAGCATCATTTATGTCACTAAATTCTTTTCGTAATCGGCGTTCCTGTCTAAACACTTGAATGATCGACATACCCTGTAAACTTTCATTTAACTTCGCATTTAATTGACTTAATCTTTCCCTCATATCTGCATAAAAACGAGAGCTAAAGTGGCGGTATGTTGCCATGATCCCAAAGATAATAGGGATAATTAGTAAACAAAATAGTGCTAACTGTACGTTTAAAAGGAACATGGCAATAAAGATACCGACTAAAAAGACACCATTTTGCACAAAAGTAGAAATAACACTTACAAACATATCTTTAATTGCTTCAGTATCGTTCGTAACTCTCGACACAATACTTCCACCAGGAGTTTTATCGAAAAATTTCAATCCAAGCTTTTGAACTTTCGAGAAAACATCAATACGTAAATCTTGAATAATTTTTAAAGAAATCTCTTGAAACTTTAAAAGTTGAAAATAAGTTAATATAGTTTTTACGATTAGTATCCCTACATAAAGTGCTGCGAGGGTTGTAATAGGTCCCATTTCAAATGAGTTAGGTGTTAAATAATCATCAATAAATACTTTAACTAAATATGGGCCAATTATCTCACCGATTGTTGCGAAGATGAGTAGAATAAACGCAAAAATAAATTCTTTTTTATACTTTCCTGCATAGGATAATAACCTTTTTAATACGGTTCTTTGTTCTTTTGCTGTGATTGTTTGTGTTTGAATATTCATCTATTTACCCTCCATGCTCTACAAGGGATTCCAGCTGCTGACGGTGATACATTTCTCTATACCAGCCTTCTTCTTCCATTAACTCTTCATGTGTACCTTTTTGTACAATTGTTCCACTCTCCATGACAATGATAATATTGGCATGTTGAATAGCACTTAATCGATGAGAAGTAATAATGGTTGTTTTCCCTTGTCGGTTTTCTTTTAGGGCATGTAATATGTTTTCTTCCGTCTTCGCATCTACTGCTGAGAGAGAATCATCTAGTATTAATATTTCAGGATCCATAATTAACGAACGAGCAATGGAAATTCGTTGCTTTTGACCACCTGATAATGAAACTCCTCTTTCACCAACAACGGTGTCATACCCGTGTGTGAATTGGATAATATCATCATGAATGTTTGCTAGTTTTGCAGCATGTACTATATCTTCAAATGAAGCTTCTGGACATGAGAATGCAATGTTGTCCGCAATCGTCGCTGAAAATAAGAAATGATCTTGAGGAACGTATCCGATTGCTTTTCGTAAATACTCAATTTGATATTCGTTAATGGAACGATGTCCTATGGAAATCGAGCCATGTGAAAGGTCAAATTCACGAATTAACAATTTTAATAGACTTGTTTTCCCGCTACCAGTCTTTCCAACAACCCCAAGTGTCCCACCTTGTGGTAAGGAGAAAGTTATATCTCTTAGAACACTTTCAGCTTCTGTTGGATACGTAAATTCTTTAATGTTATATGTTACATCTCCACTAGGGACTGTAGCTATAGCTTCTGACTTGTCTTGAATATCTACTTCTTCTTTTAGAAGGTTCGTTACACGATCATATGATGCACGTCCACGTTCTACAATATTAAACAACCAGCCAAATGCAAGCATTGGCCAAATTAGCAAGCCAAGGTAAGTAGTAAATGCAATTAACTGACCTATCGATAGCTCTCCTTGTACAACATAATACCCACCAAAAGAGACGGCAAGAAAGAATGAAACACCAACAATAAACCCAATTGTAGGGTCAAATAAAGAATCAATTTTAGCGACTGTTACATTTTTCTTCACAACATCTTCTGATTGCTTTTCAAATTCTTGAATATCTTCTTTTTCTTGACCAAACGTTTTAATCACTTTTATTCCATTAACACTTTCTTGAACTTTATCATTTAAAGAAGAAAAAGCCGCTTGAGCTTTATGGAATGTTTTGTGTAATAACGTCCCATAATAGTTTGTGGAAAGAGCCATAAATGGCATCGGAATTAAACAAATTAACGTTAATTTCCAACTTATTGTCGTTGCCATTGCAATTAAAACAAAACCACCAGTCATTAGGGAGTCCACTAATGTTAGTACTCCAGCACCTGCTGTTTGTTGAACTGCCTGCAAATCATTAGTAGAATGGGCCATTAAATCCCCGACTCTTTTCTTCTGATAAAACCTAGGAGACATTTTAGTGAAATGTTCGTATAGTTGGTTTCTTAATAACCTTCCTAGACGAACAGAGGCACCAAAAATCATGATTCTCCATAAATAGCGCAGTATATATACGATGATTGCAGTTACGAGTAAGACGACCATCAATTGCAAAATTAACTCCCTCGTTAATTCCCCATTTGCAATATAGTCCACTGTTCTTCCTACAATAAAAGGAGGTACTAATTCAAGCATTGCAACAAATGCAAGTAAGATTACTCCAGGTATGTACGCTTTTTTTTCTTGTTTAAAGAACCACCAAAGATCTTTAAATATACTCATTGACTATCCCCCAGCTGTCTCTTTTCTTTTTTTAACTTTTTCAGTTTAGCAAATTTTCTAATTTTTAGGAAGAGTTTTATGATTGAAATGAAGGAATGCGTAGTAAAATTAATTGGAATTTCCTAAACAATAGAAAAAGCACCCATAACAATGAGTGCTTGTCTCTTTATTATTTCATTTGGTTGTTCATTGCTTTCATCATTTGTGTGATTTTTTTCTGAGAAGGTTTCATTCCCATTTGCATCATCATCACTTTTAACATTTGTTCGTTAATTGGTGGATTTTTCTTTAAGTAGCTCATCATGTATTTACGAGCGATGAAAAATCCTAGTGCAACTCCTGCTAGAAGAGCTACTACTATTAATGAAATCGCGAGCCATAGTTCCATCTTACTATTTCCTCCTTAAAACGTATCTACTAATGTAGTTTACTAAACCAAAGGTAATTATACAACATTCTCTTTTAATTTTCTTCTAAATATTATACAAATTTCCTTTGTTTGATAGGAAAAAGCCACCCAAACCTCTCCGCTTTTAAATCAATAGCAAGGTAAAAAGGATTTTCTTTTCTTAATATTTCAAAGAAAATCGTTTCCGCCTCAAAAGAACCAGTTGCCGTTAACTCTATAAAATTTTCAAAAATAGAAATACTAGCAGCAGATCTACTATTCGGCAACCAAATAGAATGCTTGTACATGTGTCCTTCATAATCTTTTCTATTTTTTAAAGTAGACTCCATAACTTTCTGAATCTTAAAAGTAGGAATTGTTTGTGTAATAAAGTCGATTTGCTTCGTTATTATTGGCTTCAGTCTTTTATTTTGATCAAACTCTTGAAAAAGTTGATATATCTTAACTTCTTTTCCGTAATATTGTTTCGCTACTTCTTCTTCTATTAAATAGATATGATAATGTCGCATAGAACTCCTCCTACCACGAACTCTTATCTTCTATTATAGAAATATCTAGTAACGACGTTTGTCATTTCGTGGTAAAGATATATTCTATTTTTGTCGAATAGGAAAATCTACATATAAACATGAAAAAAACCGCCATTCAATCGATTGACGGTTTTTCTACTATTATAATAACTTTTTCACTTTTGCTACTACATTTTCAACTGTAAATCCGTATTCTTCCATGATTTTATTACCAGGAGCAGAAGCACCAAATGTATGAATACCAATGATGTCTCCCTCATCTCCCGTATATCTTTCCCAACCTAATGGATTTGCCATTTCAATAGCAAGACGTTTTTTAACCGTTTTTGGTAGAACGGATTGCTTATACTCATCCGTTTGCTTCTCAAAGCGATCCCATGAAGGCATACTTACAACAGAAACATCAATACCTTCTGTTGATAAAGCTTTTTGGGCTTCTACTGCTAACCCTACTTCAGAACCAGTAGCTAAAATTAGCGCATCAGGTGTTTCTTTTTCACCTTTAGAAATAATGTACGCTCCTTTATTTACCCCTTCATATGCAGTTTCTGCAGTACCTTTAATAGTAGGTAAGTTTTGGCGTGTTAACACTAATGTTGTAGGTGTTTTTTCTGATTGCATTGCTATCTTCCAAGCTGCTGCTGTTTCATTACCATCCGCTGGTCGAATGACACATAAGTTGGGCATACAACGTAAGGATGGTAGTTGCTCAATTGGCTCATGTGTTGGCCCATCTTCCCCAACAGCAATACTGTCATGAGTAAACACAAATGTTACTGGCAGGTTTTGAAGTGCTGCTAAACGAATTGCCGGACGTAAGTAATCAGAGAATACAAAGAATGTACCACCGAATACTTTCACACCACCGTGAAGAGCCATACCGTTCATTGCTGCACCCATTGCAAATTCACGCACACCAAACCATATGTTACGACCGCTATAATCTTCAGGTGTGAAGTCTTTATCACCTTTAATCATTGTATTGTTAGAACCAGCTAAGTCAGCAGATCCACCAATTATTTGGCGAGTATTTTGAGCTATTGCATTTAAAACTTCTCCAGATGAAGCACGGGATGCAAGACTCTTACCTTCGTCATAGACAGGAATATCTTTATCCCAACCTTCCGGTAATTTCCCTTCCATCGCTAATTGTAATTGCTCTCCTAATTCAGGAAATTTTGATTTATACTCATTGAACATCGCAGACCATTTTTCTTCTACTTGTTGACCTTTTTCCGTTACAGACTTTTTGAAATTCGTATATACCTCTTCTGGTACATGGAAGTCATTTTCATAAGCCCATTTGTAGTATTCTCTAGTTAAATGAATTTCATCTTTTCCTAATGGCTTACCGTGAACATCTGATTTACCAGACATATTTGGTGATCCGTATCCAATAACCGTCTTTACTTCAATTAATGTAGGGCGATTTAGATCTGTCTGTGCTTCTGCAACAGCTGCGGAAATTTCTTCAATGTTATTTCCATCTTCTACACGAGCGTATTGCCATCCGTAAGCTTTAAATCTCCCTTCTACACTTTCTGAGAAAGAACGATCTAAGTCACCATCTAAAGAAATGTCATTCGAATCATATAGTACAACAAGACGACCTAATTTTAGGTGCGCTGCTAATGATGCTGCCTCAGCAGAAACACCTTCCATTAAATCTCCATCTCCACAAATACTGTATGTAAAATGATCGACAACATTGAATCCATCTTTATTATATGTATCTGCTAAATGTCTTTCTGCCATTGCCATACCTACAGCCATAGCGATACCTTGACCAAGTGGGCCAGTTGTCGCATCAACCCCAGCTGTATGTCCAAATTCGGGGTGACCTGGTGTTTTACTCCCCCATTGGCGGAAGTCTTTTATATCTTCCATTGATAAGTCATAACCACTTAAATGCAATAAGCTATATAAAAGCATAGATCCGTGACCTGCTGATAAAACAAATCTGTCACGGTTAAACCAAGTAGGGTTTTTGGGGTTGTGGTTCATAAATTTTGTAAATAACGTATATCCCATTGGTGCTGCGCCCATCGGCATACCTGGGTGTCCTGAATTTGCTTTTTCGATTGCATCAATAGAAAGATTACGTATAGTATTAATGGATAATTGATCAATATTTGTTGTCATTTATTTCAACTCCTATATATTTTCAGAACTACTGTTTAGTATGTTCCATTTTTCAAGAAAACAGTTGTTAATGTAGTCGTTTATTTTGTTCATCTTTTAGTTTTTTCGGTGTAACATCATTTCCGTTTGGATCAACCACTTTAACAGAATGAAGGGTATTTACCATGGATGAACGAAATGTTTTTATGTATTCTTCTCTTAGATTTTTTTGTTCTTGTGCTTCTGCATCTGTTAAACCTACCGACTTGGATTTATTTGATAGGGCATTAATGCGGGCAATTTTTTCTTTTGAAAGCATGGAGGTACTCCTTTTCATACTAAGAATATGCATTTATCTTACTAAAGCGTATCATTTTTTACAAGTGAAGACTCCTTTTCCTTCATATATTCTATGTACCTTCTGTGAACAGTTGCTTTGGAAACATTGAATCCAAGACCCCTTAATGTGGCAGCAATTTCAGCAAACGTTAATTTATTGCTTCGAAGTCTAACAATCTCTTCTACAGGTATTTCTGTTCTTTCTCGCCCAGGGCTTTTATCAATATTTTTCAAGTTCTCCAAAGGGTTATACCCTTCTTTTATTGCTTTCTTCATTCCTCTTTTAATTTTCAAGTTGTGAAGCTTTCGTTGGTATTCTTCTACTATTGATACAATATCTAATACCATTGAATCCGATTCAGATAAAGTTAATTTTCCACTATCAACAATAGAGTATATATGTACATTATGTTTATTAAGTAAATGCAATAATGCTATTTTAGCTTTTCCTCTGCCAAGTCGTGTCTCGTCTTGTACAAGTAATACATCTATTTTTTCTTTCGCTAAAAAGTCCATTAGTTGAAAAATACCATCTCTATCAATTTCATACCCACTTGCTTGTTCTTCAATAACATGAACTACGTTAATTTTATAATTTTGTGCCAATGTAGTTAATTCTTCCTTTTGACGAATTAACGATGTTTCTTGTGTATCTTTTTTTGTACTAACTCTACAATAAATAATCCCTCTCACGATAATCACCAACCACTTTTTATTAAATCATTATGAGTAGAACGTATATTCTTGTCAAGTAGATGTTCGAACTTATGTTTGTATTTTGTTCTTCTACATGGTATAATATTCATAATAATACGAGAGAAAACGAGGTGCATACTTATGAAACTATCAAAAAGACAGCAAGATATTTTAGATTTCATTAAGAGCGAAGTACAAGTAAAAGGCTATCCACCTTCCGTTCGAGAAATCGGTGAAGCTGTTGGCCTCGCTTCTAGTTCAACTGTACACGGTCATTTAGCTCGACTTGAAAGCAAAGGGTTAATTAGACGTGATCCAACCAAACCAAGAGCAATTGAGGTTATAAGCTTCGAACAAGATATTCCAAAAATAAATGTAGTACAAGTTCCTATAATCGGAAAAGTAACTGCTGGACAACCTATTACTGCTGTAGAAAATATAGAAGATTATTTTCCACTACCAGAACGCTACGTTTCACCTGACGAACTAGTGTTTATGTTAGAAGTCATGGGCGACAGTATGATCGAAGCAGGAATTCTTGATGGAGACTTAGTAATCGTTCGCCAACAACAATCGGCAAATAATGGTGATATTGTGGTTGCAATGACAGAAGAAGACGAAGCTACTGTAAAACGTTTTTTTAAAGAGCGAGATTATATTCGTTTACAACCTGAAAATTCTTCTTTAGAACCTATCATTGTTAGAAATGTAACTATTCTAGGAAAAGTTATTGGCGTTTATAGAAACGTCCATTAATACATCAGCCTGCATAGCAGGCTTTTTTACTTTAATACAAAGGAAAAGCCTCTAACACTCGTTGTTAGAGGCTACTTTTATTACTGCATTTTCTTATTGTAATATTTAACGGAGTACATAGCTCCTTCACTTACCATGTTGTTATCAGCAAAGTCATCCGGATGTGGATTGCCTGCTTTCTTTAAGGGGAAAGTTGTCTTCTTATACTTTAATGGTAACAATTTATTTCTTAAGAAAGTTGTATAGTTAGCTACTCTTGTTCTAGCTTTTTCACTAGACAAAATACCAATACTCGTTGCTCCTAATCCGACTCCTATTGCAATGATTGATTTTACTGGCTTCATTTTCATATTCGTCGCCTCCCTATACCTTTCTATACTATATACCCCCTACTAAAAATGTTAAACATAAAAAGCTATCCAACAGTTAAAATTGGACAGCTTTTTACATAGATTCTATTAAAAGTTTGCACGAACTCTAATTTCTTCACCAATTGTATCTTTGTTTTCATTTTGCACAGCTGGGATTTTTATTTCTACCCATTCTACTTCACTAGCACTTGTATCTAAGAAGAAAAACAAAGAACCTTTCTTCTCTTCTTTTCCGTCAAGCGTATCACCAAACTCATTACTAAAAATTGGGTTTGCGTTTTCAATTACTTGTCCATCGCTTGTCTCAATCGACATATTATCTACTAGAAATAATAGCTTCTCATCAGATAAATTATTAACGATAAGGTCTACTTGGATATATTCAATTGCTTCTTCGCCTACATATTCAGCAAATTCGCCTTCAAGTTCTCCACTCATTGCAGCTACTTGATAAAATTCTACTTCTACATCTCCTGTCTTAGCAGATTCCACATTACCATTTCTTGCATGGATGATAAATGTACCACCATCTGTAATGATTGGCTCACCTATAGGAGTTACCCAATCACCATCCTCTTCTTCTGTGTCACTTTTGTTTTCATCAGAGATATCCGGCTTCTCATTATCTGTTGCTTTCTCGTTATTGTCATTCGAACATGCAACTGTCATTGCAGCTAACATACTAATAATGAATAGTAAGAACCATTTTTTCATAGTTAAGTAATCCCCTTTTTCGTATATATAAATCTGATTATACATTATTTTGAGATAATTTGTAGAATTAAGATGAAATTCACATGAAATTTTAATGTAGAATAATCAACTCTCTTAATTGCCGCTGTTGCTTTCCGTGCAAGGCTCCGCTTTCCGCGGGCGGGTCGGGAGCCTCCTCGACGCATAGCGTCTGTGGAGGCTCCCGTCTCCCGCTTCTCCCGCTGGAGTCTGCACCTTGCACGGAAAGCAACAGCTAGGATTTTCTATATTCATTAGTAAACTTTAATATATTTTGAATAGGAAAAATCCCATGTTAGCAAAAAGATTTAACATAACACTTATAATAAATTCAGGACAAACTTATAAATTTTCATAATAAAAGAGTAAAAGAGAGAAAGAAGAAATTCCATAAACAACTAGACCTGTTGTTCCAATAAAGAAAACCCCTCGACACCAATCGGTATCGAGGGGTTGCATTTATTAGTACTGAGTCATATATTGGTCGCGCTCCCATGGGTGAACTTGCGTGCGGAACATATCCCACTCAATTTCTTTTGCTTCAATAAAGTGCTCTAGTAAATGTTCGCCTAATGCACCTTGAATTACTTCATCTTGCTTTAATAAGTCTAATGCTTGAGCAAGTGTAGCTGGCAGGTCAACGATACCTTCTGCTAAACGCTCTTCTTTGTTCATTACATAAATGTTACGATCTACTGGTTTTGGAGGAGTTAAACCGTTTTTCACTCCATCAAGTCCTGCAGCAAGTAATACTGCCATCGCTAAATATGGGTTTGCTGCTGGATCTACACTACGAATCTCAACACGAGTACTTACTCCACGAGAAGCTGGAATACGAATTAATGGACTACGGTTACGAGCAGACCAAGCAACATAACAAGGTGCTTCGTAACCTGGTACTAGACGCTTGTATGAGTTTACTGTCGGATTTGTTACTGCTGTAAAGTTTGGAGCGTGCTTTATAATTCCAGCAATAAATTGACGAGCTGTTTCACTTAAACCTTGATCCGCTTGTTCGTCATAGAATGCATTTACGCCATTTTTGAATAATGAAACGTTACAGTGCATACCTGATCCGTTAACACCGAAAAGTGGTTTCGGCATGAATGTCGCATGTAATCCATGCTTACGCGCAATTGTTTTTACAACTAACTTAAATGTTTGGATGTAGTCACATGCTGTAATAGCATCTGCATATTTAAAGTCGATTTCATGTTGACCTGGTGCAACCTCATGGTGAGAAGCTTCAATTTCAAAGCCCATTTCTTCAAGCTCTAATACGATGTCACGTCGACAATTTTCACCTAAATCAGTCGGAGCTAAGTCAAAATATCCACCTTTATCGTTTAGCTCTAATGTTGGTTCGCCTTTTTCGTCTAATTTAAATAAGAAGAATTCTGGCTCAGGTCCTAAATTGAAATCAGTGAAACCTAAGTCTTCCATTTCTTTTAACATACGTTTTAAGTTTGCACGTGGGTCTCCATCAAATGGAGTTCCATCTGGATTGTAGATGTCACAAATGAATCGAGCAACTTTACCTTTTTCTGATGTCCAAGGGAACACTACAAATGTATTTAAGTCAGGGTATAAATACATGTCTGATTCTTCAATACGTACGAAACCTTCTATAGAAGATCCGTCAAACATCATTTTGTTATCTAACGCTTTTTCTAATTGACTTACAGGAATTTCAACATTTTTAATTGTTCCTAAAATATCCGTAAATTGTAAACGAATATACTTTACATTTTCCTCTTCCACAATGCGAACAATATCTTCTCTGCTGTACTTTGACATTTTAATAGTTCCTCCTCTTAATTATCACTTTACATTTTAATATGAGTTTACTAACTAACAAATTAATGGAAAAATCGAGACATGTCTCCTTGACGAAGACTTGTTTTGTTAAATCGTCCCGCTTGCATCATTTCGGCACGCAGTAACTTACGTAGTTCATCATTTGTTAAGTCTCGTTTTTCAATTGTTTCTCGAGTATTTTCCGTTATGACGGTTGACTTATGTGCTTCCTTCACAGCCAATATTTGTTTAATGCCTGCAAGATTTACTTTTTGGTCTAATAAACTTTTAATTTCAAGTAGTTTATCAACGTCATTGAATGAAAATAATCTTCTATTACCTTCTGTTCGGGCAGGAAATATGAGTCCATTTTCTTCGTAGTAACGAATTTGTCTGGCCGATAACTCCGTTAGTTTCATCACAATATTCATAGAAAACAACGGCATCGAACGTCTTAAGTTATCATTCATATTATTTCTCCTTTCCTAACATCTTTTGAAGATAATACTAATATATTCGATGTTAGGAAATATGTCAAGCGTATGTAAGGTTTTCTAACATGGAAATCAATATTGATTTTCCTTTTTATATTTTCCTTTAAATTGTCTGTTTTAAACATAAGAAAAGAACCAGCCTGGAACAAAACTAAATCTATTTCCTTAAAGTCGAATAATTAGTGTCAGGGTAACATACCGCAGATGATTGGAGTGCAAACCTTTGCTTTCCGCGGGCGGTAAAAAGGAAGGTTATTTTAACTATCGTGAAAAAACCTACTCCTCGGCGCAAGCGCCTGTGGGGTCTCACTTAAACACGCTTTCCCGCAGGAGTCTTCGGTTTGCACTCCAATCATCTGCTAGAAAGGTATAAAAAACCCGACTTATTCCTATATATTAGGGATAATGTTCGGGTTTTTCTAAGTTCAATATAGTTTTGATCCAGGCTCTACTAAAATTTATATTCTTATTAACTCTTTTGTAATTAAATGGTCCACTGCAGAACAGACAGCTATTTTCACATGGCTATATGTCAAGCCACCTTGTACATACGCAACGTAAGGTGGTCTAATCGGACCGTCTGCGGTAAGTTCTATACTTGCACCTTGAATAAACGTTCCTGCTGCCATAATAACGTCATCTTCATATCCAGGCATATAGCTTGGATATGGCGTTACGTGAGAATTAACAGGAGATGCATACTGAATCGCTTGACAGAATGCTATCATCTTATCTTTATCGTCAAATTGAACCGATTGAATTAGATCCGTTCTTTGACTATCCCATGAAGGAGATGTGTTCATTCCTAATTCCTCTAAAAATGCAGCTGTAAACACCGCTCCTTTTAAACTTTGAGCAACTACATGTGGAGCTAAAAAGAATCCTTGATACATTTCTTGTAATGAATAAAGAGAGGCACCAGCTTCAGCTCCGATACCAGGAGATGTCATACGATAAGAGCAAGCCTCTACAAGATGTGCCTTTCCAACAATATAGCCACCTGTTTTAGCTAATCCTCCACCTGGATTTTTTATTAATGAACCTGCCATTAAGTCTGCTCCAACATGACACGGCTCTTGAAGTTCCACAAATTCACCGTAACAATTATCTACAAAAACTACAACATCGCTTTTAATTTCTTTCACAAATTGTATCATTTCCTTTATTTCTTCAATAGTAAAGGATGGTCTAGTAGCATATCCTTTCGAGCGTTGGATACCAATCATTTTTGTATTTTCGTTTATAGCATTATTGACAGCTTCCCAGTCAATCCCTTTGTTGTTTTTCAACTCTATAGATTTATAGCCAATATTGTATTCTTTTAAAGATCCAACACCAGTTCCTCTAATCCCTACTATTTCTTCTAACGTATCGTAAGGTTTACCTGTGATATATAATAAGTCATCACCGGGTCTTAACACACCAAACAATGCAATAGAAATGGCATGCGTGCCAGAAATTATTTGCGGTCTAACTAACGCACTTTCCCCGCCAAAAGCCTTTGCATACACTTTTTCTAACGTATCTCTGCCAATATCATCATAGCCATATCCCGTCGACGGAATGAAATGACTATCACTAATTCTAAATTCTTGAAAACTTTTTAAGACAGAAAACTGATTTGTTTCTGCATTTTCATCTATTTTTTTAAATGTATCTTGTATTTTGGCTTCTACTTTCTTTACGATCGGTTTAATACTTTCCCCATTTTGTAACAAATCAAACATGCTAGTTTCTCCTTTAGTTGAACTAATTCCATAAATACGTTACGTTTTTCGTACAGTAATCATATTTTTATGAAATGTTCTCAGTTGACCATTAATTCTTCGATAAAATGAGCCATTTTCGCAGTGGTAAAAAAGTATCCTTTACAATCATATACTTCTTTATCTTCATCAAAAATAATTTTTTCTAAAACTGTCTCTTGTTTTAATTGGTTTAACAATCGTCCTTCACTTGACTGTATTTTCACCTGATAAGGTTTCATCTCTTTTTTCATCATTTCTTCAATAGAAGAGACAAGTTCCTTCCTGTCTGAATCATTTAGAGCACTAATTAATATGGCTTCTTTTTTATAGATAAAAGGTTTTGTAGACGTTAGTTGATCTTTCTTATTATAGACTGTTAACATCGGTATCCCTTTAACCCCTAAATCTTGAAGTAAATTAGTTACGGTCTTTTCATGATTTTCGTAATCTTCATTTGAACTATCCACTACATGTAAAATGAAGTCAGCTTCTACTACTTCTTCTAATGTAGAACGAAACGCTGCAATTAAACTCGTTGGTAAATCTTGAATAAATCCAACTGTGTCTGTTAATAACGCTTTATAGCCCGATGGTAATGTCATTTGTCTTGTTGTCGGATCGAGTGTAGCAAATAATAAATTTTCCTCAAATGCTTCAGCTTCCGTCAAACGATTAAATATCGTTGATTTACCTGCATTCGTGTAACCAACAAGTGCAATTTGAAAGGCTAAGTTTTTCTTTCTTCTTTCACGATATTGTGTTCGATGTTTTACAATAGATTGTAACTGCGCTTTAATTTCTACAAGTCTTCTATTAATGTGACGTCGGTCTGATTCAAGTTTCGTTTCACCGGGGCCTCTAGTTCCTATTCCGCCACCAAGCCTAGAAAGTTCTACACCTTTCCCTGTTAGTCTAGGGAGCATGTATTTCAGTTGAGCAAGTTCTACTTGTAGTTTTCCTTCTTTTGATTGTGCTCGCTGTGCAAAAATATCTAAAATTAATTGAGTACGGTCAATGATACGTGCCGACAACATTTTAGTTAAGTTTCTGTGTTGACTTGGCGAAAGCTCATCATTAAAAATAATGACATCCGGGTCATATTCTTCTTCTAATAAAACTAATTCTTCTATTTTTCCTTTTCCTATATAAGTGGCAGGATGAACTCTATCACGTTTTTGAGTGATAGACATGACCACTTCACCATTAGCCGTTTTCGTTAAGGATGATAATTCTTCTAAAGAATAGTGGAAGTGTTCATCCGTATGTCTAGGAAGTTGACACCCTACTACAATAGCTCGTTCCCGTTCATTATGTACGATTTCATTCAAAAGCGGTTACCCCTTTACATAAATAATATTAAGTATTCATTAAGATTAGATTTTAAGCTCTTTAATACCTTGCTAATACTATATCAAAAGATAGTTACTTCTACTATTAATTTACTTAAAAATTGTATTGCATTATTTTCGTTTTAGCTTTAAAATCAGTAAGGTTTGATATTATTGTACTCATAAATAAACTTTTTTATATAACATCTTGGAGTGGGACAAACATGACATGGGAAATTTTTAGTATTATTGGCACGATTGCTTTTGCTGTCAGTGGAGCTATTGTTGCAATGGAAGAAGAATACGATATTTTAGGCGTATATATTTTAGGCATTGTAACCGCTTTTGGTGGCGGGGCAATCCGAAATTTATTAATTGGGGTACCCGTATCAGCCCTTTGGGAACAAGGTATGCTTTTTCAAATTGCACTAGTTGCAATGACTGCCGTTTTTTTATTCCCTAATAACCTTTTAAAACATTGGCGAAAATGGGGTAACTTCTTTGACGCCATTGGACTTGGCGCTTTTGCAATACAAGGGGCTCTTTTCGCAACTAGTATGGGACACCCAATTAGTGCAGTCGTCGTTGCAGCTGTCTTAACTGGAAGTGGTGGTGGAATAATCCGTGATTTACTCGCTGGAAGAAAGCCACTTGTACTAAGGTCAGAAATTTATGCAGTATGGGCTATCATTGCCGGACTTGCAATTGGTTTTGGTTTAGTAAGTACTCCTATTGAGTTATTAGTGTTATTCGTTTCAATTGTAACTCTAAGAGTGCTATCTTACACATATAAATGGCAGTTACCAAATAGAGCTTTTCACTTTAATAATTGAATCAATTTCATAATTACGGATCGTTTAATGAAAAACGAACGTTTTAGTATAATGCATAATAATATGATAGTTTATTAAGATGAATAATTATAGAACACGATGCTATCATACGTTTATCGTATAGTATTCATACATTATGAAACGGACTCAATTAAAATTAGATGTATTTCGAGTAGGAGAGTTATTTCTATATCTCTTCTTTTTTTGTATAAAACGACCTAGTACTTTATTAAAGCGCATTCTGTTGTATCTCTGAACTAAGATGCATGGAAGATTTGCTAGGACACCATATAAAAGAATGGCTAAGTAAGCTTCAACAGGGTTCCAAATAAAGAAAAAACATAAAGGGAAAAACGTCACGAAGTGTGTTAATTCCGCCCTTTTCGTTTCCATAATGAAAGAATAAAAATACGCTTCGTTTTTTTCTTTAAGCCTTTTCTTTTGAAACCCATGTTTAAATAATTTTGATCCATCTGGCAAATATTCTTTCCACCTTTTAATCTTAAGCATACTGTAAAGCTGGGTATTTTCCTCCCACTGAAAATGATAAAACAAGTTATTATTTTTCAAAAACCACTTTTTGGGTATCCTTAAACAAACCCACGATCCGATAAGATGAATAGAGAGTATACTAACTATATTTAATGCCGTACCAGTTATCGGTGTTAATGAAATAATCAAAACTTGTCTACCTTTTCCTCGATAACAATTTCTCTACCCTTCCATTTTCCTTTTTTCTTTCCAAAGGTAATAAAACTAGAGTAAAGAAATACTAGTAAAAAAAACATTAAATGAACTGGATACAAAAACGCAGTCCCCCAACCAAAATTACCAACCTTCGCCAACGACCACCGTAAATGAATAACAATCATAAAGTAAAAGAATAACTTCATATAAAGGTTAAAGGAAAAGTTAGTGACAACTGTAAACAATCCACTTATCCAAATGGACACAAGAGCTAAGTAAATCAGGTTCGTTTTTACCGCCCCAGTTGCAAAACTTTTACCCCAACCAGCAACTAATGATCCTATTTTGCTCGTATACATTCTCATTTCGATGGCACCTTTTCCACTAAAACAGTATACTTTTCCACCTCTTTGTTGAATAATTTTAGCAAAAGATAAATTTTCCATTAGTTCACTTTTCACTTTCTCATGTCCGCCAAAAACGAAATAGTCTTTCCTTCCGATAAGCATCACTTGTCCAAATGCACCAGAGGTTTTAACATGTTTTCTAAAAAGATGAAATGACCCAAGCGAACTCATAATTACTAGGTGGAAGAAGCTAGATAACTTCTCTACATTCGATTTCATAACATGGTAAGGTTGTATAGAAATAACACTCTTGCTCCCTTTATATTCGGCTAGTATTTTTTCCAAACCGCCTTTTTGCACCCAAGTATCAGCATCTAAGAACATGAAGTAATTTCCTTTAGCAACTTGTGCTCCATTCCATAACCCCCAAGCTTTACCAAACCATCCTTTAGGTAATTGCGGAATAGAAATTACGTCTACATGAAACATTTTAGCAACTTCAGCTGTACCATCGCTAGAATGATCATCCATTACAAGAATTTCACGTATTTTATTTCTATATGGAAGTAACGATTCTAATAATACTTTTATATTCGTTTCCTCATTTCTAGCTGGAATAATAATGGTTAACTCCTCTAAGGAAGCAGTATGAACATTATTTTTCCTATCATCTTGAAACGTTGGTATAGAAGCTATTAAAAACCAACCTAATAATACTGTAACTACTCCAATAACAACAAACATTTTCTCACCTCATTTGATGTGATGATCCAAGAAAAATTCCCATTTTTGTTTTTCTTTAAAGTTTGAAACAAATTTTATCGGACAAACTATAAAGTTGAGAAGGTAAAAAGTTGAAATGCACTTTCTTTTCAACTGTATTTATCATCATAGTCAAAAAAACAATTTTTCATAAGGAGTTTTTAAAATGAGTAAAAAAGTTATTGTAATCGGTGGTGGATTAGGAGGTCTGTCTGCAGCAATTAGATTAAAAGCAGACGGTTATCATGTTACTGTTTTAGAGCAAGGAGAAAGATTAGGTGGTAAATTAAATATTCGTACTGGTAGTGGCTTTTCTTTTGATACAGGGCCTTCCATCTTAACAATGCCATGGGTGCTAGAACAACTATTTAAATGTGTTAATAGAAATGTTCATGACTATTTAACGATCCAGAAAATCGAACCGCAATGGAGAACCTTTTTTGAAGATGGAACAAAAATAGATATGACAAGTGAATTACCAACGATGCTCTCAGAAATTAGAAAGTTATCTGATAAAGATGCAAACCAATTTTTCGAATATATGAATTTTGCCAGTAAAATGTATGAATATAGCTTAAAAAGTTTTTATAAAAAAAGTCTGTCCGGTTTAAATGATTTAAGAGCATTACATAATATAAGAGAGTTATTTACGATGGATCCGATGAAATCAATGGACCAAATTACAAAAAAACATTTTGAAAATAAACATGTACAACAACTTTTCAATTTTCTCATTATGTATATTGGCTCTTCTCCTTACCAAGCACCCGCTGTCCTTACGCAACTTGCTTATGTACAACTTGGTCTAGGAATTTACTATGTAAAAGGTGGCATGTACAAAATTGCTGAAGCATTAACTCAAGTGTTAGAAGAACTTGAAATTAATTATCAATTAAATTGCAAAGTTAGTAAGATAATAACAGAAGGTGACAAAGCGAAAGGAGTAATGCTCCAAGATGGCTCTATCATTCATAGCGATATAATTGTTTCTAACCTGGAGGCAATACCAACGTACCGAACTTTACTAGCTGAGCACCCTCGCTCTCATGAGTCTACAAACAATCTACAAAAGTATAGTCCAACTGTATCTGGACTTGTATTATTACTAGGTGTAAACAAAGAATTTAAACAATTAGCACACCATAACTTCTTTTTCTCTGAAAATCCAGAAAAAGAATTTCATGAAATTTTTAACGAAGGTAAACCTACTGAAGATCCTACAATCTATATTGGTGTGTCTTCAAAATCAGATCCATCACAAGCGCCTTATGGAAAAGAAAATTTATTCGTATTAACACATGTTCCACCTTTAAAAGAAAGAGAGAACTGGGATGTCTATAGAGACACGTATCGATCTATTATATTGAGAAAGTTAGAAAGAATGGGATTAAAGGATTTACAAAAGTCTATTGAATTCGAATATCGTTTTACTCCAAACGATATTCAAAACTTGTATGGTTCTAATGGAGGTAGTATTTACGGAGTTGTTACGGACAGAAAGAAAAACGGAGGATTTAAAATTCCTTGTCGTAGCAACATTTTATCTAATTTATACTTTACAGGAGGTTCTACACATCCAGGTGGAGGAGTACCAATGGTAATTCTATCTGGACAACTTACAGCTGATGCTATTAAGGAAAATAATTTTAGTGTTAGTGAAGATATCGGATAATAAAGATAGCTCGGAAATGTTTTCACTAACATACTACCGAGCTATTACTATTATTTCACCATTTTAAAATTAAATCTCTACTTTCGATTGTTATAAGATCGCTTCTTTCATATGTTTCTCTTAAAAGTAACCTCATAGCTTGTGCACGAATAGACTTTTCTATTATATTTCTGACATACCTACCATTACTAAATGCTGATGGAAGTAAAACACCTTTCATCTGTAACAAATGATCTCGCAGTTTCCATTCCGCTTCTTTACTTAAAACATATTGCCTTTCTTTCAACATTCTATATGTTATTTCCATCAATTCATCTACCGTGTAATCTGGAAAATCAATTATAATAGGAAACCTCGAAACTAAACCCGGATTTGTTCTCAGAAACTCTTCCATTTCCCTTTTGTAACCTGCAAGAATCAAAATAAACTCATGTTGTTTATCTTCCATATGTTTTACTAAAGTATCTATTGCTTCTTTACCGAAGTCCTTTTCCCCGCCACGTGCCAAAGAGTAAGCTTCATCAACAAAAAGAATTCCCCCGAGCGATTTTTTTACTAAATCTCTCGTTTTTTGCGCAGTATGTCCGATATATTCTCCAACTAAGTCTGCTCTTTCCGCTTCGATTAAGTGTCCTTTTGATAATACGTTCATTTCTAAAAAAAGTTTTCCAATTAACCTAGCTACCGTCGTTTTACCCGTACCTGGATTTCCTTTAAACATCATGTGAAGAACTTGTTTTTCCGCTTTCAACCCTATTTCTTCTCTTTTTTTGTTAACAAATATCCAAGCATATATTTCTTTCACTATTCTTTTCATCTCGCCTAAACCTACAAGCTCCCCTAATTCCCGCTCTATATCATTTAACACTTTATGTTGCTCGGTAGGAGCACTGCTTCTTAATGGTTCATTATCCACTTTAACGTGTGTGACTTTAAGAGGTTTTTTCTTATTATTATTTAATACAATATTAATTTTTCCGTTATGATTAGTCATGGATGGGTCCAAGAACGTGTCACCTCTCTTGACTGTTATACTAATAACTTTCCGTTTTTACAACATTTGACAAAGTTTGTGGAATTCTCATTTATTTCTACAAAAAACATTATTATTTGAATAAAAACGAAAGAAAGTGTCATTTTATGCGCTTTCCCGAGAAATAATTTAATTTTCAAATTATTTTTATCCATTATTACCTACTATATGTAAGATAAGCTTGTCTGATTCTTTTTGGATTGGATGATAATATGTAGGAGAATTAATGTACAAAGGTTAACTTTTTTAAAAAGAAGAATAATGTGTTAAAGTGAGCTGTTGATTTCCGTGCAAGGCTTCGCTTTCCGCGGGCGGTAAAAAGGAAGGTTATTTTCACTGTCGTGAAAAAACCTACTCCTCGGCGAGTGCCTGTATCGGAAAGGAACGGGCATGGTTTGATTTCTAGTTATTATAAAACAAAAAGCATACGATTAGAGCGAAAAAGAATAATAAAAAAACCAGCAAGCGCTGGTTTAGGATTCCATATCAAATTGTACATTCTTTTGCGGAGAGAAAGTCGAAATTGCATGCTTGTAGATTAATTGTTGCTTTCCTTCTGATTCAAGTAACACTGTAAAATTATCAAAGCCTTTTATTAAACCACGTAATTGGAAGCCGTTTAATAAAAAAACTGTTACACTCGTACTATCTTTTCTCAATTGATTAAGGAATTGATCTTGAATATTAATCGTTTGTTTCATTTTTCTTCCTCCTCTTATCTCTATAATGGTTATTATTCGCCTCAAGTTCTAGCTTTCCTGCAACAAAATCAAATATTTGATCTAACTTTTCGTCTAATGGCTCGGTCATATCAAACCAAGTAACATCCATTTTATTTCGAAACCAAGTTAGTTGCCTCTTCGCATAGCGCCTTGAGTTTTGTTTAATTAATTCGATTGCCGTTTCTAAAGATGTTTTCCCTTCAAAATAGTCAAATAGTTCTTTATAGCCGATAGCTTGAACAGACTGACAATTTCTTATATTTCCATCATACAATGTTTTCACTTCATTAATCAAACCTGAATCCATCATCATGTCGACTCTTCTATTAATTCGTTCGTATAATTTCTTTCTGTCCATCGTTAAGCCTACCATTGCAACCTCGTATAAAAGTTCATTATGTTGGTTTTCGGTAAAGGAAGAAAAGGTTTTTCCAGTAGATTCAAATACTTCAAGAGCCCGCATTACCCTTCTTACATTGTTAGGATGAATAGTTTCAGCACTTTTTTGATCTACCTTTTGTAACATTGAGAATAAGTGCTCTTCGCCTTTTTCTTCTAAAAGTCCCTCTAGTTGATTGCGTATCTCTTCATTTCCACCCGATTCAGAAAACTGATAGTCATATAATACAGATTGAATGTAAAGCCCTGTACCACCAACAATCATCGGTACTTTCCCTCTAGAGGTTATCTCATCAATTAACATTCTAACTTCTCTCTGAAAATCTGCAACTGAAAAAGATTCTGTTGGTTCTTTTATATCAATTAAGTAATGTGGAATTCCATCCATTTCATTTTTATGTATTTTAGCCGTACCTATATCTAGTTGTTTATATATTTGCATGGAGTCGCCACTAATTATTTCACCATTCACTTTTTTAGCGAGTTCTATGCTTAATTTTGTTTTTCCCACAGCTGTAGGCCCAATTAAGACAATTAGTTTCTTTTTCTCTCCCAAAATAAAGCCCTCTTTCTATTTACTATAACAAGATATTAGTATACCCAATTTTGCAGAAAATATAAGGTAAAGTAAAAATTTTTCACTAGCTTCTTAAAGTAGAAGCTAGTGAAAATACAGTTACATTATTCTTTTAAACATTTTTTCCAATTCATACGTAGAGTAATGAATGAGTATTGGCCTTCCATGTGGACATGTGAAAGGATTGTTTGCTTGGCGCAACTGCTGTAGCAATGAGACCATTTCATCGTGCCTTAAATGATGATTTGCTTTTATGGAAGCTTTACAACTCATCATGATTGCTGCTTCTTCTCTAAGCTTAGCAATATTAATCGACTTAGAAGTCGTAATTTGCTCCATCATTTCTTCAATAATAGAATGCTCATCCCCACGAGGAAACCAAGTTGGATGTGAACGAATAATATATGTCTGATGTCCAAACGGTTCGAGAAATACACCAACCTTTTTAAACTCTTCCAGATTTCCCTCTAAAAACAAATACTCCTCCGGCGAAAACTCCATTGTAAGCGGAACTAATAAATCTTGTACTTCTCGTTCTGTATTACCTAACTTTTGGAAAAAGTATTCGTAATTAATTCTTTCCTGTGCAGCATGTTGGTCAATTAAATATAATCCACTTTCATTTTGAGCTAAAATATATGTGCCATGCATTTGACCAATAGGATATAATGTTGGAATTCTTGGTTCACTTTTTGCAACATTCCATTTCGTTGCGCTCTCATCTTCTACATGAGTAATGCTTTCTGAATTATGGTCTACATCAGCTATAAATCCGTTCGGATTATTTACTACATGAGGCAAGATTTGATCTTCTATTACTTCATTATCTTCTTCCACCTTCACAAAAAAGTTAGGAGAAGGCTCCCTAGTCAACACTGGAGCTTGTTCTTGTTTTTGAGTCGTCGAAGGATTTTGTAGAGAGAAAACTTGTTGCTCATCTTTCGCATACGTTTGTTTTGTATGTTTAGGTGTTACATTTGCTTCCGGTATTAATTGAAGCTTCTGAAAAGCATTCTTAACCCCTTCTGTAATAAGATCATACAGTTCATCTTCCTTACTTAACCTTACTTCTAATTTAGTCGGATGTACGTTTACATCTACTAATATAGGGTCCATTTCAACTTGTAAAAAAGCTATAGGATATCTTCCTATCGGTAATAGTGTATGATAGCCTGCTTGAATCGCTCGTAATACTGTATAGTTTTTTACAAACCTACCATTAATAATCGTAGATATATAGCTTTTGGACGCCCTGGTTATTTCTGGTAGACCAATATAACCCGTCACTTTAAAGTCTAAAGAATTTAAATGTATAGGAATCATTTTTTTAGCTACGTTCATTCCGTATATAGCAGCTAGTACATGTAAACTATTTCCTGTACCATTTGATTGGAAAATGGTTTTGCCATTATGATTCAGTCGAAACGAGATGGAAGGATGGGCAAGTGCTAAACGATAAACAACATCTGTTACATTTCCAAGCTCTGTGTGGATTGTTTTCAAGTATTTTAAACGGGCAGGCGTATTAAAAAACAATTGAGAAACGACAATATCCGTTCCTTTTCGGGCATTTGAAGCTTTTTGTTCCACTACATGCCCACCTTGTAATTTCACATACATACCTGCATCTGTACCCGTACTTGTAGTCAATTCTAATATGGACACAGAAGCAATACTCGGAAGTGCTTCACCACGAAATCCAAGAGTGCGAATTCGGAATAAATCATTCTCGTCTTTAATTTTACTTGTTGCATGTCGTTGAAAAGCAGTTAGACAGTCTTCATTGTCCATACCATCTCCATTGTCAAGAACACGTATCTTTGAAAGGCCAGCTTCTTCTAGTTCAATTTGAATAATCGATGCATTGGCATCAACCGCATTTTCCACTAACTCTTTTACAACGGATGCAGGGCGTTCTACTACTTCACCTGCAGCAATTTTATTAGATAAGTGCTCGTCTAACTGAAGAATTTTCCCCATCTATTCCACCTCCTTACTTAAGTTTTTTGTGCATTTTATAAAGCACATTCATTGCATCCATAGGAGTCATATCCAATAAATCTAACTTCTTTATTTGTTCCACAATTTCTACAGCATCAGCTGAAACAGACTCTTGCTTGCCCTTCTTCGCAGCTTTCTGTTCCTCTTCAAAGAATGATAGTTGCGAAAGCTCTTCGACTTTATTAGCTTGTTGATAAGGTGCTGCAAGTTTGTCCGATTGCTTCTTTGACTTCCCTTCATTTTCCAACTGTTCTAAAATGTATTGAGCTCTTTCTATAACCTTTTTTGGTAGTTCTGCCAACTCTGCCACATGAATTCCGTAACTTTTATCAGCTGGCCCTTCTTTCATTTTATGAAGAAAAACAACTTTTCCATTTTGTTCTACCACACTTACGTGAATATTATGAAGTTTACTTAGCTCTTCTTGCAGGGAAGTTAACTCGTGATAATGTGTAGAAAATAACGTTTTCGCTCCAATTTCGGTATGAATATACTCAATTAATGCTTGTGCAAGTGCCATTCCATCATAGGTCGACGTACCTCTTCCAATCTCATCAAATAGAATTAAACTATTTTCTGTAGCATTTACAATTGCATTTCTAGCTTCTAACATTTCAACCATAAATGTACTTTGACCAGAAATAAGATCATCCGCTGCACCAATTCTCGTAAAGATTTGATCAAAAATAGGTAGGGCAGCTTCATCAGCAGGAACGAAACAGCCAATTTGCGCGAGAATGGATGTTAATGCTATTTGCCTCATGTACGTACTTTTACCGGACATGTTCGGTCCTGTTATAAGCAAAACTTCTTTTTCTTTGTTCATCAAACAATCATTTGGAACGTATTCATTCGAGTTTAACACTTTTTCTACCACCGGATGACGACCATTTCGGATAGAGATTACTCTGTCATTCGTAAAGATTGGTTGAACGTATTGACGCTTTTCACTAACCGTTGCAAAACATTGAAGCACATCTAGCTCACTAACCGCTTTGGCTAAGCTTTGAAGTCTAGGGATATATTGTTTTACTTGCTCTCTCAATTGAAGAAACAATTCATATTCTAATTGAACAATTTTTTCTTCTGCTTCTAAAATTAAGGTTTCTTTTTCTTTTAACTCATCCGTAATATATCTTTCAGCATTTGCTAATGTTTGTTTTCTTTCGTATCTTCCTTCTTTTAAAGAAGCAATATTAGACTTTGTCACTTCAATAAAGTATCCAAAAATTCGGTTGTACCCTATTTTTAACGACTTAATGCCAGTTAACACACGCTCACGCTTTTCTAATTCCGCAATCCATGTCTTTCCATTCTTTCTTGCATCCCGATACTTATCAAGTTCTTCGTTAAATCCATCTTTCATCATATTTCCTTCTTTAATCGATAAAGATGGGTTTTCTAATAAACTGGTATTTAGCAATAAGACTAGTTCTTCACATTCATCCAATCTTTCATGTAAAAAACGTGTGTCAACAGGAAGATTCATAACAAGTTGTTTTAACTGTGGTACTTGTTTTATCGATTTTAGTAATTGCACTAAATCTTTTGCATTTACATTTCCAAATGCGACTCTTCCAGCTAATCTTTCCAAATCATAAACTTCTTTTAATGAAATGCGAATATCTTCTCTAGCAAAAAACTCATTCATAAGTGTTGCTACCATCAGATGACGTTTTTCAATATGTGATGGAGTAATTAATGGCCTATCTATCCATTTCTTTAGTAACCTAGCACCCATAGCAGTAACCGTCTCATCTAACAACCAAAGTAAAGAACCTTTCTTCCCTTTCGCTCTAATTGTTTCCGTCAACTCTAAATTCCGCTTTGAATAAATGTCCATTTTCATATATTCATCTAAAGTGTAGAAAATAGCTGCCTGTATATGATCAAGACTACGTTTTTGTGTCTTTGTTAAATATTGCAACAACCTACTAACGGTTGTGCGTAAGTTTTCTTGTACTAGCTCGTCCACAACATATTGTAGATTCATAGGTGCAGTAGCGTCATTTTCAAAAGAGATAGTTAATGACATACGGTCTTGAATTTCTTTTAGTAATTGTTCAGAAAATGTATCAGCAACTACTAATTCTTTCCCACCAATAGAATATAACTCGTTCACTAAAGAAGTAGATCCATTGGAGATGTATGTTGTAAATACTTCTCCCGTCGTTAAGTCCGTATAGGCAAGCCCAAAGGACCCTTCTTCAAACTCGGTAACAGAAATAAGGAAATTGTTTTGTTCATCTAATACACCTTTTCCTTCCATTACCGTACCAGGTGTAATGAGTTGCACAACTTCCCTCTTCACTACACCTTTCGCCTGTTTCGGATCTTCCACTTGTTCACAAATTGCCACTTTATATCCTTTTTCTATTAACTGCTCTATATAATTAGGTGCGGAATGATGAGGAACCCCACACATAGGGATTCTTTCTGAACCTCCACCATCTCTACTTGTTAATGTTATCTCAAGCTCCTGTGAAGCTTTAATTGCATCGTCAAAAAACATTTCATAAAAATCGCCTAAACGAAAAAATAAAAAGGCATCTGAATAATCTGCCTTTACTCTTAAATATTGTTGTATCATCGGCGTGTATGTTGCCATCTTAATCCCCCAACATTTCTAAAAATCTTGTACAAATTTATTATAACATATATCGAAATTATCTAGACAAAGAAAAAACTAGGAAGACATCTCCCTAGTTCAACCTTTATTCTTCATAGCCATCCACAATGAAGTCTGGGTTTAAATCTTCAAACTCTTCATCATCCACATCCCAATCCGTCTCATCATTAAGAGCATCAGGGTGAACTTCTACACATACTTTTGTTTCACCGATTACTTCACATAAAAATTCTCTTTCTACTTGAACAGCGATTTTATGAGAATCTGGATCAATTGTTGCTTCTAAACAGTTAGGTTGTTGAAGTACGCGAGCAATTACTTCATGTTCATCACCGAAACTGTTTTCATCTCTATACTTCAGCTTTACAACATCAGTATAAGAAACTGTTTCTGTCACTACTTGCGTTTTCGTATTCTCATTGTAAGAAAACCAAATGTTCGTATCATATTTCCCCACTACTTCTACTGTATCGCCTACTTTTTTAGCATCATATTTGTGGTTAATTACCCAACAACCTAAAATGCTCGTAGGACGATGTGTAGGACTGATCGTATGAGTTGATTGTGTGAACTTACGGCCCTTCCCTGTTACACCTCTTGTAATTATTTCTCTGTATTCAGACATTCGAGCATACACCCTCCTCATTACAATGTTCATTTCATCCTATGCGGGTCAAATGACTATTGTGCTTTAAATTTAAAATCATAAACAAATGAAATAATTTCTTTACACAATTACGTATAGTTCATTCTATGCATGGATTTCTAAATATGTGCCTAATTTTTTCAAGTAAGTTAAGTTACATGTTTCCGTTTCGTTCATTCATAACAGTTAAGTAAAATATAGGCTTATAAATCATATGAGGAGAATGGGCTGGATGTTCCTTTTCAAGAAGATTTTTAATAAATATTTATGTTTTACTTGATTTGAAGACTAAAAAAAGACGAGATAGCTCTCGTCTTTTTTACATTAGTGGCTACAGCTGCTGCCGTGGCTATTTTTTACATAAGAACCAGTTTCGCCGCGTAGGACGTCTCCACCAGTAGTTTCAATAATATCATCTGTCACCGTTTTTGTAATAGTAGAAGCTACTAATTGTAGTAAGTCATTTACATCTTGTTGTGAATCTTTAAACTGTTGTACAATCGGAATCTCATCAAGCTCTTGTAAAATGTTGTCTAGTTTTTCTTCCGTCTTTTTAAGTGCTTCAGGCTTATTATAGTTTTGGAAGTTAACAGCTTGTTTTTGAAGACTCTTAACACTCGCTACCATTTCTTTAACTTTTTGATTTTCGTTAATTTGAGCTTCAGCACGTTTAAAAAAGTCTACTTCTTCCGATTCAGAAATCATTTTAGCTAACTCACGTGCACGGTCAATGATATCTTTTTTTGTATATTTCGTTGTCATCTTAGTTCACCTCTACCTTTTCTTCTACCATTTCTCCATTAAGTGTCCATGTTTTTGCTTTTGTCACTTTTACTTTTACAATTTGACCAATAGCAGATTTTGGACCTTTGAAGTTAACAAGTTTGCTCTTTGCTGTATATCCAGCTAGTACATCAGGGTTATTTTTACTTTCTCCTTCGACTAGAACTTCGACTACTTGACCTTCATAAGCTTTTAATTTCTTTGCGGAAGTTTCATTAACAAGCTCATTTAATCTGTGTAAACGTTGTTTCTTTACTTCCATTGGTACATTGTCTTGCATTTTAGCAGCTGGTGTACCTTCTCTTGGTGAATAAATGAATGTAAAAGCAGAATCAAACTCAACTTCACGGTAAAGAGACATTGTCTCTTCAAACTGCTCGTCTGTTTCATTAGGGAAGCCAACTATAATATCA
This sequence comes from Bacillus alkalisoli, assembly GCF_002797415.1. GTDB lineage: Bacteria > Bacillota > Bacilli > Bacillales > Bacillaceae_I > Bacillus_CD > Bacillus_CD alkalisoli. The sequence continues at coordinate 2,297,696 of NZ_KZ454944.1, forward strand.
GTTGTCATCGAAGCGTTAGGCATTGCTTCCTTAATTTTACGAACTAACTCTAAATATTGCTCACGGCTATATTTACGTGCCATTAATTTTAATACTTCAGAACTACCAGATTGAACTGGTAAATGGATGTGGTCTAAAAGGTTACCACCCTTAGCCAATACATCAATTAATCTATCATCAAAATCACGTGGGTGACTTGTAGTGAAACGGATACGCGGGATATCGATTTTTCGAATCTCCTCCATTAAATCACCTAATCCGTACTTCATATCTTCGAAGTCTTTACCATATGCATTTACATTTTGGCCAAGTAGAGTGATTTCTTTATAACCTTGTGCAGCTAATTGACGTACCTCTTGAATAATATCTTCAGGACGTCGGCTACGCTCTTTACCACGAGTATAAGGAACAATGCAATACGTACAGAACTTATCGCAACCGTACATAATGTTTACCCAACCTTTAATAGTACCTTTACGTACTTTAGGTAGGTTTTCAATAACGTCTCCTTCTTTTGACCAAACTTCCACAACCATTTCTTTGGACATGTAAGCTTCTTTTAAAATGTGAGGTAGACGGTGAATGTTGTGCGTCCCGAATATCATATCAACTTGTTGGTATGTTTTTAAAATTTTATTTACAACAGACTCTTCCTGAGACATACATCCACAAACACCTATTAATAAGTCTGGTCTTTCTCTCTTTAGGTGTTTTAAATGACCTAACTCACCAAAAACTTTATTCTCAGCGTTTTCACGAATAGCACACGTGTTTAGAAGAATAACATCTGCATCTTGTACCGTATCTGTTGGCTCATAACCTAAGTTAAGGAAGATACCTGCCATAACTTCTGTATCATGCTCATTCATTTGACAGCCATATGTGCGGATATAGAACTTTTTACCTTGTCCTAAACCATGAAATTCTTCAGGAATCTCAAAATCTTTTTGATATTTCACTTCTTCTTTACCACGTTTCTTTGCTTCTTTTAAACTAGGTGGTACATATACAGATTCAAAGTATCTACTAAAGTCCTTCTCGGATTTTTTGTCCGATGGAGTTTCAGTTACTACTTGTTGAGATGCTAATCGTTGCTTTTCGTTCAATATAAAAACTCCTTTCAATTACACTTGTAAATAAACAAAGATATTCATAAATTTCCAATGAATAATATACTACACATTAACATAGTATATAATTTTATTGAATCTTAAACAATACATAAGCTAAAGTTGTAGAAATATGGACAAATTCATTTATAACCGCTGGTGATTGGCTCATACAAAAGGTTAATTATAAATAGCTATGTTAAAGACCGCTGTTGATTTACGTGCAAGGCTTCGCTTTCCACGGGCGGGGTGGGAGCCTCCACCTTGCAAGGAATTCAATAGCTTGAACTTACAAAATATAAAAATTAAGTTTTAACACAGGCTTTATAAAAAGGGGTAACATCCTATACGTTCGTTTCCAATTCAGAAAATTACTTTCTATGGACTAAAACAAAGGCTTCTTCCGATAGTGGAAGAAGCCTTTATTATTTATTACATGAACTCTTTAACTAATTGATCGAAGTCTTCTTGAGTTAAGTTTAAATCAGCTTTTGCTAATGGAGATTCGCTATAGCTAGGAACAAGTTCTTGGTAAGATTTTTGTTCTTTGTTTTGGTAGATTAAACCAGTAACTAGACCGTTATGCTCCATTAATGTTTGCATTGCTTTCACTTTACTGTGAGCGTCGTAACCTTCAATGTCACTTAGCTTCGTTAAGTTCTCTTTAAACCAGTCATACGTATTTACTTTGTTGTAAGTAACACATGGACTAAATACGTTGATTAGAGAGAAACCTTTATGGTTAATACCTTGCTCGATTAATGAAGTTAAGTCTTTTAAATCTGTTGAGAAACTTTGCGCAACGAATGTTGCACCAGCAGTAAGCGCCATTTCCATAACGTTTAATGATGACTCAATAGAACCTAGCGGAGTAGACTTTGTTTTAAAACCAAGTTCACTACGTGGAGAAGTTTGACCTTTTGTTAATCCGTAAATTTGGTTATCCATAACAATATATGTTACGTCGATATTACGACGGATAGCGTGGATTGTATGTCCTAAACCAATCGCAAAACCATCTCCATCTCCACCAGAAGCAATAACAGTTAAATCTTTGTTAGCCATTTTCACTCCTTGGGCAATTGGAAGGGAACGACCATGAATACCATGGAAACCGTATGAGTTAATATAACCAGAAATACGTCCAGAACAACCGATTCCTGAGATTACTGCTAAATTTTCTGGCTCTAAACCAACATTAGCGGCAGCACGTTGAATTGCAGCTTGTACTGAGAAATCTCCACAACCTGGGCACCAGTTAGGTTTTACATTATTTCTAAAATCTTTAAATGTTGCCATCTTATAACAGCTCCTTGCACTTTGCGTGAATTTCTTTCGGTAAGAATGGATCTCCATCATACTTCAAGATGCTACTAATTTTTTCAGCATGTCCAACATTCATTTTCAAGATGCTAGTAAGCTGTCCTGTAGCATTATATTCCACAACAAATACTTTTTTAGCCGCTTTTACATGTGGAAGGATTTCTTCCGTTGGGAATGGATGAACTAGACGTACTTGAGCGTGGTTTGCTTTCACACCATCAAGTTCTAGTCTTTCCATCGCTTCTTCAATTGTACCTCTTGTAGAGTTGAATCCAACGATTAATACATCTGGATCTTCATGCTTTGCATTAACATACACAGGCGTATCAAATTTAATGTTATTTAGTTTGCGTAAACGCTTATCCATTTGAGCTTGACGGTTAGCAGTAGCTTCAGATGGTTTACCTGTTTCTTCATGTTCAACTCCTGTTACATGGTGGATACCATTTTTCATACCAGGTACAACACGAGGAGAAACTCCATCTTCTGTTACTTCATAACGTTTGAAGTAGCCTTTGTTTTCGATTTCAGGTAACTCTTGATTTGGATTGTATTTACCACGACGAACTTCAATTTTAGAGTAATCTAAAGGATCAACTGTTTGTTTACCTAAAGATAATTGTAAGTCAGTTAAAAGAATAACTGGACATTGATATTCCTCAGCAATGTTAAAAGCTTCAATAGTGTCATAGAAAGCTTCTTGTACTGTACTTGGTGCAATTACTACTTTAGGAATCTCACCATGTGTACCGTAAATCATAGCCATTAAGTCAGATTGCTCAATTTTCGTTGGTAAACCAGTACTTGGTCCTCCACGTTGAGTGTCTACAACAACTAGAGGAGTTTCCGTCATACCAGATAAACCGATTGCTTCCATCATTAAAGATAAACCAGGTCCAGCAGAAGCTGTTAACGTACGAACACCAGCATAGTTCGCACCAATTGCCATTGTACATGCAGCAATTTCATCTTCTGTTTGAATTACTGTCCCACCGAATTTTGGAAGTTTCTTAATTAAGTACTCCATAATTTCAGATGCTGGAGTAATTGGGTATGCAGGCATAAAACGAGAACCCGCAGCAACAGCACCGAAAGCGATTGCATCGTTACCAATCATGAATAAACGATTTTGACCATCCGCTTTTGCTAATTGCATGGTTTGTACATTTTCGTCGCTGTCTTTTACAAAATCAAAACCAGCTTTAATTGCTTCCATGTTCTTTTCTACGATTTGTGCACCTTTTCTACCGAAGATTTCTTGTACAACTACACGAAACGCTTCGATATCTAGATCTAAAATCGCACTTGATGCACCTACTGCAACCATGTTTTTCATTAGTGAAGTTCCTAGTTCAGTAGCAATTTCTGTAAATGGAACCGCATACAAAGTAGCTTTTCCATCTTCAGGTACAGATGGGTTAAATTTAGCGTCAGCAATGACAACCCCACCTTGACGAAGTTCATGATAGTTTACATCGATTGTTTCTTGGTCAAAAGCTACTAATATATCAAGATCATCAGAAATAGAACGAACTTGTGTAGTGCTAACACGAATCTTATTGTTAGTATGACCACCTTTAATACGTGAAGAGAAGTGGCGGTAACCATATAAGTAATATCCTAAACGGTTTAATGCGATGGAGAAAATTTCACCTGTACTTTCGATACCTTCTCCTTGTTGCCCTCCAACTTTCCATGAAAGTTGATTGATCATGTGTCTTACACCCCTTTAAAAAATGCGCTCAATGTCACAATTTGTAGTCGAATAATATTGTAGCACTTTTCCAATCAAATAACTATAAATTACGCTCGGATAATTCAAAAAATTAAGTTTGCATTGATTTTGGATATGTACTAAACGCTTTCATTTTAGACCTATTTATTTAAAAATACAACCCTTTGATTAAATTTCTTTAGAAAAATTCTAAAAATTTTTTCAGTAAAACATGTAAGCGATATTATTTTACAGAAAATCCTATTGTTTATGGTATTTCCGAACAAAATTATTAAATAAAAAATTATTTACTTGTGTTTCAGAATAATATTTTTGCAGCATATTAATCAAATCACTATATTTACTGTAATTTTCTAATCCCACTACAGTTTCATCGATTCCATCAAAATCCGAACCAAAACCAACATGTTTTTCTCCACCTAATGAACATATATGTTCTAAATGTTTAAGAGCATCTGTTATAGTTGCTTTTCCATGTTGCACTAAAAACTGTGGAACAAATGTAATTCCGATTACACCATCTTTTTTAATTATTGCATTTATTTGTTCATCCGATAAATTTCGAGGGTGATCGCATAATAATTTGACGTTAGAGTGTGAAGCTATTACCATCTCACCAATGTCCATTACCTCCCAAAATCCTGTTTCGGATAAGTGTGATACATCCGTCCATACATTTGCTAAGTTGTTTTGGATAACAACTTCTTTTCCAAACGAAGTTAAACCTGCATTACGTTTCTCTAACACACCATCTCCAACTAGATTGGCATGATTCCATGTTAAGCCAATTGATGTAACACCAAGTCTATAAAAGGTTCTTAATTTCTCTAAACTTATACCAATCGCTTCACAGCCTTCTAGTGATAACATGGCACCAATCTCATCATCTTTTAAATTTTGAATATCTTCTTGAGACGTTACCAATCTCATTTTTGGAAAGTTCTTCAATATTTTTTGATAAAATATATCAATCATTTCAATTGTTACTTCAAACGCTCGATTAAGTTCATTTTCTGGTACATAAAGCGCAAAAGATTGAACTTTGGCTTTTGAATGTTTTAACTGGTCATATGTAATATGAAGTTTAGGACTATCTTTAAAATTTATTTTTCTATCTAGGTACATTTTATAAAGCACATCACTGTGCGCATCAAATATTTTCATAGTGTGTCATCCCCTTTGTATATATTATTACGTTTTATTATACAAATTAAGAATACCGACTGAATACAAAAAACCTGTAGTGCATTAAAAAATGCATACAGGTTTTATTATAGTTATGCATGAAATGTCATCTAGGTTCGATAATCAGTTTAATCGCAGTTCTTTCCTCGCCATCAATTAGTATGTCTGTAAAGGCTGGAATACAAATTAAATCTACACCACTTGGCGCTACAAAACCTCTAGCAATCGCTACAGCTTTTACAGCCTGATTTAGAGCCCCTGCACCAATTGCTTGAATTTCTGCTGCACCTCTTTCTCTTAACACTCCTGCTAGCGCTCCTGCTACAGAGTTTGGGTTGGACTTGGCTGAAACCTTTAATATTTCCATTTCTAGTTCCTCCTTAACGTTTACAGTGTATGGTGAATGACAGATGGTAGTCTGTATACTATTATCACTGCTACTATATTCAGGAGAACTTAAACATATTCCAGCTTGTATCATTTTATTTATCTAAATATTTAAAAAAAACGCAGTTATCAATCAATCAAAAAATGGATGGTCATCATTAATTAAAATTGGTTTAATCGTTTTTGCTATTCCAGTGTTCGTATCTATATCAATGATTACCCCATTTAATTGTGCTCTACCTGTTGTCACTTCAAACCTAACAGGTAATGATGTTATAAATCTTTTTAATACGGCTTCTCTTTCAACACCAAGTATTCCGTCATATGGGCCTGTCATACCGGCATCTGTCATATAAGCTGTACCTTCGGGTAATATTCGGTAATCGTTTGTTTGCACGTGGGTATGTGTACCAACAACTGCAGAAACTTTACCGTCTAAATACCAACCCATCGCTTGTTTTTCACTTGTTGCTTCAGCATGAAAATCAACAAAAATTATCTTTGTTCTTTTTCTCGCTTCTTCTATTAATTCCGATGCTTTTTCAAACGGACAGTCAATTGGTTGTAAAAACGTTCTTCCTTGTAAGTTGATTACAGCAATTTCTTTACCACTTACAGAAAAATAAACAATCCCTTTACCAGGTGTATCTTTATGAAAATTCGCTGGTCGAATCATTTGTTTTGCTTTGTCTATAAATTCGAAAATTTCCCTATTGTCCCACGTGTGATTTCCTAATGTTACTACCTGTGCTCCAGCGGCTAGGAATCCTTGATATATCTTCTCTGTAATTCCTTTACCACCTGCAGCGTTTTCTCCATTAACAATTGTTAATGCTGGGTTGTATTTACTTTTTAGTTTTGGTAAGTATTCTTTTACCATATCTCTACCAGGAGAGCCTACAACGTCTCCTATAAATAATATTTTCATATGTATTAATCCTTTCTTACTCTTTCTTTCTCACTAGTTTGTCATAATAACAGCTTTTTTTCAAATAAGTCTTCTATTTCTCAAAAAGGCTTTGTTAACGTTTGATGTTGATTTCCGTGCAAGGCTTCGCTTTCCGCGGTCGTGTCTAGTTTCAGCGGCTAGCTTCTCGAGACATAAGCCATGATTGCCTTGAGGACAAAAAGCATCCTCAATTTTTCCCTGTCTTATGCTTGTCGGAGCTGAACGAGCCGCTTCAAACTTTTCGTGGCGCCGGGAGCCTCCCTTGCGCAAGCGCCTGTGGGGTCTCCCGTTCCCCGCTTCTCCCGCAGGAGTCTCAGCGTTGCACGGAAATCAACAGGTATTAGTATTTAATTATCAACACTAAGCTAATAATATAGCTCTCAAAAAAAAAATAAAGTGGTGAGAGATCACCACTTTATTTTGCGTATTCAACTGCTCTTGTTTCCCTGATTACTGTTACTTTAATATGTCCAGGGTAATCAAGCTCTTCTTCAATTCGTTTACGAATATCTCTTGCTAGACGATGCGCTTCCAAATCATCGATAGAATCAGGCTTAACGATGATTCTCACTTCTCTACCAGCTTGAATAGCAAAAGATTTTTCAACGCCATCATAAGACTCTGAAATTTCTTCTAGCTTTTCAAGACGACGAATGTAGTTTTCTAATGTTTCACTACGTGCGCCCGGTCTTGCAGCAGATAATGCATCAGCTGCAGCAACTAGAACTGCTATAATCGAAGTTGCTTCTTTATCTCCGTGATGAGAAGCAATACTGTTAATGACAACTGGATGCTCTTTATATTTCGTAGCAAGTTCCACACCTATTTCAACGTGGCTACCTTCTACTTCATGGTCAACAGCTTTTCCAATATCATGTAACAAGCCCGCTCTGCGTGCTAATGTTTCATCTTCACCAAGTTCAGATGCCATTAAACCAGCAAGGAACGCTACTTCCATAGAATGTTTTAAAACATTTTGGCCATAGCTTGTACGGAATTTCAAACGTCCTAAGATTTTAATCAAGTCAGGATGTAAACCATGAACTCCTACTTCAAAAGTTGTTTGTTCTCCAACTTCACGAATGTATTCATCCACTTCTCTTCTTGATTTTTCAACCATTTCTTCAATACGCGCTGGGTGAATCCTTCCATCTTGAACAAGTTTATCTAACGCTAGACGAGCTGTTTCTCGACGAATAGGATCAAAGCCAGAAAGAATTACAGCCTCAGGTGTATCATCAATAATTAAATCAATACCTGTTAATGTTTCTAACGTACGAATGTTTCTTCCTTCACGACCGATAATTCGACCTTTCATTTCATCATTCGGTAAGTTTACTACCGACACGGTTGTCTCAGCAACGTGGTCAGCAGCACAACGTTGAATCGCTAATGATAAAATATCTTTCGCCTTTTTATCCGCTTCCTCTTTAGCTCTTAGTTCACTTTCTTTAAGCATTAGAGCAATGTCGTGGGATAGTTCGTTTTCAACACGGTCTAAGATAATGGATTTCGCTTCATCACGAGTTAAAGCTGAAATACGTTCTAACTCTTCTTGCTGTTTTCGCACCATCTCATCCGCTTTGCTCTCTAATTCTTCTATATGCTGTTGTCTCTCGTTTAGAGAATCCTCACGCTTTTCTAAAGAGATTTCACGTTTATCTAACGTGTCATCTTTTCGATCAAGGTTCTCTTCTTTCTGCATTAAACGATTTTCTTGTTTTTGTAGTTCGCTTCTACGGTCACGAATGTCTCTTTCAGCATCCGTGCGAAGTTTGTGAATTTCATCCTTAGCTTCTAGAAGGGCTTCTTTCTTTAAAGACTCAGCTTCTCTCTTAGCTTCTTCCACTATTTGTTCTGCTGCGTTTTTAGCCCCAAGGATTCTTTGTTCAGCAATGGTTTTACGAACATAAAAGCCAACAACTGCACCGACGACTAGACCAAGCAAAGCGGAGATGATAATTTGTAGAATATCCATTATTCCACCTCCTCTTGCTATGAATTTTTTATTGCTAGATTTCATTTGTCGGCATGTACATTGTTATGATAGTTTGTCAACATACTGCTCAAAGGCTTTTAGCTTTTTTATAGCTCTAAAATTCTAACAAAGTATAAAATATACATATTTAATTGTAAATGTGGAAAAATTTATTGTCAAGCTAGTCAGTACGTAGATTTCTTGTTTTTTGTCAATATGAGCTAGAAAATGACGAAATTTACAAAATATTTTTTACTAATTTTTATAAAACAGTAAAATCACATCAATTTTCCTCTTTTACTTATGTTTTATATAGGAATTTTTTTTCGTAAATAGCTTAAATAAAAAACTGAAAAAAGGATGCTTAAGATAATTGCATCCTTATTCTCAGCTTTAATAGCTTTTATTTATAGTAAATTAGAGTCATCTTGATCGGATTCTGGTGGTGCAACTACTTCTTCATCTAATCCATAATGATTTCTGATTTTCACATAGATTTCTTGTAAAAGTGCAGGGTTTTCTTTTAAGAATTGTTTCGCATTTTCACGACCTTGACCAAGGCGTTCTTCATTGTATGAGTACCATGAACCACTCTTTTGAACGATATCTAGATCAGAGCCCATATCAATTATTTCGCCTTCTCTAGAAATTCCTAGTCCGTACATTATATCTACTTCTGCCGTTTTAAATGGTGGGGCAATTTTATTTTTTACTACTTTAATTTTTGTCTTGTTACCCACCACGTCGTTGCCTTGCTTTAATTGTTCTGCACGACGAACTTCTAGACGGACAGAGCTATAAAACTTTAATGCACGTCCACCAGGAGTAGTTTCAGGGTTACCAAACATTACTCCAACTTTTTCACGAATTTGGTTAATGAATAGAGCGATTGTTTTAGATTTACTTAATGCTCCAGATAATTTACGCATCGCTTGCGACATTAATCTCGCTTGAAGACCTACGTGAGAGTCTCCCATCTCACCTTCAATCTCTGCTTTTGGAACAAGTGCAGCTACTGAGTCTACAACGATAATGTCTACTGCACCACTTCTTACTAGTGCTTCTGCGATTTCTAATGCTTGCTCTCCAGTATCTGGTTGAGAAAGTAATAGTTCATCAATGTTTACACCTAATCTTTGAGCATATACTGGATCTAATGCATGCTCAGCATCGATAAATGCAGCTTGTCCACCTTGATTTTGCACTTCTGCAATTGCATGTAAAGCAACTGTTGTTTTACCAGAAGATTCCGGTCCATAAATTTCTACCACCCTTCCGCGTGGATAACCTCCGGCTCCTAACGCAACGTCTAATGCTAATGAACCACTTGGTATCGTTGAAACTCTACGGTCCGTTTGTTCTCCTAGTTTCATAATGGAGCCTTTACCAAATTGCTTTTCTATTTGTTTTAATGCCATATCTAATGCAGCCTTACGATCGCTCATCAGTGTTCCCCCTTAAATATCTATCAATCTAACAACTACTATTACTATACAATTTTTCTTGTCATTTAGCAACTAAAAAACGAACATCTATTCGGTTTATTTTTTAAAATGCTACTGGTAAATTCATAATTCTCTTAGTGAAATTAGTAATTTCCTGCAAAAAATCAACGTAAAATAATAATTTTCAAAAAAACAAACTTGCAGCATTAATATACTCCAAGTTTGTTTTTGTCTACATATTAAGTTCTTTTAATAGATAATAACATCCATACTTTACAGTTCTTTGTCTAATAGTATCTCTAGTACCTGCTAGTTTCACGTGATGTACAACCGTTTTGCCACTCGGCAATGCAATACCGATGTAAACTGTACCGATAGGTTTTCCGTCCATCGTACCAGGTCCAGCAACACCTGTAAAGCTAATACCAATACTAGTGTTTAACAGCTCTTTCACACCTTCTGCCATCTCTTTTGCACACTCTTCACTTACAGCACCACAATTTTGTAATGTTTCCGAAGAAACATGTAAAACATTTTGTTTCACTTCATTTGTGTAACTAACGATACAACCTTCGAGTACAGAAGATGCTCCAGTAAAACTAGTCATTTTTTCGCTAAATAACCCTCCTGTTAAGCTTTCCGCACTGCTGATTGTGTATTGTGATTTTTCAATTCTGTTAAATAACACAGAAAAAATTGTATCTTCATCATAACCGTAGAAAAAATCTCCTACAATTGATTGGATTTTCTTTTCTGTATCATCCAATAGTTTTGAAGCTTCTGTTTCCGAATGGTGTTTTGCTGTAAGGCGAAGAGTTACTTCGTGATCACCAGCAAGCGGAGCTATCGTTGGGTTTGTTTGAGAATCAATAATCTCTTCTATCTCTGTTTCTAGTTGCGATTCCCCGATACCAAAGAAGCGAAGTACTCTAGAAAAAATTCGCTCCTTTACTCCTTGTACAGATGTAATATATTCACGACCATAGTTAAGAAACATAGGAATTAATTCTTTTGGAGGACCAGGTAATAACATATACGTATAACCATTTTCCGAAAGAGCCATTCCAGGTGCCATTCCTGTATCATTTTTCAAGACCGTACAACCTTCTAATACAAGGGCTTGTTTCTTGTTGTTCTCCGTCATTAATCGATTTGTTTTAACAAAATAATCTTCAATTGAAAGAAGTGCTTCTTCATCCATCACCAATTTTTTATTGAAAGAATTTGCAATTGTTTCTTTAGTTAAGTCATCCTTTGTAGGGCCAAGTCCACCTGAAAAAATAATAAAATTAGAGCGGGTTTTGGCATGGTCGATTGCTTTCGTCAATCTTTCCGAGTTATCTCCCACTACTGTATGGAAATAAACATCTACACCAAGTTCTGCAAGCTGTTCAGACAGAAACTGTGCATTCGTATTACATATTTGCCCTAACAAAAGTTCTGAACCAACAGCAATTATTTCTGCCTTCAATTTCATGTAAAAAAGCTCCTTTTACATTGCATTTCATTTCTAGTAAATTCGTAAAAAGCTTACTTAGAATTTATAAAAGCTTGACGGTTTTTGTAAAAGTAATCCCAGCCGGAAATTACAGTAAATATCATTGCTACCCATAACGCAATTATATCAAATGGTATTCCGATTAAACCAAAAGGAACATTATGTAATAGTAGTGCAGAAACAGCAATAATTTGAGCCCATGTTTTAATTTTCCCTAACATGTTTGCTGCCACTACTTCCCCTTCACCAGCTAATACTAGGCGAAGCCCTGTAACCGCAAACTCACGGCTAATAATAATGATTACAATCCATGCAGGTGCCAAACCAAGCTCAACAAGAGCAATTAAAGCAGCTGAAACTAATAACTTATCAGCAAGTGGGTCTAAAAATTTCCCTAAATTAGTTACTAGGTTTAATTTCCTAGCATAATAGCCATCCACCCAATCTGTTACGGAAGCAATAATAAATACTAATGCTCCAATAAGATGTGCGTACGGTAAAGAAAGGTCATTAATAATAAGCGAACCCCAATTTAAGTCTGTAAGCATTAAAAATAAGAACAGTGGGATTAACAATATTCTTGATACGGTAATTTTATTAGGTAAATTCACTTTTTTTCCTCCTATAACTGGTTGCGCCATTAAACTATACAAAATTTAACTAACTTTGTCCATTTTCAGCCGAGTCAATTACATGAATCAATTTCAAAATTACTGTTCGTTTAGTGAAAAACGAATGTTAAGTTTATTATAATTAAATAACTTTCGATATAAAACGTTAATTATATGAAAGAATAGGTTTAATATTAATTTTTCGTTTAGTAATTGTACATTATGAAACTCACTCACATAATAAAATAATCTTTTTTTAATGAAACGACCGTAATTATGAAGTTAATTCAACCTTAAATTAATAAGAGAAAAAGCCATCAAAATACTTTTGATGACTTTATTCTTCAGAAGCTGGAGTGAATATAATCGTGATACCTTGTCTAACAGAAGCTTGCGGATCAAGTGGGTATTCAAACGTTTCACCGTTAATCACTAGGATAGTATCAATTGTATTACCGATGTTAAAGATCACTTCTCTTTCGTTGGAGAAATCAAAGGTTTCGGTTTCACCATTCGGTAGCGTATCGAAGAAAAACTTCTGACCGGCATTGTTCTCTACTCCAATCCAAGGTCCACCAGTAGAAGACATTTCTACCGTAAATACATCCGTTCCAGTAAGTTCAAACGTTGCATTAGTACCTGATTGACTTATTAGTTGTAACGTCCCTGTAGAAGGCTCTGGCTCTTCCTCTATCGGTTCTTCTTCCACCGGCTCTTCTGGTTCATTTGTTTCTTCATCTACGATTGCTGGTGCCTCATAATCTAAAGGCGCTTCATTATTATTTTGTTGAGTATTCGGGTTTTCCCCTGTTTTACTCAAAAATAGTAGCCAAATTAGTACAAAAAGTGCAATGATGACAAGCACACCTAAAACTTTCGGAAGTAGCTGAATAATTTTAGAATCTTCGCTCGGGACTTGCCTTCTAGTTTTTACTCTAGATAGTTGATCAGGTAATTCACTTTTTGAGTTTGTTGGAATATCTGATTTGTGTTCTTCAAATAAAATGTCTGGATCTAGTCCAACTGCTTCTGCATATTGTTTTATAAAAGCACGTGCGTAAAAAGCACCAGGCATTTTGGAATAATCGCCTTCTTCAATCCCGATTAAATATCGCTTTTGTATTTTAGTAATACTTTGTAAATCTTCTAAAGACAAGCTTTTCGCTTCTCTAGCCACTTTCAGTTTATTTCCTAATTCAGTCAAAATAAAACACCTTCCATTTAATTAGGCTCTCTATCATATTTTAAATTTAAGTTCGTTTAGTAAAACGGACTCAGTTAAAAGTCAAATCCCCCGAATGGGTTCTCATCAAACATTTTGTTTTCTTGTGGAGGTTCAAATGTAATTTCTTCGTCCGGATTGTTTCTGATTTCTATTATGTAGTCGAAGTCTTCTAAGTTGTATTCTGTGTTTTGAACAAAAATATCTGGGTGTTCCACTACTTTCACAGCAGGTAGTCTCATAATTTCTCTCACTAACTGCCAATGTTTTTCGTTCGCTCGTTTTGTGGAAACAATTCCATCAATAATAAATAGATTATTTACATCATATTCATCTTGAATGAGTTGACTTCTAATGGTTTGCTTTAATAATGTACTCGAGACAAATAACCAGCGTTTATTTGCGCAAACACTAGAAGCGACAATGGATTCCGTCTTCCCTACTCGTGGCATGCCTCTGACTCCAATTAATTTATGACCATCTTGTTTAAATAATTCTGCCAAAAAGTCAACTAGTAAACCTAATTCATCTCTTACAAATCGGAATGTTTTTTTATCGTCAGCATCTCTTTGAATATAACGCCCGTGCCGAACCGCTAAACGATCTCTTAACTTCGGTTCCCTTAATTTCTTTACTGTTATATTATCCATTGTATTTAAAATAGATTCAAGCCTTGCTATCTGCTCATTTGTTTCGCTTAATAGTAACATTCCACGTCTCATGTCATCAACACCATTTATAGTTACAATGTTGATAGATAACATACCGAGTAGAGAAGCTATATCACCAAGTAGTCCAGGTCTGTTTATATGGATTTCATATTCTAAGTACCATTCTTTTTTCTCCATACTTCCTCTCCAATCTATATTTTCCGACATCTTTAATTTTATAATAGCTAAATTGATAGGAATAAGAAAGTGATATTATAAATTAATTAAAAAAATTAAACATAAAGAACAAAAAAAAGAGAGGTTATTATCCTCTCTTAGTACGTACCGTCGTTCCTAACTAATTTTACCATCATATTTGCAATCGCATGTTGTTCTTCTGGAGAAGCTACTTTCCAAAGATCCGCTAATACTTTTTCTTGCTCATTTTTTGCTTCTACTTCTTTTGCTAAGTAGTCACCGATTTCGTAAGCAAGTTGACTAATTGTATTTTGGTCCACACCTTCATGTTGAGCATGATCAAGGCGATCACCTAAAAAGTTTTTCCACTGTTCCCAGTTTTCTAATACAGACATCTTTGTTCCTCCTTCCAAAATAACTTCAAGAATAGTATGTATTCACATGGAAGGATTTATGCATTAAAACCATCCGCCATTTACATTCATTATTTCTCCAGTAATGTAACTAGCTCTATCTGACAATAAGAAGCTCACAGCATCAGCAATTTCCTTCGATTGGGCTAATCTTCCTAACGGAATGTCTTCAGCTAACTGTAATAGTTCTTCTTGGGTAAAATGTTCAACCATTTTTGTATGAACTGCTCCAGGAGCAACGGCATTAACACGTATACCACTTAATGCCACTTCTTTTGCTAATGCTTTAACAAATGCAATTTGTCCACCTTTTGTCATAGAATATAGCACTTCACATGAAGCACCAACTTGCCCCCATACAGAAGAGACTACAACTATATTCCCTGATTTTTTTTGTATCATAGAGGGTAGTAACGTTTGTATGGTTTCGTATAATGATGTTATGTTAAGCTGAATCATTTTGTCCCTATCGGCCTTACTAATATCAGTAATGAGTCCATAAAAAGTTGTTCCTGCGTTGTAAACAATCGTATCAATAGGTGTGTTAATCTGTGCTTTTAACTTTTCGACACCGTCATAGGATGAGAGGTCAGCTTGTACTGGACGCACTTTTTCTTGTCCATATTGGTTTACCATTTGATTAACTGTTTTTTCGTCATTGTTGTAATGCAAGTAGGTGAAATATCCATCATGGATGAGTTGTTCGGAAATTGCTTTTCCAATCCCACCACTAGCACCTATTATTAACGCTCTATTTTTCACTTTTTTCCACTTCCCTTTACCTAAAAGAAGCACTCGAAAGAATACGAGTGCTTTCCATCTGTTATTTTGGCACAACTTGACAAACCGTTAAAGCTTCTTCTTTAAAGAACTCGCTCGCAGCTACCTCAATATCACTTAAAGAAATTTGTTCTAATTGCGGAATTACTTCAAATAGTTCCATTTCATTAAATGCGTAGCGAGTGAATTGATTTGCAATAAACTCTGGAGAATTTAATGCCCTTAAAAATGAACCAATCTTTTTCTTTTTCGTTCTTTCAAGGTCTTCTTCTGTCAAAGTTTTAGAATCAAAATTCAGTAAAATGTTTTCCAGCTTTTCTTGTAGCCGATCAGGGTTTGATGTATCTCCACCAAGCATTGCAAACCCAAAACCATTCTCACCTGTATAATCATAAGAGAACGTTTCATCAATTAAACCTTCATCATATAATTCCTCATGATGAATGGAGCTTTTTCCGAACAAAAAGTCTAGGATGACATTAATCGTTAGTTCGTGTTTTAATAACTCAACGCCTTGTTTATCGACATTCGTTTCTTTTACACCTACTAAACATTTAGAAGTATGAACATTCATTTTAAGCACTCTTTTCTTTTCGGCAACAGACTTTGGCTCATCACCGTATTCTCTCTTTATTTCTTGAGGAGTTTTGAACGTTTTCTTCGCTTGATTACCTTTCACAAACTTCATCATTTTTTCTGGATCCATTGGACCAACGATAAACAATAACATATTACTTGGATGATAGAACGTTTCATAACAAGTGTAAAGTAGTTCAGCTGTTACTTTTGCTATAGATTCTTTCGTACCTGCAATATCAATTTTCACTGGGTGTTCGTGGAACATATTTTCAATTAGACCAAAATATGCTCTCCAATCAGGATTATCATCATACATCGTAATTTCTTGGCCAATAATTCCTTTTTCTTTTTCTACCGTTTTTTCTGTGAAATATGGCTCTTGAACAAAGTTTAATAATGTTTCTAAATTTCCATCCACATTAGAAGTACTAGAAAACAAATAAGCAGTTCTAGTAAACGAAGTAAAAGCATTTGCGGATGCACCTTGTTTACTAAAGTCTTGGAATACATCACCGTGTTCTTTTTCAAATAACTTATGTTCTAAAAAGTGTGCAATCCCATCAGGTACAGTCAAAAACTCATCTTTACCGAGTGGTACAAATTTATTATCAATGGAGCCGTACTTCGTTGTAAATGTTGCATACGTCTTATGGAATCCCTCTTTTGGTAATAAGTAGACGTGAAGGCCATTATCTAATTTCTCGAAATATAGCGACTCTGCTAGTTGGCTAAACTGAAGTTTTTCCATTTTTACGCCTCCTTCCCAGTTAAGAAGTAGATGGTATCTAATTGAAACTTTTTACACGCTTCCACTATTTCTTCTTTAGTTACTTTTTCAATACCATGTATTACTTCTTCTAATTCTTTATGTTCTGTTTTGCTATCATTATTAAATAAGACTTCAACAAGCCCTCTAGGTGTATCAATTGTTTCAAGTAACTGGTTTTTAATTACAGCTTTTGTTTGGGATATTTCCTCCTCTGTAAAAACACCATTTTGCATAGCACTCATTTGCTCTTTAATAATAGTGACAGCTTTTTCATAGTTACTCGAATCTACTCCAGACATGACGAGCAACAATCCTTTATGACTTTCAACTCTCGAAGCAGCGTAATATGCTAAGCTTTCCTTTTCCCTGACATTAATAAATAATTTGGAATGTGAAAAGCCACCAAAAATACCGTTACCTACTTGCAGTGCGTAATACAAAGGGTCATTGAATGTAATATTCGTACGAAAACCTATATTTAACTTTCCTTGTTTAACATCTTGCTTTTCAATAACTTCATTTTCTTCTTTTAGTTCTTTATTGGTTTTGTTTGCATTTCGCATAGAAGCATCGCTTTTTTCCATCGTAAAAACGGAAGAAACCGCGTCTACTACTTCATCTTCTTTTATATCTCCAACAATGTATAAGTGTATTTTATTGGCAGGGAGGCTTTCTTTATAAAATTTATATAAAGCTTCGGCAGTAATCTCATCTACTTTTTCCTTCATTCCATTAGCAGGGAGTCTGTAAGGCTCCTCTTTACACATTTCTTCAATTAATCTATGACTTGAATAGCGCATTTTATCGTCAAAAACAGATTGAATTCTTTGTTTTAAAGCTCGTTTTTCTTTTTCTACTGTATTCTTTTGAAAAGCATTACCTTCTAAAGCTGGTTTTAATAACATTTCGCCTAACAATCCAATTGCATCTCTTAACAATGGTGTGCTATCACTTAAATACTTTTCATTAGCAACATCCATTCGGAATGTAATAATATGGTCTTCCCCTTTTTTGCTTAAATCAACATTTAAAGTTGCCCCGTAAAGATTATCTAGATGAGAACGTAGTTTTGTTGATGTTGGATAGCTCTCTGTGCCGTTCTGAAGTACGTGTGCTAAAAGAGACCTTAGTGTTACATCATCTTCGTCTAAAGGTGCTTTCAACTTTAGAACTATCGTGTTTGTTTTAAACTTATTTGTCTGTACAATATGTAACTTTAATCCAGAAAGCGAATGTATTTGTTCTGTGATTAGTTTCAAAGACCGTTTCCTCCTTTTATGTGTTACTATGCTTATTATTTCAAAGAGTAGTTGACTTTAGTCTTATTACCAATATAACGAAAAAGATGAAAGTTTTTCAAGTTTGACGATTTGGTTTACATAACATGATTATGGTAAATAAAATAGGGTAACAATGACTGTTACCCTATTGTTACTTATATTATTAGTAAAGTGACGCAATTATAATCGTTTTCTTAATACATGAAAGCTAAATTTATCAGCTCTGAAGTAATTAATTGAATATAAAATTGGTTCATCAAATTGGTCATAATGCATTTGTTTCAAAACAAGTAAAGCTGATTCTGGCTCACACTCTAAAATAGGAGAAATTTTCTCGTGATAACCTATTGGTTCAATATGAGTTACAGCATATGATACATATCTACCAGCTTCATTTTCTAATAAATTTAGTAAGGACTCATTTTTATTCAATTGATATTCTTTTACGATTGTCGTCGGAATTTTGTCAATACAGAACACTACTGGTTGACCGTTTGCTGTTCGAACACGTTCAAATTGATGAACTTCATCAAATGATAAACCATGGAACTTCCGTTGATCTTCTTCGGTAGCACTTTTAACGGAAGAAGTTAAATGAACGGTTCCAGGAATCATTCCAGCTTGATTAATCATTTCCGTCACACTATTTAATTGTTCTATACCAGAAGAAAAGACTGGTTTAGGATTAACAAACGTTCCCACACCATGCCTACGTACAACAATTCCATCTTCCTCTAACACTCTGAGTGCTTCTCGTAACGTCGCTCTACTTACACCGAGCTGACGTGATAATTCAAATTCTGAAGGCAATTTTTCTTTCTCTTTAAATACTTCGTTTTCAATGTCTTTTTTTAATCTATCTACCACTAACAAATACAAATGTCTACTATCTGCTCTAATAGTCATCCCTTTTCCCCCATAAAACGTTTACAAAACTATGTAGTTTTCCTATATGTTGAAAATAATATAACACTTTTCCAGTTGAAAAGGAATAGAAAATCTTTATATTTAAACCGAAACAAGAATATTTAGCTAATTTTAATAACTAAATATTCGGAATTAACAAAAAAAGACGTGAAAACACGTCTTTTTCCATCAATCAAGAACCAACATCTTCATTTTTCATATTTATTAATACCGCTCTTGGTTTACTTCCTTCATATGGACCTACAACACCGCGAGCTTCCATCGCATCAATTAATCGAGCAGCCCTTGTATAGCCAATTCTGAATCTACGTTGCAACATTGAAACAGATGCTGTTTGCATTTCCATAATTAATTGTACTGCTTCATCGTAAAGATCATCTTCCACTTCTTCCATTTCTTCTGATACATCTTGTGGAATCATTTCCTCTTGGTATTGTGCTTTTTGTTGATCAATAACAAATTCGACGATTCGTTCGACTTCTTCATCCGATAAAAATGCACCTTGCACTCGAACTGGCTTTGAAGCTCCTACTGGTAAAAACAACATATCTCCACGTCCAAGTAACTTTTCTGCTCCACCCATATCTAAAATAGTTCGTGAATCTGTTTGGGAAGAAACACTAAAAGCAATACGTGAAGGAATATTAGCTTTAATGACACCGGTAATAACATCAACAGATGGTCTTTGTGTTGCAATAATTAAGTGAATACCTGCTGCACGTGCCATTTGCGCAAGTCTAGTGATACAATCCTCTACTTCGCTTGATGCAACCATCATAAGGTCTGCAAGCTCATCTACGATTACGACAATATATGGTAAAGAAGGTTGAATAGAATCCGCATCTGTATTATGTCGTTTTATATAATCATTGTACCCCTCAATATTTCTAGTCCCAGTATGAGAAAACAACTCATACCTTCTTTCCATTTCACTTACCACTTTCTTAAGAGCCTGAGCAGCTTTTTTAGGGTTTGTAACTACTGGTGCAAGCAAATGTGGAACACCATTATAAACATTTAACTCTACCATTTTAGGGTCAATCATCATCATTTTAACTTCATGAGGTTTCGCTCGCATTAAAATACTCGTAATAATACCGTTAATACAAACACTTTTTCCACTTCCTGTCGCACCAGCAACAAGTAAATGAGGCATTTTATTTAACTCAGCTAAAACTGCTTCTCCTGAAATATCTCGTCCCAATCCAATAAGTAATTTTGCCTCTGGCTTGTCTGCAATTTTTGTATCCAATACTTCTCTTAACGAAACCATGGCAACTTCATTATTTGGAACTTCAATTCCGATTGCAGATTTTCCTGGTATAGGTGCTTCTATACGTATATCTTTGGCAGCTAAAGCTAAAGCTAAGTCATCACTTAAATTCACTATTTTACTAACCTTTACACCAACGTCTGGATACACTTCATATTTTGTAACTGCCGGCCCTAGATGAACCTTTGTTACTTTTGCTTTCACTCCAAAACTTGCAAATGTTTTTTCTAACTTACGAGCATTTTCGTAAATGTTTTCATGCTCTGTTGATTGCGTATTCGGTTTTGGATCATTTAATAAATCAAAAGATGGAAGTGCATAGTCTTTATTTTCAACTTCTGTAAAAGCCATAGGAGTCTGAATAATATCTTCTTGTGGTGCATTGATTTTTTCTTCAGCTGCAACCACATTCACTTCCGTTTGTTCCTTACTTTCTGCTCTATCTGTAAAAGAAGAAATAATAGGTGGTGGTGTCTCATCCAATTCAACAATTTGAACCGGATTCTCTATCACTTCTGATTGATTTTTTTCTTTCTCTTTTTGTTTCTCTTTTTCTTTTCTTGTTTCGGAATCTTTTTGTTTCTTTTTCTTTTTACTTTCATCTTTCCACGTTTTCATATCTTCCATAAAAGCAATCCATTGAACTTTGACAAAGCTAAACAGAGCACTTAATACTTTAATTACTGTATCATTCAACGATCTACCAGTAACTAAAATAACACCAATAACAATAAAGATAGTTGCAATCCAACGAGTTCCTTTTGCATCAAATAATAAGTGGAAAATAGAAAATAGAATAGCGCCTATCATTCCCCCGCCTAAATCTGATGTACTTGTTTCACCTCTTACATCGAACCAAAATAATTCCCAAGTATTAATAATAACGGAAGGATTAACAAAGTCATCCCCTCTAGAAAGTAAATTAAATAAGGAAACGTGTGTTAATAGTAATATAGATAACACAATAATATATGTACCAACTAATTGACGAGTAAAAAAAGGAGGTAGGTCCCTCTTCCAAATGATATATCCTGATAAAATGACCATCCCAAGTAATAAAAGCATGTACCATTCGCCACTAAAAAAACGGAAAAAGAGTACAATTGTATTCCCAACCATCCCAAGTTTTGCAATTGCAATAATCGAGAACGCTAATATTAATAAACCGATTACTTCAAACGAAACGGTTCGTTTCCATTCACTTTGGTTTTTCTTTTGTCTTCTTTTTCTTTTTGACATATTCCTCACCTAAACTAACATGAAATTTGCAATACTTACCTCTCCTATTAAGGAATAAAGAAGGGTGACTCATGCGGTCACCCATGTATTACTTTTATTCATTATAGCACATGTTAACTTATGGAGATAAGGTACACTATAATTATTCTTCCTATCTATTCCTGATAGTTAATCGTTTGTCCAGGAGAGTATTCTTCTTGTAAATAGTGATAAGGATTTGTACTCATATTTCTAACTATTTGATAACTGTTTCTTTCTGATTGTTGAACAAGCATCGAACATCCATTATAGTCAATTACCATATGCTTACCGAACGCTGATTCATCTGTTGGAAAAACAATTTCTTGAGGCATTGTTGTATAAAGTATCATTGTATCATCTGCTCCTCTTGTACTTGTCTTTCGTCTATCATCTCATTTAATTTCCTAATAGCGTCTCCCACTCCACCAACATGATCAATTAATCCATATTCTACTGCATCAGCTCCGACTACATTCGTACCTATATCGCGAGTTAAGTTTCCTTTTGATAACATTAGTTCTTTAAATTTTTCTTCTGTTATATTAGAGTTTTTCGTGACGAAATTTATTACCCTTTCTTGCATTTTATCTAAATATTCAAATGTTTGAGGTACGCCAATTACAAGTCCTGTTAATCTAACAGGGTGTATGGTCATGGTTGCTGATTCAGCAATAATGGAATAATCGCAAGAAACCGCTATCGGGACGCCGATGGAGTGACCCCCACCTAATACTAATGAAACGGTAGGTTTTGATAAGGACGCTAACATCTCAGATATTGCTAATCCAGCCTCTACATCTCCTCCCACAGTATTTAAAATAACAAGAAGCCCTTCAATTTTAGGGTTTTGTTCAATCGCAACAATTTGTGGAATGACATGTTCATATTTTGTTGTTTTATTTTGTGGAGGTAATTGAACATGTCCTTCGATTTGGCCTACAATCGTTAAACAGTGTATTTTTGAGTCTTGAGGTAATGATGCAACATTTGTTTGTCCAAGTTGTTGAATTTTATTTACAATTGAGTCTTTACCTGCGTCTTGTTTATTTGGTTCTGCTTGTGGTTGATTGGAAGAGTATGTATGTTCGTTACTCATAATTATATGAACCCCTTTCGCCTTTTACTTTTACATGCTCTTTTTATTATCCACCACTTAAATAAAATCATTCTATAACTGAGTAAGTTTCATCATGTATGACTAATATGAGATTAATTCAACTTAAGAAAATAGAAAAAAGAGGTTATCTTAAATACTAATGTCTTTAAGATAACCTCTTAACATATTAGACTTCCATGATGATAGGTAAAATCATCGGACGGCGTTTTGTTTTTTCGTAAAAGTACTGGTTTAATGATTCTCTAATACTTAATTTCATTGAAGACCATTCAATTACTTTTTCTGTTACACTTTTTCCTACTATATCTGTAACAATTTCATTCGCTTTTTCGATTAATTGTTCCGATTCTCTTACATAAACAAAGCCTCTTGAAATAATTTCCGGTCCTGCGACGATTGCTTTTTGAGCTTTGCTAATTGTCACAACAACGATTAAGATGCCGTCTTGAGATAATAATCTTCTATCTCTTAACACAATGTTTCCTACATCGCCAACACCAAGACCATCAATTAAAACATTTCCTGCATAAATTTTCGGTCCAAACTTAGCCAAACCATTAGAAAATTCAATTACATCACCTTTATCAACAAGGAAGATGTCATCATCCTGTATGCCAGTAGTTTCGGCAAGCTTTGATAGGGCGATTTGCATTTTAAATTCACCTTGAATAGGTAAAAGGTACTTTGGCTTTATTAAATTTAGCATTAATTTTAATTCTTCTTGGTATGCATGTCCAGATACGTGTATTTTTTTATGCTTACCAATAATTGTTGCACCAACACGCCCTAGTTGATCTACCACTTTAGATACTGTCAGTTCCGTACCAGGAATTGGAGAAGCCGCAAGCATTACTGTATCATTTTCTTTAATTTCAACATATTTATGTGTGCCTCTTGCCATCTTTTGTAACGACATTAACATTTGAGTATGTGTTCCAACTGTTAAAACAACAATTTCATCGTCATTCATTTTATTAATTTGTTGAATTGGTACTATTACCTCTTCTGGAATATCTAAATAACCTAAGTCAATAGCGATGTCTAACATTTTGCTTGAAGGATGATTTAAAATAACTAACTTGCGATTTGTTAGTACAGTAGATTCAACGACTTGTTGAATACGTTGAATATTTGTTGCTAAGCAAGCTACAAATACGCGAGATTTTGTATTATATAATACATCCGCTATCTCTTGTTTCACAATTGATTCAGAAATATTATTCCCTGGCTTTTCTGCATTCGTGCTATCGCATAATAAACATAGAACTCCCTTATTTCCGATGTTTGCAATAGTACCTAAATCAGATGCGTGTCTAACTTGTGATTGATCAAATTTAAAATCACCAGTATGTACAATTGCGCCTTGACTAGTATGGAAACATATTCCCACTGAATCTGGGATACTATGATTCGTTCTAAAAAATGAAACTTCTATATTTTTGAAAGATAAGTGGCTATCTTGATTTACTTCCATAAATTTAATGCTACCTAAGCTTGTACCACTCTGTTTTACAACTTCTTTAGCAAGGGCTATTGTTAATTTCGTCCCATAAACCGGTGCTTGTATTTTTCTTAAAACATATCCTAACCCACCAATATGGTCCTCGTGACCATGTGTTAAGAAGATTGCCTTCACTTTTTCTTTATGGTCTTCTAAATAAGATATATCAGGAATAACCATATCAATACCTAACATACTATCTTCTGGAATCATTACTCCTGAGTCTACAACATATATGTTGTCTCCTACTTCTAGTACATACATATTTTTCCCTACTTCGCCAACTCCGCCTAGGGAAAAAACTTTTATTTTCTCTTGTGTACTCATCATCATATTCATTTCCTCCTGAATCTACAAAAAATCCCAACACAAATAAATTACCGTAGTGAAAGAAACACCGATAACCATATTAATAGAAGTTAAATATTTTTTTATTAATCCGCTCCAGTCACTTGTTCATATTATATCTTATGCAAGAATTGGAATACAAGAAATTTAATGTTAAACAGAAAATTAACCTATTAAAACTTATTAAGATTATGTATGAAGAAAGGTGTTGTACGAATGTACAACACCTTTAAACAATATTTTAATTTAATGGTTGTGTTAAAGTTTGCTGTTGATTTCCGTGCAAGGCTTCGCTTTCCGCGGGCGGGTCTAGGTCTAGCGGCTGTGGGGTCTCCCGTTCCCCGCTTATCCCGCAGGAGTCTCAGCCTTTCACGGAAATCAACAGGTATTAGTATTTAATTATTAACACTAAGCTTTAACATAACTATTTTAATAACGATGCTACGAAGTTTCTTTCTGATTCTGTTAATGGTACAAGTGGTAGTCTTACACCGCCAACGTCCATTCCTTTTATCTGTAGTGCCGTTTTAACAGGTGTTGGACTTGGAGCGCTAAATAGTCCATTCATTAATGGTAAAAGCTTTTGATGTAGCTTTGCTGCTTTTTGAAGCTCACTGTTTTCAAAAGCATGTATCATCTCTTGCATTTCATTTCCTACAACATGTGATGCAACAGAAACAATACCATTACCTCCAATTGCCAACACAGGTATCGTTAAGCCATCATCTCCACTATATAAAGCAAAGTCATCGTTAGTATTAGCGATTATTTCTGTCATTTGATCTAAGTTTCCGCTTGCTTCTTTAACTGCGACGATGTTTTCAATATGAGACAAACGCACCACTGTTTCGGCAGTCATATTCACTACAGCTCTTCCAGGGACTGTATACAGCATAACTGGTAGCTTCGTTTCCTCTGCTATAGCTTTAAAGTGCTGAAATAAACCTTCTTGTGAAGGTTTATTGTAATAAGGCGTAACAAGCATTACCGCGTCTACACCGGCAGCTTCTGCTTGTTTCGTAAGAGCGATAGACTCTTTTGTATTATTACTTCCTGTACCTGCAACTACAGGCACTCTACCACCAACTACTTCTACAGCATGACGAAATAGTGCCAGCTTTTCTTCTTTTGTTAGTGTTGGTGATTCTCCTGTTGTACCAGCAATAACTAACGAATCCGTTCCATTTTCAATTAAATAATTAATTAGTTGTGTTGTTTTTTCAAAATCTATGTTGCCTTTATTATCGAACGGCGTTACCATCGCCGTTGCTACTTTTCCGAAGTTAATCATTTGCTTGGTACCTCTCCTTCGTGCATTGGTTTATTGGAATTAGTAGAATGATCACTGCCTAGATTAAAAGCCTGATGCAGTGCATTTACAGCGTTATTCAAATCTTCCTCTTTCACTAGTACCCAGATCGTAGTATGGCTATCCGCAGATTGTAAGATCTGAATACCAAGTTCTGATAATGCAGTAACAATTTTTGAAGTAACTCCAGGGACACCAGTCATCCCCGCACCTACTGTAGCAACCTTCGCACAGTGGCGAGTCACTTTTGGTGAATATCCAAGGTTTTCTAAAACGGAAATCGCTTTCTCCGTCATATCATTTGCAACCGTATATACAACGCTAGTAGGTGAAATATTGAAAAAGTCCACGCTAATTTGTTCATTCGCCATTGCTCTAAATACTTCTGTTTGTAAGTTATATTGCCCTTCTTTTGCAAACACTCTAATTTGTGTCACGTTTGACACATGTGCGATTCCAGTTATTAATCTTTCTTTTACATCCACTTTTCGATTCATTTTATCTAAACTTGTAACAAGTGTCCCAGGTGAATCACTGTACGTTGACCTTACCTTTAGTGGTATGCCTGCATTCATTGCTATTTCAACAGCTCTAGGGTGGATAACTTTTGCTCCTTGGTAAGCCATGTTGCAAATCTCATTATAGGTGACTACTGACAGTGACTTCGCATCTTTAACGATTCTTGGGTCAGCTGTCATTACACCATCCACATCAGTAAAAATCTCAATCCATTCTGCTCTTAATGCTGCTCCAATTGCAGCTGCAGAAGTATCACTTCCACCTCTACCTATCGTAGTTATATCTCCAGTTTTAGAAACTCCTTGGAATCCAGCTACAACTACAACGTCGTGTGATTCTAGTTCTTCTAATAATCGATCACATTTCATTTCTAATATTTTGGCATTTGTATGGTCATTATTTGTTTTAAAACCTGCTTGAGCTCCATTCAACGCAGAAGCGTGTAATCCGTTGCTATTTAGCATGTTACTAAAGACAACCGAAGAGATTATTTCTCCACACGACATTAGCATATCTACTTCACGCTTTGTTACAGATTTAGCTGGTTCAATTAAGCTAATTAACGAATCTGTTGCATATGGCTCACCTTTTCTGCCTATCGCAGAAACGACAACGACTACTTTATATCCGTTTTTTACAGCTTTGTTTATATGCCTTAATGCATGTTCTCGTGACTCGCTATCTCTAACGGAAGTACCTCCGAACTTTTGCACAACAATTTTCATGGTATGGCACCTCATTTTTGAATCATAATTGGTTTCTTGTTGCCTTTTAATATGTTGTATTCATGATTCAGCTAATTAACAAAATTATTTTACAACCTCTAATTTCATTAAACTTTCCGCAATTTGTACAGAATTCCAAGCAGCACCTTTTAATAAGTTGTCTGAAACAATCCATAAATGAAATCCTTTCTTATTATCGATGTCTTGTCGGATTCTTCCTACAAACACATCATTCTTTCCAACACAATCCGCGGGCATAGGATATAATTGCTCATCTAAATTATCTTGTAAAACAACTCCAGGAGCAGCTGCTAATAACTGCTGAATTTCCTTAACTGTTACGTCTTCTCTTTCTACTTCAATATATACGCTCTCAGAATGTCCTGTTACAACTGGTAAGCGTACACAAGTAGCAGCAACATGTAACGATGGCATATGCATTATTTTTTTCGTTTCATTGATCATTTTCATTTCTTCATATGTGAAACCATTCTCTGTAAATTTATCAATTTGTGGAATAGCATTAAAAGCTATTTGATAATGCTTTTTATCACCTTTTACTGGTAAAATTTCTGGTGTGAATTCTTCCCCAGCCAAAATAGCTTGGGTTTGATTATGCAATTCATCTATTGCAGCTGCTCCTGCACCAGAAACTGCTTGATAAGTAGAAACAATAATTTTGGATAATCCGTACTTTTCTCTAATAGGTTCTAATGCTACAACCATTTGAATAGTAGAGCAGTTTGGGTTTGCAATGATTCCATTATGTTCTAAAATATCGTTTTCGTTTACTTCAGGAACAACAAGCGGAACATTTGGGTCCATTCGGAATGCACTAGTGTTGTCCACAACGATTGCACCACGTTTTACTGCTTCAGGTGCCAAAAGTTCAGAAACAGATCCACCAGCACTGAACAGAGCAATATCTACTCCTTCAAAACTTGAGGGTTGAGCTTCTTGCACAACAAACTCTTCACCTTTAAAAGATATTTTTGTACCTGCTGAACGAGCAGAAGATAATAGTGTTAATTTATTTATAGGAAAATTCCTTTGTTCTAATGTTTGAAGCATTTGTTGTCCAACTGCACCAGTTGCACCTACAACAGCTACATGAAATCCTGTCATTTAAAATGTCCTCCCTATACCTAAAATAAAAATTGTATTCTAATGATATATTTTATCATAGTGGTCAAATAAAGAAGAGAAGAAATTGATATTTTCTTCTCTAATTTCTTATTTGTAAAGAAAGTATAAGTTTAATAGTCTCTGTTTGTCTAGTAACAAGTTACATGAACTTGCTTCTACTATTCCTCATATCTAAATCTTTCCACTACGACAGGCTGTAATTGTTTATGCTCTAATGCATCAACTACTGTTGGGAGTAACAGTTCCATCCTTGCCACCATAGAGTTTGGCTTCTTTTCTGGTGCATCTTGACCAAACGGAATAAAATAAATGTTTTTAGTAGCCATTAATCTCATAAGATTAACACCGTTTAATCCTAATGCGTCATTTGTTGATATTCCTAAAACTACAGGTTTATGATTTCGAAGAGTTGCTTTTGCAGCCATTAATACGGGTGAATCTGTTAATGCATTCGCTAGTTTGCTCATAGAATTACCAGTTAATGGTGCAATAACCATACAGTCTAAAGGTATTTTTGGTCCTAACGGCTCTGCTTTGACAATAGAGTCTATAACTTTTTTACCAGTTATGTCCTCTATTTTCTTTATCCATTCTAACCCTTCACCAAACCTAGTTGTCGTATTTTGTACAGTAAACGTAACTACTGGTAATACTTCTGCTCCTTCTTTCACTAATTGTTCTATTTTAGGTACTACCGCTTCATACGTACAATGTGATCCCGTTAATCCGAAGCCGATTCGCTTTCCTTTTAACCTCATCATCATTCTCCTCTCGCTTTTAAATCATCTAATAACAATTGGCATAATACTTGAGCTACAATTTGCCCAGCAGTTTTCGGAGCAACTATTCCTGGAAGTCCTGGTGCAAGGAGAGCTTTTATCCCTCTTTTTTCTGCGTAACGGAAATCGGTTCCACCGGGTTTAGATGCTAAATCTATAATTAAAGTGTGAGCAGGCATTTTGGAAATAACATTTGCTGTAACAATGGGATGAGGAATTGTATTAATACATACATCGATATCAGATACGTTTTTATCCAATTCATTCAAATGAAACGGTTTTAATCCGAGTTCAAATATTCTAGCAATATGTTCTGATCTTCTTGCTCCAACACTTACATGGGCACCAAGTGCTGCAAACGTTCTAGCAACTGTTAATCCAACTCTTCCGAACCCGAGAACAGCTACTTTAGAATTATGAATAGTTATATCTGTATGTTGAATTACCATCATAATTGTGCCTTCAACTGTTGGTATTGCATTATAAATAGCAACGTCATCACGTTCAAAAAGTTGCACAAGTTTACGGTTTGTGTTTGTAACAATTTTATCTAAATATGAATTGGAAATTCCTGAATAGATAGTACAATGTTTTGGTGTCACTTGCAGAATTTCTTCTGTTAATACGATTTTCTCATTAGAAAAGATTGTATCTACTTGACCTTCCAAATTAGTACCAGCTACTGGTAAAATAATCGCATCTATTGTTGAAAAGTCAACACCATCAATTTGCTCTTTAGATGCTCCAGTAAATCCATGGTCTAATTGATCAAAGCCAATTAGTGACAGCTTTGCATCCAATTCAATTAACTTTCGAATTACTTCTAGCTGCCTTGCGTCACCGCCAATTACAGCTATGTGCAAACCGGTCAGCATACTTTGTCACCTTCTTTATTTCTGACTATATTTCTTGTAATGCTCCACTGATTACCTACTTCCACATACTATGTATGGACAAATGAACATGTGAATACGAAAATTAAATCGACAGAACATAAGGAATATATATTTAGCCAACTTGTTAGCTGAGAATTTTCTTATATACGTAAAAAGTGAATTATCTGTAATTATGCAAATATATCTTCAAAAAATTTCCAGAAAAATAAAAATTTATCCCCAAATAAAAATAACCAGATAGATTAATCTACCTGGTTATCGTTTTATTATTCACTTATTTCATCTGGCACGTCTATAATAATCATGTCGTTACCAACTTTTTGGATATGGCTCCAAGGTACTCTAATATCGCCACCTTCCCGCTTCAAACCGAACCACTTTACATTTGGTATAATTAATGAGCGTATTTCTCCAGTCGTTTCGTTTATTTCTAAATCAGTTTGGCCTAGGACTCCTAGTCTTTCTGCTCTTTTTACATCTACAATTTCTTTCCCGCTTAGTTCACTTAATCGCATGTCTTCCCCTCCAATCTATTATTTCTACTACTATATATAAGCTTGAACAAATAAAAAATGCCTGCAAGTTATCCTTGCAAGGCATTTTTTATGTTTAACACCGCTGTTGAATTCCGCGCGTAAGCCTCCGCTTTCCACGGGCGGGGTCGTGAGCCTCTTCGGCGCATCCGCACTTGTGGGGGGTCTCACGTTTCCCGCTTCTCCCACAGGATAAGGAAGGCTACGGTGCGATGCATCGCACGAAGAAAATACGTATGTATTTTCAAAGAGGCTACAACTCTCGCTTCAATCAACAGCTAGATAGTCACTAACACTGCAACCTACATTAACAAGCATTTAGAATGGAAAAACTTATTAACTAATAGACTTAGGTAATTCTCCATCTGGGCTAATTAAAGCAACAGAGAACTCTTCTGTGAATAATTTAGTTGCTAGGTTGTTTACAGATTCCTCTGAAATTTCGTTAATGTTTTCTAGAATTTCATCTAGGGAGCGATGTTTTCCTAATAATAGTTCGTTTTTCCCGTTACGGCTCATTCTGCTATTTGTACTCTCTAAGCCTAACATTAAGCTTCCTTTTATTTGCTCCTTACTATTCTTTAATTCTTTCTCTGTAATACCTTTATCTTTGAAGTGATCTAACGTTTTTTGTATAGTATCAAATAGTTCATTTAATTGATTGCTTCCTGTACCTCCATAAATAGTTAGCATTCCATTATCTTTAAAGGAAGAATGATAACTATAGATGGAATAAGCTAATCCCTTTTCTTCCCTTACATCCTGAAATAGGCGACTACTCATGCTTCCTCCAAGAACGTTGTTAAGTACAATTAGGCTATAAATATCTTTATCCCCAACAGGTAGGCCATTGTAACCAATACATAAATGGGCCTGCTCTGTACTCTTTTTCTTTGTTAAATGTTCATGAAAGAAACTTGGTTTTTCATATTCACGTTTAGAATGTCCAGTATCATACGATCCGAAAAGTTCTTCTACTTCTTGAATAAAGTTATCGTGAATGTTTCCTGCAATAGAGATTACGACATTATCCGGCGTGTATGTCTCATTCATATATTGTGTTAATGTATCACGGTTAAATTTAGATAATGTTGCTTCTGTACCAAGAATTGGATAACCTAATGCATGATCACCGTAAGAAGCTCTAGCTAACACATCATGTACAATGTCATCTGGAGCATCTTCATACATTTTTATTTCTTCATACACAACTTTCTTTTCTTTTTTTAATTCTTCTTCATCAAAAATGGAGTGAAAGAACATATCTGCTAGCACATCTAAGGCGTATGTTCCATGCTCATCTAATACTTTTGCATAATAGCAAGTGTATTCTTTTGATGTAAATGCATTTACTTGACCACCTATAGCATCAAAACTTTCGGCAATCTCTCTTGCCGTTCTCGATTTTGTTCCTTTAAAAAACATATGTTCTAAAAAATGCGAGACTCCATTATTCTCACTAGTTTCATTCCTAGACCCTGTACCTATCCAAACTCCTATAGCAACAGATCTAACTGTTGGAATATGCTCAAGTACAACTCTTACACCATTTTTGCACGTATGTTTTGTTAACAAAGAAGTTCCTCCTATTCAAACGGTAAAACAGTGATTAATCTCGCCGTTCTTCACTTAATAAAGATGATACTGTGCCTATTTCTAGATCTTTTTCTTTAATGGATATTATCATTGTTTCTAACGCTTTAGATGTAGGTTCTGTTGGATGCATTAATATTAATGCACCTGGATGGACTTTTTCTGTTACGCGGTTCACAATGACATGCGGTTCTGGTCTTTGCCAGTCAATCGTATCTACACTCCACATGATAGTACCCATATTTAGTTCTTTCGCAATTTCGACAACTTCTTGTCGATAGCTTCCGCTAGGTGGACCAAACCATGTTGGTTTTATTCCTGTAGTAGCTTCAATTACGTCACTAGTTTTTATTAGCTGATCTCGAACAGCATTACTACCTAACGTCTTCATGTTAGGGTGTGTATAAGAATGGTTACCTAGTTCATGTCCAGCATCAAAAATCATTTTTGCTATAGAAGGGTTTTCTTTAACCCATCTTCCTTCAAGAAAAAATGTTGCTCGTACATTATTTTTTTCAAGTGTTTCCAGCATGTCTGGTATATATTCGTTACCCCAAGCAACATTTATTAAAAACGATACCATTTTTTTATCTGGATGACCACGATAAATAGGCGACGCTTGCAAGTCTTCTAAATGCAATGTTGGCGGAATCTCATCATAAATTAATTTCTTTTCGTTAAATAGGCCATCTTTTTTCATGTTATTATATGATTTTTCAGTATTTACTTTCTTACCATTTAACCCAGGAATCGCTTTCCACACTTTATCGATTTTGGCATCTTGAGGTGGTTTTTCGTAAAGGTGCGCTTGTTTTTCGATTTCTGCATATAATGCATCTTGCTTTTTAACTACCTCGATAGCTGAATCGTTAAACAAAACTCTATATTCCTCTTGTAATGGATTAGGAAAACTATTGTATGTAATGAATGCTACTATAATAAATGCCAATAGGTGCGCAGTAGTCCTTTTCATTCTATCCTTCCCCCTTTATACAACAATTTATGTATAGAGTGGACAAGGTAGAACTTTTTACATGAAGTATGTGAAAAGAAGCCTGATACAATTATCAAGGCTCCTTCATCATATTATGACATTTGTTCGTTTTTTTCTTTTTGTTCTTTTAAAATTGCTTTTCTAGATAAGTTAACGCGACCTTGTTTGTCAATTTCAGTTACTTTGACTAACACTTCTTCACCCATTTTCAGAACATCTTCCACTTTGTTTACTCGCTCTTCTGCAAGTTCAGAAATGTGAACAAGACCATCTTTACCGTTAAAGATTTCTAAGAAAGCACCGAATTTTTCAATTCGCTTTACTTTTCCTAAGTAAATTTGTCCAACTTCTACTTCGCGAACGATATCTTCAATGATTTTTCTAGCTTTCGCGTTCATTTCTTCATGGATAGAGGAGATAAATACAGTTCCATCTTGTTCGATGTCAATTTTAACTCCTGTTTCTTCGATGATCTTATTGATTTGTTTACCACTCGGTCCGATAACATCTCTAATTTTATCAGGGTTGATTGACATTGTTAGGATTTTCGGCGCATAAGCGGATAGTTGTTTACGTGGTTCACTAATTGCTTCTAACATAGAGTTTAGAATGTGCATACGACCAATTTTAGCTTGTTGTAATGCTTCTTCTAAAATCTCTTTAGAAAGACCATCAATCTTTATGTCCATTTGAAGAGCAGTTACACCTTTTGCAGTCCCTGCAACTTTAAAGTCCATATCTCCTAGATGATCTTCCATTCCTTGAATGTCCGAAAGAACAGAATAATGTTCCCCTTTTTTCACAAGACCCATCGCAATACCAGCTACTGGTGCTTTAATTGGAACCCCAGCATCCATCATCGCTAATGTACTAGCACAAATACTAGCTTGTGAAGTGGAACCATTTGACTCAAGAACTTCTGAAACTAGACGTACAGTATATGGGAAGTCCTTCTCATTTGGAATAACAGGCTCAAGGGCGCGTTCTCCTAGTGCTCCGTGACCAATTTCACGACGACCAGGACCTCTAATTGGTCCAGTTTCTCCAACACTAAATTGAGGGAAGTTATAATGGTGCATAAATCGTTTCTCTTCCTCAATACCTAGACCGTCAAGAATTTGAACATCTCCAAGTGCACCAAGCGTACATATACTTAAAGCTTGTGTTTGTCCACGTGTAAATAATCCAGATCCGTGTGTTCTTGGTAAAATTCCAGTTTCAGAAGACAATGAACGAATTTCATCGATTTTTCTTCCGTCAGGTCTTACTTTTTCTTCCGTAATTAAACGGCGTACTTCTTCTTTAACAAGTTTATATAATATTTCTTTTACTTGTTTTAAAGTATCAGCATCTGCTTCTTGACCTTCATAATGAGCGATTACTGTAGCTTTCACTTCGTTAATAGCAGCTTCTCTTGCATGTTTTTCCACAACTTGAACCGCTGAAGTTAGATCTTTTTCAGCCATTTGTCGAATAGTCGCTTCTAATTCTGCATCTACTTCATAAAGTTTGATTTCTAGTTTTTCTTTTCCAACAGCTTGTACAATTTCTTCTTGGAAATGAATTAATTGCTTAATTTGTTCATGACCAAACATAATAGCTTCTAACATTGTTTCTTCTGGAACTTCCTCTGCCCCAGCTTCTACCATGTTGATTGCGTCTTTTGTTCCAGCTACAACTAAGTGAATATCACTTTTTTCTTGTTGCTCAACTGTTGGGTTAACAATAAATTCATCATTAATTCTTCCAACTGTTACACCAGCAATCGGTCCATCAAACGGGATGTCCGAAACAGAAAGTGCTAATGAAGATCCAAACATAGCGGCCATTTCTGAAGAGCAATTTTGATCGACACTCATTACAATACTAATCACTTGAACTTCATTTCTAAAGCCATCAGCAAATAGTGGACGAATAGGTCTATCAATTAATCGGCTAGCCAAAATTGCTTTTTCACTCGGACGGCCTTCACGTTTAATGAAACCTCCAGGAATTTTACCTACTGCATATAGTCTTTCTTCATAGTTCACAGTTAATGGAAAGAAATCTAAATTTTTAGGTTCCTTTGAAGCTGTTGCTGTACTAAGAACAGCCGTATCGCCGTAACGAATTAACACAGCGCCATTAGCCTGTTTCGCTAATTGTCCAACCTCTACTGATAAAGGACGTCCTGCCCAATCAATAGAAAAGATTTGTTTATCTTGTCCCATGAAACGTGTAACCCCTCTCTAACTTAAACTTTTAATATGTATAGTATGAACGAAATACTCTCGACATATCAAATAGTATTTCTTATTACAAGTAATGGTAATGTTCTGTATCGTAAATATACTAGGAAAGGAAGTGAAATAGAAAGTAAAACTAATATTAGTTGTTTTTTCCAATTCCAAACATTAAGAAAAAAGCGGGAATTCTCCCGCTTTCTTTGGTAGCATTATCGACGTAAGCCTAATTTTGTGATTAGTTCACGGTAACGAGTTACGTCTTTGTTACGTAAGTACGTTAGTAAGTTACGACGCTTACCAACCATCTTTAATAATCCACGACGTGAATGATGGTCTTTCTTGTGCGTACGTAAGTGATCGTTAAGATTGTTGATTTGCTCTGTTAGGACAGCGATCTGTACTTCTGGAGATCCAGTGTCAGATTCGTGAGTTTTGTACTCATTGATTAGCGCTTGTTTACGTTCTTGTGTAATTGCCATCCTAGTTCACCTCCTTATGTTAAACCCCAATTACCGAGCAATCGTTGGTGATTCGAATTGCCAAGCAATGGTTGATTACGAATATAATCATACACTTTTAAACAAAAAAATGCAAGTATGTGTACCTTTTAATTTCTTTCTGTAGTAAAAAAGTGAATTGCTTTTTCTTTATCTTGCTGGATTTGATTTATTAGTTCTTCGATAGAATTAAATTTCTGTTCATTTCGAATGCGCTGAAAAAATTCAACCGTGACAGTTTCTCCATAAATTTCTTGATGAAATTCAAACAAATTTACTTCAATAGAAGGGAATGTGATTTGTTGATTTTCATAAAAGGTCGGTTTGTAGCCAACATTACAAACACCATTATATGTTAAGCCAGAAACGGTTAATTTCACAGCATAAACACCCGTTTTCGGTAACAAAAATTCATCGTTCAATTGAACATTTGCTGTAGGAAACCCAATTTTCCTTCCACGCTTATCACCATGAGAGACAGTACCACTTATGGAATAATTTCTTCCTAATGTTTCTGTTAATTCATCCACTTTTCCATCCATTAGTTGCTTCCTAACTAGTGTTGAACTAACTTTTTCTTCACCATTAGCTAATTTATCCACTATTGTTTGAGAAAATACTTGCCTAGAATGAAATGGCAATGTTTGCATCGTTCCTTTTCCAAGGCGACCATAAGAAAAATCAAAACCTGCCACTACATGTTCAACATGTAAGTCTATAATATATTGATCCACAAATTGTTGTGGTTCAAGACTTGCAAATTGATGAGAAAAATTAACAATATACAAAATATCAACACCAAGTTGTTCTAATATACGTTTTTTTTCAGAAATAGGCGTAATATAACGAATGTGTTGGATGTCACGCCCTAAGACAACGGAAGGGTGTGGGTCTA
Organism: Bacillus alkalisoli; assembly: GCF_002797415.1. GTDB lineage: Bacteria > Bacillota > Bacilli > Bacillales > Bacillaceae_I > Bacillus_CD > Bacillus_CD alkalisoli. The sequence goes on from NZ_KZ454944.1 coordinate 2,334,344, forward strand.
ATGTTAAAACCGCACTTTTTCTATTTGTCTTATTCGCATGGTTAATAGCTGTTTTAATGACTTTTTGATGACCTAAATGGATGCCATCAAAGAAACCAAGTGCCATTACAGTACTTGGACAATCTGTTTTTAATAAATGATGTGGGTGTTCTAAATAAACTGTTTTCATTTTTTTCACCTTATATCGATATACCAACTGTATTTATAGATCATTCAAGAGAGTTTAATTGAATACTTTTTTCGGTTTCATTAATCCTTTTTTAGTAGGGTGCTTCATATAAATAGCAATGCATTTGTGATTATGCATTACTGCTAATAATTCATCAAAAGGAATTTCGGGTAGTGGAAGTAATGCACCGTTCAACACTTTCTCTGCTAATGTATCATTAATTTCAAGTGTAGGCAATCCACTTAACGCATTTTCCATCGGAATAAGAATTTCATTCACTCTATTTTCTTCCGATAATTGTTGTAGTTTTTCCAATGTTATAGATTCTTCAAGAGAAAACTTTCCAGATGCTGTTCTTTGTAACTTAGACATATGAGCAGGATACCCTAACAATTCCCCAATAGCTACTGCCAAAGTTCGAACGTAAGTACCTTTACTACATGTAACTTGGATTGTAAAAGTGATGGTATCTTGAGGTTCATATAGTTCTTCCGCTTGTAGTAACTTTATTTCATGTATTGTTACAGTTCTTGTCGGTCTTTCTACCTCGACACCAGCTCTTGCATATTCGTAAAGCTTTTTCCCATTTACTTTTACCGCTGAGTACATTGGTGGAGTTTGTTTGATTTCACCTGTTAGCTTTGTAAGGACATCTTGGATATTAGCCACTTTTATCACTTCAGATATTTCATTTTTCTCCACAGTTTCTCCAGTTTGGTCCTCCGTTGTGGTGGAAAAACCAATTGTAATATCAGCTATATATGTTTTTTTCTCTGCAGTTAAAAATTCAACTAGCTTCGTTGCATTACCTATACAGATAGGTAACACCCCAGTTACCTCAGGGTCTAATGTACCGGTATGACCGACTTTTTTTGTTTTTAAAATCTTTCTTATTTTAAAAACACAATCATGGGATGTTAATCCTTTAGGTTTATTAAGCACTAAAACTCCGTTCATGTCAGTCAATCCTTTCTCTACCATTAGAAAAGGATAGACTTTTACGCCTATCCTTTTTATTCATTAGAATCTTCAGAAGAAGATTGTTTATTTATTTCTTGGAGTAAATTTTCAATTCTGTTTCCATAATCAACAGATTCATCAAATTCGAAGAAAAGCTCTGGTGTTTTTCTTAAGCGAATACGCTTACCGATTTCACTTCGAATAAAACCTTTTGCTTTTGCTAATCCCATTAATGTATCTTGACGTTTTTCTTCGTCACCTAAAACAGAAATAAAGACTTTTGCTTGTTGTAAGTCACCTGTAACCTCAACGTCTGTTACCGTAACAAAACCAACACGTGGATCTTTTATTTTTCTACCGATAATATCAGAAAGCTCTTTTTTCATTTGCTCTCCAACACGGGTTGACCTAACTGTCATACTTTTCACCTCGTACTTATAGCCATTCCAAATTTGTCAAGGCTCTTTCGATTTCAGGGAAAGAATCCAGATATTCTAAAACTTTTTGCATTTCTTTCTCTGAAATATGCTTGCTTGATGAAATTGTAACAATAGCTATTTTTGTTCGTTGCCATACATCTTGATAGTCCACTTCCGCAATCGAGATGTTAAATCTTTGCTTTAAGCGAGTAAGAATTCGTTGAAGGACAGCGCGTTTATCCTTCAACGATTGAGCATCATAAATTATGCATTCACACTCTACATAGCAAATCATTTTCTTATGATTTCTTCCATAACGTAAGCTTCAATTACGTCGCCTTCTTTAAGGTCATTGTAATTTTTAAGTGTTATACCACACTCGTACCCTTGGCTAACTTCTTTTACGTCATCTTTAAAACGTTTAAGAGCGTCAAGTTGACCTTCGAAGATTACAATGCCATTTCGTATTAGTCGAACTCCACTGTCACGTGTAATTTTACCATCCGTAATATAAGAACCTGCAATTGTTCCGATTTTAGATACTTTGAAAGTTGTACGAACTTCTGCTTGACCGATTACTTTTTCTTCGAATTCAGGGTCTAACATACCTTGCATCGCTGATTCGATTTCTTCGATTACTTTGTAAATAATACGGTGAAGACGAATGTCAACTTTTTCCACATCAGCTGTACGCTTTGCTCCTACATCTGGACGAACATTAAATCCTATCACAATCGCATTAGAAGCAGAAGCTAAAATGATATCACTTTCTGTAATAGCACCTACTCCAGTGTGAATTATTTTAACTTTTACACCTTCTACATCAATTTTATAAAGAGATGCCGCTAAAGCTTCAACAGAACCTTGAACATCCGCTTTAACAATTAAGTTAATATCTTTCACTTCACCTTGCTTAATTTGTTCAAACAGATCATCTAATGTTACACGCGTTTTTTCACTTCGTTGTTCTTGAAGTTGCTTTTGAGCACGAGCCTCGCCTACTTGACGAGCTGTTTTCTCATCCCCGAACACCATAAAGTTGTCTCCAGCATGAGGAACATCATTTAAACCTGTAATTTCTACTGGAGTAGATGGTCCTACTTCCTTAACACGTCGACCTAGGTCATTTACCATTGCACGTACACGTCCGAATGTATTACCAACAACAATTGGATCTCCTACTCGTAATGTACCCTTTTGTACTAACAATGTTGCAACAGAACCTTTACCCTTATCTAATTGCGCTTCAATAACTGTTCCAACAGCAGCACGTGTATCATTTGCTTTGTATTCTTCCACTTCTGAAACAAGTAAAATCATTTCAAGTAGCGTATCAATTCCTTCTCCAGTTAGAGCAGATAGTGGTACGAAAATAGTATCTCCGCCCCAATCCTCAGGAACTAATCCGTGTTCTGTTAATTCTTGCATTACACGGTCTGGGTTAGCTGTTGGCTTATCCATTTTGTTCACTGCTACGATAATTGGTACTTCTGCAGCTTTCGCATGGTTAATTGCTTCTACTGTTTGTGGCATTACTCCATCATCCGCAGCAACAACTAAAATAGTAATATCCGTTACTTTTGCTCCACGTGCACGCATAGTTGTGAACGCAGCATGTCCTGGTGTATCAAGGAAAGTAATCTTTTTCTCATTAACGGTAACTTGGTATGCACCGATATGTTGAGTAATCCCTCCAGCTTCGCCTGCTGTTACCTTCGTGTTCCGAATGGAATCAAGTAATGTTGTCTTACCATGGTCAACGTGACCCATAATCGTAACAACTGGTGGACGTTCTTTTAAATCTGTTTCTTCATCTTCTGAATCATATCCAGCAAAGTCTGTTACTTCAAACAGAATTTCTTCTTCTACTTCTACTCCATACTCGCCTGCAATAAGTTCGATTGCATCTTTATCTAAGTCTTGGTTGATTGTAGCCATAACACCAAGCATAAATAGCTTTTTAATAATTTCAGACGGCTCTTTGTGTAACTTTTTAGCTAATTCTGCAACCGTTAACGAACCTGTAAAAGTAATTTTAGAAGGTAACTCTTTTTGCTGTTTAGGCTGAGGAGTCGGTTGTGGATTGCTATTATAATTTTTGTTATTGCCTTGCTTCTTTTTGTTGTTATGGTTATTGTTTTTATTTTTATGGTTGTTATTATTATTGTTATTGAACACTTTTTTCTCCTGCTTCTGAGGTTCTGATGTTGTTTTACGACCATCATTATTTTTTGGAGCGTTATTTTTCTTTTCTACTCCGGTTTTTACATCTTTATCTTTTGTAGAATTTTCATTTTTATTGTTAGAAGGTTTTGGAGAATTAGTATTACTCTTATTCTTTTTACCATCTAACTTTTGAATCATATCTTCATCTAATGTTGCCATATGATTAGATACTTCAATATTCATTTGCTTTAATTTTGTAATGACATCTTTACTTGAAACATTATTTTGTTTCGCGTATTCATAAACACGTAGTTTCGTCATTTACATTCACCCCCAAAGATTTAATCGAGCATTGATAAAATCTTTTTAGCAAATCCTGCATCAAGAATAGCTACAACAACTCTCGATTCTTTTCCAATTGCTCGACCTAATTCGTACCGATCACATACTACTTTAACTGGTACATTATAAAACGAACATTTATCATGAACTTTTTTGTTCGTGTTTGCAGATGCATCGTTTGCTAGTAATACTACTTTTGCCTTTTGGTTCCGTACTTCTTTTATTACCAACTCTTCACCTGATATTAATTTACGAGCCTTAGCAGCCAAACCTAGAGTGGATAGCCAATTATTTTTCATGTTTCTCACTTAATTCCCCTTATCTATTAACTCAAGGAGTTGTTCGTAAATTGATTCATCGATAGCAACTTCAAGATGTCTAGCTAATATATTTTTTTTCTTAGCAAGTAGAATTGCTTCACGGTTATTTGCCAGATATGCACCTCGTCCTGACTTTTTACCTGTTATGTCTATCGAAACTTCTCCTTCTTTAGAACGAACGATGCGGATGAGTTCTTTTTTCGGTTTTAATTCCTGAGTTGCAATACATTTTCTCATTGGAATTTTTTTGCGATTATTCATCTAGGTTCACCTCTCTCTATGAATAAAACTTTACATATTATTCATTTGTGTCATCTAGATTATCATCTTCATCGATTACATCATTACTAAAAGTAAGGCTAGGGTAGATACCAAGTTCTTCGGCTTCCGATTCACTTTTGATGTCTATCTTCCATCCTGAAAGTTTAGCTGCTAAACGAGCATTTTGACCTCTTTTTCCAATAGCAAGTGATAATTGATAATCTGGTACAACTACAGTTGTCGCTTTTTCCTCTTCGCTTACTTGAACTTCTAAAACTTTAGAAGGACTTAATGCATTTGCAACGAATTCAACTGGATCATTAGACCATTTTACAATATCAATTTTCTCACCTTTTAATTCATTCACAATAGCTTGAACTCTTTGTCCTTTTGGTCCAACGCATGAACCTACTGGATCTACTTCCGGGTTATCACAGTGTACGGAAATCTTTGAACGGTCACCTGCTTCTCGTGCAACAGATTTAATTTCAACTGTACCATCATAGATTTCAGGTACTTCTAACTCGAATAATCTTTTCAGTAAGCCTGGGTGAGTACGAGATACAAAGATTTGTGGCCCTTTGGTTGTTTTTTCCACTTTTGTTAAGAATACTTTAATTCTATCATGTGGTTTATAACGTTCGTTAGGCATTTGCTCTGCAGCTGGTAATATCGCTTCAATTTTACCTAAGCTAACGTAAATGAATTTTGAATCTACACGTTGAACGATTCCTGTCATGATATCTTCTTCACGCTCAATGTATTCTGAATAAATAACGCCACGTTCCGCTTCTCTCACACGTTGAGTTACTACTTGTTTCGCTGTTTGAGCAGCAATCCGACCGAAATCCTTAGGAGTAACTTCAATTTCTAACACATCATTTTCTTGATAGTTCGGATTCATTTGGCGTGCTTCATCAATAGAAATTTCAAGTCTTGGGTCAAACACTTCTTGTACTACATCTTTTCTAGCGAATACTCGGAATGAACCGTTAGACGTATTTAAATCTACTCGAACGTTTTGTGCTTGGTTAAAATTTCTTTTATAAGCGGAAATCAGTGCAGCCTCAATTGCGTCAATAATAACGTCTTGGCTAATGCCCTTTTCTTTCGCCATAATGGTTAAGGCATCAAATAACTCACTGCTCATCTTACTTTGTCCCCCTTAATTACATAATCTTTTTGTAGATACATTTTTTAAAAAGCTTTATATTTTTTAACTGAAGCTAACCGCAAGTCTAGCTTTTGCTATCTTTCCGTATGGAATAGCCACTTCTTTTTTACGTGTTTTAATCATTACTGAAATGGTTAAAATGTCGTCTTCAAAAGAGACTAGTTCTCCTTCAAATGTTTTTACACCATCTATTGGCTCGTAAGTTTTAACATTAACTAGTTTACCAATTGCTTTTTCTACGTCTTCTTTTTTCTTTAAGGGGCGTTCTGCACCTGGTGATGATACTTCAAGGAAATAGTTATGTGTAATAGGGTCAACTTCATCTAGCTTTTCGCTAAGTTTTTCACTAACAAGTCCACAATCTTCAATGTCTATTCCTTCAGACTTGTCAACATAAACACGTAAAAACCATGAAGCACCTTCTTTAACATACTCAATGTCTACTAGTTCTAAATTCATTTCTTGTACTATTGGGGACACTAACTGTTCAACTATTTCCGTAACCTTTTGACTCATTTTATTCCTCCTTCCCACTCAGCGGGAAAAAAATTTGTAGTAGGTCTAACACTACTCGCTAAAACGATTACAAGGTAACTTATTTTGCATTTAATGATGTTAAACAAAACACTCCGCTTATATTCTGTGTAAGTTTAGGATATAAATCCATATTATGTATAACCATTTAAGCACATTGGTAAAATGAAGGCATTTTACTCGCATATAATAACGAAAGAGCGGGTTTCCCCACTCTTTCGTCAATTACCTGTATATAGCATTTCCAATACTAATATAACATATGCTAATGTTTAATGCAAATTAGAAAAGCGCAGGCGGCTTGGTTGACCCGACAAGCATAAGACAAGGCCAGCACGAGGACGCTTTTTTTCCTCGAGATGGCAATGGCTTATGTCTCGAGGGGCTAGACGCCAGAGCTAGATAATTAGAAAAGCGTAGGTGGCTCGGTCAGCCCTAGAAAAGCGAAAGTTGATTTTGATCAGGTAATGATTCTAAACAGCCGTGTTTATCTAAGTACTCAATTAGCGTTTTACTTACACGACCACGCTGTTGTAGATCTTCTTTAGACAAAAACTCACCTTCTGCTCTTGCTTTAACAATATTAATTGCTGCGTTTGTACCAAGTCCAGGAATAGAGTTGAACGGTGGAATTAAAGAGTTTCCTTCAATAAGAAAATCACTTGCACTTGATTTGTACAAATCTACTTTACTGAAAGAAAAACCTCTTTCACACATTTCTAGTGAAAGTTCTAGTACGGTTAATAACGACTTTTCCTTCGGTGAGACTTCTAACCCTTTTGCATTTATCTCTTCAATTCTACTCTTGATGGAGTTTGATCCTTTTACCATCGTATCAATATCAAAGTCATCTGCTCTAACTGTAAAGTATGCTGCATAATAAAGAAGAGGAAAATGAACTTTGAAGTAAGCAATCCTTACTGCCATTAAAACATAGGCAGCAGCATGAGCTTTAGGGAACATATATTTTATTTTCAAGCAAGAATCAATGTACCATTTAGGCACTTTGTTCTTGACCATTTCCTCTTTGAACTCTTCTGTCAGCCCTTTACCTTTACGAACAGATTCCATAATCTTAAATGCTAAGGAAGGATCTAATCCTTTGTATATCAAATAAACCATGATGTCATCACGACATCCGATAACTTCACTTAATGTACACGTTTTGTTATGAATCAATTCCTGTGCATTTCCAAGCCAAACGTCTGTCCCATGTGAAAGTCCAGAAATTTGGACAAGCTCTGAAAAAGTAGAAGGTTTTGTGTCTTCTAACATTTGACGAACAAACCTTGTACCAAACTCGGGAATTCCTAATGTACCTGTTTTACACATTATTTGTTCTGATGTTACACCTAATGATTCAGTCCCACTGAAAATTTTCATTACTTCAGGGTCATCTGTTGGAATCGTTTTAGGATCTATTCCACTTAAATCTTGTAACATACGAATGACGGTAGGGTCATCGTGACCTAATATATCAAGCTTTAATAGATTATCGTGTATAGAATGGAAATCAAAGTGAGTAGTTTTCCATTCGGATGTTTTATCGTCTGCAGGGAACTGTATTGGTGAAAAGTCATAAATATCCATATAGTCCGGAACTACAATAATTCCACCTGGATGTTGTCCCGTTGTACGTTTTACGCCTGTACATCCACTTGACAGCCTATCTATTTCTGCACCACGTAAAATTAGATTATTATCGTTAGCATAACCTTTTACATATCCGTAAGCCGTTTTGTCCGCTACTGTACCAATTGTTCCTGCCCGATAGACATATTCCTCTCCGAACAATACTTTCGTATAATTGTGGGCTACAGGTTGATATTCTCCGGAAAAGTTTAAATCGATGTCAGGCACTTTATCTCCTTTGAATCCTAAGAAAGTTTCAAATGGGATGTCATGCCCATCTTTTCTATAAGGAGCACCACAATCGACACAATCTTTATCTGGCAAGTCAAATCCAGAACCTACTGATCCATCATTAAAGAATTCTGAATGTTTACATTCTGGGCAAACATAATGTGGTGCCAATGGGTTAACTTCTGTTATTTCTGTTAATGTTGCCACAAATGATGATCCTACAGATCCACGCGAACCAACTAGATAACCATCATCTAATGATTTCTTTACAAGTTTGTGTGAGATTAAATAGATTACTGCAAAACCGTGTCCAATAATACTTTTTAATTCTTTCTCAATACGCGCTTCAACAATTTCTGGCAAGTCATCTCCATATATGTGACGAGCCATGGAATAACTCATATTTCGTATTTCATCATCTGCACCTTCAATTTTTGGTGTATACAGATCATCTTTAATAGGTTTAATTACATCTATCATATTGGCTATTTTTTGAGTATTAAATACAACTATCTCTTTTGCTTTCTCTTTAGGTAAGAAAGCAAAAGCCTCTAACATTTCATCTGTTGATTTAAAATGCACATCTGGTAGGGTATGTCTATTTAACGGGTTTGCTCCACCTTGTGAACGCACTAAGATTTCACGATGAACCTTATCCTCTTTATTCAAATAGTGTACGTTACCTGTAGCCACTACTGGTATCTCTAATTTTTCTCCTAATTGGACAATATTAGATATGATTTCTTTTAACTTTACTTCATTTCGAACTAATTCAAGCTCAATTAAATGTTGATAATTGCTTGGCGGCTGAACTTCTATATAATCGTAAAACTCAGCAATAGACTCCACTTCATCAGGTGTCTTTTGCATCATTCCTTCGAACACTTCTCCTTTGTCACAAGCTGTACCAACAAGTAAACCCTCTCGATATTTTTGAAGTACCGACCTAGGAATTCGTGGTACACGGAAAAAATATTCCATATGAGAAATAGAAATAAGTTTAAATAAGTTCTTTAATCCAATGTCATTTTGAGCCAACAAGGTGATGTGAGAAGGACGTGCGCGTTGGTATGCATTAGATTTACCAGCATTTTCATTTAAATCGTCATGATACAGAATTTCTTTTTCAATCGTTTCTTTAATCATCTTTACTAATAAATAGCCTGTTGCTTCTGCATCATAGATAGCTCTATGGTGTTGAGTTAACTCAATATCAAACTTTTTACAGAGAGTATTTAAACGATGGTTTTTTAAATCAGGATATAAAAATCTCCCTAACTCTAACGTGTCGATAACAGGGTTTTTCGCTTTACCTAAACCGATTCTTTGATAACCGATGTTAAGAAAGCCCATATCAAAGCTAGCATTATGAGCTACTAAAGTATCATTTTCAATCCAATCATGAAATTTCTTAAGTACATCTTCTAATTCTGGTGCATTTTCTACCATATCGTCGGTTATACCTGTTAAATCGATGGTAGTTGCTGAAAGCGGGTGATGAGGATTTGCAAAAGACTCAAATCGATCTATTATTTCCCCTTCTTTTACTTTTACAGCCGCAAGTTCAATGATTGTGTCGTACATCGCTGACAAGCCGGTTGTTTCAACGTCAAATACGATATACGTTTCCTCGGCTAGTAATCGATGTGTCTCATTATAAGCAATAGGCACTCGATCATCCACAAGGTTTGCTTCAAGGCCATATAATATTTTTATATCATTTTTCTTACCTGCAGAATATGCTTCTGGGAAAGATTGTCCAACACCATGGTCTGTGACGGCTATAGCAGGATGACCCCATTTCTTTGCTTGAGCTACAAGTTTAGAAACACTCGTAACAGCATCCATTTGACTCATTGGAGTGTGTAAATGTAACTCTACTCTTTTCTCATCTTCTGGAGCTGTATCTTTACGTACTTTACCGTTAATTTCATTCACGTCATTTGCCATCATCACAAGGTCACGTACAAAAGTATCAACTTGAACATTACCTCTAACTCTTAACCACATGCCTTTTTTAATTCCTTGTAGCAATGGAATATCTTCTTTCCCACGAGAAAACATCTTTACCATAATTGAGTTAGTATAGTCCGTGATTTTAAACGTTAATAAAGTTCGACCGCTTTTTAATTCTTTCGTTTCTGCGTCAAACACATATCCTTGAATAGCAACTTTTCGTTCTTCTTCTATTATTTCTTCTAATAGTTTAATTTCTACATCATTTTTAATTTCATATCCGATAACGATAGGACCTGTAATTTCTTCACTAGTATCAGCTTCTTCTTTCTTTTGCATTTCAGATACAGCAGCGAAAGCTCGCTCTTTATCTTCGGATTCTTTTTGCTCTACAAACAGTTTATATTCTTGTTCTGAAAAAGAAAGTGTAGTATCAAATGCAAAAGATGGAAAACCATAACTCAGATAGCTATTAGTTATCGTAGGACCAAGTTTCCGTTTAACAGCAATTGCCTCCGCTTCATTTCTAGCAGTTATTGTTAACTTTTGCCCAGAAATAGTAGGTGTTTGACTTTGCAATAAAGAAATGAGTGGTGGTGAGCAGCCATCTATTTCTTGTATACAAAAAGGCCAATAATCTCCAACTAATTCACTGTCGTATTCAGGTTGGTTAACTTCTATTTGAAACGATACGTCTGCAATGTGTGAGAAACTACTTCTAATTTTGGAAGAGAATACATCGAACACATTTGCAGGCAATATTTTTGTCATTGTAAAATGAAAATGCCAACGTTTATTACCTTTTTCTACAACAAGTTTATTAATACCAGCTTCCTGAAAATATGGCATTATATTATCATCTGTTAACGACAATTGTTGCAGAAGTAGGCGGAATTTCTCTTTTCTATCTACTGACTGCATGAAGACATGTCCTCCTTTCACACTAGCTTCTTTGCACCTAAAAAAAAGATGACTCAAGAGTGTCATCCTCCAAACTTTACGGAAAGACATACTTTATGTGAGTCATCATTTTTGTTTATAGCGCGAATCACCATGTTACATATTATACTACGATTAGACAGATTTTTGAATCACTGATAGTAGCTCTTCTACGGAAACTTCAACTGATTCACCGTTATGTCTCCACTTTACTTCGACAATACCTTCATCAGATCTTTTTCCAACCGTCACTCTTACAGGAAGTCCAATTAGTTCAGAGTCAGCAAATTTTACACCAGGGCGCTCTTGACGATCATCTAACAAAGTATCTAATCTTGCGTCTTTACACATGGAATAAATTTTATCAGCAAGTTCTCTTTGTGTATCATTTTTCACATTTACAGGAATTACATGAACATCAAATGGAGTTACAGCGCTTGGCCATAAAATTCCATTCTCATCATGATTTTGTTCTACCATTGCAGCTAGTACTCGAGAAACTCCAATACCATAACAACCCATAATCATAGGTTTAGTGCGTCCATTTTCATCTAAGTACGTGGCACTCATAGCTTCACTGTAACGAGTACCTAATTTAAAAATATGGCCAACTTCAATACCTTTTGCAAACTTAATGACACCTTGTCCATCCGGAGATGTGTCTCCTTCTTTAATAAAACGAAGGTCTGCAATCGACTGAACGTTAAAGTCTTTCTCTATGTTCACATTTCGATAATGGTAGCCCTCTTCATTTGCACCACAAACACCATTAACTACTGCTGCTACTGCATGATCCGCAATAACTTCAATTGCGTCTGGAACGTTAACTGGTCCTACAGAACCAACAGAACAATTAAAGAGTTTTTTCACTTCTGCTTCAGTCGCTAATTCTACAACTGTTGCTTCCATTAAGTTTTTCACTTTTACATCGTTGACTTCGTGATCACCACGAACTAACACAAGTACAAATTTCTCATCGACTTTAAACAGCAAAGACTTAATACATTTTTGTTCTTCAACGTGTAAAAACGAAGATACTTCTGCAATTGTTTTTTGATTTGGTGTTTCTATCTTTTCTATATCAATGATTGCTTCATTACTTTTAGCGTATTCCACTGCAACTGGAGCCATTTCAATGTTTGCAGCAAAATTAGAGCTATCAGAATAAGCAATTGTATCTTCACCAATTTCAGATAGTACCATAAATTCATGCGTATCTTTCCCACCCATTGCACCACTATCTGCGATAACCGCCCGGAAATTTAGTCCTAAGCGTGTGAAAATGTTTGAATAAGCTTCATACATCTTGTTGTACACTTCGTCTAAGCTTTCTGAATTAGAGTGAAAAGAATACGCGTCTTTCATTAAGAACTCACGACCACGTAATAAGCCAAATCTTGGACGCTTTTCATCACGGAATTTTGTTTGAATTTGATACAAAGTTAACGGAAGTTTTTTATAAGACTTTATTTCATCTCGAACTAACGTTGTAATAACTTCTTCATGTGTAGCACCTAATGCGAATTCACGATCGTGACGATCTTTTAGTCTCATTAATTCAGGACCGTATGAATACCATCTACCTGATTCTTGCCATAATTCCGCAGCTTGCATGGCAGGCATTAGTAATTCCACTGCACCTGCATTATCCATTTCTTCGCGCACGATATCTTCTATTTTCTTTAATACCTTTTTTCCTAAAGGTAAAAAGCTATAAATTCCACTTGTGTTTTGGCGAATGTACCCTGCTCGAAGTAGAAGTTGGTGGCTTTTCACTTCAGCATCTGATGGTACTTCACGTAATGTAGGAATTAACGTCATACTTTGCTTCATCTAGAACACCTCTATTTTCTAAATACGTATTTTATGTAAAAAATAGCACTTGCAACTCTATGAGATGCAAGTACTTTATTATGATTACAAGAAGAATCGTTGGATGTCATTCCATGTTACTACTAGCATTAAAAGCATTAATAGAGCGAATCCGATAAAGTGAACTAGTCCTTCTTTATGGCGATCTACTGGCTTTCCTCTTACAGCTTCTACTGCAAAGAACATTAAACGTCCACCATCAAGGGCGGGAATAGGTAGTAAGTTTATGATACCTAAGTTAATGCTAAGTACAGCAGCCCATCTCATTAATAGAAACACACCTGATTCAGCAACAACTTCCGTTGACTTATAAATCCCTACTGGTCCTGATAACATATCAATGGAAAATTGACCAGTTATTAATTTTCCTAAGCCAATAATAATATCACGAGTCCATCCGTAAGTTTCCTTAGCTGCATTCGGTATTGCGGAAACAATTGATTTTTCCATTGGCATATAAACCCCAATTACACCTCTAGACACCCCTTCAATCGTATCTTCTTTTGGTGTTACTGGTATGTTAATAGACTGACCATTTCTTTCTACTAAGAAAAGCAATTCTTCGTTTGCATTTACTTTTATAATGTCTACGATTTCTTCCCAAGTTGTGACGGAGTCATTGTTAATAGCAACGACTTTGTCCCCTTTTTCGAGCCCTGCAGTTATAGCTGCGCCGTCAGGCGTAAGTTCACCTAATTCAGCTTTATTCACTGGATAACCGTGAGCTACACCTAAGAATGCGAAAATAACAAAAGCCAAAATAAAGTTCATCATCGGTCCGGCAAAGATAGCCATCGTTCTTTGTCTCAATGTTTTAGATGCGAACTGACGATTAAATGGCGCAATCTGTACATCTTGACCGTCTATAACAAAATAAGACTCCTCACTAACTTTGAATTCTACTAATGATTCGTCTTCATCATTTAGTTCATAACCTTTAATAAACATTTCATGTTCTAAATCTGCTTTTTCTACTTCTATTACTTTAGCATTTGGAAATTTCTCTTTGTTGTTCATTATTACTTTTTCAACTAAGCCTTCTTTATTAAATAAAAGGCCAACGTGATACCCAGGTTTTACATCTATCATTTCTGGGTCTTCACCAGCCATTCGAACGAAACCTCCAATTGGCAATAGTCTTATTGTGTAAACTGTTTCTTCCTTTTTAAAAGAAAATACTTTTGGGCCAAAGCCAATAGCGAATTCACGACACATAATACCTGCTCTTTTTGCAAAAACTAAATGGCCGAGTTCGTGTACAAATACTAAAACACCAAAAATAATAATAAAAGAAATGGCTGTTTCCATATTTTCACCTCTTTTCAATTAATGAGCGTACAAATTGTCTTGTTTCTGAATCAACAGTTTTTATCACATCTAAATTGGGGTGACTAATGGAACTATGCTTTTCTAATGCTTGTTCTATCAGATCCTCAATCATTAGAAAAGAGATTTCTCCTTGCAAAAATGCAACCCTTGCCACTTCATTAGCAGCATTTAATACCGTTGTAAGCGTTCCACCAACTTTACCAGCTTCGTATGCAAACTGTAAAGAACGATACCTTTCAAAATCTGCTTTTTCGAAATGTAATTTACCTAGTTCAACTAAGTTTAATCTTTTTCCGCCTTTATGTGGAAGTCGGTCTGGAAAAGTTAAAGCATATTGTATAGGTACTCTCATATCAGGAGTTCCTAATTGAGCCATTACACTTGTATCTTGAAATTCAACCATAGAGTGGATAATACTTTCCCTATGTAGTACAACTTCTATCTTTTCATAAGGTAATTGAAATAGCCAATGTGCTTCAATTACTTCTAAACCTTTATTCATCATTGTTGCAGAGTCAATGGTAATGGTTGCTCCCATTGACCAGTTAGGATGGTTTAAAGCTTCTTTTACCGTAACATTCTTTAATTCATCGCGTGTTTTATCTCTAAAGCTACCTCCTGAAGCAGTAATGATAATAGATTCGATATTTTTATCATTTTCTCCTTGTAGGCATTGATAAATAGCCGAATGTTCACTATCAACAGGAATAATTGATACTCCATGTTTTTCGGCAGCCTCCATAACTAAATGCCCTGCAGTTACAAGCGTTTCTTTATTTGCTAATGCAATAGTTTTCCCACATTCAATTGCTTGTAAAGTTGGTATCAAACCAACACTTCCGCTAACTGCGTTAACAAGTGTATCCGATTCACTATATGTTGCTACTTCAATATTACCTTCTTCACCGTATGTAAAATGTATATTTATATTGGATACGGTTGATTTTAAACTTTCCATATCCTCTTTTGATTGTACAGAAACTAGTTTGGGACTAAACTCCCCAATAACTTCTTCTGCAAATTGAATGTTTTTCCCGACACTAAAAGCAACTAGTTGAAACTGTTCTCTATGTTGCCTTATCACATCGAGAGTTTGGGTGCCGATAGAGCCAGAAGCACCTAATAGACTAATACGTTTCATTCTGTCACTCCCCATATAAAGCTCATCGCACTATTTTCTATAAGATAAAAAGATGTATAAAATGCAAAATTGGCAATACAAAAAGTAAACTATCAAATCTATCTAAGATACCACCGTGTCCAGGTAAAATTTGACCTGAATCCTTTATTTCGTAATGACGTTTTAGCGCTGATTCAACAAGGTCACCAATTTGTCCAAAAATAGAAAGTAAAATAGCAATGATTATAGTCCATAACACACCATATTCTAAGCCTACTAAAACATGAAAAGCTAAACCTACAACAATTGCACAAAGAACGCCACCTAAAGAGCCTTCAATCGTTTTGTTTGGACTAATTTCAGGCCATAACTTGTTCTTTCCGAAAGATCGACCGATAAAATAAGCACCAGAATCTGTTGACCAAATAACAAATAAAGCAAAGAAAATGTAAGCAAGTCCTGCTTCACGAATTTCAATAAAATAATAAAAACCCATACCTACATATAAAATGGATATTAACATAAAGCCTACATCATCGAATGTAAATTTATTTTTAGTTACAACTGTATATGTTAAAAATAACAATACGGCTACTAATACTAGTTCCACTTTTGTAAGGAAAATAGAGTAATCTTTTGTTACTTCACTAGGCAACAATATAGCCCATAAAAGTAATAAGCCAATAACTCCAGGAGTACTAAATATAGAAATTCGCTTCATTCTTAACGCTTCAAATAATCCAACAGACCCTAATATATACACTAATGAAATAAATGGTAAATTACCATAAATAACGATCGGTAAAAAAAATGCTGCTGCTATAACTGCTGTTATTATCCGTTGTTTCATTTTATGTCACACACCTTCTTATATACCACCAAATCTTCTTCCTCGTCCCTGGAAAGTAGCAATAGCCTCATATAAATGTTCTTCTGAAAAATCTGGCCACAATACATCTGTAAAATAAAACTCAGCATATGCTAGTTGCCATAACATAAAATTGCTCAATCTTATTTCTCCACTTGTACGAATTAAAAGATCTGGATCTGGTAAAGAATGACTAAACAAGTACTTATTAACTGTTTCCTCTGTTATATTACTGTCTGCAAGATCATTTGAATGCACATCGTTTACAATATTTTTAACGGCACGAACAATTTCATCTCTACTTCCATAATTCAATGCAAAATTAAGAATAAGTCCAGTGTTATTTTTTGTTTCTTCCATTGCTTTTTCTACAGCTGCTAAAGTATGCTTTGGTAATTCTTCTTTATTGCCCATTATCATTACTTTTACATTCTCTTGTTTTAACTCTGGTAGAAAAGTTGATAAAAACTCTTCAGGAAGTTTCATTAAGTATTCTACTTCTAACTTAGGGCGTTTCCAATTTTCCGTTGAAAAAGCATATAAAGTAAGAGCTTCCACACCTAAAGAATTAGCAGCTTTAGTAATTTTCCTTACTGTTTTCATACCTTCATGATG
Organism: Bacillus alkalisoli; assembly: GCF_002797415.1. GTDB lineage: Bacteria > Bacillota > Bacilli > Bacillales > Bacillaceae_I > Bacillus_CD > Bacillus_CD alkalisoli. The sequence continues at coordinate 2,351,251 of NZ_KZ454944.1, forward strand.
TCCTGCAATTCTAGGCATTGCTCGTTTTTTCGCCCATCTTCCATTTCCGTCCATAATGATAGCAATATGTTTGGGAATCGAATGTTGTAAAATCTCTCCCTTTATATCACGGTTATCGGAGCTGTCTTTCCCTCTCCATCTTTGTATTTTTTTAAACATACAAATCCTCCAGTGAAAAAATAAATAGAAATTCATTTTCTATTTACATTTACAGTATTAACAAAAAAACCCCCTGTAATCATAAGAGGGTCTTTTCATCTTATTTTACATGGAAAATGATTATACTTCCATGATTTCTTTTTCTTTTTCTTTTGTAACTTGATCGATTTTAACAATATGACTATCCGTTTCCTTTTGGATATCATCTGTAAATCCACGTAATTCGTCTTCTGTAATTTCGCCCTTCTTTTCTAACTTTTTCAAGTCATCGTTACCGTCACGACGAATGTTACGAATAGCTACTTTTGCTTCTTCAGAATATTTTTTCACTACTTTAACAAGCTCTTTACGACGCTCTTCTGTTAATGCTGGAATCGCAATTCGAATTACTGATCCATCGTTAGTAGGGTTAATTCCTAAATCAGACTTAATAATTGCTCTTTCAATTTCACCTAAAGATGTCTTGTCATAAGGTTGAATGACTAAAAGTCTAGCTTCCGGCACACTAATAGATGCTAACTGATTAACAGGTGTAGGAGCACCGTAATAATCTACTGTAATTTTATCTAAAAGACTAGCACTTGCTCTACCAGCTCTAACTGTTGATAGCTCTCTAGTGTAAGCTTGTACTGCTTTATCCATCTTTTCACGAGTTGCAGAAACTACTTGTTTACTCAATGTTATTTCCCCCTTACAATTGTTCCGATATTTTCACCTAATACTACACGTTTAATATTACCTTCTTCCATTACAGAGAAGACGATAATCGGGATGTCATTATCCATACATAAAGAAGAAGCGGTAGAATCCATTACAGCTAAACCTTCACGTAAAACGTCTAAGTATGATAATGTGTCGTACTTTGTAGCAGAAGCATCTTTCGTTGGATCTGCACTATATACTCCATCCACATTATTTTTAGCCATTAAAATAACATCTGCTTCAATTTCAGCAGCTCGTAATGCTGCTGTTGTGTCAGTTGAGAAGTATGGGTTACCAGTACCTGCAGCAAAAATAACGACACGTTTCTTTTCTAAATGACGTATTGCTTTTCTTCTAATATAAGGTTCTGCGACTTGTCTCATTTCAATAGAAGTTTGAACTCGAGTTTCCACGCCAGAAGTTTCAAGGCTATCTTGAAGTGCAAGAGAATTCATTACAGTTGCTAACATTCCCATGTAATCAGCAGTTGCACGGTCCATACCCATTTCGCTACCGATTTTACCTCTCCAAATATTTCCTCCACCTACAACTACTGCCACTTCCACACCTAGTTCAGCAAGTTCTTTTACTTGCTTAGCTACAGAGTTAATAACGGACGGGTTAATCCCAAATCCTTGTTCTCCAGCTAATGCTTCGCCACTTAATTTTAATACTACACGTTTATATTTCGCTTGAGCCATAATAACCTCCATGTATCATTGGATATTTTTTATTTAAAGTTAAATTTTGTATGTTGAGAAAACTTTTAAAAAAGGGAACACAATGAAGTGCTCCCTATATGCAAAGTTGTTACTCTTATTTTTTAACTTGGCTCATTACTTCTTCTGCGAAGTTGTCTTGACGCTTTTCAATTCCTTCTCCTACTTCATAACGAACGAAAGATTTAACTGTTGCGCCTTTGCTAGCAACGAAGTCACGTACTTTTTGATCAGGGTTTTTAACAAAAGATTGATCAAGTAAGCAGATGTCTTGGAAGTACTTAGTTAAGCGACCTTCTACCATTTTCGCAACGATATTTTCAGGCTTACCTTCGTTTAACGCTTGTTGAGTTAAGATTTCACGCTCACGCTCAGCTTCATCTGCAGAAACTTCGTCACGAGAAATATATTTAGGGTTAATAGCAGCGATATGCATTGCCACATCTTTAGCAGCAGCCTCTTCAGTCGTGCCTTCTAATAAAGTTAGTACTCCAATACGTCCACCCATGTGTAAGTATGCACCGAAAGCATCTGCATCTGATTTTGTTACAATAGTGTAGCGACGTAGAGTTAATTTTTCACCAATTTTAGCAATAGCACTGTTTATATAAGTCTCAACAGTTGAACCGTTATCCATTGTAGCAGCTAAAGCTTCTTCAATAGTTGCAGGTTTGTTTGTAAGTAAAAATTCACCTAGTTCACTTACTAATGTTTTGAAACCTTCGTTTTTCGCAACGAAATCTGTTTCTGAGTTAACTTCTAAAAGAACCGCTTCATTTCCTTTTGTGAAGATAGCAGTTGAACCTTCAGCAGCAATACGATCAGCTTTTTTAGCAGCTTTTGCGATACCTTTTTCACGTAAGTAATCGATTGCTTTGTCCATATCACCGTTTGTTTCAGTTAACGCTTTTTTACAATCCATCATACCAGCGCCAGTTTTTTCACGAAGTTCTTTAACCATTTGTGCAGTAACAGCCATTTTAAAATCCTCCTTAAAATATGTATAGAGGAGACAAAGTCTTCCTCGATTTTCTCTTTCCAAAAAAAGGTGATAAAAGGCTATCCCCTCTTATCACCTTTTGCTTAATAATTAAGCAGTAGTTGTAGCAGTCTCTTCGCCTTGTCTACCTTCTATAATAGCGTCAGCCATTTTAGCAGTTAATAATTTAACAGCGCGAATTGCGTCATCGTTTGCAGGGATAACAACATCAATTTCGTCTGGATCACAGTTTGTATCAACGATACCAACGATAGGAATGTTTAATTTTTTCGCTTCTGCAACAGCTATGCGCTCTTTACGTGGGTCAATAATAAATAATGCATCAGGAAGTTCTTTCATGTCTTTAATTCCACCTAAGAACTTTTCAAGACGGTCTAACTCTTTGTTTAACATTACAACTTCTTTTTTAGGAAGTACTTCAAAAGTACCGTCTTCAGACATTCTTTCGATATCTTTTAAACGAGTGATACGTTTTTGAATTGTTTCGAAGTTTGTTAAAGTACCACCTAACCAGCGTTGGTTAATGTAGTACATTCCAACACGTTCTGCTTCTTCCTTAACAGAATCTTGTGCTTGTTTTTTCGTACCAACGAATAAAACAGTTCCGCCGTTTCCAGCTAACTCTTTAACAAAGTTGTAAGCTTCTTCAACCTTTTTAACTGTTTTTTGTAGGTCGATGATGTAAATACCGTTACGCTCCGTGAAGATATATTTCTTCATTTTTGGGTTCCAACGGCGAGTTTGATGTCCGAAGTGAACACCAGCTTCTAAAAGCTGTTTCATAGAAATTACTGACATATTATTTTCCTCCTAATGGTTTTTTATCCTCCGTTCACATCATTTCTAAGCAAAACTAACATAAAGCTAGCACCAATGCTTAAATCAGTAAACGTGTGTATTCATAACACCAAAAACTAATATATCATAATGAGTTTATACAATCAAGTCGAAAATGAATTTCATTGTCGAAATTTCAATAATAACTCCACTTCCGTTTTTCCTAAATTCAACCTTTGTGCTATCTGTTCGGTTGATACACCACTTTCGTGCAATACTAACGCTAGTTCATATGGACTCTTTTCTACCTGAGCAAGATTTGGGACGACTTCTTCATTATGATCACTAATAAGTTCATTAATATCTTCCTGTTCATTTAGAAGTTCATTAACATCTTCTTTTACTAGTGGTTCTTCTACTATGTTAATACTTTGAGAAGAAACGTTAGGTATACTGTCTCCACTTCGTTTTCTTCTTTCAAATTCTTTTATGAAATGTTCATTTTCTTCTTTTAATTCATAAACATAACTAGAAATTGTATCTTCAGCTTCTTTTAATAACGCCTTATATTCTTCTTCTAATTGCTGTATTTTTGAAATCTTTTTATACATAATTAGAAATAAAAATATCGCTAGCAAACTTAACAGTAAGTTAATTGTAAGAAAAAAATACATAAGCCACTACCCTGTAATATCAAAATTTTTCCCTTTATAAGGGTGTTTTTCCGTTTGTCTTTTTGATTCTTGTTGAGATTCGTGATGAGCTAATATAGTTTCTTTATCTTCCTTTTCTATTTTCGCTACTTTCTTTCGTTTTAACTCTTCCTTTTTTAACTCTTGTTCGGCAATTTGCGCTTGAGAAAGCATAGCTTTATTATTGAACTGTTCTTGCATTTTACCTAAATCTACTGTTCTAGGTATAGCTATTTGAAGTTCGATTAACTTAAGACTCATGCCCTTCACACCTTTAGTATTGTATTAATATTTTCGATATTGGCTATCATGAAACTCTTTGACTAGGTTAAAAAAAGTTGATATCAGCTATAAATCGTTATAACACTAATACTTCCTTTTCAATCTACCTTTACTAGTACAGCAACGAAAAGCTGACCCGTATCAAAATAATTATTTAGCTAGCGACAAACTAGCTCTATTAAAACAATACTATATAAACTTCGTTAATTCCTTCTTTAATTTGAAAATTGCTTTAGAATGAATTTGCGAGATTCTTGAGGTTGTAAGTCCTAATACATGTCCTATTTCTGTTAACGTTAGTTCATCCTGATAGAAAAGACTAATTACTAATTGTTCATTTTCGTTAAGAAGTAATATTTTTTCTTCCAAAGCTTTTAGAGATTCTACCTTTAAAAGTTCTTCTTCAGGAGTATGAGTTTTACTATCTCTTAATGAGAAGCTGGACAGTGTATCGTCTTGATCATTTGGCAGCTCATCTATTGATAGAACATTTGCTAAAAACGCTTCATTCATTATAGAGATGACCTCATCTTCTGGTAAGTTCAATTTAATAGCTATTTCTTCTGAAGAAGCATTTCGATACTCTGTTTGTTCTATTTCCTCTATTACAGCTTCCACTTTTTTTGCTTTTTCTCTCACACTACGTGGTAACCAGTCTTCTTTTCTTAGTCCATCTATAATGGAACCACGAATACGAAAGGAAGCATACGTATCAAACTTTAATTCTCTTGATTGATCAAACTTTTCAATAGCATCGTAAAGACCAAAAAGTGCTAGGCTTTTCAACTCGTCCGCACTTACACTCTTTGGTAGTCCTACCGCTACTCGTTGAACATGGTATTGGACTAATGGCATATATTTTCTGACTAAGTAATTTCCAGCTTCAGGGTCCCTTTTTGTTTTCCAAAGATGCCAATTATGCTGATCTTTGCTTGAAGTTATGCTCGCCATGTTATACCTCCTACTATGCCAAATTACGAGTGGGCATCAAAATAATAAAACAAATTATATATAATGAATTCCTTTATTCACTGTTTTTATCATAAGTTTTCCTGTACTAGGGTCGAACTCAATAGTACGGCCACTATTTCCTCCACAATCTTCCGAAACTAGTGGAATTTGAAAGGATCTTAACCTTTCTTTTACAGCTTGTACATTTCTAGGACCAATCCTCAACGTGTCATTGGTGGAGGAAAAACGGAACATTTCTGCTCCACCTGCCATTTTTGCTTGGAGATTCCTTCTACTTGCACCATTCATTAGTAAAGTTTCTAATAAAAACTCGACTCCGGTGTCTGCATATTTACATTTATTTATTCCTTCAGTTCTAGCTAAACTAGATTCTGGCAGCATTACATGGACCATTCCAGCAACTTGTTTTTTTATATCGAATAATACTAAGCCAACACACGAACCTAATCCTGACGTTCTTATAATCTTAGGTGGGGTTACAATATTTGCTTCAGCAATACCTACTTTAATAATCTTTTCTAACGTAATCATCTATAATACACCTAAAGAATTTGATATTTTTTTTAATGATTCAGGATGTGGAATAAAGAAAAAATGCCCCTTTACTTTTTGAATTTCTGATTGTGTTGAGTGTTCGAGTTGAGTATCAATAAAAAGGACATTGTCGCTCTCCTGAGAAATTTCTAAAATACCTTCTGTTACAATTGCCCCAACCATATCGATCCCTACTTGTGGAACAGAAGGTGTAACATGTAAATTTGTAAAATTAGATAGCGCAGTTAAATAATGCGCACAAATAATGTTTCCTAATTCTTGTAAAGCAGATATTGCTAATTCGTCAAATTCATATGTTTCAAAATTTGTATTAATATCATGTGTAAGTTGCTTTACTAAGCTTGTTCCATCTTTTAAAGAAAGAACAAAAAATAAACTACCACTTAATTCACCTTCCACTTTTAAAAAAACAGCAGCGACTGGAAGTTCTGGCCCTCCAACTAAATCCATCATTTCATTTATATTAACTAGTTTTGCTGAAGGGACACTCATATTTATTTTCTTATTTACCAATTTCGAAAGGGCTGTAGCGGCCATACCAGCACCTATGTTACCAAGTTCTTTTAATATATCTAACTGATTAATTGACTTGTTACAATTATCCATACTTTATGCCAACACCTTTGATATTTCTTTATCAGAGGTAAGAATATTATTCAAATCTAAGTAAACTAAAATTCTAGTGTCAATTTTTACCACACCATTAACGTATTTATTTTCTACTGAATCAATGACTTCTGGTGTGTTTTCTATTTGTTCATTTTTCACATCAATAACATCATTTGCACCATCGACGATAAACCCTACTTCCATATCATCAATTGTAGTCATTAAGATTCTAGTAGAACTACTATAGTCTAATTTTTCAAGATTAAATCGTATGCGTAAATCGATAATTGGAGTGATCACACCTCGTAAATTAATAACTCCTTTAACATAGGAAGGTGTTTTAGGGACTCTAGTTATTGGTTGTAGTTTTTCGATAGAACGTACTTGTTCAACAGGTATTGCGTATTCTTCGCTATTTAACTCAAAGGCTATTATTTTGATATATTTTTCTTCTATCATTTCACTTGTCCTCTTTTCTATTTAATTAGTGCGTTACAATCTACAATTAATGCAACTTGACCATCACCTAGAATTGTTGCTCCTGAAATTGCAAATGTAGAACTTAAATAGTTTCCAAGTGATTTTAATACGACTTCTTGTTGACCAATAAATGAATCTACTACAAGTCCTGCAAGCTTTTCGCCTTTTTTAACTAATACTAGTGAGCATAAGTTCTCTGACATACTTTCTTTCGGAATCTCAAAAAGTCGTTCTAAGAACACAAGTGGGACAATTTTATCTCTAAAATTTATTACTTGTTGTCCATGAAGCGATAAAATATCTTCTCTCTTAATAATCGCCGTCTCAATTATAGAGGATAAAGGTATAGCATACTTCTCGTTCCCTATCTCTGTTAATAGAACAGAAATAATTGATAGTGTTAGCGGTAATTGAATGGAGAATGTAGTACCAGAACCTTCTATGGAATCTATTGAGATGGAACCTCCTAAAGATTCTATTGTGTTTTTCACAACATCTAGTCCAACACCACGGCCGGAAATATCAGAGATAGTTTCTGCAGTCGAAAAACCGGATGATAAAATTAATTCATACACTTCTTTATCCGAAAGAGATAGCGATTCATCTTTGGAGATAACTCCTCTTTCTATTGCTTTATTTAATACTCTGTCTTTACTTATACCTGCTCCGTTATCTGCTATCTCGATAAATACGTGGTTTCCACTATGGTACGCCTTTAGTGTAATTATACCTTCTTCTATTTTCCCTTGTTCAGTACGAACGCCAGGTGTTTCGATTCCGTGATCAATGGCATTTCTAATTAAATGTACAAGAGGATCACCAATTTCATCGATTACCGTTCTATCTAACTCCGTGTCTGCACCAATTATTTGCAGCTCTACATGTTTACCTAAATCTTTCGCAAGTTGTCTAACCATCCTCGGAAAACGGTTAAATACTGTATCAATCGGAACCATTCGCATATTCAAAATGATGTTTTGTAAATCATTCGAGATTCTCGACATTTTCTCCACAGTTTCATGTAGTTCGTTATGGTTTAACTCATTCGAAATTTGTTCTAACCTTCCTCTATCTATAACTAATTCTTCAAACAAATTCATTAAAACATCTAGTCTATCTATGTTAACGCGAATCGTTTTATTCGAAGGTTGATTTGTTTTCGGTTGTATTACTTCATTTTCTACAACTTGTTTAGTAGCGGCAACTTCTTTTTTCACTTCGTTCAAATTCTGTACTTGTTCTGCTTCCGTAGCTTGTTCATCACTCTTAAGTTTCGTAACATCTAATTTAACAATTTGCACTTCTTCCACTTCAGAAACTTTAAGAATAGATTCCTTTACAAACTCTATCTCTTCTTTCGTTAAAATTGTTACAGTAAAAGTCTCATCAAACTTTTCCTCTTCTAAAATCTCCACCGATGGAGTGGCTTTAATTACTTCAGCCATTTTTTCAATAGTCTCAAAAACCATATATACTCGTACAGATTTAAGTAGACAATCTTTTCGTAGTTTAACCCTTAACTCACATGGCGTATATCCTTGTTCCTCTGACTGCTCTAAAACTGTAACTTCATATTGATCATAATCAATGGACGACTCAATAGGGACCTCAGAAGATTCTGAATATGATTGCAACAGGTCAAGTTCACCTGCTTCGACTTTGTTTAATAAATTCACTATGGAAGTTACGTCTTTTTTACCGTCTCCACCATCAGCAATCGAAAAAACGATTTCCTCTAAATATTCAACAGATTGCAATAAAATATCTAATATTTCGGTAGTAACACTTATCTTGTCGTTACGAATTCCGTCTAAAACGTTTTCCATTTGATGTGTTAAGTTTGCTAAGTCTTCATACCCCATTGTAGCTGACATACCTTTTAGTGTATGGGCTGAACGGAAGATTTCATTAATAATAGAAGTTTCATTAGGATTGCGCTCTAATACTAGAAGTTGGTCATTTATTATTTGTAAGTGCTCTTTACTTTCTTCGATAAAAATATCAAGATATTGGTTAAGATCCATATAATTTGCACCCCTATATATTATTCAAAATTACATTGGCAATGTCGTTTAATTCGGCAACTTCATCTACTAAACCTGTTTCTTTTGCAGATTTGGGCATACCATAAACAATGGATGATACTTCTGACTCCGCAATAATATATGCATTATCTTTCTGTTTAATTGCTTGAATACCGAGAGTTCCATCGTTTCCCATTCCTGTCAAAACAGTAACTACCTTTCTCCATTCATCTAGTAAACTTATAGATTGAAACAATACATCTACTGCAGGCCTATGTCCCCTTATTGGTGGGGATTGATTTAACTGAATGATTAGTTTATCTACGTTATCCTTTACTACTTCCATATGGTATCCACCAGGAGCAATGTAAGCTGTATTTTGCAAAACATACATATTGTGTTCCGCTTCTACCACAGTTAGTTTACTAAGAGTATTTAATCTATCTGATAATGATTTAGTAAATCCAGGAGGCATATGCTGAACAATAAAAATAGGGGCATTGATGTTTCCTGGTAAACTAGTTAAGACTTGCTGTAAAGCTCTTGGACCTCCTGTTGAAGTTCCAATTGCAATAATGGTTTTTTCATGATTTTCATGCTTCTGTTTTAATGGTTGTTGTATTTCTTGCTTCTTTTCCAAATTTTGTTTTTCTATACTGTCAAAAGCTTTTGTTTTCAATGTTAGAAGTTTTCTATTTTTCATAGAAACTTTAGAAGCATGGATTATTTTTGAAATAAGTTCCTCTTTTACTTTATATAAATCTAATGAAATAGCTCCAGAAGGCTTTGGAACAAAGTCAATTGCCCCTAATTCCATCGCCTTAATTGTATTGTGAGCACCTTCTTTTGTTGTACTTGAAAGCATAATTGTTGGAATAGGGTAGTTACTTATCATTTTTTCTAGAGCCGTTAGTCCGTCCATTACTGGCATTTCTATATCTAATGTAATTACATCTGGTGAGTATTGTGTTAGTTTTTCTAATAAGTCCATTCCATTGTTAGCTGTAGTAATGACTTCTATTAAAGGATGATCATTTAGCATATCTGAAATTAACTTTCTCATGAAAAATGAGTCATCCGTAACTAACACTTTTATTTTTTGTTGCATGTATTAAGCCTTCCTCTCTAAGAAAAATTGAAACAACTTAGAGACAAAATTTGTATTGTTTTTTTGTGACGAGCTAACTACTAACTGTAAATATCTTTTTGTAATATCATTTATAGCTTTTGATGCAATACATGATGGATAAATAATAGTAAATGGTTTTTGTTCCATTACAGCACTCATGACATACTTATCATCAGGTACGAACCCTAATAAGGTTAAGTCTTTTTTTATAAAACGCTTGGAAACCGTGCTTAAACGTTGAAAAGTTTGAACAGCATTCTTTTCATTAAGTGCTCTATTTATAATTACTTGAAATGGAACATTAATGCTTTGTGCAGCAATTATTTTTAATGCTGAATATGCATCCGTTAGAGAAGTTGGTTCACCAGTAGTGACTAAGAATATTTCATTCATTGATAGTAACAGTTGCAAGTTTTCTTCTGTTATTCCGGCTCCCATATCAAAAATAATATAATCATATTGATTTGTAAGAGTTTGTAATTGAAGTAAAAATGAAATTACTTTATCTTTTTCAACTTGAAAAACGTTCGTTAACCCTGAGCCACCAGCGATAAAAGATAAGTTATGAGGTCCTTTTTGAATCAAATGCTTTAGTTCATAATTATGAAGAAAAAAATCCACAATAGATAGCTTCTGAGTAGAACCTAGAAGGACGTCAATATTAGCCATGCCAATATCTAAATCAATAAGTAAAACAGATTTTCCGTATTTTTGCATTGTTAAGGCGAAGTTTAAAGAAACATTTGACTTCCCGACCCCACCTTTTCCACTTATAACTGCAATTGTATGAGGAAGTCTATCTTCTTTTTTCTCTTTTTTCTTTTTGTTCATATTTTCTCTTAATAAGAACGCCTGGTCTTTCATTATTTTAAACCTTCTTCAATTAAATTCATTACTTTTGACTGTGACATTGGTTGAATATCTTCTGGTACACCTTGGCCGGTTGTAATAAATGCCACACCTTTATTAAATTCTTTCATCATGGCAAACATTGCTCCACTACTTGATGTCTCATCTAATTTTGTGAAAATAAATTGTTCAAAATTCACGTGTGAAAATTGGTTTGCAATTTTTTTCATATCCGTCAGTTTAGAGGTTAAGGATAATACTAAATATGTTTCCACATCGTCATTAAAATTAATAATATTTTTTAAGTCTTGTACATATTTAGCATCTAAGTAGTTTCGACCAGCAGTGTCAATAAATATTAAATCAACATTTTCTAACCTTTTTTTTGCTTTTATAAAATCTTCGGCGTTGTAACACACTTCTAATGGTGCATCAAGTATATTAGCATACGTTTTTAATTGGTCAATCGCTGCAATTCGATACGTATCTGTCGTAATAAAACCTATTTTTTTACCTTCCTTTAATGATACATGTGCAGCAAGTTTTGCTAATGTTGTAGTCTTACCTACTCCTGTAGGACCGACTAAACTAATATATTTCTTTTGAAGCTTTTTCCCACTAAATTCAAGCTTCACCGTTAAAGCATTAAAATGTTCGATAACTTTTTCTTTAATAACATTCTTATTATTTAATTGATCTAATGAACTTACTTCTAAAACATACCCCATCGCTTCTGTAACCATCTCATCTGGAATATCAAATTGTAATAATTTCTTTTCTATTTGAACCATTTCAGTTGACCAGTTACTTTTTTGCTTGTCTAGTTCAAGTTTTTGTATTAGGCTTTTCATTTCTTTTAAGCTATTAGCAATGTCAACATTTTCGTTTATATCACTAATCGGGGGTACTTTATCATAATCAAAATGTTTAGGCCTATTTTCTATATAGTTGTTCTTACTTTTATACTCTTCTTGTTTCACGTTCTCTAATTCATCTATCGCTGCTATTACTTCTACTTGTCTCTTTTTTATAAAACCAAAAAACTTAGTAGAATAAACAGCTTTTGAATTGAGAATGACGGCTTCTTCGCCTAATTCCGTTCGTACTAACTTCATAGCTTCATTCATCGTGTCAGCGGTATATTTCTTCACTTTCATGATTCAACATTCACCACCCCAATACTTTGTACTTCTACGTTTGCTTCTAATTCATTGTAAGATAATACTGGAACATGAGGTAAATATCGTTCAATTAATTGTCTAACATACATTCTTATTGCAGGAGAACATAATACGATAGGCGTTTGTTCATATAATGAAAATTGTTCTAGTTGTGCTGCAAGCGCTTGAACAATTTGCATAGACGTATCAGGATCTAACGCTAAATAGTTTCCGTGTTCCGTTTGTTGTATATGGTCTGCAAAAAGTTTTTCTACTCTGCCTGAGAGTGTGACAACTTTAAAGCTTTCGTTTGGAACAGCATATTGATTAGTAATTTGCTTGTTTAAAGCTTGTCTCACATATTCTGTTAACAAGTCAGTATCAGATGATAGTTTTCCATAATCCGCTAACGTTTCGAAGATGATTGGAAGGTTTCTTATGGAAACATTTTCTTTCAATAACTTAGATAATACTTTTTGTACGTCTCCGATGGAAAGAGGGTTTGGCGTAACCTCTTCTACTAAAATAGGAGCGGACTCTTTTAGATGTTCTATTAGTTGCTTTGTTTCTTGTCTACCTAATAATTCATATGCATGTTGTTTAATTTTTTCCGTAATATGAGTGGACACTACGGATGGAGGATCAACTACTGTATAACCGTACATTTCCGCTTCATCTTTAACGGTTTCTGAAATCCACTTAGCTGGTAATCCAAATGATGGTTCAATAGTATCTATACCTTCTATCGACCCTTCTTCCACGCCTGGGCTCATTGCTAAATAATGATCTAACAATATTTCACCCTTTGCGACTTCACTACCTTTAATTTTCAATCGGTATTCATTAGGTTGAAGCTGAATGTTGTCTCTTATACGAACAACCGGTATAACAATCCCAAGTTCTAAAGCCAATTGCCTTCTAATCATGACAATTCTATCTAACAGGTCTCCACCTTGTTTAGAATCTGCTAAAGGTATTAGTCCATAACCGAATTCGAATTCAATTGGGTCAACTGATAATAAATTAACAACACTTTCTGGACTTTTAAGTTCATCCGTAACCACTTCTTCTTCGGATTCTTCCAAGATGATATCTTCTTTTTCATGACTCTTAGAAATATAGTAACCACCAATAAACAGGACACCCGCAATCGGTGTAGTTAGCATATAGTCAATTGGAGTGGCTATCCCTAATAATAGAATTGCTCCTCCTGCTACATACAACATTTTTGGATAAGCAAAAAGTTGTGCGGTAATATCTGAACCAAGGTTACCGTCTGAAGCTGCTCTTGTTACAACAATACCTGTAGCCGTTGCAATTAATAGTGCTGGAATTTGAGATACAATTCCATCCCCTACCGTTAATAAGGTGAATTTTTGAGCCGATTCAGCAATTGTTAAACCTTGTTGTGCCATACCTACGACTATTCCAAAAATCATGTTTATTAACACAATGATGATCCCTGCTATGGCATCACCTTTTACAAATTTACTAGCTCCATCCATTGCTCCGTAAAAGTCTGCTTCTTTCGAAATTTTCTCACGTCGTTCTCTTGCCTGTGTTTCTGAGATTAACCCAGCATTTAGATCTGCATCAATAGCCATTTGTTTACCTGGCATCGCATCTAATGTAAACCTTGCTGCAACTTCCGAAACACGTTCAGAGCCTTTTGTTATAACAACAAACTGGATAACTACTAAAATAATAAAAACAACTAAACCAACTACTACGTTTCCACTGACAACAAACGTTCCAAACGTTTCTACTACACTACCCGCATCCCCTTCACTTAAAATGGACCTTGTAGTAGAAACGTTTAGTCCTAAACGGTAAAGGGTAAGAAGCAATAGTAACGACGGAAAGATAGAGAACTGTAAAGGCTCATTTACATTCATTGTCGTTAATAACACTATTAAGGCAAGGGAAATATTTACGATAATTAATATACTTAGCATCCATGGTGGAAATGGTACGATTAACATCGCAACTATTAATATAACACTAAGTAATACGGACAAATCTCTTGCTGACATACTTCTACTTCACCCTCAATCTATCAATCAATTCACTTTATTATTCAATTGGTATACATATGCTAAAATTTCTGCGACAGCCGCAAAGAATTCCTCGGGAACAGGGTCACCAATCTCTGCTTGCGCATATAATGCTCGTGCTAACGGCCTGTTTTCAACCGTTGCCACATCGTGTTCAATTGCAATTCCTTTTATCTTTAATGCTACAAAATCGACGCCTTTTGCTATAACATATGGGGCATCCATTTTTCCCTCGTCATATTTTAAGGCGACCGCATAGTGTGTAGGATTTGTGATAATTACATCTGCTTTTGGTACATCTGACATCATTCGTTGCATTGCCATTTCTCTTTGCTTTTGCTTAATCTTAGACTTTATTAATGGGTCACCTTCTGTTTTCTTATACTCATCTTTCACATCGTTTTTGGACATTCTGATATTTTTTTCATAATCATATTTCTGATAGAGGTAATCAAAAACAGATAGAAACAATAGAGCTGCACCAGCAATTAAACCCATTCTCACTGTTAAACTTCCTAAAAACGATAAAGCAGCATGTACGTCTTTTTGAGACAAAACTAAGAGCTCTTCCATGCTTAACCAAAGTAAAGAAAATGTAATCAAACCTACGAAAACAATTTTTAACATTGACTTCACTAATTCTACTATTGCCCTTATAGAATAAATCCTTTTAAATCCTTGTATCGGATCTAGTTTATTTAATTTTATTTGAATTGCTTCTGATGAGAATAACGGTCCAACCTGCATATAATTTCCGATGAATGCACTTAACACAGCTACTAACATAATGGGTCCTATAACGAGTACTAACTGCAATAAAATATCCATAAATATTAAATGGACACCGTCTATTGTCACTTCTTGCAACATGTACACTTGAAATGATTGTTTAAACAAATTCATTATATGTTGTTTCATCCAAGGGCCAATTGCAAAGAAACATAGAAAAACGCCAATTAGTACGAATGCTGTATTTACATCAGAGCTTTTTGCAACTTGCCCTTTTTTTCTCGTTTCTTGCCTTTTCTTTGGCGTTGCTTTTTCTGTTTTTTCTCCTGCGAAAAATTGAAGATCAAGCTTTAAATGAGGATACATTTACATTCCTCCAAGTAAATCCATTAATCCTCTCATCGTGTAGAGCATCATTTCAAATAACTTATAGAAGAGAGAGAATAATATTGTTAAAGATAATAAAATTGCTATAAAACTTACGCCTATTTTTAATGGTAAACCAACTACAAAAACATTTAACTGTGGTACAGTTCTTGCCACAATTCCTAATGCCACATCAACTAAAAACAAAGTACCTACAATTGGTATTGCCAATTGTAGTGCTACAATGAACATCATGTTTATTGTTTTCACTACAAACTCTAGTACATTTTCATCCGATAATGGGATCCATGCTTGTGTAAGCGAAATTAATTGGTAACTATAAAAAATACCGTCTAGCATTAAATGATGGCCATTTATCGCTAAGAGAAGTAATAATGCAAATGTATAAAAGAATTGTCCAATAATTGGGCTTTGTGCCCCTGTTTGTGGATCAATTACATTGGCCATTGCAAAACCCATTTGAAAATCGATAAACCCACCGGCAATTTGGATAGCCGCTATGACGATGTAGGCAATTAAACCGATTAACAAACCTACCATCATTTCTTTAAGAATGAGCAGAATATAGTCACCATCTATTTCCAAAATAGGGAGATCAAAAGATATTGCCATAATTAATGCTAAAAAAAATGCAAAACCTACTTTAAATTGTGCAGGCACACTCCGATAAGAAAAGAGAGGCAAAGTAACAAAGAACGATGATACTCTAATAAAAATTAATAAAAATGCTGGAAAATAGTCTATTATACTCAAAAGATCCATTTATTTAACTCACAAACCTATTAATGTTTCCGAATATTTCCATAGCGTAAGATAACATAGTTGTTAACATCCATGGACCGAAAACAATTAGTCCAATTAACACCGCAACTATTTTTGGAATAAAAGCTAATGTTTGTTCTTGAATTTGCGTTGTCGCTTGGAATATACTAACAGCTAATCCTACGATTAAAGCAAGTAACAACAACGGTGCACTAATTAATAGTATTGTGTAAACTCCCCGTTCCGCTAAGGAAATGACAAATTCTGGAGTCATTTTGCTCACCTACTTTAAAATGATTGCAATAAAGATTTCACGACTAAGTACCATCCATCGACTAAAACAAATAATAGAATCTTAAATGGTAAAGAGATCATTACTGGTGGTAACATCATCATACCCATGGACATTAATACGCTCGCTACTACCATATCAATAACTAAAAAAGGAATAAAAATCATAAATCCTATTTGAAAAGCTGTTTTTAATTCACTTATAGCAAAAGCAGGAACTAAAACGGTCAACGGAATATCTTGAATAGTTTCTGGACGATCCATACCAGCATAGTCCATAAAAAGCGCCAGGTCTTTTTGTCTAGTGTGTTTACTCATAAAATCTTTTAAAGGCATAGATGCTAAGTCATAAGCTTCATCAAGCGTTATTTCTTCATTGAATAATGGTGTCAACGCTTGTTCGTTTATTTCCGCAAATGTTGGAGCCATAATAAAAAAGGTTAAGAATAGTGCTAAACCAATAAGTACTTGGTTTGGAGGCATTTGTTGTGTTGCTAACGATGTTCTTACAAATGAAAGAACAATAATAATTCTAGTAAAGCTTGTCATTAAAATTAAGATGGCTGGAGCAATGGAAAGTACGGTTAGTAAAAGTAAAAGTTGGACAGAGGTAGCCACGGTAGATGGATCATTTCCATTAAATGATTGTAAAAATTCTGTCATAACTACAACTCATCCTTCTTCATTCTATCTAGCTTATTTTTTCTTTCATTGGACAAGTTCTTTAATTGGTCCTTTAACAATGTCGAAAATGTATTCGTTTGTTTTGTTGACTTTTGCTCTTTCCATTTTCCAATTAGTCCAATTAACTGGTCAGAGTTTATTGAACTTTCTATTCTATCTTGATACGCTTTTAAAATAACTTCTTTTTCTTCTTCATCTGTCACTTCTTTTAAAAGTTGAATAGAGTCACTAACCCCTAAGACAAGAATAGAATTCCCAACCTTCACCATTTGCAATGATTTATTACTTCCTAGAGTCGTTCCTCCGACGTTTACGATCGTCTTTTGTGTGTCAAATAGGTTATTCTTTTTGTTAACCAATTTCATTGCCCCGTATATGAGAAATAATACAAAGCCCAATGCTAAAAACATTTTTATAAAATCCCAACCAGAGATAGTGTCTTGTCTATCCGAAAAATTTGTAACAGTTGAATCAGGCTCGTTACACAATTCAGGGTTTTCTAAACATTGCTTCGCATTGTTTGGGACTCCCCCCCCTCCAGCACTGATAACTGTAGGGGAAAAAATGATAAATAATAGTAAAAAAGTGAATAATCTTAATAGATTTACATACAAAGAAAACACCTCTAAGATAGTGTTTTATGAATAGCTTCAATTACTCTATCAGCTTGGAATGGTTTTACAATAAAATCTTTTGCACCAGCTTGAATTGCATCAATAACCATCGCTTGTTGTCCCATCGCTGAACACATGATTACTTTAGCATTCGGGTTTATTTTTTTAATCTCTTTTAAAGCTGTTATACCATCCATTTCAGGCATTGTAATATCCATTGTTACAAGGTCTGGATGGAATTCTTTATATTTATCTATTGCTTGTACTCCATCCGCCGCCTCTGCAACAACATCATAACCATTTTTCGTTAATATATCTTTAATCATCATTCTCATAAATGCCGCATCATCAACTATTAATATTTTGTTACTCATAATTATTCCCCCTAAATCACTTTAACCTTTTTAATCTATCCGTTTGACTAATAATATCTGTTACTCTTACTCCAAAGCTTTCGTCGATTACAACTACTTCCCCTTGAGCAATTAGTTTGTTATTCACTAAGATGTCTACTGGTTCCCCAGCTAGCTTATCAAGCTCTATAATTGAACCTGATGATAAATCTAAAATGTCTTTTACTGTTTTTCTCGTTCTTCCTAATTCTACCGTTACTTGCAATGGAATATCTAATAACATATTAAGATTTCTTTGTTCAGGTTCCATAGCTGGTACCTCTTCAAACGATGAAAAGACCGCTGGTTGCACGTTAACTGTAGGTTGCCCAATAACTTTCGTACTTGTAGAGCCACTGGAATAATTCTTCTGTTGAGTTGTTTCAATAGAAGAAGCGTAATGAGAAGATTGTTCACTTTCTGCATTAAAGTCTAAACCATAAATATTTTCATTATTAGTAGAACTTGTCGTTTCATAAACTTCTTCTATATTAACTTCGTTATTATTACTTTCTCCGTGCAACTCGCTTACTAGAGTAAGTGCAAAATCCATTGGTAAAACTTGCATTATTTGAGAATCGATTAAATCCCCGATTTTAATATTAAAAGCAACTTTTACAATCTTTTCTTCGGATGCTATATAATCTTTTCCTTCGCCTTCTTTTAAATCTAACAAAACTACAGCAGGAGGAGAAATATCAATCTTTTTTTGAAATATCGTTGACATACTAGTTGCAGCTGAACCCATCATTTGATTCATAGCTTCTTGAACAGCGCTTAATTGAATTTCATCTAAAATAGTAGATTGAGTATGACCATCTCCACCTAACATTAAATCAGCAATAATGGCGGCATCTTTTTGTTCAATTACTAAAACATTTGAACCCGTAAAACCTTCTGTATAATTAACACTAATTGCTACATAAGGTTCAGGAAACTCACTTTCGACTTTATTTTTTTCTACTACCGTCACTTTAGGAGTAGTAATTTCAACCTTTTGGTTAAGTAAGGTTGATAGCGCAGTTGCCGAGCTCCCAAATGATATATTCCCTACTTCCCCTAATGTATCTTCTTCGATTTCCGTTAACGAATGTTCCACACTTGGTTCAGCAAAGAGGGATGAATCGTTGTTGTCAGTTGAAGTGCCGCGCAATAGTGCGTCAATTTCATCTTGTGATAACATTCCGTCATTCATCATCTTCCTCTCCCTCCTTGAGTTCACTCAAAATTTGTACAGCTAAATAATTTTTTGCTTTGCCTATTTGTCCTAAAAAGGTTGGTTTTTCGTCTACTTTGACCTTTATAGGATCTGTAATACTTTTATGAATTGGAATAACATCACCTACAGCTAAATCAAGTAAATCGGAAAAACTTATCTCTGTTTCACCAAGTTCTGCTGTTAATGTTAAAAACGTTCCTTTGATTGCTCTTTTTAATGCTTGTTCTTCATGTGGCTGTCTTTGCTTGCTCTTTTCTTCCATCCAATAATGAACCGATAACTTAGGAATTATTGGCTCTAATACTACATGTGGAATGCAAACATTAATCATTCCACTAATTTCTCCTATTGTAATGTTAAAAGAGATGACAATTACCGTTTCATTCGGAGAAACCATTTGTAAAAATTGCGGATTAATTTCTAAATCAGCTAAAAACGGTTCAATTTGTGCAACAGTTTCCCATGCCTCTCCAAAATTCTCAACAGCACCTTCGAATAAATTTGTCATTAATTTCGTTTCAATCTCTGTTAAACTATCAATTTTATTAAAGCTAGTTCCTCTTCCACCTAATTGTCTATCTAACATCGCATAAGCAATATTAGGGTTAAATTCCATTAACACTCGACCATCAAGAGGGGGGAATTCAATAACATTTAAAAATGTCATTTTTGGGATAGAACGTATGAACTCCTCGTATGGTACTTGATCTACGGATGCAACATTTATTTGAATGTATGTCCTTAGTTGTGCAGAGAAGTAAGTAGTTAAGAGCCTCGCATAATTTTCATGGATGCGTGATAAATTTCTAATTTGATCTTTAGAGAATCTAAGTGCTCTTTTAAAATCATAAACTTTCACTTTCTTCTCTTTTGACTCATTTTTTAAAATATCAGCGTCCATTTCGCCTGTAGATAGTGCTGATAACAAAGCATCAATTTCACTTTGAGACATAATATCTGTAGACATTTTCCCTCACCTCCTCCAAATTAAAATTTATTATTTTTGAAGGAGAAAGCGTGTTGTATAAACTTGAACAACTTTCCCGTCCTGCATAATCGAATTTAATTGGAACCTAATTTCCTCTTCAAGTTCTACAATACCTTCTCCACCTGAAAAGTCGCTTGCAACTTTATTAGCAATCGTATGAATAACGATGTTTTCTAATTGAAAATTTCTTTTTTCTAATTCGTTCCTTGCTTTATTACTATCTGTTTGGATTTTATATTGCACTCGAACATAGCCACCACTCTGCAAGTTCGTTGTTATTTCGTTAAAATCGACCGAGTACTTTAACACTTCATCAATTGAAGGTTCTTTCGTTCCATTAGAATCTCCGTAAAAGATGTTAACTGTTACTAATACGACAATTCCTAATAAGAAAATAAATAATAGAATGATAAGCATCGTATTAACTAATTTATTTTGGAACATTTATTTCTCCCCCATGTCCCTTGCATTATAAATATGATGAAAGAACTGTAAACTTTGTTTAGTTACTTCCTCCATTGATTCTTTTACAAACAGCTTTTTTCCATTTGTTAATGTAATTACGGTATCTGGTACTTCTTCTACTTGTTCAATAATCCAAGCATTCACTGTAAAAACTGTTCCATTCGTTTTAGTTAACTTTATCATCATTATAAGAGGCTAGAAGTAGCCTCTACCTCCTATCGTTTTAAGTTAACAAGCTCTTGTAAAATTTCATCTGAAGTAGTAATTATACGAGTATTCGCTTGGAATCCACGTTGAGCAGTGATCATTTCTGTAAACTCTTCTGATAAATCTACGTTCGACATTTCTAGCGTACCTGCGACTATCGTTCCTGATCCATTAGCACCTGGTCTAAACATCTCAGCTAATTGAATCCCATCACCATTTTTATCTAAGCTACCAGAGTTTGTAGATTGTTGAAATAAATTTTCACCAACCCTTTCCAAACCTGCAGCGTTAGGGAATTTTGCTAGCATTAATTGTCCTGCAACTTTAAGAGAACCAAATTGATCGATAAACGAAACTTTTCCGTCTCCAGAAATACTAAAACTTCTTGCAGTAGGTGGAATTTGAATTAAGCCAGGGTTACCACTTAACTGATCAGACCACGATGGTAACTTTACCATCTCTGCATTAGCAACAAAGTTCTCAAAAGCATTAAAAGCGTTATTAACAGAATCTCTCATCGTTTGGAAATGATAAACTAGTCTCGATAATACATTAATATCGTCTGTTGGATCATCTGCAAACCTAGTTACAATTGGATTGGATAACTCATACACTAATTGCCCAGTATCGTTAATAAAGTCACCGATAGATGTGTTCAGTTCTACACCTGCTTCGTTTAATTGGTCGATCCTTCCATTAGGATTATTAAATGTGCTGTTATATACATTTAAGAATTCGTCTCTAGCTTTGTCTCTTGCATTTCCTGCTGCTGTTGCAGCCGCATTTAATATTGGATCCGTTCCACCAGAATCTACACTAGCTTTCGTTGCATCCTCAAACGTTCTTTGCGCTTCTAACCAATTTGAAGCTAAACGTTGTAGATTTGTAGAATCACTTCTAAAATCAGTGAATACATCAAAGAAAAGAGTCGCCTCGTTTAAAGCTAGATTTGCAGCATTAACTTCTACTTGAGACGGAATGCGTTTTTCTCCTGTTTCTCCAATTAAATACATACCGTTAGAATTTACAATGTATCCATTATTATCCAAGTAGAAATTTCCTGCTCTAGTATAATTCAATGAAACAGAATTATCAATTGCTCCACCTAAAATTCGATTATCACCTGGTACAGTGGCTGAATCTACATTAACCCTAGTAATATCTGCAATACTTCCAACTACAAAAAACCCATCACCTGATAAAGCTAAATCTAGTGGTCTAGCAGTCGTTTGCAAAGAGCCTTGTGTTTGTATACTGTCGATAGATGCTAATCTTGAACCTAGACCAACTTGTATAGGGTTTATACCACCACGCCCAGCAGCAGGTCCACTTGCACCTGATACTTGTTGCAACATCATTTCCTGAAAAGTTGTCCGTCCCTTTTTAAAACCAAATGTGTTCACATTCGCTATATTATTCCCAATAACATCTAGTTTCGTTTGAAAGTTCTTTAAAGCACCAATACTCGAATACATGGATCTAAGCATAAAATCCCCTCCAGTTTCTTAATTTGAAATTTTTGTAATATAATCCAATGGAACTTTTTCGTTTGCTAATGGTCCTTCAGAAAAAGTAATATAAGTTATTCCGTTTTTTGATCCTACAGAAGAGACTGTCATATCGTTATATTCTATATCTTCCCATACAATTGACACCTTTTTCCCTATCAGGCCACTTGCATTCATCAATGAATAGCTAGTGTAAGTTGGATCAGACGGCAGTTCAACACTACGTATTTGATCTGTTGTAATTTCGTTACCAGAAGCCAAAGAAAGCTTAGAATTTCCATCAATCATTGTCACTGCAATTACAAAATCTTTATGGTAATTTACTGTTGAGCCATTTTCCGTTTCTACTAACTCTTGCCACTCAATTTGTGCTCCTAAATACTGTTGCATGGATAAAGCACTTTGCCTCGTTTGATTATCTAAAAATTTCTCCATCGTTTTGTTTAAATTTGTCATCTGCTCTAGTGTAGAGAAATTAGCCATTTGAGAAATAAACTCTTTATCTTCCATTGGGTTTAAAGGGTCTTGATTTTGTAATTGTGCAATTAATAACCTCAAAAAATCATCTTTCCCTAAAATATTATTGTTTTTTTCAGGAGCTGGCCGATTTTCAATATATAAATCACTTGTAATCTTTGTCATGTGTTCATCACCCTACTTCGCTTGTTTCCATCTCAATTTCTAATAATTCATGAAACGACGACTCTTTTGAATCATCTTCCTTTTTTTGTTGCTGCTTATTTGGTTGCTGTTGTTCTGGATTACTGTGGTTTTTTTCTTGTTGGAGTGTCTTAGTTGTATCTTGGAAAACTATTTCAATTTTATCTATTTGAATATTTGAAGCTTGTAGATTAGCTTTTAATGAAAATAAACTACCTTCTAATAGTTTAGCAGCTGTAGCAGAGTGAGCTATGATCCTAGCATTTAAACTACCGTCAATTTGTTGTAATTTAATATGTACGGTACCTAAATGTTCGGGAGTTAAACGAATCATGATATTTTGTTTTCCACTTACAGTTTGTACTCTACTTCTTAATAATAATTGTTCCATTTTTTCTAGCAATTGAGATTTCGCTGTTTGTTCAGATACTGTATTTATCGTAAGTTGTGCTATGACTTGTTTAGGTACATGTAGATGTTCTGCTTTGATACTTGTTGGAGCAAAGTGTTCATTATTTATCTTTTGAGTGTTTGAATCATTTAAGCCAATGTTTTTTTGTATATCAAGATTTTTTTGTGCACTAGTAACCCAATCTAATTTCGATTCCACTATTTTTAATATTTTTTCGATTGTGTTTTCTTTTTTAATTCCAAAGAATTCTTCTACACTTAACTTATCTTTAAGTAATGCCATAATTTTATTTAGTTGTTCTATTTCTTTCGATAAAAAGGTGGTTGGAGATTCTGTTGTATTTTTAAATGTTTTAAATGTTGATAAATCTATATTTTTTTGTGAGGATTGACCAACTTTTTCTATTAAACCTAACAAGTAGTTTACTGCTTCATAGTATCGGTCGTCTTTTAATTCTTCAGGGATATCATTTAATATAGTAAGTTGTTCAAAAGCAACTTCAGTTATAGCTGATATCATTTCCTCCTGTGAGTTACCCTCAAGTGCTGGCATTAGCATTTCATCATTAAAGTTTTCCACATTCATTAGTGGTTGGAGAAACTTATGAAAACTCTCACTGCCTTCTTTACTAACAGCTTTACTTGAAATTAAATTACTATCTAATTTCTTATTAGAAAACTCTATTTGTAAGAAGTTCACATTTACATCTCCTCTCCACCATTATTCATCTGCTAATTTTTTCGTAAACTTAGCTGCAACAGCAGGTTCTAGTTGCGCTAAAACCGCCGAAACTTTATTGGCACTTAAATTAGCTAATATTTTCAATGCCAAATCTTCTTCTAACTCCACCATAATCTGTGCTGCTTTTCTAGTTGGCATACGCTCGTACATGTTAGATAATTCTTTAATAGACTTACTAATTTCTACTGACTCCATTTCTAACTCGTCAATCTTTAGCGTGGCATTTTTTAGTTGTTCTTGAAGTTTGAGTATTTCATTTTGTTTATCTTGTAGTTCTCTTTCAAGTTGAACTATAGTTTGATTAGCATTGTTTTGATCAGTTTTTTTCTCATCATTTGAGCTGTCTAACTTTTCCTCCTCGTGAGAAGTAACTGTTTCTACTTTAGGCCGCATTTCTTTGGCAAGTTCGAAAATATTTATTCCAAAATAAGTTAATATTCCTAACGCTATCGTAAAAATAACTAAAACCGGAATAATGAATAAATACGTAAGTTTTTCAAAAAACGTATATTCTTTCTCTTCAACTTCCATTTCGTTCTTATTTAACTTATTTTTTTTCATAAGCTTCACCTATATGTTTGATGAGAATATTGCAGGATGGATAACTCATCAATAAACTTCGATTCTAGTTTGGTTTCTATTTGTTGAAATAGTTTCTGTTCTTTCTCGTCTAACCGTTCATATTTTTTACATTCAATAGAATGTTCTTTCAATTTTTCCGCTTTAACATTCATAAAAGCTCTCGCATGACTAACCTTACGTTGCTGAACTAGTAAAGACTTTTCTAAATTATTTACAAAATATTGTTGTTGTTTAATATAATCGACAGAAATACCATGTTGGAGAGACGAACGTAAGCTACCTTCTAAATGTTCTTTTTTCTTTAACAATTCGTAGAGCTCTTGTCCTTCTTGTTCAAATTCATTTAAAGCATGGTCATATTCATTTTTGGCAAAGTTTTTTTCTGCCTCTTTAACTACTAATATTTTTTTTAACCTTCCCCGAGTTTGCATTATTGGTTTACTCCTATCTCAAAAGGTTAAGTAATTCATCTAATGTTTGTTGGAATGTATACTTATTCGTTACATCTTGTTTTAAAAAGCGAATGATTTCAGGGTAAGCTTTTATCGCTTCATCTACTTCCCTTGAAGTACCTCGTTTATATGCGCCAATATTAATTAAGTCTTCTGTTTGATAGTATTTTGATAGTTTTTCTCTAATTGTATCTGCAGCTTGTCTATGTTCATCACTCACGATATTATTCATTATCCTACTTACACTTTTTAAGACATTAATCGCAGGATATTGTCCTTTATTAGCTAGATCTCTATCTAAAACAAAATGTCCATCCAATATTCCACGTACTGTATCTGCGATAGGTTCATTCATATCATCACCGTCAACCAATACAGTGTAAAATGCAGTAATACTACCAAATTCATTAGTTCCTGTTCTTTCTAACAACTTAGGTAATATCGAAAATACTGATGGAGTATAACCTTTCGTAGTTGGTGGTTCACCAATAGCTAATCCTATTTCACGCTGAGCCATTGCCACTCGTGTTACCGAATCCATCATTAACATTACATTATTTCCTTTGTCTCTAAAGTACTCTGCTATAGCTGTTGCAGTGTAAGCACCTTTTATCCTCATTAGTGCAGGAGAATCAGATGTAGCTACTACGACAATGGACTTTTTTAAACCAACTGGTCCTAAATCTCTCTCGATAAACTCTCGAACTTCGCGTCCACGTTCCCCAATAAGTGCTATTACATTTATATCTGCGAATGTATTTCTTGCAATCATTCCTAGTAACGTACTTTTACCAACACCGCTTCCTGCGAAAATCCCAATCCTTTGGCCTTTACCTACTGTTAACAATCCATCAATTACCTTTACACCTACTTCAAGTGTTTCGCTAACGGGAGGTCTAGTCATCGGGTTTGGTGGTGATTGTTCTGTAGGGTATTTCGCTAATCCAATTGGAAGTTTTTCATTAGGACTTAAAGGTTTTCCTAAAGAGTCGAGTACCATTCCTTTAAGTTCTTCACCGATAAATACTTGTAGTGGATTGTTGGTCGATTCAACAATGGCACCTGGTCCAATATGTTGTATATCAGAAAAAGGCATTAAGATTACATAACCATCCCTGAAACCAACTACCTCTGCTTGTACAACTATACTGCGAGGTTTTTCAATAATAATATTGCACAAATCACCTATCGAAGATTCAGGACCTTTAGATTCAATCATTAGACCGATAACCCTGTTCACTTTTCCATAAAGCTTATAAGAATGAATACTTTCAATCTCTTTTTTTATATCTTCGATTGTAAACATAGTAGAATTACCTCTCTATAGACAATTGTAAAAGCTTTTCTTTTATTTCCGTAAGTTGTGTTTCAATGGAGGCATCTAAACGACCTGCACTAGAATCAATCCAACAAGCCTCTTCCGATAAATCACTATCCATAAAAATAAGTAAATCTTGGTTATTGTTTGTAAGAGTTTGCAACAGATGTTTATTCTCTATTAATAATGGGTAGTTAGTAGGGTGAACAAATATTTTAATTTCTGTTTTTTCTTTTACTTCTTTAATAGCATTTTTAACTAAGTCAATAAAAGTTGTTGGATCATTCTCTAATTTCAGGCCAATAATTTTTTCTGCTACGAATATGCTTAACTCAAGAACTGTTGTTTCAGTTGATTGTAATTTTTCGTTGTATTCTTTTTTTGCAAGCAATATAGTTTTATTTACCTCTTCTATTAATTGTTGATATGTTTCTCTACCTTCTGCTTTACCTAGTTCGTAGCCTTCTTTTCTACCTTCTATAAATGCTTGTTTCCTCAGTTCTTCTTTTTCTACAACCCAATTCTCTTTTTCTATTTCTATTTGTTCTAGTGCTCTTTCTTTTTCTACTTGTGCATCTTGTACTATTTTTTTAGCATGTTGTTCTGCTTCTATTACCTTTTTATTAATTTCATCAATGGTAAAAGACGCATAATCTTTATAGTCTATTCCTTCATTTTGCTTAAAAACTGGAGCTACTTTAATGGAAACAGAAGTTGACGGATTGCCACTCAATTGTGTTGACTTAATTAATTTAGACAATAATATCGTCTCCTCCACCACGAGCAATGACAATTTCTCCAGCTTCTTCTAGCTTTCGAATCGTCCCAACAATTCTTGACTGGGCATCTTCCACATCTTTTAAACGTACTGGTCCCATGTATTCCATATCATCTTTCATTGTTTCCATCATTCTCTTAGACATATTTTTGAATACAATATCTTTTACTTCCTCACTAGCTACTTTTAATGCTAACAGTAAATCTTCGTTCTCAGCATCTCGAATAACTCGTTGAATCGCCATATTATCAAGCGTAACAATATCTTCAAATACAAACATTCTTTTCTTAATTTCTTCTGCCAATTCCGGATCTTGTATTTCTAAAGCATCTAAGATCGTTCTTTCTGTACTTCTATCTACTTGATTTAGTACTTGAACAACTGCATCGACACCACCTGTGTTGGTGTAATCTCTTGTGACAGTTGCGGATAATTTTCTTTCTAATATCTGTTCTACCTCACTAATAATTTCAGGAGAGGTACTGTCCATAATAGCGATTCTTTTCGCAATATCCGCTTGAAGTTCTTGTGGGAGCTCAGATAATATTTGACCTGATTTAGTTGCGTCTAAGTACGATAAAATTAAAGCTATTGTTTGCGGATGTTCATTCTGAATAAAATTTAATATTTGTGAAGCATCCGCTTTTCTAGCGAAGTCAAACGGTTTTACTTGTAATGACGATGTTAATCTATTAATAATTGCTGCTGCTTGGTCCGCTCCTAATGCTTTTTCCAGAACTGTTTTTGCGTATGCAATACCACCTTGAGAGATATAATCTTGAGCTTGAGCTATTTGATGGAATTCTTCTAACACATTCTCTTTCACATGTGAATCAACCGTACGTACACTTGAGATCTCTAAGGTTAATTTTTCTATTTCTTCTTCAGATAAATGTTTATATACGGAAGCTGATACATCAGGGCCGAGTGAGATTAATAGAATGGCTGCCTTTTGTTTTCCTGTAAACGATTTACTATTTGTACTTGCCATTTACACTCCTCCTACTCTGATAACCATGATCTTAACAGTTTCGCAAATTCGTCTGGTTTTTCTTTTGCCATTCTTTCTAATTGTTTTCTTTTTGCAGTTCCTTCTGATTCTTTTTCGATATTGATGTCTGGAATGTTAATGGAAGCCTCTTCTATTTCTTCCACTTCTTCTTCCTCTTCTACTTTACGTTTTCTAAATAATAAGAAGATTAATAGTAAAATAGTAGCGACTAGTACTCCAGCAACAGCATAAATCCAAGTTGGAATTGTCGAGGTTGTGTCTGCATTAAAGTCCATTACTCCATTAAATTCTTGAACGGAGACAACTATTCTACTTTCAATTTCTTCTTCCGTTGGATTTGCGCCGATGGAAGTTTTATCAATAGATGTTCTTACAATTGTGGAAAGGATTTGTTTTATATCATTTACAGTGTTTTCTTGTAATAATGGATCTTGGTTTGCAGGCGGCTCCACCATGACTTGAATCCCTAAGTCTCTAATTTTGTAAGGACTTTCTACAATTTCTTTACGAATTCTATTTACTTCATTATTTATTCTTTCTTCTATGCGTTCGTAATCACCACTACCAGTTGCCCCACCAGCTACGTATCCTGGAATGTCCTCTGGTCCTACAGGAACTCCTCCAGCACCATCATCATTACCTGAATAAGTTTCTGTTATTCTCTCCACGCTAATGGCTATTCCTTCTGTATTATCAGGGTCAACAGGTGTTACGATATTTTCTTCTCGATTTTCTTGAGTAAAGTCAATGTCTGTCGTTACAGAAACGACAACTTTCTCTGGTCCCATTAACACGCCAAGCATTTGTTGTACTTGTCGCTGTATATCCCGCTCGATTTCTCGTTTTAATTGCAATTGAGAAGCAATATTAAAACCATTATTAACATTTTGAGTATTATTTACATCAAAGTACTCAAAAAACTGATTCATGATGACAATATTATCAGTAGGTAAATTAGGTACACTTTTAGATACAAGATGATACAACGTATTAATTTGATGTTGTTCAAATTGATAACCCGGCTTCGTATGCAACACAATAGATGCCGACGCTTCTTGAACAGAATCCCGAACAAAAATTCCTGCCTGTGGCATAGAAATCATCACTTTTGCATCATTTATTCCATCTATACTTTTAATTAAATTGGATAACTCCGTTTGAGTTGCATCAAGCTTTAATATTTGAAACTCATTATCAGTCATTCCGAATCCAGATCGTTCTCCAAAAAAAGAATAATCAATACTACCGCTTTTCGGAATACCTTCTGCAGCTAAATCCACTTTTATCGAATCAACTAAATTATCCGGTACAAGAATCGCTGTTCCATTTTGGGTGATTTCTGAGGTAATCCCCCTTGTGTCAAGAACTTCTTTAATCTGTCCCGTTTCTTGAGGACTTAAATTGGAATACAATGGAGCCATGTTCGTTTTTGTGGAAAAATAAAAAATTGCAACTAGTGCAATAATTCCAACTACAATTGAACTAGTAATAGCTGTTTTTTCTACAGAAGACCTTTTGCCCCACCAGTCTGTAAATTTCCCTTTTATTAATAAAAATTTCTCTTTCATCTTGTCATTTCCCCCGGTTATTATCTAGCAGGCTATTAATGCAGTTAATAACCATACCTAACTTATACTTGCATTCTCATTACTTCTTGGTATGCTTCAATCGCTTTGTTACGCACTTCCAAAGTTGTTTGTAGCATTACACTTGCTTTTTGTTGTGTTATCAAAACTTCATGAAGTTCTATTCCATCATTGTTTACTAGTCTTATAGTAGCCTCATTTGATTGATGTTGAGCTTTATTCACTTCACTTAAAGCGTTATTTAAGTATGAAGAGAATTGTGCATGAGCTTCTTTCGGGGTCGGACTATTTTTATTAATATTCGGCAGCCAAACTTGGGCATTATTTGTTATTTTATTCATTTGTGGTTACCTCACTTATTTTCCTAGTTCTAATGTTTTCATCATGATTCCTTTAGAGGCATTAAACACCGTTACATTGGATTCATATGATCTAGTTGCACTCATTAAATCTACCATTTCTTTTAAAGGATCAACATTTGGTAACTGGACAAATCCTTCGTCACTTGCATCAGGATGATCAGGGTTATAAACTAGTCGAAAAGGAGAATTATCTTCTATAATTCTAGAAACTTTTACCCCTTGTTGATTAGATAGTCCATTTCCGTTAGTAGCTTTGTTTAAAAAAGATTTAAAAGAGTTATTGTTATTTGGCTCTAAATAAACCATTTTCCTTTTGTAAGGCTCCCACTGTCCATCAACATACCTTCCTCTTGTAGAGTCAACGTTCGCCATATTAGATGATATTACATCCATTCGTAATCTTTGAGCAGTTAATGCTGAAGCAGAAATATTCATACTATTAAACATGGACATTATCCTCTACCTCCTTTAACTACATTTTGTATCGATTGGAATTTTCCACTTAATTGATCAATTAGAGTGTAATAATAAATTTGGTTTTGAGCGAGTTCAGACATTTCCTTATCAATATCTACACTATTTCCATTGTGAGAATAAGAATTATTACTAGATTCTAATTTATAAGGCATGTTAGGTTGTTTTTTAGTAAATTCCACATGTCTCGCATCTGTTTTATTCGCTAGTAGCTGTTGCTGATATATTTGTTGAAATGTCGGCTTTACATCCTGTCTTTTAAAATTAGGCGTATCCACATTCGAAATATTGTTTGAAATTGCTTTATGTTTAGCTGTAGAAAAATGTAAGCCTTTTTCTAAAGAGTGAATAGATGTCGAAAAAAGTTTCATCTTTACCCCCTGAAAATATTTTTTTAAACGAATTATATAAGTATATGTCGAAATTTGTTTATACACTTATTGTAAAGTAGAAGAAACGTAATGTCTATGTAATATATGTTAAATTTCCTCGTCATAAATACTTATTTTATTTATAGGTAAATTCGACTATTTTGTGTAAAATAAAAAGCCCACATTTGTGGGCTTTTAGGGTCATTCAACTTAATTTGATTTTAATTTCTCTAGTTCATTCAGGAACTTGTCGTTTAATACTTTAATATACGTACCTTTCATTCCTAATGATCTTGATTCAATTACACCAGCACTTTCTAATTTACGCAGTGCATTTACGATAACAGAACGTGTGATTCCTACACGATCAGCAATTTTACTTGCAACTAATAGTCCTTCTTTACCATCTAACTCTTCAAAAATATGTTCAATAGCTTCCAGTTCACTGTAAGATAAGGAGCTAATAGCCATTTGAACAACAGCTTTACTTCTAGCTTCATCTTCAATTTCTTCTGCTTTCTCACGTAATATTTCCATGCCTACTACAGTAGCACCATACTCAGCTAAAATTAAATCATCATCTAAAAATTGTTCCTGTAGGCGAGATAAGATTAAAGTCCCTAATCTTTCTCCCCCACCAATAATTGGTACAATAGTCGTTAACCCACTTTGGAAGAAATCTCTGTTTTCAACAGGGAATGCAGTATATTCACTGTTAATATCTAAATTAGAAGACGTTTCCATAATATTAAATAAGCTTTTTGTGTAGCCTTCTGGGAATTGGCGGTCTTCTAACATTTTCTTCATACGCTCATTTTCAATTTGTTGGTTAATTGCAAAACCTAATAATTTCCCACGACGACTAACGATAAATACGTTACATTCAATCACGTCACGAAGTGTTTCAGACATCTCTTTAAAGTTTACGGGCTTTCCTGCAAATTTTTGTAGCATTGCGTTAATTGTTCTGGTTTTTTGTAATAATGGCATTAATATTTCCTCCTACATTGCTTCGTTTTATAGTATATATTGGCTTAAGTCTTTGTTTTTAACAATAGAACCTAATTTTCCTTCTACGTATTGCGGTGTAATAATAATTTTCTCTAAATTAATATCTGGTGCCTCAAAAGATAAATCCTCTAGTAGACGTTCTAATATAGTATGTAGACGCCTTGCACCAATATTATCTGTCTCTTGGTTCACTTCAAATGCTACTTCTGCAATCTTACGAATAGCATCGTCAGAAAATTCAACTTGTATACCTTCTGTTTCCATTAAAGCTATATATTGTTTAATTAATGCGTTATCTGGTTCCACTAAAATATTGACGAAGTCTTCCACAGAAAGTTTCGTTAACTCTACACGAATCGGAAAACGACCTTGTAGCTCAGGGATTAAATCAGAAGGTTTAGCCATATGAAACGCCCCAGCAGCTATAAATAATACGTGGTCCGTTTTTACTTGACCATATTTGGTAACAACTGTAGACCCTTCTACGATAGGTAAAATATCACGTTGTACCCCTTCTCTTGATACGTCAGCTGAAGTATTAGCTCCGCTTTTCTTAGCAATCTTATCTATTTCATCAACAAATATAATTCCTGCTTGTTCTGCTCGATTGATTGCTTCTTGTGTTACCTCATCCATGTCGATAAGTTTTTGAGCTTCTTCATTGGTTAATACTTTTCTAGCTTCTCTTACAGTTAATTTTCGTTTTTTCTTTTTCTTTGGCATTAAATTACTGAAAGCATCTTGCATATTCATGCCCATTTGTTCCATACCCGACCCTTGAAGCATGTCAAACATAGAAGCTTGCTGCTCTTCAATTTCTACGTTAACATAATGGTCTTCTAATTCACCTAAAGCTAATTTATGTGCCGTTCTTCGTCTCTCGCTTTGGATGTTCATTTCTTCTTGATTTTCTTGCTCATTGTTTGGTTGAGCAGACTGGTTATTTCCACCGAAAATCATTTCAAACGGGTTCTTATAAGATGTAGCTTTTTGTTTTCCAGGTACTAAAAGTTCCACAATCCTAGCGTTAGCATTTTCTTCCGCTTTATCTTTTACTTTTGACATCTTTTCTTCTTTTACTAAGCGAACGGAGGTTTCTACTAAATCACGAACCATTGACTCTACATCACGACCTACGTAGCCCACCTCTGTAAACTTTGTTGCCTCAACTTTAATAAAAGGTGCACCAACTAATTTAGCAATTCTTCTTGCTATTTCTGTTTTACCTACACCTGTAGGACCGATCATTAAGATGTTTTTAGGAACAACTTCGTCACGTAAATTGTCTGGAAGTAAACTTCTACGATATCTATTTCGAAGTGCTACAGCAACTGCCTTCTTTGCGTTCGTTTGACCAATTATATATTGATCTAATTTCTCTACTATTTGTCTAG
The DNA here is from genome assembly GCF_002797415.1 of Bacillus alkalisoli. GTDB lineage: Bacteria > Bacillota > Bacilli > Bacillales > Bacillaceae_I > Bacillus_CD > Bacillus_CD alkalisoli. The sequence goes on from NZ_KZ454944.1 coordinate 2,384,813, forward strand.
GAGTTAAGTTTGTATTCATAAAACCCACCCTTTGTTATAGTTCTTCCACAATAATGTGGTCGTTTGTATATACACATATTTCTCCAGCCATCGTTAATGCTGCATGGGCAATTTCTTTTGCTGTCATATGTTCTCCTGCAAATCGTTTTAATGCACGTCCAGCAGCAAGAGCATAATTACCTCCTGAACCGATGGCTAATATTCCATCATCAGGTTCGATTACTTCTCCAGTACCAGAGACAAGTAACAATGTCTCACTATCCATAACGATTAGCATCGCTTCTAGCCTTCTTAAAACCTTGTCACTTCGCCACTCTTTCGCAAGCTCAACAGCAGCCCTACTTAAATTACCGTTATACTCCTCAAGTTTTCCCTCAAACATTTCGAATAGAGTAAATGCATCTGCAACAGAACCGGCAAATCCAGCAATTACTTTACCATTAAACAGCTTACGGACTTTTTTCGCAGTATGTTTCATTACTACTGCATTGCCAAAAGTAACTTGACCATCACCAGACATCGCAGACTCACCATTATGTTTAACGGCAAAGATGGTAGTAGCATGAAAAGAACCCATTATATCTCCTCCTTAACCATCACCCTTTAGAGCGAGGATGATATTGCAAATATGTATTTCGAAGATGATCTTTCGTAACATGTGTATATACTTGAGTAGAAGACAAGCTTGCGTGACCTAAAAGTTCTTGTACAACCCTTAAATCCGCACCTTCATTCAACATGTGTGTTGCAAAAGTATGACGTAACATGTGTGGGGTAATTTTCATCGTAGAGCTGACTTCTTTCACTATTGAGTTCAAAATATTTCGCACACCTCGCGTTGATAAAGGTTGCCCACGGAAGTTCAAAAAGAGATGTCTAATACTGTTTGGTTCAGACTTTTTTTTCAGCAACTCATCTCTACCTTTTTCAATATATAATTTTAAAGCATCAGAGGCAAAACTACCAAAAGGAACATAACGTTGTTTTCTACCCTTACCTGTAACTAGAATTGTTTCTAAGTGAAAATCTACATCCTCTAGCTTACTATCACAACACTCGCTAACACGTATTCCTGTTGCATATAATAACTCTAATATCGCTTGATTCCGTTGTCCGAGAGGTGTACTAGTATCGGATACTAAAAATAGCTTTTCCATCTCTTCCTGATAAAGAAATCTAGGAAGTTGTTTTGTTTGTTTCGGGATGGAAATTAGACTAAAAGGATCTTCTACAATTTTATTTTCTTTTTGTAAAAACTTAAAGAAACTTCTTAGACTAGAAATTTTTCTTGCAACAGTTCTTCTTGCATATTTAAATTTATGGAGCTTCGTTAAATATGCTCTAGCTTCAATAAAAGTAATCGATTCTAAAGATGTAACACCCTCTTCTTTCATAAAAAGAAAAAAGCTATGGATGTCTCTTTCATAATGTTCAATCGTATTGGGTGAATAGTTTCGTTCAATTTTTAAATATTCAAGAAAAGAAAGTAATGCGTTTGACAAAGTTTCCATCATTTCACCTCACAAAGGCTACTAAATCTTATCACAATTTAGTAGCCCTTGCAATTGACTTTACAAACTTTTTACAAAATTCTGAATTGTTTCTAGTGCTCGATTAGCGTGTGCTTCATTTCTTTCTTGTTTACTTTTAATTTTCTTCGGTAAGTCCGGGAATAATCCAAAATTAGCATTCATAGGTTGGAAGTTTTTAGCGTTCGTTGTAGTAATATATCTTGCCATACTACCTATAGCTGTTTCATGTGGAAATTCCACTGGCTCTTCACCTAATACGTAACGCGCAGCATTTATACCAGCAACTAGTCCAGAAGCAGCTGACTCCACATAGCCTTCTACGCCTGTCATCTGTCCTGCAAAAAATAAATTTTCCCTATCTTTATATTGATATGTTGCTTTTAATAAATTAGGTGAATTTATAAAAGTATTTCGATGCATAACTCCATAACGTACAATTTCTGCATTTTCTAAACCTGGAATTAACTGAATTACTTCTTTTTGTGGCCCCCACTTTAAATGTGTCTGGAATCCAACAATATTATAAAGTGTTCCAGCCGCATCATCTTGTCGTAACTGCACAACGGCGTATGGACGCTTTCCTGTTCTTGGGTCCTCTAGTCCTACTGGCTTTAAAGGACCAAACAGCATCGTTCTTTTACCTCTACTACCCATTACTTCAATAGGCATGCATCCTTCAAAGAAGATCTCCTTCTCAAAGTCTTTTAATGGAACGGTTTCAGCAGCAATAAGGGCCTCGTAAAATTTATCAAACTGTTCCTCTGTCATTGGACAATTTAAGTATGCAGCTTCCCCTTTATCATACCTTGACTTTAAATAAACAATATCCATGTTTATACTTTCTTTTTCAATGATTGGTGCTGCAGCATCATAAAAGTACAAATATTCTTCACCTGTTAATGAACGTAGATCATCTGCTAGTGCTTTCGATGTTAAAGGTCCTGTTGCAATAATAGTGGGTCCTTCTGGTATGGATTCCACTTCTTCTGTGAAAACTGTAACATTCGGATGTTCTTTCACTAGCTGTGTTACTAATCCAGCAAATTCATGGCGATCAACTGCTAATGCTCCTCCTGCTGGTACCGAAGACTCATCTGCAGATTTTATAATTACTGAATTTAACATTCTCATTTCTTCTTTTAAAACACCAACAGCATTTGTTAATGTATTTGCTCTTAAGGAGTTAGAACATACTAACTCTGCAAACTTATCCGTATGATGGGCAGGAGTTTGTTTTACTGGACGCATTTCAAATAAGTTAACCTTTATTCCACGGCTTGCAAGTTGCCAAGCTGCTTCACTACCAGCAAGACCCGCCCCTATTACACTTACAACTTTTTCAGTCATTTTCTTATCCTCCAAATAGTATCTATCCTTACTATTGCCAAAATTATGTACGATAATCAAAATATTTATCTTTTCACAAAGGCGAATAATACTTTGTCGAACGAAAAGGGAACTGACAAAGTAGCTTATCGTCAGTCCCCTAGTTGGTATTTAACGTTCAAGTTATAGCTCTATTACTATATAAAATACATGAAAAGTAGATAAAGTGCAACATTTTTGCATTATTTGATTCAATTCGACATTTCAAAGAATGAATTATTGCTGCACTTCTTCTTTATAATCACATTCTACGCACTGAACTTGCATTCCTTTTTTCAACTTCTTTTCTACCAATAATGCTTCACACTTTGGACATTTACGAGCGAGAGGTTTATCCCATGATAAGAAATCACAAGTAGGGAAATGATCGCAACCGTAAAAAATACGTTTCTTTTTACTTTTTCTTTCTACAACATTTCCTTCTTCACACTTCGGACAGTTAACGCCAATATCTTTTACTATTGCTTTTGTATTTCGGCAGTCTGGGAAATTGGAACAAGCCATAAATTTGCCGTATCGACCCATTTTGAATACCATTTCATTTCCGCATAACTCACAATCTTCTCCAGCTGGTTCATCTTTTATTTCTACTTCTTTCATTTCTTGTTCCGCTTTTTCTAATCTCTTTTCAAACTCATGATAAAATCCATCAATTATGTCAATCCAGTTTACTATTCCTTCTTCTACATTATCTAGATTTGTTTCTAGATTCGCCGTAAACTCTACATCGATGATTTCTGGAAAGAACTCCATAACTAATTCAAACACAATTCCCCCAAGTTCCGTTGGAATGAAACGCTTATTATCTAATGCTACATACCCTCTCTTTTGGATTGTATCGAGAGTTGGCGCATATGTAGAAGGTCTACCAATTCCTAATTCTTCTAATTCTCTCACTAGTCTCGCTTCCGTATATCTCGGAGGTGGTTGAGTGAAATGTTGTTTAGGGTCGATATCTTTTGAGAAAACATTATCCCCTTTTTCTAAAGGAGGAAGAATTTTCTCTTTTTCATCTGTTGCATCGTCGCTTCCTTCCACATATACTTTCATAAATCCTTGAAACTTAACAGTAGAACCAGTTGCTCGGAAAACAACATCATCGTGACTTAAATCGATACTTACTGTATCTAAAATAGCAGGTGCCATTTGACTAGCAACAAATCGTTCCCAAATTAATTTATATAAACGGAATTGATCTCTACTTAGGAATTGCTTTAACGATTGAGGATCATTCATGGTTGCAGTTGGTCGAATTGCTTCATGAGCATCTTGTGCTTTTGCATTTTTAGTTTCTTTTTTTGGTGCATTACTTAAGTACTCTTTCCCATACGTATCTTCAATATATTGTGCTGCTTCTAATTTAGCAGTATCCGATATCCTAGTAGAATCTGTTCTCATATAAGTAATTAAACCAACTGTTCCTTGCTTTCCAAGCTCAATTCCTTCATATAATTGCTGTGCTAACATCATCGTCTTTTTTGCTCGGAAATTTAATTTCCGAGCTGCTTCTTGCTGTAAAGAAGATGTGATGAATGGTAGTGCAGGATTACGTTTTCTTTCTTTTTTCGTCACGCTATTAATTTCGAAAGAATTGTCATTTAATTTATTTATGATGGAATTAACTTCTTCTTCTGATTTTAATTCCACTCTCTTACCGTTCAAACCATAAAAGCTTGCATCTAATTCTTTTTTATCTTTTGTAAGGAATGATCCTTTTATTGTCCAATATTCTTCCGGAATAAAAGCATTTATTTCTTTTTCTCTTTCAATTACAAGCCTAACAGCTACTGATTGAACACGCCCCGCACTTAAACCTTTTTTTACTTTTTTCCATAATAATGGACTGATGTTGTAACCAACAAGTCTATCAAGTACTCGGCGAGCTTGCTGAGCATCTACAACGTCCATATCTATTGGTCTTGGATGTTTGAAAGATTCTTTTATAGCATCTTTTGTAATTTCGTTAAACACTACACGACAATCGGATGCTGTATCAATTCCTAAACTATGAGCTAAATGCCATGCAATTGCTTCCCCTTCACGATCCGGATCGGCCGCTAGATAGATTTTTTTAGCTTTTTTGGCAGCTGTTTTTAATTCTTTCAACACTGGGCCTTTCCCACGGATTGTAATATACTTCGGGTCGAAATTGTTTGTAACGTCGACTCCCATCTGACTTTTAGGAAGATCACGTATATGTCCCATTGAAGCTTTCACTTTATATTTTTTCCCTAAATATTTTTCAATTGTTTTTGCTTTTGCAGGCGACTCTACTATAACTAAATAATCTGACATTCCTATGTCCTCCTTAGAGGGTAAATTTCCTGTATGTAGTTAAAACTTTATTTAAAAGGATACACCTTTAATAATAAGTTAAGTTAAACTAATAGGATATGAAGTTTTAATTGAAACATTTATGTATATATTAAAACGATTCTTTAAATCTTCATTATTATTAAATATTTTTTTCCTGTTTGTCAAACAGGAAAGTGTAAAAGTTTTCGGAATTTTTTAAAAACGCATCTATTTAATTATATTGATAGCCCGTTTTATTTGAAATTATTCCACTAATTTTTATATTAAAACACATTCTGGAGGTAATGGTATAAAAATTCTAGTCAACTCTATACGTTTCCTTTATAAACTTTTATAAATATTATCTTAAGGAAAGCGACAACTTTTTGTTGTCGCCATTATAATACTATAGAAACTATTTTTTTTGTAAATTAATACATACTAAAATTCAATTTATGAATTTTTTTTAACAATTTATTTTTTTAAATTTCCTCCAGAATGTCTTCAGCTTTCATTACAAGCTTAGCTCCTTGTTGAATTAATAAGTTTGTTCCAATTGACGTCGGGGAAAAGATTGATCCTGGTATAGCAAACACATCTCTTCCTTGTTCTAAAGCTTGTTCTGCAGTAATCAATGAGCCACTTCTTTCTTTTGCTTCCACAATAACTGTACCACTTGAAAGTCCGCTAATTATTCTATTTCTAAAAGGAAACTGCCATCTCTGTGGAGGGGTGTATGGAGTATATTCTGAGACAAGTAGATGTTCCCGAGCGATTGTATTTGCCAAAGCTATGTTTTCTTTTGGATAAACGTTAAATAAACCACTACCAAGAATAGCTATCGTTTTTCCGTTATTTTCTATCGTTAATTTATGTGCATTAGTATCTACTCCAGTAGCCAAACCACTAACAATCGTAAACCCTTCTTTTATTAATGATGGGAGGATTAATTCTAGTGCTTTATTTGCATACATGGTCGGGTTTCTAGTACCAACTATACTAACTTTTTTCGAATGAAATAGCGAGATATCACCTTTACAATACAAAACAAGAGGTGGATCATATATTTCTTTAAGGAGTAGTGGATACAGAGGGTCTTTAAATGTAATTGGAATTATTTGTTCTAGATTATAGTTACATAAAAACTTTTCTATATTTACAGTTCTTATTTGAGAGTATATTTTTTCTGCAGATGACTTTGTTATTCGTAAATGGTGAGTGAGATCGTTGGTAGAAAAATTAAAAATGTTTTTTAAATCGGGGTCAAACCGAAGAATTTTAAAAAGGATATTTCTTGTGATGGATGAACAATGATGTAAATGTAGTAAACGTTGTTTCCATTTATCCATGTATTCATTCGCTCCTATGAAATTATTTGAAATTTTATAACAAATACACAGAGGTAGTCATTCTACTACCTCTGCATATTTTAGAAGTTAGATTAGTGAGTTTTACACTTTTCTAGTATGCCTTGCTCTGTGATAACTTTAATTAGTGTCTCTCCCATAACAGATGGAGTATCTGCTACTTCGATACCACACTCGTTCATCACACGAATCTTCTCATCAGCTGTACCTTTACCACCAGAAATAATCGCACCAGCATGGCCCATGCGCTTTCCTGGAGGGGCTGTACGTCCGCCGATAAATCCTACAACAGGCTTAGTCATGTTTTCTTTTACCCAAAGAGCCGCTTCTTCTTCTGCAGTTCCACCGATTTCACCAATCATGATTACTGCATAAGTCTCAGGGTCTTCATTAAATGCTTTTAAAACGTCAATGAAGTCTGTACCGTTAACTGGGTCTCCACCGATACCTACAGCTGTAGATTGGCCAATACCAGCTTCTGATAGTTGGTGTACAGCTTCATATGTAAGTGTTCCAGAACGAGAAACAACTCCTACATGACCTTTTGTATGAATATATCCTGGCATGATACCAATTTTACATTCACCTGGAGTAATTACACCTGGGCAGTTAGGACCAACTAAACGAGTCTTTTTGCCTTCCATGTAACGTTTTACTTTTACCATATCCATTACTGGAATATGTTCTGTAATACAGATTGCTAGGTCAAGTTCAGCATCAACTGCTTCTAAAATTGCATCTGCTGCGAATGGTGCTGGAACGTAGATAACAGATGCATTTGCACCAGTAGCTTTAACAGCCTCATCAACTGTGTTGAATACCGGAACACCTTCTACTTCTGTACCACCTTTACCAGGCGTAACTCCACCAACGATGTTTGTACCATACTCAAGCATTTGTTTTGTATGGAACAAAGCAGTTGAACCTGTAATACCTTGTACGATAACTTTTGTGTCTTTATTAATAAATACGCTCATGTATGTTCCCCTGCCTTTCTTATCCTACTTGTGCTACGATTTTTTGTGCGCCATCAGCCATAGATTCTGCAGCAACGATGTTTAGACCAGAATCTTTAAGGATTTGCTTCCCTAACTCAACGTTAGTTCCTTCAAGACGTACTACTAAAGGTACTTTTAACTCTACTTGTTTAGCAGCTTCTACAACACCTGTTGCAATAATGTCACACTTCATAATTCCACCGAAAATGTTTACAAAAATACCTTTTACATTTTCATCAGAAAGGATGATTTTGAATGCTTCTGTTACTTTCTCAGCAGTAGCACCGCCCCCAACATCAAGGAAGTTTGCAGGGTCTCCACCATAATGTTTTATAATATCCATTGTTGCCATAGCAAGACCAGCACCATTTACCATACACCCGATGTTTCCATTAAGTGAGATATAACTTAAGTCGTACTTAGAAGCTTCAATTTCTTTTGCATCTTCTTCGTCAAGATCACGGTACTCTAAAATGTCTTTATGACGATATAATGCGTTTGCATCAAAGTTTAATTTTGCATCTAATGCCATTACTTTTCCGTCACCAGTAACTACTAACGGGTTAATTTCAGCGATAGAGCAATCTTTTTCTACGAATGCAGTGTATAAGCTCATCATGAACTTAACAGCTTGTCCTACTAACTCTTTTGGAATGTTAATATTAAAAGCAATACGACGAGCTTGGAATCCTGTTAAACCTACTACAGGATCGATATACTCTTTAAAGATTTTTTCTGGAGTTGCTTCTGCAACTTCTTCGATTTCCGTTCCACCTTCTTCAGAAGCCATTAAAACAACTTTTGAAGAATCACGGTCTAATACTAAACCGATGTAGTATTCTTTTTTAATATCGCAACCCTCTTCGATAAGTAAGCGTTTAACTTCTTTACCTTCAGGACCTGTTTGATGTGTTACTAACGTTTTACCTAAAATTTCACTCGCATACTCACGAACTTGTTCTAAGCCTTTTGTAGCAACTTTAACGCCACCAGCTTTTCCACGACCACCTGCGTGAATTTGTGCTTTTACCACACATACTTCTGTTCCTAATTCTTTTGCTGCTTCAACTGCTTCTTCCACAGTGAATGCTACGCGACCATTCGGAACAGCTACCCCGTATTTTCTGAGGATCTCTTTTCCTTGATATTCATGGATATTCATTTCCCATCCTCCAATCTTATGTATCACAATAAAAATAGACTGCGCTTTCATTTTATAAAATGAGACACCCTTTGTCTACCTTTCTGTAAAAATATTATACTATTTTCAAAAAATTAATTATTAGCAATTCTTTAAATTTAATGAAATGCCTATCATATCAACCACCTAGCCTATTTTACTGAATTTTCAATAAACTATAGGAGTAAAACATTTTTACTCTTTCTTTGCCTCTTCGTTTAAAATATACACAAAAGAAAGTATTTCTGCCACTACTTCATATAAAGATTCCGGAATTTTGTCGTGTAGTTCAATTTCAGATAATAGTTGAACTAAAGCTTCATCCTCTTGAATAGGAACTCCATTGTCTTTTGCTGTTTGGATTATATTTTCTGCAATGAGACCTTTGCCTTTTGCTGTTACAATTGGGGCATAGTCTTTTTGTTGGTCATAATATAGTGCTACTGCTTTTTTTTGAGTGAATTTTGGATCTTTCTTCATCATAATTTAATGTCCACTCCCTTGTTAGGAGGCTTTAACACTTCTTGTAAAAAGACGTTATAAACATCTTGATGCTTGTCTTCGTTTTTTATTACTTTCAACGATAAAAGCATATAACCATCTTCTTCGAGCTTTTTCATTAATATCGACTTATATTTTTGAACGATTTCATCAAGTTTTGTAAAGTTGTTAGTAATAGAAACGGATATCACTTTTTCCTGAATTAATATATCAACCATCGTTTCTGATAGTACTGGTAAGTCAAGCAAAAAGAGAATACGACAATGAGATGGATCAACCTTTTCTTTCTCTGTATTTCGGGCTTGAATATGAATATACCAATTTTTATATTGTTCATTATTAAGATAAGGAATGGCGAAAAATAACGGTTGAAAAAGACCATCTTCTCGAGATTGAAGCTGAAATCCATTCAGCATTTGGACCATCTTTTCTATTTTCCTATTCATTTCTGCAGTAGGAAGTTGTTGTTGTAAAGCAATAAGAATTGGTTTTAATTCTGCCTCAAGTTTACTCTTCGTTTGGACTTGTGAAAAATGGGAAGTTAGAATATTCTTCTCATATTGAAATCCCAATTGAGCAAGTGATTGAACGACAACATTCTTTACTTGACTACTAGTTTGTAACAAATTTGCCTGCAAAGTAACGTTTCTAAGTAACTCTTCTAACTTCTGTTCAGGATGAGTTTTCAAAGGTAAGTTTTTTACCTCCGATATTAATTCCTTGACTAGCTGTCCTATATTGTTTTCCCTATTAATTGCCTCTTGCACATTCATTATCGCCTTTTCAAGTGGAATAGGGTAATTTTTCGTCATTACATGTTGAATGAACAAAAATTTTGTTTCTTTTGTCATTCCATTGCTTTCGTTTACCCATTTTAAAATGGAGTCATAAGCACTCTTATCTACTTTTTGATACAGGGACATTACTATTTGCTGCTGAGTGGTAGTATTAATCTTCAAATTAGCTATCGTTTCATTCGACGCCGTGTGAGTAGTATTCACCGTCTGGATTGCTTTAGGTGTAGCAACATCAGCTAATTTTGTAACTTCTACTAATGGAAGTGATTTTTCTGAATTTCCATTAAAACGGAATAAATACTCATTACCTATCATTACTTTTTCATTTATTTTAACAACTACTTCTCTTGTACCTATCCTAATTAACGAGACATTTTCTTGGAGTTCTTCCAGAACTCTTGCCTGGAACACTTTTGGCAAGTTCAAGCTTGTGCTAGTTCTATGCGAGTTTAATAGACTAGTTGAAAAAGTGATGTCACCATCCATAGCTTTCCTCCTAACTTACATAGCTTTTGATTGGAGCAAAAGATTTTCTATGTTCTGATATGATTCCGTGTGTTTCTATCGCTTCAAGATGCTCTTTCGTACCATATCCCATATGATTTTCAAAACCGTATGAAGGGTGCGTTTCTCCAAGATTCTTCATATAGCGGTCTCTTGTTTCTTTAGCAAGCACAGAGCTAGCAGCAATTGATATACTCGTTGCGTCTCCTTTAATGATGGAAGTTTGAGAAATACCTATTGGTAATTTCATCGCATCTATTAACAAATGTTCTGGCTCTATTGGAAGTTCTTTTATCGCTTTAATCATTGCTATTTTAGTTGCCTCGTATATATTTACAGTGTCGATTTCTTTCGCTGGTACTACCCCTATACCATAAGCAAGCGCATTATCTATAATATATTCATAGAACGTTTCTCTTTTAGCTGGAGATAATTTTTTTGAATCTGTAAGTCCTGGCAAATAAAAATCTTCTTTTAAAATAACTGCAGCAGCTACTACAGGACCAGCTAATGGACCACGGCCTACTTCATCAATTCCAGCAATATATTTAATACCATTTCTTCTCAGTTCTTTTTCATAAGCCAGCATATTTTCAAACTGCGTATGTAGCTCTTCTGCTCGTAGTTTTTCTTTTTCCCATTTTTTATAAAGTTGTTGTACACCTTTTCGGGGATCTATTTTTATTGTCGTTAGTGTTGGATCTGATTCATCTTTTGCGTTTTGTAGTAGGGCTTGTATTTCTTTTATTGTTAAATTTCCCATGTTTTCTCACCTCTTACTTTTTTATCGACCTATTAATTGTTAGGTTCAAGTGTTTTGTAGTAGTAGTTTTAAATAGTGTTGATCACACCGCCTAATCACTATCCACTAGTAACTAACCACTAAAAAAAGGCAGGAAGTGAAATTTCACAACTTGCCTCTTTTGCTTGAAATTATGCTGAAAAGTCTTTATCAAACGTTATTCTACCTAACTTTTCTTGTCTTATTTCTCTAATTACTAATTCTGCTACTTTATCATAATCGATATAGCCACCAGCCATTTTGCAACCTCTTTTTTCACCTATAGTATCAAAAAGTTCTACAACGTCTTCGTGAATTTCAGATAGTCCATATCTTTCTTTTAAACGTTCAGGATAATAGGTTCCTAAAAACCTTAAGGCAAATACAGTTACCTCTTGAAGGTTGATAATTGTGTCTTTAATGGCTCCAGTTGTAGCAAGTTTCAATCCTACTTCTTGATCTTCAAATTTCGGCCATAAAATACCTGGAGTGTCTAACAATTCTAGTTCTTTACCAACTTTAACCCACTGTTGTGCTTTCGTTACACCAGGTCGATCTCCAGTTTTAGCAATATTCTTTTTCGCTAATCTATTAATTAAAGTGGATTTACCAACATTTGGAATTCCGACAATTAAAGCTCTAATAGCTCTAGGACGAATCCCTCTGGCTATCATTTTATCGAACTTTTCCTGTAACAATTCTTTTGATAATGATTGTATTTTATTAATTCCTTTTCCTTGAAAAGAATCAATTGCTATAGCTCTAGTATTTTCAGTAGTTTCTTGAAAATATTGAATCCATTTTTGTGTATCAGCTGGATCTGCCAGATCAGCTTTATTTAATAAAATAATTCGAGGTTTTTGCTTAATGATTTCATCAATCATTGGGTTCCTTGAAGAAATAGGTAATCTAGCATCTACAAGTTCATAAACGATGTCAATTAGCTTTAATTTTTCAGTAACTTCCCTACGAGCTTTCGCCATATGACCAGGAAACCATTGAATAGTCATAAACTTACACGCCTTTCTATTTTTGTCCTTTTTTAATGGACAATTCTCATATCAGATGGAGGCCAATAAACTACTTTTGTTTTGCCAAGCACTTGGTCCATTGCGACTGTTCCAATGTGTCTTCCGTCTCTGCTGAATCTTCTATTGTCACCTAATACAAAAATATGTCCTTCTGGCACCGTTTTTTGGCCAATTATATCCTCTAACGTAAAGTTTTCTGTTAAAGGACCATTAGGTATTTCAGCTTTAAATTCATCTAAGTATGGCTCTTCGTATGGATCACCATTAATATATAAGACGTCATTTTTATATTCCACTTCATCCCCTGGAAGACCGATTACACGTTTAATATAATCTTTATCTACTGTTGCATGGAAAACAACGATGTCAAATCTATCAGGTTTACCTATCATATAGCCAATTTTATTTACAATCATTCTATCTTGATTGTGTAATGTCGGCATCATGGAATCTCCGTCTACAACTATAGGGGCAAAAAAGAAATAACGAATGACAGCTGCTAATACAATTGCAATCGCTAATGCCTTTATCCATTCAAAGAGCTCGTTTTTAGATTTTGTCATCTTTGTTCCTCCACTACCTGAGTAAGTTTCATCATATATTACTACTATCTGAAAAACTTAGTTCGTTTTTCAATATGGGAATGTAATTTATCAACTTAACTTACCTATATATATCTCTTTCTAGATTAAACAGACCTATTAGTATGTAAATATCATTATTATATACCTTTTTTTATCAGTTTAAAAACTTAGGTGTATTTATTAATTAGGCTGTGTTAAAGTTCGTTGTTGATTTGCGTGCAAGGCTTCGCTTTCCGCGGGCGGTAAAAAGGAAGGTGTTATTTTCACTGTCGTGAAAAAACCTACTCCTCGGCGCATGCGCCTGTGGGGTCTCCCACTCCCCGCTTCTCCCGCAGGAGTCTCAGCCTTGCACGCAAATCAACAGGTATTAGTACTAAATTATCAACACTAAGCTTTAACATAGCTATTAATTAAAGTGCGAAAAAAAGGAGCTTGTTTTAGCAAGCTCCTTTCTACTTAGCTTACACATCGAAATAGAACACATTACATTCTATTGATGTTTATGCTACTTTTTGATTATCGAATTTCTTTAATACGAGCTTTCTTACCGCGTAATGCACGTAAGTAGTAAAGTTTCGCACGACGTACTTTACCGCGACGGATAACATCGATTTGTTCGATTTTTGGTGAATGTACAGGGAATGCACGCTCAACACCAACACCGTAAGAAATCTTACGAACTGTGAAAGTTTCGCTAATTCCGCCACCACGACGTTTAATTACTACACCTTCGAATAACTGAATACGCTCACGCGTACCCTCTACAACCTTAACGTGTACACGTACAGTGTCACCAGCTTTAAATGTAGGAAGGTCTGATTTAAGTTGTGCTTGTGTAATCTCTTGGATTAATTTTTGCATGTTCTTTTCTCCTTTTCCACAGATGCTCATTCCATGTATTTCATGCAGCGGAACACCGTTTTTTCGACATAGCTGTGCTAAGTCACAACTAGTATAGTAACATATTTAAGATTAAAAGGCAATATTACTTCTCGCCATTTTGTATTTCTAGTAACCATTGTTTTTCTTGATCCGTTAATTCGTATTCTTGTAATAAATCCGGTCTTCTACTCCACGTTCTTCTTAGAGTTTCTTTCCTGCGCCAATGTTTTATTTTCTCATGATTACCAGATAACAATACATCAGGCACTTTCATTCCACGAAATTCAGCCGGTCTTGTGTAGTGAGGATGCTCAAGAAGGCCAGTACTAAAAGAATCTTGCTCATGAGAGGCTTCTTTTCCTAGAACTCCTGGTAGTAGTCTCACAACACTATCAATTACTACCATAGATGCAAGTTCTCCACCAGTTAGTACAAAATCTCCAATTGAGATTTCATCTGTAACTAGTGATTCTCTAATTCTTTCATCGTACCCTTCGTAATGTCCACAAATAAACAATAAATGTTTTTCCCGCGAGAGCTCCTCTGCTTTACGCTGGTTGAATCTTTCTCCTTGCGGGCACATTAAGATTACTCGAGGCTTTGACTCACTTGTAAGCTTATCTACAGCGTCAAAGATTGGTTGTGGAGTTAAAACCATACCAGCACCTCCACCATAAGGATAATCATCAACATTACTATGTTTATTTGTAGAATAATCCCTAAAATTTTCGACGCGATAAGTGACAACTTCTTTCTCAGCTGCTTTTTTTAATATGGAAGTATTTAATACTCCCGTAAACATTTCAGGAAAAAGAGTTAATACGTCTATTTTCATTTTATAGAAGTCCTTCCATCGGCTCGATGTATATAACTTTATCTGCAATGTTTACTTCTTTTACAATTTGATCTATATAAGGAATTAAAATTTCTTTTCCTTTACTCCCTTTTATAACCCATACATCGTTTGCACCTGGTGTTAATATTTCTTTTATAACACCTATATCGTCATTCGTTTCTAAATTGATGACTTTACATCCGATTATTTCATGAAAGTAAAATTCTCCTTCATTTAGGTCTTCTAATTGAGTTGCTGGGACTTTCACAATTGCCCCTTTATATTGTTCGACTTCGTTAACATTATCCTTACCAACAAACTTAAGTAAATCAAATGTTTTATGTACTCTTCTTGATTCTACTTCTAGTGGAATTGGCTGATCGTTTTCATTCATGAAAAGGAAAAGTGTATTGCCTGGCTTATATCGCTCATCAGCAAAATCAGTTCTAGATACAATTCGGACTTCCCCTTTAATACCGTGCGTGTTTACAATCTTTCCAACGTTAAACCATTCTGTCATTTTATTTTCACCTCTAAATAATCATTTTATTTTAGTAGTATTACCTAATTATTTTCATATCTCATAAAAAGCTCGGTTATATACCGCTGTTGATTGTAGCGCAAGTCTTCGCTTTCCGAGGGCGTGTCTAGTTTCAGCGGCAAGCTCCGCAAGTCTAGCCATGGTCATCTTGAGGGAAAAAGCACCCTCTAGTTGCCCCTGTCTTATGCTTTTCGGGGCTGAACGAGTAGCTTCAAACTTTTCGTGGCGCCGGGAGCCTCCGGGGTCTCCCCCAGGACAAGGAAGGCTACGGAATCGATTCATCGCACGAAGAAAATGCGGTAGCATTTTCGAGGAGTCTCAGACTTGCGCTACAATCAACAGCTAGATAGTTGTGAAAAATCAACACTATTTTTCAACTCAGCTCAAGAATAAGAAAAAGGGAAGCTCGAAAGCCTCCCTACTCCTTAATTTCTAGTTGTACACGTTTATTATCGTGTGAGGCAGCTGCGAAAAGAACCGTTCTAATTGCTTTAGCGATTCTCCCTTGCTTACCAATCACTTTTCCTAAATCATCTGGGTGCACAGTTAGTTGATACGTAGTTACATTATTTGCTTCTACTTCTGTAACAACAACTTGTTCTGGATGATCTACTAACGCCGTTACAATCGTTTCAACTAGTTTTGTCATGGTTAGTTAACCAATTACTTGCTGAATTTAGCGTTGTGGAATTTTTCCATAATGCCTTCGTTCGAGAAAAGGTTACGAACTGTGTCAGATGGTTTTGCTCCATCTTGTAACCATTTTAATGCTAACTCTTCATTGATTTTTACTTCAGCTGGTTGAGTTACAGGATTGTAAGTTCCAACTGTTTCAATGAAACGTCCATCACGAGGAGAACGAGAATCTGCTACAACAATACGATAGAATGGGGATTTTCTGCTACCCATACGTTTTAAACGAATTTTAACTGCCATTTTTAATAGCACCTCCGAAAATATTTCACACAAGATAGTATGATAACAAGTAGTTAATTGTTTGTAAAGTGTTTTTTCTTGTCACTTTAAAATTTATAGAGAAAAATGTATAAAACTTATGATAATCGGACTTACATAAAAGGAAGTTTAAATCCACCTTTCTTCCCTTTACCTTTTGTCATACTTGTCATTTGTTTCATCATTTTTTTCATTTCTTCAAATTGCTTTAGTAAACGGTTTACTTCTTGAATTGGTCGACCGCTACCTTTTGCTATCCTTTTTTTACGGCTCGCATTAATGATATCAGGCTGTTCTTTTTCTTTTTTCGTCATAGATCGAATGATAGCTTCGACATGACCGATTTGTTTATCATCGACTTGAACGTTTTTTAAGCCTTTCATTTTGTTTGCACCAGGTATCATGCCTAAAATTTCGTCCAAAGGACCCATTTTTCGTACTTGTCCTAGTTGCTCCAAAAAGTCATCAAATGTAAAGCTCGCTGTACGAAGTTTTTGTTCTAACTCTTTTGCTTTTTCTTCATCTACATTGTCTTGCGCTTTTTCAATAAGAGTTAAAACATCGCCCATACCAAGGATTCTTGACGCCATACGTTCAGGATGAAACGGCTCTATTGCATCAAGCTTTTCTCCTAAACCTACAAATTTGATTGGTGTGTTTGTTACTGCTTTTACAGATAAAGCAGCTCCACCTCGAGTATCTCCGTCTAATTTTGTTAAGACAACCCCTGTTAAGCCAAGTTGTTCGTTAAAGCTCTCAGCAACATTAACTGCATCTTGTCCAGTCATTGCATCAACAACTAGAAAGATTTCATCAGGTTTGGAGATCTCTTTAACTTGTTTCAATTCATCCATTAATGCTTCGTCAACATGTAATCGACCCGCAGTATCAATTAAAACATAGTCATGGTGCTCTTCTTTTGCCTTTTCAATTGCTTTTTTAGCAATTTCAACAGGACTAACTTGATCACCAAGTGAAAAAACAGGCATGTTTAACTGTTTACCTAATGTTTCAAGCTGTTTAATTGCTGCAGGACGATAAATATCAGCAGCAACAAGCATAGGCTTTTTATTGTTCTTTTTTCGCAATAAATTAGCAAGCTTACCTGTCGTCGTTGTTTTACCAGCGCCTTGTAAACCAACCATCATTATGACCGTTGGTGGTCGGTTACTTACAGCAATTTTACTTTGCTCTCCACCCATTAAGTTCGTTAGTTCTTCTTTTACGACTTTAATTACTTGCTGACCTGGAGTTAAGCTTTTCATTACTTCTTGTCCAACAGCACGTTCACTAACTCGTTTTACGAAGTCTTTTACGACTTTAAAGTTAACATCTGCTTCTAGTAAAGCTAATCGAACTTCACGCATCATTTCTTTTACGTCTTGTTCTGTTACTTTACCTTTACCGCGAATTTTTTGAATGGTGTTTTGCAAACGGTCGGCTAAACCTTCAAATGCCATGTACGCCGCCCCCTAATCTAATTTCTCAAGCGCCTCTACTAACAGTACTATATCATTAGTAGGAGCAT
This sequence comes from Bacillus alkalisoli, assembly GCF_002797415.1. Lineage (GTDB taxonomy): Bacteria > Bacillota > Bacilli > Bacillales > Bacillaceae_I > Bacillus_CD > Bacillus_CD alkalisoli. The sequence goes on from NZ_KZ454944.1 coordinate 2,402,509, forward strand.
TTTCTTTTTCCATCATTAATTGTTTCATCTTTGACAAAAGTTGCTGACGCTCTTGAAACTTTTGAAATAACAAAAGTTTTAGTTCATATTCTTCAAGCATTAGTTCCGTACGTTTAATGTTGTCGTAAACAGCTTGACGACTTATGTTGTATTCCTCTGCTATTTCACCAAGGGAGTAATCATCCAAATAATACAAAGACATATAGTTTCTTTGTTTTGGAGTTAACAACGATTGATAAAAATCATAAAGATAGTTCATTCTCGTCGTTTTTTCCAGCATGTTTGTTCACTCTCCCTTGTTAAGTGAAATGCCTTTACATTGAATTAGTTTACAATTAAGTTCAAAGTATGTCAAGTTTTCTTCTTGACCACTTTTCAATACTACAGGTTAGTACATCCGTAATAAAATATAATTACTTACTTTAGTTGTTCGTGACAGTCAATCGCTTTCCGCGTGTGGTCTCGGCAGCAAAGCTTCGCACGAAGAAAATGCGTATGCATTTTCGAGGAGTCTCTTGACTGTCACAAACAACTCCTTAATGTTGGGTTGAAATTACAATTATCAATTTCTAACTATATCAAATAATTTGGAAATTTAATATTTAAAAAACAGGTTGTGACTATTCACAACCTGTTTCAAAATTCAGTATTTACACTTCTTCTGCTTCTTCTTTTTCTACTAAGCCAGCGAATAAGCCGTAGACGTATTGGTTTGCGTCGAAGGCTTGTAGATCGTCTACCTTTTCACCTAGGCCTACGAATTTAACAGGGATTCGTAAATCGTTACGAATCGCTAAGACAATTCCACCTTTTGCCGTTCCGTCTAATTTCGTTAAGACGATACCAGTTACGTTTGTTGCCTCAGAGAAAATTTTAGCTTGGCTAAGCGCATTTTGGCCAGTTGTTCCATCTAACACTAATAAAACTTCATGTGGAGCCCCTGGTACTTCTCGTTCAATTACTTTTTTTACTTTTTCTAGCTCTTTCATTAAGTTGACTTTATTTTGTAATCTTCCTGCAGTATCACATAATAATACGTCGACTTTTCTTGCTTTAGCTGCTTGAATTGCGTCATACATAACTGCAGCTGGATCAGAGCCTGAAGATTGTTTAATAACGTCGACACCGACACGTTCTCCCCACACCTCTAATTGCTCGATTGCTCCTGCACGGAACGTGTCTCCAGCTGCTAATAGTACCTCTTTACCTTCTTGTTTTAAACGATTAGCAAGTTTTCCAATCGAAGTCGTTTTCCCTACTCCATTTACACCAACAACAAGAATAACTGTTAAACCTTCTGATTGGATGTTAAGGCTCGGATTCGTTTCACCAGCAGATTCATAAATTTCTACTAATTTTTCAGAGATAACACTTTGCACGTCTTTTGTATCCTGGATATTACGACGCTTTACTTCCATCTTTAACTCATCAATTAATTCCATAACTGTATTTACGCCAACGTCGGCACCAATTAATATTTCTTCTAATTCTTCAAAGAAATCCTCATCTACTTTACGGTACCTTGCTACTAAGTCGTTTACTTTACCAGAAAACGATTCCCTTGTTTTTGTTAAACCTTCTTTAAACTTTTCTGTTACAGATTCTGTTTGTGTTGTAATTTTCTCTTTTAATTTTTTTAAAAAGCTCATCTCGCTCTTCCTTCCTATGTTACTAGTTCTTTCGTTTCTTCCAGTCTAACAGATACAAGTTTAGAAACTCCAGATTCTTGCATCGTTACACCATATAGTACATCACATTGTTCCATTGTACCTTTACGATGTGTTATGACAATAAACTGTGTTTCTTTACTATAGTGCTTTAAATAGTTTGCAAAACGATGAACATTCGCCTCATCCAAAGCAGCTTCCACTTCATCTAATATACAGAATGGTACTGGTCTAACTTTTAGGATACTAAACAATAGAGCAATTGCTGTTAGAGCTCTTTCTCCACCTGATAATAACCCTAAATTTTGAAGTTTCTTCCCAGGTGGTTGTGCTACAATTTCTACCCCGGTGTTTAGCATATCTTCAGGGTTCGTTAATACTAAGTCAGCTCGTCCTCCTCCAAACAAGGAGTGGAACACATCATTAAAGTGAGATCGAATGTTCGTAAAGGTTATTTCAAATCTCTTCGTCATTTCTTCATCCATTTCACTGATAACTTGATATAACGTATCTTTGGCTTCAAGTAAGTCTTCTTTTTGCTCTTTTAGGAAATAATAACGCTCCGAAACACGCTCATATTCATCAATTGCTGCTATGTTTACTGTACCGAGTTCCTCCATCGCCATTTTGATTAGCTTTAGTCTTTTTCTTGATATTTCGATGTCATCTAGTAGCGGAAATTGCTCTTTAGCCGCTTCAAACGTTAACATATATTCTTCCCTTAAATGCATTAGTCTATTATCAAGTTCAACATCTAGGCGATTCAATTGGACTTCTTCATCTTTTAAGATTTGCGTTAGAGTCTTATATTGTCTTTTTAGTTCTTTTAATTCCAGCTCTTGTGCTTCTAGTTTTTCGTGTAGTCTTAACCTCTCTTCTCTTCTAGAAGAAATAAGTTGAATTGTTTCATTTTTATCTTGTAATTTTTCTTGTGCAGCAAACTCTAATTGCTTTTCTCCAGAATAACTATCCGTCATTTCACTATTTAACAGAGATAAATCTTCTTGAATCTCAATAAATTTATTTTCTGCTTCTTCTAATTGTTGCTTTTGTTGAAGTACTTTATGTTTTTGGTTCTGAATTCGTTCTTTATGGCTAGCTGCATCAACTTTAAGGTTAGTAATCTCTGATTGTAACGTTTCCTTCGTTACATGCTGTTCTTTCTTTTGATTTGTGAGATGAAGGATTTCTTTATCTAACCCTTCTATCTCGATCGTTAACTCAGCTAATTGCTTATTCAATTCGCTTTCACGTGCAATATTACTTGCTTTAGCTGTTGTAAACTGCTCTTTTTCATAGTCATAGAGTGAAAGGTGTTCATTAATATTTTTCTCTTCTAGTTCAATTTCTTTTAGTAGCGCTCTAACTTGCTGTTCCTCATAGCGTAATGTTTCCCCTTGCTCTTTAATTGCAGCAACTTCCATTTCTTCATCTTTCAATTTACTTTTCAGCACTTTTACTTGCTCTTCCATTAAAGATGCTTGCTCTTCAATTTCTGCTAATTTAATTGTAGCGAATTCTAATTCTCTTGTGCGACTTAACAATGAATTATTTTTTTGTTTCACAGCTCCACCAGTCATGGAACCTCCTGGATTAACAACATCACCATCTAACGTTACGATTCGGTAACGATGCTGAACAATAGACGCTAACCTATTCGCACCTTTTAAGTCTTTTGCAACAATTACATTCCCTAGAAGATATAGAATGATATTTTGATAGTTTTGATCAAAATGAACTAACTCTGATGCCATTCCTACAAATGCATCATCCCCTTGTAATTGTTTATGATGATAATCAGGAATGGAACGTTCTTTCATTACAGTCATTGGTAAAAAAGTTGCCCTACCAAAACCATTTTTCTTTAAGTAATGAATCGCATTTCTAGCATCCTGTTCTTCTGAAACAACAATATGTTGCGTAGAACTACCGAGAGCAATTTCAATCGCTGTTTCATAGTCTTGTTTCACTTGAATTATCTCAACAACGGCTCCTTTAATACCAAAAAGCCTTTGTTCGTCTCTAGCCTTTAAAATCTCTTTAACTCCTTGGAAAAAGCCTGCAAAGTCTCCTTGCATCGCTTCAAGCATTTCTTTACGAGATTTTGTTTGTTGTAAAAATTTAAACGCATCATACAATAATTTTTCTTTCTTTTGAAGCGTGTTTTGTAAGGTGTGTAATTGAGATACGCTTTTTCGATAGCTATCAACGGTACTATTAATTTTCGTTTCAAGTTCCATATTTTGTTTTAATGTTTCGCTTTTTTTCTTTGAGAGCGACTGGCGTTCTATAATATATTTTTCATTTACTTCTTCTAGACGCTTTGTCTTTACCTCTTCTTGTTTCGTTTGTTGATTTAAATACGTTAACTCATTTCGAATGGATGCTTGTTTGTTTAAAAGCTCAATATAATCACTTTTTAGTTGTTCAATGGTTTCTTCCATGTTTTGATTGAACGTATCATGCAATTCGAGTTTACTTGTTAGATCCAACTCTAGTACTTTCAATGTTTGTTGCCAATCTTTTAATATTGAACTATCTTTTGTAAGATTCTCTTTTAAATCTGCAATTATATTGTCTAATTCCACAACAGATTTTTCTAATTGTGCTCTATTTTGTGATGCATTCTTTTTTCTTTCTTTTAATACTTCTTTTCTACCTTCTAATTTTTCTAATTCAGAACTAGCAATCAAAAGGGCATCTTGTAAATAGTTAATAGATTCATCTAAAGCTTGTACATTGTTTTTCAACTTTTCCAAATCGGCTTCTTTATGTTGTATGGAAGAAGAGAGGTCTACTTCCTTTTCCGTATTCGTTTTGACACGATCAGAAAGTTGTTCCCATTTAGTGTGTAATTCTTCAATTTCAAATACTGTCACGCCTACTTCTATTTTTTCTAGTTCTTCTTTTTTTTCTAAAAAGTCTTTAGCGATAGAAGCTTGAATTTGTAACGGTTCTACTTGAGATTCTAATTCATGTAAAATATCGGAAACACGATTCAAATTCTCTTGTGTTTCAAAAAGCTTATGTTCCGCTTTTTTCTTTCTAGTCTTGTATTTTAGTACGCCAGCCGCTTCTTCAAATATACTTCTTCGTTCTTCCGCCTTACTACTTAAGATCTCTTCTACTTTACCTTGGCTGATAATTGAAAAAGCTTCTTTTCCTAAGCCAGAATCCATAAATAAATCTACAATATCTTTTAAACGACAAGACTGATTATTTATTAAAAAATCACTCTCACCAGATCGATATACTCTTCTTGTGACGCTTACTTCCATATAATCAATGGGTAAAATACGGTTGCTATTATCTAATGTTAAGGTTACTTCAGCAATATTTAATGGTTTACGCGATTCACTACCAGCAAAAATAATATCTTCCATTTTAGTACCACGTAGTGATTTAGCTGACTGCTCGCCTAAAACCCAGCGAATGGAATCGGTAATATTACTTTTTCCACTTCCGTTAGGTCCTACAACAGCTGTAACACCAGGCACGAAGTCTACTTTAATTCTTTCTGCAAACGACTTAAAACCTAAAACTTCTAATCGTTTGAGGTACATTCTTCCTCACCTCATTGTGTTTATCATAGTTAATCCCTTTTTTCTATTCACTCTGTTAAAAACCTCTGCTATTTTCGAAGGAGTCTACGACTTGCGGTCCAATCAACAGCTAGATATTTTTTAAAACAATTATATTCTTTAACTCAGTCTTTAAATAAGAAGTATCCCCCTATGATAGGGGGATATAATGTTGTAATAAATAAAATTAATGTTGCTTTAGTTTCGTTAGAGCATATTGTGCTGCGTGTTGTTCTGCTTCTTTTTTAGACTTACCAATACCTACTCCAAGTTCTTCGCTGTTTAACAGCACTTGTGAAACAAACTCTCTACTATGAGCAGGGCCTTTTTCTTGTAATACTTTATATTCAATTTGCCCTAAAGCATCTCTTTGCACTAACTCTTGTAGTTGGCTTTTAAAATCCATCACATGAGAAAAAGCACCATCGTTAATTTTTGGGTAAACGTACTTTTCTAAAAAGGAAATTACGGATGATAACCCTTGGTCTAGATAAAGCGCACCGATAAAAGCTTCAAATACATCTGCAAGTAAAGCAGGTCGTTCTCTACCCCCTGTTAATTCTTCACCTTTACCTAGTAAAACATAATTACCGAATGATAGCTCGTTAGCAAAGGCTACAAGTGAAGGTTCACATACGATAGAAGCACGTAGCTTCGTTAATTGACCCTCACTCATTAATGGGTACTTTTCATAAAGAAACTTAGAGATTGTTAATTCTAATACTGCATCTCCTAAAAACTCCAGGCGCTCATTATCTTCGTACATTTTTTTACGATGCTCATTCACATATGATGAATGTGTAAATGCTTTATATAACGTTTTTTCATTTTCGAACGTTATACCTATTTGTTGTTGCAATTGTTGAAATTTAATCCGTATAAGCTCATTGCGTTTATCTGTACTTTTGTTTCTATTTTTGTACATGGGTAGCCTCCGACATTACCTCAATCACTATAAGAATGTGACAATGATATTATGTATAACATATCTATTTTAACAAATTATTTAGTAGATACAAATAGCTATATTTAAATATAATTCTAATAATAGGAAAAATCCCGCTCTGAAGGCGGGATTTTAAAATAGAATCAATTACTTGTTGGACTGTATGTAGTTCACTGCATCGCCAACCGTTGCAATATTTTGTGCATCTTCATCAGAGATTTCCATATCGAACTCATCTTCAAGTTCCATTACTAATTCAACTACATCTAGAGAATCAGCACCTAAATCATCTTTGAATTTAGACTCTAACTTTACTTCAGCCTCATCAACACCTAAACGATCAACAATGATTTTCGTTACACGCTCTAAAACTTCTGCCATAACTTTCACCTCCCCTCAAAGAGTGATAACTCGTACTTATTTTACTTTCAAAATGTTCTAGTGTCTATATCTTTATATAGCTTCCGTTAATTTCATCCTAAGTTGTCATTCATTATGATAAAGACTTAGTTTATTAATTACATTACCATTCCACCGTCAACATGTAGTGTTTGACCAGTCATATAGACGCTTTGTTCTGATGCTAAGAAAGAAACAACAGTTGCGATATTCTTTGCTTCTCCAAATTTAGCTAAAGGAATTTGTTTCAACATTTCTCCTTTAACCTCTTCTGGTAATTTGTCAGTCATATCTGTCGTAATGAAACCTGGTGCAACAGCGTTTACATTAATGTTTCTAGTAGCTAATTCACGAGCAGTAGATTTTGTTAAACCTATTACGCCTGCTTTTGCTGCAACATAGTTTGCTTGTCCAGGATTTCCACTTACTCCAACGATGGAGGAAATATTAATGATTTTTCCAGAACGTTGCTTCATCATTTGACGAGTTACTGCCTTTGTACAGTTAAACACACCTTTTAAATTGATGTTTATAACTTCATCCCATTCTTCTTCTTTCATACGCATCAGTAAATTATCTCTCGTAACTCCTGCGTTATTTACTAAAATATCAATCGTTTCGAATTGCGCAATAGCTACTTTCATCATAGCTTGTACATCTTCCATGTTGCCTACATTCGCTCTTACAGCTATTGCATTTCCACCTAATTGTTGAATTTCTTCTACCACTTCTTGCGCTTTCCCTTCGCTTCCAGCGTAATTTACAACAATATTCGCACCTTTAGAAGCTAACTCTAATGCAATAGCACGTCCGATACCTCTAGAGGCACCTGTAACTACAGCCGTTTTACCTTGTAGCATTTACTTCTCCTCCGCCTCTTTGAAAAATTGTAATGCATTTTCTAATGACTCAGAATCATATACAGACAATACATTTACTTTTCGATTTATTTTCTTTACTAATCCAGATAAAACCTTACCTGGTCCAATTTCCACAAACGTATCTACACCTTGTTCAATCATGTATTCTACCGATTGTTGCCAACGTACAGGTGAATATAGTTGTTCTACAAGCTTTTGTTTAATGGATTCCACTTTTAATTCATTTGCATCCACATTTCCAATAACAGGTACAGTAGGCTCTTGCACTGTAATGTTCTCCAGTACTGTTTGGAACTTTTCAGCTGCTGGTTTCATTAACTCCGAATGAAACGGACCACTTACAACTAACGGTATTACTCTTTTTGCCCCTGCAGATTTTGCACCTTCACTCGCCGCCAAAACACCTTCAACAGATCCTGAAATAACAATTTGACCAGGGCAATTAATATTCGCTAATTGAACTGATCCAACTTCTTCTGAAGCCTTTTTTGTAACAGATTCAAGTTCTGGTGCTTCTAAACCTAACACAGCTGCCATGGTACCTTTTCCAGAAGGCACTGCTTCTTCCATTAGTTTCCCTCTCATATGAACGGTATGAACTCCTTCTTCAAAACTCATAGCGTTCGCAGCAACTAGTGCTGAATATTCACCTAAACTGTGTCCTGCAACATAATCAGGAACAATTTCTTCTTTTTTTAACAACTGTAAAATGGCAATGCTCGCAGTTAAAAGTGCAGGTTGAGCATTGTAAGTAGCTGTTAATGTTTCTTGTGGGCCTTCAAACATATAATTAGTCAAAGAGTAACCTAGTGTTTTGTCCGCGGTTTGAAAATACTGCAATACTTCTTCATGCATATTAGCTAACTCTTGTCCCATTCCTACAGCTTGGGAACCTTGTCCTGGAAAAACAAATGCAATCTTCCCCATTATTCTCCTCCGTTCTCAACATGTAACTCCATCTTTTCTATTTGTTCTTGTATGTTGGATACCATTTCTGATTGAACCATAAATCGTGTTTGTCTGATAGCATTAAATATCGCATTTGCATCAGAAGATCCATGAGCCTTTACTACTGGTGCTTTCAAACCAAACAGAGCCGCCCCACCATACTCAGAATAATCCATTTTATTTTTAATAGATTTGAATTTTGGTTTTAAAACTGCCGCTGCTAACTTGCTTTTCAAATCACTTGTTAGCGCATCTTTTAACATCGTAAAAACACTTAGAGCTGTCCCCTCAATTGCTTTTAAAGCAATATTTCCTGTAAATCCATCGGTAACAACAACGTCACATACTCCTGTTAACAAGTCTCTAGCTTCAACATTACCGACAAAGTTTATAGAAGGAGTTGATTTAATTAATTCGAATGCAGCTTTTGTTAATTCATTCCCTTTATTTTCTTCTGTACCAACGTTTAGTAAGCCAACTTTAGGGTTAGAAATACCTCTAACTTTTTCAGCATAAATAGAACCCATCACAGCATAATTGTGAAGGTGTTCTGGTTTTGCGTCCACATTTGCCCCAACATCTAGCATTAAAAAGCCTTCTCCACCAATTGTAGGGAATGTTGGCGCAAGTGCAGGTCGTTCAATCCCTTTAATTCGTCCTACCACTAGTAAGCCTGCCGTCATTAGTGCACCTGTGTTTCCTGCAGAAATACACGCGTCAGCTCTTCCTTCTTTTACTTCTTTTGCCATTAAGACTAAGGATGAATTCTTCTTTCTTCTTACCGCTCTTACAGGCTCTTCATCACCTGATATATATTCATCCGTATGCAATATCGTTATGTTTTTATCATTATGTAAATATTTTTTAATTTCTTCTTCATTTCCAACTAGAGTAAACTCTACGTCTGTAAAGGATTCAACTGCTTTCATAACACCTTCAATAATGGATTTAGGTGCATGATCTCCGCCCATTGCGTCTATTGCTATTCTCATGTTATGCTCCTTTCTGTTTACAAGCTCGTTGAACGGAACATTTCAAATTCTCCATGGAAAACTGTTTCGTTGCCAACTGTGCTTTTCACTTCCACTGAAGTTCGACCTTTTTCAAGTTCAACCTTTGTTACCAAAGCTTTTGCAATTATGCGCTCTCCTAGTTTAACAGGCCTTGTAAACCTGATAGTTGCCTTAGCTGTTAAAGCTAGGTCATCGTTTATTACAGCAACCGCTAACGAATTTGCTTGTGCAAACAAATGGTGTCCTCGTGTTATATTATTTCGACTAAAAACATGCTCTTCCTTCACATCTAAGATGGATATAGCACTTTTATCTAATTCAATATCTATTATTTCGCCTATAACTTCTTCGATAGGTAGAGATTTGACTTCTTTTTCAAGCGTTTGTTCCGCTACATTTTTTATTCTTTCGCGAAGTTCTGGAATACTTAACTCTAATCTATCTAGTCTTATTGTTTGTATACTCACACTAAAAAAATCCGCTAAATCCTCGTCTGTAATAAAAGGATTCTCTAAGATTTTTTCTTTTAGTAATGATTGCCGCTCTTTTTTTGTTCTTTTCATATGTATCTAACTCCATCCGAACTATTATGACTAGGTACTAATAGTAGTATATATAACAAAAAAGCAGATTGCAAGACAAAATTGTCTTAGAGAATCTGCCTTTTTAGAGACTATTTTAAATACCGCAGTTGATTATAGCGCTAGTCTTCGCTTTCCGCGGGCTTATCTAGGTCTTGCGGCTAGCGCATCGAGCTGAACGAGCCTCCATAACTTTTCTGTGAGTCTGGAGCATACAACTTGCGATCCAATTAACTGCTATACATTTTTCCTAATCTAATTTCTCTCCCCCAAGTACACCTGTATCGTTTATATAGTTTCTTAGTGTTGTGTATTCTTCGTTAGACCAGAATTCTTCAGAATGTAGCATCTCGTATGCATCCTGTCTTGCTACTTCTAATGCTCTGTAATCGTGAACCATATCAGCAACTTTAAATTCAGGGACACCACTTTGTTTTTTACCAAAAAAGTCGCCAGGTCCACGTAATTCAAGATCCTTTTCCGAGAGAACAAATCCATCATTTGTTTCTGTCATAATACGCATTCTTTCTTTGCCTTCTTCTGTTTTCGGTTCTGCCAAAAGAATACAATACGATTGTTCTGAACCACGACCAACTCGCCCACGTAACTGATGTAGTTGCGACAATCCAAATCTTTCTGCATCGTAAATAACCATCATTGTAGCGTTTGGAACATTCACACCGACTTCTACTACTGTCGTGGAAACTAGCACTTGTATCTCATTCAAACTAAAGGCCTTCATCACTTCATCTTTTTCATCTGAAGAGAGTCTTCCATGCATAAGTCCAATATTCCATTTCCCTCTATAATAGTGAGTAAGCATTTGGTGCACATCAATTGCGTTCTGTACATCTATCTTTTCTGATTCCTCGATTAATGGACAAATGACATAAGCTTGTCTACCCTTACTTAACTCTTTTTCCACAAAGTTTAATACTCTATCAATCATATGGTGATTAGCAGTATAAGTTTCAATCACTTTTCTACCTGCTGGCATTTCATTAATAATAGACACATCCATTTCACCAAAAGCTGTAATAGCTAGAGTTCTAGGGATTGGAGTTGCCGTCATAAACAATACATCCGGACTTTCCCCTTTTTCTCGTAAAATTCTTCTTTGCTGAACTCCAAATCTATGTTGCTCATCGGTAATGACGAGCCCTAGTTTATGAAATTGAACTTCTTCTTGAATTAAGGCATGTGTACCTACTAAAGCATCTATTTCTCCATTACGCAGGTCCTCTAGTAGTTCTTTTCTCTTTTTTCCTTTTACGGAACTTGTTAGTAATTTCACTTTTACACCTGATTTTTCAAAAAGCTTTCCTAATGATTCGGCATGTTGTTCCGCTAAAATTTCAGTAGGAACCATTAATGCACCTTGATATCCTGATTGAATAACCGCAAAAAGGGCGATTGCAGCAACTACAGTTTTACCTGAACCTACATCCCCTTGTAGAAGACGATTCATTCTGTATGGGGAAGTTAAGTCGTTCATAATTTCTTTTATCACTCTATTTTGTGCCCCTGTTAAAGGAAACGGCAAAGAGTCGACAAAACTTTTTATCTCTTCTTTATCAAGTTTATGTGCAATTCCTATTGAGTTTTCACGCGTGTATTTCCTTAATGCTTGTATCTTAAGCTGGAACAGGAGAAACTCCTCATACACAAAATATCGCCTTGCATTTTTTAACTGCTCATGTGTCTCTGGGAAGTGTAGTATTTGGACTGCATCTCCTTTTGTAGGTAATTTATATTTTTGTGAGAGATGCCGAGGAATATAATCCTCCATTTGTTCCATGTATGTAGAAATTGCATTTGCGATAAACTTCCTCATTTGTTTTACACTAACGTTACCTTTAACTGAATAGACTGGCTCTACTTCATTGTCACTACTAAATGGTCCAAAGTGTATATGTTGAACAGTAATTGTTTGACGATGCTGATCCCATTTACCAGTAATTGTTACCGTCTGGTTTATGTGGAGTTTGTCTTTGTAATAAGGGCGATTAAAACAAACTGCTTTCACTAATATTGGTCCGACAAAAAAACGAAAAGTAAGTCGGTTTTTTTTGCGGGCATAATACATAAGAGAAGGTTCTCCATGAACCTTCCCTTCGACAGTTATTTTCTCTTCATGCTTCACTTCCGTAATATCTCGAAGTCGATTATCTTCATAACGGTAAGGAAAATACAATAGCAAATCATGGACAGATGTTATTCCCATCATCTGTAGAGATTGTGCTGTTTCCTCCCCGATCCCTTTTATCATTGTTACTGGTGTATGTGATAAATTAGTCATTTTGTAACGATACGCCAAATATTTTCGCTTCAAGTTCGCGTCCTGTAGGCGTAGCCGCTAATCCTCCTTGTGCTGTTTCTTTTAGCGCAGTTGGCATTGTTAGTCCGATACGATACATTGCGTCAATTACTTCATCACACGGGATTCTACTTGTAATCCCCGCTAGAGCCATATCCGCTGCTACCATTGCATTCGCAGCTCCCATTGCATTTCGCTTTACACACGGAACTTCTACTAGTCCTGCCACTGGATCACATACTAATCCTAGCATATTTTTCAGTGTAATTGCCATCGCTTCCGCACATTGAGATGGCGTACCACCAGCCATTTCAACGATTGCAGCAGCAGCCATTCCAGAAGCAGAACCAACCTCAGCTTGGCATCCACCTGCTGCACCCGATATAGAAGCATTATTTGCTACAACGAAACCAAAAGCTCCAGATGTAAACAAGAAATTTAATTTTTCTTCGCGAGTTGGGTTTAAAATATTTTGAACAGCAAATAATGTTCCAGGTACTACACCAGCAGAACCTGCAGTTGGAGTTGCACAAATCGTACCCATGGCTGCATTCACTTCATTAGTTGCAACTGCTTTACTAACTGCATCAAGCAGCAGGTTTCCTGAAAGTGTTTTGCCTTTTTTCATGTATTCTTGAAGAAGCACAGCATCACCACCTGTTAGACCTGTAACAGATTTAACACCTTTTAAGCCTCTTTCTACAGCTTGTTCCATTATATCTAAGTTCTTTTCCATTTGTTCAATGATTTGCTCACGGGACTTACCTGTGAATTCAATCTCTTGCTCGATCATTAGTTGAGAAATTTTAACCCCTCTACTTTCAGCAAGTTCAACTAGTTCCGCAACATTTCGAAACATTATTATTCCCCCTTTGGTCGTTCTCTAGGTGATGTAAGCGTTCACATTTTCATTAAATCATTTAATCAACGATTTTTGTCACTTGAATAATGTTTGGTAATGAAGATAGTTCTTCTATAACTGATTCATCTATATTTTGGTCCACTTCAATAGTCATTAATGCTTGTTTACCTTTTTCTTTTCTTGACACTTCCATATGCCCTATATTTATTGCATACTTTGCTAGAACATTAGCAACTCCAGCAATTGCTCCAAATCGATCATTATGAACAACTAGAATAGCTGGATGATTACCTGATAATTTGAGTTCAAAGCCGTTTAATTCTGTAATCTCTATCTTCCCACCGCCAATTGAGATTCCTACTAATTCCATCTCATTGTCTTCGTCACCAATTATTACTTTGGCTGTATTTGGGTGATCTGTTATTGATTCTTCCTCGATAAAAGTTACCTCTAACCCTTGCTCTTTTGCAATTTGCAATGACGTTTTTATTCTTTCATCAAAAGTATCATAATCAAGTATACCTCCAACAATCGCCACATCTGTTCCGTGGCCTTTATACGTTTTTGCAAAAGACCCATATAGATGTACTCGCGCCCATGAAGGTTGTTTGCCAAATAGGCTTCGAGCAACCCTACCAATTCTAGCTGCACCTGCCGTATGGGAACTAGATGGCCCTATCATTACGGGACCAATAATATCAAAAACACTTCTATATTTCATAGTAGGTTCACTCCTTTGCCGTATCTAAAATGTTCTTTTGAATTGAACATAACTAATCCATCATAAACATATCACAATTTAACTTTTAAAAAAACAAAAAAGGGAGAATTAATCTCCCTTTTTTGTTTGCTAATTTATTCAATAGAGAAAATAAAGGAATATAACGGTTGTTTTCCGTTATGCACTTCTATTTCTACATCTTCAAATTGTTCTTCTACGAAAGAAACTACTGCATTTAATTCTTCTTCTGTTACATCTTCACCATAAATGATAGTTAAGATTTCTGAGTCCTCATCTAATGTGGCTTCTAGTAATTGTTTTGCTGCTGTTGTTTTATCCTTACCTGTTGTAACAATTTTGCTTTCCGCGATACCCATGAAATCATCTTTTTGAATTTCAATTCCATCAATACTTGTATCACGTACAGCATAAGTTACTTGACCAGTTTTCACATATTGAAGTGAATCAGTCATTGTCTCAGCATTTTCCACTAAGTCAGCTGTAGGATTAAATGCTAAAATAGCTGCCATACCTTGTGGAACTGTTTTAGAAGGAACAACTACTACACGATCTCCAACCACTTCAGCTGCTTGTTTTGCAGCCATGATAATGTTGCTATTGTTCGGAAGAATAATGATTTTCTCTGCATTTACTTCTTCAATAGCTCTCACAATATCCTCTGTACTTGGATTCATTGTTTGTCCACCTTCTATGACAAACTTAGCTCCGACACTCTTGAAAAGTTCAGCCACTCCCTCACCCATTGCAACAGTAATGATACCGAATTCTTCTTTTTTCGCAACAGGAGGAGTACTTACAGGGTATTCATTTTCCTCAAATAACAAGTTACTATGCTGTTCACGCATATTTTCAATCTTCATATTGATTAAACTACCATAGTTTTGTCCATAAGATAAACAATTACCAGGTTGTTCTGAGTGAATATGTACTTTAACTACATCCTCATCAGCAATAACTAATAAAGAATCACCATATTGTGCTAAATCATTTCTGAATTTCTCTTCACTAAATGGGTTATCTTTTGTTTTCGACTCTTCAAAGCGCACCATAAACTCTGTACAATATCCAAAAACGATATCTTCTGTATTCATATGTGCTTGAACACCTTTATGATGTTCTGCATTAACTAATTCATTCATAGAAGATGTTGCCTGGAATACAGGAAGTGCTTCTCCTGTTAATTCCGCTAAAAATCCTTCATAAATGAAAACTAATCCTTGTCCTCCACTATCTACAACACCAACCTCTTTTAAGACTGGTAACAGATCTGGAGTTCTTTTTAAGGATGCATTTGCTTCTTTTAATACAGCTTGCATAAGAAGAATAATATCATCTTCTTCTTTTGCAACTAGTACTGCTTTTTTCGCTGCGTCTTTCGCAACTGTTAAAATTGTACCTTCAACTGGCTTCATAACTGCTTTGTATGCAGTTTCTACACCAGCTTCAAGTGCTTGAGCGAATTCTAAAGAGTTAATAGTTGATTTCGCTTCGATATGTTTAGAAAAGCCTCGGAACAACTGAGATAGAATTACGCCAGAATTTCCTCTAGCACCCATTAATAATCCTTTCGCAAGAGCAGTACCAACTTTTCCAATATGTTCTGAAACGTTATTTCTTACTTCTTTCGCACCAGAAGTAATGGATAAGTTCATATTCGTACCTGTATCACCATCCGGTACAGGGAATACATTTAACGAATCTACAAGCTTTGCGTTATTGGATAATTGATTTGCACCTTGAAGAATCATCTGGGAAAAACGTTTCCCATCTAAAACTTTAATTGACACTAAATTTTCCTCCTTATTACGGGTTCGTTACACGAACACCTTGAACATAAATGTTTAGTGAATCCACAGATAAACCAAGTGTTTGGTTTAGTGTATACTTGACCTTTGTTTGTACATTGTGAGCAATTTCAGAAATTTTCGTTCCATAGCTAACTATAATGTACATATCAATATGTAAGTGATCTTCCTCTTGTCGAACGATTACTCCTTTTGTGAAATTCTCTTTTCGTAAAATCTCAGATAAACCATCTTTAATTTGACTTTTTGAAGCCATCCCTACAATACCGTAACAATCAACAGCAGCTCCTCCAGCAATTGTAGCAATAACATCATTCGAAATATCTATTTGACCATAAGATGTTTTTAGTTCGATGGACATAAAGGTTCCCCCTTTAGTAAGATTACATACTATTTTACATGAATCAACTTATTTTTAAAAGATAGGAATGCTATCTTCTTAATACTATTATAATACTGAATGGAAGAAACATGTATGTCAAGGTTTTTTTCTTGAAAGCTTATCATTGAACTATTGCATTATCAAGGGTTGTATGTTAAATTATATAAGTATTTTCAATCAGTGTATAAAAGGAAAAGCGTATGAAAATGTTACAAACATATTCATGACTTTTTTCCTTACAAAAATTAAGAAATTCTTTTCTTAATCGACATGAAAATAACTGAATGTTTTAATGGGTAGTAAGGAGGGAAATGACTATGGCACGCAAATGTGTAATCACAGGAAAGAAAACTAGTTCTGGTAATGCACGTTCTCACGCGATGAACGCTACTAAACGTACTTGGGGTGCTAACCTTCAAAAAGTACGCATCTTAGTTGATGGTAAACCAAAACGTGTTTATGTATCTGCTAGAGCATTAAAATCAGGTAAAGTTGAGCGCGTATAATATAGCTCCTACTTATATGAATAATTAAAAGCGACAGTTATCTGTCGCTTTTAATTATTTTCAATGGCTTATATAATAATATTAATAATGTTTTAGCTATGGTAAATCTCAGTGTTAATCATTAAATACGAATACCTGTTGATTTCCATGCAAGGCTGAGACTCCTCGAAAATGCATCCGCATTTTCTTACGAAGGATGTATCGCTCCGGATGCTTCCTTGTCCTGCGGGAAAAGCGAAGTCTAGCACGGAAATCAACAGTGAAATTTACTTTATCACAGCCAATATTTAAAAAAGCACCTTTACTAGGTGCTTTAATCTTTCTTGAACGAACCAATCATTACTTTTATTAGTCCACCTAGAAACCTCGGAAGTTTAATCGTGTAAAATTTCATTACTTTCCCTCCTCATGACATTTTCCTACTATAATTTAACTCTAACTTTACGTTAATTCAGTTTATTATCACTACTTCTTATCACCATTAATATGCCTTCTATAAAGGAAAAAGTACTAGAATTCAAAATGAGTTCATTACTAATACAAAGAGTTTCCCCCCATGAGATATCTCTTTCTAATAATTCATACTTGAATCCTTTTAAAGTAAGTTTTTTTACTTCCTTCGTTATTGGGACAAATGAAACGTATCTAAAAGCCTCTAATTTAGAAATGTGATAAGTACCCGGACTCTCTAAATAAATGATATTTTGTTTATCAATAATCTCTACTTTGCATTGAAACTTTTCTAAGCTATTAATAAGTAGTTGAACATTTCCAAAGAAGTGATCTAACCTTCCCCCTGTAACACCAAACATCCTTATTTTCGTTGGCCCTTGCTCTAATGCCCAATTCATCCCTAACTCAGAGTCAATTTCATTTTTTTCACTAGGAAATATAGAAAGATCAGGTAGTTCTTTTGACAATTGAGCTAATTCCTTTTTTGTGACAGAGTCAAAATCACCAAAAGCTTTTTTCGGAATTATACCTGCCTCTAGTAAAAATTGTACACCTTTATCAATACCAACCCATGTTACACTTTCTTCATCTTTCCACTGCTTCAAATTTGGGATATATTCAGTAGGTCCTCCTGCAACTAAATGGATAATCATTATGTTTCCCCTTTACTAATCTATGTAATATCAATAAATTGTTTCCACTTTTACCTGAGTCCGTTTCACAATGTATGACTACTAAACGAAACGAGTAATATCATCGTAATCTGTATTTATACACCTTAATATACGAACATATTATTTTGTATACCACTAAAATATTCGTTTTTCATTAAACGAACCGTAATTATGAAATTGATTTTACTATTTCATTTTTATCCTGTAACTTTATCAAAAGTGAAGAAAAAAAGCTATCCTAGTTGGATAGCTTTGAAAAACACTATGTTACGTTGGTTTGCAGACTATAAAGAAGAGTGTCTAATGGCTTCTATTGCAGCCTTACGATCTTGTTTATTGTAAACGGCTGAGCCTGCTACTAATACATTCGCTCCCGCTTCCACACAAAGCTTACCCGTTTCTTCGTTCACTCCACCGTCTACTTCTATTTCAACAGATAAACCGTTTTCTTTTACTAATGTAGCTACTTCTTTAATTTTTGGTAATACTTCTGGAATAAACGCTTGGCCACCAAACCCAGGATTTACAGTCATTAATAAAACTAAATCCACTTCATGAATAATATGTTTTATCATAGAGACAGGTGTTGCAGGGTTCAGTACAACTCCTGCTTTTACTCCATGAGATTTTATTAGTTGAATAGTACGATGAAGATGACGACATGCCTCTACATGAACAGAAATAATATCTGCCCCAGCTTTGGCGAAAGCTGGGATAAATTGATCCGGGTTATCGATCATAAGATGCACATCTAACGGCAAGTTAGTTATTGGCTTTATTGCGTCTACAATTAACGGGCCGATTGTAATATTAGGAACAAAATGCCCATCCATCACATCAACATGAATGTAATCCGCTCCCCCTAATTCTACATCTTTTATTTCTTCACCTAATGTAGCAAAATTAGCAGAGAGAATGGAAGGTGCGATTTTTATCATGTTTTCAGTACCTCGGCTTTCTATCTTTAATTTCTTCTAAAAAACTTACATAATGATCATATCTAAAGGTTGCTATTTCACCATTTTCCAAAGCATTTTTCACGGCACACTTTGGTTCTTTTATATGTGTACAGCCTCTAAACTTACAATCATCACTTAATTTTACAAACTCTGGAAAATAATCTTTTAGTTCTTCCGCTTCGATTTCTTGAAATTCTAAAGAACTAAAACCTGGAGTATCCGCAACATATCCATTATTTATCTTTAGTAGCTCTACATGCCTTGTTGTATGTTTTCCCCTACCTAAGTGTGTAGAAATATCATCTGTTTTTAAGTCTAAATCTGGTCGAAGACTGTTTAGTAGTGACGATTTTCCAACACCTGATTGACCGGCAATAACGGAAACTCTGTCTGTTAAATATGGTAGTATTATTTCCAATTCATTTGGTTCTTTAATGGAAGTAAGAATTACATTGTATCCAATTTCTCTATAATACTTTGCAAATTTCGAAATTTCTTCCTCGTCTTCAATTAAGTCCATTTTAGAAATACAAATGATTGGCTCAATTCCTTTTGATTCAATTAACACTAAAAATCTATCCAACAGTACTGTACTAAAACTTGGTTCTACCGCTGAAAACACTAAAATCGCTTGATCTATATTAGCAATAGGAGGTCTAACAAGTTCATTTTTCCGATCTGATACTTCTAAGATGTAGCCTTCTTTTTGATTTTCTGCTTGAAATCGCACAATGTCGCCCACAAGAGGAGTTACTTTATTTTTACGAAAAATCCCTCTTCCTCGGCATTGTGTAACTTCTCCATCACTAGTTAAAACATAATAAAAACCACTTAAAGCTTTGACAATCTTGCCTTCAGGCATAAGTAGCCTCCTTAATAAATTTACTCCAAATCATCGTACTCAATTATACCTTTATCTACTTCTTTATCATCTACTAATACTGCATACCTAGCCGATCCTTTGTAAGCAACTGTAATAGAAATAGTATGAGGAGTATTTTCAGTAATCTTAAACGTTTCAAAAGGACGATCTGAATTATGGTTTAAGTCATCTATGAAAATCTGTACAGTTTGCTCTACGCCTTCTTCATCAGCTTCATAAGGAATAACTAAATCAATAGTAGTCGTCTTATCTAACATTTCCGGTCCTTTTGAAACAGTTAATGTGATAAGATCGCCTTTTTTAACTTGTGAGTTAGGAGCTGGGTCTTGTTTTATTATATTCCCAACTGGAAATTCATCGCTAAACTCTTCGTTAACATGTAAAGCTAAATCCAATTCAGCTAAATGATTTTGGGCAAAAACAATTGTGGATCCTTCGTAATTATTTAACGTAATTGGACTGGAACCCTTTGATATTGTTAATGTTACAATGGTGTCATCTGGAATGATTAATGTTCCTGGTAATGGATCTTGATTCATAACAATTCCTTCGGATACATCTTCAGAAAATACACTATCCACTTCAATCTGAGTAAGACCTCTTAATGCAAGTCTCCTTCTCGCATCATCTTCGGAATATGTTCTATAGTCTTCCATTTCCGCTTTTTCTTTTCCAACACTTCTAAAGATAGTTACTGGAGTACCTTCTTTAACTAATTGGCCAGCTCTAGGTCTCGTTCGAATTACATGATTTTCTTCGATTTCGTCATTAGGCTCATCTATCGTTTCATCGATAATAAATCCATGATCTTTTAAAGCTTCAACCGCTTCTTCATATTCCAGTGTCGCTACGTCAGGAATTTCAACGTCTTTTGGTAATAGTAAAGATGGTAAAAAAGCAAATGCTGCAATGGTACCAGCCACTAATAATATCAATATAGTGCTTAAAATAATGAAGAATTTTTTAGCCTTTTTTTTCTTCGGGTTCTGTTCCTTCTCTGCTTTTTGTACTGGAGCAGGAGTTACTTTCGTTATTGTATTTTCTGTTAGTGCTACTTCACCAATCCCCTTTAAAATAGGAATTGCTTTTGTTGCTTCACCGTCATCCATAGGTACTACAAACTTCGGTTCATTAAATCGTTCTGGATTTAATGCTGTCGTAATATCTTCATGCATTTCTTCCACTGAATCATAACGGTGGAAGGCATCTTTTGCCATAGACTTTAAAACAACATTTTCTAAGCTTTGCGGAATATCACGGTTCCATTTTCTCGGTGAAGGTGTATCAGATTGTAAATGTTTCAGGGCAATCGAGACGGCTGATTCTCCTGAGAATGGTAATGTTCCTGTTAACAACTCGAACAAAACAATACCTAGTGCATATACATCTGATTTTTTAGTAGCTAGTCCACCTCTTGCCTGTTCAGGAGATAGATAATGAACAGAACCAAGTAAAGAATTCGTTTGGGTAATGGTAGTTGAACTCAAAGCCATGGCAATACCAAAGTCTGTTACTTTAATATTCCCATAATGATCGAGCAATATATTTTGCGGTTTAATATCTCTATGAATAATACCGTTCTCATGGGCATGCGCAATCGCTGAAGTTAATTGCTTCATAATAGAAACAATTTTTTCCATTGATATAACTGGGTGTTGTTGTATGTATTGTTTTAATGTTTTTCCTGAAACATGCTCCATGACAATATAATAAATGTCATCTTCTTCTCCAATATCGTAAATACTAACAATATTTGGATGATCAAGACTTGTAGCAGACTGAGCTTCACGTCGAAAACGACGAATAAATTCATCATCATTAGCAAAATCTAACCTTAACACTTTAACAGCAACGTCTCTAGCTAAAATCATATCGTGAGCTAAATAAACCGTGGCCATTCCACCGCCACCAATAACTTCCAATATTTTATAGCGACCGTTCAATCTTTTTCCAATTAACATAATATCACCCTCTTTCTATTTCGGTGACAGATAGTTCTACAATTGCAACAGTAATGTTGTCCTCTCCACCATTTTCATTTGCTATAGAAATTAATTTCTCTGCTTTTTCTCCTAATGTCATTTCCGCATGCTGGAGGACCTCAAATATTGTCCTATCATTCAACTTGTTCGTTAATCCATCCGAACATAATAACAGAGTGCTATCTTCGTCTACTGCAATTGTTTTGACATCAACTTTAACATGACTATCCGTACCTAAAGCTTGTAATAACACATTTTTTCGAGGATGAAATTCTGCATCTTCTTTTGTAATTTGACCACTCTTTACAAGTTCGTATACGAAAGAGTGGTCATCTGTTAACTGTTTAAGGTTTTCATTCATCGTTATATACCCTCTACTATCTCCAACATGAGCAATAGATAAAAAGGAATCTCCGCAAACTGCCGCTACAACCGTGGTACCCATTCCATAACAGTCACCGTTTTTATTGGCATATAAATTTATTTCACTATTAACTTGACTAATTGTTTCTGTCAACCAGACTTCAGCATGATCTGGTGAAGAGATGTTGGATGTTTCTTCCCAAAGTGTTTTTATTTGCTCTACAGCCTTTGCACTAGCAATATCACCAGCTTGATGGCCCCCCATCCCATCACATACTACTGCTAACACTTCATTGTCTTTATTAACAAAGATTCCCCCATTATCTTCATTGTGTGAACGAATTCTCCCTATATCTGTTAAAAAGACACTATTCATCTAGATCACCTCGTTTCTTCTTTACGCTCCTTCGCCCTTAGCTGACCACAAGCAGCATCAATGTCATGACCTTGCTCACGACGAATCGTTACGTTTACACCATATTTTTTTAATGTCTTTTCGAAATCAAAAATTTGCTCTTTCGGTGTTCTTACATAGTCTCGCTCTGGTACATAGTTAACTGGAATTAAGTTGATATGACATTTTACACCTTTAACAAGTCTTGCCAGTTCTTCTGCATGTTCCACTTGATCATTAACTCCACCGAACAAACCATATTCAAAACTAATTCTACGACCTGTTTTATTAATATAATATCGTACAGCTTCCATCAATTCAGGAAGTTTATACGCTTTGTTAATAGGCATTAATCTTGAACGAATTTCATTATTAGGCGCATGTAAAGAAATTGCAAAGTTAATTTGCATATTTTCATCTGCGAACTTATAAATTTTCGGAATAATTCCGCTTGTAGATACAGTAATATGACGAGCACCAATGTTTAAAGCATCATCATGGTTAATAATTTTCAAGAAGCTAAGCATTTCGTCATAGTTATCAAATGGTTCACCAATACCCATAATAACAACATGACTTACACGTTCATTCATTTCGTCTACTGCTTGTTGAACTTTTACAACTTGAGCAACAATTTCTCCTGCTTCTAAGTTCCGTTTTAGTCCTCCAAGAGTGGAAGCACAGAAAGTACAACCAATTCTACAGCCGACTTGAGTCGTTACACAAACAGAATTGCCGTATTCATGCCTCATTAGCACCGTTTCAATCGAATACCCATCGTGAAGCTCAAATAGAAATTTAATCGTGCCATCAGCTGAAGTTTGTTGAATAATCGTTTTTAATGTTGTTAAAACAAAGTGATCTGCTAGCTTATCACGTAAAGTTTTAGATAAATTCGTCATGTCTTCAAACGTTGTAACACGTTTTTGATATAGCCATTCAAAAATTTGCTTACCTCTAAATTTTTTCTCTCCTTGAGAGACTAACCACTCTTCTAATTCGTGTAATTGTAAAGAGTAGATGGACGGGTTTTTCTTTAGTTCTACATTTGTTTTTTCACTTGTTGTATTTTGTTCCATCTTTTACACCTGCCTTTTAAGTCTAGCTATAAAGAAACCATCTGTATTGAAATAATGTGGCAATAATTGCAACATTCCATTGTTTACATATTCCTTAGCTTTTTGTGGAATGTATTGTTTTAAATCTTCATCCAACGTAAAGTCTTCTCTTAATTTTAAAAACGCATGTACAACTTCTTCGTTTTCTTCTTTATCAATTGTACATGTACTATATACTAACGTTCCACCTTTTTTTACTAATGGAGCAACTTCGGATAATATATCTAGTTGAATTTTCGCTAATTGGTTCACGTCTTGCATCGTCTTCGTATATTTCAAGTCTGGTTTTCTTCTTATTACTCCAAAACCAGAACATGGGGCATCAATTAACACTTTGTCAAAACTTTCTTCTTTGAAATTTTCAGTAGCTTTTCTACTATCTAAAACTTTCGTTTCAATATTGTTTAAGGAAAGACGTAATGTTTGTTCTTTAATTAACTCGATTTTATGTTTATGAAGGTCAGAAGCGATCACTTTCCCTGTACCTTTTAATAATTCGGCAATATGTGTGGACTTTCCTCCAGGTGCTGCACAACTGTCGTAAACAAAATCATTTTCAGAAACATTTAAAGTTGGAGCTACTAACATCGAACTTTCGTCTTGAATCGTAAAATAACCTTCTTTAAATAGGATTGAATGAGCTAAATTTCCCTTTAGACAAAGAATTGAAAATGGAGAAAGGTCACCACGTCTAACTTCAAAACCTTCAGATTCTAATTTGACGATAACTTCATCAACAGTACCTTTGACTTCATTTACCCTTGCAGTTTGATATGGCGATTGTAAATTGGATAAACACATTGCTTCCGTTTTTTCAACGCCATATTGGGTCACCCATTTTTCAACAAGCCACTTTGGGTGACTGGAAGAAATGGATATTCGTTCTATCGGATCTGTAATTTCTGCTAAACTTGCTACTCCATTTCGTTGGATGGAACGTAATACCCCATTTACAACTCCAGCAATTCCTTTATGCCCTCTGGATTTTGCAATTTCTACCGCTTCATGAATAATCGCACGTTCAGGCACTCTGTCTAAATAAAGCATCTGGTATAGGGAAAGCCGTAACAATACTTTTACCCAGTCTTGCATTTTCTTTTGTTTTTCAATAAATGGTTGTAAATAATAATCTAACGTTAACTTTCGTTGGATTGTTCCATAAACGATTTCAGTAAAAAGCCCAGCATCTTTTTTTGACATTTGCTTTTTATCGAGATAATTGTTTAACAGTAGATTACTATATGCTTGATTCTTTTCCACACTTAGAAGTGCTTCTAATGCTAATTCTCTAACGTTTTTCATTTTACTCTCCTAATTGTGTCCCCTCTTTAAGTGATGCTCCTGCACCATTTAAATATTGCTCAGCGGACATACGTTTTTTCCCTGAAGGCTGTAGTTCGGTAACTTTAATAGCAATATTATTACCAGTTTTAACGATAAAGCCATCATTTTCTATTTGGATAATTGTACCTGGAGCTAATTTGCTATCATAGTGAACTTTTTCGCCCCACCAAATCTTCATGACTTGTTCATCCTGTAATGTGTAAGCGACAGGCCAAGGATGCATTCCTCTTATATGATTATAGATTTCCTCACCCGTATTGGACCAGTCAATTTTTTCTTCTTCTCTTTTTATGTTATATGCAAATGTTACCTTTGATTCGTCCTGCTTGATTGGCGTTAACTCTCCTGCGAATAGTTTAGGAAGAGTTTCTGATAATAATTGAGAACCTACGACGCTTAATTTGTCATGAAGTGTCCCTACATGGTCTTTTTCTAATATATCTACTTCTACTTGAGTTAAAATATCACCAGCGTCCAATTTTTCTACCATATACATAATAGTAACGCCTGTTTTCTTTTCACCTTGAATAATAGAATAATGAATAGGTGCACCACCACGCAGTTTCGGTAAAAGGGATGCATGTACATTAATACAACCGTATTTAGGTGCTTCTAATAGAGCTTTTGGTAAAATTTGCCCAAATGCTGCTGTTACAATTAAATCTGGTTGTAAATCAATAATTTTAGAATACTCTTCTTCTAATCTAATTTTTTCAGGTTGATAAACCGGAATATCCTGCTTCAACGCCTCTACTTTAACTGGTGGAGGTGTTAACTCTTTTTTTCTTCCTTTTGGTCGATCTGGTTGGGTTACGACTGCAATAACATTATAGTTGTCTTTCAACAGTTGTTGTAATACTGGTACGGCAAAATCTGGCGTTCCCATAAAAACGATGTTTTTCATTGTGATCACCCTTCTTGTAATTCATCTTTTTCATAATACTTTGTCACTTTACTCGTAAAAAGCACGCCATTTAAGTGATCAATTTCATGCAAAATTGCTCTAGCTAAAAAGCCTTTTGCTTCTATTTCAAACAATTTACCTTTCTTATTTTGAGCTTTTACTTTTACATAGTCTGCTCTTTTTACTTCACCGTATAATCCGGGAAAACTTAGACATCCTTCCGGTCCTATTTGTTCTCCTTCTGCTGACACGATAATAGGATTAATTAAGTCCATTCTCCCGTTGTGATCGTCTATGTCTACAATAGCAATTTGTTTTGTAATACCAATTTGGGGGGCAGCTAGTCCAACTCCGTCTGCTTCTAACATCGTTTCGTACATATTATCCAAGAGCTTACTTAATTTTTTATCAAACACATCTACTTGTTCGCATTTTGTTTCTAGTACTTCATTTGGATATTCAACTATTTTCAGGATCATTTTTCTCCTTCTTTCTATTTACATTAACATATATGGGTTAAGGTCGATCTGTATGGAAAGTTTGTCCTGTCCCATTTGTTGTTGGTATTTCTCTAAGATACCTTTTAATGTTTGTTGTAGCATTGGTTCTTTTTTATATTTAATAATACATTGATACCTGTACTTATCTTTTATCCTTGAAATTGGTGAGGCTACAGGTCCTAAAATAATGGCATTGCTAGATAAATTTAATTGTAAATAATTCGTTATTCTTTCCGTTATTGTAACAACTTTCGTTAATTGTTCATGAGAAACCGTAACAAGGGCAGTGAAATAGAAAGGAGGATATTGATGCAATTTTCTCATCATCATTTCTTTCATATAAAAAGAAAGATAATCATGATTACTAGCTAATTGAACAGCATAATGCTCTGGTGTGTATGTTTGTATAATTACTTCACCTGGTAATTCATGACGTCCAGCTCGACCACTTACTTGTGTTAATAATTGAAACGTCTTCTCTGAGGCGCGAAAGTCTGGGAGATTTAACATTGTATCTGCAGTTAACACACCTACTAATGTGACGTCAGGGAAATCTAATCCTTTTGCAATCATTTGTGTTCCAAGTAATATATCTGCCTGTTTATTTCCGAACTTATCTAGTAACTTTTCATGTGAACCTTTTCTAGAAGTTGTATCAACATCCATTCTAATAACTCTTGCTTCAGGTAATAATTTGTTTATTTCTTCTTCTACTTTTTGTGTGCCTGTACCAAAGAACCGAAAATGATCACTTTCACAAGAAGGACAGGTGGAGACAACCGGTTGTTCGTAAGCACAGTAATGACATTTTAACTGGTTAGAACTACGGTGGTACGTTAAAGAAATATCACAGTGTGGACATTCCACCACATACCCACATTCACGGCACATAACAAAGGAGGAATAGCCACGTTTATTTAGAAATAGGACAGATTGTTCTTTTCTGTCTAGCCTCTCTTGAAGTTTTTCTAACAGTGCTCGTGAAAACATAGAGCGATTTCCTTCCCTAAGTTCCTCACGCATATCAACAATATCAACTGCAGGCATCCCTTTATTACTCATTCTTCTATCCATAGAGAGTAATTGGTAGACACCTTTTTTCGCTCTTGCAAACGTTTCTAATGTAGGTGTAGCACTTCCTAACACAACTGGGCAGTTATGATACTCTCCACGACGCATAGCAACGTCTTTCGCATGATACCTTGGCATTTCTTCTTGTTTGTAGCTCGTTTCATGTTCTTCATCTATAATAATAATGCCTAAATTTTCAAAAGGTGCAAAGATAGCAGAGCGAGCTCCTACTACTACTTTAACTTCTTTTCGATGAATTTTTCTCCATTCATCATACTTCTCACCGGTACCTAATCCACTATGTAAAACGGCTACATCATTCCCAAAGCGGGATTTAAATCGATTAACCATTTGTGGAGTTAATGAAATCTCTGGAACTAAAATAATTGCTTCTTTCCCTTTTTTTAATACTGCGTCAACCGATTGCATATATACTTCAGTTTTTCCACTTCCAGTTACACCAAACATGACATAACTTGCATACTGTTCCGATTCTATAGAGGACAAAATTGGCTTAATCGAATCTTCTTGTTGAGCAGTAAGTGGTAGTGGGTTCGATTTTTCAAACGTTTTATGTTTATATGGATCTCGGTACACTTCTTCGTCTACTTCTAATAATAGTTCCTTATTAACTAACGTTTTTACAGTTTGTGTATTCACGTTTGCATCTTGAAGTAGTTCTTTCAACAAATATTCTCTTTTATCTTGTTCGATAAGGAAGGACACTAACTTTAGCTGAGCTTTCGCTTGAGTAGAAAGTGTTTGTATAAAAAGTTTAAGCTCCTCTTTATCTACATTAACCCTAATAATTTTTTGCGTTTTTTTGGATATTTTATCTTTTACTCCATAATAAACTTCTAGTGTATCTTCCTTCACTAAACTTTTTAACAGCGAAAAGCCTATTTCTTTTTCCAACTCATCAAAAGGTATTCTCTTTTTCTTTTCAAATATTGTCTGAATGTCAATTGGTAGTAACGTAATATCTTTCGCTAATAATAACTTTTCATATTTCGCTTTCATTGCTGCAGGAAGCATTACTTGAAAGGCACTTATTGTAAAACATAATGTTTGATCTTTAAGCCAAAAAGCCAACTGCATTAATTCCCTTGTCAAAACTGGCTTTAAGTCAATCACATCATTTAATGGCTTCGTTTTATCGATAGAGGTTTCCGCTTTAATTTGCACAACAAATCCTTGTACATATCTTGGTCCAAACGGAACAACAACCCTCATTCCTGGCTGCAAAATATCTACCCATTTTTCTGGAATTTCATAGTCAAATGTTCTGTCCGTTTGTTTTGTTGGTACATCCACTATGACACTAGCAAAACTCATAGACATCCCCTCTACTTTTCGGTAATTCTTTTTAATATCTCTATAGCGACTTCCTTTTTACTTAACATTGGAAGTTTTTTTACGTCCCCATCTTTGGATAAAATGGTCACAACATTAGTGTCTGCTCCAAAACCTGCGCCTTTTTCCGTGACATTATTAGCAACAATAAAGTCTAGGTTTTTCTTCGTTAATTTTTGTCTTGCATATGTCTCAAGGTCATTTGTCTCTGCTGCAAATCCAACTAATATTTGATGTTGCTTGTTTTCGCCAAGAGTCTTTAAAATGTCTTTTGTTCTTTCCATTTCAATGGATATATCACCTTTTTGCTTTTTCACTTTCTGTGAATGAACTATTTTAGGTCGATAATCAGCAACCGCTGCAGATTTAATAACTATGTCTGCTCGGTCGTAATGAGATAGAACGACCTTATACATTTCCTCAGCTGACTGCACTTGTATTGTTTTAACATTAGTTGGGAAAGGTAGCGTTGTCGGGCCTGATACTAGTATTACTTCCGCCCCGAAATTTGCCGCAGCCTCTGCAACAGCATAACCCATTTTACCTGTTGAGTGATTCGTTAAAAAACGAACTGGGTCTATTTTTTCAACTGTCGGACCTGCCGTAACTAATACTAGTTTCCCTTGTAATGAAGATAACTTTTCTTTATCTAAGAAATGTTCTTTCAACTTCTCTACAATTGTTAACGGTTCTTCTAATCTACCTTTTCCAACATATCCACAAGCTAAAAATCCTTCATTTGGCTCGATAAACTGGTAATGAAAGGTCATTAATTTTTTCATATTTGCCTGTACTGCTGCGTGTTCGTACATATGTACATTCATAGCAGGTGCAATATAAACAGGAGCAGTGGTAGCCAACAAAGTTGTCGTCACCATGTCATCTGCAATTCCGTTCGCTAGTTTTGCAATTACATTTGCTGTTGCTGGAGCAACTACGATTACGTCTGCCCAGTCTGCTAAATCGATATGAGAAATAACGGATGGATCTTTTTCATCGAAGGTATCTATATAAACGTCATTTCTTGAAAGGGCCTGAAATGCTAAAGGAGTTACAAATTTTTGGGCAGATGGTGTCATGATAACTTTAACACTTGCACCTGCTTGAACAAGTTTACTCGTTAAATCAACCGCCTTATAAACTGCGATTCCTCCTGTTACACAAAGAAGGACTTTTTTATGTTGCAACATGTTAATCCCCCATCTTCCATAATGATTTTCTATGTATTATTTTAATCGCAATCTAGAACAAACGCTACCTTTTTACTTTTTTGTTTCAACTGAATTATGAAAAAAATAACAACCTAAAATAGGTTGTTATTTTACTTATTGTGTAAGATTCCTTCGCTACGCTCTGTTGATTTCACCGCAGTAACTTTTAATAATTTTGCATCTATTTCCTCTAACGCTTTACCTACCGGCTTATATGAAACCGTTTTAGCAATCATTTGGTCGTTATCTATTTGCATTTGACGCGCACGTTTTGCTGACACAGTTACTAGTGTATATTTAGAATCAAGCTTTTGCATTAATGAATCAATTGATGGGTATAACATTTAATTCGCCTCCAACATTTTCTTATATTTCACACTTAATCGCTCACGCTTACAATGTTCTGCTTTCACAATCGCTTGGATACGCTCACAAGCAAGTTCCACTTGGTCGTTTTCTACCACATAGTCGTATTCATCCATCATGACAATTTCTTCTTTTGCAACGGTCATTCGATTATTGATTAAATCTTCTGTTTCAGTACCTCTAGTTACAATCCTGTTCTTTAACTCAGACAAGCTCGGTGGCATTAAGAAAATAAATACACCTTCAGGGAACTTACGCTTCACTTGAATTGCGCCTTGTACTTCAATTTCTAAAAACACATCATTACCTTCTGAAAGGCATTTTTCAACGTAATCGACTGGTGTACCATATAAGTTACCTACGTACTCTGCCCACTCAATAAACTTATCTTCTTCAATCAAGTTTTCGAATTCTTCTCTTGAACGGAAGAAATAGTCAACACCATCCACTTCCCCTTCACGCGGAGAACGTGTAGTCATTGAAATCGAGTATTCAAATTGAACATCATCTTGGGAAAAAATTGCTTTTCTTACTGTTCCTTTACCTACTCCTGATGGGCCAGAAAGGACGATTAATAATCCGCGATCACTCATAGTAGTTTTGCTACCTACCCTTCATCATTCATATCATCTTTATTTACTAACCTTTGTGCAACCGTTTCTGGTTGTACAGCGGATAAAATAACATGGTCACTATCCATTATAACAACAGCCCTAGTACGTCTGCCGTATGTAGCGTCAATTAGCATCCCTTGGTCTCTTGCATCTTGAATAATTCTTTTTATTGGTGCAGACTCTGGGCTAACGATGGAAATAATTCTATTTGCTGAAACGATATTTCCAAACCCAATATTAATTAATTTAATACTCATTTTCCCCCACCTCAGTCACAAACTCTATTCTATCCTTTATTAACGAAGATAATCAACATTATTCTATGTTTTGTACTTGTTCTTTCATTTTTTCTAGTAAAGCTTTCATTTCTACAACTTTTGAAGAAATAATGGCGTCGTTCCCTTTAGAACCAATAGTATTTATTTCTCTATTTAATTCTTGCACTAAGAAATCTAATTTCCTACCAACAGGTCCCTCAGCATTTAACGTTTCTTTCACTTGTTGAACATGACTATTTATTCTTGTCACTTCTTCGTTAATATCTGCTTTATCGGTAATTATAGCTACTTCTGTTAAAAGTCGTTGCTCTTCTATCGTATAATCATCACCGAGAAAATCTTTAAGCTTCTTTTCTAGTCTTTCACGATAAGATTGAATAACAATTGGTGCTTGATTTTTGATTTCTATTAGGCAATTTTCCATTTCATTTAATTGTGCCATTATATCTCTAGAAAGTTGTAACCCTTCTTGTTCTCTCATGGAGACTAGTTCATAAGTTGCTTTATGTACCATATCTAACAGCTGTTTTTCTATTTGTTCGTCCATCTTTTCCACTTCTTTAGCTTGAAACACACCTTCTATTTGTAACAAGTCCGATATTTCAATAGAATTGTTCAACCCATATTTTGACTGAACGTTGTGCAACGTTTGAAAGTATTTATCTAGTAAGTCCCAATCAACCTCAAGGTCTTTACCTGTAATATGTTGTCCTTCTAACGTAATATAAACTTCTAATCTTCCTCTATGTACATCATTATAAATTACTTTTTTTATTTTTTCTTCCATTGAAAGTAATTGTTTAGGCATCTTTAAACTAACTTCACAGAAACGCGAGTTTACTGACTTCATTTCTACTGACACAAAGTATTCATCTTTGCGGTGTACAGCCCTACCATATCCAGTCATACTTTTCACCATAGACTCACATCCGTTTCCAACGATCATTCTACTTTAAAAGCAACCCTAATAATAGCATTGTTTTCCTTTTTTTAAAAGCAAAAAAGAAAAGGCACTAGAGTCCACTCTACTACCTTTTCTTATTATAACACAACCTGTTTAGTTCATCTTATTTTTCTTCGTGAAAAGTGCACCCACTAACAAGAAAGTTGGAATAGATGCCATCCCCATAATTAATAACCATTCTTTCGGATCAATAGATACTGTATGGAATATAGACTGCAACGGCGGGAAGTAAATAACAATTAACATTAAGATAATTGAAGAGATTACTGCCCAAACTAAATAT
Organism: Bacillus alkalisoli; assembly: GCF_002797415.1. Classification (GTDB taxonomy): domain Bacteria; phylum Bacillota; class Bacilli; order Bacillales; family Bacillaceae_I; genus Bacillus_CD; species Bacillus_CD alkalisoli. The sequence goes on from NZ_KZ454944.1 coordinate 2,434,853, forward strand.
ATATTTTGGAATGGATTACGATGGAAAATCGACTTTTCACTTCGGCAATCAAAAACATGGATAAGTTGAGCCATAACGAGTGTTGCAAAAGCTACAGTCTGTGCGTACGGTAAATTATCCGGATTTTGGCTGTAAGAAATCATAAAGGCAAATAATGTAACTAACCCTATTAAAAAGCCTCGACTGAGAACTTTCCACCATAAACCTCTAGCGAAAACCCCCTCTTTTGGGTTTCTAGGTTTTCGTTTCATTACATCGTCTTCCGGTTGGTCTAACCCTAGTGCCATCGCTGGAAGTCCATCCGTTACTAAATTCACCCATAAAATCTGAATAGGGACTAATGGTAAAGGAAGTGCTAACAACATAGCAAATAACATAACTAAAATTTCCCCAACATTAGAAGCTAATAAATATCGGATAAACTTTCTAATATTTTCGTAAATATTTCTGCCTTCTTTTATAGCAGATTTAATTGTAGCAAAGTTATCATCTAAAAGAACTAACGAAGATGCTTCTTTCGCTACATCCGTACCTGTAATACCCATTGCAATTCCAATATCGGATGCTTTTATTGCAGGAGCATCATTAACTCCATCACCTGTCATTGCTACAATATGACCTTTTTTCTGAAGAGCCTTCACAATTTTCAATTTATGTTGAGGAGATACCCTCGCATAAACATACACATCATCTACCACTTCTTCTAGTTCTTCTTGTGTCATTTGTGTTAACGATTTTCCATCTAACACTTTCCCACCTATCGGTAAAATACCAAGTTGGGTAGCAATTGCCTTCGCTGTAACAAGGTGGTCTCCTGTAATCATAACCGTCTTAATACCAGCTTCTTTACACTCCTTAACTGCATCAAATACTTCAGGGCGAGGTGGATCAATCATTCCTTGTATTCCAATGAATGTTAAATTTCTTTCTATTTCCAACTCTGAAATATTTTCATTGTATTGTTGTAAAGGTTTGAAAGCGATGGCGATATTTCTTAATGCATCAGACGCTAAATTATATACAGCATCTTTTACTAGTTGTTCATATTTTCCTGATAAAAATGTTTTTCTTCCTTCCCATAAAATAGATTCACTAATATTTGCGACAACGTCAGGAGCACCTTTAGTTATCGCAAACAATTTCCCCTCTTTATCTTTAACGATTACACTCATCATTTTTCTGTCAGAATCAAAAGGAAACTCTTTTATGATCTCAAATTGGTCGGCAATAACTCGTCTCGTGATTCCTGCTTTCATTGCAGCAACGACTAGAGCTCCTTCCGTCGGATCTCCATCTAGAACGTATTGATTATTTCTTTCTACGATATTAGCATTATTACAAAGTATACCGAACGTTAACAGTTGCTGTAATTCTTTCTCTTTCTTCACATCAACCGTATCATCTTTTATCCAAAAAGATCCTTCTGGATTATAACCGATTCCTGATACAGTCCATGCTTTTCCACCAGACCAAATGTTAGTGACACTCATTTTATTTTGCGTTAGTGTTCCAGTCTTATCAGAACAGATTACAGAGGCGCATCCTAATGTCTCCACTGCTGGTAACTTTCGAACGATGGATTTTTGTTTTATCATTCTCGTAACACCTAAAGATAGTGCAACAGTTACAATTGCAGGTAAACCTTCTGGAATAGCAGCTACCGCCAATGAAACACCAGCTAAAAACATTTCATATAAATCTTGACCTTGAATAACCCCTACAACAACAACTAATAACGTTAAAAGCAATGCAACCGTTATTAAAATTTTCCCTAATTGCTCTAATCTTCTTTGTAATGGCGTTATCATCGTTTCAGCTGATTGAATTAGGTCAGCAATTTGGCCCATTGCCGTATGCATACCTGTTGCAACGACCATACCTACCCCACTACCACGAGTAACAAGCGTACCCATAAAGGCCATATTTTCTTGATCGCCTATGGATACATCTTCCCCACTTATAGCATTTTCTTTTTTGACTACAGGTAAAGATTCTCCAGTTAGGGCACTTTCTTCAATCTCCAGGGAGCTTGATTGAATAATTCGAATATCAGCACCTATTCTGTCTCCACTTGTAAACTTTACAATATCACCAACTACAATCTCTTTTGAAGGTACTTTTCTCCATTCACTTTCTCTGAGCACTATTACTTGTGGCGCAGAAAGTTCTTTTAATGCTTGGAGTGATTTTTCCGCTTTTCGTTCTTGAAAAAAACCTAAAAACCCATTAATTAAAACAATCGCCATAATAGCAATGGCATCTATGTACTCACCAAGAAGTCCAGATATCAATGTTGCTGCTAATAAAACAACAACCATGAAATCTTTAAACTGCTCTAAAAATAAAAAAAACGCATTTTGTTTTTCTGCTTCTTGAAGCTCGTTCGGTCCATATTGCTTTAGTCTCGATTTTGCTTCTTTTTCACTCAATCCACCCTTGACATTGGAGCTCATTCTTTCTTCTACTTCATCTACCTTTAACTCATACCACTTCATATTCTCCCCCACCTCACAAAATCCACCTACCAAAGCTTATTCAGACTCGTCCAAAAAAATGATATAATATTAAAAAGTAGAGGCGGCTCGTTCTGCCACGACAATCACAATACATAAATATTTACTTACCGTACAATGAGAGAGGAAGTTTATCTATGTCCTTTGATGGAATTTTTACAAATAGAATGACAAAAGAGTTACAAGAAAAGCTAGAAACCGGAAGAGTAGCGAAAGTATATCAACCTTATAAAAATGAGTTACTTCTTACAATTCGGGCAAACGGAAAAAATCAAAAATTATTAATCTCCGCCCATCCAAGCTATGCAAGACTGCACATAACAGAAGAAGCATACGAAAATCCTAGTGAACCACCAATGTTTTGCATGCTTTTGAGAAAACATCTAGAAGGAAGTATTATAACTTCTATTAAACAAATAGGAATGGATCGAATTATTGTGTTGGAATTTAAAACAAGAAATGAAATAGGCGATATTTCCTATAAACAATTATTCGTGGAAATTATGGGGAGACATTCTAACATTATCTTCGTTGATAAAGAACGTAACATGATTCTAGAGAGTATTAAACATGTGCCGATGGCAGTTAATCGTTATCGAAGCATCACCCCAGGACAAACATATACACTACCTCCAGAGCAAGAAAAGTTACATCCTTTTGAAGCGACGGAAGAATTAGTGCAACAGAGACTGGATTTTTTCGGAGGTAAATTAGACAAACAACTTGTTAGTCAGTTTGCTGGTATTTCGCCATTACTCGCAAAAGAAGCAGTTCATAGAGCAGGTATTGCCAATCGAGATTCCTTACCGAAAAGTTTTATCTCGTTAATGAGCTCCATCAACAATGGGGAAATATCACCTCAAATTATTACAAAAGATGATAAAGAAACATTTTACTTAATAGATTTAAAGCATTTAAAAGGAGAAACAAAATTATTTTCTTCATTAAGTGAGTTGTTAGACAGATTTTATTTTGGTAAAGCCTCCAGAGACAGAGTTAAACAACAAGCAAATGACCTTGAACGATATGTTCAAAATGAAATACAAAAAAACAAGAAAAAAATTAATAAGCTTGAACAAACTTTAGAGGATGCAAAAAAAGCAGATAAATACCAACGACAAGGTGAATTACTTACTGCGAATCTACATAATGTAAAACGTGGAGATAAACAAGTTGAAGTAGTTAATTATTATGATGAGAATGGAACTACTGTTACGATTGAGCTGTCTCCATGGTTGACTCCTTCTGAAAATGCACAAAAACTTTATCAAAAATACCAAAAGGCAAAAAACTCTCTTTCTATTGTAATAGTACAAATAGAAAAAGCGAAAGAAGAGATAAACTACTTTGAATTATTAAGTCAACAACTAGAAACTTCCTCTCCAAAAGACATTCAAGAAATCCGAGAAGAATTGATGGAAGAAGGGTACTTGAAGATAAAGCAAAAAAAGGGGAACAAAAAGAACAAAGTTCAAAAGCCTACTTTAGAACAATATCAATCAACCGATGGTATGGAGATTTTAGTAGGAAAAAACAATAAACAAAATGACTATTTAACAAACAAGGTTGCTCGCCGTGATGAACTATGGTTTCATACGAAAGATATTCCAGGTTCACACGTTGTAATTCGAGACTTAGAACCTAGTGAAAAAACAATTATGGAGGCTGCAACCATTGCCGCTTACTTTAGTAAAGCTCGTCAATCAAGCAGTGTTCCTGTAGACTATACAAAAATAAGAAATGTAAAAAAACCTAGTGGATCAAAACCAGGTTTTGTAACATATGACAACCAACAAACCATTTATGTAACGCCTGATGAGGAATTAATTATTAGACTGAAAAAATAATTCAAAAAAACCGCTCTCTCATTACGAGCGGTTTTTCACTTTAAATATTAAGCTACATTAGGAGAATATTGTGTTTTTCTTACGCTCCATATTACTAAAGAAATTAATAATGAAACGACTGTATAAAATACTGCCCAGCCAAAAATACCTGCCCAACCTACATTTGTAATGAAAGGCATAATAATTGTTGGAATGTTAAAGGAAATAAAAAGTATACTAGGTGCTACAAAATATCTTCTATATTTGATTGCACATAATAGTGAAAATGAAATAGTTAGTAATGGCAGGACTATTAAATAAAGTGGTATTTCCCACATAAAGAATCACCTCAATTCTTATTTTTCATCGATTATAATTTACGACATATTAAATATATCCAATCTAGAAGACGAAAATGACATAAGAATGTTTCAGCCTTTTTGTGAAAAAATTACTTTATTGAAAAAATGGGTTACATGTTTTAAAGGTACTAACTTTTGATGATAGCACGAGGCACTCGCTTTCCGCCGGCGTATCGGGAGCCTCCTCGGCGCACGGCGCCTGTGGGGTCTCCCTTTATCCGCTTCTCCCGCAGAACAAGGAAGGCTCCGGAGTGTTACATCGCACGAAGAAAATGCGGAAGCATTTTCGAGGAGTCTCTCGCCTCGTGCTATCATCAACTTACTTAGTTTTATAAACTCAAGGACTATTGCTAACTTTTAGTTTATTGTATAACGTATTCCATTAGAAATATTTAACATTTTGTAAAATTAATTATTTATCCAAGATTCATCAGAAGGATTTTGTACCCATAAGTTTAATTTTTCTTTATCGCTTTCTTCAATATATCCTTTTTGAATTGCTACTTTTACAAGTGTTTCGAAATTACAAAGTGATACAGACTTTATTTCGTTTTTCTGGAAGTTTTCATTTCCTATTGGGAGGTTGTATGTAAAAATCGAAACCACTCCTAGTACCTCAGCTCCAGCTTCTCTCAACGCTTTTACAGCAGTGATTGCACTTCCCCCAGTAGATATTAGATCTTCTACTACGACCACTTTTTGTCCAGGTTGTACAAGACCTTCAATTTGTTTGCCTTTTCCGTGTTCTTTCGCTTTACTTCTAACGTAGCACATCGGTATGTTTAAACGGTCACTGATAAAGGCTGCATGTGGTATACCAGCAGTAGCTGTCCCAGCAATTACTTCAACATCATGGTAATTCTCTTTTATAAGTTGAGCTAAACCGTCAGCTATTGTTTGACGAACTTCAGGGTAGGAAAGTGTAAGTCTGTTATCACAATATATTGGTGATTTAATCCCAGATGACCATGTGAATGGATCATTTGGTTGAAGGAAAACTGCCCGGATCGTCAATAATTGTTCTGCCACTATTTCTTTCATCTTACTCCTACCCCTCTCCATTGCCTTAATACTTCTTCATAAGCAGTTTTAGGGTCATTTGCCTTCGTAATCGTTCTACCAACCACTATTGCTGTAGATCCAAGCTTACTTGCTTGAATAGGTGTCACAACCCTTGCTTGATCGTCATTATTGTTTTCCGCTAATCTAATCCCAGGTGTAACCTTCAAAAATCCTTCACCTAGTTCTTCTCCTAAAAGAGGAGCCTCTTTGGCGGAACAGACTACTCCATCCAGTCCGCTTTCTTTCGCATTTTTTGCATAGGCTAGTACTGTAGCATCTAATGATGAATTAATTAATAGTTCTTGTTTCATACGTTCTTCTGTCATACTCGTTAATTGTGTAACAGCAATTAGAGCTGGCCTTTTTCCATTAACAGATCCTTCTTCTAACCCTTTAAGAGCTGCTTTCATCATGTCGCTCCCACCAGAAGCATGAACATTTGTTAAATCCACACCTAATTTAGCTATGCCTCTCATCGCTTTATAAACAGTGTGAGGAATATCATGTAGTTTTAGATCTAAAAATATGGCATGACCTTTCGCTTTAATATCTTTAATAATGGTGGGTCCTTCTTGATAAAAAAGTTCCATTCCTACTTTTACAAACAACTTCTCTTCTTTGAAATACTCTAGAAATTCCATTACTTCTTCTTTGGAAGCGAAATCAAGCGCGACTATAAGTTCTTTGTTCATCTGTTTTCCAGCTCCTTCCGATTAATTCAGATATATGATTTACTCCTAATTCGTCAAGAGCGTTAGGTAGTTCTTCAATGATAGTAGGACATATATATGGGTCAACAAAGTTTGCTGTTCCTATTGCCACTGCACTCGCACCTGCATAGAAAAATTCCAACACATCTTCGACCGAGTCCACTCCGCCCATACCGATAATTGGAATGTTTACTTTTTGACTTACTTCGTAAATCATTCGAATAGCTACAGGTTTTATCGCTGGTCCGGATAATCCACCAGTTCCATTTGCTAAGATTGGCTTTCCTGTCTTTAAGTCTAGTCTCATTCCTAGTAATGTGTTAATCATCGTTAAGCCATCTGCACCTGCTCGCTCAATTGCCATTGCAATCTCCACGATATTTGTAACGTTAGGAGAAAGTTTAACGTAAACAGGAACATCAGAAACTTCCTTTACTGCTTTTGTTACGGCATAAGCAACTTCAGGTTGAGTACCAAAAGCAATTCCACCTTCTTTAACGTTCGGGCAAGAAATATTTAATTCTAATGCATGTACGTTACGAGCTTTTGAAATAGTTTTAGCCACTTCTACATAATCTTCCAGTTGGGAACCAGCAACATTCGCAATGATTGGAACATCAAATTGTTCTAAAAATGATAATTCTTCTTCCATTACTTTTTGTAAGCCAGGATTTTGAAGTCCGATCGCATTTAACATCCCACCTGGTGTCTCTGCTACTCTTGGAGTTGGGTTACCAAAACGCGGTAACTCTGTCGTAGCTTTAATCATAATCGCACCAAGTTTACTTAAGTCGTATAATTTTGCATACTCGCGACCAAATCCAAAGCAACCTGATGCAGGCATAATTGGATTTTTTAGGTTCAAGCCTGGTAAATGGATGTTTAATCGATTCATAGAACTACCTCCCCTGCTTTAAATACTGGTCCATCCGTACATACTTTTTTGTAAGAGAAACCAGTTGGATCTTCCTGTGTGTGACAAACACAAGCAAAGCACGCTCCAATACCACATCCCATTCGTTCTTCAAGGGACAAGTATACATTTCTATCTTCATATTTCATCTCTAATGCTTTTAACATCGGTGTAGGACCACAAGATAGTAGCGTGTGGAACGTTGGATTTAACTCCTCCAACACATTAGTCACAAACCCTTTCGTACCGAATGTTCCATCGACAGTAGCTATATATGTTTCTCCCAAGTTAAGAAATTCTTGTTCATAAAAAATATCAGTTTCAGATTGAAATCCTAGAACATGAATAGTTTTGACACCACGAGTATTCAACTGATTGGATAGTTCTAATAGTGGTGGTACACCAATGCCGCCACCTACAATAAGGGCTGTTTCACCAGTTGGAATGGAATGGATATCAAATCCATTCCCAAGTGGACCTAACACGTCTACTCTATCCCCAACTACTTTCTTAGATAAGACCTTTGTTCCTTTACCTTCTACTCGATACGTTATCGTAAATCTACTATTCTCTTTATTTATCTTAGCAATGCTTATTGGACGACGGAGAAGAGGGTCAATCCCTTCTCCGACCTTAATATGAACAAATTGTCCAGGTTGTTTCATGAAAGAAACAAGTTCCCCTTCTAAAGTCATTTCATAAATATTCTTTGCAATATTTTTTTGACCAACTACCGTCATCCAAGCTTTTTTCATGTTAAAGCCACCTTCTTGCTAGGAATTTCTAATGTATCAATGGAATCAATTGTGAATGTCATTGACTCTAAAACTCGTAAAATTGCGTCTGTAGTATCTAATGAAGTAAGACATGGAATTCCATTCTCAACTGACTCACGACGAATTCTAAATCCATCTCTAGCTGGTTGCTTTCCTTTTGTTAATGTATTAATAACAAATTGCGCTTCACCGTTACGAATAATGTCTATTAAGTTTGGTGATTCTCCTCCAATTTTATTTACAACCGTTACAGGAATATTTGCTGCTTGGAAGTGACTAGCAGTTCCTTCTGTACCTAAAATTTTATAACCAATTTTATGGAATCGCTTCGCTAGTACTAATGCTTCTTCTTTGTCTTTATCAGCTACCGTGAACAATACAGATCCATATGTTTTAATATTCATTCCTGAAGCTACTAAACCTTTGTATAACGCTTTTTCGAGGGTAACGTCTTTCCCCATTACTTCACCGGTTGATTTCATTTCAGGGCCTAGCGTAATGTCCACGTTACGTAATTTTGCAAAGGAGAAAACCGGAACCTTTACAAATACACCTTTCGTTTCAGACTGTATACCAGTGTAATACCCTTGACTTTCCAAGCTTTCTCCAAGAATGGCACGAGTCGCAATATTCGCCATTGGAACGTCTGTAATTTTACTTAAAAACGGTACTGTTCTACTTGACCTAGGATTAACTTCGATTACATATACTTTTTCTTTAAAGATAATGAATTGAATGTTTAATAGACCGATAATGTTTAAACCTTTAGCAAGTCTAATTGTATAATCAATGATTTCATTTTTTATCTCATCAGATAATGTTTGTGGCGGATACACGGCTATGGAGTCTCCAGAGTGAACTCCTGCTCTTTCTATATGTTCCATGATTCCAGGAATAAATACATCTTTACCGTCTGAAATGGCATCAACTTCAATCTCTTTTCCAATCATGTATTTATCAATTAATACCGGGTGTTCTGGATTCACTTTTACAGCACTCTTCATGTAATAAAGTAAATCTTCTGTGTTATATACAATTTGCATTGCTCTTCCACCTAGAACGTATGAAGGTCTAACTAGTGCAGGATATCCGATATCTTCTGCAATTAACAAAGCTTCTTCTATGGAAGTGGCAGTTTTACCTTTAGGTTGTGGAATTCCAAGCGTCGTAATCGTATGTTCAAATTTATCTCTATTTTCTGCTCGATCTAAGTCTTCAAGAGAAGTTCCAAGTATTTTTACCCCTCTTGCGGCTAGTTCGCTCGCAAGATTTATGGCTGTTTGACCACCAAACTGAACAACAACACCTTTGGGTTTTTCAAGATCAATAATGTTCATCACGTCTTCTACTGTTAGCGGTTCGAAGTATAGCTTATCGGAAATACTAAAGTCAGTAGACACTGTTTCTGGGTTGTTGTTAATAATAATTGCTTCATAAACCGCTTCTTTAATTGCCCATACGGAGTGCACCGTTGCATAGTCAAATTCTACTCCTTGGCCGATACGAATTGGCCCTGAACCTAATACAACAATACTTTCTTTCTCCGTAACAATGGATTCATTTTCTTCTTCATATGTCCCATAAAAGTATGGTGTTTCAGATTCAAACTCCGCTGCACACGTATCTACCATTTTATAAACAGGTTGGATGTTTTCTTGTTTTCTTAATTCATAAATATCTCTTTCTGTTGTATCCCATAAGTTTGAGATTGCAATATCACTAAAGCCCATTTGTTTTGCTGCGTATAAAGTTGCTATGTTAAAAGGATTTTCCTTTATTTCTACTTCAAAGTTTAAAATGTTTTTTATTTTCTGTAGGAAAAATAAATCTATTTTACTCCAATCATGAATCGTTTCATTAGTCACGCCTCTTCTCATTGCCTCTGCAACATAGAATAAACGCTCATCACCAGCTTTTCTTATTCGTTTTTCTACCATTTCATCTGTGAAATCTGATACACCTTCTAAGTCCAAGTGATAGACATTAGCTTCTAAAGAGCGCACTGCTTTTAAGATGGACTCCTCAAAAGTACGTCCAATTGCCATTACTTCACCTGTTGCTTTCATTTGCGTACCTAAACGACGGTTTGCTGATTCGAACTTATCAAATGGGAAGCGTGGGATTTTTGTAACGATATAATCAAGTGCTGGCTCAAAGCAAGCATACGTTTTACCTGTCACAGGGTTTTTCACTTCATCTAAAGTAAGTCCCACTGCAATCTTCGCTGCTAATTTAGCAATAGGGTAGCCTGTTGCTTTTGATGCGAGTGCTGAAGAGCGACTTACACGTGGATTAACTTCGATAATATAATAGTTAAAGCTATCAGGGTCTAACGCTAATTGGACGTTACAACCACCTTCTATTCCTAAAGCGCGAATAATTTTCAACGATACATTACGTAAAAGCTGGTACTCTCGATCGCTTAATGTTTGACTTGGTGCAACAACAATGGAGTCACCTGTGTGAATACCAACTGGATCAATGTTTTCCATGTTACAAACTACGATTGCATTATCGTTGGAGTCTCGCATTACTTCATATTCGATTTCTTTAAACCCAGCTATACTTTTTTCTAATAAGCACTGACTGACAGGACTATTCTTTATGCCGCTAGTAACAATTTCTACAAGCTCCTCTTCTGTTGTACAAATACCTCCACCCGTTCCACCTAATGTGTAAGCAGGTCGAACAATAACTGGTAACCCAACTTGTTCAACAAACACATGTGCTTCCTCTAAAGAGTGAATGATTTCACTTTCAGGAACCGGTTCTCCTAATTCATTCATTAAATTACGGAAAAGCTCTCTGTCTTCGGCTTTTTTAATAGCGGAGAGTTTTGTACCTAATATCTCCACGTTACACTCATCTAAAACACCTGAATCTGCTAACTCTACTGCTAAGTTTAAGCCTGTTTGGCCACCTAAAGTCGGAACTAATGCATCTGGTCTTTCTTTTCTGATAATTCTGCTTAAAAAATCAACTGTTAAAGGTTCCATATACACTTTATCTGCAATCTCTGTATCCGTCATGATAGTAGCTGGATTAGAGTTAACTAAAATCACTCGATATCCTTCTTCTTTCAAGGCTAAACATGCTTGTGTTCCAGCATAGTCAAACTCAGCTGCTTGCCCAATTACAATTGGACCTGACCCAATTACTAAGATTGTTTGAATGTCTAGACGTTTTGGCATAGAAGTTCCCCTTCTTTCTTCGTTTCAGTAATTAATTCCATGAATTGATCGAATAAGTAGTTAGCATCTTCTGGTCCAGGACTTGCTTCTGGATGATATTGTACCGTAAACACAGGATAATCTTTGTGACGTAATCCTTCTACTGTATCGTCATTTAAAGCGATATGGGTCACTTCTAAACGTGTATTCTCTATCGAATCTTTTTCCACTGTATATCCATGGTTTTGAGAAGTTATTGCTACTTTTCCTGATTTTAGATCTTTAACAGGATGGTTTGATCCGCGATGACCGAACTTTAGTCTCTCTGTGTTTGCTCCAGATGCTAGTGCAAATAACTGATGCCCTAAGCAAATACCGAAGATTGGCACTTGACCAATTAATTCTTTAATCATTTGAATCGCTTTCGGTACATCTTTTGGGTCACCAGGTCCGTTTGAAAGCATAATTCCATCTGGACTTAATTGCATTACTTCTTCCGCAGTTATGTTGTACGGTACAACTACTACATCACAACCACGTTTATTTAATTCTCTTAAAATTCCGTGCTTCATTCCAAAGTCAACTAGTACTACTCGGTACCCTCGGCCTGGGCTAGGATATGCTGTCTTTGTAGAAACTTGCTCCACCTGGTTAGTAGGTAATGGAATTGACTTTAATTTTTCTATAACCTCTTGTCTATTCGCATTACTCGAAACAAAAGCACCTTTTAAAGTTCCATGTTGGCGAATAATTCGAGTTAATTTTCTTGTATCAATCCCAGATATTCCTGGTATTTTTTTTGCTTTAAAAAACTCGTCTAATGTCCACTGGTTGCGGAAGTTTGATGGGTAATCACACACTTCTTTTACAACAAAACCTTTAATCGCAGGATGGATAGATTCAAAGTCATCACGGTTTATTCCGTAGTTTCCTACTAGTGGATAAGTCAGTGTTACAATCTGACCACAATACGATGGGTCGGACAATATTTCTTGATAACCTGTCATCCCTGTATTAAAAACTACTTCACCAATACTGTCTTCCAAACTTCCGAATGCTTTTCCTACGAAAAAAGTTCCATCTTCTAATACTAGTTGTCTATTCACGCTAGAACACTCCCTTTCTCCCACACTACTTTTCCATCTACTATTGTTACAACTGGCCATCCTTGGCAATTCCAGTTTCCAAACGGAGTATTTTTTCCTTTTGATAAGAAATTTTCTGTGTCGATGTTTTCCTTATGGTTTAGATCCAAGATGGTAATATCTGCAAATTTCCCAACTTCTATTGAACCATATGGTAATCGGAACGTTGATGCAGGTTTTACCGTTATCCAATCAATAAGCTGTTTTAATGTAAAAATTTCTTTTTGAACAAAGTTTGTGTAAAGTAATGGAAATGCAGCTTCTAATCCAACAATTCCAAATGGTGCTAACTCTATCTTTTCCGCTTTTTCTTCTGCAGTATGTGGTGCATGATCCGTTGCGATGAAGTCTATCGTTCCATCTAACAACCCCTCAATTAACGCATCTCTATCTTCTTTTCCCCTTAGAGGAGGGTTCATTTTGTAGTTAGTGTCAAGACCAGGGATGTCATCCTCGCATAGTAGAAGGTGATGTGGTGTAACTTCCGCTGTAACTTGAATACCAGCCCTTTTTGCATCCCTAACTACTCGAACAGACTCCTTTGTACTTATGTGACAAACATGATAGTGACAGTTGGCAGCTTCTGCTAATAATACGTCTCTTGCGATATGAACAGATTCGCATACGGATGGAATACCGTTTAAATTATATTTTTCAGAAAAAGTACCTTCGTGAACTGCACCTTTGTTTATTAACGTGTTTTCTTCACAATGTGCTACTACTGCCATATTTAGTTTTGCTGCTTTTTTCATCGCTTCAAGCATCATTGCAGCACTTTGTACTCCTACCCCATCATCTGTAAACGCAAATGCTCCTGCATTCTTTAACTCTTCAAAATTCGTAAGTTCTTGCCCTAACTGTCTTGTTGTAATAGAAGCATACGGTAAAACTCGGACATGAGCCGTTTCTTCTATCCTTTTATGTAGCCACTCTAATTGTTCTTTCGTATCAGGAGTTGGTCTAGTGTTTGGCATTGCAGCAATTGTAGTAAAACCTCCACGAGCAGCAGCCAATGTTCCTGTATCAATTGTTTCTTTTTTCTCTCCACCCGGCTCTCTTAAATGAACATGTACATCGATAAAACCTGGAGCGACTAGTTTGTTCATAGCGTCTATTACTTGACTATCTTCCTTCACCTGTAAGTTAATGCCTATTTCTGAAATAATGTTGCCTTCTATTCTTACATCTACTTTTGTCAATTCTCCATTGTTTGTTACCATTGCGCCGTTTTTAATTAAGATTGCCATGTTTTTTCCCCCTTATTGTTCCATCGCTCTTTTTAAAACTGCCATTCTCATAAACATTCCATTTCTCATTTGTTCAAAAATTCTAGAACGCTCACATTCTACTAAGCTGCTATCTATTTCAACTCCCCTGTTAACTGGAGCAGGATGCATAATGATACTTCCTTCTTTCATTACTAATTCTCTTTCAATCGTTAACCCATATTCCTTATGATAATTTGTTGCCTCATTATTTTGGTCTGTATGGCGTTCATGTTGAATTCTTAGCAACATGAGGACATCTGCATTTTTCACTGCTTCATCTATTGATATATATTGTTCTGTGTTATAAGTTGGATCTTGCCATTTTTCTGGTGCAACAAATGTAACGTTTGCGCCAAGCTTTTGTAATATTTCCGCGTTTGACCTAGCAACACGACTGTGTAAAATATCTCCGCAAATCGTAATATTTAAGCCTTCAAACTTTCCGTATTCTTCAAAAATTGTCATTAAATCAAGTAATGATTGAGTTGGATGATTTCCACAACCATCTCCACCGTTGATGATAGCTCCTTGTATTCCTTCTAGTTGATGAAAGTAGTTTTCTTCACTATGGCGAATAACGAATACATTTACTCCGATCATCTCAAGTGTTTTTACGGTGTCGTATAATGTTTCGCCTTTTTGTACACTTGATGTAGATACTTCAAAAGGTATAACTTCCATCCCTAAACTTCTTTGGGCTACTTCAAAGCTACTTTTTGTTCTTGTACTTGCCTCGTGAAATAAGTTGCATACGAAAATTTGTTCGTCTACATTCCAAGTTTCGCCATTCTTGAATTGGATTGCTTCTTTAATTAATACATAGATCTCATCGACTGTAAGGTCACTCATCGTTCGTAGATGCTTCACGTTCATCCCTCCTGTTTTTTAAGTCTCTTTTCTCATACTTTTTTTAGATACAATAACTTGTTTGTTCCTTTCCGCTGCACTCTAAGTTTTATATATCAAGTAGTATTACTAATGAATCCTTATAAAAAACACCCTATTCATCTTGAATAGGGTGTTTAAAAGCATGTTTTAAAGAAGCTTATTGGAAGGAGCATGTATTAGCATATCCTTCGTATAAACTCTATTAAACTAGCAGTTGCACACCCTTATTAGTCTCTCCGGACTAGCTTTAAAAGGTTTAACCTGCTTGACTATTTTGTTTTTCGTCTTCTGGTGTATATGAATCTTTACCAGGTAAAACTAGGTTTAGTACTACTCCAATGATAGCTGCTAATGCCATAGCAGGAATGTTGATGTTTTCACCAACTTGGATGAATGCTCCACCTACACCGATTACTCCGATTACTGATGCAATGATTAAGTTTCTTTTAACTCCGAAGTCTACTTTATTATCAATTAGTACACGGAATCCACTTGAAGCGATTATTCCGAAAAGTAGGATGGATACTCCACCCATTACCGGTGTTGGAATCGTTGTAATAAAGGCCGCAACCTTTCCAACAAACCCTAACAGTATAGCAAGTACTGCAGCTCCACCTACTACGAACACACTAAATACTCTCGTGATCGCTAACACACCGATGTTTTCGCCATAAGTAGTATTTGGGGGTCCACCGATGAAAGAAGCAATAATTGTTGCAACTCCGTCTCCTAAAATTGAGCGGTGTAATCCTGGTTTTTCTACAAAGTTTCTTCCTGTAATTTTACCTAATACCATTTGATCTCCGATATGTTCTGCAATTGTTACTACTGCTACTGGAACCATAATCAACAATATAGCCCATTTAAAGTCTGGTGTGTACGTTACGAATGGTACTAAAAATTGTGGTGCTTGTAGCCAAGCTGCTGTTTGGATTGGAGTAAAGTCTACTAGACCAAAGAAGTAAGCGATTGTATAACCACCAACTACACCTATTAAAATTGGAATTACTCCGAAAAATCCTTTTAAGAAAACTGCACAAACTACTGTTAATGCTAACGTTAGAAGCGCTACTGTAAAGTGTACTCCACTATATTCAAGCACTTCTGCACCTGGGTTAACATACATAGAGTTGTTAATCGCTACTCCAGATAATCCTAATCCGATTACAACAATGATTGGACCTACTACTACAGGTGGTAACACATTCATAATCCAACCGTGACCAAGTTTTTTTATTAGTAAAGCTACTAAGCCATATACGATACCTGCAAAAAAGCTTCCTAACATGGCTGCTTCTGGTCCACCGAATGCTGTTGCTGCTAAAATTGGTGCAATGAAAGCAAAGGATGACCCTAAGTAAGCAGGAATTTGTCCTCTAGTTATTAGTAGATATGCTAAAGTACCAAGACCACTTGATACTAATGCTACTGCAGGACTAAGTCCCACAATCATTGGTACTAAAATAGTTGCCCCAAACATGGCAAATAAATGTTGTAAACTTAACATTACCCAGGTTGGCAATGCTGGTCTTTCATGTACGTCTAATACTGGTTTTTCATTCATATGTGTTCCTCCTATAATTTGCATAAAAAAACTCTTTACGAATTTCGCAAAGAGGTCATAAGGAGGTAGACGTATACATACGTATGCTCCTTGTTCCCCCTTTGCAAGCCTCTCTGGACTTCATTAAAGGGTCTTATTCTTTTTCATGTATACTAACTTGATCTAATACATCCACTTCAGAGAGTTCTACGACAATTTTTTCAGAGCTAGCAGTTGGAATGTTTTTTCCTACATAATCAGCTCGTATTGGTAGTTCACGATGACCTCTATCCACTAATACTGCTAGTTGAATTTGAGATGGTCTTCCGTTATCCATTAAAGCATCTAAACCTGCTCGAACAGTTCTACCAGTAAATAGCACATCGTCTACTAAGATTACTTTTTTGTTTGTTATGTCTACAGGCAAGTTTGAGCCTTTTACTAACGGTTCATTGTCACTTGTTTTAGTAGTTAAGTCGTCTCGGTAAAGAGTTATATCGATTTCGCCTACTGCGATTTCTTTATTTTCTATCTGATGAATTCTTTCCGCAAGTCTCTTTGCGATGTAGATTCCTCTAGTTTTGATACCTACAAGTACTGTGTTTTCTATTCCTTTATTTTTCTCAATTATTTCGTGTGCGATTCTTGTTAATGCTCTTCTTATTGCTTGCTCGTCTAGTACAATTGCTTTTTGCGTCATTTTATTCACCTCTTTTTTCGTTTTACGTAACGAAAAAACCTCTCACCCTATATGGATGAGAGGTTTAGGTAGTATGAGGAAACATAGAGATACATTTATCCCTACAATTTCTCCTACTGTATCCGTTACCTTCTCAGCCTCACGGGACTGCCTGTTAAAGGTCTATCTTGTTAAAATGATTATCGCAGAATAATGTCGAGCTGTCAATCACTTTTTAACGATTTTAATAGTTCTTCGAATTCTGTTGGAATTGGTGCTGAGAATTCTAAATATTCTTCTGTCCTTGGGTGCACAAATCCTAATACGCCAGCGTGTAATGCTTGACCTTCAATTGGTAATGTTTTCCTTGGGCCATATTTTGGATCACCAACTAGAGGATAACCAATATATTTCATATGCACGCGGATTTGGTGTGTTCTACCCGTTTCTAAGCGGCATTCTACATGTGTAAAATCATTAAATCTTTCTATAACACGGAAATGTGTTACTGCATGCTTACTATTTTCATCTGTAACTGACATACTTTGACGTTCTTTTTTATCACGACCAATTGGAGCATCAATTGTACCAACATCATGTTTAATTACTCCGTGTACGATTGCTTGATATTTTCTTGTTACTGTTTTTGCTACTAGTTGATTTACTAGCTTTTCATGCGCAAAATCATTTTTTGCTACCATTAATAAACCAGATGTATCTTTATCGATTCGATGCACAATACCTGGACGAAGGACACCATTAATTCCAGAAAGGTCTTTACAGTGTGCCATTAAGCCGTTTACTAATGTTCCACTTGCATGTCCTACAGCTGGATGTACAACCATTCCTTTTGGTTTGTTTACTACAATAACGTCCGCATCTTCGTAGTAGACATCTAAATTCATTTCTTCTGGAGTAACATTTAATTCTTCTGGTTCTGGAATCATAATTGTTAATTTATCACCGATACTACATTTGTAGTTAGGTTTTGTTTTTTGTTCATTTACTAATACATTTCCATCTTTAATCCATTGTTGAACTTGATTTCTTGACCATTCTTCATTAAGGGAAGAAATAACTTTATCAATACGGTCCCCTTTTTCTATTTCTTCTACATGATGTTGTAAAGTTTCATTCATTAATTAATTTGCTCCTTTTCCTTTTTACCTTCTAATATCGTTAATACTAATATGATACCTACTCCTACAACTAATGCAGAATCTGCAACGTTAAAAATAGGAAAGTCGTAAGTGAAAATATACGTATTAACAAAGTCTACAACCTCTTTACGGAATAAGCGATCAATAAAGTTTCCTATTGCTCCACCTAACATTAACGCTAAGGCTAACTTCATCCAATTTTGGTCTGACGGTAATTTTTGCATATAAATTATTAATCCAATAACTACTGCTACTGTAATGATGTAAAAGAACCACATTTGTCCTTCTAAAATTCCCCACGCTGCTCCAGCATTTCGGTGGGATGATAGATATAAGAAGTTATCTATGATCTTAATATGTTGACCAATTTCCATATACTGTACTACTAGCCATTTTGTGACTTGGTCTAATAAGATAACAATAAGTGCGATAAGATAGTATCTCACAACAATTCCTCCACGATTCGAAAATTTCCTACCTTTCATTATAGCAAAATGAAATCCTAACGTACAATTTATTATTATCCATTTAAAAAGAGTGCCCGAATAAAGGTAATTAACCCTATTCGAGCACCCTTTTCATATGTTAATTTGTCGTATAGTTATTTTTCACAACAGATGCACAACGTGGGCAAAGCGTTGGGTGATCTGTATCTTCTCCAACTGTCGGTGTTACAACCCAGCAACGTTCACAAGTTTCGCCTTTTGCATTTTCAATCGTAATGGCTACGTTCTCAAATACGTGTGCATTTTCAGGTGCAGTTTCTTTCGAAGTTTCAACTGTCAGTCCGGAAACGATAAATAATTGTTGAACATTTTCTTCAATTGAATCTAGTAGCTCTTTTGTTGATACATTTGGATACAAAGTAACGTGCGCCGTTAATGATTTTCCAATAACTTTTTCGTTACGAGCAACTTCTAATGCTTTTAATACATCATCACGTAACTCCATAAATGCATCCCATTTCTTTTCAATTTCATCGGAATTGGAAATAGATAAAGCTTCAGGCATATCTACTAGTTGAACACTTTCCTCTTGTACAAATGAAATGTGAGACCACACTTCATCTGCCGTGTGAGGCAAAATAGGTGCTACTAACTTTGTTAATGCTAATAATGTTTCATATAACACTGTTTGAATGGCACGTCTTTCACTATTATCCGTTGCTTCAATATATAAAATATCTTTCGCAAAGTCTAAATAGAATGAACTTAATTCAATTGCACAGAAGTTGTGTACAGCATGATAGATTGTTGCAAACTCATACTCATCATAACCCTTTTTCACTTTTGACATTAAATTATTTAATTTCACTAACATATATTTATCTACATCTCTTAGGTTTTCTACATTAACAGCATGCTGATTTGGATCAAAGTCCGCAAGATTTCCTAATAAGAAACGGAATGTGTTTCTAATTTTACGATAAACTTCAGCAACTTGTTTTAAAATATCATCGGAAACTCTTACATCCGCTTGATAGTCAACGGAAGCTACCCATAAACGTAAAATATCAGCACCTAGTTGGTTCATGACTTTTGATGGAAGTACTACATTTCCTAATGATTTACTCATTTTTCTTCCTTGTCCATCTAGTGCAAAACCGTGGCTTAAAATTCCTTTATAAGGAGCTTTTCCAGTTACTGCCACACCAGTTGTTAAAGAAGAGTTAAACCAACCACGATATTGGTCAGAACCTTCTAAATAAAGATCGGCTGGACGTTGTAGGTCATCTCTTTCTTCTAATACAGATTGATGGGAAGATCCAGAGTCAAACCAAACATCCATAATATCTGTTTCTTTAGAGAAGTGACCGTTTGGACTTCCTAGATGAGTAAATCCTTCAGGTAATAAGTCTTTCGCTTCTTTTTCAAACCATATATTTGAACCGTGCTCTCTAAATAGTGCTGAAACATGGTTAATCGTTTCATCCGTAATAATTGCTTCCCCATTTTCCGCATAAAATACTGGAATTGGAACACCCCATGCACGTTGACGAGAAATACACCAATCTCCACGGTCACGAACCATATTGTGCAGACGTGTTTCACCCCATGCTGGAACCCATTTTGTTTCTGCAACCGCTTCTAGTAATTGGTCACGGATTTTATCAATGGAAGCAAACCATTGAGCTGTTGCACGGAAAATTGTAGGTTTTTTCGTTCTCCAGTCGTGTGGGTAAGAGTGTGTGATAAAACTTAGTTTTAGCAGGGCACCAACTTCTGTTAGTTTTTCAGTAATTGGTTTGTTTGCCTCATCATAGAAAAGCCCCTCAAATCCAGCTGCTTCATTTGTCATATATCCACGACTATCAACTGGACACAAAACGTCTAAGCCGTATTTTTGACCAACTACAAAGTCATCTTCTCCATGTCCTGGTGCAGTATGGACACACCCAGTACCAGCGTCAGTTGTAACGTGTTCACCTAACATAACAAGTGAAGTGCGATCGTATAATGGATGTTTAGCAAGAACATGCTCTAATTCTTTTCCTTTTACTGTCTTCACTACTTCTGCAGTTTCCCATTCAAGTTCTTTAGTTACTGCTTCTAATAGTTCAGTTGCAATAACAAACTTCTTATCTTCTACTTTTACAATGCTGTAATCTAATTCAGGGTGTACAGAAATACCTAAGTTAGCAGGAATTGTCCATGGAGTTGTTGTCCAGATAATGAAACTTTCGTCTCCTTCTAAAACGCCTTTGCCATCGACTACTGAGAAGGAAACATAAATGGAAGCAGATCGTTTATCTTGGTATTCAATCTCCGCTTCAGCAAGTGCTGACTCACTTGATGGAGACCAATATACAGGCTTTAAGCCTTTATAGATTAAACCGTTTCTTGCCATATCACCAAATACTTTAATTTGTTGCGCTTCATATTCTGGTTTTAATGTGATGTATGGGTTGAACCAATCACCAGTTACTCCTAAACGCATGAACTGATCACGTTGCCTATCGACTTGATCATATGCATATTCTTCACAAAGTTTACGGAATTCAGCTACTGACATTTCTTTTCTGTTTACTTTTTTATTCTTCGTTAATGCTGTTTCGATTGGTAAACCATGTGTATCCCAACCAGGCACATACGGAGAGTGATAACCACTCATTGATTTATAACGAACGATGAAGTCCTTTAAAACTTTATTTAATGCGTGACCCATGTGGATGTCACCATTTGCGTATGGTGGTCCGTCGTGTAGGATGAAGAAAGGTCTGCCTTTTGTTCTTTCTTGTACTTTTTTATAGATGTCCATTTCGGACCATTTTTCTTGCATTTGAGGTTCTCTATTAGGTAGGTTTCCTCTCATTGGGAAATCTGTTTTTGGCATAAGTAATGTGTCTTTGTACTCCATGATAATTCCTCCATTTTCTATTGCTACCATGAAAAGTTATTCGTTGGATACTAATTGTTGTTGTTACACGATTTGCTCGCTTTCCGCGGGTGGTAAAAAGGAAGGTTATTTTCACTATCGTGAAAAAACCTACTCCTCGGCGCTTACGCCTGCGGGGTCTCCCTTGACACACACTCCCGCAGGCGTCTCGCAACTCGTGCTAACAACAACTTAGGTTAGGTTAGTATTTAGAATGCTAAACTAATTATACTTCATGGTGCATTATGTGCATTCCCAAGAAAAATAAAATAATTAATCTTGTATCAAGATAAAAATAAATAAAAAGAGTTCTCTCATCCCTAAAAGGGACGAGAGAACTCCCGTGGTACCACCCTAGTTTGGTAAAGGTTAAAAAATCTTTACCCACTTAGTATTCGTAACGTGAATAAACCGGCGAAGCTTACTGTTATTTCAGCTTGGCACTCTAGGGTGATATTCATTTCCACTTGTTTTGTCGAGCTTTCACCACCCTCGACTCGCTTAAATAAACAATATGTAGAAATTACTGTCCCTATCAACGTTTTAATATAATATTAAAGTTAAACAGTTATTGTGTACGTATTATACAAAAAACAAGAAAAGATATCAAGGTTATACTCGATTTTCTTCCGTTTTTTCTTCTTTGTTTTCATACTCCATTAAATGCTCCCAATCGTCACTGCTAATCATATCTAATTGAGCTTCAATTAACATTTTAAAACGATTGCGGAAAACTTTTGACGTTTTTTTCAACTCTTCAATTTCAACTTGTATTTTTCTTGATTTGATTAATGATTCATTTATAATGCGGTCTGCATTCTTCTCTGCTTCTTTAATGATAAGTTTTGCTTCTTTTTGAGCATTCCTTTTCACATCTTCAGCTGTTTCTTGTGCAACTAAAATAGATTTATTAAGCGTTTGCTCTATTGAACTAAAATGAGAAAGGCGTTCGTTAAGGTCTTTTGATTTTTCCTCTAATTCTTTCTTCTCACGGATGACCATTTCGTAATCTTTGATTACTTGATCTAGAAATTCATTCACTTCGTCTTCGTCGTATCCGCGAAATCCTTTACTAAATTCTTTATTGTGAATATCAAGTGGTGTTAACGGCATCTAGGCCACCTCCAATAAGATCTCATTACTGATGTTATAAGTATTTTCGACAAAAAAATTATAAATCCTGCTTATTTTGCGATTATTTTTGTTTTCCTACAATAATTCGATATTTATCTTTTTTAGTTTTACCATCTACAGAAACAAGCTTACTACGACCAAATCCTCTAACAGATATAACATCTCCTTCTTCACAATCAAAAGATGTTTGGTCGATTAACTTCCAATTCACTTTTACTTTTTGACCTTCGATAAGTATTTGAGCCTTTTGACGAGAGATATTATATACGGATGCGATGATCGTATCAATTCGCAAAGAAGAAGCAGTTGTACTAGCCTCTTCCCATTTCTCCACATCCAGCTTCACTTGCTTAGTAGGAATATCTTTAAGGGTAACAGTTGCTTTACCTACTTCATTTAACTCCATTTTTACAAAGTCAGCTATTTCAGTGGATACAACAATAAAAACATCTTTTCCAGCTATGGAAATATCACCATATTTACTTCTTTTCAAACCAATGTTCATTAATGCTCCTAAAACATGTCTATGGTCAATCTTTACAAATTTTTGAGCATATTGAATTTCAAATGCTTTCAGTTGAAAATCTTCTTCGTTTGGAACAATATAATGTGGAAAAATAAAAGCTCTCTTTCTTTCAGCATTAGGATGCCCGCCGTTTAAAATAAATTGCACTTCGCCGTTTTGACCAATGATGGATGATAATATTTCTTGTTCTCTTGGATCTAAGAAATCTGTAAGTTTAGAAGTATATACACGTTGTACATATTCTTTCCAACTAACTATCTTATCAATAAATTCATGTTCCTCTTTCCTGAAATGCTGATATATGGACATTTTTAAGGATAAAGGCCTAGGATTCTAAATAAATAAAGTAAACCATCTGATGCAAAACGTAAAGCCAAAATTGCAACAATAGGCGAGATATCAATCATACCAAGTGGCGGTATGATTTTTCGAAACATATCTAAATAAGGCTCGCAAACTTTTCCTATCATACGCCCAATAGAAGATTCCCTTGCATTAGGAAACCATGACATTAAAACATATATTACTAACAATATGGTATATATTCCAACTAGTTGTAGGATTAAATTCAATATAAATACCAAGTTAACTACCACCTTTTACTACTATTATAGTCTTCTTCATGTTGCATAAATTCAGAGATAGATCCAGCAATATCAACATTATCTGGAGTACAAATAATAATATCTTTTCCAATTGGTTCAAGACGGCCATCTATTGCGTATACCGTTCCTCCTAAATAATCGACAATCTTTCTTGCCT